>NZ_JADEWR010000002.1:12500-527623 GCF_015207525.1 Nodosilinea sp. LEGE 06152
ATCGCTTAACGGTGGTGGCAAGTTTGTTGAATACTATTAGAGGTAATGAGTGTGGGTCTGGGTTAGTAACCGGGGGGAGTTGTGCACTTTCAGTCTGTAATTGCAACACTGAATGACTTTTGGGCTAAGCAGGGCTGCGTAATTATGCAGCCCTACGATACGGAGAAGGGAGCCGGGACGAAAAGCCCACACACGTTTTTACGGGCGCTAGGGCCAGAGCCTTGGGCGGTGGCCTATGCAGAACCCTGCAGGCGTCCAGCGGATGGGCGCTATGGGGAGAACCCGAACCGCTATCAACATTATTTTCAGTACCAGGTGTTGATTAAGCCATCACCTGAAAATATTCAGGAGACTTATATAGAGTCGCTGCGATCGCTAGGGATTAAACCGGAAGACCACGATATCCGGTTTGTGGAAGATAACTGGGAGGATGCGGCGGTAGGCGCTTGGGGCGTAGGCTGGGAGGTATGGCTGGACGGGATGGAGATTACTCAGTTCACCTATTTTCAACAGTGTGGGGGGATTGACTGCCGTCCGGTATCGATTGAACTGACCTACGGGTTGGAGCGATTGACAATGTATTTGCAGGAGGTGGATGCGATCGCAAAGATTCGCTGGAACGATCAGCTCACCTATGGCGATATCTATATGCAGGCGGAGGTCGAGAATTCGACGTACAACTTTGAGGCCTCAAACTCAGAACTGCTGTTCACGCTGTTTGATTTGTACCAGCAGGAGGCAGAGCAGCTGATGGATCGAGGGCTAGTGCTGCCGAGCTATGACTATGTGCTGAAGTGTTCACACACTTTTAATCTGCTGGATGCGCGAGGCGTGATTTCGGTAACAGAGCGCACTCGATACATCCGCCAAGTACGAGGACTAGCCCGGCGAGTAGCGCAGCTTTACCTAGAACAACGGGAGAAGCTAGGGTTTCCTCTGTTGACAAGCGGGCAGCAGAAAGTAGCTTAGAAAATTACCTCGGCCAAGAAGGCGTCTCTATAAGTTATGGAGACGCCTCCTCAGTTTGCTATGGTAGTCAGCGATTTGACGCGTTAAGCGGATTGACGCAGCACCGTCCCCAGAGCATGTAACAAAGTATCGACGTGCTTTGGCTGACTGTTGTAGCCCATCAGGCCAATTCGCCACACCTTGCCCCCAAGCTCTCCAAGGCCGCCACCGACTTCGATGTTGTAGTCGGTCATGAGTTGGCGACCAACGGCTTTGGCATCGACACCGTCGGGCACGCGTACAGTAGTTAGGGTAGGTAGACGAAGGGATTCTTCAACGTGGCAGGTGAGGCCAAGGTCGGCTAACCCTTGCCAAAAGTAGGTGGCGGTTTGTTGATGGCGCTGCCAGCGAGTCTCTAGGCCTTCTTCGGCTAGCAGACGCAGAGCTTCGCGTAGAGCGTAGGTGAGATTGACTGGCGCGGTATGGTGATAAACCCGCTCTGGCCCCCAGTATTTGCGCAGCAGAGCCGCATCAAGATACCAGTTAGCGACGGGTTGGCGACGGCGCTCTAGCTTGGCGACGGCCCGAGGGCTCATGGTGAAGGGAGAAATACCGGGGGCGCAGCTCAGCCCTTTTTGGCTACAGCTGTAGGCTAGATCGACCTGCCATTCGTCGAGAAAAATTGGTACGCCGCCTAGGCTGGTAACAGTGTCGACCAGCAGCAAACAGTTGCGATCGGCGCAGGCTGATCCTAAACCTTCGAGGGGTTGGCGGACTCCAGTAGAGGTTTCGGCATGGACGATCGCCAGCACTGCGGGCCGATGCTCATCCAAAGCAACGGTTAGTTCCTCAAGGGTAAAAGCTTCGCCCCAGGGTCGGTGAATAGTGACGACATTGGCTCCGTAGCGTTGGGCCATATCGACAAGGCGATGGCCGAAGTAGCCTTTGACGGCGACAAGGATGCGATCGCCCGGCTCTACGGCATTGGCGATCGTGGCTTCCATTGCTGCAGACCCGGTACCGGCTACCGCATAGGTGAGGGGATTGGTGGTTTGCCAGGTGTAGCGCAGTAAGTCTTGCACCTCGTCCATCATCGCTAGATAAGCGGCATCGAGGTGGCCGATGGGCTGTTGGTTCATTGCCGCAATAACGCGAGGGTCGGCATTGGAAGGACCTGGCCCTAGCAGTAATCGCTTGGGCACCTCAAGGGGAGCGAGGGGAGCAGGGGGCGTTAGCCGAGTGGAAGGGGTAGGGGAGAGGGTGGTTGCCATGAATTCACCGATGTTTAATTTTGAATTGACTTTGGATTGACTACTGAATGCAGAAATACATCTATTGCAGAATCTGTTGCAGAATCTGTAAGTTAAGCGTTTACAGTCGAAAAGACCAAAGTGATACGACGTCGAACATGAAAACGACAAAGGCACCAGCGGGGCAGATTAGCTGATTTCATTCTCCTATGGAAGCGGCTTTTAGTAGCGTTGAGCACAGCTAGGGGAATGCCTGCACCAAGACCTGGCGGGTGGGCTTAAGTATCTGCTTTGGCAGGCGATACTGACGAAGACTCTCTGGGGGAGACCCGCAGCCACACTACGAATAGTGTTCCTGGATGGGGAGGATAGGCGGCGGCCTCGGGGGGTAGCCAGGGGGTACCCTGGACTGGGCTAATTAAGTCGACGTGCCCCCCCATACCCTGCACAAGATCTTGAACAATTGCTAAACCTAGACCAGTGCCGGGAATGTCACCCCGGGCCTGCACGCCGCGAAAGTGACGGGTAAACAGCTGCGGCTGATCGTCAGTGGGAATGCCCGCTCCGGTATCGCCCACGGCAATGCCCTGGAAGATCTGGGCGTTTAGCTGCTGAACTAGCCCGGCTGTTACCCACACCAGCGCTCCGGGGGAGGTGTACTTAAGCGCATTGTCGATCAGGTTGTGAAGCACCTCGCTCAGGGCGGCTGCGTCAAGCCAGACATCGGGTAGAGCGCTAGGAATGTAGTGCACCAAATGCAGCCCCCGCTCCTGGGCCAGGGGCAGAACTGACTGCACCAAGGGTAGAGCTACATCGGCGATCGCACCAGATTTTACGGTTAGCGATCGCCCCAGACCGTGACCCGTTGGGGCGATCGCCAGTCCACTGGGGATTTCTTTTGGGTCAAATGTAGCGGCAGCGTGCTCGGCAAAACCGACGGTTGAGCCGGGCAATAGTAGCCCACCCACCGAAGGACTGGTGGGCTGAGTAAGGGTTTCATCGACGGTAGCGACAGCGTCATCAAAGTGCTGAGCCAAATCTTGCAAGCGTCGACTTTCACGCACAATACCCTCGGCAATGGGGCGATTGGTATCTTCGGGAGGCAGGCGCTTGACCATCAACTTGCCAAAGGTCTGCAACGCCGTCAACGGGTTGCGAAACTGGTGCAGCAGATCGTGGAAGGTTTCGGACTGGTCAGCCTGGTTGAGCTGGCGCTGGTTGAGCTGGCGCTGTAGCCACTGGCTGCGCTGATCCATAACGCAGGCGATCGCCAGAGTGCTAGCCACCTGCTCTGCCTGCTGATAATCATCGGGCGTGAAGGGTTGGGCATCACGGGTGCTGACCATCATGCCGAGCACAATTCCCTCGTGAGTTAAGGGCAGCACCAGGGGATAGGCCGTCGTCTCGGCCCCTGCCCCTGGGGAGGCTAAACTTGAAGGCGAGGAGTAGGCCGACTGCTCGGGCTCGGTCGCCCTGGGGCGGGAAGACCAGTCGTCCAGCTGAACCGCAACTCGAGACAACTCCTGCCCGCTGCCTTTACCCTCACTTTCGCGATCAGAAACCGCTGCCAACCCTTCGCGCAGACCGTTCCAGAGATCGGCGGTCTCCGGGTATGCCACCAGGGGTACTAGGGTTGGGTTGATTGAGTCTGCCGCCGTTTCGACCAGGTAGACCACTGTCGACATTGCCCCTAAAGCCTGGGTCAGCAGGAGAACCTGGGACTGACACAGGGCCATAAATTCGGAGCTAGGGGAGCCAATCATGGCGAAGCAACTTAAGAGTTTGACGGAAGAATAATTAAAGTTTTGTCAATTTTTTAACAATTCTGTTCAGGCCTATCTCCATTGAACACCCTTGTAACCGTTACAAGTTATGGTTTGTAGCACTTTAGACCCAATTTTTAAGAGAAGTTGAAATTCTTATTTTGAGCCTATATACTTGGCCTGGTTAACAAATTTTGTAACCGAAACTACATCCAAATATCCACTGAGAGGGAGGTAGGCAACTTGGCAAGGAGACGCAAGCGTAAGAGTCGTCGTCGCTTAGAAGGCCGTCGCATCTTAGAGGCTGTTCCTCAGTATAGTATTGAGAGCGGCAACGAAAAACCCGTAACCGCAGCTCGGAATTTTATTCATTCCGAGGGCATCGCCCCCCCAGCCCTGCTGCTGGTTAAACGGAACGAGCATACTACTGACCGGTACTTTTGGGCCGAGAAGGGTTTGTTTGGAGCCCAGTACGTTGAAGAGAATCATTTTCTCTTCCCCAGTCTACGAGTACTGCTTGGCGAAGAAGATGAAGAGAATTCTTCAGCCCTAGAGACCCTGACTCACTAAACCAGATAGACTGCTGACCAGCCCAGCTGGTTTAGCGGGGTTGACTGAGTCATCGTATCCAGTAGCGCAAAGCTAAGTACCGAAAAGCTAGCCTAAGGGCTAGCTTTTTTTTCGGTTTCACGCTGTAGATCTTGCTCTAGGGCAATCAGCTCGTCCCGATGGGCGGTGATGGTGACGGTGGCAGACGGGCGGGTAGGGTCTTCTGATGAGGCCTCCGGGCGGACCTGAAGAATGATGTCTTCGTCGCGGTCTGACCCTCGCCAGTAAAACCAACCAGCCACTGGCGCGACCCCAACCAATGCCCAGAAAACAGTACCGTAGGCAGGCCATAAATTGGTCAGCACTAGTGCAAAGCACAGTCCACCAATAGCGGCTAGTAGGGTTAAAAAACCGGCTAAAAATAGGCTAGGCCGCACTCGTCCTTGTAGCACAATGCGCTGAGCCTCGACCTCGGCGGCCGTTACCCTGTAGGCCCGTTCTTCAAAATGGGTAGTTAGCGTTTGCAGCAGGGTGAGCGGCGCTACGGGGCGGGCGAGCGTTAGGGTTTCTATGCGATCTTTAGTAGATGCCCGAATAAAAAAGACTAACCCCACCATCATGAGCAGGGTTAGAAAGAGGGTTGAGTAGGTTATGGTTTCAGTCACGGGTGGGCCAACTGGGGTACCTCTCTAGGGTACGGAATGATGGATCATTCAGGTAGGCCCAGTCTGGTTAATAGCCCTTGAGAGTTTGAACGGCCTGTCACCGCCGTGGGGAAGAGTAAGCAGGGCTTTGAGCGGTGGTG
Organism: Nodosilinea sp. LEGE 06152; assembly: GCF_015207525.1. Taxonomy (GTDB): domain Bacteria; phylum Cyanobacteriota; class Cyanobacteriia; order Phormidesmidales; family Phormidesmidaceae; genus Nodosilinea. Next base: position 17,816 of record NZ_JADEWR010000002.1, read on the forward strand.
GGCCGCACCGGATCGCCCATGTAGGTTTTCCAGAATTCGGCTAGCTCCTCAGACTGCAGCCGCCAGTCAGGGTTGAGGCGGTACATGCGGCGGGGGCGGCCCCGGCCTTCTACCTTTTTCCAATAGCCATCAATAGCGTTTTCGTCTTCTAAAAACTTAAGCGCTCCGTACAGTACGGTGTCAGATAAGCGATAGTGGGGATAGTTGTGAGTCAACCGCTGGATCAACTCAGTACCGTAGGAATCTTGCTGAAGCAACACCGACAACACATAACAGACGGCAAGCTCTTTGTTGAGGTAGATTGGCGGTGGATCCTCGAAGAACTGATAAATATCCTCAAATTTCATGGGATCGCTCCAGATATATTAAAGTTTGCCTGCTTCGACACAGACCAGGGCTAAAAGCAATTGATTAGCAGCTGACAGTTAGGCTAATTCTAAACACAGGTGATCCCCACCGTATAGAAGTGGGGGTATATGGTAACTATCTGCAAATTTTTTTAGACATTATTAAATATTCGCCGTCAAGGATAATTAATCTTGGATCCTAATAGGGTTAGCGACCCGTGGAATTGGAGCGATTATCGCCATTCTCCAACAGCGTAGGAGCTACGTCCGTTTGAAATAGGATTTGCCCGTCACGCACAGCGGCTAAATTGATCTGCACTGGCCCGGCTGTAAAAATATCGGTTGCGGCAATGGCCTGGAAATCAACGGCCTGCCCGGATTGCTGTACCGCCTCTAGAAAGTTCAGAATGGTTTCAGGGCGGTTGTCAGCTACCTGCAGGTTATCGCTGACAATGCCGTCTTGGCGAGCCCGAAACTGGGTGGCGGCCAATAGCAGATTGAGCCGTTCAAGCAGCTGGCGGTTTCCAAACGGTGGCGGATCGAGCGCTACGGTGGCCAACAGCTCGCCCTCGGCATAAATTTGCTGGTTGGGGGTGGCGTCGATGAATACCTGAATGCAGGGTTCGCCTCGCTGTAGGACGCAGGGTTCACCGGTGATGTAGTTGGCCGCCGACAGCAGGCGCACGACGTAGTCTTCGCCTGTGGCTAGACGGTCAATGAGGGCTTCGACCTCGCGATTGCCAATTAGCAAAATTTGCTGATCCACTGGCGTACCAGGGGCAATGGCGCGAGAAACGATGCGGTTAGCTTCCTGCAGAAATTCGGTTACAAATTCTTCGGCCTGAGCGCGGTTTTCGGCCCGCCCCTGCCCTGCCAAAATCTCCTGGTTGCGGTTGAGGGCAATGTTGCCGCGAAAAAGCCCTTGGTACTGAGTTTGCAGTGCCGCTACCTGCTGCTCTAAAAAGTCTTGCTGGGACTCGAGGTCGGCCAGCAGCTGCTCGCGTTCGGCAATCTGCTGATCCCGCTGGGCAATCTGCTGGTCAAGCTCAGCAATGGCGCGATCGCGCTGGGCAATCTGGCTGCTAATGGTGGCCTGCTGCTGCAGCAAGCGATCGCGCTCTACCCGCAGCGTAGCGGTCGACTGTCGCAGCGTTTCAGCCTGCTGCGAGACGGTGTCTAGCTGGCCGAGGGTTTGGCGCAGCTCTTCCTCGGTGGCATCCTGCTGCAAGACGGCCCGATTGAGTGATTCATTCACTTCCTGAAGCCGCCCTAGGGCTCGCTGGCGCTCAGCTGTGGCTGATTCTAAATCAGCTTCAACGTTTTCCTGCGTCGCCTGGGCCTGGGCCAGGTCGGCCTCGGCACTGGCCAGATCGTCCTGAATGCGGCCCAGCTCAAATACTCCAGTACGCAGCTGGCTGCTCACCCCGAACAGCAGGGCCAGCGTCGAGGCTGAAATGATGCTCCCCGTAGCAGTGCTGACTACCGTCGCCGTTTGCCGAGGACGCATGTTGAAGAGGCTGAGGCGGGCCTTGCCCACTCGCGTACCAATGCGATCGCCCAGGGTGGCAATGACTCCCCCCAACATTAAGACCGCCAAAATTAATACGTACCCAGAAACCATGCACCAGCCACAGGGGAGTTTGCATTTACTCTACTGCATGGGTTGGGCTCTTGTACGCCCAGGTCAAACCGACTAACCGCCTCAGCCCCAGCCTCAGACCAGACCATCGTTGTGCCCTTGGCTTAGCCACCGTCTAGGTAAACTGCTGACTCAGGTTGACCGGGTCGTGAACGGTGATCTTCTTTTTATAAATAGAGATCATGCCCTCCTGGCGCAAATCGCCCAGTAGGCGAGTGACGGTGACTCGAGTTGAGCCAATCGCCTCAGCGATCGCCTGGTGGGAGAGCTTGAGGTCAATCGTGATCCCGTCCTGGCTTGGAACGCCAAAATCGCGGCAGAGAATCAGCAGGAAACTGACCAGTCGCGATCCCATATCGCGGTGAGCCAGCGTTTCAATCATCATTTCGGTCTGCAAAATCCGAGACGATAGCCCTCGCAGCATCAGCAGCGCCAGCTCAGGATTCTCCTCTAGGGACTGCTCAACCTGCTCAATGGGCACCGACAGCAGCTCGACCGGCGTAAATGCCACGGAGTGATAAAAGCGATCGGACCGATTGCCCGTAATCAGTGACAGCACCCCAAACACGCTGTTTTCTCGCAGCAGGGCCACCGTAATTTCTTCTCCCGCCTCGTATACTCGCGATAGCTTAACGGCTCCCTTGAGCAAAAAATAGACGCGTTCGGCGGGGTCTCCCGGAAAGAAAATAGTCTTGCCCCGATCGTAGGACTCAACAACTGGGGGAAACGCCCCCCCAGACAGCTGGCGGAAGACATTGGCAAGCGGCTTATCTTGGGTCACTACCATAAACGTTTTGCTAAGAGCATCACAGAGGGCATCTGCACTGAAATTGCTATTCTATGCCGCCAAATTATGGCTGAGCCCTCAGTACAGACCACCTTGGGCACCAAGCATAGAGCAGTTTGATCGGTCTGGCACATTAGATAATGCAAACGTTCCATGACTTTAGATCACTTAACCTCAACTACCTGGAAGGCGTTTGTATAGCACGCTACTTTGTCAATCCCTAGGCGGTTTTTTCCGTTGTCAAAGTGACTTCTATAACCCAGCTTCCTCCCCGTTTACCTCAGGCCAACTTCAGGCTAAAGCAGTAGGTGCACAAGGAAGAATGGCCCAAGTAGCTGCTGCAAACCTAAATTAGCCCAGAGGACAGTTTTGATAGATTGTTGGCCACGGGTGCGAAGCCCTGGGCACCAAGGATTCAAACATACCCGACAAAAATAGTCGGGTATGTTTGACCAGATCTTGTTTTCGGTGTTACGTTCTGAATACCTAATTCAGCAAGACCTCTACCAGACTCTAGAGAACCGCCATGACGCAGTCCATCGAACGCTCCACCGCCACCACGCCTACCTTTTCGGCTCTAAAGTGCCGAGAGTGTGGAACAACCTACGACTTGGGTGCCAAGCACGTCTGTGAAGATGTCTGCTTTGGCCCACTGGAGGTGGCCTACGACTACGATGCAATTCGTCAGCGGGTGACTCGCAGCACCATTCAAGCTGGGCCGCTGTCAATCTGGCGCTACAAAGACTTTTTGCCGGTCAGTACCGACACCCCCATTGATGTGGGCACGGGCATGACGCCCCTGGTGCGCTCTAACCGCCTGGCTCGGCGGCTGGGCCTCAAAGAACTCTATATAAAAAACGATGCCGTCAACATGCCCACCCTCAGCTTCAAAGACCGGGTGGTATCGGTAGCGCTGACGCGGGCTCAAGAGCTGGGCTTTACAACGGTTTCTTGCGCCAGCACGGGCAACCTGGCCAACTCTACGGCAGCGATCGCGGCCCATGCCGGGCTAGACTGCTGCGTATTCATTCCCTCCGACCTAGAGGCCGGCAAGGTGCTGGGCACCTTGATCTACAACCCCACCGTAATGGCGGTACAGGGCAACTACGACCAGGTCAACCGCCTCTGTTCTGAAGTGGCCAACACCCACGGCTGGGGCTTTGTCAACATCAACCTGCGCCCCTACTACTCAGAAGGGTCTAAAACCCTGGGCTATGAAGTGGCTGAACAACTAGGCTGGCGACTGCCTGACCACATTGTTGCCCCCCTCGCCTCTGGCTCTCTGTTCACCAAAATCTACAAGGGCTTTCAGGAGTTCGTTAAAGTGGGTTTGGTCGACGACAAGCCGGTGCGCTTTAGCGGGGCCCAGGCCGAGGGCTGCTCCCCGATCGCCCAAGCCTTTAGGGAAGGCCACGATTTTGTCACCCCGGTGAAGCCCCATACGATCGCCAAATCGATCGCCATTGGCAACCCCGCCGACGGCATCTATGCCCTCGACATTGCCCGCAAAACCAACGGCAACATTGAGTCGGTCACCGACGCTGAAGTGATCGAAGGCATGAAGCTGCTGGCCGAAACTGAAGGAATCTTTACCGAAACTGCAGGCGGCACCACCATTGCAGTACTCAAGAAGCTGGTGGAAGCCGGTAAAATTGACCCCAACGAGTCTACGGTGGTCTACATCACCGGCAATGGCTTAAAGACTCAAGAAGCCGTACAGGGCTATATTGGCGAACCCTTCACCATTGAGCCCAAGCTCGAAAGCTTTGAGCGGGCTCTAGAGCGGTCTCGCACCCTGGACCGTCTGGAGTGGCAGCAGGTTCCTGTATAGCGCCGTTGCTAACTGGGCTGAGCCAGTTTGGCTTGGCCCGCCCGATCTCCCGGCGATCGCTGTGGGATCATTTTTTTGACTGCTCCTAGACCTTAACTTCTCAAACCTTAGCGATAGACACCACCATGGCTGTAAAAGTACTCATTCCGACCCCTCTGCAAAAGTTCACCAACAACCAGGCCGCCCTTGAATGTAGCGGCGGCACCATCGTAGAACTGCTCAACGACCTGGAGAGCAACTGCCCCGGCATTAAAGCTCGCCTCTGCGACGATGCTGGGGAACTGCGCCGCTTTGTCAACTTCTACGTCAACAGCGAAGACATTCGTTTTCTCGACGGCAAAGAAACGGCCCTCAGCGACGGGGATGAAGTTAGCATTGTGCCCGCCGTAGCCGGAGGCTAGAGGTTTTAAGATAGTCTGCGCGATCGCCCCAGGGGAATTTGAATCCCTGGGGCGATCGCGTTTTTGTAGCCTGGGCTTAACCTCGGAGCGCTCAACCGTCACAATAGACACAATAGAAAGGTGGCGTTATGGGCAGCGGCCTACTTTAAACCTATGGACATTGAACCGATTCTTGCTGAAGCTCTGGCTGGAGCCGACATTTCAGCCGCTGACGGCGTCACGCTATTGCAGCAGCGCGACCCAGAGGCGCTGGCGGCGATTCGGCAGACGGCCGATGCCCTGCGCCTGCGTCAGGTTGGAGAAACGGTGACCTACGTGGTCAACCGCAACATCAACTTCACCAATATCTGCGAGCAGCACTGCAACTTCTGCGCCTTTCGCCGCGATGCCGAGACCGAGGGCTCCTACTGGCTCGATTTTTCTCCCATTCTTGAAAAAGCTGCCGAAGCGGTTGCCGTGGGCGCAACCGAAATTTGCATGCAGGGCGGGCTTAACCCCGCAGCTACAGTTGACGGCAGTTCTCTGCGCTACTACCTGAAGCTAGCAGAGACCATCAAAGGCAGCTATCCAGCTCTGCACCTGCACGCCTTTTCGCCCCAGGAGGTACAGTTCATCGCTCGCCAAGACGGGCTGGGCTACCGAGACGTGCTGCTGGCGCTACAGGCGGCTGGGGTCGATTCGCTGCCGGGCACGGCAGCAGAAGTGCTCGACGACGACGTGCGGCGGGTGCTGTGCCCTGAAAAAATCAACTCGGCTACCTGGCTGGAGATTGTTGGGCAGGCCCACGACATTGGCCTACCGACCACCAGCACCCTGCTGTCGGGCCATATCGAAACTCCGACCCAGCAGATTACCCATCTGGAGAAGCTGCGCCAGCTGCAGCGTCAGTCTATTGCGTTGGGCCGAACAGCGGCGATTACTGAGTTTATTGTGCTGCCCTTTGTCGGGCAGGAGGCACCTAAACCCCTGCGCCGCCGGGTAGGGCGCGACCAGCCGGTGCTGGCCGATGCGCTCCTGCTGATGGCGGTAGCCCGCATTTATTTAGGCAACTGGATTGTGAATCACCAGCCCAGCTGGGTTAAGCTCGGGCTGGCGGGGGCTACCGAGGCGCTGACCTGGGGCTGCAACGATATCGGTGGCACGCTGATGGAAGAGCACATCACCACGATGGCTGGAGCCCAAGGGGGTACCTGCATGACGGTGGATGATTTGCGGGGTGCGATCGCCAGCCTGAATCGCCCCGCTCAGCAGCGCGACACCCTCTACAGATTGGTTTCATCCAGCGGCAGCGCATCAGACGGGGCTGCATCAGACGGGACTGTGTCAGAAGCGTCTGGGAACCCAACGGCGTCCTCGACATCGACAGGGAACACCGCCCCAGCCCGACAGTCGCGTAGCCAGAGCCTGATCGCCTGACCCACAATGCCATCGCTACTTTCCTCGGGTGGGGTAGGCGGACGCTGATCTGAGACTGCGGCCAGGGGGCCAGCGCCTGCCGCATAGCGACCGAGGCTGGAGTAGAGCAGGGCCATGTACCAACCGTCCTGGCTCTGCACTAAAAACAGCCAGTGATAGTTTTGCAGCGCAGCCACCTGGTTTCGCCAGTACTGGCGCTCCAGGGTGGTAAAGAACACCTGCTGAAGCGGACTGTCGCCACGGGCCGCAGAATCACCGTCCGGATCTTCACGGCCTAAGGAATCAGCCGGGGAATCCGTTGGAGAATAGTCAGACAGATCGATGGGGGTAAAGTCGGGCAGGCTAGCGATCACAACGATGTTAGGAGGAGCAACGCTGGGCTCCTCTGCCGATAGGCGCAGGTTGCGGCTGGCCACCCGGTTGGCATAGCTGGGCAGGTCTGTCAACAGCCGGGCAGTCAGCCCCTCGAGATCGCTAGGGCAACGGTTGGGGGGGCGTAGATACGGCGTCTCTGGGAGCGGGGGAGAAACTTGTGCAAAGCTACCGCTCAACGGACTCAAAGTCGCTACCAGAGTAGCTACTCCCAGCCGCAGAGCCAACAGCAGTCGGTATAGGGGTTGATGCACTAGGGGGCGATCGCGGCAGAGCATTCTTCGCAAATGCGCCCAAAGGCGGCAGCGGGGTCGGGGGCCGCCGTAATCGGGCGACCAATCACCAGGTAAGTGGCTCCGGCCTGGAGGGCCTGCAGGGGCGTGAGCGTGCGCCGCTGGTCGTGGCTGCTGGCCCAGGTGGGACGTACCCCAGGGCAGACCAGGGCAAACTCGGCGGGCAAAAAGCGCCGCAGCTGACTGGCTTCTTGGGGTGAGCAGACCGCTCCCTGTAGGCCACTGTCTTGGGCCAGCCGCGCCATTTGCAGCACATAGCTGGTCGACTCAAGCGGAATTTTTAGCTCCTCAGCCAAAACACTGGGGGCAATGCTGGTCAGCAGCGTCACACCCAGCACAGTGGGGGGCTCGACACCTGCCGCTGCGGCTCCGGCGATCGCAGCGGTTTGAGCCGCCACCAGAGCCTCTTTGCCCGCCGCCGTATGAACGGTGAGCAGGTCAACCCCATAGCGGCCTACGGCGGCGCAAGCCCCCGCCATCGTATTGGGAATGTCGTGAAACTTGAGGTCGAGAAACACCCGCTTTTGCCGCGCCTTGAGGGTCTCAATCAGCGCGGGGCCAGCGCTGACAAACAGCTCAAGACCCACCTTCCAGAAGATCACCTGGGGTAGCGCCTCCACCAGGGCCAGAGCCGCCGAGGCCGAGGGCACATCTAAAGGCACAATTATGCGCTGGTCAACAGACATAGACACACCAGGGCAAAGGTCACGCCGGTCGCACCAACATCAGGGTTTGGCCAAACTCTACCGGCTGAGAGTTCTCGACTAAAATCTCCACAATTTCGCCGCTAACCTCGGCCTCCAGCTCGTTCATCAGCTTCATAGCTTCGATAATACACACCGTTTGCCCAGTGCTGATGCGATCGCCCACGCCTACAAAGGGAGGCTCTTCCGGAGCCGGAGACCGATAAAACGTGCCTACCATAGGAGAATTGATGGCGATTAAATCGCTGCCCTTGCCCGGTGGTGCGACCGGCGGCGTAGTCAAGGCCGGGGTCGGCTCAACCACAGGCGGCGGAGCGCTCACAACCAGCTCTGGCCCAGCCCCCGAGGCTACAGGTGCCGCGGCCACCGCTACCATAGCGCCGGGTTTACGCAGGGTAAGCTCAAAATCTGAGCTTTTGAGGGTGAGCTCAACAATATCGCTCTGGCTCAGGGCGGCGACTAAGTCTCTCAGGTCGGTGACGCTTAATTCCACGGCGTAAGTCTCATACGGTCAGATCGGGATTTATAAAAATTTGGCGACTCAGCTGAGCCAGAGGCGGCTTAGATCGCTTGGACACCATTGCATGTTGACGACGGTTGCTCTACTCGCGGCCCAGGTAGGTGTCGGTGCGGGTGTCAACCTTAATTTTTTCGCCAATCGAGATAAACAGCGGCACCATCACCTGGGCCCCGGTTTCAAGGATGGCGGGCTTGGTGCCGCCGGTAGCGGTGTCGCCCTTCACCCCAGGGTCGGTTTGAGTGACTTCTAGCACAATGGAGTTAGGCAGTTCAACCTCTAAAATTTGACCATTCCAGCTCACTACGCTGACGGCCATTTCCTCTTTTAGATATTTCACCTGGGGGCCAATCTCATCGGTAGTCAGGCGCACTTCCTCATAGGTTTCCATATCCATGAAGACGAGGTCTTCGCCATCGCGGTAGGTGTGCTGCATGTCTCGCTTTTCAATCACCGCCTGGGGTACGGTTTCGCCAGCTCGAAAGGTTTTTTCAACGGTGTTGCCAGATTTGACATTCTTGAGCTTGGTGCGCACAAAGGCAGAGCCTTTACCCGGCTTAACGTGGAGAAATTCGACCACGCGCCAGACGGAGCCGTCTAGCTCAATGGAGGTACCGGTGCGAAAGTCGTTGCTAGAAATCATGGCGCTGGCTACGGTGGACAGTCTTTATTTGGCATCTCATTTTACCCCCCTATGGCCATTTCCCACAGGATTTTGCCCCTAACCAGACCTCAGGCTAGACGAATCAGAACGCCACTCCTCTAAAGCCTAGCTCAGCTAGAGATAACGCCTTGCCCCAGAGGGAGTGGCCTAAGTCAGAGGACCGGGGTCGGAGGAGCAAGGCCAGGGGGGCTCCAGAGTATGACAAGATTGTAGGGGCGCAGTGCGCTGCAGGACAGAGGCCGCCTGGGGCGGAAAATGACGTTATGGCCAAGAACATGCAGGCAATGAACAAACGGCTGGGTTTAGGCGGGAGTACTCTGACACGGCTTTTGGCGCGGCTGGGGTGGGGGTTGGTGGTGATGGTCAGCCTGTGGCTTGGTCCGGCGGCCACAGCCAATGCCCTGCCGACTGGTCCGCTGGTGGCCTACCTGCCCCCGGGCAACGCCATTACCGACGGTCGGGCGCTGCTGCGCTACTCGTTGCCCATCGACAACCCGGATATTCGAACGGTGCAGGCCACCCTGGAAGGTCTCTCAGACTGGTTGCGCAGCAAGCGCTGGGGACCCATGGGCAAAGACCTGACCAAGGTGGAGCGCATTCTAATGCGCAATCGGGAAACCATGCTGGCAGCGGTGCCCAGCGGTAAGCGGGCGGCCGCAATCTCCTACCTTGACGACATCGAAACCCAGCTGGTGCCTCTGCGAGAGGCGGTTGACCAGCACGATCGCGAGACCGTATGGCTCAAGCGAGCGGCTATTCTCGACGACGTCAGCCGCATTGAAGAGCTGATGGTGACAGACTTTCCCTACGCTGTGCCGCCGGAGTACGACGCCCTACCCCAGCTCAAGGGCCGCGCTACGGTGGAAATTAAAACCAGCAAGGGCACAATGCAGGCCGTCATCGATGGCTACAGCGCTCCGGTAACCGGCGGCAATTTTATCGACTTAGTGCAGCGCGGTTTCTACGACGGCATGGAGTTTACCCGAGCCGAAGACAACTACGTGCTGCAAACAGGCGACCCGGCTGGCCCCGAAGACGGCTTTGTCGACCCTAAAACCAAGGCTTACCGGGCTATACCCCTCGAAATTTTGGTCAAGGGTGACGAGGCCCCGGTCTACGGCACCACCTTAGAAGACATTGGTCGCTTTTTAGATGCGCCGGTGCTGCCCTTCTCGGCCTTTGGCACCCTGGGTATGGCCCGCCCCAATACCGACCCCAACGGCGGCTCGTCGCAGTTTTTCTTTTTCTTGTTTGAACCCGAGATGACGCCAGCGGGGCTCAATTTGCTGGACGGGCGCTATGCGGTGTTTGGCTACGTGGTCGAGAATAAAGAGGTTTTAGAGCAGCTCACCCAGGGCGATCGCATCGAATCAATTCGGGTGGTTGCCGGGGCCGACAACCTGGTGCAGCCCGCCTAAGTCTGTTTCTCTGGCCTGCCCGTGAGCGACCCACAAACCATTGCCGAGCTGGGGGAACTGGGGCTGCTGCAGCGGCTGTTCCGGTTCTGCCCTGGGGATGTGATTGGCGACGACGGAGCGGTGGTGGCCCTGCCCCCCGATCAGCGCCTGGTCGTCACCACCGACGTATTGGTCGATGGGGTCCACTTCAGCGATCGCACCACCGCCCCGACCGATGTGGGCTGGCGCGCTGTCGCCGCCAATCTCTCTGACCTGGCCGCCATGGGGGCAAGCCCGGTGGGCATTACTGTGGGCCTGAGCCTGCCGGGGCACACCCCCCTAGCCTGGGTAGAAGGGCTATATGAGGGCATGGCCGCTGGCCTTAGCCGCTGGGGCGGCGTGGTGCTGGGGGGCGACCTCTGCCGCGCCGACACCAAAAGCGTGGCCATTACGGCCCTGGGCAGCGTGCGGCCTGAGCGCGCCCTCTACCGCCACCGCGCTCAGCCGGGGCAGGCGATTGTGGCCACGGGTCACCACGGGCTGTCGCGGGCGGGGCTGGAGCTACTGCTGCACCCCGAGCGGGGCGTAGAGGTAGCCGAGGCCGATCGCGATCGCTGGGTAGCCGCCCACCAGCGGCCCCAGCCCCGTTTTGATGCGATCGCCGTTCTGGGGCAAGTGCTGGGGGCCGAGGCCAACACAGACGCGATCGCCGCGATGGACTCCAGCGACGGCCTGGCTAACGCGGTGCTGCACCTGTGCCAGGCCAGCGGCGTTGGAGCTGTGCTGCGGGCGGACGACCTGCCCATTGACCCAGCGGTAGCGACCTGGGTGGGGCGATCGCAGGCAATCGACTGGTGCCTCTACGGTGGCGAAGACTTTGAGCTGGTGCTGTGTCTGCCCTGGCCCCAGGCCAGAGCGCTGCGGACCGAGTTGGGGAGCAACTGCACCATCGTCGGCGAAACAACAGCGACCCTGGGCGTTGAGCTGCAGCCCGCAGACGCAGTGCCCCCCACTGTACTCAGTTTTAACCAGGGCTTTCAGCATTTCGCAGCGGTCCCCCAACCGGAGGGCCAGCCCTAAATATCAGCCTCTAATATCAGCCCTAAACAATAGTTTCAGAATGCGACGGCCCCAGCCCGGTGGGGTTTAATGGGGGTAAACCTGGCCAGAGGCCGGCTCGCCGGATTACCCATCAGCCCGACGCCCCGTTTTACCATGACTGCTAACCCTCTGGACGACCTACGGCCCCTCTGTCGAGACGAGGCCGCCTTTGAGCAACTGCAGCAGGTGTTAGCTCGGCACCAGGCCAGCCGCGATCGCGGCTACCTCGAGCAGGCTCGGCAGACCCAGCGCACCCAGGCCCTAGAGGCTCAGCGCCAGGCAGCAGAAGCCGCCAGCCAGGCCAAAAGCCGCTTTTTAGCCATGATTAGCCATGAGCTGCGCACCCCGCTCAACGCCGTGCTGGGGCTGTCGGCGCTGCTGTCCCGCCAGGTAGTGGGTCCGCTCAACGCCAAACAGGTGGAGTACCTGAACTACATCCACGGCAGCGGTGAGCACCTGCTGGCCATCATCAGCGACATTCTCGATCTGTCTAAGGTGGAGTCAGGCCAGGAGCACCTGCGGCTGACGGAGGTATCGCTGCCGGAGCTGTGTCAATCGTGTTTGGCTATGATCCAGCCCCGCGCCGCCGAGAAGGGGCTGACGCTAGCCTATCGGGGGGCAACCGACGCCGACACCTGTTTGGCCGACGAGCGTCGCCTGCGCCAGATGTTGCTCAACCTGCTGTCGAACGCCGTCAAGTTTACGCCCCAGGGGCAGGTCACGCTGGCGGTGCAGCGCCGCGATACCCAAATAGAATTTAAAGTTGAAGACACCGGCATTGGCATTCCGGCCGATCAGCTGGAGCAGATTTTTCAGCCCTTTACCCAGCTCGATCACGAGCTCAACCGTCAGTACGATGGTGCGGGTCTGGGGCTGTCTCTGACTCGCCAGCTGGCCCAGCTTCACGGGGGTTATCTGCGGGTTGAGTCGGTGGTGGGGCGGGGCAGCCAGTTCTTTTTGCAGTTGCCAATCCACGGGCCGGGGGGTAGCACATCGTCAACTGCCCAAACGATCGGCGCGCCGCTGTTGGGGGCCGGGGGGCAACGCCTCGTGGTCATCGATACCGACCTCGACCATCACCGGGCGCTGGTGGCCTACGTTCGAGCCTGCGGGTGGCAGGTGAACGGCTGCCGCAGCTGGGCCGAGGTGCAGCAGCAGCTGGCGGTGAATGTGCCCCATCTGCTGATTGTGGGCGATCGCGAAGCCCGCAACCCCGCCCTAGCCGCCCACCTGCAGCAGCTCAAGCCACCGCGAGTGCCCCAGCCTATCAAAGTCGCCATTCTGTGCCCTCAGGATGCAGCGATCGCCACGCTGGTGGCAGCGGACGCCTACATCGACCTCCCCCTCACCATTCCCAAGCTAGAGCGAGTGCTGTCGCTGTAGACAACTTGGCCCGCCCAATCGTTGACAGCCAGCTCAGGTTGAAAGGATTGGCGTCAGCTGGGGAAGATTTACAGAATTCGATACACTATTAAGGGTCAAGCCCTGATTTAGCGAGTACTTGCCCGATATTACGTTCAGGATCAGCCTCCATGATTTCGGTTTTGCCCCAAGCGGTTTCCTCAGCGCCTGCCATTGCCCCTGAAAAGACCCGCCAAACTACGCGCAAGCCGTACCCCAACTACAAGATCATCGTCCTCAACGACGATTTCAATACCTTTGAGCATGTGGCGGCCTGTTTGATGAAGTACATTCCGGGCATGGGCAGCGATCGCGCCTGGGAGCTCACCAACCAGGTGCACCACGATGGCCAGGCAGTTGTCTGGGTTGGGCCACTGGAGCAGGCCGAGCTGTACCACACCCAACTTACTCGGGCTGGCTTGACGATGGCACCCCTCGAGAAAGCATAATCAAAGTAATGTCTTCTTAAATCTTTCTTAAATCCTCACATGACACAAGCTTCGGACGGTCGCCTAGTCTGGAACCACTCCACCCATCTGCCCGGGCTGATTCCCATCCTCGAACGCCTCTTAGAACAGACCGGCATTGGCACCGTTACCCCAGGGGTGATTGCAAACGTAAGAGCCCACTCGCCCGAGCTGCGCGTCAAGGTATCAGTTCCCATTCGCGGTGGCTTCAAGCTGATTGCCCGCAAGGGTAAAACCGTTCAAGAAGTGTTTGTGCTCACCGATCTCGACAAGCTCACCCTGGAGAGCGCGATCGCCAAAGCCGTAGAGGCCGCCGGGTGACCGTGGGGCTAGCCCAGGATTTAGTTCGTGAAGGCAAGGTCACCTTCAATGTAGGGTCGGCCTTTTATCGCCCCCAAAGCGCGATCGCCCGCGACTTGGCCATTTTGGCCGCCGCTGTCTATCGCCAGCGCCACGGTCAGCTGCGGGTGCTCGACGCTATGACCGGCTGCGGCGTGCGGCCCCTGCGCTACGGGCTAGAGGCGGGAGCCGACTGGGTCTGGGCTAACGAAGGTAACCCCGACCTGGGTGATCTTTTGACTCAAAACCTCGCCGCCCTGCCCGCCGACGCCTGCCGCCTTACCCATCACGATGCCAACCAGGTCTTTTTTACCTGCTATCAGCAGCGCGACTTTTACGATCTGGTCGATATTGACAACTTTGGCAGCCCCGCCCCCTACGTCAGCACTGGGCTGTGGGCCACGCGCCTGGGCGGAATGCTCTACCTGACCAGCACCGATGGGCGTGCTACCAGCGGTCACGACCCAGAACGCAGTTTGCGCACCTACGGAGCCTGCGCGCGATCGCACCCCGCCGTCCACGAACAGGGTCTACGGCTCATGCTCGGCCACGTTGCCCAGACCGCAGCGGCCCGAAGCTTGGGTATTGAACCGGTGTTTTCGCTATTTACAGGCCAGGTGCACCGGGTGATGGTGCGGTTGGTGAACAAGCCGACGCTGAGCGATGCAACCTACGGCTTCTTGGCCTACTGCCACCGCTGCGGCCATTTTCAAATGGTGGATTGGCGACACCTGGGCCGGGTGCCCTGCCCCTGTGGAACTGCAGATACTGCTGTGGTGAGCGGGCCGATGTGGCTGGGATCACTGCACGATGGGCCTACGCTGGCGCAGATGCAGGAGTTAGCAGAGGGGTGGGGCTGGCGATCGCAGGCCAGGCTGCTGGCGATCATGACTCAGGAAAATGACCTGCCGCCCTACTACTATCCCCTCGGCGAAATTGGGCGGCGGGGGCAGATGGATATTCCCAATCGGGATCAGCTGATCGCAGCTCTGCAAGTCCAGGGCTACCGAGCCGCAATTCCGTCAATGGACTGGCAGGGGGTAAAGACCGATGCGGCCTTTAGAGATTGCGTGGCGATCGCTCGATCGATTCAGTTCTAGGGGCATCAGCTGAATCTTGGTTTGCCTGGTGGGATAGGCGTCTTGCCTGGCTTGAATGGACAGCCGAGACAGCTATCCCACAGGAGTAGAAGCATTACTCAGTTTCCATTCCTGCAACCGGGCCGCCCTACCCCATTCCCCCGTGACAAGGTAGGTGCAGCGTTAATTAATACCTCTGTTATGGAACACCGATGGATGGGGTGGGCCGCGCTTTCTGGCGGGTTAGCCGCCCTAACCCTGGGCTGGGCTCAGCTCCAGGCTCAGCCCCCTGCCCCCGCTGCCCCTCCCGCCAACCATTTAGCTCAAGAGCCTCCTGTAGCCCCCACCGTGAATCAAGACCTAACCCAGGCCCATATCGATTTTGGCTTTGCCCTGTTTGACCAGCTGCGTCAGGAAACCCCCAACGACAACGTGCTGGTATCGCCTACCAGCGTAGCCCTGGCCCTGGCAATGGCCTATAACGGCGCGAGCGGCGAAACCCAGGCAGCGATCGCCAACACGCTCAAGATTCAGGGTTTAGACATCGACCAAATCAACGCAGGCAACCAGGCCCTAACCCAGTATTTAACCCAGCTCGACCCTGAGGTAGCGCTTGAAATCGCCAATTCTCTCTGGGTCAATCAGGAGCTACCAGTGCGAGCCGACTACATTGAGCGGATGCAGGCCACCTACAGTGCGGAGGTGGCCGCTCTCGACTTCAGCCAGCCTAGCGCCGCCGATCGCATTAACAACTGGGTCAAAGCCCAAACCCGCGATCGCATTCCCACCATCGTTGACCAGCTGAGCGCCGATCAGCTGCTGGTGCTGGTCAATGCCATCTACTTCAAAGGAGCCTGGAGCGAAGCCTTTGACCCCGCCCAAACCCGCGATCGCCCCTTCACCCTGACCAACGGCGAGACCATTCGGCATCCCTTGATGGCCCAAAACGGCGACTATCGGTATCTAGAAACCGACCAGTTTCAAGCGGTCAGTCTGCCCTACGGAAACGCCTCGCTTAGTCTGGAGGTAATTTTGCCCGCCCCCGACACCGACCTGGCCGAGTTTTCTACCCAGCTCACCGCCGAAAATTGGCAGAGCTGGATGAGCCAGATGCGATCGCGCCCCGGCGAAATTCAGCTGCCCAAATTTCAGTTTGAATACGAAGCCGATCTGATCCCAGCCCTAGAAACCCTAGGCATGGGCATCGCCTTCGAACTCGGCCAGGCCAACTTTTCGAACCTGACCGAGCTAGAAGCTTTTATTAACCAGGTGCGCCACAAAACCTTTATTGAAGTCAACGAAGAGGGCACCGAAGCCACCGCCAGCACCGCGATCGGCATCATGCCCACCTCCGCTGCTCTACCGCCCGATCCCCCCTTTGAAATGGTGGTCGAACGGCCTTTCATAGCAGCCATCCGCGATCGCAACACGGGCACGCTGCTGTTTATTGGAGCGATCGTCGATCCGCGTTAGGGGGTGGATGGGTAGGCGGGTAGGCGGGTAGGCGGGTAGATGGGTAAGCGGGTGGATGAGGCAAAAGAGATCCTGATCTCCCATCCACGCATCCACGCATCCACACATCCACTCTCCCACCCGCCTACTCTCCTACTCTCCCACTCTCCCACCCTCCTACTCCCCCCTCCCCCGCTGCTCTAGCAACCGCTGCCACTCGGCGTTAATCTTGTCCCTCTGGGCCACTTCCTGATCGGTCAGATCACTCTCGGTGGTGTAGGCCAGGTTATCGGTACCCAGCACCGTCTGACCGGTGAGGGTTTCAGCAAAGGCGAGCTTTTCGCGCTGATCGGCGGTAGGCTGGTTGAGTTCTGCGGCCCGCTGCTCGCGCTCGGCATTGCGAGCCTCAATGCGCCGGTTTTGCCACTGCACCCAGAAGTAGCGCACTAGGGGAATGCCCAGGAAGGCTGCGCCATAGCCCAGCAGCACCCAGTAGAGCGAGTTTGCCAGGGCCACAACGCCACCCAGTTGATACACCAGAGCCTGATCTCGCAGCATGCTGCCCAGCACCAGTGCCCCAATTAGGTTGGCCCCGCCCAGGCCGACTGCGGCCATAATTTGACCCGAGCTAGCCTGGCTAAATCGGCGGGGAATTTCACGTAAAAATTGGGGTGGCCGCAGGCGGCGACGCTCGTTGGCGGTCACCTGCAACTCTGGGAACTGATAGGCAATACCGCCCTGGGGGCTAACCTGGGGTACCCCATTAAAGCGGCTCAGCACCGGCACCATAAAGTCTTCGAGATCGCGATCCCAGCCTTTGCCCAGATCATCTAGGAAAGGAACGATTTGCTCGGCGACCACGGCCCCACCATTGGCTTGAATTACCTGAGCAATGCTCTGCCAGCGGCGATCGTCGAGGTCGGCATTGGGGTCGCCATCGCCAAATAAGAAGGAGAATATCGCCTCCAAAAAGTTCATCTCCTCTTGAGTGCGAGGCTGGCGATGACGGCGAGCACTGGGAGGTTCAAAGCTGCGAAACATTCTGGGGCCAAACCATATCCGGGGCAGAAATATCATGCCGCCGCCGCCACGGTTGCGGTTGTCGTTTTGCTGGCCTGCACTACTGGCTGCGATCGCCAGCAGGGTAATCGCCACCACAATCAGCACCAGCGACAAAATCAGCAGAATGCCAAAGGAAATGCGGATCAGGTAAAACAAGACCCGCCACACTTTCTCCCAGGCTGCCTGCCACCGCAGCCGCCAGGATTTGCTCCACAAAATTGCCTGAATATTTTTGGGGAAGACGTAGGCGATCTCGCCCGACTCGGCCACCTGGAGGTGAGCCTGCACCTCAGAGGCCAGGGCTAAAACCCCCTGCTGTGCCTCCATCAGGGGCATACCGGCTTCAGCGGCCACATCCCCCACGGTCACTCGATAGCCCAAACGTTCTACCGCTTGGGTAATTGTCTTTGTCTGCGCCACTACTTGCGCCATAAGCAAACGAACCCCCTGGGTTCTAACGACCGCACAACCACCCGTTGCATCTACAACCAGTATAGAAAGCGCGACCCTGAATCACAGGGGGCAGTTAACCGTACTAAGGTAAAGTAGGGAGTAGTGCCATGGCACCTACACCTGGCCCTTCCCTAACACCTGGTCACGGATGGCGGCAATGTCGCCCAGCAGCTCTTGCCGGTTGGAGGCTTTGAGCAGGTAGCGATAGAGGAACCAGCCGCTGTAGATCAGCCCGATCAGCTCGAAGGTGGGGGCCAGCAGCGGGAAGTCGTTAATGGCATCAAGCAGAGCCAGCACCAGCTTGACCGCAATAATGGCGGCAATAATCAAACCCACCGTCACAATGGGCCGACGGTAGCGCTTAAAAAACACAGATACATAGTCTGGCAGGTCGCCCAGTAGCCCAGACACCTTATCCCACACGATCTGAACCTGGCGGGTGGCCTCCTCCCCCAAGCTATCAGTGGTGGATTCTGACGTGTCTACGTCAATTACCGGATCGGGCACCGGCGTTACGGGCTCTGTAAATGCAGTATCCGATTGATAGTCATTCATGACGGCTTATCCCAGGGGCTTAGTTAAGGTCTATTAGCATACCGAGCCCAGTTAAGGAAACGTAGCTTCCTATAGACATAACTCCACGTCTAAATGGGCTCGGAGTCAAACTCGAGATAAGGATACACCCAATTCTCACTGAGCGTATTGAATTTTAGGAGTGTTATAGACCAAAATCGGACGATTTTCATTTTTTTTGCCCTGGTCAGGTGCACAGGCAATGCCCTTGGGACAGCCTATTCACCTGAGAACCCCTCTAGAGAATCTAAATACTTGTAAAGCTGTTTGCGATCGACTACAAAACCAGGATCGAGCCTGTCGGGCTGGCCCTGTCGCCGAGATGGGGTTGACCACCGAATAAAACCGCCCTGGCGGCGATCGCCAGCCCGGCCAGAGCGATCGTTAGAATGTTGTGGTGCCATGGATGTCGTTGACGCTCTCACTTCGGCCCCATTACTATGGCATATCCCATCGATCCCAGGGGGGGACTAGCCCTATCGAAACGGTTTACGGAAATCTAAAGGGTCTCAAACCCAGCCAGCTCAAGCAGCTGCAGCGTCTTTACCACCAGAGGCTGCCGGGCGATTGCGTGGTCACCCCCGAGTTTGCCCAGCGCCTTGCAGCGGTCAGCACCGACATCGACAGCCCCCTGTGCGCCTACATCAATCGGCGCGGCCAGGTAATTCGAGTCGGAGTGGGCACGCTTAGGCAAACCCAAATTCCGCCCTCAGAGCTGCCGCGCTACGGGGCCGAGCGCCTCAGCGGCATTCGCTGCGTGGCCACTCAGTTTGAGCTCGACCCACCCAGCGATGCGATTCTCACGGCCATGGCCCTGCAGCGGCTCGACGTGCTGGCGGTGCTGGCGCTGACGGGCACCGGCTTTACCCGCCGCGGCGGCGGCGCGACCGGCTACATTCAAAGTGCTTACCTGGCCCACCTGGTGCCGCACCCCGAGCAGCGCTGGCTGGTGTCTGAGCCCATTGATCTAGACGCTCTGGCCCAGCAGGACTTTCTTGCCCTGGCCGAAGGGCTAGAGGCTGAGTTTAGCCGCGCCTTTACCGCCCTACAGGTCGAAGACACACGCGATCGCGTGCTGGTTGTAGGCCTCTTCACCCAAGACCAGAGCGACGACCACTTTCACACCCGCCTCGAGGAGCTAGAGCGCCTGGTCGACAGCGCTGGCGGTGAAGTGCTAGAAACCCTCTACCAAAAGCGCCCCCGCCCCCATCCCCAGACCGTACTGGGAGCTGGTAAGGTGCAGGAAGTCGCCCTGGCCGCCCAAACCGTAGGGGCCAACCTGATCGTGTTCGATCGCGATCTGTCGCCCATGCAGGTGCGCAACCTGGAAGACATGGTGGGCCTGCGCGTCGTCGATCGCACCGAACTCATTCTCGATATCTTTGCCCAGCGAGCCAAGAGCGGGGCCGGTAAGCTGCAGGTAGAGCTAGCCCAGCTAGAGTACCAAATGCCCCGGCTCAAAGGACGCGGCCAGGCCATGTCGCGACTGGGGGGCGGCATTGGCACCCGTGGTCCCGGTGAAACCAAGCTAGAGACCGAGCGCCGAGCCATTCAGCGACGAATCAACAAACTACAGCAGGAAGTCAACCAGCTCCAGGCCCATCGCGCCCGCCTGCGCCACCGCCGCCAGGACGACAACCTGCCCTCGATCGCCGTGGTGGGCTACACCAACGCGGGCAAGTCAACCCTGGTTAACACCCTGACCAACTCTGAGGTCTACGCCGCCGACCAGCTGTTTGCCACCCTCGATCCCACCACCCGTCGCCTGGCCATTACCGACCCCGATACAAATGAAACCACCCAGCTAGTCGTCACCGACACCGTGGGCTTTATCGAAGAGCTGCCCGCCTCGCTGATGGATGCCTTTCGCGCCACCCTCGAAGAAGTGACCGAGGCCGATGCCCTGCTCCACGTGGTCGATGTGTCGCACCCGGCCTGGCAAGACCAGATCCACTGGGTGATGCGCATTCTCAAAGAAATGCCAATTGTGCCGGGGCCAATGCTGCTGGTGTTTAACAAGGCCGACCGGGTTAGCAGCGAAACCCTGGCGATCGCCCAGGACGAGTACCCCAACGCCCTGTTTATCTCTGCCACCGAGCGCATGGGCCTAGAGACGCTGCGATCGCGATTGCTGCAGCTGATCGACTACGCCGTCACGGTTTAAACTACTGGTCCCTTAAATCTAAACGAAGCGCTCACGGTAGACCAAAGTATTACCGTGGGCCAAGAAACAAATCCACTCTGGTAGAGCGTCTACAATGCCGGGAAATATCACCAGGTCAATTGCGATCGCGGGAGAGAGTTAACGGGTGCCTGATCAACCCATCAAGCGCAACATGCGCCGCTACGAGCAAGACTGGTTTAAGCTGCTGTTTAGCGTGCGGGGGTCGGTGATCCCGGCGGTGATGCCCCGAGTACTGCTGTGCGCCGTCTTTTCGGTAGGCATCCTGCTGCTCTACAGTCGGGACTGGCCGGTGGCGTCACCGATCTTAGGGTCGCTGGTGCCCAGTCTGGTGCTGGGTCTGCTGCTAGTGTTCCGCACCAACACCTCCTACGAGCGGTTTTGGGAAGGTCGCAAGCTGTGGGGCAGCGTGGTGAATTTGACCCGCAACCTGGCCCGGCAGATGTGGGTGGCGATCGAAACGCCCCAGCCTGGAGACTACGAGGCCAAAATGGCAGTCGTGCGCCAGTTACCCGCCTTTGCGATCGCCATGAAGCTGCACCTGCGCGGCGAAGCCCCCGACGCCGAACTGGCCAGTCTGCTCACCGTCGACCAATTCGCCAAACTGCGGCAGATGAATAACCCGCCCCTGGAAATCGCCTTCTGGGTGGCCGACTACCTGCAAACCCAGCAGTGCCGGGGCACCCTCAACCCCTACCAGCTCACCTACTGCCTAGAGACGCTAGATGACCTGGTGGATGCCCTGGGCGGCTGCGAGCGCATTCTCAAAACGCCTATGCCGGTGGCCTACAGCATTCACCTGAAGCAGCTGCTGATGCTGTACTGTCTGGCCCTGCCCTTTCAAATGGTGGATTCGGTGGGCTGGGGTACGCCCCTGCTGGTGGGGCTGATCAGCTTTGCGGTGTTTGGCATCGAGGAGATCGGCATTGAGATCGAAAACCCCTTCGGCCACGACGCCAATGACCTGCCGCTGGATGCGATCTGCCGCACCATGCAGCAAAATATTGAGGATTTGATTTCGCTGGTGCCGGGAGCAGGGCGATCGCCCACCAAGGCCGGTCTTTGACCATCGCGTAGCATCCCCTTTGGGGAATCGTCTCAAGCCTAGCTACTGGAGACTCGGTAAAGCGATCGCAAGCACTGTAAACCTAGGGTTGTACTAAGCTAAACCCGAAGAGGTTACGCCGTTTTTCTCATCTTTTTGGTGCTGCGTCCAGCAATTTTACCTTTCGCGCCTCCCGCCACACGGCTCAGACTAAGCAGCCCAATACCTACTACAGCAAAGTTACTGGTACTGGCAATACCAGATCGCGTAATGGTGTTTTTGGCATTTTGTCGCAGGGTTTCTGCCTGAGTGTCAATTGCCCTGAGGGCGTTGGCAAAGTCGTCTTCGGTGGCATTGGCGGCAATCTCAGGGTTAGAGCGGCTTTGCTCAACCTGGGTTTGTAGCTGTGTGGCTTGACTGCCAATGTTGTTTACGGCTTGAGAATGTAGGGAGAAGCTCTCGCGTACTACAAAAAGACAAATAAGTAGGAACAGGGAACCCAAGGCTAAGGTAACGTAGCTCAGGGTTTTGCGCAGATTCTGATTGTCCCAGGCGCTATAGATCAGCAGAGCAATGCCAATCAGCAACACAATACTGCGATCGCCCATCTGCTGCAGCAGCCCCACCCGCCAGGCCGTACCCGACCCCAGTGGAAAGGTGAGGGCTGTCATATCGACAATAAAGCCAAACACACAGGTCAGACCGACCACACGGGCGATCGCCTGACCGCTGAGAGAGGGGGAAGAGAGCGGATTTGAGGCACCAACCATAGGTAAAACTCCAGATCTATAAAATGCTTAGGGCTAGGGTGAAGAGAGCACGCACCACCAGAGCCAGGCTCACTTCAACCTTTTTCAAGGAGTGAGGACAATTTCCGCCAGGTTTATTCCAACTTCACTGGATGTTTAAGGTTAGCAACGCTGAATCTAAAAAGGCTCCTGCTGCTCAGCAGGAGCCTTTGGAGCATCTATACCAATTTCTTTCAGTGATGGCTACCTATTGCTAGCTTCGACTCCGCTCAGCCAGCATCCTATGAGCGGAGCCGAAGGGGTCATCAGTGGCATTATCACAAAGAACTGGTATTAGAAGTTGATCACCAATATGACCCTAGGAGGCCTGTTCCTCATCGGTTCGGCGCTTGCGCAAGGCTGCTACCCCCATGCCAATTAGCCCCGGCAGTAAGGCTGGGGTAGGAATAGGCTGATAACCATACTGAAGATGATCAACTTCCCAATCGATGCTGTTAGGCATAGAGATTTCGAAATAAGAAATACCCCCCAAGTCTTTAACGCCAAAGAAGCGATCTTCAGCGGTTTGGCCACCAAATAGCCCATCACCGAGGTTAGTTCCGGTAATTTGGGCCAGCAGTTGATTACTTGCACCAAAGGCTCTGAAGACGACGTCGCCGAACCCATCGAGACCCGAAGTAACAAATCCAACATCTGTCCAGACAATGCCAACGTGGGTGGGTAGCTTACCAAGTACCGAGGTATCAAAGGTAAATCGAAGAGTGTTACTTCCATTGGAATAGAGGCTGTGACCATCATTTCCGTTACCATTCAAACCACCGGCGTCACCATCCACAGAATCTGTCAGAGGGGCAGGAGATAGAACATTCGCTGATCCAGGAGTCAAGGTTACTCCTGGGGTGTCTAATCTTCCATCTTCAAAGTCTTCGAGATGAAAATACCCGCCGCTAAAGTTAACCCCTGAAAAAGGACTATCGCTGGCCCGAACATAGGGGCTAGGGCCAAACGTGGCCGCGTTGGCGGAAGGAGCCTGAATGACCATTGCAGCCCCTGCGATCGCAGCCGCAATACCAAGAGATGTCTTGCTAAAAATGTGTTTTTGCATTGCTAGTGTGCAACTCCTAGAAAAGAACAGCGGTAGACTATCCCTGAGTTGCCGTCTAAGCATGATTGCTAAACTATCTAATTAGGTAAATGACCTGGGAATTTCAGAGGACTACAACCGCGTTGCAGTCCTCATTTTAAGTGTAGCTGAGCGGCAGTAAAGTTAAGAGTTTTGGTGTGTCAGTAGGTGTAAGAAGAGGATGAAGTTTACACCTACTGCTTTGCCCAAACTACTTTAGGCAAAGTAGTTAGTCACCGTTAAACTCCCAGCCGTAGAGTCGCTCCCGACCATGCGTATGCCTGTTACTTCAGCCACCAGGTCGGTGTCTCTAGAAAAGGCAGCGGTACCGTTATTGACCGATAGGAATGTACGAGTTCCCCAGCGGAAAAATACTGCCTGATTTGCCGCCATAACCTGCGCTCCACTGGCTGCTTGATCTTTATCTTGGTAGGCGGCCAGAGCGGCCTGCTCCAGGGTGGCACCAGCTTTTAGACCAGCATTAAATAGACCCGATGGTCGCTCAGAGGTGAGCAGGTTGTTGTCGTAGTCAAGCTGAATGCGATCGCCCTGGGTGGCATCAAACCCGACAATGCGGTCGAGCGCTGCCAGGGATGACTGGCTAAAGGCCTCGGCCTGCGATCGCCCTGTATAAACGATGCGATCGGCCCCGGCACCGCTAGTTAGGGTATCGGCCCCGCCCAGCCCTAGCAGAGTGTCGTTGCCGTCGCCGCCCGAGAGGCTATCGTTGGCTGAAGTGCCTAAAAGCACGTCGTTGCCGCTGCCGCCGGTCGTTGGTAAACCGCCGCGCTCAAAGGCTCCCACATCGGGCAGAGAGTCACGGGTAAACTGGCGCTGGTCTTGGGTGGGCACGCCCGTGCCTTTTACCCCAGTATTGATGGCTGGGCTGCCTGCTAGCAGCGGATGCACCAGATCGTCGCCAATTTTCATCAGCGGACCCAGCAGGGGATCGACAATGCGACTATTGGTGGCTACGCGCGGGCCAGAATTTACCGGCGCTGGAAACTCAATGTTGCCACCGCCATCGCGAGGGGTGTAGCCGACTTGGTTCTGCCTCGCATCAACCGCTCTGTTAAAAGCAACAATCGAATTGCGCAGGGTAATTGAGTCTTTATTGCCGCCGTTCATCCACAGCGCCCCGTTGGCGCGTCCAGCAAAGTTGTTGACAATGGTGGAATTGGTGATGTTGACCGGTGTTGAAGCACCAGTGTTGATGAACATGGCCCCACCAGCATCCTGGTTAACCCGATTACTTGAAAAAGTGCTGTTGGTAATATCTACCGGCAAACTGGTCTGCACCCACAGCCCGCCTCCCTGAGTTTGGGCGACGTTGTTGGCCACCGCTACGTTGCGGAGTATGACGCTGCCGCCATTGACTTCAAGTCCACCCCCTCGTCCCCGGCTATAGGTTCCCGGAGTCACGGTATTGCCTACCAGCGTGCTATCTTCTACCCGCAGTTTGTCAGGCCCATAACTCCAAATATATAGAGCACCGCCGCCATCAGTAGACTTGTTGCCTTCAAACCAGCTATTGGCAATGTAAATTGTGCCGCCCTGGGTAGTGCCAGCGCCGCCTGGGCCAGCACCATCGGAGAAAATTGCTCCGCCCTCTCGCTTAGAAGTATTGTTCAAAAACGTAGAGTTTTTGACCGTCAAAGGGCTCGATATGTTATAAATCGCTCCACCAACATACCCTTTGTTATTGGTAAATTGTGAGTTTTCAACGACGAGGAAACCTAGTCCGCCAGCTCCTCCAGCACTGTTGGTAGAAATAGCGCCACCGCTTTTGCCGTTGTTGGTTAGGGTGCCATCATTGCTGTCAAATACGCTGTTCCGAATAGTGACCTGGGCTCCAGCACCTACCTGTAGCGCCCCGCCTCGGTCCGCCTTGTTATTTTTAAGCAAGGTGTCAACCAGCGTGATGCCGACAAAGTTGGCACCGTTAATGGCACCGCCCATACCCGGAACTTGAGCGCCCTGGCCGTTGCCGTTGACTAAAGTCAACCCTTTGAAGGTCGCCTGCACAGGTGACTGAGAATTGCCCACCTGAAAGATGCGGCTGCGGTTGTTGCCGCTAAGGGTCAGGTTAGACACCCCGCTGCCGTCGATGGTAATATTGCGGCCCAGAAAAATCTCGCCGCTGGTGAGGTTGATGGTTTTGTTGGCCAGGGTTGTGGCAAATTTAATCACGCTACCAGCGGGGGCGGCGGCAATGGCGGCCCGTAGCGAACCGGGGCCACTGTCGGCGGTGCTGGTAATTGTGACAGTATTAAGGCTGCCACCATAGCTACCCTGGGCCTCAGCACTAAATACTGAAGTTGCCTCTACTGTGCCCGCAAACACCTCAAACTCCCAGTCGCCACCGCTGCCGGTAATGTCGTCAGAGGCCGCTACATCGGTCTGAGTCCACTGGCTTAAACGATCGACAAAGTTGTGGCCGCCGAGGCCGAATCCTACGTTACAGCCGTAGAGCAGAAGATCAGCCCCACTGTTGAGCGATCGCCCCCACTGGCTGAGCTGCGAGCCATAGCTGTCGAGGGTGTTGGTGTTAAGCGCCGTCGCCCCCAAGGTCAGCCCACCCGCTTCGCCGTGGGAGAGCAGATGGATGCTATCTAGGCCAGAGCGCGATCGCAGCGCTTCGGTAATTTGGTCAATACCATCCTGAGCCGAGTCGAGAAACACCACATCAAGGCCAGGGTTGAGGCCTTTGAGCAGGGTATCGGCATCGGCGATTGAGTCATCTACAAAAACAATGCCTTTAATCAGGCTAGGAACACTTTGAGTTTGAGTCGTCATTTTTTCTCCAACCTACAGGGAATAAATGCCGTCTCCATGCCTTTACTAGAGCCTTAGACTGCGATCTAAGGCTCGTACATTTAATGTGTCTCCGTTGTCAGGGGTGTGATGACTCGCGTGGCTACAATTCAAAGCTTTAGGTAAGGATCAGCTAGTAGCAACTAGCTGGATCCATAGAGACAAATTAATGTTAGCAAAAGGCAAAGACGGCAAACAAAACTGATAGGTAAATGCCCTGAGGTAATGCACGATTGAGGATGTGATTTAACGATGTACCTTTACAATTACTCACGTCTCCCCAACCACCTTACACTAACTTTATAAATTCTCATTGCCTTCCGTATACTTACTCAGCACTTTCCACAAACGGTTACTTGCAGACGTACAAAATACCACCTAGACTTTGCCAGAGATCAATGCTAGTTAAACCTAAGTTAAAAAAAGCGCTATCCCAGCTATGAGATAGCGCTCTCAACAATCAATCAACCAAAAGTTAAAAGATGCTCTTAAGCAACTTCGCCTTCTTCCTGCTGACGCTTACGCAGGGCTGCTACACCCAAACCAAACAATCCAGGCAATAATGCTGGAGTTGGGACTACGCCAACATTTCCTACGCCGCTGGCTCCGGTAACTGTTGTGCCACCAAAATTACCATTGATGCTTTGGTATCGAGCGTAGAAATTGCTCAGGGTAAATTGTGATACTCCCGGGCTAGTAAAAGCAAGGGTTGGGGAAAAGGTAAGTGAACCACCCAATAACACACCACCGTTGCCGTTATTGCAGTTGTTGATTTGACTGCCCGGAGTTTTAAAGCAGACATCTACATCCCCAAAATTTTGAGGTGTATTACCACTTGCGACAGCGATAGGAGCTGAGGCAGTTCTCGTGCCACCTAAGCTAAAGCTACCTTGGCCATTCGGAGTATCAACATTGAAGCCAAGCACAGAGAGTCTAGCAGCTGTAACATCGCCACTCGAGTTATTATCTACCGTAATGTCAAAATCGGCAGAAGATCCATTAAATGCAGTCAGGACAAAAGTTGCTACTGCCTGCAATCCATCAGTAGAAAATGGGTTGGGTGTTAAAGCATTGCTGCCAACATTGCCACCTCTAAAGAAGACCTTAAATTCCTGGCCAATGCTAGAAGCATCAAAGGTTACCGTATTGTCTACGGTATTAAAGGTTATTGCCTGAGCGGGCTGAGAGGCGAAGGATCCAGCGGCCATTAGAGCACCGGCGGCTAGAGCAGAAACAGACAATCGATTCAGTTTTGTGGTCATAGTCCTTAGCAAAAGAGGGATTTAGGTGAATGAGTTTGAAGATCAAGTCTAGGGCTAGAGGCTCTAGATATTGATATGTTAGGTGGCAAAAAACTTAAGCAATCTCGGTTAGCAAAAGCAACTCAACCGTGAACCAAATGCACTTAAATTTCTCACAACCTGGTAGTGCCCCTCGTTTATAGAACCAGTGGTTCGCAAGTGTGGTAGTAACTTAATTGGTAGTGAACCAGCTTGAGATCAAACTCAAAATCTCAGTAACCCTTCAACACTTAGTATAGAATGATATACGTGCAAATACTAGTCCTAACTGTAGTTTTTACAATAACTCTATACAGGCGGCTTTGAGGAAAAAGCTAGGTGCTTTAATACAACAATAAAAGCATTTAACAATTTGATGCATCAAAGCATCGGTTTTTTTGGCGATATTCAGATAAGTGAAGTGCGCCTCAAATTGGGAAGCTAGGGAAACTAGCAAATTTGAGCAATTGGTCTATCTCTCATTCAGACGAAAGCCGCTACAGTACAACTGCAAAGGGGAGAAACCAAGCGCAATGTTTTTTTGAATTCACCATTAATTCATCAAGTCCACAGCCTCGACCAGTAGAGAGCTATGCTTTTAGTTCTTTTTTGGATTTTTCAATCATCGCCATCATGGCGTAGTAATACACAGTGAGCAGTAAACCCACAAAAATTTGCCCGCCCCAAAAGCCGTGCCAAAAATTAAACCACCACTCGCCCCAGTACACGTGAGCAATGGTGACCAGCATCAGTCGGGGAATATTAAAAATCAGCGAAATAATGACTGCAATAAAGATTAACAGCGCCATCTGTCGGGGCTTTTGTTTGTAGAGAATGCCCATAATAAAGCCAGTCGCGGCGATTGATAGGGCCATATCAAGGCCATTGCAGCCCCAGCCCACCTCAACCGCCCCTTCGGGAAAAGTAATGTAGACCCCATCTTGCACTGCCGGAAACCCGACCGCGCGCATGGCGGCACTGCTAATCTCAGCCATTTTGACTTCAAGAAATTTGTAAGGGGCAAAAAAGTCCCACAAAAAACGCGAGACAAAGCCAATGCGCGGGTAGGTAGTCAGGCCAATTAAAAATGTTGGCACGATAAAGCGGGTGAAAAAGCTAGCCCCCCAGGTGCTACAGGCAATGCCCGCCAAAATTGTCAGCCACAAAAAGGCCTGGGACCAGAGGGCAAAACGGCAAAATGGAAACAGCACCGCTGCACAGACGATCAGCAGGTGGCCCAGCAGGCGATCTTCCCCAGAGGCCGAGAGCTTTTGCAGCACCGTGCGGCGATTCCACAGTTCGGCGGCGGCCACCCCCAGCATGCACAGCACCAAAAACCAGCCTACTTTGCCTCGCAGCGCCCTGGGCAACAAGTAGCCCAGCCAGGCTGGCAGGTAAACTAGCCCGACCGTTAGCCCCAGCAGCACAAAGCGCCCGTGAGTGTCTTTGGCCAGGGTGGCTACCCAGCCCTGGATAGTTTGCAGGTGAGGCTTAAGATTTAGGGTGGGGGCTGCCATAGTTCTTAAAGATGAACATACAGGGCAATTCGCAAAGCATTCGGGAATCGGCGGAGAACGAGCAGTGCTCGTTCCACAGTTGCCAAGTGCCCCTAGAGGCTGTGTTTGAGGCCAAATCGCCCCAACGCCATTAGCCCAACGCCAACGACTACTTGGGTACTCAACATTGACATCATTGACTTGGTCGTCTGACCGCGGGCGTTTTCGAGCAGGGCTTGGGCTTGAGTTTCGACCTGTACCAAAGCTTCTTCAATGCGCTCGGGGGTAACCTCGGCGGGCAGGTTGGGGTTATCTTGAGCGGTCAGTAGCTGAGAGCGAATTTCAGTAGCTTCGCTTTCGATGTTGCGCACGGCCTGATTTTGGAGCACCAGCCCATCGCGAATTACAATCACCCCAGACAACGTAAACAAGATACCGACGACCAGGCACACCAAAGCCAGCAAACGGGCCAGAGCAGGCCGTTCCAAACTGCTATGGACCAACATAGCCAGGCCTAGAAAAAACAAGATGCCACGTCCGCTGACCTGCTGCGTAAACCCAATTCGCCACTCCAGGGCCATTGGGTCAAGGGGAACAGCGCTTGCCAGCAGGTTCGCGACAAAGCCCGCCACACAAGCCAGGCCAATAACTAGAAAAATGGTGCTGGCCGACGGAGTCTGCGATCGCGATGGAGTAACTAGGGGGGACTGAGGAAAGCTAGTCATAGTTATCGTTAAAGTTAAAACTAATTGATATAAACCTTTAGGAGTTAAAGCGCACCTTGAGCCAGAAGGCGACCGCTCTGAGTTCACTTTTCTAGCCCGACCAGGTTCAACCGGATAATTTTGCTCCGGGCTGGCGCAAAACATCAAACTTTTATCGGCTTTTACCAGCTTTGAGTAGAACCCTTAGAAAGCTGCCCTTAGTTGAGGTAGGGATTGACTCCAGCCCAACGCATCGCAGGAGCATCCGCAGTGGGGCGGGGGTTAAGCTCATGCCACCGCAGCCCCAGCAGCACCGCAATGGTCAACATAAAGCCGGGCTCTTCCATAGTGGTGAAGATAAATCCGTTGACGAGCACGTTCAGCAGCAAAAACCGCGATAGGTCATCCAGGCATACGCGAGTCCACAGCAGCCACCACAGGCCCACATAGACCCCCAGCCCTAGAAAGCCCAAGTCTCCCCAAATACCGGCAAACCCCCAAAAGGGGGAGAAAAAACTGGAGTCGAGGTAGCTGTTGTTCCAGTAGTTCCAAATTGACTCTACTACTGGATGGCGAGTCGCACCCAGTGGGTTAAGCAAGCTGCTGTAATCGCGAATCATCCAGCCGCCAATACGGCCTACGGTGTGTCCTGGCCCCAAGCCCAAAAACCAGTTGAGTAGCGAGGTGTAGTGCTCGGGAATAGTGCGCAGCGGAAACAGCTTTTGTACAGTAGCATCGCCGTTAGGGCCATAAATCTCAGGCCGAATCCAGGTGCGAAATGTGCGCAGATACTCAATCTCAATGTTATAGACACACCAATAAAAGCTGTAGATGACTACAGTTGCCAACACCGTATACTTAATTGTCTTTTGAATGTCTGCCGTGCGGCTAACAATCAGCACGACCCAGGCTATGGCTCCCACTAATAGTACCTGCTTGGCATCAGCAACTAATACCTCGAATAAGCCAGCGCCCAATACAAAGGTTCGCAGCGCGAATCCAGCTTCTTTGGCCGTCACATAGTAGAAAATGCTGTACATAAAAGCTACAGTTGCACCGACCACGTGCCCACCGCTGGATAGATAAAAAACTCCCTGGATGTTGTCATCCAGCGTCATGCGGCTGTGGGATAGGAGGCCAGTGTGAAGGCCAACGAATTGGCCCAAAGCCAGCACCAAGTGCAGCAGTCCAAAGCCCAACACCCAGCGCCGAAACTGCACCAGCTTTTCAGCCGTGAAGGGAATGCTAATGATCGCAGCCAGCACCAAAAACGGCTCCGACTGAATCATAAAATTCAGAAAAATATTCACCGCCCCAGCCCGGTTCAGCAGCGCGCTGGCAGTGCTAACCGCAAAATAGAGGTACAGACCAATCAAGATCGCTCGCATTAGCTGTCGCTGCTGCTGGCTGACGTTGCGGCTGCGCAGGTACACCAACAGGCAGAGAATGGGCACCACCATAAAGTGCACAAAGTTGATCGGTGACGGTGCCCCTATCGACTCTAAAATGCGGGGAAAAAAGGCCGTGGCAAAGGCGATCAAAATTAGCCTTGAGCTGGAGATAAACCCCTTTTGTTGAGTGGTTTTATAGGCACTGAGGGGAAGAACATTCATCGCGATCGCTGGCTATACTTCGCTTTGTCGTAGATGTCGGCAATGTAGGCGTAGTTTTGGGTGGCGGTGTAGCGCTCCAGGTAAGTTTGGCGAGCGGCGTGGCGCATGGCAAAGCGCTGGGTAGGGTGCTCGAGCATCTGCTGTACCTGCTGGGCCAGGCTTTGGGGGTTACCCGGTTCAAAGTGCAGGCCCGTTTTGCCGGTTTCGACGAGTTCGGCGATCGCACCAATTTTTGCCGCTATCACTGGGGTTCCCTTCGCAAAGGCCTCCACCGCTACCCGACCAAAGGTCTCATACCACTTAGACGGAAAGATCAAAAAGCTGGCCTCTCCCATCAGGCGGTGAACGTCGTCCATAGGGCGGCGACCCAGCCACTCGATGGCGGGCAGGGCCTTGGCAGCGTCTTTTACCAGGTCTGCCAGGGGGCCGTCGCCAACAATTTTGAGCGGATAGGGCACAGGCAGCTGCTTCCAGGCATCGATCAAAGTATCGAGCCCCTTCTCGACCGACAGCCGCCCGACGTATAGAGCAAAACCGCCCGCGCCGCTGCCCAATCCAGGATCGGGGTCAATGAAATTGGGTTTGACGATAATTTGGTCTGCAGATAAGCCCCCTTCTACCAGCTTTTGTTTCGCAAACTGCGTCAGAGTAACAAACAGGTTCACCTGCTGATCCCATGTTTTGAACAGGCGGTGAGTACTAATCATCGCTGTCACCATCGCCGTGGCCGGGCGGCTCTGGCGATAACACTTGTGGACGATACCTGCGTAGGGCACCGCCTGCCCCACGCAGTCTTCGCACACCTGACCGTCGCGAAAAAACAGCCCGTTGGGGCAGATCAGACGGTAGTTTCGCAGGGTTTGCACCACCGGCACCCCCTCGGCCTGGGCCGCATAGTATACCGAGGGCGAAATCAGAGGAAAAAAGTTTTGCACATGGACGATGTCATAGGGCTGCGATCGCAGCCTGCTTCGCACCTCTCGGTAGGCCGTCTGTGACCACAGGGTTTTAGCCGCCAGCCTCAGAGGGCTGTAGCTGGGAATGTCATCGTTAGTGGCGGTATAGCGATCGACCTGGTGGCCGTGGTTCTCGAGCAGGCGCTCCTCAGCCGCGCAAGACTCATCTTCGCCGCCGCGAATTTGATAGGCATTGTGAATACTTAGGATGCGCATGGGACCACCTCCCGACAGAGGGCAGCGTACTGCTGGCCGAGTTCTTGGCCCCGAGCCTGCCAGGAAAAATGCTGCTGCACGCGGCGCTGTCCCGCCGCCCCCATCTGAGCCAGCAGGGCGGGGTTGGCGGCCAGTTTTTCCATCGCTGCGGCCAGTTCTTGAATGGTCGGCTCGGGGGCCTGGGCAGGAATTTTAAAGCCGGTTTCGGCGGTCACCTGCACGCTGGGGCCGCCCAGATCGAGGCAGATAACTGGGCGGCCCGCCGCCATGGCCTCCAGGCAGACCCAGCCCCCGGAGTCGTGCAGGCTAGCGTGCACCAGGGCATGGCACTGACCCAGCTGGTGTAGAGTTTCGGCTCGGGGCAAACGGCCCCAAAACTTAACCCGCTCGGCAATGTCCAGCTGCTCTGCCAGGGCTTGCAAGTTGGCGCGCTCTGGCCCGTCGCCTACAATCCAGTACTCGGCGTCGGGGGGTAGCTGCGCGGCAGCAAAGGCGCGCAGGCCCAGGTGTAGCCCCTTCCAGTGCAGCAGACGGGCCATACTAATGAAGCGCACCGGAGCCGGGGCCGGGGCCGGGCACTGGGCCAGCCGCTCGATTTCGTCAGCCGACAGGCCTGACTCGGACTCAATCTGAAGATTACTAGCCCCCAGAGGCCTTAAGCGGCGCGCGGTATCGGGGGTGGTAGCCTTGACCAGAGCGCTGCGGCGGGCCGTCATAGCGGTAAAGGGGTCAAGCTCGCCGACTCGGTGTACCAAGCTGCGCAGCACCTCGTAGACCTGTCCACGGCGGCTAAAGTCACCCCAAAAGGATTTGGGGGCCATTTCGCCACCGCCCACCGGCCCCCAGACAAAAGGCACCGGCAGCAGGGCCAAAAAGCTGGGAGTGGAGTAGCGCACGTAGGTGACGTGGTGAATCACGTCAATATCCACAGACTTGAGCAGGGTTTTGGCGGCATAGTAGGCCCCTATCTGCCAACCGTAATAGTGGGGCACCTGAGCCGGGGGCAGCCAACGCAGCGGTGGCGGGGGGTCGCAGTAGAGAAAGGTGAGGGTGGGCACCGGAACCTGGGCCAGCTCGGCCTCGATCGCATCGCGATTGCTGCGGCGGGTCAGCACCCACACTTGGTGGTGCTTGGCGAGTTCCTGCACGAGATGCCAGCCCACGCCCGGCTCAGAACCCATATGAGGCTGGCAGGCGTAGGCTGAAATTAATATATTTAGCGGTTTCATAGCGGTTAGCCCCGATTGAGCAGGGTTTCATAGATGGCAGCAACGCGATCGCCGTGGGCGGTCCAGGTAAACAACCGAGCCCGCTCGCACCCCGCCTTGACCAGGCGAGCATAGGCCTCGGGCTGCTCATAGAGCTGGTGCAGGGCAGCAGCAATCGCGCCAATATCCTGGGGCGGCACCCGTAACCCGGCATCGCCCACCACTTCGGGCAGAGCAGTGGCATTGGCTACCACCACTGGAGTACCACAGGCCATCGCCTCTAGGGGAGTGATACCAAAGCCCTCGTATAGAGAGGGGGCTACCAGCACATCGGCGGCGTTGTACAGCGCCACCAGCTCGGCTTGATCAGGTTTACCGACGTAGGTGACACAATCCGTAAGGTTTTGCTGCTGCACGTAGTTTTTTTGCGCGGCGGTCAGGTCGGCCCCAGCTTTGAGTAAATAGGCAGGCACCCCTTGCTGACGCAGCAGCGCCAGAGCCTGGAGCACGGCAACTACGTTCTTGCGTGGATGATTAGAGCCCACATTGAGCAGACAGAAGCGATCGCGTCCCAGCCCGTAGCGCGATCGCGCCGCCGCCGCCTGCTCTGTAGACAGGGGGCGAAAAGCCGGGTCAACGCCGTTGTGGGCCGTAGTGACCCGCGCCGGTTCGACCCCAAAGGTGGCCATCACATCCTTGGCGGTGTGGTCAGACACCGTGACAATGTGGTCAGCCTGGGCTATGCCGCGCACCGCGTAGCGCCACAGCCCGGTACTCAGCCAGGGCAGCTTGGCCTGAACGCTAATATTTTCGGGTTGAATGTAGTTGATCAGGTCGTGGCAGGTGACCACAACCGGGTGGGGGGTACGCCCCAGGGCGTAACACAGGTGGCCGTCGCTGTGGTCAACTACGTGGAACAGGTCAATGCCCTGCTGCCGCGCCACCTGACGCGGCAGCAGCCCGTAGCGCCGAACATACTTAAGCAGCCCCCCCAAGGCCGAGCCCTGAAACTCTTTAAAGGCCGGGGTAATTTCTACAATCTCCCAGGCGGGGCGAGCCTGGCGTAGCCCTGCCACCAGACCATTGGCATAGACATCCATGCTAAAAGATGCGCCGGGGGCTCGGCGCACGACAGCAACGCGCATGGGTTAACCCTCGACCTGAGGCTGAGCGGCAACGTGGGCCGCCAGACTGGGCACCGGCTGCGGTACAGCGTCAGAAATCGCCGCATCGGGCCGCAGCTGCCGAAAGGTGGTAAGAAAGGCACGTAGCTCGCAGTCTAAATCCTGCCCGGCAAACACCTCCTGCGATCGCTGGCTGTAGCGCTGGCGGGTGTTGACGTCGGTCAGAGTCATTATGGCTTCGGTCAGGGCGGCGCGATCGCCAGAGGGGTAGACCAGCCCGTTGTAGCGGTGCTGCACCGTGTCGCGGTAACCCCAGTTGCCGCAGCGATCGCTCAAGATTGGCGGTGTGCCCGCTGCCATGGCCTCAGAAATAACCAGGGGGTGCGGGTCGCTCAGCGATGTTGAAACAAACACATCCAGCGCGGCGTAGTAGAGGGGCAGCTTGCTCTGGTTGACAAAGCCCACGTTCACCACCTCGCCGTTGAGGGTGGCTAGGCGCTGGTTAATCGCGTCTGTAAGTTCGCCGCCGCCAATCATAATGCCGCGCACACGAGGGTCCTGCCGATGGGCCTCGACCACTGCCTCTATAAACTCAAAGGGGTTTTTGCGCTCAATGTACTTGCCGCAAAAGCCGTAGAGAATGGTGCTGTCGTCCCAGCTTAGGGTCTGGCGCAGGCGCAAAATCTCCGGCTGGTTTTGGGCCATGGTGGTCTCCCAGCGATCGCGGTCGACCGGGTAGCAGCCCCGCACCACAATCTTCGGGTTGACGCCGTAGTGGCGCAGGTAAATCTCGTTGTGGTCGCCGCTGCTAATCCAGCGATCGGCCAGGCCATACATCCACGGATACAGCAGCGCCTTAGCCAAACGACGGCTGCCCGACTGATCGCTGTCGGTAATAATCGTGGCGTCATTCTGCATAATGACCGGAATGCCCCGCAGCTTGCATAGCGCCACCGTCAGTCGGTACGACAAAGTATAAAAGCTGGGCAAAAACACCGCATCCACATTGGCTTTAGTCAGGCGGTTAACCAGAGCTGGGGTCAGCAACCCCTTGGTGGTGGCGGTAGCGGTTTTTCCCGTCCAAGTTTTGAGAAACTCGTGGGGGTAGCCGCTGAGCAAATCCACATCCCAGGGTTCGCTGCTGCCCAAGGCGCGATCGCCCCCCGACTGGTTTTCATTGCACAGGTAAAATACCTGTACCTCTACCCCTGGCTGCTGATGCAGCTGCCGCCACAGAGGGGCATGGTGCTGAGTTGGGTGGGTGAAGACCACCCCTAACCGAAATGATTTAGTCATGGTTTTTACTACTTTAGGAATTAATAATAGAGTTCACTCTTTAGGCTCTATGAGGCTGCCCCGTCTTCAGCAGTGCTAACCGCCACCGGCTTAGATCGATTGACCAGTGCTTTGAGTCGCCCCAGTATTTGGGCGATCGCCTTGGGGCGATATTGAGGAGCAAACAGCCAGACAATCATTGGTTTGGCCAGGGATTGCGGAGCCAGCCCCACCCAAACAAACCACACACTAAAAATGATTCGTTTTTGCCAGTTAAAACCCGAATACAGCCACAGCGATCGCAATCCTTGGTAGGTAAGCCACAGAGAGGTATCAGAGGGTACCGGATGCTGCTTGGGGTCAAACCGCAGTGAGGCCAGCCGCGACCAGGCCCGGCCAAAAAAGCGCATGTAGAGGTCGTCGGGCACAGCGTAGCCCAGCTCGCGGCCACGCTGCTGAATTAGTTCACAGCGTTGCAGGTCGTGGCGGATAAAGCGGCGAAAGCGATCGCCCGTTACCTCACTCAGTGCCCACTGGTTGCTGGTGTGAATGCGGTAGGCCCCCAGAGGTGTTTCCACTGAACCAACCTTGCCGTAGAGAGGCATTAGTACCGAGAGGTAGTCATCGGCGGTAGTGTAAAACTCAGGCGGAATGGGCATTACCTTAGCCAGGGCCTGGCGACTGAGGGCGTTGCCGCTGGTAGGCACCCCGGTGTAGGTGCCGCTACTAATTACATAGGGGGCTACATTGCCCTGACTGAGCTTGCCACCACCAGGATAGGAAAACCCTCGTGGGTTGCCCTCTGAATCAATCACGTCTAGACGGTAGTGAAGCTTAGCCAAATCGGGTTGCCAAGCGGCCACCACCTGCTCCACAGCATTGGGGTACAGGTAATCGTCCGCATCTAGAAAAATAATAATGCTGCCGTTGCTATGGGCAAACCCGTTGTTAAGTGCTGCTCCCTGTTTGCTGTTTTCCTGCAAAATCGCTGTGATGCGATCGCCGTATCGGGCAATAATCTGGCGCGAAGCATCAGTTGAACCATCGTCTACAACAATGATTTCGGTATGGGGATAGCTTTGCGCTAAAGCGCTCTCGATCGCTTTAGCCAAGAAGTGTTCATAGTTATAGTTATTTATAATTATACTTACCAGCAAAACAGCATTCATAGGTCTAAACTTTCCTTGTAGAGTCTAAATTAACGACTTTCAAAAGCTTTACAACTATGCTTTAATATCCAAAATCATCTACTCTACGTATTCTTTCCTCGATCAGCCAGAGACAGTGCTCACGGTTCTCAAGGAGTCTATTACGCTCTTTAAGCTGTTACGATTTAAATTGCTTGACCCCATACAGAAAGGTGAGACAAGCAAATAGTGAAAGGCTTCAGATTTTTCTCCTTTTTGAAAAAATGTTGCTTAAAAGTCACATATATACGTGGTGCATTTGATAAAGGCAGCAATAGTTAGCCTTGAGAAGCAACGGATAGTAAAAGTTAATCATTTGAGGGGAAGAATATTTTCAAAGCTTTGCTTAATTGCCCGACTAGTAAAATCCACTTCGCCACAGTCGTGAGCTAGCTTAGATCGAAACCTTGAAATCGTTTCTTTTCAAACCTGCCATAAGATTCAGTTGAATGCTTCAATTAATTGGTTATCAAGCTATCAAGTACACAGACCAGGTCAGTATTCAAGGTTTGATACTGCTTCAGCGCTGTAGCGCCAATGGTCTGCCAGCAGAGCTGGTCGAGCACATACTTTCGGGCCTGATCGCCCATCTGGGGCCATTCGTTCCGCCGCTGCAACAGCTGTTCTAATCCAGCTTTAACCGACTCCACTGTAGGTTGCACTACCACCCCACAATCGCTGGCCTTGATATGGGGTGCCACCCCGGCAATTTCCGACACCAGCAGCACTCGCCCGGCCAACATGGCTTCCAATGCCGCTAGGCTGAAGCCCTCGAACCGCGACGGCACGCAAAACACATCGTGGTGCTGAATTAGCTGCGACGGGGCACTGTCGTAGTCAGGGTCAAGAAACTGAATGCGGTCTTGCTGATGCAGGTCGGCTACCCGTGCCTCTAAAGCCGCGCGATCGTCCCCGGTTGAGCCCTGAAACGTGAGCTGAAGCGGGTAGGTGTCAGACAGCTGCGCCACAGCGTCGATCAGCAGGTCTAGCCCTTTGTTATAGGCGTCGAATCGACCGAGAAACATGAGCTTAACGGGGTTGCCGGGTTGCCAGGGGGCAGGCTCAAAGTCGATATCTTCAGGATGAAAACCGTTGGGAGTTTCAATTACCGGGGTGGCAATGCCCAACCCCCGCAGCCACTGCTGATGGCGCTTGTCGAGCACCTGCACGGCGGCAGCCTGTTGCAGCATGGGCTTTTCGAGCAAAAACCAGTAGGGCCACTTTTTGTGGCGGCTGCGGCGAAAGAACTCGGGGGTGTAGGGGTCGTGGGGAGCAACAATGTAGGGCACCCGCTGCCGCCGCAGCACCCGCGACAGGCTATAGATAGTTGGGTGCAAAATGCCGTTGAGAATCACCAGATCGGTAGGGCACACCTGCTGGTGCAGAAACCGCCGCAGCCCTGGCGAAAGCTTAAAGGTGGGGCGGTGCTGTACAGGTTGGGCAAAGCTGCGAATGGTGTACCCGGCGGGGCTACGGGTAACCGCTTCGGCGTCGGGCAGAGCTTCGCTGAGCACCGTAACTTCGGCCCCGGCGGCCGCTAGGCCGCTGGCCAACCCATGCACCGCTTTAATCAGCCCAGCATAGCGGTTGTTGAAGCTTTTGCCGTCGGGGGGAAAGTTGCGCAGGTAGAGGTAGAGCTTCATGGGTCAGGGGGCGTTAGGGTTGATTACAGTTACTGTTTCGGTACGGTGTAGAAAGCATCAGTGCAGTACGCAAAACTTTCATCTAGACTGCCAAATGTTAGGCCCAGCCCAGCCAGCCCTGAAATCGCCCCTGAAGCGTAGCCCAGTACGATCGCACATCTTCACCTCGACCTCGCAGCAGGGCTACCCCCAGCCCCAACCCCGGCCGCAGCCAGTTATAGATCACAAACCAGATTGGAAACTGATGCTTGCGCAGCAGTCGCCCCCGCCCCATTGCATAGGCATGGGTCTTGGTAAAGTCGCGCTGGGCTGGGGAGGGCACCTCAACCGGCTGGGACACCTCAACCGGATGAATTACCGTAAGGTCTGGGTTGTAGTAAAGGGCAAAACCGTCCTGAATGGCCCGCAGCAGATAGTCAGATTCTTCACCAGAACCCCAGGGGGTACCTGCGCCGACACCGAGGGTTTCGTCAAAGGGGCCAACGCTATCGATTACAGCCCGACGCAAAAAGATTGTGTAAGAAATGCCTCGCCGCCAGAGGTTGAGAGGGTTAATCAGGCCTTCTTTGGCATCCCAGATTTTGGCTGTGCCTGCTGGTCTGCCAGTAAGGCCATCGTGCTGAGGGCTGTCTATAAAGAATTGATTGACCTGCGCCAGCAAATCTGAAGGATAGGCGCAGTCATCATCGGGGAAGGCTACTAGCTCTCCTGAAATCTGCTTGAGGCCAAAGTTGCGAGCTAACGA
The DNA here is from genome assembly GCF_015207525.1 of Nodosilinea sp. LEGE 06152. GTDB lineage: Bacteria > Cyanobacteriota > Cyanobacteriia > Phormidesmidales > Phormidesmidaceae > Nodosilinea. The sequence goes on from NZ_JADEWR010000002.1 coordinate 57,471, forward strand.
TAGTCCTTTGGCCGATCGCAAATGTTGCAGCTCGAATTTGTCCTGGTAGGGGGCCAGCACTTCGACTAGGCGATCATCGGGGTTTTGATCGATAACGATCAGCTCAAAGTCGCGGTAGGTTTGGGCGTCGAGAGATGTCAAAAATGTACTGATTTCCGCAGTACGGCCGAGGGTAGCTAGGATTAGTGAAAACTTCATAGAGAATCAAAGTAAAATCATTTTTATCTAACGCAGCTTAGGGTAGATAACACAGCTGATGCAAGGCAAATTCTACTGTCCAATAGATGCATCCTCAATGAGGTAAACATTATCTTTTTCAGCCAAAGAGTACTCGTATATTCCCTTTATTTTATGATAATTTCCTGTTTTAAGATAAGTAGTTTTACCAAGCATTGCAGCCAGTATACCTACATGTAGTCGAGTAGAAACGACAACTTCAGAATTAACAATCAAATTGTTAAATCTATCAAAATCACAAAGAGCAGGATCGCTAATATCAGCGGCAACAACAGGTAATCCCCGAGTATTCGGATACTTTTCCGAGATTAAATTTATCTGCTCTTGAACAAACGGTCTATGCAAATCCATTGAAACTATTTTGGAATAGTTCAAAAGCCTTCTTAATGGCCAAACCAAGCTGTTATTGATAGGACGTTTAACAGACCAAGGAATTTTCTTTTTAATTGCTGTCACCAATCCAGGCTTTTGAGGTCTATTAATTCTTGTTGTAGTTTCAGGATCGTTTCTTTCTACAATTAAAATGTGCTTTCCTTTGCTTTTTCTATGTAGTCCCTTCAAATAATTTGAATTACTCAAAAAGAAAGCCATATCATGATCAATTCCCAATCTAACTTCCGTTGAAAAGTTTATACCTTGAAGAATCTCAAGGCTGTATCGTTCTCGAGAGAAAATATACGCAGGAGATTTACGATCGGCAAACAAATCGGCAAAATTAGTAGATTTAAAGAAAAAGCTAGAAGGGAATATTATTAGTGGAGTTGAAGGATAATCACTATTATACATCTTGAGTTTTCCAAGCCCATGAGACCATATGTCAGTCATCCCTGCACCACCATTAATTGCTATCAAATCTGCTTCAGCCGCATTTTCTACAACTTTCATGTTGGCAGTTTTTATGGCAATCAAGCTACCCATAGTTATTAAAGCGTCACCGTTATTGCCTTCTAGCTTCTCAAAAAATACCTTTTTGTTAGCGTATAATGCCAATACTTCTTGCAGGGAATTCAAGATCTCTTTGTTCATAGTATTTGAGAATTAACGTTACTAGTTCTATTGGTCAAAGCTAATAGTTTAATCAAGAGAAATTTTTTGAGCCTTGCTGCATCTGGTGATACTTCCAAAGCTCACCACGAAGACCTAAAAGCTCTTGGTAAGTACCCTGCTCAACAACGTGTCCTTTTTCCATAACGACAACCTTATCTGCTCGCATAATGGTTGATAAACGGTGAGCAATAGCTATAACCGTTCTACCCACCGATAGTTCCTCTAAAGATTGTTGAATTAATCGCTCTGATACAGAATCTAAAGCGCTTGTAGCTTCGTCTAAAATCAAAATTTCTGGATTTCTTAACAACGCGCGAGCAATAGCAATCCGCTGTCTCTGCCCGCCAGAGAGCCTTACACCGCGATCGCCTAGCACAGTCTCTAATCCCTCTGGCAAAGATTCAATAAACTCCAATGCATTGGCCAAGCGAGCTGCTTCAAAAACGTCCTTATCGCTTATGTTATCTAATCCATAGGCGATATTGCCTCGTACAGTAGCGTTGAAGATAAAAGTCTCTTGGCTTACAATTGCCATCTTCTGGCGCACTGAAGTAATGTCAAATTCTCGCAGGTCAATACCATCCAGCAAAAGTTGTCCTTGAGTGGGGTCATAAAACCGTGCAATCAAATCTGCCAGAGTAGATTTGCCAGCCCCAGAAGCGCCTACTAGAGCTACGGTTTGCCCCTTTGGAATAGCCAGCGTAATGCCTTGTATCACAGGTTCTTCCGGGGTATAGCCAAAGTCAACGGCAACCAGTTCTATAGCCTTCTGTAAACCACCAAATGAACGATAACCGTTTTGAAGATAGGGTTTATCATCAACTCTTAAAAAGTTTTCTATATTATGAATTGCTCCTTGCAAGTTGCTTAGCTCTGCAAATCGTCCACTTATCTCTTGCACAGCGGGAGTCATTCTTACCAAAATAAAAATAAATGTTAGAAGCGAAGCAACTTGCAAACTTCCATTAGGGACGTAGATAGTCATACCTAATACGATAATACCAACTAGAATAACGCTGGCTAGGGCCTCAACAATAGGTTTGACAGAAGCGAATCGTATAACTGCATTCATAGTTGCTGCTTCTACCTGATCAGACGCATGGTAGAAACGATTGCGTTCAAAGTCCTGAGTTGCAAATGCTTGAACCGTACGAATACCGGTAATAAACTCAACAGCAATTGATGATAATTTCCCTCTTGCCACTGAAAGGGGAAAGCTAGATTCTCGAATGTATTTATTCAATGTTGTTATGCTAGCAGCAGCAATACTAAAGAGCACTACTGCAATAGAGGTTAAAGGCCAAGAAATTCTCATGGCCATTACAACATAAGCAGCCGTGATAACAGCTCTGATAAAGATATTACTGAAGGTGCCTACGGCCTGTCTAGTCTGAGTAATTTCTACAGTCAGAGTGTTAATAATTTCTCCAGTCTTTGTTTGGCCATAAAACTCGAGGCTAAGCGATTGCAACTGCTCAAATATTTTCTTGTATAAGTTGTTTACTAGTCTTACTCCACCTCTCTCTGCTGCAATAATACCTGCGTAACTAAAGGCTACCCGCAAAATAGTTGACAACAAAATCAACCCAGAAACACGATAAAGCTGGTTAACGGGTGACGAGTTAATACCTAGTATAGTGACATCAAACCATTCAAAACCTGTACTAAAAGGTTCTCCACCAGGCTCTACCAGCTTTTGCAAAAAAGCCAGCAAAAAGCTAATACCAAAAGCTTCAAAGAGGCCAGCAAGCAGAGAAAGAACAAGTACAGAAGCAATAATGCCTGGAAATCGCCTTATTTCTCTTAGTAGTAACTTGTTGTTACGCCAAAATTCAGTTTGCTTTAAAATTGCGCGTAGAAATTCTGGTTTATGTAAGGCCATAGACTTGTTTACCTAGAAACCACAAAAAAAGAGCGTCCTTACAGGGCGCTCTCCATACATAATCGGTTAATTAATCTTATTCCATTACCCCATCGTCACCGTCTTCCGTTGGGGTCGCTTGCGCTCCGATCGCCGTACACCCCCTGCCATCTCATACTCATAGCTATCGCGACCAAACTTTACCTTTACTCCACTCAGCATATGCTCAGACATTTCGCCCAATGCCCGTTCCTCTGCCAGCATCTCGTTATACAGATTATCTACACTCGATAGCAGCGTATTATACTTCTGCTGCTTGGCCCGCAGCCCGTTAATTGCCTCCCAATACATTTCCAACGTTCGCCCATTGCCCAAATCTAGCTCCGGCTCGATCGACACCATTGATGTAGCCCGCAGCTCAGCCTTTTCTAAAATTCCAGATAGTCTTTTGCGTCTCGACATAATGCAGATGCCCCAATGGCTTTAAAAAACAGTGTTGGTACTATTGCCAACCTCCATACTGTAGCCAAACACCAGGCTCATCATCACCGTATAAATTAGGATCCCTTTAAAATAACTTTGTGGTTGAGCCCTTAAAAGATCCGAGAATTCCCTCAGGGCAATAAACCTTTGCTAAAAAGCATTAAAGCTTTCTTTGCACGGCTTTAGCTTTTCTCTGAAGCACTTATAGCTTTCCTCGCAACCCATAAGCCTTCCTTTGAAATGCTTGCTGATTTCTTTGTATGGCTTGAGCCCTCCGTTGCAGCGCTCAAGCCATACAAAGAAAAGCTTATAGGTTCTGAAGCAGTGCATAAGCCGTGCGACCAACGGCTCAAGCTGTCCTTTGCACCCACAGCAGTTCTCGATTAAGTGAAGTACACAACCGCTAGGTTCTAGATTTCCCCGGTACATTAGGTTACCTAAGCCTCACTTGGTTCCCCCCCGATAAACGGGGCAGGGGAGATAATCGTGATGTGTTTCAACCGAGTGAAATTCGCTGTATTTAGCTCTCTGCTTACTTCTTTAACCATGGCAAACGCTACCTTCAAGTAGCACATCTGCATAGGTACACCTATCCTATCTACTGCCCCGTCGCCTCACAGGCGTTCAAGGACAGGGCAAAGAAACTGAGATCCTGAAGACCATCAAAGCCCCTCTACCAAGAGCCCCTTCAAGAAGGGGGTGTACTCAGGTTGTTATTTTCCTTTACAAGGTTAAAACGTCTATCCCGGAAACATCTGCGGTCTGTGTAGAGCTTTTTCGAGGGTTAAGCGTTCAGTAAAATATGTATCAAAACTTTAAAAACATCCGGATGGCTGATTTGAAAATTTCTTAGGTCTTATCCGGACAACAGATTAATAAAAGGTAAAGAGAAGGTAAAAGAGCTACCCTTGTTCCCAAATCTGACAGATTAATCGATAGATTGACTTTAGAGCGGATGCAACTGCGTCATAGGGTTGCCCTACCGAAATATTTATCACCCATGAGCCATGCAAGAAATGTTAAACCGCCCTGTAGAAGTGGCGGTTAAGCTTCCTAAAATCACTCGTTTCTTAGGTGCTGCGGTGGCTTTGGCCGCAGTAGGCCACATCGTTGTACATGCTTTATCCTTTTTATTTGACATTACAAATACGCCCTTCGTCGGTATTTTCTTATTCTTTAGCATGGGTCAAGAAGCTAACTTGCCCACCTACATTTCGGCCCTCAACCTACTACTGTCTGGAGTGTTATGTGGAATAATCGCTTTCCATGAGCCAAAGCTCAAAAACCGCCTGGGCTGGCATTGGGCTGGGCTTTCTGCCGGGCTCGTACTCATGAGCATAGATGAAGCTGCAAAAATCCATGAGGGTATTGTCGGGGTTTTTCTAGAAATGTCTATAGGTCGAGGCACAGGTATTTTTTATTACCTGTGGTATCTCGTGTATATTCCAATTGTGGTAATTGTTGGGTTTTTGTATTTCCCCTTTCTAAAGTGTTTGCCCTTACGATATTCAGCGCGCTTTTGCTTAGCAGCTTCAGTTTTCTTAAGCGGAGCTATTGGGTTAGAAATGCTGGAGTCTGTTTTGAAGTATGCTCAAATTAATACAGCTATTAGCATGTTGTTTGAAGAAACTCTTGAAATGCTCGGCATTGTTATTCTTATTCACACATTGCTAATGTATTTATCAGAGCGTAGGTTTGCCCTAACCCTTAACTTTGCCAACTCAAATCGTGATAAGTAGTAAAACTTATCTAAGGAGGCTCGAACGCAGTAGCCAAAATTACTGGCTACTGCAAAGTGAAATAGCCCTAAGATATGCACTTTCAGATTGCCACAAGCATTGATTTGCCTCAGAGGATGCCAAGCTATTCTCCGCTCTCCTCAAGCTGCTCAAGACAAATTTTCTAGATCGACGCTCAACATTCTCAAACGTTCCGACAAGCAATCGCATAGCAAACGTTAGACCTCTGCTGCTGGCCACTCTAACGCACCCTCGCTGCCCTAATAGGCCCCTCGGCTGAGCACCACAGCCCCAACTGTTTGGCAAATCAGCATCACATCGTACCTCAGCGACCACTGAGTTTGGTAGTCCAAATCCATCTTAACAATTGCCTCAAAATCTTTGATATGCGATCGCCCCTGGGCCTGCCACTTGCCCGTTAGCCCCGGCTTTACATTCAGTCGCTGCCAGTGGTGAGGTTCATACTGCTGCACCTCCGCTACCGTCGGCGGGCGCGTACCCACCAGGCTCATGTCGCCCCAAAGCACATTCCAAAACTGCGGAAACTCATCCAAGCTGGTGCGCCGCAAAAACCTGCCCACTCGGGTAATGCGGGGGTCATTGTCGTTTTTAAAGATGAGGCCCTGGGCCTGGTTTTCTACCAAATGTCTTAGCTCATCGGCATTGGTTACCATTGAGCGAAACTTCCAAATCCGAAAGGGTCGCCCTCGGTAGCCACAGCGCACCTGACTGTAGAATACTGGGCCAGGGTTGTCGAGCTGAATGGCGATCGCAATAGGCAGCAATAAAATTAGTGTAATCAACACTCCCAGCAGCGCCCCCACAACGTCTAGACATCGCTTAAAGAACGACGTGGCCGAAGGATGGGTAGGCCACGAACCAACATCTGGAATAGCTGGCTCGACCCCGAGATCAACCGGTTCGACTTTAAAAAACGAACGCAAGTAAAAAAACATACACTTGTCAAAGGTTTAAACTACGCAGAGACCAGATATCTTTTGGTAGATGGTCTTTACGACTCTCAAATGCGCCATCGCAGGATGCGCCAGTTCAGCTCAGCGATGCATTGAGATGACGGTCTTATCGAATCGTGCCATAACGTACCTGCATTGTTCAGCGACGGCTTTTTACTTAACTCCTAACAAACTCATATCCTGCAGGCAAATCTGTGACCATTACCCTAGTCTGACCATTTGAGCTTACAAAAACTGTTTTGAGATCGGGCAAAGACTCAAACTCAGAAATCGTTTTTTTATCACTGTCTTTATTAAAAAATCCACGAGAATAGCAGATTAAAGGGCACTCTTTTTCATCAGTTACCCAAAATATTTTAGCTGGTCGACTTAAGTACGCTTTTTCCCAAAACTCTCCATCGGGTATGCGTCGAATTCCCACAGGATTATCTGGATTGAGATAGTCCATGTATTTAGTATATCTTTGAGCAAAAAACAGAGCTTTGGGATTTTGAGCTTTCAATTCAGCTAAAAGCTTTAGAGATTCCCTATCTTCAGACAGCATGATATTACTAGGGTAAGGAATTTCAAAGTTTTCCCTAGGATCTAGACCAAAAGGTAGTGCCGCCAGAGACATTGCTCCATAGTCAGCAAAATAGTAGATCGGAGCAATCAACACATTAAACAGCACAAAGATAATTACAAGCCCCTTTGCCATCTGCTTATATAGCCAGGAGAAGCGAGGCAAAGTCAATAATTTGTAAGCAATTAAAATTAAACAGACCTTGAGCGGGTAGTAATATCTTTCATCCTCAAGCGGGCTGTATGTCAGCACAGGAGCGAGCGCAGACGAAAATATGATGAATGAAATAAGTAGATTTGAGAGTAGCAGGGGAGTATGTAAACCAAAATCGTCTGACCTGCTTCGGTCTATACAGGCCCTTTTATATCGCACCAAAACCACAGGAAGCGATGCAAAAAGCAACAAAAAAACTAATCCAACACAGATATTCAGGGCCGAATTTGTTGCCAAAATATCTTGAATTTTGCGTGGATCGATACCGGTTAAGAAATACAAACTGGAAAAGCTGGAAAAGATGAGATCAACCGATGGAATCAACCAGTTGTCAGTATTCTCACCTAAATGTTTTGCGCCGTGGTCATACAGCAAATTGCCTAAAGGATTTGCACCAGTCTGGGCCTTGGCCACACTATTAAATAAGAGAATCGGAAACACAACGAAGCCAGCGAAGGCGGCAAAAATGCAACCAGAGATGACCATCGATTTTATCTTGGGTAAGAATCGATAGCCGATTACCACAAAAGCGGCTATCAACAAAAAGCCGCTAGCGTAGCGAAAAGCCAGCAGCAACCCTATGGTTAATCCTAGCAAAGCCGTAGCGGCAAGGCAAAAACGGCTTTTTAGCACAAATAGCAGCAGCAGGGTAACGACAGGTGTACCCGCCCACAGAAAAACATCCGTGCCTTGAATAGTCCATGAAGGGGTATAAACCAGAGGCAGAATAACCGAAATCACCAAGTTAAATGGGATAAATACCGTTCCCACTCTAATGGGGTTTACCAGGCAGCGAGAGGCAACCATAGCCCAGGCTACCCAGCCAATTACAGTAGTGAGGCTATAGATGGTCTTCAGGGCGATCGCCGTAGACGTACCCAGGCGTAGAAAAGCCGCCACCAGCAGAGGGAGGCCAGGCGGAAAGTGAATTAATGTTTCTGAAATAGGAGGCAGGCTGAGGTCGAGTTGCGGGGAAAAGGCGTTTGTCAATCCCAACCCCTGGGCCAGCCGATGAGCTGCATCTAGCTGAATGCTCAAATCCCAGCTAACTGGAAGTGGCCCAAACAGCCGAATTAACGTTACCAGGGCGGCGGTTACAAGTAGCGTTACAAAAACCTCAATATTGCCGCCGCTGAGGCGAGAAAGGGTTGCGTTGAGGCGAGCCATGTTTAGATCCTCAGTTTCTAAAACTTTTTGCGATCGAAACGGCGTGCTCCAATATCAAAGTAGTCACTTAGCCAGGGGCAAAAACGGTTCGGCCCCTGGTTATTAGGTAACAGCTATAGATCAATAGGTGGTCCTAATTTTGGTCGGGTGCGTCATCGCTTGGGGTGACGCACCAAAACAAACTTCGACCTACCCCACCACCAAACTTTCTCCGCTGCCAGCTCGCAGGGTAGCCCGATCGAGCACACTGGTTGCGGCGCTGCCGTTGAGCGTCACCAGGCCTAGGGCTTGCAGGTCGGCCTCGACCATTAGGTGCACCAGTTCCTCAAAGGTGACCGAGGGCTCCCACCCCAACTTAGTCTTAGCCTTGGTAGGGTCACCAATTAACAGCTCAACCTCGGCGGGGCGCAGGTAGCGCTCGTCGAAGGCCACATAGTCTTGCCAGTTGAGGTTGACGTGGCCAAAGGCAAGCTCTAAAAATTCTTTTACTGAGTAGGTTTCGCCCGTGGCGACCACGTAGTCGTCAGGTTCGTCCTGCTGCAGCATCAGCCACATGGCTCGCACGTAGTCTTTGGCGTAGCCCCAGTCGCGCTTAGCATCGAGGTTGCCCATGTAGATCTTGCTCTGCTGCCCCGCCACAATGCGAGCCACCGCGCGAGTAATTTTGCGGGTGACAAAGGTTTCGCCCCGCCGCGGCGACTCATGGTTAAACAAAATGCCGTTGCAGGCAAACATGCCGTACGACTCGCGGTGGTTAAGGGTTTGCCAGTGGGCGTAGACCTTGGCGCAGGCGTAGGGGCTGCGGGGGTAAAACGGAGTGGTTTCACTCTGGGGTACATGCTGCACTTTGCCGTACATTTCAGACGATCCCGCTTGGTAATAGCGCACCTCAATACCGGTGCGCTGGCGGTAGTCGCGAATGGCCTCTAGCAGGCGCAGGGTGCCCATGCCCACGGCATCGACGGTGTATTCAGGCGAGTCAAAACTTACCCGCACATGCGACTGTGCCCCCAGGTTGTAGATTTCGATTGGCTGCACCTCTTCGAGAATGCGGCGCAGGGTGGTGCCATCGGTGAGGTCGCCGTAGTGCAAAAACAGTCGGGCGGTGGTGCTGTGGGGGTCTTCATAGAGGTGATCGATGCGATCGGTATTAATGGTTGAAGTGCGCCGCACAATACCGTGCACCTCGTAGCCTTTCTCCAATAACAGTTCGCTTAGGTAGGAGCCATCTTGGCCAGTAATGCCGGTAATGAGGGCTTTTTTTAGGTTAGTCATAGGGCTTTTAGATGTAAGTAAACAACGATAGAAGAGAGGGTGAAGTAGGTGAGGAGGGGAAAATGCAAAATTCAAAGTTCAAAATTTTGAATTGTGAATTCATTCCCATCTACTCATCCTCATTACCCAATGCGGCCAAAATCTTTCACCCCACCAAAGCGGGTCTGCCGCGCCTGACGGCGGGTAAACTCGCCTACGGTAGGGTTACCGGTGGGTAAAATAACCCCAGCTACCTGCGTCCAAAGCGTCTGAGGTACCGTACAGAGGCTGTACTGGTTGGCTCCGGTCTTGCGGACGTGGTACCACTGGGTAGCCTGGCAGCGATCGCACCAAAAGGCCTCTAGCCATTCCCCCTGCAGCGGCACCGTGCCAAAGCTAGCAACGAGCGTTAGGGCAGCCCGGCGACTGAGCCCATGCTGTTGTAAATGCTCAGGCTTGGTAGCAAACAGCGGATACTTTTGGCTAACGCTGTCAAGATAGCCGCCATGATGGGGACAGGTAATGCTCCGTCGTTTAGACCGATTTCGATTGCGCGATCGGGGCTGAGTCATAGTAAGTATTGAGGGTAGATACGGCTCTAGATTCAGTTTCTAGTCAAAACCCGAAAATCAGGATAAATATTAGCAATTGGGGTAGTTTTTCACGGCGTTTGCATAATCTTGGCCCTATTCCAACAGTTGTTGCCCCACCTCTACAGCAGAGCTGGGGCAACAACGTTCGTTCTACTATTCAACTCGCTCTAAAAAGCCCGCAGCATGCGATGAATACGACGATGCAGCCGCGTGACTACCACCTGCTTAATTGATAAATAAACAAAGGGAGGAATGGTTTTGAAGTAGCGCTGCCACAGGCGACCCGGCTCTTGGACAAGACGATAGAGCCACTCTAAACCCGATTCTTGCACCCAGGTTGGGGCATGTTTTTTGATACCGGCGTAGATTGGAAACACGCCGCCAATGCCTACCATCGCCGCTTTAATTTTAGAGCGATGCTGATACATCCAAATCTCTTGTTTAGGACAGCCCAGAGCAACAAATACAATGCCAGCCCCGCTACGGTTAATGGTTTGTACTACCTGGGCATCTTCTTCTGGGGTTAGCGGGCGAAAGGGCAGGGGCTCCATACCCGCAATAGTCAGGTTTGGATACTCTTGCTCTAGGCGCTGTCGCATTTTACCGAGGGTAACGCTATCAGTGCCAAGAAAATAGACTGGCAGCCCGGTAACAGAAGCTCGCTCACAAACTTCCTGCAAAATGTACATGCCCGCTACGCGATCGTGGGTACTTTTGCGCAGCAAATTTAAGGTCCATACTAGGGGCATGCCGTCTGGGGTCAACAAATCTGCGTGGTTTAAAACCTTGGCAAACGTGTCATTCCACCGAGCTTCCATCAGCATATGTACATTGGCAACACATACTACACGGCTCAGCCGTTGCTGTCCCCAGTGCATGATGAGATCGATTTGCTCTGCAAAAGGGTTAGCCGCAACCGAAAATCCAATCACGGACTCACTAATGAGATTTTTAGAGATTGACATGATCCTAGGGAGCTTAAAGGACAATCTGCGGTAGACGCCCCGGTAGGATTGTCAGTTAAAAGTTAAGTGGCTACACCTGGTAAACGTTCAAACCATAGCTTGGCTAAGCCATAGCCCTGATGAAACACAAATGACGCACGTTGTCTAAAAAAGTTCATTGCTTAAGTAAAAAATATCGACCTAACAGGCAAACACTAACTCGCCAAAATAACGTCAGCGGACCGCTTAAACCACTTCAAAGTGCTCTAGCTAGCAAACCCAGAGCTAACTAGATACTTCTCGCGTTAAACAACCTAAGGTTTTAGGCTGGTAGGGTAGCTCAAAAAGATGCCGTGAAAATAGTTCTAAGCCAACTATCTCAATCGTTTACCCTAACCCTACGTGTGGCTGACAGTGCCCCAAACCAGTACTGGAGGGAATAGCCTAAGGCACTTGCGGTAATGCACCGTTAAACACTAGCACGTATGTAAATTAAGGTGACACACTTTTGCGTGACCAGTGAAAATACGCATTCTACTTCAACTTATCTTGGCAGCTTGTCACTATATACGAAAGTTGTGTGAAAGGATCAGGAAAATTACAGTTTCCTTCCAAAACCGTTCGGATTCACGGCGCGACCCACGGATAGTAGATAGACGCAGGGCCATTTACTAGAGAAGTGGAGTCTATTCATGTCCAAAGCGCTGAAACACCGTCTAGGCTTAGCTCTGACAGCAGGGCTACTGTTCGTTGGCATCGATAGCCTGTATCCCAGTAAATCCCAGGCTCAGCGCATGCCGGGAGGCAGTTCGCCCTCTGTACCTCTAGCCGAGCCAGTGCAGTCGAGGCAGCCAGCAGCAACACCGGCTCCTCGTCTCTCTGCCCCCGCAGCCAATGAGCCCTATACGTTGGGGGCGGGCGATCGCGTGCAGATGGTCCTCTTTCAACTTCCCCAGTACAGCGGGGAGTTTGAAGTGCAGATTGATGGCACCCTGTCCCTGCCGCTGGTGGGCGATATCAACGTACAGGGGCTTACCCTAGAGGCAGCTAGAGAGCGAGTTACGGCCCGCTACAACCAGTACCTGCGGCGTCCCGGAGTTACCTTCAACCTGCTGACCCGCCGTCCCCTAGTCGTCGGCGTTGCTGGAGAGATAAACCGCCCCGGTTCTTATACCCTGAGCAATGAGGGTACGACCTTTCCAAAGCTAACTCAACTACTCACCCAGGCTGGCGGCATTACCCGCAGCGCCAACCTGCGAGAAGTACAGGTGCAGCGGTTTCGCAATGGGCAGCCCCAAATGTTTAGCGTCAACCTGTGGGACCTGATCAGTAGCGGCAACCTGAACCAAGACGTTACCCTACGCGACGGCGACAGCATTTTTATTCCTTCTACCCTGGTGCCCCTCGAAGAAGCTCAGCTGTTGGCTGAAGCTGGCATTGCGCCCGCCACTACCGCACCGATCAATATTGCGGTAGTTGGCGAAGTCTTTCGCCCTGGGCCGTACACACTCCAGGGCGGCGTCACGCGCACTGGCAATGCGGGGGTGCCAGGGGGAGAAGGCGGCAACAGGGCCGGGGGTAATGCCCAAAAGGTAACCGATGCCATTCAAATTGCGGGGGGCATCAAACCAATGGCCAATATTCGCCAGGTGCAGGTGCGGCGTCTTACCCGCAGCGGCGGCGAGCAGGTCTTTAGCGTTGATCTGTGGAGCCTGCTAGAGATAGGGGCGACTCAGCAAAATGCACTCCTGCAGGAGGGCGATACGGTGTTTATTCCCACGGCAACAGCAGCGGTGGGTGCAGCAGAATCCTCACGATTGGCCGAATCGAGCTTTGCGCCCGATACAATTCGGATCAATGTAGTGGGCGAAGTTCGCAATGCTGGGCTAGTAGAGGTACCTCCCAATACACCCCTCAACCAGGGCATTTTGGCTGCAGGCGGATTCAATACTCGAGCCCGAGCAACTTCGGTGGGGTTGGTGCGTCTTAACCCAGACGGCACCGTTACCCAACGAGAAATTAGCATTGACTTTGCCCAGGGTATTAGCGATGCCGACAACCCCACCCTGCAAAACAACGACATTATTATTGTTGGACGCTCGGGGTTGGCCGCATTTTCGGACAACTTGGGCAGCGTAGCCAACCCGCTTGCCAATTTCCTCAACATTTTGTCTGCGCCCTTTCGTCTCTTCAACTTATTTGACTAAGGCTTTTGGAGCAGCGACTCATCCTGCCCTTGGCCCAACATGGAGCGCACGTTTGGCTAATGGAGCACCTCTTCACCGCTCACACTACTATCTATTTAGGAATCAGGGATGAAAGCTCAAACCCTCCAACCTTCCCCCCCGCAGCCCATGGCAATGGCCACAGACTCTAGTACCAGCGAGGGAGGTCTAGATCTGGGCAGCCTGCTGTCTACCCTCAAACGTCGGCTTTGGCTAATTGCAGGAGTAACAGCGACTATAACCGCCGCCGCTGGAGTGCGTGCTTATCTTAGCCCACCCACTTACTCTGCAGCTTTTGAAATTTTGATTCAGCCCCAAAGTGCTGAGACTGAGGTGATCTCTTCACTGTCTGAAGTGCCTGTAAATCAGCAGGAGAGAGAGCTAACCTTAGCTGACCAAACCAAAATTTTAACCAGCCCTGGGGTACTGCAACCTGTGGTCGCAGATCTGCGCGCTAAAGGATTAGAGGGCTGCGTTCCTCCAAACCAAGCCGCCACAACGGGCCTCTCTGAAGAAGAACTAAACAGCATTTGCTACAGCCGTATCAAAAGTCGATTAGGGGTTCAGCTAACTAAAGACTCTAGAATTTTTCAGGCGGTATACCGAGGCGATTCATCCCAAAATGTAGAGTATATAGCCAATTTAATTGCCCAAACATTTCTAGATTATGGGCTAGCCTCACGCCAGCGTGACCTGCAGCAGGGGCTCAACTTTTTAGACGACAAAATACCTGATGCTCGCGACCGGGTCGATGAGCTCCAGGTCAATCTGCAAAATCTGCGTCAGGGTTCTAATCTCATCACTCCTGATGCTGAGGGCAACAAGCTATCAAGTCAAATTGCGGCCTTTGAGAATGAGTACCGGGCGGTGCTGGTTGAGCTTGAAGAAAACCTTACCCTTTACGAAGAGCTACAACGCCAGCTTACCCAGCGACCTCAAGATGCGTCAGTATCCTCAGTGCTGAGCAGCAACAGTCGCTACCAGGCATTGGTAGAACAGCTGCTAGCCCTAGACAGCCAAATTGCCCAGGCTTCTACCATTTTTCGCAACACCAGTGACGATATGCAGGTGCTGCAAGAGCAGCGCCAAAATCTGCTGGCACTTATGGCTCGCGAAGGTGCCAATGCTCAGCAAGAGCTGATGGGCAATATAAATGTGTTAGCCTCCCGCGAGGCAGCTTTGGCCTCTACACTGGCCAATCTTAATGTGGATGTGGGTCAGCTAGCCGGGGTAACGCGTGAGTTTACTGATCTTGAGAGAGAGCTGACCATTGCCAATACCAATCTGAGCCAGCTGCTACAGCGCCGTGAAACCTTACAGATTGAGGCGGCCCAGCGCGAGCTGCCCTGGGAGTTAATTACCCCTGCTGCGGTAGCGACCGATGTCGCTAACCTAACAAACAATTTGGTGCTGGGGGGGCTGCTAGGGCTTTTGTTGGGGGTTGGTTTGGCGCTAGCCCTCGACTCACAAAAAGATGTACTCTACACCGCTCGCGATCTAAAGCGGGTAACTCCGGTGCCTATTTTGGGGTTAATTCCCCACAACGGAGCGGTGGAGCAGGGGTACGACGAGCAGCATTTGCTGGCTCTATATCAAACAGTCGATGAGATGTTGAACGGCAAAGGGCCTAAGAAGGGAGAATTGCCCATAGAGGATCTCTACACGTACCGCGAGGCATTTCGATCGCTGGTAGCCAACCTGCAGCGGCTCGATGCCGATCGCCCGCTCAGGTCAATCGTAATCAGCTCCGCCGACAACCAGCTGGCCGACTCGACTACCGCAGCCTATTTAGCCTGGGCCGCCGCAGAACTAGGCAACCGGGTGCTGCTAATTGATGCCGATTTTCGCTTTCCGCACCTGCACAACTTTCTAGAGTTACCAAACCAGCAGGGCTTTGCCAACATCTTGGCTGGCGAGCTGGATTTAAAGAACGTGATCAAGCGATCGCCTACCGAGCCCAACTTATTTGTGCTCACCACCGGCACCACCGATGTTGACCCAGCCCGCTTGCTGTCGTCAACAAAAATGAAGCAGTTTGTTGCCAAGACCGAGTCGTACTTTGACCTGGTCATCTATGACTCACCACCGTTTGCTGAGTACGCCGATGCTGCCCTGCTATCGGCAGAGAGCAGCGGTATGGTGCTGGTTTCGCACCTAGGTACGGTGAAGACTGCCCAGCTAGAGCAGGCGCTTGAAAAACTCTGGATTTCAAAGATTCCGCTGATTGGTCTAATTGCTAAAGAGGCAGCTAACAAGCTAGCTCTACTACCTGTCTAGGCAATAGCACGTGTAGTGGTCTAAGCTTGTATACGAACATTCACTGAACAAAGTTTGTAGAAACCATAAAGCTTTCTGGTCAGTTGTAGTCACCCCTAGCGTAATTGCTTATAACTGAAAGAGTTGATGATAAAAAGTGTTCTGTGCATTTGCTGTCTAATCTACCTGTGGTGTACCTACTCTTGCTCTGATTCAGTTTCTGATCAGACAGCTTCAAAGATTAGGCCTGAGAGATTTAGCCCCAACTTCAGCAAATTTAAGTAGGTTTTTAAGTCATGACATTTAAGGCATTTGTATCAAGTGCTGCGATCGCAGGCACATTAGCTACAGGCGCACTAGTTGCCCCCGCCCCTGTTGAGGCTGCCACAATCAATGTTGGTAGCACCATTAACTTCTCATCCGTGCCCAACGGAACAGTTGCGTTCAACCAAAGCACTGGCGTGTTGAATTTTAGTGCTCCAACCTTTGGTTTTCCTTCGTTCTTTAACCCGCAACGTATTGAAGCAGGAGCTGGAACGGACAGCTTTGCGGGAGTCGGGCCTTTTGCTCTCATTTCAGACTTGACCCTGACTAACAATGGAGGTGGTTTTTTCTCTTTAGCGACACCAGTCGAAAATTTCATCAGCTTCATTAACTTGCCGCCTTTGCTTGGTGGTTTTAATGACGTGCAGTTTACGCTGACAAAGTTTATCTTTAACGCCAACTCGGGTGACTCTACTCTATTAGAAGGGTTTTTCACAAGAGATGGCAATACAGTAGCAGCTGTAGGGCAATTTACATCTCAAATCGGTACCATTCCAAATAGCAGTTGGTCACTGTCTCTTGTAGCAGTACCTACTCCGGCCCTACTACCTGGCCTAATTGGCATGGGTATTGCGGCCCTACGCCGTAAGCAAGAAGAAGCTAGCGAAGAGAACGTCTAGTTTTCTGAACTAGTGCGTTGATTAGTACGGTCAAAAGTCTAACTAACGCATTGAGTATCTAGCCGGTTCTTTTTACTCAAGGTCGCTTTAACAGGCGACCTTTTTTATGCAGAAATTCAAGCAAATAGAATATCTAATACCCAATTTATTCGCAAATCCTCAATATAAAGCCAGAATTGACAGTGAGTACTGCCCCATAACGTAGCAAGTCTCAATAGACCGTTTCGCAGTAAGTTGCCAGGGCAAAGCGTGACGCATCTTACTCTTTTAGACTGCACGAGTACATCCCAATTTTGCAAAGTTATCATTCTGACAGCTATCTGGTCTGTTGTTCCTGTGCAGGCGAACCTCTTGCTTACGAATAGATTCTTACTTGTGTGAGATAGCGTAGGCACCAGCAAAACTGGAATGCACCCAAACAGCGATGAATAAGTAGGTGCGCCTAATTAAACGTAGTCCTGGATCGCTGTAAGCCTTGCTGTACCGTGGCCAACATGCCGATGAATTAGGTCTACCTACTTATATTGTCCATTTGATATGTGGTTTTCCAAGAAAAAGGGGGTTACCAGATGGCAATCCCCCTTATCTATCACCTAAATCTCAAGGAATAAACTGCTACTCATCAAGCATCTTCTTCAGAGCCATCTTGCTCTCGCTTGCGCAGGGCTGCAACTCCCAAACCTACTAGCCCAGGCAGTAGAGCCGGAGTGGGCACAGCGGTAATATCAGCCGAGAACGACGAACCACTGCCAAACATCAGACGCCCTTGGGACGTCAATGAGCCACTACCGTCCAGGCCAGAGGGCGTGAAAAAGCCCGAGACAAAGGCCACATACAGTGGCACCGTAGCTGGCCCTGCGGTAACGTTGACGTTTTGCAGCACAAATCGCTCAAGGGTAAACCCAAGACCGTTGGGTAAGCCCGACAGCCAGTTGTCAACGGTGCCTGTGGTTAGTTCCCAGGTAGTGGCGCTGGTGTTAGTCAGCGTCAGGTCGCCGATACTAAAGCCTTCTCCGCCCAGGCCAAACACATCGTCAGCGGCATCAGCAACGGTTGCCGTGCCAAAACTGGTGTCGCCAAAGCTAGAGAAATTGAGTAGGCTGGTGGCCGCACCGGGTGTTTCTAACCGTACTGAGCCATTAAAGCTCAGGGTTTGGCCAGCAATGCTGGCGGCTTGAGCCGGAGCTGAGACAGCAATAGCCGAACAGACGGCAACCGCGCTCAGGCCAAGAACTTTTGAACGAATCATATGAATCTACCTTGTAGGTCTGGATGGATACCAACTTCGAGTCGGGCTAGGAGCACAAACTCGCTTTTTAACAAGCCGGTAGTTGCACCTGGGGTAGACACGGCGTCTTGCTTCCTAACCAGAGTTTCTAAATCTCCAGATCAGAAACTCGTTACATCCTGCCGATCGGGTAAACTCGCGCATTGGGCAGCTCCATTTGAGAAAGCAGCGCCTAAACTCGACAGATGTGAGCCACGT
The DNA here is from genome assembly GCF_015207525.1 of Nodosilinea sp. LEGE 06152. Classification (GTDB taxonomy): domain Bacteria; phylum Cyanobacteriota; class Cyanobacteriia; order Phormidesmidales; family Phormidesmidaceae; genus Nodosilinea. The sequence continues at coordinate 75,456 of NZ_JADEWR010000002.1, forward strand.
TTTGCCCTTGGCCTGTTGTTTATTAGCCAAGGGAATTGTGTTGCACCCAAAGCTAAAGAGGCATTTGAGATCTAAATGGATGCACGATTGACGCACAGTTCATCAAGCGCTTACCGTCACCCGCGTCCGGTAAGCGCTTCTTTAAGCCTTGCTAACAGCCGGGAACCGTAGCCCATTTCGTGGAGTCAGGTGGTAGTTGTTCAGCGGCGTTATTTAGCTACCTGACGCAGGAGAATGATGGTGACGTCCGTATTCTGGGCAATCTCAAGGGGCACGTTGCCCTTGATCACCTGGCTGAGGAGGTTTTCCCGCGAGGCCCCGAGCAAAATGGCGTCGGTGCGGCACAGGCGAGCCATATCGATAACGGCTGCAGATACCGAGGGGTGGGTGAGCACCTGGGTGTAGACCGGGCGTTTGAGCGTGGTCTCTAACCCGTCGGCCATCTCTGACAGGTGCTGGAGGGTTAGACACTCGCCCTTTTCGGGGTGGCAGATGGTGCAGAGCTGAATTTCGGGAGCGTGGCCCAGGGTGAGCAGACCCGGCAGCAGGGCTTGAGCACTCTGGGCGTTGGGGCCGCCTGCGGTGGGTATCAGCCAGCGATCGAAGGTGAGGTTGCGGCCAGGGCGCACCACCACCACCTGGCAGGGGGCCTGACGAATGAGGGTATCGACCACACCGCTGATAACGCGGCCGGGGGTGAGGGTGGGGTGGTGCCAGCCCATCAGCACCAGATCGATGTGGCGATGTTTAATTACCTCCAGCAGGGTGCGGCCAATTTCGTGGGCGGCACGCACCTGAAAGTGCACCGACAGGCCACTATTTTCGGCATAGGATATAGCCAGCTGGCGCAGGGGCTCGACCTTATGCAAATCGACGTTGGCCTCGGCGGGGGCAACGCTGCGGGGCACCGATACCACGTGGACGCACTCTAGCTCGTAGTGCAGGCCGTGGGCGATCGCCGCCGCAATCTTAATCAAATCGGGCGCGGTGCGGGGGTCGGCCAGGGGCACCAGCAGTCGTCCCTGGCCGGTGGCGGGGGCGCGCTGCTGTAGCACCACATAGGAGGGTTCGGCCTGGGGGCCAAGTTCGAGCTGATCGCCGCTGACCTGGTCAGACTCGGCGCGAATGATATCGGCGCGGGTAATGATGCCCACTAGCTTATTGCCCTCAGTGACGGGCAAACGGCTGAGCTTTAGGCGGTTGAGCAGGTGCAGCACCCGGGGCAGGGTAGCGTCGGGGGCCACCGTCACCGGGTGAGGGGTCATAATGTCGGCCAGGGTGAGGTACTGGTCTAGCCCCTGGGCTGCGGTTTCGCCGAGGTCGCTCTGGGTGACAATGCCCACCAGCCGCCCCTCGTCGAGCACCGGAAAGCCCCGGTGGTGCGATCGCGAAAAGGCCTGCACCACCTCGGGCAGCGTCATCTGGCTAGAGAGGGTTTCGACCCGCCGCTGCATCAGGTCGGCAGCCTTGAGGTGGGCCCAGGGGTTGTTGGCCTGGGGCACAGGTTCGAGGTGAATGCCCTGCATAGCCAGCAGCCGATTGTAAATAGAGCCATTGTTGGCGCGGTCAGAAATCAAGTAGGCAATGCCCGAGCCAATCATCAGGGGCAGCACCAGGTTAAAGTTGGCCGTCATTTCAAAGACAATGACAATGGCGGTAATCGGTACCCCGGTTACCGCACTAAAAAACGCCCCCATTCCGGTCAGGGCGTAGGTGGTAGGGCTGGCCAGGGCCTCGGGCAGGGGCCAGGCTCCAAAGCCGGTATAAAACCCCTGAGCCAAAAAGCTGACCAGGCAGCCCAGCGCCGCCCCCAGCACCAGCGATGGCGCAAAAATGCCCCCCGCCGCCCCCGAACCGTAGGCGAGCAGGGTAAGCAAAAACTTGACCACGAAGGCGATCGCAATTAGCTGCCAGCCCGCCGACCCGGTAACCAAAAACTCCTGCAGGCCGGTGTTGTCGATCGCCGCCACCGGCAAAAACACCCCGACCAGCCCCGTCACCAACCCCGCCAGGCCAATGCGCCCCGGCAGCCCCAGCCCCTTAAACTGCCGAAAAAAGGCCAAACTGCCAAAAATACCGCTGCGAAACAGCGACCCCAACAGCCCCGCCGCCAGCCCCAAAATCATCAAAAAGGGCAGGTCGTGCACCGACAGACTAATGGGCCGGGAGTCCATAGCCAGGTTTAGCCCCTGGCCACCCAGCAGCCGCGACACCACCGCCCCAATAAACGAGGCCAAAATGGCGCTGCCCAAGGTGAGGTCAGAAAAGTCTTGCAGCAGCTCTTCGACTACAAACAGCACCCCGGCAATCGGGGCATTAAACCCCGCCGCCAGACCCGCCGCCGCCCCCGCCGAGATCAGCTGTCGCCGATACTCCGGTGAGGTGGGCACCCAGCGGCTGAGCTGCGCCGCCAGCGCCGCCCCAATTTGCACCGTTGGCCCCTGCCGCCCCAGCGACAGCCCCGACCCCAGCGCCAGCAGGGTGCTACATAGTTTGACCAGCGCCACCCGCAGGTTTAGCGGAATTTTGGCAAAGCCCAGGGCTGCCTTCACCTGGGGAATGCCGCTGCCCGACGCCTCGGGGGCCAGTCGCTCTACCAAAAAACCCGATAGCCAGCCACCGACCAAGCCGATTCCAGGCAGCACCATCCACAGCGGCAGCTCGCTCGTCGTGCGCCACAGGGCCAGCTGCTCTACGCCCTGCTTGAGCAGCACCGCCGCCAGCCCCGACACCAGCCCAATCACGCAGGCCTCAACGATGGCAACCCGCTTGCGGCTCAGCAACGGCTCCAGTCGTTTGTGCAGCATCGGATTAGGAACAGTAGGGGGCAGAACAGTGGGTTATTGAGCCAACCCAAAGTGTAACCCTTCAGGTTTGTCTAATTTATAGACCCAGCTATAGCCATCCTACGTGAACCCTAAGGGTGCAGCTCACAGTCGGGAAAACGGCCCAACCCGTTGGCTTCCACAATGGCATTGCGGCACCGCAGCGGGGATTTGCCGGTCAAATCGGACAGCCGCTTTAGGCTGATGGCAGGCGAAGAGGAGTGAGGGGCCGTCATGTAGAGCTTGTAGGCTACTTCTAGCACCTGATCATCGAGCAGCAGGGGTCTAACGGTCGAACTGATGACGTCTAGCATGGCGGTAGGGAAACGCTATACCTAAGCATATTTACTGAAATTGGCCGCCAAACCGTCTGCCTARARGMRGRYWTYGKWKRMYRMRRGSRGWKSRGSCRGGRSWRRGYSGKWGGGTRGGCRSNTGSMYRSSWSSAWSSGTGGATGGGTGGATGTAAACATGGAGTGGCTTTCCCTGGGTAGGGATAAGAAATCTAAAATCTAAAATCTAAAAATTCCTGGGCCTCCAGGCTCTTCACTGACAAGGTGCTGCGCGGGAGAGCAAAGTTGTTTATGCTGTCGGTGAAGTCTTTAGAGAACGCTATGGAACTGCAAGTGATTCGCGATCGCATTGCCACGATTCGCTCCAAGCGAGAGGCGCTGATTCAGCTTCTCGAACAGCCTGACTTGGGCACCCTGCGCATTGACGTCAACCAGGCGATCGAAGAAATGGACGATCTGCTGGAAGAATTTGACCGCACCTTCCCGATGGGATGACCCAGTGAGATGATAGGTTGAGATTTGGATCGCGACGATCAAATTTAGGTTCAGGGGGTGAGCTTTGCCGCTAGGGCAGCTTAGGCTTCTGAACTCGACTTGCCACTGTCATTACCACTACTCACTTCAACTCCGCCCGACTCACTATGGCCACCAGCTACACCGTCGAAGTTCACCACCAAGGCACGACTCAAACCATTACCGTACCCGAAGATCAGACTATTTTAGAGGCGGCTCAGGCGGCAGGGCTAGATCTACCCACCTCCTGCGGGGCCGGGGTCTGTACCACCTGCGCGGCGCTGGTGCTAGAAGGCGAAGTCGAGCAGAGCGACGGCATGGGGGTGAGCACCGAGCTGCAGAATGAAGGGTATGCACTGCTGTGTGTGGCCTATCCCCGCTCCGACATCAAGCTGGAGACCGAAAAAGAAGACATCGTTTACCAAAAGCAGTTCGGCCAGGGCTAAGCCGTAGGGTGGGCACTGCCCACCACCAACCGTTTTCAGGAAACGAGGTACGGCTAACGATCTAGGTCTACCAATTTAGGCAAGCCTGATCGTTGCATTCTTGCGTTGTTCAGCGGTGGGCAGTGCCCACTCTACCTCGGCTGAGTAGGGTTTCGACAGGATTGGTTAACTGATGGCGTTAGCAACTCACTTCATCACCATCGACATAAGCCTGGAGAAGACAGGCGGGGATCTGGTCAGCATCATTGAAGCGGCTCTGGCTGAGCGGGGGGAACCCCTGCGCTGGGCTATCACTCAGGTCAACGCTGCAACCCAAACCGCTACTGTGGAAGCGGTGGTGACGACCCTTTATAACCCTTAACTATGAGCCAGGCTGCCCCCCAAGCTGCGACTAGTCGTCCCTACACTGCGGTGCTGGTGGTGCCCACGGGCATTGGCGCGGCGGTGGGGGGTTATGCGGGAGATGCGCTGCCGGTGGCGCGAGCGATCGCCTCGGTGGTCGACACCCTGATTACTCATCCTAATGTTATGAATGGGGCGCAACTCTACTGGCCCTTGCCCAATGCTTACTACGTCGAGGGCTACGGGCTAGACCAGTTTGCGGCGGGGCGCTGGGGGCTGCGCCCGGTACACCGTAACCGCATTGGCCTGGTGCTGGATGCCGCCATTGAAGACGACCTGCGCTGGCGGCATCTACAGGCGGCGGACGCGACGCGAGCCACCCTGGGGTTAGAGTTGACCGACTACGTGGTGACCGATGCACCCCTGGGGGTTGAGCTGCGCCGCGCCGAGTCGGGGGCCACCTGGGGCACTATTGGGCGGCCCGATAGCCTGCTGCGGGCGGCGGAGCGATCGCGCGCTGCCGGAGCCGAGGCGATCGCCGTAGTAGCTCGATTCCCTGACGATACTGATGCCGACGCTCTGCAAGACTACCGCCAGGGGCACGGGGTAGATCCGCTGGCCGGGGCTGAGGCGGTGATCAGTCACCTGGTGGTGCGTACCCTGGGGTTGCCCTGCGCCCACGCCCCGGCCCTCAGCCCGCTGCCGCTGGACACCTCCATTTCGCCCAAGTCAGCCGCCGAAGAAATTGGCTACACCTTCCTGCCCTGCGTGCTGGCCGGGCTGAGCCGGGCACCGCAGTTTGTGGTTGGCCCCAGGTTAAGTGGTTTTGGAGGTGGTTTTGGGGCCAGCTCTAGCGCCACCCTATGGGCCGACCAGGTCGATGCCATTGTGGTGCCAGCTAGCGCCTGCGGCGGCAGCGCACTGCTGAGCCTAAGCCGCCGGGCGCTGGCGATCGCCGTTGAAGCCAACACCACGGCCCTGGCGGTTAGCCCAGAAGCCCTAGGTATTTCTGCGGTGCGGGTGGGCTCTTACCTGGAGGCGGTGGGGCTACTGGCAGCCCATCGGGCCGGGGTTCACCCCCAGGCGCTAACGGCCCAAATGCCCCAACTTAAAGAGTTTCACCCTGTTGCGGAGGTTCACCCTTTGGGCAGATAGAAACCCCAAGCCCGCTTTCTACAATGAACCAGGAGGAGGCCGATTGGGATTCAGTGGTCAGCTGTTACCCAATCACCGCGTTAACCCATTCTGGAAAAGCAACAAGCAACAGTTTTAGCCTGCCCGGACTGCACCTCGCCTAGATAGTGCCTACTGCTGCTATCGTCAATGCCATCAATCGGCTGTAGCGATCGCGACCTGGTAAGCTGACTTGGCCTAGCCTCCGCTGTTGTCACAGGATCACGTTATGCCAAAACGCACTGTCAACGTCTTGCTGGTCGAAGATGACGAAGTAGACGTGATGAACGTACAACGGGCTTTCAAGCGCAACCACATCGATAACCCTCTCTACATTGCCAACAACGGGTTAGACGCACTTTCGATGCTGCGCGGCAGCGACTCCGAGCCTCCCTCTGTGCCGGAGCATCGGCGGTTGGTGCTGCTCGACATCAATATGCCGATGATGAACGGGCTAGAATTTCTGCAGGAGTTGCGCCAGGATGCTGCGCTGCGATCGACCCCCGTGGTGGTATTGACCACCTCTGATGCCGACCAGGATCGGCTGGAGGCCTACCGATTAAATGTGGCGGGTTATATCTTAAAGCCAGTGACTTTTGCTACCTTTGCAGAGGTGATGGCGTCGCTTAACCAGTACTGGGCACTGTGTGAAATTCCTTAGACAGACCCATTGGCAGCCGCCGTGGGCCGGGGGAACAGGGGCTACACGAATGGGTAAAGTGCTGGATATTTTGCTGGTAGATGATGATGCAGTCGATCGCATGGCCATTTGCCGGGCTCTAGACCGCGCTGACCTATCGGTACAGGTGACAGAGGTTAACAACGCCGAAGAGGCGATCGCTCACCTAAACCATTCCTCCTACGACTGTGTTTTTTTAGATTATCGCCTGCCCGAGCAGGACGGGCTATCGCTAATTCGGCAGTGGCGCGCCGAGGGGGTAACGATTCCGCTGGTGGTGCTGACCGGCCAGGGCGATGAGCAAATTGCCGTCGATTTAATGAAGGCCGGAGCCAGCGACTACCTGATCAAAACGCGGGTGTCTCCCGATCGCCTGGCGCTGCTGTTGCGCAATGCCCTGCGGGTCTACGAGGCCGAACAGCGGGAAGCCTCCGCCCTGGCCCAGCTCCAGCAAACCAACATTCTGCTGACTAAGCAAAACGAAGAGCTAGAAGATCAGCGCCGCTACATTGAAGACCAAAACTTCAAGCTGATCGAGGCCTACCGGGTGAAGTCGGAGTTTTTGGCCACCATGTCCCACGAGCTGCGCACGCCGTTAAACGCCATTTTGGGCTTCTCGCAGATTCTCGACAGCCAATCTAAGGGACCGCTCACCTCCCACCAGGCAGAGATGGTCAAGCGCATTTTTACCAACGGCAAAAACCTGCTGAGTCTGGTCAACGACATTCTCGACTTGTCGAAGCTAGAGGCCCAGCGGCTGACGTTGACCCCAACCTCCCTCGACCTGCACAGGCTGGTCGAGGCAACGCTATCGGACCTGCGATCGCTGGCCGACGGCAAGACCCTAACGCTCAAAAGCGACCTCAACCTCAGCGATTCCATCGTCATCAACGACGAGCATCGCCTGCACCAGGTGTTGGTCAATCTGGTTTCTAACGCGATCAAGTTCACCGACCGGGGCCAGGTGCGGGTCAGCATTACCGAGAGCGGGCCTAGCGACATCACCGTCACCGTCGAAGATACCGGCATTGGCATTGCTAAAGAGCAGCTGCCCCACATTTTTGAAGCCTTTCGCCAGGTCGATCAAACCATTCGCCGCCAGCGCCCCGGCACCGGCCTGGGGCTTGCGATCGTGCATTCCCTCGTCACGGTCATGGGCGGAACGGTGGCCGTCAGCAGCGAGCCAGGGCAGGGCACCACCTTTACCGTTACCCTACCCCGACAGATTGCCGCACTGCCTTCAAGCGAGACCTTTGGCATTGAAGTTTGGTAGCCAACCCACCGCCGCGCCCAGTCAGCAGCGTCGTTGCCCCAGGCTCCGCCATCGGGGTCGCATCTTCACCCTTTAGTGACCGACAGCGGCGGTCAAGATGTAGCCTTCACAAACTTCAGCAATTTGCCTGTGGTTTTAGCTGGCAACGTGGGAAAATGAAGGGCGCATTTCTTGGAAAACTGCCTGTGAAAGCTCTTGTGGTCGGCAACGGTGGCCGTGAACATACCCTGGCCTGGTCGCTACTGCAATCGCCCCGCATTACGGAGGTGGTCTGCGTGCCCGGCAACGGCGGCACCGCCACCCTACCCCACTGCCGCAACCTGGCCATGAACACCGACGCCTTTGAGGGTATCGCGCGCTTTGCTCTGGTCAACAACCTGGAGCTAGTGGTAGTTGGCCCCGAGCAGCCCCTGGCGAACGGCATTACCGACTACCTGCAAAAACAGGGGCTCAAGGTATTTGGCCCCACCCAGGCCGGAGCCCAGATTGAGGCCAGCAAAGCCTGGGCCAAGGCCCTGATGGTAGAGGCAGGCATTCCCACTGCCAGGGCAGAGGTTTTTACCGACGAAGCGGCGGCTCTAGCTTACCTAAAGCAGCAGGGTGCCCCCATTGTGGTGAAGGCCGATGGGCTGGCGGCGGGCAAAGGCGTTACCGTAGCGCAAACCCTGGAAGAAGCCAGTCAGGCGGTGCGCGATGCCTTTAGCGGTCGGTTTGGCGACGCCGGCCACCAGGTGGTCATCGAAGAATGTATGACCGGGCAGGAGGCCTCGGTGCTGGCCGTCACCGACGGGCAAACCATTCGCCCCCTGGTGCCCGCCCAGGATCACAAAGCCATCGGCGAGGGCGATACCGGGCCAAATACCGGCGGCATGGGGGCCTACGCACCCACTCCAGTAGTTACGCCGGAGATCATGGCGCGGGTGCAGAGCGAGGTGCTAGAGCCTGTGATCGCCACCCTGCGCCGCCGGGGCATTGACTATCGCGGCGTGCTCTACGCCGGGCTAATGATTACCCCCACAGGCGATCCCAAGGTGGTGGAGTTCAACTGTCGCTTTGGCGACCCTGAAACCCAGGCGGTGCTGCCCCTGCTCGAAACGCCCCTAGACGAGGTGATCCTGGCCTGCATTGAGGGGCGGCTCGATGAACTAGAACTCCAGTGGAAGCCAGGAGCCGCCGCCTGCGTGGTGGTGGCCGCCGAGGGCTACCCCGACACCTACCCCAAGGGCATGGAGATCTTTGGGTTTGAGGAAGCTGCCGCCACCGGAGCGCTGGTGTTCCACGCCGGTACCCGCCGCAAGGGCGACAGCATTGTGGCCGATGGCGGGCGCGTGCTGGGGGTCACGGGACTGGGCGACACCTTCGAGGCGGCGATCGCCAATGCCTACGAAGCGGTGGACAAAATCTGCTTTGAGAATATGGTCTACCGCCGCGACATCGGTTACCGGGTGATGGGGAGATGAGGGGATGAGGAAATGCAAAATTCAAAATTGACAGTTCAAAAAATCTTGACTGCGGCTTGGCTTGGTCTAAGCCCATTGCCTCCGCAGGAAAAACCTTGAATTTTGAACTTTGAATTCTTCCTCTTCTCCACCTTCCTCACCCCTCCACTCCCCACCTCCTCTATAGCTTGCGCTCCGTCACCAGGGTCAGGCTTACCCAGGTTCCCTGAGCACTGTAGGTGCGAACTAGCCGCTGTCGCAGGGTGGGGCTAATCAACCAACCCACTTCTAAAAAGAACGGTTGCCCCGGCTGAATTTCGGTCGGAAAACTGGCCGACGCCCCCCCCGGTAAGCAGAGCACGGTGACCGGCTGGCTGCCCTGGCTAAACTGCAGGGTAGAGCCAACCACCCGCCCTTGGGACTGAATCGCCGGACTTTGGCCAAAATTGAGGGTTTGGCTCACCGTTCCTGGCCCTGCCTGCCGAATTTTCAGTCGGGTTGCCATTGTCTGCGGCGGCTGCAAATCGGGGAACACGGTTTCTGCTTCCCCGACCCAGGTGCCCAGAAGCTGCTCAACAGACAACTCGGGGCGGGGCGTTGGGTCAGTGCCCGCTAAGTATTCTCGAATTAGCGTCAGGCTGCCCAGGCTGGGCTGCTTCGGAAAAATCAGGGCCAGGCGCAACCGCTCGGTACCGTGAATCAACCCCAGCTCGGCCCCAAACTCGCTCACCGGACTGCGCTGAATCGACCCCTGAGAAAACGCCCCGGTTCCACAGAACAGTACCCCCCGCCCCAGGGAGCTGTACTCCAGCACCGTTTCGCTGGGCGGCTGATCGGGGGGGCGTTTGCGAATGGTCTGGCGCATGGTGTTGCCCCCGTTCAAGGGCGTCAGCGCCACCTCCGAAGGCGTGTCTTGCCGCACATCTCCGCTAGGAGATAGCTGGGTGAAAGAACCTACCCAAACGCCCTGGTTTTTGAGCAGTCGTTGCCATTGGGTCAAAGGGGCGGAGGCCATAGAGCCAAACCACGTTAAATGACTAAAGTTTGGCGCTGGCAAGGGTTTATGGTGTTAGGTGGCAGGTTTGGGGTCTGACCTTGCACCTGCAACCCTGAACCGTAAACCCTTTTCCCCTAGCCCTGCATCTGGCTGACCAGGTGGGGCAGCTCAGGCAAAATCAGCGCCTTCATAGCCAGGGTGACGGCGTTGCTCGACCCCGGCAGCGAAAAGATTAGCGTCGATTGGTAGACCCCAGCCACGGCGCGGGACGCGATCGCCCGCGAGCCAATCTCCTGAAAGCTGAGCTGCCGAAAGATCTCGCCAAAGCCGGGCAGGGTTTTCTCCAGCAGGGCGGCGATCGCATCGTAGGTGGTGTCGCGCGGGGCAATGCCCGTGCCGCCTGTGAGAATAATGCAGTCTACCTCAGCCCCCTGGGCCAGGGTTTGACACAGGGGGCCAATGCGATTGGGCTCGTCAGGGATGATCCGGTAGTCGTGCACCCGATGACCCGCCTCGGTGAGCAGGGCCTGAATGATCTGCCCACTGCGATCGCTCTCGACGGTGCGGGTATCGCTAACCGTGACCACTGCACAGCGCACGGGCCGCGACAGTGTCTGGGAGTGGGCCTGGGGATGGGCCATAGCTGGGAGACGTTAGCTCTTGGTGAAGCCCAGACCGTTTTGCTCGGCGTAGCGGTTCATAAACCGCATAAAGCGATCCCACTCGGCTTCGCTCTTCATGACGTAGGTGGCCTCAATACCCGCTGGTTCGCCGTTGACAAACTTGCCGTTGACGTCGCGGCTCGTCATCTCGCCCTCTTCATCGACCAGATACATGCCGGTGATTTCAACCCCATCCTGCTGGGAGAGCGCCTGGGGGTGGTCAAAGTAGAAGGTAGCCGTACCGTCTGAGCCATCCTTAGCGCGGGTGAGGCGCACATCGGGAATAACGGGTTCTGCAATACCACGGGAAAATTGAATCTCGGCCATGCCAAAGGTCCTAATCTAAGAATGCCATTTATTAAGGTTTATTCTCGCACGTTAACGGAACTGGATCAGTCACCCCTCCAAACTCCACTCCCATCCCTCTCCCACCCATGCACTCCCCTCACGGCGAATCCCCCATCGGGTCCCCCATCGGGTCACCCATCGGGTCTCCGGTTAGCACCGTCAGCGATTCCGCCAGGGCCACGGCCTCCTTGGGGGCAACGTCTTCGCAGCTCTGCAAGTTTTCAAACAGAGCGCCGATGTAGGTGGCCCCAACGAGCCGGTAAGCACCGGAGCTGCCCATCAGCCAGTCGGTGAAGAGATTGGATTCAGGAAACTCGGCGCTGAGATCGGCATCGGTAAAGGGGCCATAGTTGAGGCCGTAGCCCTGGTCGCCAAATAGCGGCGGCTGAATGGGCAAACGGCTTTCGGTAGCAGGCATGTCGCCGACGCCTGTGGCGGCAAACTCCACAGCGAAGCACTGGCCGCTTTCGCTTTGATAAACCACTAGATACCCAGGGCCAGCTTCGCTCTGGTCAACCCGCATTTCAACGATCGAAAACGACGGCGGCACCTGGCCCGGCACCACAACGTCGACGCCCAAGCTGGTGAGCTGACTGGTCTGGGTCGGCGACATCTGCGCCAAAAAGGACCCGTCGGGCGGCGGCGGTGGCCCGTCTGCCGGGGCATTGAGGGGGGTTGAGGTGTCGGCGGCAGACTGCTCTGTGGAGCCGAGTTGCCCGTCGCAGGCGGTTAGGCCCGCCGCCAGCAGCAGCACGGTGGCTGCGATCGCCGTTTTGGTGGTCATGGTGCTTGGTTACTCTGCAAACAATACTTTGCGAACGGGGCCGAAGCTATCTTATCGCGATGCCCAAAGCCTAACCGGAGCCTTGACCTGCGACAGATAGAGCCGGAGGGTCTGGCCCGGCCGTTAAAACCGCCAATCGAGGGTAAACCTGTGGCATGATAAACCCCTGTTGCCCTGGAGCCTGATGCCGTTGCGTAAGCTGCCGCCCCTGCCTGTTTCGGTGAAAGTGTTCTACGGCGTGGGGGAGCTGGCGGCAGCGGTGCCGGCCAGCCTATCGGCGTTTTTTGTGCTCTATTTTTTTACCACCGTAGCGGGGCTGAGTCCGGCGTTGGCGGGGGCCGTACTGCTGTTTGGCCGGGTGTGGGACGCCATTAATGACCCGCTAATTGGCTGGCTGAGCGATCGCACCCAGTCGCCCCTGGGTCGCCGCTACCCCTGGATGCTGGGCGGCGTGATTCCCCTGGCGATCTGTTCGGTGCTGCTGTGGACGGTGCCGCCATTCCCGACTCAGATGGGGGTGTTTGCCTACTATATTGTGCTGTCGATTTTTGCCTTTGCGGCCTTTACGGCGGTGCAGCTGCCCTACACGGCCCTGGCAGCCGAACTGGCCGACGACTACGACGAACGCACCGATTTGATCGGCATGAAAGCGGCCTTTAGCATTGGCGGCAGCATTGCGGCGCTGCTGATGGCGCAGGCCGTCTTTGCGCGGGTGGCCGACCCGGCCCGCCAGTTCTTTATTTTGGGGGCGCTGTCAGCGAGTCTGGCAGTGGTGATTATTGGGCTTTGCGTGGTGGGTACCTACCGGCGCTACTGGCAGGTGCAGCGGGGGCGACCGCGACTGGTTACCGCTGCCGAGACCCCGGCGCTGCTGAACCAGCTGCGCAGCGTCTTTAGCAATGGGGCCTTTCGCCAAATCTTGGGCCTTTACCTGTGCGGCTGGATGAGCGTGCAGGTGACCGCCGCCATGCTGCCCTACTTTGTCGGCGGCTGGATGGGGCTGCCTGCCACCCACTTTGCCCAGATGGCGCTGGCGGTGCAGGGTACCGCGATCGCTATGCTCTGGGGCTGGGACTGGGTGGCCAAGCGCACCGGCAAGCGCACGGTTTTTCTGATGGGGGCACCGCTGGCGGCGATCGCCCTGGGCGGCCTGGCCACGGTGCAGCCTGGTCAGGTGGTGTGGATGTACACCCTGGGGGTGATCGCCGGAATTGGGGTGGCCACGCTCTACGTCATTCCCTTTGCCATGCTGCCCGATGTCGTTGACCTTGACGAACTCAACACCGGCCTGCGGCGCGAGGGGCTTTACTTTAGCGCCCTGGTGTTTTTGCAAAAGCTAGGCCTGGCGCTGGCGCTGTTTATTTCGGGCCAGGTGTTAAGCGCCACGGGGTACCTGGCCACTGCCGAGACTCAGCCAGCGGCAGCGCTCAACGCCATTCGTCTGCTGATTGGCCCCCTGCCCGCCCTGCTGCTGGGGGTGGGGCTGTGGTTTTGCTACCGCTACCCGATTACCCGCGATCGCCATCAGCAAATTTTGCTGGCCCTGACGGCCCAGCGGCAGCAGCGACTCGATGCCGAGGCTGCCTCCGGTTCCGACGCACCAGCGCCGGGAGTTTAAACCAGCTTGAGTCGATGGCGGCTGGTCGCTGTCTGTCGTAGGGGAGATATTTTTGCGCTTTGGGGAACAAACCTTTCCCTCCTGCGGTGGAGGAAGGCATGACACCATATTGTTAAGTTCTTTGAAGAGTGTTCATGCGCTGATTCGCATGCATATTTTTTATACCGTTTCGAGTGTAAGGAATTTTCCCATGGCTATTAAGCGTTCCTCCCAAGCTAAGCGCTGGCTAACTGGTTTTGCGAGTATCGGTGCTGCCGCACTGCTGGCGGCCTGCGGCGCAGAGTCTGAACCTACCGCTGTAGACACCGCTCCCCAAGCCCCCGTTGCAACCGAAGAGCCTGCTACCGACTCCTCCACCGCTACCGATGGGGAAACTGTGGCTGACGTTGCCGCTAGCTCCGAAGAATTTAGTACCCTGGCCCAGGCCATTGAGGCAGCGGATCTGACCGAAGCACTGGCTGCTAGTGGTCCCATTACGCTGTTTGCGCCTACCAATGAAGCCTTTGAAGCGCTACCCGAAGGCACCCTTGACGAGCTGCTGCTGCCCGAAAACCAGGATCTGCTGCGGCAGGTGTTGACCTACCACGTGGTGCAAGAGGAAGTGGCTGCCGCTGATGCCACCTCTGGGGAAGTGTCTACCGCCGCCGGTACTCCCCTGACGCTGGAAGTGGACGAAGCTAGCGGCGATGTCATGGTCAACGAAGCCATGGTCGTTGAGCCCGATATTCAGGCCAGCAACGGTATCATCCACGGCATCGATCAGGTCATTTTGCCCCCCGATCTGGCCCTCTAGTAGATACCGATAGAGAGGGGCTGACGCTATTTGGCCGCCTCCCTTACCTTGCAAAATCCCGACTCCTGCCAAAACCCAGGGCTGCGGCCCTGGGTTTCTTCGTTGGGAAGTGACAGTCTAGCCGCTGTGGTTAGAGGGCTGCTGCCCCAGGCGGGGCTCGGTGCCGGCCAGCAGACGTTCGATATTGCCCCGGTGGCGCAAAATGACGTAGGTTGCCCCCAGCGCCCCCAGCACTACATAGGCCAGCGGCTGGCCGGTAGCCACCATAAGCACAGCCGCTGCGATCGCCGCCGCAATGGAGCCCAGCGACACAATTCGGCTGAGGGCCAGGGTAATGCCAAAGGCGATCGCTGTGCCTAAGGCCACGGGCCAGGCCAGGCCAATCAGCACGCCCAACCCCGAGGCCGCCGATTTGCCGCCGGTAAAGTTAATCCACACCGATTTGCTGTGACCCACCAGGGCCATCAGCCCCGACAGCATGGTGATCCAGGGTTGCCATTGGGTCACCCAAGCACCCTGCACGGCCAAAGCGGAGATTTGGGGCCAAAGCGCGATCGCCAGCAGCACCGCCAGCAGCCCTTTGAGCAGGTCGATGACGAGAACGGCGATCGCCGCCCCTTTGCCCACCGTTCGCAGCACGTTGGTAGCGCCCGTGCCCCCCGAGCCGTACTGTCGGATATCGATACCTTTCATCCAGCGGGCCACCAGATAGCCCGTGGGAATTGACCCCAGTAGGTAAGCTGCCACCAGCAGCAGCACAATCGCTAAAACCGCCAACGCCCTATGTCCTCGTGCGTAAAATTTGCCACTATCAGTCTAGGAGGATTGGGGCATTAGTTTGGGCAAGCGGTTAGCAATCCTTACCTAAACCAACGGCTAGCTCTACCCGGAGGTGACTGGGTTATCTACTGAAAGTCTGGCTTCGGGAGAGCCTCGGTGACGGCGCAGAGGCGTTCAATTACCTGCTCAGCGGTAATTAAACGCTTCAGCACCACCTGCCCAATCGGTTCGCTAGTGGTGTTTTCGGGCTTGACCTCGACCATCAGCACCGTTTCTTCTACCTGGTACAGCCACAGGGTTTCGCCCTGTTCTTGAATCGACAGATTGAGCCGAACCATGTGGGGCTTGCGCTGCCAGCCCAGCTCGTTCCACAGACCGCCAAACTCCCACACCCGGCCCGTTGTCCAACCGTCAGAAAGAAAAAAGTACTTCACCGCTCACTCTGCCACACCGTGTATCAATGGCATTATGCACTGTGATGAACGATTGGCCGCAGCCCCACGCCATTTAAATACCATCGAGGTTAACGCTGACAGGGCTAACGCTGGCCCGCTTTACTCTGCCCTAATTAACTCTAGCCAGGTTACTTTGGCCAGAGTAAAGGGCTGGCCAGTGCATCCCCAGACCTTATAGAATGGCCGCCCTTGCCCTCAGCCCAGGTCTACACCGATGCCATGATTCAAGTGCGTGCCCTCGACCATCTAGTGCTAACGGTTGCCGATGTCTCCCGCACCTGCGAGTTTTACCGAACGGTGCTGGGCATGGAGGTGGTGACCTTTGGGGCAGGGCGCACGGCCCTGCGCTACGGGCAGCAAAAAATTAATCTGCACCCGGCTGTGCGGCCCTTTGCCCCCCACGCCCGCGTGCCCCAAGCCGGCTCCGCCGACCTGTGCTTTTTGATCGCGCCGCCGCTGGAGGCCGCGGTGGCTCACCTGCAGGCGCTGGCGATCGCCATTGAGCAGGGGCCGGTAGCGCGAACGGGAGCAACCGGGCCGCTGGTCTCGATCTACATTCGCGACCCCGACGGCAACCTGCTAGAACTCAGTGTTCCGGGCGATCGCAGGCTAGGGGCCAGGGCTTGAACAATCGGCGGGGGGCAAAAAACTTTGGCCAACCATCCGGATGAGTCTGGCTGCCGGCGTAGTAAGGAAAGGTAGATGCACCCTGATTGTTAAGCCTTGGGATACCTGGAGGGATTCCAAGGCTTTTTTTTGCCTACCCACAACCATCGCTACGGCCATCGCCTAGGGTCAGCGCAGCGGGCGATCGCTCCTGTGATACCCTATCCGCAATTAGCGCGAAGGCAAAAACTCTATGGCGACAGTGACGGGGGCGACAGTAACAGTAGGGCTGGTGTTTGGCGGCTGTTCGGGCGAGCACGAAGTATCGATTCGATCGGCTCAGGCGATCGCCCGCGCCCTGGCCAGCGGCACCAACGCCGCCAAATACACCGTGCTGCCGGTCTACATTGGCAAAGATGGCCAATGGCAGGCAGGCCCCGAGGCGGCAGCGGTGCTGAGTGCTGGCGTGCCCCCCCAGGAGTCGGCAGCCCAGGCGGCCTCACCCCGGCTGCGACTGCCCCAGTTTGAGCAGGTCGATGCGATCGACATCTGGTTTCCGGTGCTGCACGGCCCCAACGGCGAAGACGGCACTGTGCAGGGGCTATTTACCCTCATGCAGCAGCCCTACGTGGGGTCTGGCGTGCTGGGTTCAGCGGTGGGTATGGACAAAATTGCGATGAAAATGGCCTTCGCCCAGGCCGGGCTGCCCCAGGTGAAGTACCTGGCGGTGAGCCGGGAGGAGGTGTGGTCAAACCCCTGCATTTTTCCAAAACTGTGCGATCGCATTGAGGCCGAGCTGGGCTACCCCTGCTTTGTCAAACCCGCCAACCTGGGCTCATCGGTAGGCATTGCCAAAGCCACTACGCGCAAAGAACTCGAAGCTGCCCTCGACAGCGCCGCCAGCTACGATCGCCGCATCATCGTCGAAACTGGGGTCGTGGCCCGCGAAGTGGAGTGCGCCATCCTGGGCAACGGCAATCCCAGAGCCTCGGTACCAGGCGAAATCACCTTCCAGAGCGACTTCTACGACTACGACACCAAATACACCAGCGGCCAGTCGCAGCACACCATCCCGGCCCAGGTGCCCGAAGATGTCGCCCGCCGCATTCAAGAAATGGCGGTAACAGCATTTCAGGCGGTAGATGCCGCCGGCATTGCGCGGGTAGACTTTTTCTACATCGAAGCGACGGGCGAAATTTTAATCAACGAGATCAACACGCTGCCGGGGTTCACCGCCACCAGCATGTACCCCATGATGTGGGAAGCCAGCGGCGTCAGCTTTGCGGAACTGGTGGACAGGCTGATTCAGCTGGGCTTTGAGCGCACGGGGCGAGGGGATGGGGAGTAGGAGCGGGGGTGCGTAGATGGGTGGGAGGGTGGATGAGTGGGAGGGTGATGGTCCCTGAGCGGAGTCGTTTGCACTAGCGTCTCCCGTAGGGAGAAAGGGGCTGATACCAAATCCTGTCTGTATACCCCCGATTTGTAGGGGCATTGCAGTGCAATGCTCCCTACGAGGTACCGATTACGAATCGGGGTTGTGTGACTCGGATTTGCTCTATAAATAGCCGATCCCTGAGCGAAGTCGAAGGGACGGCTATCGCTGTTTTTATCGTTGGGGGTGCCGCGCTAGCGGCATGGACGATTGGTATGAGAGGGTTAAGGAGTGAATTAGCAGACTATAAACCTGTGCACCAGTACCGTAGTACCGTAGGCACTGCCCACCATCATGCCATCAGCGCTACTTGATCAGGATTGGCTCGACTCAGTTTGGGTTAAATAACGCTGGTAGAGCGGAGCTGCAGCCAGGCTCGCAGGGCCAGGAGGGTTACTCCGAGGGCCAGCCACAGGAGGGCGGCGCGGCGGGTGAGGGCCAGGGCGGCAAGAATGCGATCGCCCGTAATTGGCACCACCGCGTCGCCCAGCAGCGGCTTCTCTTTAACCTGTCCACGATAGGTATTTTGGCCCCCCATTTGCACCCCTAGAGCGGCGGCGTAGGCGCACTCGCTCCAGCCCGCATTGGGGCTGGGGTCGGCTGGGGCATCGCGGCGGCAGAGGCGCAGCACGTGGCGAGGCCGCCCCGACAGCAGGGCAATGGTGAGTACCGTCAGGCGGCAGGGCAGCCAGGTCAGCCCGTCCTCCAACCGAGCGCTAAACCAGCCGACGTAGGTGTAGGGCGCTTCTCGGTAGCCCACCATCGAGTCGAGGGTGCTGGCGGCTTTGTAGGCCAGGGCCACGGGCACGCTACCCACCGGCAGCAAGGCCCCAACCAGGGCATAAAACAATGGAGCCAGCACCCCGTCGGTGGCATTTTCGCTCACGGTTTCGAGTACCGCCCGCCGTATTTCGGCCTCATTCAACGTTGCGGTGTCACGACCGACGTAGAGGGCCAGGCGTTCTCGTGCCCTGGAGAGATCGCCAACCTCTAGGGGCATCAGAACGTCCTCTGCCGCTCGTCGCAAGCTGCGCCCGGCAAAACAGCTGGCCAGCAAAATCACCTCGATCCCCAGGCCGACGGCAGGATGCAGGCCTTGAGCCAAACGCATGATGCTCCACCCCGCCAGGCCGCTGCCCACGATCACCCCCAGACCTAGAATCACCCCCAGGCCCCGCTCGACCAGCGGCGGTAGCTTGAGGCAAAGGACACCCTTAGAGGCCCGGCTAATCGCCCAGCCAATGACCTGCACGGGGTGGGGCCAGCCCCAGGGGTCACCTACCAGGCGGTCAAGCCCTGCCGCCAACACCAGCACCAAACCTGGCTGAAACTCCAACGCGCTAAACCACAAAGCTGACATCATCCCCCTGGGCCGCCTGCCAACTGCGGGCATCGAAGTACAAATCTTCTAGGGAAATACTATAGAGGGCCTCTTTGAGTTTTTGCGAGAGCCGGTTCCAGACGGCAAAGGTGACCCAGTCTTCAGCCTGATCGGCCTGGGGGCTGTGGCGAGGCAGGGGGTCTACCTGTTCGCCCACCGCCTCTAAAATTTGGCCCAAAAAAATTTGGTCGGCGGGTTTGGCTAAGCGATAGCCGCCGTGGGGCCCGCGCACCGAATCGACAATGCCGGCCCGCCGCAGATCGATCAGCAGTTTTTCTAAGTAGGGGGGCGGCAAACCCTGGCGATCGGCAATGGTGTTGACCGAAACGGGCTGCCGAGAGGGGTGCAGGGTTAGGTCGAGCAGGGCTTTGACGCTGTAGTGGCCGCGAGTGGTGAGTTTCATGGGCTGATTTAGGGATTGTTTTAAGGTAGTTCTGCCATAGCAGGGAGTACTGACTACCCCCGCCCGCCGCCTTTCAAAAGGGGTTAAGGCCAGGCCAAAATTTCTGTTCATAAACGCTGGTAGCTTTCTGCAGGATAGGGGGTTTTTGGCAGATTTCGACCGTTGCAACCAGCGGTACGACCTTTCAAAGGGCCTCCACACTGGCCAAAAAGTTAGCCTTTGATGACGCTGGCGGCATACCGATTGGCAGCGCCTCTGCTGAGCCAGAACGATTCAAGCGGGCGAGCGCGGCTGTGGTTAAATAGTCTGCCCCATCCCTATCTGGGCGTAGGTTAAGGGTCGTCTTTGGCCCCAGGTGACTCCTAGGCTGGCGGCCTATTTTCCCCAAGCAGTAGGTTAAAAGAGCTGGTTAGTGAGCATTTTTAGTAGTTTTAAGTAGGGCAAAAGGGCGCTTATTTTGACCTCAGAGGAGGAAACGTTAAGAGGTCAAAAAATAGCATGCAAAAATTATTTCACTGTAGTATGATTTTGCGTGTTGTCATTAAGGTGGAGCTGGGCGGATACAGTTTTGCTACCCCTGCTCAAAAAAGTCTGAAACAAACCGTTGTGAACGAGAATAGAGTTAATGGCTAACGCAACTCAAGTACAACCCCTGGTCGGCAAAGAGTTACTGCAGAAGGTTAAAGACCTGGACGATCTAAGCAAAGAAGATAAGGCAAAAGCCTGCGGGTATTACACCCTGACTAAATCGGGCAACCCCCGAGTCAACATGATGAAATTCCTTAATGCACTGATTGAAGCTGAGGGCATACAGCTTGACAGCGGCCAAAATGGCAACGGACGCGGTGGCCGCAGCGCCAGCTTTCGCATTACCGTACAGTCAAACGGCAACCTATTGATTGGGTCAACCTACACCAAACAGATGGGGCTAAGGCCGGGCGACGAGTTTGAAATCACCTTGGGCCGCAAGCACATTCGGCTGAAGCAGTTGGGCGACGGCGGGGCTTTGCTCGAAGATGAAGACGAATAAGCCGGCTGACGGGTAGGAAAAGCACCTGGGGTTTTGGGCAGGGTGATCCGTTTTGGGATCGCTTTAGTACAATGGGCGAACCAAGTCTCTGAGAGGTTAGCTCGCCCATTTTTGATGCTCTCTAGTTACTAGCCAGAGTTCTTTTTTGCTGCCTTTTGAGCCTGCAAAGAGGCAAAATAGCCGATTTTTAGAGCTGTTTTGGGTCTGACGACACAGGGCATTTGTCGAACACCTCATACCAGATGAGCTAAGTTTTGAAAAATAAAGAATTGTGCGGTAGTCTATGAACTTTCCTATAGTTTTAGACATTGCCCTGGGGCTGGTCTTTATCTTTTTTGTGTTGAGTTTGCTGGCCAGTGAGACTCAAGAGATCATTGGTACTCTTCTGCAGTGGCGAGCCGAGCATTTGAAGCAGTCAATTGAGGTGCTGCTAGCCGGTAACGAGCGTGAAAAAGAAGCGGCGGCTCAGGAGTTGGCCGATGCCCTCTACGAAAGCCCGTGGATTCGCAGCTTGAATCAGGAGGCGAAGGGGACGATCGCGCGATCGTTTCGCCGTATTTCTCACTTTATTGGCCGCATTTACCGCACTTTGACCGGTCAGCGCAACGTGTTTGGGGCGGGCAAAACCAGCGGTCCGTCCTATATTCCCCCTGAGGCGTTTGCCAACAGCCTGCTGGAGCGGATGCAGCTGGGCAACCTGTGGCAGGTGCTGGCCAACGATCGCATCTACGGCTTTGCCCGCGATCGCGTGCTGGCCCCGGTCAGTAACATTCTCAGCGACCTGAAGGCCAGCACCGGCAACGAGTTCCTGCTCAACGCCGAACTGCAGCAGCTGGAGGCGGGCGTGCGGCAAATTGTGGACGACTTTGAGGCGGGCATTGTCTCGCTGCCCGAAAGCCTCGATCGCGTCGTCAACCGGCTCGAAGACTTTGGCCTGATGGCCGCAGATATTTTGCCCGATAACCATCCCCTCACCGAGACCTTTTTGCGCCGTCTGGAGTACATTCAGCGCGGCCTGGCCAGCACCCCCACCGAAAAGGCGGCCCTGCTCAGCAAGCTGCGCCCCAACGTGGCTCAGCTGCTCGACATTTTTGACAGCAACAGCCCCGCCTACGGCGAACTCAGCCGCCTGGCCCAAAACGGCAACCCCGAGGCTCGCGCCCTGATCGAGCGGCTGACGCAGGCCCCCATTACCCCGGCCCTGCGCAGCAGCCTGGCGGCGATCGCCCGCAAGGTCGAGGTCACGACCGATGCCACCCGCGACGACGTGAAGCTGTTTGGCCACGAGTTGGAAAAGTGGTTCGATCGCGGCATGGAGCGAGCCACCGGGGTCTACAAGCGCAACGCCAAGGCCGTCGCCCTGATCATTGGCATTGCCACCGCCGTCTCGATCAACGCCGACTCGTTTCACATTGCCACCCGCCTGGCCGTAGACCCGATTTTGCGCACCTCCATTACCCAAGCGGCCGATCAGGTGGTGGTCGGTTCACCCGGTGACTTCAACCAAAACATTGAGCAGATGCAGGCGGCCGTCAACCGGGCCCTCGACGAGATTCCCTTTCCCCTGGGCTACAGCGAGACGGTGATGGAGCAGCAGCTCGCCGCCGAAGCATCGTGGCCGGTTCCCCTAATTCCCCGCCGCCTGCTGGGCTGGCTGGTAAGCGGGTTCGCCATCTCTATGGGGTCGACCTTCTGGTTTAACGTGCTCAAAAAAGTGATTAACGTGCGCAACACCGGCGGTAAGCCAGAGGGGGTGAGGGAATGAGGGAGCGGGATGGATGGGTGGATGGGCGAGCGACACCAGGTGAATGATCGAATGGGAGTGATAGAGGCATCGGCACTGTCCTTAGGGCAAGAATATGTCTGTAGCCGGGGGCTAAATCTGTATAAAACTGCCGAGTTAGAGGGGCTAGTCACCCAGGCGGCGGCGGGTCGGCATCTGCGGCTCTCTGAAAAACCGGGGCAGGGATCTCTGGCTGTTGTGCTCTGCGAAGACGACTATCCAGGCTGGATTAGCGCTGCCGATGGCAATTGTCTCAGGCCTGCCGATCGCCCCTACCAGCCCCCGGTTTTAGACCGCGCCGCGATCGCACCCCGCCTGCCGGAGGTAATTGCCTTTACGCATGCGGCCATGGCCACCCCCAACACCTACCTGTGGGGCGGCACCGTTGGCCCCAACTTTGACTGTTCAGGGCTGATGCAGGCGGCGTTTGCCTCCGTGGGCATTCCCCTGCCCCGCGACTCGTACCAGCAGGAGGCCTTTACCCAGCCAATTGCCTGGGACGAGCTAGAACCGGGCGATTTAATTTTTTTTGGCACCTCGGAGCGCACCAAGCACGTGGCCCTATACCTGGGAAATGGCCAGTACATCCACAGCTCGGGCATCGACCAGGGCCGCAACGGCATCGGCATCGATTCGCTGAGCGATCTCACCGACCCGGTCAGTGCCGCTTACTACGGCCAGCGGCGGCGGGCAGGCCGAGTGATGGTGAGCTACCAGCCGAAAGCGCTGAAACAGTAGCCGGTGATTGCGCGCCACGATGGGCTTTCGGCTAAACTCAAGGGGCGTTATCTGGCGCGTTTCGGTGCTCTGTCCCATCGTCATCCCGCTGTTATGATTCCTGCTACTCGCCCTAGTTTGGCCCTGCCGGTGTCGGGGACTACTGCCCCGGTCGACATTTCAGTGGTGGTGCCAATCTACAACGAGTACGAAAGTCTGCCTGCACTGGTGGCGGCGATCGCCCAGGTGCTCGACCCTCTGGGGCGCAGCTACGAAATCATTGGCGTTGACGATGGCTCGACCGACGGCTCCAGCGATCGCCTGCGCGAGTTGACCCAGCAGTACCCACACTTAGTAGCGGTGCTGCTACGCCGCAACTACGGCCAAACTGCGGCTATGGCTGCCGGGTTTAAGTACGCTCGCGGCGGCACTGTAGTCACCCTCGACGGCGACCTGCAAAACGACCCCGCCGACATTCCCCGCCTGCTCGATCGCCTCGACGAGGGCTATGACCTGGTGAGCGGCTGGCGCAAAGACCGCCAGGACAACACCCTCACCCGGCTAATTCCGTCTAAGATTGCCAACTGGCTGATTGCGGGGGTCACAGGCGTGGCGCTGCACGACTACGGCTGCTCGCTGAAGGCCTACCGGGCCGAGGTGATTCACGACCTCAACCTCTACGGCGAGCTGCACCGCTTTTTGCCCGCCCTGGCCTTTATTGAGGGGGCGCGCATTACCGAAATGCCGGTCACCCACCACGCCCGCCGCTTTGGCACCAGCAAGTATGGCCTGGGCCGCACCCTGCGGGTGGTGATGGATATGCTCACCGTCTACTTTATGAAGAAGTTTCTCACCCGGCCCATGCACATCTTTGGCAGTCTGGGGCTGGCCTCGATGGCGGCGGGCGTTGCCCTGGGCCTGTACCTCACCCTGGTTAAGTTTTTGGCCGACCAGGACATTGGCGATCGCCCCCTGCTGGTGCTGGCGGTGGTGCTGTTTTTGGCGGGTATTCAGCTGTTTAGCTTTGGCCTGCTGGCCGAGCTGCTGATGCGCACCTACCACGAGTCGCAGCAGCGCCCGATCTACCGCGTGCGCGAAATTGTTGGGCCGGCTGGGCCTGAGGGGTAGCCTCAAGCGGTGAAACCATGAGTGAAACCCTGGACCAACTCGGGCACGGAGCGACTAGGCCCGCTACCCTTAAACCAGCGGCGATCGCGATGGAGAACGTGTCGCGCGTGTTTGGCAGTGGTGAAGCGGCGGTGCGGGCCTGCGATCGCATCGACCTCACCATTCACCCCGGCGAATACTGCGCCATTATGGGCCAGTCGGGCTCGGGCAAATCGACGCTGATGAATATTATCGGCTGCCTCGATCGCCCTACCAGCGGGCGCTACTGGCTCGATGGCACCGATGTTTCAACGGTGGGCAAAACTCGACTCACCCGGTTGCGCAACCGCAAATTGGGCTTTGTGTTTCAGCGCTACGAGCTGCTGCCGAACCTAACCGCGCTCGAAAACGTGATCTTGCCCATGATGTACGCCGGGGTGGGGCGAGCGGCACGGCGGCGGCGGGCCGAGGCCGCCCTCACCCACATGGGCCTGGCCAACCGCATGGACAAGCGCCCGCCCCAGCTGTCGGGCGGTCAGCAGCAGCGGGTTGCCATTGCCCGCGCCATCGTCAACCAGCCGGTGCTGCTGCTGGCCGACGAACCCACCGGAGCGCTCGATTCACAGTCAGCGGCGGAGGTGTTGGGCATTTTTCAGGCGCTGCACCAGCGGGGTATTACCATCGTCATGGTGACCCACTCGCACGAGGTGGCTAGCCACAGCCAGCGCATTATTATGATGAGCGACGGCCAGGTCACCCACGCTCACCTCAGCCCCGCCGAACTGGGGCACCTGACGCCGCTGTAGGTGCGCGCGACGGCGGTAGGCTGGCGACGAAACTACTTGTTTGGATGATGCACTGTGCTGCCCGACCCTCACCCCGATGCCTCTACCGTTCAACCCGATTTGGCCCCCGCTGATTCAGCCGTGGAGCATCCGTTAGGGCAGGCTGATTCAGGACAGGCCAATTCGGGGCCGCCAGATTTAACCGCTAAACCGCTCGGCCCCGGCCTATTTGACGATGATCTATACAACGACGGCCCAGCTACTAAGCAGCGCACCGGGCTGAAGTGGATTGTCGCCTCGGGCCTGGTGCTGGTGCTGGGCCTGGGCGGCTGGTGGGGCTACCGCACCTGGCAGCGCCGCAGCGTTGACCCCATAGTAGTGACCACCGGCAGCCCCAGCCGCGACACCCTCGAAAACCGCGTCGATGCCTCGGGGGTAATGAGCCTGGGCAATCAGCAAACCCTCAAGGCCCCAGGAGATGTCACCGTAGAATCGGTGCTGGTAGAAGAACGCCAGCGGGTGGCGCGGGGTACGGTGCTGCTGCGGCTGCGCGATCGCGCCCTGGAGCAGCAGCTCAACGATGCCCAAATTGAGACCGAAATTCTGCAACTGCAGCGCCAGCGCCAGAGTGAGGTGCGCCAAGACCGCCAGCGCACGGTGCAGCGAGCCCAGGAGCGCCTGAGCGAGTCGCAGTCGCTGCTAGAGCAGGGGTTTATTTCAGAAGATGACTATGACCGCGATCGCAACGATCTCGAAACCGCCCAGTCAGAGCTGCGCGGTGCCGAAGTTGACCTACAGCGCTCCGAACTAGAAATTCGCCAAAACCAGGCCAATCTAGCCAACCTGCGTGCCCGCATCGCCGACAATGCGATCGTCGCCCCCTTCGATGCCGTGGTGCTCAACATTGACGTGCAGTCAGGAGACGGCGTGCAGAGCGAGGGCAACCTGCTCACCGTCGGCGACCCCGCCCAGGAGGTGGTGCTGTTCGACCTCATGACCCTTGACGCCAACAAAGTGTCGGTTAACATGCCCGTGCGGGTCAGCGTCATTGGTCCCAGCGCCGCCAGCTACACCGGACGGGTAATCAGCATTGCCCCCCAGGCCATTACTGACAGCGAAGACGGTGGCGGCGGTTCCCAGGCCATGGTCAAAGCCGTAGCCCGGCTCGAGCGCCCCAGCGGCGTGCTAATTCCCGGCAGCGCGGTCAGCGTCGAAGTTATTCTAGTGCAGCGCGAAAACGCCCTCGCTCTACCTACTAACGCCATTCAGCAAGACGGTGGCGAAGCCTACGTGTGGGTAGTCGACGCCGAAAGCCGCGCCCAGAAGCGCCCCATTACCACCGGCCTAGACACCCTAGAAGCCGTCGAAATTCTCTCCGGGCTAGAGGAGACCGATACCGTCATTCTCAACGCCCCACCCGACCAGCCCCTAGTCGAAGGCATGGCTGTTGAAACATCCTCCCCCGGTTCACCCCAAAGCGGCGATCGCCCCTCCCCCTAACGCCCTCCCTTTCCCCCTACGGGAGACGCTAGCGCGAACGACTCCGCTCAGGGACCGCCTTTCTCCCTACGGGAGACGCTAGCGCGTTGGCGAAGCCTGTCCACAGGACAAACGACTCCGCTCAGGGACCGCCCTCGACTCCGCTCAGGGACCGCCTTTCTCCCAACTCCCACCTACCCATCCACCCTCCCTCCCCTCCCCATGCCCCTCTCCCCCCTCGATCTCACCCTCACCACCCTGCGCGATGTGACCGGCAACTGGGTGCGCTCTGGCCTCACCGCCCTGGGCATTTTCATGGGGGTCGCCGCTGTCAATGCCACCCTCAACATTGACACGATCGCCAATCGGGTGCTGCAAGAGCGGTTAGAGGCCAGGGATAACCCCAACATCACGCCCTTTGTCTACGGGCGCGATCGCCCCCCGGTTGAGTTTGACGAGGCTGCGATCGCCGAAATTCAGCAGGCGGTGCCCGGCATTCTCAGCATTAGTCGCGTCACCCAGCTCTGGGGGTCGGAGGTGCAGTACCAGGGCACCGTAACCGACAGCCTTGACGCCTTTAGCGTGTCAGAAAACTACCAGCGCACCACCGGGCGACAGGTGCTGGCGGGCCGTTTTTTTGATCGCGAAGACTTCGATGCTTTTCGCCCCGTTACTGTAATCGATACCGTACTGGCGCAGCAGCTCTTTCAGCAGGCCCCGCCCCTGGGCGAGGGCATTTTTATCAACGGCACCCGCTTCACCGTCGTCGGCCTAATCGAAAACAAAGACCTCTACGGCAGCGAAGACGGCGAACCCACCGGCAGCCTCTGGGTGCCCGAACCCTACGGCGACCTGCTGCAGGGGCGCTTTCGCTTCGGGGGGCAAATTCAAATTGCCCTGCAAAATCTCGACGACTTTGCCACTACCCGCGACGCCGTTGAAGCTCAGCTGCAGCAGATGTTCCCTGGCTATGAGACCTACATTGGCGGCAATGTCGAAGATCTCTACGAGGAAGAGCAGCGCCAGCGCGCCTCCATTCGCGTTCTCAAGGCGGTGGGCCTGCTGGCCCTGGTCATTGGCGGCGTCGGCATCGCCAATATCACCATCGCCGCCATCATGGAGCGCACTCGCGAAATTGGCCTGCGCCGCGCGATCGGGGCCACCGACCTCGAAATCATGGCCCAGTTTATTGCCGAAGCCGCCCTGCTCAGCCTAATCGGCGGCACCACGGCGGTCGGCACCGTACACCTTCTGACCAAAGCCGCCACCACCACTATTTTTGAGGCCCCCTACGAGTTCAACTGGCGCGATGCCGCCCTATCAATGGGGGCAGCCTTTGGGGTGGGGGTAGGCGCAAGTTTCTTGCCTGCCCTACGGGTAACGCAGATCGACGTGGTGCAGGCGCTGCGGGGGGAGTAGGACTGAGCGGTGGCTAAGCGGCGTCGAAGCCAGCATTACAGAAAAAGCTTTTATATGGAGAAACGCTCGGTAGTTCCCTTCGACTCCGCTCAGGGAACGAGACAATCGCTGGCTGAGCGGAGTCGAAGCCCGGTGGCTGAGCGGAGTCGAAGCCCGGTGGCTGAGCGGAGTCGAAGCCCGGTGGCTGAGCGGAGTCGAAGCCAACGTCACTCCTGCTGATTAAAGCGAAAGTGGCTATTGTTCTGACAAACCGATAAGTCAGCGAGCTGATCCCAGGCACCCGCAATTAGCGCCTGCTTTTTCTTCCTGCTCCAGCCCTGAATTTGCTTTTCTCGATAGAAAGCTTGATCGATGCGATCGCACTCTTCTGCATAAACGAGCTTCACAGGTAGTCGTTTAGCTGTGTAGTTGGCTCCCAGTCCGTTTTGGTGTTCCCACAGCCGTTTTTCTAGATTCCAGGTGCTGCCGGTATAGTAGCTACCGTCAACACATTCCAGTATGTAGGTGTAAGGCATGGGTGTGGAGGCCGTTGGATCTGCTGCGATCGTGCCCGTTTCGTCGGCTAGATTCTCGCTAGGGCGAATTGCTCGCTGGTTCCCTTTTCCTAAAGGAAACGCTTCGCGAACGACTCCGCTCAGGGAACGCGATGATCCGCTGGCTGAGCGGAGTCGAAGCCAGCATAATTAAGTGTTTCGCCTGTAGAGAGAAACACCTAACGTTGCCCTATTCCTTTGTCTACATGTAAGCAAATTACTCGATGGTTCCCTTCGACTTCGCTCAGGAAACGCGAGACTCCGCTGGCTGAGCGGAGTCGTTCGCTTTGCGTCTCCCCAAGGGAGAAAGCCAGCATAATCAAAGAAATTCGGTTGTAGAAAGCAATGCTTCATGGTTAAGAGCATGAGAATTATGACGGTTCTAGTCTGTGAGGGGCTGAGGATGGGGTTTGCCCTGGGGCTGGTAGCCCTTGCCCTACCCGCTCTAGCAGAAACTTTACCGTTGGCAGAACCACCGTCAGAGGCTGAACCCGCGATTCCAGACAGGGGTGATTTAGGAGATGCTGAGATCGTCAACCTGACGCTGCCCGACCTGCTCAACCTCACCCTGGAGGGCAATCGCGAGTTGCGCAACCAGGCGCTAGAGCGAATTGTGCAACGGCAGCAGCTCTCCGCCGCCGAGCAGACCTTTAACCCTCGCTTCACCCCAACCATTCGGGCAGACGCGGCTCGTAGCCGGTTCAGTAACGGTGGTGATGCCACCGATGAAAGCTTAGGGTCGGTGCTGCTGGGGGGCGATCGCACCGACTTTGACCAGGAGGTGCGCCTCGATACCGCCCTCACCACCCGCCTGGGCACCAGCTTTGAGCTGGGCCTCACGCCCTTCGAGGGCGGTCAGGCGCTTCAGTTTCGAGTCAGTCAGCCGCTGCTGCGGGGCTTTGGCCGGGCCGTCAACGAGGCCCCGCTCAACCAGGCCCGCCTGGGCGAAACCCGCAACCAGCTGGCCCTGCGCGGCACCTTGATCAATACGCTGACCACAGCCATTCTCGGCTATAACGACTTGATCAATGCCCAAGCCCAGGTAGAGATTCAGGCCCAGGCCCTAGAACGGCGGCAGCGACAGCTAGAAATTTTGCAGGCTTTGGTGCAGGCGGGACGGCGCGCCCCCATCGACCTGTTCGACCCTGAGCGATCGCTAGCCGATGCCCAGCGCAACCTAGTCGAAGCCCGCAACCGGCTCGACCAGGCCAACAGCACCCTGCTCAACCTAATTGGCACGGACGCCGATCTGCGCTTTGTGGCTTCAGTAGATGCGATCGCCCAGCTCTTTACCGCCGCCGCCGCCCAGGTCGCCACCTATGAGTCTGAAGAATTAGTGGCGCTGGCCCTGGCCCAGCGCACTGACTACCGCCAGGCCCAGCTACAGCGGCAGCAGCAGGAGCTAGACCTGTTGGTAGCTCGCGACAACCTGCGCTGGCAGCTCAACGCCGTGGCCGATGGCACCCTGGGCGACAGCGATCGCAGTGCTGTCGGGCTGGTCGCCACGCGCACCTTTGGCGACCCCGCGCCCGAAACCAGCCGCGTCGCCAGCGACATTGCCCTGCAGCAGCAGGACAACACCCTGGCCCAGCTGCAGGATCAAATTCGCAACGATGTGATTGCCGGACTGAACGAGGCCCAGGCCAGCCTGCTCCAGGTGGAGGCCGCCGAGCGAGCCACCCTCAACGCCCGTCGCCAGCTCGAAGCCGACCAGGCCCAGTTTCGCCTGGGGCGCGGCGGGGTCACCCTGTTTCAGCTAATCAACCAGGAAGAATCGCTGGTGAATGCCCAAACCAACGAACTCGCCGCCCGCATTGCCTTTCTCAATACCGTCGCTCAGCTAGAGCAAACCGTGGGCATTACGCTAGAGCGCTGGGCAGGAGACATCGAGCTGGGGCGGGAGGAATGGGAGTAGGTGCCCTACCTTTCTCACCCACAAGGCGGCATGATTAGACATGTAAGCTTTTCTAACGTGAGGACCGTATGCTGGGGCGAATTCAACTGGGGCGCTTTAACCTGAGTCTGGTGCTGCTAGC
Organism: Nodosilinea sp. LEGE 06152; assembly: GCF_015207525.1. GTDB lineage: Bacteria > Cyanobacteriota > Cyanobacteriia > Phormidesmidales > Phormidesmidaceae > Nodosilinea. The sequence goes on from NZ_JADEWR010000002.1 coordinate 105,587, forward strand.
GGTGGGAGGGGTGCTCACCATTGTGGGCTTTGTGGCCTACTTTCAAGACAACTCAACTCTTAACCTGGTCGGGTTTTTCTACGGCATTCCCGTGCTGCTGGGCGGGCTGGCGCTGCGGGCGGCGGAGCTAGAGCCTGCGCCCTACACCCAGCCCACTTCTCCCGATATCCTCAAGCTGCGCGAAGAGCAGGCCACCCCTACCCAAAACCAGGTGCGCCAGGATGTCACCCGCTACCGCTACGGCCAGGAGGCCCATCTGGATGTCGCCCTGCAAAAGCTAGGGCTGAGCCCGTCGGGGCAGGAGTGCCCTGAACTCAGCGGCCTCCATGAAACAGAACACGACGGCAGCTATGCCCTGGTGCTGGAGTTTGATTCGTCCACGGTGCCCTTTTCCACCTGGGTAGAGAAAAAAGCCAAAATCGAATCGTTCTTTGGCCCCAACGTGCGTGCCGAACTGAGCCAGCCAGCCGAAGACCAGGTCAATTTGGCCCTGATCACCCAGCTAGAACCGGCCACCCCTGCTCCAGTAGAAGCCTGATTTTCGCCACTGCCCTATGACTCGTCCCACTACATTGCCCCATAGTCGGCCCCAAGCCTGGGCTACGATTCGCGAAGCGTTTGGGAACCGACTCGGAACGAGTATCCGTCCCAGAATTGCCCCTGTTCTACGCTGCCTGGCCCTGGTTGCTTTCCTCTGGGGTCTAGCCGCCTGTGGTAGCCCGGCCCTACAGGCCAGCACCGACTATCAAACCGTTGCCCCCAGCCCCGACGGCATTGGCCGCGTGTATCTAGGTCGCGAAATTGCCCAGACCATGGGCCACCAGGGTGCGGGCTGGCTCGATCGCCCCAGTCGAGCGTTGCAAGAGCGGCCCCAAGCGGCGATCGCAGCCCTCGATCTAGCCCCCACTGATATCGTGGCCGATATTGGCGCTGGCACCGGCTACTTCGCCCGCCGCATCGCCCCTCTGGTGCCCCAGGGCAAAGTGCTAGCCGTCGATATTCAGCCCGAAATGCTGGCCATGCTGCAGCAGGAACTCGAAGCCAAAGGGATTGAAAACGTAGAGCCCATTCTCGGCCAGATCGACAATCCCAACCTGCCCCCAAGTTCAATTGATCTGGCGCTGATGGTCGATGCCTACCACGAGTTTGCCTACCCCCGCGAGATAATGCAGGGTGTGGTGGCCGCCCTCAAACCCGGCGGACGGGTCGTGCTAGCCGAGTACCGAGCCGAAAACCCGCTGGTAATGATCAAACGCCTACACAAGATGAGCGTAGCCCAGGTGCGCCGCGAAATGGCTGCCGTGGGTCTGGAGTGGATCAAAACTGACGACATCCTGCCCGAGCAGCATCTGTTGTTTTTTCAGAAGCAGGCTTGAGCAGCCCGTGTGAGACAATTAACAATTATTGCTGATCGTGATCCAAGGACGTCGACCCATGCTGAAGCGGCTGGCTACAGTGCTTTTAATTGTTTTCGCTGTTACCCTCCAGAGCTGTGTGGCCGGCGGCGGCGGGCTACAGGCCTACGCCGACCAGTACTCGGGCTACGAGTTTATGTACCCTACCGGCTGGGTTGAGGTCAACGTGCCTGGGGCCGCCGACGTCGTGTTCCACGACATCATTCACGAGACCGAAAACGTCAGCGTGGTGGTCAGCGACGTACCCGAGGGCAAAGACCTCGACGATCTCGGCACCCCCACCGAAGTCGGCTACAAACTCTCCAAGAGCTTTAGCGCCCTGGCGGGCAACGAGAGCAGCGTAGACCTGCTCAGCGCTCAGCGCATTAGCACCGCCGACGACAAGACCTACTACATTCTCGAATATCTGGCCGACCTGCCCGCTGGGCAGCGCCACAACCTGGCCAGCGCCATTGTGCGGCGGGGCAAGCTCTACACCTTCAACGCCTCCACCGACGAGGGCCGCTGGGAAAAGGTCAAAGACATGATGAAGCAGTCGGTGGCCTCCTTTAAGGTGTCGTAACTTTAGAAACCGGGTTTCTTGGCCTGACCCTCCTATTGTCCTGATTTATCTGAGTAGAAACCCGGTTTCTGACGACAGCCATGCCGACCTCTCCTCGCCCTCAATTCGTACTTGCCTCAGCCTCTAAGGGTCGCCGCCTGCTGCTGGTGGGGGCGGGCATTCACCCCTTTGTCTGCCCCAGCAACTTTGATGAAGACCAGGTCGCGCTCACGGCCCCGCCCAGCTACGTCGCCACCCTGGCCCGCTGCAAGGCCGAGTCAGTCGCGCCCCAGTTTTCTAGCGCGCTGGTGCTGGGCTGCGACTCAGTGATGGCCTTTCAGGGCAAAATCTACGGCAAGCCTGAGGATAGAGCCGATGCGATCGCCCGTTGGCAGGCAATGCGAGGCAACATCGGCGAAATTCACACCGGTCACGCCCTGATTGCCCCTAGCGGCATTACCCTGGTGCGCAGCGCCGTAACGCGAGTTTACTTTGCCGACATCGACAATGCCACCATTGAGGCCTACGTCGACTCAGGTGAGCCGCTAGCCTGCGCCGGAGCGTTTTCAATCGACGGCAAAGGCGGCATGTTCATCGAAAAAATTGAGGGCTGCCACACCAACGTCATTGGCCTCAGCCTGCCCCTGCTGCGGGTCATGCTAGAAGAACTGGGCTACCGGGCCACAGAGTTCTGGTAGGGTTCTTTTTACGATACTTTTTTCCGATACTATGGAGGAATGCTCAAAATTGGGCGGCCTTATGCTGGGGCTTGACGTCAGATACTCGTCTCGATGGGGTCGCAGGATGATAAGGTTTTTTGTTGTCGATTAATCCGTACAAAGAGGCGTTGGAGAACCATGAGCGCAGAGACTTTTGAAAAGGTCAAAAAGATTGTCAGCGAGCAGCTAGGGGTTGAAGAGGCTGACGTTAAACCCGAAGCTAGCTTTGCCAACGACCTGGGCGCTGATTCTCTCGATACTGTAGAGCTAGTCATGGCCCTGGAAGAAGAATTCGGCATCGAAATTCCTGACGAAGCGGCCGAGGGCATTGCCACCGTGCAGGATGCCGTTAATTTCATCGAAGAAAAAGCAGCAGCCTAGGCCGTTATTCCCAGGCCTTTCAGCCAGCGGATTGGGTTAGGGATTGAGAACTGGGGTGTCAGGTTCAAAGGATAAGGCAAGTCTGCAACCTCAAACCTGACCCCTCAAACTCTGCCCTAACCCACTGCCAACCCCCTTTAAAATTTCCCTGGTTTTACCCCACATTTGGTTATGGCAAACTCCGACTCAAAGCGCGTTGTGGTAACTGGCATGGATGCCATTACTCCCATTGGCAACAGTCTAGACGAGTACTGGGCAGGGCTGGTGGCCGGGCGTAGCGGCACCGATCGCATTACCCTCTTCGACCCGTCTCAGCACGCGTCGCAAATTGCCGCCGAAGTGAAAGGGTTTGACCCAGGCGAATTTCTTGACAGAAAAGAAGTCAAGCGCATGGACCGCTTCTCCCAGTTTGCGGTGATTGCGGGTCAGCGCGCCCTGGCTCACTCCGGGCTGGCCATTACCGACCTCAACGCTGAGCAAATTGGCACCTGTATCGGCTCCGGCATTGGCGGCCTCAAGGTGCTCGAGGACCAGCAGGAAATTTACCTGAATCGGGGGCCTAGCCGGTGTAGCCCCTTCATGATTCCGATGATGATCGCCAACATGGCGGCCGGGCTGACCGCCATTCATACCGGCGCTAAGGGGCCGAGTACCTGCCCCGTCACCGCCTGTGCCGCCGGGTCTAACGCCATCGGCGACGCCTTTCGGCTAATTCAAAACGGCTACGCCCAAGCGATGATCTGCGGCGGTACCGAGGCGGCGGTGACCCCCCTGTCGGTGGCGGGGTTTGCCTCCGCCCGTGCCCTCTCTACCCGCAACGATGACCCCACCACGGCCAGTCGCCCCTTCGACAAGTCCCGCGACGGCTTTGTGATTGGCGAAGGTTGCGGCATTCTTATCCTCGAAGAGCTGCAGCACGCCCTCAGCCGGGGGGCCACCATTTACGGCGAGATTGTCGGTTACGGCATGACCTGCGACGCCTACCACATGACGGCCCCCGTGCCCGGTGGCGAAGGGGCGGCCCGCTGCATTCAGCTGGCCCTCAAGGATGCTGGGGTGTCGCCGAGCGAGATTAGCTACATCAACGCTCACGGCACCAGCACCGGAGCCAACGACCCCACCGAAACCCAGGCCATCAAGACGGCCCTGGGAGAGGCCGCCTACAAGGTAGCGGTGAGTTCGACTAAGTCGATGACCGGGCACCTGCTGGGTGGCTCTGGGGGCATTGAGGCGGTGGCGACCTGTTTGGCGATCGCCAACGATGTGGCCCCACCGACGATCAACCTGCACGACCCCGATGTCGACTGCGATCTCGACTATATTCCCAACCAGAGCCGCCCAATGCCTATCGAAGTGGCCATCTCCAATTCCTTTGGATTTGGTGGCCACAACGTCACCCTGGTATTTAAGAAATACCGTAGCTAGAGCTACAGATTGGTAGGTATAATGACCTAAAGCGTGCCCCAAAAAATTGCCCATAGGAACCCGAGCGTTGTGCCTTGCCTAACCAGGGGGTATTGACAATCGTCTGGTTGCGGGGTCTGCTGAAAGGCAAAGGCAATGTGTGTGGTGTCTTGTGTGTGGCCTTGATTTACTCAGGCCGATGACCGTATTAGCCCCTGGGCTACCTCTAGTGCTGCGTGCTGCTCCGAAAACCCGTCGTTAAGCTGTTGAACCTATGGCTGTTGCAACCCAATCCCTGGAAGAACTCTGTATTAATTCCATTCGCTTTTTAGCGATTGATGCGGTGGAAAAGGCCAAGTCTGGCCACCCCGGTCTGCCGATGGGCGCTGCTCCTATGGCCTACGTGCTGTGGGATAAGTTCATGCGGTTTAACCCCAAAAACCCCTACTGGTTTAACCGCGATCGCTTTGTGCTGTCGGCGGGCCACGGCTGCATGCTCCAGTACGCCCTGCTCTACCTGACCGGCTACGACAGTGTGACGCTGGACGACCTCAAACAGTTCCGCCAGTGGGGCGCTCGCACCCCCGGCCACCCCGAGAACTTCGAGACCCCCGGCGTCGAAGTGACCACTGGCCCTCTGGGTCAGGGCATCGCCAACGCCGTGGGTCTGGCCATGGCCGAAGCGCACCTAGCTGCCAAGTTCAACAAGCCCGACTGCACCCTGGTTGACCACTACACCTACGTGATTTTGGGCGACGGCTGCAATATGGAGGGCGTCTCTGGCGAGGCCTGCTCCCTGGGTGGTCACCTGGGTCTGGGCAAGCTAATTGCCCTCTACGACGACAACCACATCTCCATTGATGGCTCGACCGATATCTCCTTCACCGAAGATGTGGCCAAGCGCTTTGAGGCCTACGGCTGGCACGTGCAGCACGTGGAGAACGGCAACACCGATTTGGATGCGATCGCCAAGGCCATCGAAACTGCCAAATCGGTCACCGATCGCCCCTCGATGATCAAAGTCACCACCACCATCGGCTACGGTTCGCCCAACAAGCAAAACACGGCCGGCGTTCACGGCGCAGCCCTGGGCGGCGACGAGATCAAGCTCACCCGCGAAAACCTGGGCTGGAGCCAGGGCGAGTTTGAAGTGCCTGAAGACGCCCTCAACCACATGCGCAAAGCGGTCGAGCGCGGCGCTAACCTCCAGGCCGAGTGGGAAGAAACCCTGGCCACCTACCGCAGCAAGTACGCCGCCGAAGCGGCTGAGTTCGATCGCATGCTGGCGGGTAAGCTGCCCGAGGGCTGGGCCGACGCGCTGCCCACCTACACCCCCGAAGACAAAGCTCTGGCCACCCGCAAAAACTCTGAAGTCACCCTCAACGCGCTGGCTCCGGCTATCCCTGAGCTAATCGGCGGCTCCGCCGACCTCACCCACTCGAACCTGACCGAGCTGAAGATCTCCGGCAGCTTCCAGAAGGGTGCCTACGAAAACCGCAACCTGCGCTTCGGCGTTCGCGAGCACGGCATGGGCGCGATCTGCAACGGCATTGCCCTGCACAATTCGGGTCTGATTCCCTACTGCGCTACCTTCCTGGTGTTTGCCGACTACATGCGGGCGGCCATTCGCCTCTCGGCCCTCTCCCAGGCGGGCGTGATCTACGTTATGACCCACGACTCCATTGGTCTGGGCGAAGACGGCCCCACCCACCAGCCGGTGGAAACCATTGCCTCCCTGCGGGCCATCCCCAACTTGATCGTGATTCGCCCCGCCGACGGCACCGAAACCTCGGGGGCCTACAAGATCGCCGTAGAGCACCGCAAGACCCCGACGCTGATGGCCTTTAGCCGTCAAAACCTGCCCAACCTGCCCGGTTCTTCGATCGAAGGCGTGGCCAAGGGCGCTTATATTGTTGACGACTGCGACGGCACCCCCGACCTGATCCTGATCGGCACCGGCAGCGAGGTCAGCCTCTGCGTCGATGCGGCCAAGGAACTGCGGGCAGCGGGTACCCAGGTGCGGGTGGTCTCTATGCCCTCCTGGGAACTGTTTGACGCTCAAGACGCTGCCTACCAGGAGTCGGTGTTGCCCAAGGCGGTGACTAAGCGACTGGCGGTAGAAGCGGGTATCACCATGGGCTGGTGCCGCTATGTGGGTGCCGAAGGCGACGTGATTGGCGTCGACCGCTTTGGGGCTTCTGCCCCCGGCGGCCTGGTGATGGAGAAGTTTGGCTTCACCGTGGAAAATGTGGTGAGCCGGGCTAAGGCGCTGCTGGGCTAACGGTCTAGCTAGTTAATGTGTGAAAGGGGGGCGATCGCCCCCCTTTTGTTTTAGCTTTGCTACCTGATTGACTGGCGAAAGTTCTGCTGTAGGTTGGTATTGAGCGAAGCGTTCGCGTTGGCGAAGCCGCCCCTTTGGGGCTAGCGTCTCCAGAGGAGAAAACTCAATACCAGTAACGGTTTTGTTGGGTTAGGCTAACGCTAACCCAACCTACAGCAGCTTCAGCAATTCCTAATCACTCATGTAGGAGCAATTATGTCACTTCCTTTGATTTTGCAACCGGGTGAAGGGCAAACAGTACAAATCCGCACCAGTACTTGCACCTTCAAAGCAACAGGCCAAGAAACCCACGGGCACTTTGGTCTGTTTGAGTTTGTGATGGAACCTGGAACTGATGGCGCTAGCCCTCACATTCACAAAGAATTGACCGAAGCGTTTTATGTGGTGGAAGGCAATGTCGAACTTGTTTTGGGCGATCGCCGCATTGTTGCCGAACCGAAAACCTTCATTCTCGTACCGGAAAATACACCGCACGGATTCTCTAATGCTGGACAAACACCAGCAACACTGCTAATTCTGTTCTGTCCAGCAGATTCACGGGAGCAGTATTTTGAGGGACTGGCTGAACTGACCAAAGACGGACGAGAACCGACTCAAGCAGAGTTACTCGATTTAATGCAGCAGTTTGATCAATATCCGGCGACTAATACTGATTCTTAAATCGATAATGGCTCCTCAGGCCAATCACCGATGAATTGATTCCGCTCCGTTATGGAACAAAAAGACGACCAACACCCATCCAGGTTTCAATATCCAGCAGGATTTCGAGGATACGGTCAACACAACGGTTTCGGTAGACTCGATCTGCTAAAAATCGATCAGCGTCTGCAATTGTAATAACAGGGAAGGAATCTAGAGTATTTTCTTCTCGAAGCACTTGTTCTAGAGAGTCTTCGCCTTTCATGCTTCGGTTGGCCGTTAGCAAAATCATCTTATTTGACTGAGCAGTTCGCCAAACAACGCGATCGCTACTATCGATAGGTAAATTCATCTCCTTAAAGGTGATGAAACGGATCGAGACAAGCTCTAACCAACCTTGACTCGCAATATTGCCCAGTAAAATTTCTGCATGTCCTCCCAAGTTGTGATCAACCAGAAAATTCATGCTTCTAGCTCATGCTTAGCTTTCTGGGCTCGGAGTTTTTCCCAAAGAGCATCTCGACCTGGTCTGGGTTGCGTTGCTCCAAGACGAGCAACATGCTCACGGTTACGTTCCTCCCAATACTGCCGATTTTCCTCAGATTGCTTTAGAACAAGCTGATATTCTTCTTCGACTTCAGAACGATTTGCTTCAATGTAAGATAAAGCAGCCTTAATCTGTTCCTCTGTTAGGTCAAACAAGGCGCGGATGAATTTTGGAGGGTACTGAGCCGTCACGTAGTCCATCACATCGTAGAGGGTGATGCGTGTACCAGAAATTGTTAGCCCTCGTTCTGTACGGATGATGGCTGGTTGGTTGTGGGATACTGAAGTCATATCCATAGCCTCCGAAGCCACGTAGGAAGTAATACTATCGTAACTTACAAATCTACATTGGCTAGATCCCCCCTGCCCCTATATTTAGGGGGTTAAAGCGTGCACCTTAGACAGTGAGAAACTGGGGGGATCTATAGCTGAGTAAATATGTATCTCACTCAATCGGGAACCGCCATAACAGATAAAGCTAGACTTCGCAAATCATAATTACAAATTCTTCCTCAGTACCGGTTTTAATAAACTTCCCGATCTGCTCAAATCCCACTTGCTCCCAACTCGTTGCGCCCGCTTGTTAAATTCCGCGATCGCCCCCCTTTTGCCTTAGCCTGCTATACTGCTTTCCTCCTTACTCGGAAAGAACAGATTGATGTTTATGGTGGAATGCCTAGCGGTGCAGTTGTGCGACGGCAAACACCCACCGACAACCTTTGCACCGTCCGCACCAATGAGTGTTAGGCGGCTTTAGCGACTATAGGGTTGCTCCATGCTCAAGCCTGAGATGACTTGGTAGTGCTTCACATTGAAAGTGCAGAGGGTTGAGTTACGCCCAACGGCACAGGCAGCAATCAAAGCATCAATCAATCCAACCTTGTGAGACAGATGATAGGCTGTAAAATCAGATAGAGCACGAGCGCAGTCAGTTTCGGTCGGCCAAACAATGGCCAATGGCGCTACAAGCTGTAGAACTTTCCGCACCTGTTGCTTATTTTGAGCATCCTGAATTAATTTCATCACCACAAAACCTGGGATGCTCGGCAGATCTGAGAGCGAGGCAAACCAAGTCAGTGCTGGCCCGTAACCACGCTGAATGTCGATCATGACATCAGTATCAACTAAATACATTCGCTGCCTAAGCTTGCTCACGGTGTTCAGCCTGGTCGCGCAATCGGCGGGCGTACTCCTGACTGTCAGCAATATCAGGTCGAGAGTTGATCACCCCAACGCTTTCCCAGTAGGCAACGAGATCTATCCCCGTTTTGGGAGGATTTTGCAGAAAAGGACGAAATGAGAGAACACGCAGAATGTATTCCGACAAAGGCAATTTAAGCTGGGAAGCCTCAGCAGAAAGCTCGTTCTCTAACTCTGAGGGTAAATCTAAAGAGATAGTCATAGCACCAAGCTCCGATGTACCGTTCGTCTAACAGATAAAGCTAGACTGCATAAATCATAATTACAAATTCTTCCTCAGTACCGGTTTTGACAAACTTCTCTATCTGCTCAAATCCTACTTGCTGCCAAACTCGTTGCGCTCGCTTGTTGAGTTCCGCGATCGTTACTCGGCACTTCTGTGCTTTATATTGGTTAGCTCCGTACTTCACTACGGCTTCAGCATAGTGCTTGCCCTGTCCCTGACCAACTAAGTCTGGGCGCATTCCCATGCCGATGTCGAGGGCTTCAGTGCAGTAGTCTCCGCCTGGCACTTGGCCATCTGCTCCGAAAGAGCAATAGCCTTCGAGTTCTTCGTGCACATTTAAGATTGCATAAAAAGCATTTTTGGGGTCAATTAGATAACATAAGCCTGCTTGGATAGTATTAATATCAAAGTTGTAAGAGTCATAGGGGGGAAGGTAACGCCAACGAAGAATTGATAGTGCGTGTTCTTTCTCGAGTCGTCGAAAGGAAAATTTCATTTCGAATTCCCGATTAAAACTGTTTGAGAGAAAAATTTCCTATCACAAGATTGCGGCCTAACAGTTCGCTTGAGCGCCTGCAAACAGCCTTCGCAATTCACTAAGATCTTTTGGCGATCCGCTTCAAGCGAGTTGTTAGCCCATAGAACTCCTGAATCAATTGATGAATAAGACATTATCAATGCAGTTTAACCAGTTAGGTTTGGGCTATCAACTGTGAATGTTTGTGCCAAGTGCTTAAGAGTATCAATTTGCTCTGAGGCAGTTATTGTCCTACCATCTACCCAATCAGATGGAGGCACAGAAGGATTTAGCTTTCCAAAAGCTTGAAGGCAATGTGAGTAGGCAACAGCCGCCTGAAGTCTGTAGCTTCCTATAAATTTTCCATCATTACCAAGGAACGACCACGCAATAATTTCTTGCTTAATCCCATTCAAAAGAGCGATAGCTAGTTCTTCTACATCGTTTATAGTCAGATCAAAATGATGCTGATTAGCTGGATAGAAGTCCAGATTATTTTCAGGAGTAAAGTCGTAATAAGTAGTTTTAGGAAGACAGGATATTGGGATAATTAAGGAACCACGTGTACAACTAGATTTCCGTTTAGAACCTCTACTAGAACGAAAGTTACTTTGAGACATACCTTCTGCTACAACAGCGAGAGCATGTCCACGATCTAGAGGATCAAGAGTAGCTGAACTGTAGACTGATATACCCGAATCTGCTCCGTCCAAAACACATTGAATCACTCTACCAACTAGTTCTTGATCCCAACTTTGATTGCGATGATGAATCGCCTCATTAACTATAGTAATGAAATCAACACGATTCCTACAAAGACGCACAAAGTTTTCAGGATAGAGCTTGCCAGACTTTAAACTTTTAGCTCTCCCAAAAGATGTATAAATTTGCTGCAAGAAGTCAGGAAATGAAGACATCATCAACTTAGAAGCTCACTTATGCCTCTAACAAGTTGCGAGTGAGGTAATTCTTGAGTAGAAAGTATTTGAGATAGAATATCTCCACCCAGAGTTCCACCACATGTAAGCAGAAAAATTGATGCCGTTTGAGCTAAACGTTTATCAGTGGATTTTAGAAATAAACTAACAGAAGCAAGCAAGCTATCATTACCAGTTGAAAATTCTGCATCACTAAGAGCCGCGATTAGAATTTGGGCACTTGTGGAAGGGATAGCTTGAATATAACCAGCAAAAAATGTTTGATATTCATGAGAAGCATCCATTAACCACTCCGTCATCAAACTTGAAGTCTCGTATAAATTACTTTCCCCCTCTTGAACTTGAGAAAGTTTGTCAAGGCATTCCCTAATCTTATAGGGAACACTATTTAGAGTTAAAAATTGAACTGAGGGGAATGTAGACGTCCCCATTTCTTGCAAATACTGAAAGCTTGCTACACCTTTGTGCAGAAATATTCTGTGAACAGCTTCATTTTGAAGAATTCTTCTGTCAATTGAACTATGATCAACTGAAGCTTGAAAATACTCTTCAAATATCGAGGAGATGTCATCTGTAAGAGTTGGCGAGGCAAGAGAAAAGAATATTCTTTTAGATTTTTCCTTGCTTTCATGCAAGGGGTTTAGGTTGGAGAGCTTGTTGTAACTCTTCTGTGATGCACCAGCGGAAGAAGTTTCCTGCTTCTCGGTTAAATTGGTCGAGAAAGTGAGTGACATCATTTATCTCCGTGTTGTTTTCAGTATAAAAATCAGCATCTATCAAATAACCTAATTCATCGGATTCATCTTTCCGAGCAAGACCATACCGAACCCGTAAGACTGCATCAGCATAATCAAGACGACAAGCGAACACTGATAATGCTTCAGTAAAATCATACTCTGGCAAATTATCAGCGACAAAAACTCCTAATACAGGAGGCTGAAGCAAGCTTCGCCAAGAATGCTGTGTTAATTCAAGTTCCGAGCGGATAATTAAGTCTTGATAACGTAATCCAACTCTAGTGAAGTGTGAAGGAGAGTAGCATTTAACTAATAAGTTGATAGCAGAATCTAAACGAGATCTAAAGTCTTCCCACTTCTCATAATCCATTGTTGAAAGAGCGATGAAATCACTAGACAAGACAAGTTTCCACTTTCCTTCTTTATCAAGAAATTCATAAGTCAATCCTTGACCCATCACTATAGGAGGTGAGTTAGTCTGAGGATTTGACAAAAATGGTAGCTCTATAGCACGAGAGGTGTTCAAAGTTGGATACTCAGCACGAATTTCTTCCTGAAAATCAACCGGAACTTCAGTCTCAATCCGTAGAATTTTTGGAAAGCGAAGTTGGCAAATTACCTCTAAAAGAGGGTTCCGGGAATACGTTACACGTTGAGACTCAGGGAACTTCATGTATTATCAAACACTTACTACTATGGTTTCCATATCAAGAAAGGTGGAACAGTGTGCTTTTTGACCCGCATATATACTCACTAGCATACAGGGTATGACCCGCTAGATTAATTATCTTCGTTGCATTACCCTTATGGCAACACCTGATTCTAAGCTCTTAGCAGCTAACTAAGACCCCTCGTTATATGCTGCCAATGCAGCAATTTGGCTTATCTCAATCCAAAAAAATATAATTTCTTGTTATAAATCCTTCAGTCGCTAGCTATTGCAGATACGAGGAGTCAGAGGCAAACTATGTATTGAGTGTCAGATCTGCTGGATAAGCCCCGTTCTCTCCAAAATTATCTGGCAGATCCACTAGATAATGCTTGAATCTTAAAGAATTAAACATCATTTCTGCTCGATAAGCCCTTAACGTCTGGGTGTTATCCAGCATTTTTGACAGTTAACTCTGGGCATTAGGAGTATTATCCGTCAAATGTGCTGGATAAGCCCTTAATTTGGGGTGTTATCCAGCAAGCCCTCATTAGTGTGCTAAACAAGGGCTAAGAGCTGAGTTATCAACTGTAACCAGTTCTCCGAGAACGCATCCCCCACATGCGAGCTTAACCGAAGGCTCTCTGGAGTTGGCTCACCGTCAGCAAACCCTGAACTGCAAAGTAGCCCATACGGTTGTACTTTGGCCCCGCTTCTGGCACGTTAGTAGTGCGGGGAATGATTTTAGGCGGAGAAGAGAGGAGTTCGCACCTCCTCTCTTCTCCTGAGTCATCCCAACTTAGTCACGGTAAGCTGGCGATAACCTGGAATCATTCTAGGCTCTAGCGTCTTATTACCTGCAATGGGGACAGCTAGACTCGTTCCCCGTTTTCTTTAGCGAAAACGGAGACCCGTATGTTTTTAGAACCCACCTCGGGGGATGAGTCCCCCGTACCATTCACCCTACCCTACGACTTCGCTCAGGGCAGGCCCACCTACCGCCAAGAAACCCTGCGGCACATTCTGCTGGGTGACTACGGCGCAATCACCGATGCCATTAGCCAACTGGTGGCGCTGGGCTACAGCGATCGCGTCGCCTGGTCAGACCCCATTCCCACCGGGCGCAGCGGCGAGTACGTCGCCGTAATGACCCGCAGGCGTGGGATGTGATCGTAGGGCGATCGCCAATAAAATAGGCCTGTAGGGGTTTAGCATGCTAAACCCCTACAGGCCCTACAGGGTGCCTGATTATGAATCGGGGCTTACCAAATCCGATTTCGGATCAGACAGCGATCGCCCTCTTTTCCCCAAACCGCTATGACGCAAACCCTGCCCATTCCCCCCTTCTTTGACCCCGCCAAGGTCGGCGAAATCTGGCCCGTACCCTACCAGCAGCGGGCCACCGACGCTAAAGCCTGGGCCGCCACCCACAACATTGCCCCCGCCAGCGACGACAGCTGCCGCCTCTGCCTGCTGCTGATCGATGTGCAAAACACCTTCTGCCTGCCCGGCTTTGAGCTGTTTGTGGGCGGGCGATCGGGCCAGGGGGCCGTCGACGACAATCGCCGCCTGGGTGAGTTTATCTACCGCAACCTGGGGCAGATCACCAGCATTACCGCCACCCTCGACACCCACACAGCAATGCAGGTGTTTCACCCCTACTTCTGGGTCGATGCCGAGGGCAACAACCCGCCGCCAATGACCCTGATTCACTACGACGATGTGGTGCAGGGCAAGTGGCGGGTCAACCCAACCGTCGCCGCCAACCTTACCACCCCCCGCGACCTGCAAGAGTACGCCCTGCACTACACCAAAACCCTGGATGACCGGGGCAAATATCCCCTCACCATCTGGCCCTACCACTCCATGCTGGGGGGCATTGGCCACGCCCTGGTGCCCGCGATCGAAGAAGCCTGCTTCTTTCATACCATCGCCCGCCAGAGCCAGACGCGCTTTGAACTCAAGGGCAGCAACCCCCTGACCGAAAACTACTCGGTGCTCAGCCCCGAGGTAATGGAGGATGGGCAGGGAGAGGCGATCGCCCAGAAAAACACCCCCCTCATCCAAACCCTGCTGGAGTTTGACGCCGTGGTTATCGCTGGCCAGGCCAAGAGCCACTGCGTCGCCTGGACGGTCGCCGACCTGCTCAGCGACATTCAGGCCACCGACCCGGCGCTGGCTCAAAAGGTTTACCTGCTCGACGACTGCGCCTCCCCGGTGGTCGTGCCTGGGGTAGTCGATTTTACCGACCAGGCCGAGGAAACCTACCAGCGCTTTGCGGCGGCGGGCATGCACCGGGTGCAGTCAACTACCGCGATCGCCGACTGGCCCGGGGACATTTAGCGTTACCGTAGCGTAACTGTCCCCTGAGCGAAGTCGTTGGCGCAGCCGCCCCAGAAGGGCTAGGGGATGTCTCGGGTAAGTTTTGGCTTTCTCCCTTTGGGAGACGCAGAGCGAACGACTTCGCTCAGCCAGCATAATCGCAGGGACACTTATGCCAAAGCAGCAGTCAATTTAGTTAGGCACTTTAACAAGCGTGATTCTCTGGTAGGGGCATTGCATGCAATGCCCCTACGCCGCACCTGCCCTTACTAAGGGGACTTAGAACTCAGCGACTGTGTACCTCACTCCATTGAGAATCGCTACACCCCCCTGGCTTCAACACCTGTAAATTCTCAAAAAGCGTTTTCAAAAATGAATGAAAAATGAATTGAGGCCAAATTTTCTAAATAGAATGTCTGTAATTCTGCTGACGGCTTGATGCCGAAACAGTGGTATCATGCTACTCATTGAAGGGGAGTAGCTTTAGGCTTTTGAGCCTAATCACCTGAGTCAACACACTGGCGATGAGCCTGGTTCAGGTGGTGAACTGTCACTTTTTAGATCAAAAAAGCGGCCATTCGCAAGCGAGACCTTCACTAAGTCCACAGCAGATGTGGGCTTGGTGGGGTCTTTTTAGGTGTCCACCATGCCCACTCAGTTTCTGTACTACTGGAGAGGAGCATGCACCCACTTACTGGCTTTACCGCTGGCCTACTGCTGATCACCCTATCTGAACTAGGCGATAAAACCTTCTTTATTGGGGTTATTTTGGCCACTCGTCACCCCCGTCGCTGGGTGTTTGTGGGGGTCACCGCCGCGCTATTTGTCATGACCGTTTTATCGGTGGCCATCGGTCAGGTCGTCACTATTTTTCCCGATCGCTACGTGCAGGGGCTAACGGTGGCGCTGTTTTTAGGCTTTGGGCTCAAGCTGCTGTACGATGCCAGCCGCATGAGCGGGCCGGGTAGCCTGGCCGATGAGCAGGCCGAGGCCCTAGAGGCGGTCGAAGAGCGCGAGGCCGAGGTCAAAAAATGGACGGTCAAAACAGTACTGCTGGAGGCGTTTAGCCTCACCTTTGTGGCCGAGTGGGGCGATCGCACCCAGCTTGCCACCATTGCCCTGGCGGCGGCGAACCATCCGGTGGGGGTGGTACTGGGGGCAACCCTGGGGCATGCGGTGTGTGCGGCGATCGCGGTGGCCTGCGGCAAACTGATCGCCGGACGCATTTCAGAGCGCTGGCTCACCATTGTCGGCGGGGTTTTGTTTCTTATCTTTGGCCTGGTGGCCGCCATGGATATGGGCTAGGGCAGCGCACCAGTCGCTAACGTACCCCTGTACCATAGGCCATCACCTCTAAGGCCACTACTCCCCTACCATTGTTGCCGCTCAGCTCAGCGGTCTGAATGCGGATGTTGACGACCCGTTCGGCTCCCCAGGCCAGGGCAGACTCTTCCATTCGCAGCAGGGCCTCGCGGCGACCGCGTTCGAGCAAACTTTCGTAGACCGTAATGCGCCCGCCAAACAGCTTTAGTAGCCCTGCAATAAAGGTTTTAAAAAAGTCAGACGAGATCACCACGCTACCCACAAATAGCTCTGCCTGCCGAGCATCAGGCACCGTTGCCTTTGCCCCCGCCGTACTGAGCACCAGCCCTTTAATCGCCTGCTCTCGGTGCTGCAAAAGGCGCAGGTGCTGCTTTTCAGCCCTGGCACCAAAAAAGTACCCGATCCCCAGCAGGATCGCAAAAACAACTATCTCCTCCATAGCTACTCCACCCGCACGGCGGTGCCGTAGGCGAACAGTTCTGCTGCCCCTTGGGTCAGCGATGAGGTGGCAAAGCGAACGTTGACAATGGCATTGGCACCTAGCTTTTGGGCGTCCTGCACCATGCGGCTAGTGGCCTCTTCACGGGCCTCCTGCAGCAGTTCGGTGTACCCCTTCAGCTCGCCCCCGACAAGATTTTTGAGGCCCGCCGCAATATCGCGGCCCAGGTGCTTAGCCCGCACTGAGCTGCCCTGCACCAAACCCAAATGCTGGGTAATGGTTTTGCCAGGGACAGTTTCGATATTGGTGAGAATGAGATTGGATACAGAAGATCGAGGCTGAGAAGATCGAGGTTGAACGGTCATCGTATGCGGCCTGAGGCCCGATAAAACAACCACAACCCTAGCCTTTGGGATTATCTGCGTCGATGGTTTCTAACGGTTTGCCCACTATTGCTTGCAAACCGTTACACAGGAAGCGATCGCAGCCATTGCAACCGTCGAGCGCTATAGCCATCGCCAGGCTGGTTAGGTCGTTTCGGCATCCTTGAAGCAATGCTATACGTCGGTGCGCCGCCCCGGTTTTTGCTAACGACAGGTACCGATAGCCTAAGCGAACTGGCCACAGCTATACCAAGCGTGATTTGAAACAGCGCCAGGGCTGCCCGCCGGGGGAGAACATTTGCCCCTTGGAGGCCGCTAAAGGATGCGGTAGTATCGGCAATAAACCTTAAGCAGCCGGGAGGGTTGATCTCATGTTCCATCTGTACTTTGGTGGGTTTGATGTGCTGCTCTACCTGGGGGGTATCTACGGCGCGATCGCCCTTTCGAAGGCGCTCTGCGATCAAATGGATGCGGCCGAGGTAGCCCAGAGCACCACCACCGAGACAACGGTAGCCCCCATGCAGCCAATCGCGCCCCACCTGGTTGCCCCCGCCGCCAAGCGGGAAGAGGTCAGCGTCAGAGTTTCGGTGAATTGAAGGCAAACGGATAACAAAGTCTGGGTCGCTGTCATCGAGCCAGCCGGGGGGCAAAATTACGCGATCGCAAGCGTCGGCTGGTGAGGGCGCTGGTGCGCTGAGCAGCGTTCTGGTGTTGGCTGCTTAGCCATTGGCAGCTTTGCTCAGCCATTGGGCCAGCCCAGGATGACAAACTGGCCTAGATGTCTGCTGATAACGATAGCGCTGTGAGCAAGATGGTATCTATAGAGTCTACGGGAAAATTTAGAGGTTAAAGCCCTGGTGTAAAGGGGCGATCGCCTTAAGATGAGGTAATTTTTCCCTCTGGTGCTCTACTTTTTGTGTTTTATGCCAATGTAGGTAGCTGGCATAGCACTCTAACGAGCGAACAGGGTCGATAGAATGAGGAAACAACTGGCGCGGTTTGGGCATTGGCGACGCGCATGGGCACTGGCACACCACTGGATTAACAACGCGGCTATGCTCGATTTTTTTAAGTATCGAGTGGGGCAGTCGGCGTGGACTAAGCTGATTGGTCGCACCCTGATGAAGTGGCAGCAGGATGACTGCCTTGAGATGGGTGCTGCCCTCGCCTATTACGCCTTGTTCTCGATGTTTCCGATGATTTTGGTGTCGCTGAGCGTAGTCGGCTTTTTGATTGGCCCCAACACCGTCGCCTACAATGCCGTACTCATCTTTGCCCAAGAAACCCTGCCCCCCGATGCGTTTCCCATTGTGCAGACGACGCTCATTCAGTTTCATACCGGCAGCACCAGCGCCAGTATTGTGGGTTTTTGCATCTTGCTGTTTACCTCCAGCGGTTTTTTTGGGGCGCTCAGCCGCTCCTTCGACAAAATTTGGCATACCAAGCCTCGCCACCACCGCTTCGACGGCGTGGGAGAAGTGGCGTTTATCTTTTTGTGGCGGCGGTTTCTGGCGTTTTTGCTGGTGATGGGGGCAACCAGCCTGATTTTTGTGTCGCTGCTTTCTAATATTGCGATCGATACCGTTACCAAAATTTTAGAAGGTGTTAACCAGTGGGTGACCGTAATTGGTATCGATCAGGTGCAGTTGTTGTCATGGCTGCGGCTGGGCATTTCGTTTGTGACGCTCACTCTGGTAGTCATGGTGCTCTACAAAACGCTGCCCAGCACCCGCGTGAGCTGGCGAGATGTGTGGCTGGGAGCGCTGTTGACCGCCATGCTGTGGCTCGTTTTGCAGCAGCTAATCAGTAATAGTGTGATCAGTCTGGGCAGCCAGTTTCGCTCCTACGGTGTGGTGGGGGGGGTGATGGTGCTAATGCTGTGGATCTATCTCACCAGCCAAATTTTCTTTTTGGGGGGCGAGTTCACCTACGTCTATGCCCACCTGTTTGGCAGCCGCAAGGGCCAAAAAAAGCTGATGACCAAGGTCGGTAGTCAGTAAGAGGGGTAAACCAGTAAGTGGTTTATCCCAAGTTCAGATAGAGATTTGTCTTTTCCTACAGGTAGAACTCCACTTCTGGACTTGAATTTGGTTTATTTTTATAGAGCAGTTACGGAGTTGGTTTGATGGCTACAGCGCAGCGTGGAGTAACGATCTGGTTTACGGGGTTGAGCGGGTCGGGCAAGTCGACCATTGCTCGCGCCCTGGAGGCCGAACTGCGTCAGCGGGGCTGCCAGCTAGAGGTGCTCGACGGCGACATCGTGCGCACCAACTTGACCAAGGGCCTGGGCTTTAGCAAAGAAGACCGGGACGAAAATATTCGCCGCATTGGCTTTGTCTCGCACCTGCTAACTCGCAATGGCGTCGTCGTGCTGGTGTCGGCCATTTCGCCCTACCGAGAGGCGCGCGACGAAGTGCGCGATCGCATCGGTGATTTTGTTGAAGTCTTTGTCGATGCTCCTCTCAACGTGTGCGAAGACCGCGACGTCAAGGGCCTCTACAAAAAGGCTCGGGCTGGCGAAATTAAGCAGTTTACCGGCATAGACGACCCCTACGAAGCCCCCCTCAACCCCGAAGTACACTGCCACACCGACCAGCAAACCGTCGAGGAGAGCGTGGCTCAGGTGCTGAGCAAGCTCGAAGCAATGGGCTACCTGGCCACTGCAGCGGTGGCCTAGGCAGAGGTCAAGGCTTTAGAGAACAAAGTCTGGGGTTTACACTGCCGAGTGCCAGACATCCCCTAAGCCGTAGACGGGGTTGCTGAGCACAGGGATCCATCAAAAAAGCAACATCGTCCGTAGGGGCAAACGGCCTTAAAGCCTTTGGCTTAGCTGCGCCCCTGCCCCTACCCAAATTCGCGCCTCAATTCAGTAACGCCCCCTAAACCCTGTACCTAGTTGCCCCCTTTTTTCCGTCTGCGGGTCCGCTTCTCTAGCAGGTGGGCTGGAACTTCGCGGCGGGCGTAGCTGACCAGGTAGTCGTGCACCAGCTGATGGCGATCGATGGGGATGTCGGGCAGCAAAAACACCAGGCCCGACCCCACCAAAATTTCGAGCACCAGGTCCATCTGGTCTTCTCGGTAGTTGGCCCCGCGCAGGTCAAGGTCTTCTTCCAGGTGTTCGCGGCTTTTTTGAGGGCGGTAGGGGCGGCCTTCGCGATCGATATCGGTCAGCAGGTAGAGCACCAGGCGGGCGAGGTCGGCATTTTCGGGGCCGCAGTCGTGCACAACGGTGCTCAAAAAATTTTGTACCAGGGTTTCTTTGGGATGGTTGCCCAAAGCCAGGTATTCGGCCAGGGTGTTAATCTCCTGGCGCTGAAGCTGCGCTCCCACCACCTGTAGCTCGATCGGGCGCACCTCGTCGATGGCATTGGTCAAGTCGGCGACCAGGCGATCGATCAGGGCGGTTTCGAGGTAGAAGTGGGCGTCGTCGGTGAGGCGACGAATTAAAAACTTGGCATCGGTGGCTTTGAAGTTGCCCAGGTAGTAGCGATAGTCGCGGCTGAGAATATCGTTGTTAATAATATCGAGGTCAAAGCCGCGCTCGATCTCCAGCAGGTGGTGCAGGTAGTCTTCCCGCAGGGCCAGCACCACCTTCAGATAGGGGGTATTCAAACAGTCGATTAAAAAGGCGTAG
Source organism: Nodosilinea sp. LEGE 06152 (assembly GCF_015207525.1). Lineage (GTDB taxonomy): Bacteria > Cyanobacteriota > Cyanobacteriia > Phormidesmidales > Phormidesmidaceae > Nodosilinea. The sequence continues at coordinate 125,941 of NZ_JADEWR010000002.1, forward strand.
AAATCGCGCCGCTGAAACAGCTCCACGGCTTCGACAAAAAATTCTTCGAACTGATCAAAAATCAGCACAATTTGTCGGTAGCTGCGTTCGGTTAGGGTTTTAAGGCGCGTGATCAGATCGGTTGAGTCGACAGGGGCCGCGGGCGGAATGCCGTCGGCCTCGCTCTGCTGCTGCAGGGCGCGGGCCAGGGCCTGGTTGACCTCGTCGGGCCAGTCGCGGTAGCCCTTGACCAGCACCGGCACGGTCGATCGCCCCTCCGGAAACGATTTGGCCAAAGCGGGCATCAGCCCCGCATAGAGAATGGAGCTTTTGCCCACCCCCGACGGCCCGTGGATGACAATCAGCGGGTAGCGAGCTTGCTCTAGCCGGTAGGTGAGGGCTTCGACATCGACCTGGCGGCCCGAGGCCTGAATTTCGGTGGCCAGTAGGAGCTGGGGCGATGGCCTGAGGCCGGTCGTTGACCATCGCTCAGGGGTCGCCAGAGGATATTCCCGGGGCTGAATTTCACCGGCCCCAATGAAGGCCCGCAGCCGAAACTGGGTATCAACTCGGCGCTGTTTGAGCGTGACCTCAAAGGCAGCCCGATAGTTTTTTTGCTGGTAGTACTGTCTTTGCAGGGTCTGCAAAATGCTGCGAAAGAGGGTCAGATCGGTTTTAGGGTCGGTGTTAGTGCAGGCGTCTTCGAGTAGGGCAATGGCGGTCTGGGGCTGGCCCTGGGCAATGTGGACGCGCCCCAGCAGATAGAAATACCACCCCCGCTGGTACTGGTTGGCCACCGCTAGCTCGGCGGCGGCGACGGTTAGGTCATTGGGCAAATCGTCGGCCAGAGCGGCGGGCATGGCATCGGGTAAGGCATCGGGGGACGACCCCTCAGTGGTCACGGCTGCGGCACTAATGGCTTCGGCACCAGTGGCTCCGGCACCAATGGCTCCAGCGATCGCCAGAATGTGCAACGCCCGCTCAGCCTGAACTTGGGCCGTAGCCGCATCGCCCTGGGCCAGGGCTACCTCTGCCAAGTAGCCGTGATCGCGGGCCAGCCGAATTGGGTCTTGGCGGTGCAGAGTTAGCCCCTCTTCGGCGGTGCGGGCCAGGGCGGCCCAGGCCCCTAGCTTTTGCTGCACCTCGGCCAGGGCGTGAATAAACTTACCCACCAGCTCGGGCTGGTGCAGGTCGCGAAAGATGCGCAAACAGGCCGAAAAATGGCCCTCGGCCTTGTGCAACATGCGCTCGTACACGACCCGCTGCAGCACCGCCTGACTGCGGCAGGTGACTCCCAGGTAAAAGAGGAGGACGGCTTGTTTTTGGCGAGGGGCAGGGGGCGACGGGGTATAGACGCSSTNGCSGCTKSMCGMMRNGGTRRRGMGSMRRTGGSKKYASGNGMASGSRMAGSGKKYSSKRCRKSKKTGWWWYKKKRMYRGKMSGKCMGGCTYKGSWSGARGKSGKANGYSKKCRACGKMKWKRKCGYTSMRRCMSAAGRYGNCGCGGCCCCGGAGAAAATCGAGACTGGCTTTGAGTTCGTCGCCCAGGCTGGTGTGGGTCTGGGCAATGTCGGCCACGGCAAACTCTAGCTCGGTGCGCAGGGCCGACCCCGGCTGATACTCAAAGGCCCCGGTGTGGTGGGGGCTGTCATCTCCCAGGGTGAGCATGGTGGCAAACAGAGCGTTGGCATTGGCGTGCAGCGCGTAGATTAGCTCGCCAGGTGGATACTCAAAGGGAATGGGAGCAGCGGCAAAGCTCTTGAAGTCGGGGGCGTTGCGGGTGAGACTGGCCAGGGTGCGATCGCTCACCCACAGCACTACCGGAAACGGCAGCGCTTTGGGAAAGGCGTTGCGGCCCAGATTGGCGGCCTTAAACACCGCCGCGACATTCTGCACCTGCTCTAGCCCGGTCACCATTAGGGCAAAGGGTGGGCTACCCAGGGGCTCGGCGGTTAGCGCCTGCAGCAGGGTGGTAACCTGGGCGGGCAGCGATCGCTCGACGACCGGGGCAGCGGTTTGCAGGTGGTCAACCACCAATCGCTGCAGGCGCGAGTAGTTGCACCGGGCCAGCACCAGCGAAAAGCGGTTGGGCCGCAGGGTAATCGCCCGCCGTAGCTCTGCCAAAGCGGCCTGGTTATGGGCCAAAATTTCGTCGGGGCTGGCGCTGCTGGGGGTGACGCTGTTCATGGCCGGGGCTGCTGGGCCTGCCAGCTACGGTAGCGATCGGCTTCAGCCAGCAGCGGGTTGAGGCCAAACCAGCGCCCCTGGGCGTCGCGGTACTCGTACAAAAACAGGCTGCGCACCAAAATGTTGTAGTCTTCGTCGCCCTGCACATCCTGGCGGGAGACCGCCTGCAAGAGCAGATCCCACTCGTGGTCGCTGACCAAGCCCATCAGGCTGTCGCGCTCGTTGCGAATCACGGCCTCCAGGGTGGCCCGCAAAAAGGGCGGGTCTTGCTTGCGCAAGCAGCCGTCCAGCAGTCGAATCAGGTTGCGCATGTGGCCGCCGCTGACCTGGCAGAGGCGATCGAGGGTGGCCATCTCATCAAAAACTTCGCCCACCGCATCGATCCGCTGGTTCACGTTCAGCTCAGGAAAGGCGCGAATCAGCACCATCTGCCGCAGCAGGGCCATGCCCGCCTCGTCAGAGTTGCCTTGGCGATCGCGTACGGGCACCATGGGCAACACCATGGGGTTAGTGCCAAACCGATTCGAAAGTCGCACCAGATCGTTGGAAAACATCAGCTCCAGCGGAATGGTATAGACCAGATGGCAGCCGAGCTGCTTGAGCTGTTCGCCGCGATCGACAAAGATGTACTCCGACTGCAGCCGCCCCTGGGATCGCAGGGCGCTATCGATGCGATCGAGGTTGTCCATAATTACCACCAGGCGGTTCTTGCCCTGCTGCTGAAGGCGATCGTTGGCCGGACTCAGCAGCTCATCGTTAATGGCGGTGATAATGCTGCGGGTGCGCGGCTCCAGGTATTGGCGCAGCTGGCTGCGCATATCGGGGCTTTGCTTAGCCGAAGCGGTAATGCTGGCAAGGCCCGCCGAAAAGCTCACGTCGGAGATTTCCATTGGGGTACGCAGGGTATCAGCCAGGTTTTGAAACAGACCTTGCAGATAGGTCGGCCTGGTGACAATGCCGATTTTGTCGAGGTGCTCACTAATGTTGTGGGCAATGCTGAGCAAGATGTCCGAGATTTCCACATCGGCCATCTCCAAATCGCGGTCTGACTCAAAATAGATCACCTCGTAGCTGCGCTGCGCTAACTTATCCTGCAGGCGAAACAGCTCCGTCGATTTGCCGCAGCCAATGTGGCCGGTAAACAGCTGCGTGGTGGGGCGATTGCGGGCCAGACGAGCGATCTTGCGCTCTAACTCTTGCACAATGTCGCCACCGCGCACGGTCGAAAAATCAATGTAGTAGCGCTTGCCCCGCAGCGGCTGGGTGGGGTCGCAGGCATCGTAAAACTGCTGTAAATCCAGCATGGGTCATGGCCGTAGGGTTGCCTACAGGGTATCGCACCGATGGTGAGAGCGGGCAATGTCTCAGCCAAGATATTGCTCGCCCGCAGCTGCTTTACTCACGACACCAACTCCGTCGTGCTTCTGTCGTGCCAATTTCTCCAGCGCCTCAAGCGGCTGCCAGCAGGTTGACTAGATCTGCTTTTTCAGGCTTTGAGAACCCCTCGATATCGCGTTCTTTGGCCATTGCCTTAAGCTGTTGCGTATTGAGTGACTTTAACAGGGCGCGATCGGTAACCCCCTTAGGGAGAAGCTCTGGGGTCAGGTGAAAGGTTTACTCTATCGCACTGAGCTTCTTACCAGCGGTGATACAGCAGCCAGGTTGGTAATTGGTTGCAGAGCCTTAGTTCACCAATCTAGTGCGGTAAGATGAGCCAGGTCAGTTACCCTTCATCAACTTCATGTCTATTTCTAAAACCGAGGCCAAGCAGCTGCTGGAGCGGATGATTTTTGATGCCACCGACCCCCAAGACTGGGTGCAGGATGTGTGGGGACTTAGCCCGCTGATGGGCGACAGCGCCGCCAAACTGCTAGAAGCCTTCTACATCCTGATCGACTGCTGCCCCGACGAGCAGCTCGATAATATGATCAAGGGGCTGTATCGAGATCGTCTAAAGTTTTAGCCGTCTAGCGCGGGTGATCTAACTATCCGCAAAGTACGTCTTTGCCTCGCATGAAACGCCGACTCTAGCCTCCAGCGTGCGCTGGGCTTTGACTTCTGGCCAGTCTCTGACCATCGCCGCAACACACCCTAGAGCATCGCTTAATTGTGGTTCCCTACCTATAGCAATCCGAGTTGATTCGTAAAGTTAGAACAAATGAATCGCCTGCACGGACAAGATTCCCGTGCAGGCGATTTTTCATACTGTAGCCAGGATCACTCCATTATTTTCGAGGCAGAACCGGCTCTGGCTTAACAGTCAACGAGGATGGGTGAGCTGCTTCCCGTTTGTAGTTACTAAAATCCAGGGTGTCTTTGTAATCCGAGGTGTTTCTACAGATCTTTTGAACGACGCTTTCCACCTGGGCCTGCCAACTCTTGGAATACGAGAAAAACTGCTTCCTGAGAGCCACAGCATTTTTCTGCTTTTGCGCATAAAAATCTTTGTCTGTCGCCAACCTCAAAATGGCATTGAAGTATTCCTCTACGCTGTCAGGAGAAACTTCCACTGCGGCCTCTCTAACCACAGACAGCGCCGGACAGACAGAAGAGGTAACAATCGGTCGCCCCACGATTACACCCTCCGCCACAACTTTGTTAAATCCTTCGACAAAGTCTTTGGTTGTTGGCACCACCACCACATGAGACGTTTCGTACATCTTGCGAAGCTTATCTCGCTTGCAGTGACCATGTACAATAAATTGATTGGCAATACCGGCTTTCAGCGCAGCAGCCTTGAGGTTTTCTACCTCGCCACCTGTACCACAGACGTTAAAAACACAGTTGGGCTTGGCCGCTATAAACTTTTTGGCAACGTCTAGAAGCAGGTAAACCCCTTTACTTGTCTCTACTCTGCCAGCGAACAAAACCTTAAAGGTATCGGTTTCAGAATTGTAGCTCTGAATCTTAATATCGTTTAGAAAGTCTTCTCTGTAGGTAGGCACAAATGTCCGAATAGGACGGCTTCTACCGTTGGTAATCTTGATAATCTGGTCTTTAATATCTTCGGAGACGACGCAAATTTCTACACAGCCATACTGAAAGAACCAGCTGTTCAGCTTCTGAATAATTCGTTGTACAGTAGTGAGCCGCTTGTACTTAGGCCACAGAGTACAGTGGATGGTGGGAATAATTTTGATGCCAAGCAAAGGAAGAATCCCTAGAAGAAACCAAAAAGTTCTATCCTGGGTGGCAATTAAAATATCAGCTCTAAACAAAATTGCTGAAACGATCAGCCTCAAGCCCGACCAAAACTGACCAGCGAAGTAGGCAATGCTACTTCTGAAATGATGCTTCAGGGATCTAAATTCAATTTTGAAGTTTTTGTCCTGAATCAAACCCTTCTTATCTCTAGATGAGATAAGCCAGGATTTCGCGTTGAATTTACTTGCCAACTCATAAAAATTTTGAGCATAGGTGATCGCAAAGTGAGAAGGATCATCCTGACCTAAAACCCAATGCATGTAGACGCTTGTGGCATCTACAGGACCTGAGGAGTAAAGTATTCTCAACTGTTTGTCAGAATTCATAGGGGCGATGGGGCGAGTTTTATGGAGGACTTTTATGCTACTACCTACGCAAATGCCGGTGTGTTAGCCATATAACATTTGGAGTTCAGTAGTGGCTTGCAGATTAGCACCTCGAGCAAGGCGATTTGACTGAAAAGCTTAATCTGGACGATTAGGTTCTTATTAAGCGAATCATAAAGTAAGGTTGACCTAACTAGAATTACTGCTAGCTGTGTTCAATAATATACAAAGCCTTGAAGACTACCATATATCTTTAGATAGGGCTTTGCATCTAGCTACAACATGACTCCGCTACTCTCATTGAGACCGACCAAGGACAACCTTTTTAAAGAGTAACGGTGAACCAAAGTGCTCCAACTTTTCTACCGCGTAAGCTTCTCAGGTTCTAAAGATAAAACCCGACGCTATAAACCAAATGACGGCTACTAAGAGGCAATGTTCGCCTACATTGACCACTTTACAATACTTCAAACTTTAGGTAAATAGTCTGTAAACATAACTGCCTCGCCTGCACTATCAGCCTCATTTGAGCTATGCAGCCCCCACGTTTTGGCCAAAGTAGGGGCTTTAAACTGCAGGGCTGTGGGGGGGCTGGGCGATGCTCTGGCCCAGCTTGATTGACCTACACATACTCCACAGTGCTCACTACGGAGCTAGGTTTGGGATGTGCTCTTTGCTACCTGCTGTCGAATTAGCTCAAACACGGCCCGTATCCCCATTGCCTCACCCCCCTCGGGGCGACCGGGCAAGGTGCGCACGTTCCAGGCCATCAGGTCGAGGTGCACCCAGGGAATTTCGGGTCGGGTAAACTCCTGCAAAAATAGGGCAGCGGTAATCGACCCACCAAAGGAGCTGTTAGAAATATTCGAGAGGTCGGCCACAGAGCTGTCTATCATGGCGCGGTAGGGCTGGTGCAGAGGCAGTTGCCACAGCGGATCGTCCACAGCCAGACCGCAGGCTAGTAGGGTATGGGCCAGCTCGGGTCGGTTGCTGAAGCAGGCCGGTAGCTCGGTGCCCAGGGCAACGCGGGCGGCTCCGGTGAGGGTAGCAAAGTCAACGACAAGTTGGGGAGCAGGGTCTTCGCAGACGGCTTCCCAGAGGGCATCGGCCAGCACCAGGCGGCCTTCGGCGTCGGTGTTGCCCACCTCTACCGTCAGCCCCCGACGCGAGGGCACTACATCTAGAGGGTGAAGGGCGTTGCCAGCAATGCTATTTTCGACAGCAGGAATTAGCACTCGCAGGCGCACGGGTAGCTGAAGGCCCATAATCATTTCCGCCAGGCCCAGGGCGTTGGCGGCACCGCCCATGTCTTTTTTCATCAGCTTCATGCCGGCGGCAGGTTTGATATCGAGGCCGCCTGTATCGAAGCAAACGCCCTTGCCCACTATGGTTACCTTAGGTGCATCGGGGTAGCCCCAGCCGATGTCGAGCAGCCGGGGAGCCTGGGTGTAGGCTCGGCCCACGGCGTGGATCAGGGGGTAGTTTTGGGCGAGCAGGTCTTCGCCGACGGTGACGCTCAGGTTGGCGGTGTGGCGATCGCACAGTTTCTGGGCCGCCGCCTCTAGCTGCTCTGGCCCCATATCGCCAGCGGGGGTGGTGATCAGGTCGCGCACCAGGGTGGTCGCGGCGGTGGTGGTAGTCACATAGGCCGCATCGGCCCCAGGGGGAGGGACCAGTTCGGCGATCGCAGGCGCAGACTGGTGCTTGTATTGGGCAAAACTGTAGCGGCCCAGGTTCCAACCCAGCCAGAGCTTAGTGGCCAGGTCTGCTGGCCACTCGTCGGCCAGGGTGTAGGTGTGGGGCGGCAGGGTTTTGGGCAGATTGCCCAGGGTCCAGGTATCCACCGGGTCGGGCTGACCAACTAAGACCTTAGCCAGGTTGCCCTCGGCGCTGGGCACCAGACAAACGGTGTTGGGGTCGGCCTTAAACCCGGTGGCCTGGGCCCAGGCCTGGCTGTCGGCATGGTCTTTGGCAAAATTGGTCTGGTTTACCAGATAAATGGGAACTGGTGTGAGAATCGGCGTTGACAACGGTTATCCTCCGGGAGTGGCACCCAAATCAATCAGTCTATCCGAAGTTTTGGCGCGGGGCGTAAGTCCAGTGCCGAACGGCCCTACAGGGTAGCGTAGACGGCTTAGCTCGGCCTGTGGCCTGACGGTTAGGAGACATCAGGCAGCTGCCAGTAGCGATAGCTGGTGTAGGCCATGGTCAGCACTCCCGCGACGATCGCCGATTCGTCGACTTCAAACTTGGGGTGGTGGAGCGGGTAGTTAATGGCGCGATCGGTAAAGCCCACCCCCAGGCGAAACATGGTGCCCGGAGCGTGCTCTAGGTACAGCGAAAAGTCTTCGGCCCCCAGCGACGGCTCGTGAATAATTTGCAGGTACTCGTTGCCCAGGGCCTCGCTGGCGCAGCGCGCGGTGAGTTCAGTCAGGGTGGGGTCGTTGAGCACCGAGGGCACCCCCCGGCGGTAGTGAATCTCGTACTTAGCCCCGTAGGCCTGGCAGACCCCCGCGACCACTGACTCAATCCACTGGGGCAGGTGGTTGCGAGTCTCAGGATGCAGCGATCGCACCGTGCCCAGCAGCCGAACTGTATCGGCAATCACGTTGGGGGCACGCCCGCCCTGAATTTGTCCAATGGTCAATACGATCGGGTGCAGCGGGTTCTGGGTACGGCTGATCGCCTGCTGGAGAGTAGTGACCACCTGAGACGCAATCCAGATGGCATCGATCGCCTCGTGGGGGCGGCCTCCGTGGCCCGACTCCCCCACAATCACAATCTCCAGATCATCGGCGGCGGCGGTGAGCGCGCCGTAGCGAATGCCAACGGCGCGGGCGGGCACCGAGGGGTACACATGCAGCCCCAACACCGCCGAAACCCCCTCCATCACGCCGTCTTCAATCATCCAGCGAGCGCCCTGGGCAGTTTCTTCGGCAGGCTGAAACAAAAACCGGGTGGTGCCCGGCAGCGGTAGATTTAGCTGGGCCAGCACCATGGCCACGCCCAGCCCAACGGTGGTGTGCACGTCGTGGCCACAGGCATGCATGATGCCCGACTGGGTCGAGGCAAAAGGCAGATCTACCCGCTCGGCAATGGGCAACCCGTCCATGTCGGCTCGAATGGCCAAAATTCTAGAATCTTCACCCCCCGGCAGCTCGGCCACCACGCCGGTTTTGCCCACCAGCTCCTGCACCCGCAGCCCACAGGATGAAAGCACTCCCGCTACGTAGGCCGCCGTTTTATACTCCTGCCCGCTGAGTTCGGGATGGCTGTGAATGTGGCGACGAATCTCAACTAAGCGAGGCGAAATGGCCTCAACAACGGATTTTATCTGGCTCAGCATGGGTTAGCACTGTCGGTAATGGCCACGTTTAGCCTAAAGCAGACCAGAGTTGATGTATAACATCAAACCAACCTGGTTTGCCGTGGCCAATTAGCCCAGACGCTCAGAACCCACCCGACAATGCCCTAGGTTCCTTGACCTGTGGCTTCAGGAACGGGGGTTTTGGATGAGTTCTTAGCTTAATCACTAACCCAGCTTAACCGGCCTCTATTTGTCGGGAGGGAAAAAAGGCCCAGGCTCGGCAGGTGGATTTGCGGGCACTCCACCGTTAAACGGCGGCGGATTGGCATTGCCAGGGCCATTACCAGGATTGCCAGGGCCGTTACCAGGGCCATTACCAGGATTGCCAGGGCCATTACCAGGATTGCCAGGGCCGTTACCAGGATTGCCAGGGCCGTTACCAGGATTGCCTGTGTCAGGGCCAGGATTTGTAACAGGGCCAGGATTCGTGACAGGACCAGGATTCGTGACAGGACCAGGATTCGTGACAGGACCAGGATTCGTGACAGGACCAGGATTCGTAACAGGGCCAGGATTCGTARCAGGGCCAGGGTTCGTAACAGGACCAGGRTTCGCAACAGGGCCAGGATTCGTGACAGGGCCAGGATTCGTAACAGGGCCAGGATTCGTAACAGGGCCAGGATTCGTAACAGGGCCAGGATTCGTAACAGGACCAGGATTCGTAACAGGGCCAGGATTCGTGACAGGGCCAGGATTCGTGACAGGACCAGGATTCGTGACAGGACCAGGATTGATAACGCCGCCACCCGTGACCGGTGGCTGAATGGACGATGGGCTTACCGGCTCGGTGGGAATAGCGGTAACCAGGCCATCCCCAGGGGTGAGTACCCCTCGGAGAATGGAGATGGGAGCAGCACCCGAGTTGGCGGGAGACAGAACCCAGGGTTGTTCACTGGCGATCTGGCTGGTGCTGTCAAGACCAATCAGATCAGGATTGAGGGTAACGGCGTCTGTAAAGGGGGATTGCTCCTCTAGCGCCTGCAGGGTCTCTTGGCGAACCTGCTCGAGGGCAGGGCCAAGGGGGGACTCAGCATTGGGGTTGTCTAGCTCCAGCCCTTCAACTAAGGGGCTGGTTTGGTAGAACATGGGGAGGTCGAACTCGACCACCTGCACCTGATTGTTTTGAATCAGGGCCATCTGCCCCCCATAGAGGGAGTATTCGGTGCCACCGCAGGCGGTGCTATCGCCGCCACAGCTGTTGGCGGTAATGGTCATTGGCCCGGCGGGGTTGTTGGTGAGGGCCATGACAACGGTCAGGTCGCTGTCTGGAATGTAGCGCACAACCACCGCCGAGCCTTGAATGCCGGTTACGGCGCTGGGGGTTTGAATGTTGGTGCGGCCTCGTCCGGGTGGAATGAGGAGCAGCACGGTGCCGTTGCTGAGCCGAAAGTTGCGAGTATTGGGCACAAAGCGGAAGGTCGCCCGTTCACCCACGCGGGCCAGCGAGCCATCGTTGAAGCGCAGGTCGGCCTGGGAAGCGGGGGCCGTACGCAGGGCATCGCCCACCGCCAAAATGTCCGACATTCTGGCCGTTCGAGCTTGCTGACCACGGGGGATGAACTCGACCCGGTTACGCAGCGCCTCAACATCGGCTCGAGTTAGGGTCACACTAGCCTGGGCGGGCAAGCTGACCAGCACCAGTGCCATGAGGGAGGCTAACCCAGTCACTCTGGAGGCAAGGTGGCTTGGGCCTCGTCGGACAAATTGGCTGATGTTCAGCATGGCATAACCGCAGTAACAGCTTTTTATTCTCTCAACACTCTCTACCGAATGCGATCGCACCGAAGAAAGCCACTATGGATGACGCTAGAGACACAACCCTTTTGACAGTCAGCAGAAACTCTACGTATATCTACTAGTGCTTTAATAACAGATCCGTGAGATTGACATAAAGTTCCTGACCAGAATTTTACTTCATCTTCATATACAGACTGCTCAGTGGTTGTATGTAACTATTTACACTTCTGTGAACAAGCCTGGTTCGTGAAATTCAGCCAAATCACCTAGCTTTAGCCTGCTGTTGCTGGGCCAAAGCTCAGTTCAAGCCCAGCAGTAAAACTCTGCCGAGAGAAAACTCCGAATCCCAAGCAGGGAAGGGATTAGAGCCTGGGTCAAAGAGCCAGTTTTCTACTGTAGAGATGCAGGTCAGCCCGCAGTTCTCAACCCAAATCGCCGTCCTCAGCATCTAGGGGTTCGATGCAGGCCGGAGTATCGTGCTGAGGTTTGTTGACCACTTTTGATACCGGATAGCGATCCATCGCCTCCGCTTCGTAGGGGCGCAGCATGGCCTGGAGAGCTTGGGGCTGGTAATAGCTGGGATCTAGCCAGGCAACATAGTCTTCGGGGGGCAAAATAACCGGCATGCGGTTGTGTATGGGCTCCATAAGCTCGTTGGGGTCGGTGGTTAAAATGGTGCAGGTTTGCAGCTCGCCGCCGCCGACTGGGTCTTGCCAGTGCTCCCAAAGCCCGGCGAAGGCAAAGGGCTGGTGATTTTTGAGAAAAATATAGTGAGGCTGCTTGGGTTGCTTGTCGCCCTGCCGCTGCCATTCGTAGAAGCCGTCGGCCAAGATCAGACAGCGCCGCCGCTTAAACGCCGCCCTGAATGAGGGCTTTTCAGCTACGGTTTCGGCCCGCGCGTTGATCATCCGGCTGCCGATCGCCGGATCTTTGGCCCAGCCTGGAATCAGGCCCCACTGCAAGAGGTGAAAATGCGGCTCGGGGTGCTCTGCGGTGGCAACCACTGTGGCCACGGGCTGGGTGGGGGCAACATTATAGCGGGGAGCTACGGGTGGAACGGCCTTGAGGTGAAACGCCGCCGCCAGATTCTCCCCCGTTTGATTGAGGCTAAACCGTCCGCACATGGGCTTTTTCCTCCACAAACCCCGACCATCTCCGTATCATCAAAGTGTAGCAAGCGCCCTTGGGAAACCACCTCTGGGAAAGTATCTTGAGAAACCACTTTGAAAAACCGCTGGTGGGCACTATTGCCCTGGTTACCGGAGCCACCCGGGGCCTGGGCAAGGGCATTGCCGTTGGCCTGGCAGAAGCGGGGGCCACGGTCTACCTGACGGGGCGCACCACCACGGCAACCGCCGAGTCGATGGGGTCGCTAGAGGAAACCGCGGCGGCGGTTACCAAGGCGGGCGGGGTAGCTCTGCCGGTGCAAGTTGACCACAGCGACGATGACCAGGTGCGCGCCCTGTTTGAGCGCATTGAGAGCGAGCAGGGGGGGCGGCTCGACCTGCTGGTCAACAATGCCTATGCTGGGGTGTCGGCGCTCAAGGCCGCCTACGGCAAACCCTTTTGGGAGTCTGAGCCCGATTTTTGGGATGCCTGCAACACCGTGGGGCTGCGCAGCCACTACGTCGCTAGCGTCTACGCGGCCCGCCTGATGGTGCCGCAGCGGCGTGGGCTGATCTGCACGCTCTCGTCGTGGGGCGGGCTGTCGTACATTTTTGGCGTGCCCTACGGGGTGGGCAAGGCGGCCTGCGATCGCATGGCGGCCGACATGGCCGTAGAGCTGAAAAAATATCAGGTTACGTCACTCTCGATCTGGCCCGGCATTGTCGGCACCGAGCTGATGACCCAGTTTGCCGCCGAGATGGGCCTGGGGGCGAACTCTGGGGGCGGGGCTCCGGCAGACTCAATCAAGGCCAATTACAACTGGGAAACGCCCCTGCTGACGGGCCGCGTGATTGCCGCCCTGGCGGCAGACCCCGAGGTGTCACGCCGCACCGGACAGGTGCAGATTGTGGCCGAACTGGCCCGCGAGTATGGGGTGGTCGATGCCGACGGGCACCGGCCCGCCTCGCTGCGATCGCTGCGGTTTGTGCTGCCCTCGGCGGTACCGGGGCTGCAACCTCACGCCGACCTGGTGCCCGACATTGAGCTGCCCTGGCCGTTTTTGCTGCTGGGGCCGCTGGGTTCCCCCAAGGTATAACAAGCCACGATTACAGCCCCAGCGATACGACCAACAAAACCCCCACCATACCCGCCAGCCACAGCACCGCAAACAGGCGCAATTTCAACGGCGAACCCGTAGGGTTAGATATGGCGAGCAGCAGACTCCCCAGGGATTACTGCAGCAACCCCACCAGCGCTTGAACTAGGGCGGCGGGCTGCACCGGCTTAGGAATGTGGCGCTGAAATCCAGCGGCTAGGGCTTGCGCCTGATCGGACTCACGGGCGTAGGCGGTAAGGGCAATCGCCGGAATTTGGCCGCCCTGCTCGGCGGGCAGCGATCGGATCTGGCGCATCAGCATGTAGCCATCCATCTCGGGCATGCCAATATCGCTGATCACAACCTGGGGCTGAACCTGCTTGAAGGTGTCGAAGGCGGCATTGGCACTGGCGGCCGAGCTCACCGTGGCCCCCGCCTGCTCCAGCAGGAAGACAATAAAATTACGGGTATCGGCATCGTCGTCGACCACCAAAACGCGGGTGCCGCGCAGATTCAGCACAGGTTCTTCAAGGCCGGCACTGAGGTCGGCATCAGGCTGGCTGGCCAAAGCCGGTAGGGTGACGGTAAAGGTCGCCCCCAACCCTTCGCCAGCGCTATCGGCTCGAATGGTGCCGCCGTGCAGCTCGACCAGATGGCGCACGATCGCCAGGCCCAGGCCCAGGCCGCCAAACTGCCGCGTCGTGGCGCTGTCGGCCTGGCGAAAGTAGTCGAAAATGAGGGGCAGAAAGTCGGGCGCGATGCCCTTGCCGGTGTCGGTGACGGTAATTTCGGCCTGGTTGGCGGCATTTCTGGCCAGCCGCACCACAATTTGGCCCCCGGCAGGGGTGAACTTGACTGCGTTAGACAACAAATTCCACACCACCTGCTGAAGGCGAGTGGCATCCCCAGAAACCAGGCCGATGGTGTCGTTTAGGTGCAGGTCGATGCGAATCGATTTGGCCTCTGCCGCCAGCCGTACGGTTTCGACGGCAGCGTGAATGGTAGCGGCCAAATTGACGGTGGTAGCGTTGATCTCAAGCTTGCCCCGCAGCATGCGCGACACGTCGAGGAGGTCGTCGATTAGCTCGGTTTGCAGTTTGGCGTTGCGCTCAATGACGGCCAGGGCCTGCTTGGTTTTGGCCTCGCTCAGGGTGCCGCTCTGCAGCAGGGTGGCCCACCCCAAAATGGGGTTGAGGGGCGACCTGAGTTCGTGGGAGACCACGGCCAAAAACTCGTCCTTGGTGCGGCTGGCGGCTTCGGCGGCGGCGCGGGCCGCTTGCTCCTGCAGCAGGAGCTGGCTGCGCTGGTGTTCTAGCTGCTTTTGGTCTTCGATATCGGTGGCGGTGCCAAACCACTTGATCACCTGCCCGTCGGCGTCTTTCATCGGTACCGCCTGGTGCAAATGCCAGCAATAGACCCCGTCGGCCCGGCGCATGCGGCCTTCGGCCTGGTAGTTGATGCCCTGCTGCTGAGCGATCGCCCAGTTTTGGGCCAAGATCGGCACATCGTCGGGGTGAATGACCGTCTGCCAGCCCTCGGTTCTCACCTGGTCGAGGCTCAGCCCGGTGAAGGTCAACCAGCGCTGGTTGGCATCGACAATCACCCCCTCGGCACTGGCCGTCCACACCAGCTGAGGAATAGATTCGGCCAGGTAGCGGTAGCGCTCTTCGCTCTGGCTGAGGGCGATTTCGGCCTGTTTGCGATCGCTCAAGTCGGTAATCAGGGCCACAAACCCCTCCACCCGGCCCTGGTCATTGAAGCGGGGCACATAGGTGGCCGTCAGGTAGCGAACATAGCCGTTCTTGAACTCGACCGAGCGCTCAAAAGTAACCTGCTGCCCAGCCAAGACCTGTTCCACATAGGGGCGAACCCGAGCATAGGCTTCCTCCCCCACCACCTCCTCAATGCGCTTGCCGTAGAGAGCTGAGGCAGGCTGGCCAAACCAGTTCTCGTAGCTCTGGTTGTTGAAGCGGTAGCGCTGCTCGGCATCGACAAAGGCAATCAGGGCAGGTACGGCGTCGGTCACCAGCCGTAGCTCGGTTTCGCGCTGGCGCAGGTTTTCCTCGGCCTGCTTGCGATCGTGAACATCAAAACACGAGCCGATATAGCCCAAAAATTCACCATCTGGTGAAAAGCGCGGTTCGCCTACATCAAAGATCCAGCGGTGAGTGCCGCCTCTGTGCCGGAGCCGGTACTCCATCTGAAACGAGGTGCGGGCGTTAAAGGCATTGGTATAGGTGCTTAGGCAGTGTTCAAAATCGTCAGGGTGAATGCCCTCAGTCCAGCCGTCGCCCATTTCTTGGTCGATGGTGCGGCCCGTAAAGGCCAGCCACGAATGATTGAAGTAGGTACAGCGCTTATCGAGGCCAGAGAGCCACACCATCATCGGGGCGGCATCGGTCATCTGCCGAAAACGGGCCTCACTCTCGCGCAGATTAGATTCGGTGCGCTTAAGCTCGGTGATGTCAACGGCGGCGGCGTAGAGCAGCTGCTCAGTGGGGTAGGGCTGAGCATTCCAGAGAAACCAGCGGTAGGAGCCGTCTTTGTGGCGGTAGCGGTTTTCAAAGGAGAAGGTCTCGCGGCCCACCGCAAACAGGCTGGCGTTTTCGGTCGCGGTTCTAGTCACGTCATCCGGGTGAACAAAGTCAATCCAGGGTCGAGCCGTCATTTCGGCGGGGGTCCAGCCCAAAATGCGCTCCAGCGTGGGGCTAACCCACTTAAAATAGCCATCGCTGCCGCTGACCACCTGCAGGTCTGAGCCCACTGCGAGAAATCGCTCGCGCTCGCGCTCGGCTTTCTGGCGTTCACGCAGGGCAGCCCGCTGCTCGCTGATATCGGTAAATAAAATGGCAAATTTGCGGCGCTGCGGGTCGTCTAGGGCAAAGGCACTGACGCTAAACCAGCGGCCCAGGGCCGCCGCCTCGTGCTCAAACCGACAGGGTTCCCCGGTTGCCAACACTCGGCTGTAGGTCTCAACCCAAACGTCTTCCAGATTGGGCACCAGTTCTTTCGCCGTTTTGCCCGCTATTTGCTGCATGCCGCTGAGGGTTTCAAAGGCTGGGTTAACCTCCAAAAAGCGGTAGTCTACCGGTTGGCCGCTGGCATCAAACAGCATTTCGCAAATGCCAAAACCCTCCTCCATCGACTCAAACAGGGTGCGGTAGCGCTCTTCACTGCGCCGCAGGGCCACCTGAGACTCCTGCCGCAGCTGCGCCAGTTTGAGGGTGGCCTCTACCCGAGCCAGCAGCTCGCGGGCCGAAAAGGGCTTGGTTAAATAGTCATCGGCTCCTGCGGCCAGCCCCTCCAGGCGAGCCTCTTCGCCGGCCCGCGCCGACAGCAAAATAATTGGTAGCTCTCTGGTTTGCGGGTCAGCCCGCAGCTGCCGCAGCAGTTCAAAGCCATCGATATCAGGCATCATCACATCGCTGAGCACCAGGTCGGGGGGCTGCTGCTGAATGGCCGCCAGCGCCGCTCTGCCGTCCCGCACGGTTTCTACCCCATACTGCTGGCTCAGCAGCCGCTTGAGGTAGTCGAGCATGTCGGCATTGTCATCGACGAGAAGAATGCGGGGAGAGGAGGAGAGGGGAGGGGAAAGTGAGGGGGAGGGGGAAGGTGAGGAGGAAGGGGAAGGGGAGGACTGGTTTTGGGGCCAGGTGAGGATGTCGTCTAAGTAGGGGGTAGATCCGATCGCGGTTGAGGTTTGGGTGCGGGGGGCATTGATGCGATCGGCGGGTAGATGGGCCAACCCGGTGGGCAGGGTGACGGTGAATTGAGTGCCCTGGCCCACCACGCTGGTCACGCCCAGGGTGCCGCCGTGCAGGTTGACCAAATCCTGCACCAGCGACAGCCCAATGCCCGAGCCTTCGTGGGTGCGGCCCCTGGCTCCCTGCACCTGGTGAAAGCGCTTAAAAATGTGGGGCAGTTCGGCGGCAGGAATGCCAATGCCAGTGTCGCGCACCTCCAGCAGAATGTGGTCTTGGCTGGGGCGCAGCACCACCTCGATCTCGCCCTCGAAGGTGAACTTAAAGGCGTTGGAAAGCAGGTTGAGCACAATTTTTTCCCACATCTCGCGATCGACGTAGGCGGGGGCGGGCAGGGGAGGGCAGTTGACCACTAGTCGCAGCCCGGCCTGCTCGATCGCGGCGCGAAATACCCCGGCCAGATCGGTGGTCAACAGGGCCAGGTCGGTGGGTTCGTAGACGGCCTCAATGCGGCCCGCCTCAATGCGGGAGAAGTCGAGCAGGGTGTTGACCAGCTTTTGCAGACGCAGGGCGTTGCGGTGCACCATCTCCAGGCGATCGCGCTGGTCGTCGTCCTGGGCCGCTCGAATGGCGTCTTCCATCGGCCCCAGCATCAGGGTCAGGGGGGTGCGAAATTCGTGGCTGACGTTGGAGAAAAAAACCGTCTTGGCGCGATCGAGCTCGGTTAGATACTCGGCCCGCTGTCGCTCTTCCTCGTGGGAGCGGGCGTTGGCGATCGCGGTAGACAGCTGGGCCGCCACCTGCTTAAAAAAGTCGCGGTAGGAATCATCTAAGCGACGGCGAGGGCTGGCCACCGCCACCAGCACCCCCGCGATCGGGGTTTGCCCCGGCACCACCAGCGGCAGGACCAGCGCCTCCTGGGGGGGCTCGGGCCAGGGGCTGCCGGGAATGTGGCCAAAGCGGCTGGCCAGATCGGCCACGGTTTGGGGCTGCCCCGTTTGGGTCACCAGGGCGATCGGCCAGCCCTGGCTATCGGCATCGAGGCTGACCTGCGCTGGGGCATAGGGCACCGCTGCGGCTGGCTCAGTTCCCTTGCAGAGGTGGGCCGTTTTGGCGTCGGCGTCGGCAATGTAGAGCAGCGCCAGTGGTATATCGGCCGGGTCTGAGCCCAGCACCCCTGCCACCAGGGCGCAGGTCTCCTCGACGGTTTTGGCGGCGGCAGTCTTGGCGGCAAGCTCGCGCAGCAGCTGGGCACGGCGATCGCTCAGCACCCGGTACGTGGTCTCGCTCACCACGTTTAGAATTCCCTCCACCCCACCGCTCTCCCCCTGAATGGGGTTGAAGGTGTAGTCGAAAAAGCATTCTTCGGTGTAGCCAAACCGATGCATCGCCAACAGCTCATCGCTGTGAAAAATGCCCTCCCCGGTGGCAAAGACATGGGCAAACTCAGGCCCAATATCGGCCCAGATTTCGGGCCAGACCTCCTGGGCTGGGCGACCCAGCGACCAGGGGTGCTTGTCGCCGACAATCGGTCGCCAGGCATCGTTGTAGAGCAGCAGGCAGTCTGGCCCCCAGTAGATGGCCATTGGAAAGCGGGAGTTTAGGCAAATGCTCAGGGTCGATCGCAGACTTTGAGGCCATTGTTGAACCGCACCAAAGGGTGTTTTTGACCAATCGTGGGCACGCACCAGCGCCCCCATTTCACCGCCGCCGCCAAACAACTGGTCAGCCACCTGATGCTGCGTCATCTACCTGGTTTCTCCCTTCTTCACCCACCCATGAGCTCTAAGCATAAAGGTCGTTAGCATTCAGTCGCCTCAAATCGTAGAAGCAAGACATCGAGGGAAAACAGCTAGCCTGTGGCTGCCCTGACCAATTTGCCGGCAGTGCCAAAGACCGGAGTGTGCTTCTAGGGAATCGCCAGGAGCGGCGCAGCCGAGAAGTATAGACGCCGAGCCAACTGACTCTAGAGCAACCCTAGAGCCCGCCGCGCTAACCCTAGGGTCAGCGGTCTCTAAAGCCAGAGAAGTTGGCACCATAGCCTTGTTCTCCCAGCGTTCAAGGGTTGAATGACCTCTCGCCGCTCTGCTGGCCAATGGCGGGCGCGAGTGATAGAGTTTGCGCGAGTGGTAACTGGTGCAGCTCACCCATAGGACAGCCAAACTTCAGGTGTTCCAGTGGCAAGGCTGCCCGCAGCACCATACCCCAATATCCCTTTATCGGCGGGGGCCGCTAATTGTAACGAAACAATTCTCAACCCAACTAAAGAAACAGGAATCTGCCTGGGGAGGGATAAGTGAATGGCCTACCCGCTATAGGCCAGCGCCACCGTAGGCCCCAAGCATCCCCTAGATCGAGAACTCATCTCAAATCACTGCCCTTAAACCCTCAGTTTGGAGACGCTATGCCTAACCGATGGCCAGATCTAGCTTTCGACGATTGGCAGGACACCTGCACCACGCTGCACCTGTGGACTCAGATCGTGGGTAAAATTCGCCTGGTGCAAACGCCCTGGATCAATCACTCCTGGCACGTGCCGCTCTACCTGAGCGCGTGGGGGCTAACCACCGGCCCCATTCCCCACCGTGACCAGATCTTTCAAATTGACTTCGATTTTATCGACCAGCAGCTGCGCATTGCCACCAGCGAGGGCAACCTGCGCACCGTCGAACTGCGCCCCCGGTCGGTGGCAGACTTTTATCGGGCGGTGATGGCCGCCCTCGCCGAGCTGGGTCTGGGCGTCAAGATCAATACCAAACCCAACGAAATCCCTGACCCCATTCCCTTTGAGCAGGATGAAACCCACGGGGCCTACGATGCCGAGGCGGCCCAGCGATTTTGGCGGGTGCTCTTGCAGAGCGATCGCATTTTTCGCGAGTTTCGATCGCACTTCAGCGGCAAGGTTAGCCCGGTGCATTTCTTTTGGGGCAGCTTTGACTTGGCAGTGACGCGGTTTTCGGGGCGATCGGCCCCTGAGCATCCCGGCGGTGTGCCCAACCTGCCCGACGATGTCGCCAGAGAGGCCTACTGCCAGGAGGTGAGCAGCGCCGGGTTTTGGCCAGGCACAGGGCTGGGCTATCCGGCTTTTTATTCCTACGCCTACCCGGTGCCGGAGGGATTTAAAGACGAACCCGTGCAGCCCGAAGCCGCCTTTTTCCACGACGGCCTGGGCGAGTTTGTGCTGCCCTACGACGCCGTGCGCCAGGCCGACGACCCCGATCAGGCGCTGCTGAGCTTTCTGCACAGCACCTACGAGGCCGCGGCAAAACGGGCCCAGTGGGACACCGCCGCCCTGCGCCAAACCTGGTTCAAGTAATTGATTTGGGAGGGCTGCAACAAAAAACCTCGCTGGCGACAGCGAGGCAGGAGGAAACACTGAGGTTGTCTGAGCGGAAAGGTTGGACTCTACCGGACGTAGCGAGTGCCGCGATAGGTCAAGGTGGCGGGCTGCTGGCGCTGGGCCACATCAAACTGCCTGCGGACGTAGGGCCGACCGAGGAAGGTGGCGGTTTCGTCGCTGGGGGCAGAGGCGATCGCAGGGGCAGAGGTTTCGTAGGGTTGGCCGCGATAGGTAAGCTGCATGGCTGTGGCTCCTGGTAGGGGGTGGTTTGGCTGACAACATTACTATCCCCCGTCTGCTTGCTTCGGCGGGTGACGGCGGTAGGGGCTGGGCAGTGATAGTTTGAGGCGGCGGATGTGATGCGATCGGGCCCTGGCGCTGACGGAGATCACGAGGACAGCCACAGCCGTTCCCTGAGCGGGGTTGTTCCCTTCGACTCCGCTCAGGGAACAACCCCGCTCAGGGAACAACCCCGCTCAGGGAACAACTCGCTCAGGGAACAACTCCGCTTAGAATGATGCAGACGCTGGAGGAGCAGGCGATTGTGCAGTCTCATCAAGACAATCAAGACAGGTCGTCTCTCAGTCACCTACAGCGGGTGTTGGGCAGTCTCAAGCGTTACCCCTGGCTGACGCTGGGGGCTTTGGTCAGCGCGCTACTGCTGGTGGCGGCCTACGCGGTAACGCCGCAGCTGTTTCGCTGGGCCATCGACCAGGGCATTGCCCAAAACAACCTGACGGTGGTGCTGCAGAGCGGGGCGGCGCTGGTGGCGGCAGCCCTGGCCCGAGGGCTGTTTAACTTTGGTCAGAGCTTCTGCGCCGAGGCCATGTCGCAGAGCGTAGTCTACGACCTGCGCAACCGCATTTTTAGCAAGATTCAAATTCTCAGCTTTAGCTACCACGACCAGTCTCAGACTTCGCAGCTGCTCACCCGCGTCACCAGCGATATTGAGCAAGTTCGCACCTTTTTAAGTACCAGCCTGGTGCAGGTGATTAGCGGCGTGGTGACGCTGGTGGCGATCGCCACCATTCTGCTGGTGATGAACTGGCGGCTGGCGCTGATTAGCCTGACAGTGGTGCCCCTGGCGGGGTGGCTGATGGCGCGATTCTTTAGCCAAAACAACCTGCTGTTTCGCCAGGTGCAGGAGCAGCTCAGCGACCTGAATGGCGTACTGCAGGAAAATTTGCTGGGGGTGCGGGTGGTCAAAGCCTTTGTGCGGGAGGAGGTGGAGCGCGATCGCTACACCCAGCTCAACAACGGCTTAA
The DNA here is from genome assembly GCF_015207525.1 of Nodosilinea sp. LEGE 06152. GTDB lineage: Bacteria > Cyanobacteriota > Cyanobacteriia > Phormidesmidales > Phormidesmidaceae > Nodosilinea. Next base: position 147,249 of record NZ_JADEWR010000002.1, read on the forward strand.
TTGCCGCCAACATGAAAACCATTGTGGCGATTCGCAACACATTTCCGTTTATCTTTTTGGTCAGCAACCTGGTGATCGTGGCGGTGGTGGGCTACGGCGGCGCAGCGGTGATCGGCGATCGCTTTTCAGTTGGCGAGCTGGTGGCGTTTAATGCCTACCTGCTGCTGATTTTGCAGCCAATTTTGCTGATTGGCTTTGCCGCTCCGGCGATCGCCCAGGCGGCCTCCTCCGCCGAGCGGGTCTACGAAGTGATCGATGCCGCCATCGAAATTCGCGATCGCCCCCGCGCCATCCCCTTCACCACCTGCGGCGGCAGAATTACCTTTGAAAATGTCTCGTTTCGCTACCCCGGTGCCACCAGTCCGACTCTGTGCGACATCTCCTTTGAAACCAAACCCAACGAGCTAGTCGCCATTTTGGGCATGACCGGCTCGGGCAAAAGCACCGTCACCAACCTGATTCCCCGCTTTTACGATGTCACCGCTGGGGCGGTGCGCATCGATGGCCGCGACGTGCGCGACTTTACGCTAGAGAGCCTGCGATCGCGTATCAGCACCGTTTTTCAAGAAACCACCCTGTTTTCGGGCACCATTTTCTCCAACATCACCTACGCCAAACCCGAGGCTACCCTGCAGGAGGTGATCGAAGTGGCCAAGGCCGCCCAAATTCACGATTTTGTGGCCAGTTTACCCGACGGCTACGACACCATCGTTGGCGAGCGCGGGGTAGGGCTGTCGGGGGGGCAAAAGCAGCGAGTTGCGATCGCCCGCACCCTGCTGACCGATTACAACATTTTGATACTCGACGATAGCACCAGCGCCGTCGATGCCCAAACCGCCGCCCAAATTCAGGCCGCCCTCGACGACCTGATGCGCCGCCGCACCTGCACCGCCTTTGTGGTCGCCCAGCGGATCAGCACCGTGCGCACCGCCGATCGCATTCTGCTGATGGATAAAGGCCGTCTGGTCGCCCAGGGCACCCACGACCACCTGATGGCCACTAGCCCCCTCTACGGCGTGATTTTAGAATCCCAGGTCGGCGCTACTCCAGTTCTCACCTAAACTTGCCTGAATAGTCAACCCAGCAGATTTCTAGTGCCTCCCATTCCTGGCTCTACAATTGGAGGGCGTGATTTCCTCAATTGCCACAATCACCAGTAATGCCAGCCAGAGACCTCTTTCACGATGCCGTCCGTATAGCCCTGGAGAAAGACGGTTGGGTGATTACAGCTGACCCGCTTGTCTTAACCATAGGCTTACGCTCTGTATTTGTTAATTTGGGTGCAGAAAAACTTATTGCGGCTGAGCGTGGCTCAGAGAAAATTGCCGTAGAAATTAAAAGCTTTTTGGGGCCTTCGCCGATCAGTGATTTAGAAGTTGCTTGGGGCCAGTTTTTCCTCTATGCCAGAACGCTACAGCGGCAAGAGCCCGATCGAATGCTGTACCTTGCGGTCAATGAGACTGTATTTCAAACCGTATTTGCAGAAGAAGCTGGGTTACTCTTGCTAGCGGAGCCTGGTTTTCATCTGCTTGTATTTGATCCAATCACTGAGGAGATCATTCAATGGAAACCTTAGATCAATGGCGCACAACTCTAGAAGAAACTCTCCAGTACTACGCCGAGCTTTCTTGTGCTAAAGGCAATGTTGAGACCTACGTTATGGTCAGCCGCGACGGCAACCATTTTCTTTTAATGCACGAAGGCTGGCAGGGCAATAGGCGCATTCATGGCATCGTTGTACATGCTGAAATTCGCGATGGCAAAATCTGGATTCACTACGATGGCATCGAAGGCAGTATTACAGAAGAGCTTGTCACCGCTGGTGTGCCCAAAGAACGCATTGTGCTGGCGTTTCACCCCCCCTACGTTCGAGAGCATACGGGCTATGCGGTTGCATAGGTCTAGAACTGCCAGTGAGGAATGACTACCGATGACTCTTGCTACAGCTGCCCAGTCCCCAGCGGACGCTAAACCCAAGCTTTCGACGGTGGGGCGTTTTTTGCAGTATTTTGCGCCCTACCGCCAGGAGCTGCCTCTGGCGCTGCTGCTGGTGGCGATTGGGGCTACTACTCAGGCGATCGGGCCGCTGCTGATTGGCTGGGCGATCGACAACCTGATTTTGCAGGGCAACCTGGCGGGGCTGCTGTGGATGCTGGCGGCACTGACGGTAATTTACATCGTTGGCGTGTGGGCCATTCGGGGCCAGATCTGGCGCATGGGGGGCATTGTGCAGAAGCTGCTGGGGCAGCTGCGGCAGGATATTTTTGACAAAATTCAGAGCCTCCCGGTGAGCTTTTTCGATCGCAGCGAAGCGGGCGACCTGATGAGCCGCCTACTCAACGACGTAAACACGGTGAACCAGGCCTTTGGCCTGACGATTCCCCAGGTGCTGGGTCAGACCTTCAGCTTGGTGGGCATCATCATCGCGATGCTGTCGATCAATTTGCAGCTGGGGCTGCTGAGTAACCTGGTGGTGCCGCTGATGATTTTTACCACCGGGTTTTTCTCCCGCTGGGCCAGGGGGCGGTTTCGCGTCACCCGACAGACCATCGGCGACCTGTCGGCCAAGCTCGAAGAAGACATCGGCAGCGTGAAAGAGGCCCAGGCCTTTAACCGCACCCAGCTCAACATTGAAGAGTTTGACAGCCTCAACGCCGCCAACCGCAGGGCCAACGTGCAGGCGGTGGCGGTAACGGCGGCGTTTTTGCCCTCCATCGACTTTCTCAATACCCTGGCCACGGCGGGGGTGATGGCCTACGGCGGCTACCTGGCGGTAACCGGGGTGATGACGGTGGGCACGGTGACGGCGTTTTTGCTCTACGTGCAGCAGTTCTTTCGCCCGATTCAGATTCTCAGCCAGTTTTATACCCAAGCCCAGTCGGCCCTGGCGGGGCTCGATCGCATTTTTCTGCTGCTAGATGAACCCGCGACCCTGCAAGACGCGCCTAACGCTACTGAGATGCCGCCCATTGACGGGGAGGTGCGGTTTGAGGCGGTGGGGTTTGGCTACACCCCCAACCAGCGGGTGCTAAAGGGGGTAAACCTCTGTGCTCAGCCGGGGCAGATGGTCGCCCTGGTGGGGCCAACCGGAGCGGGCAAAAGCACGATCATCAACCTAATTATGCGGTTTTACGATGTGTCGGAGGGGGCCGTCAAGATCGACGGCATTGATGTGCGCGATGTCACCCAGGCCAGCCTGCGCCGCCAGATTGGCATTGTGCTGCAAGATAATCTGCTCTTTAGCGGCACCGTGGCCGAAAACATTGCCTTTGGCGCACCCCACGCCACCCAGGCTGACATTGAGGCGGCGGCCCAGGCGGCGAACGTACACGAGTTCGTGCGATCGCTGCCCCAGGGCTACAGCACCCGCCTGGGCGAACGGGGCGCGCCGCTGAGCCAGGGCCAGCGCCAGCTGGTGAGCATTGCTCGCGCGGTGCTGATTGACCCGCGCATTTTGGTGCTCGATGAGGCCACCAGCAGCATCGATACCCGCACGGAGGGGCTGGTGCAGGATGCGATCGCAACCTTGCTAAAGAACCGCACCAGCTTTGTAATTGCCCACCGGCTCAGCACCGTCACCCAGGCCGATCAGGTGCTGGTGATTCAGCAGGGCGAAATTGTCGAGCAGGGCACCCACGCTGAGCTAATGGCCTACGAAGGCATCTACGCCAATCTCTATGGTCTGCAGTTGGGTGCTGATTGAAGCCGGCGCTGAATCACTCAGGGCGTTGCTGAATTGAGGCAAAAATTTAGGCAGAGGCAAACGGTTGTTTATTCCCTCGGAGAGACATTGACTTTTTGACTCATATTGCAAACGTCCACGAATGAGGAAGGTTCAGCGTAGGGGCACTGCAGTGCAGTGCTCCTACCGAAGGGTTCCGCCCCTTGAAAGTGTCCTAACTCAATCGACTGCGGCCGTATCTGTGTACAGCAATTTCCAATTCAGCAGCGCAAAAAAAAGGACTGCCTCCGTGGAGACAATCCCTCTAGTGAGTGAAGCTAGTTAAGCGAGTTTTTCACCCGACGTTAAGCCTATACGCCAGAACCGCTGGCGGGCTCGCTGCCCATGCCTTCGGCGGCACTGCGCAGAATGGTGATTTGCTCTTCAAAGCCCATGGTTTTGAGGGCGGCCAGCAGGTCTTTGCCCTGGTCGGAGAATTCGTAATCGTCGGGCATGGGGATAATTTCGCCGCTGGTCATGCCCTGGGCCAGAAAGTACCAGAAGGCCAGCTTGGTGTTGGCGGCCAGAGAGCCATACTCCCGGCTGATTTGGTTGGAGTGGTCTTTGCGGGCGATCGCGCGCATGGTCTCGAGCTGCTGCTGCTGTTCTTGCTCCTTGACCTGGTTGTAGAGGCCGGTAGCAATTTCTGGGGAGGCCGAGCCAGGCGCAGCCGGGGTAACTGAGTCGCCCATCTGCTCATAGACGAACCACAACAGCGCTAGCTGATCGTCTACATCTAAGCGTTGAAAAACGGATATGGCTTGGTCAGAGTTGTTGACGGCGGCTGTGTAATTGGTCATAAAAAATCCTTTTTTACAATTGAGTAGCAATAGACGATAAGAAACACGTTTGACTATGCGTTCTGCGCCTTGACTGGCTGTGTGTAACTTAAGTTAATATTTGCAAGATCCCCTCTGTCGGGAGCAATAAACACGGCTAACCCATAGACAGGGAAAGCATCAGCCACTTGGGCATTAATCGCTTGAATTGAGTTGGTTCTGTACCGCTAAGACACGATTTTCATGGGATGGTTACGATGGTTGAGGTGCAGTACACAGGGATCTAGATGCAGCGGCTAGTCTTTCGGTTCTACGCCGAGCTAAACGACTTTCTATCGCCAGAGCAAAAACAGGCGGAGTTTGCCCACTGGCTGAAGGAACCGGCCTCGATAAAAGATGCGATCGAAGCCCTGGGAGTACCGCATCCAGAAGTAGATTTGATCCTCGTCAACGGAGTATCGGTGGGGTTTGACTATTTGACCCAGCATTGCGATCGCATTGCCGTTTATCCTCTCTCCAAAGCGCTTGAGGTCGGGTTTACGTCGCTGGTGCGCCCTGCCCCCCTGCCCCAAATTAAATTTGTGCTAGATGTGCATTTGGGTAAACTCGCTACCTACCTGCGATTGCTCGGGTTTAATGCCCTTTACCGCCGCGACTACGACGACGCAGAACTGGCCCAGATCTCCAGCCAGCAGCAGCGAATTTTGCTCACCCAGGACCGGGGGTTACTCAAGCGCAGCGTGGTTACCCACGGGTACATTGTGCGTTCTCACGTACCCGAACAGCAGGCCAAAGAGGTGTTAGATCGGTTTCATCTACACGATGCTGTTGCGCCCCTAGAGCGGTGCCCCCGCTGCAATGGACAGCTTGTTGCCGTCGATAAAGCCGAAATTAGCGATCGCATTCCGCCCCTAACTCGCCTCCACTACAACGAGTTTTCGCGCTGCCAAAGCTGTAGTCAAATCTACTGGAAAGGTGCCCACTACGATCGCATTCAGCAGCTCGTCGAGCGCGTCACTTGAGCAGCGGCCACGAGCATTTAGGCAGGCAATTACTAACTATGAGTTTAGGGGCTAACCGTAGGAGCGACGGTTTTGGCGGGGCTGGCTTGATTGGCCAAACGCTCCAGGGCATCGGCCTGGCGCTGCAATTGCTCGGTCTGTTTGTGCATCTCGTCAATTTGGCGCGTTTGAGACAGCGCGCGACTGGTATCGGGGGTAAAAAACTCGCAACCCGACACCAAAAAACAAACGAATAGCCCAACAATCAAAAAAATTCGCATACAGATTAGTTTTGCTTCAATTTGAGCTAAACCCATAGACCCAGCTGAGCGGCTATGGCGCTAAGCTCTAGGTTCAGCGTGCAGCAACTCGGCTTCGGTGAAACCTATCGTTGGGTTAGATCTGGTGAGTTTGGCCCGTCTTTGTGACCTGCCTCTAGGGGCTGTCATCAAATAGCCGCTGATGCTCCAAGAATCGGGGGTACAGCCCCTAGCCCTTTTTTGGGTCGGGCGTGGCAATGCTGATGGCATCAGGACTTTAGCCAGAATTGATGACACGCCCTGGAGCCATGGGGAGCGGGCGTTAATTTTTGAGCAGACGGGGCTTGATTAGGAGGGCTACGCCGACGGCCCAGGCGATCGAGGCCAGCCAGCCAGCTACGATATCGCTAGGGTAGTGCACGCCCAGGTACAGGCGGGTCCAGCCGATGGCCAACACAAACAGTCCGCCCAGGGCGGCCACCAGCCAGTTCCAGCGGCTGCCCCACAGCAAAATGACCAGGGCCGCCACAAAGGTCATGCTCGACATCGCATGACCACTGGGAAAACCGTAGTCATACTCTGGGGCAGGCGACTCCCACAGATTGGGGCGTACCCGTTGCAGCAGCAGCTTAGCGGAGACGTTAATGATGGCAGAACCGATCAGGGTGGTGAGGAAGTAGACGAGCGATCGCCAGTGGTGTCGCCGCCACAGCACCAGCGCAATGACGATCGAAGCGGGCGCTACCCCCCACCCAACGCCTAGCTGTGTTAGGTAGCTGGCAAAGGTGTCGAGTTGAGGGGTGGCCGTAGCGTGAATGCCCAGCAAAATCGGCTCATCCCACGGGAAGCCCCCTTCATTTTCCCAAACCTCTTCCGCCAGTTCACCAAAGATTTGGAGGGGAAAAAAGACCCCTAGCAGCAGCAGCAGCAGCAGCGATCGATAGTGGCCAATGAGCAGCGCTTTGACATAGCCAAACAGTGACTTGAATCGATCGCGTACGCTGGCCTGCTTCATCGGTGTGGTTTCGGTTAGCTGCTGGGGGCGGGGCCGCATCCTGCTGGCATTCCCCAGAGTTGACTGGACGAAAGCGCAGCGCCTCCAGGGTTGATGGCAATCGACCCTAGTGGATTGATCTGGAATGGGGCTTAGGGGCTCGCGCTGGAGCGCAAGCGACTCTACAACTTTAACTCAAGGTTAAGAGCGCCCCCAGTTTAACCCCGCCAGCAAACCTTAGAGGATTAAAGCGTCTTACTTTCTGTAGCGGACTTGGAATACCATCAAATTCCCCTTGAAAAGGGTGACTTTGTGCCCCATCTTTGCAAGGGGGCCAGGGAGAGCGGCAGGTGCAAAAAGCTACACCAAATCACTTTCTAAGTCCCCTCTTAAAGGCCCTAGCCGGCGTCGGGGTTGAGTTCTACCATTTGCCCAGTGGTGTAGGTGCCGACTGGGCTCCAGACTACATAGGGCAGCAGCAGCAGCGCGGCCAGCCCTGAGATCGGTAAAACCGTCAGCGCCAGCACAGTGCCCAGTATGACCCCAATGCCGCCAAGCACGGTGCCCACTTTGAGGCTTCTAAGCCGCAGCGTGACCGGAATGTAGGCGACGGTAATCAGCTCCACCAGCAGGTAAAAGCCCATCAGCAGCCAGGTTTTTGAAGTGCCGGGTTCGTCCTGCCAAACGAGGTTGGCCGAGACCGCGCCACAGGCAAAAATTACCGTCCAGATTACGGGAATGGCCGGTTCAAAAAACAGCCACCGGGGCCGATCGAGCCGCAGCCCCCAGGAGACATCGCGGGGCCGAATTAAGCTGCCCCCCAGGGCCACCAAAAAGGCGATGCCGCCAATGATCATCCAGCTTTTGAGCATGTTGTAATCCCAAACTCAACTACAGTAAATGGCTCCGGGCCGCCGCTAGGTGCCTATCGGGCGGCCACCTGATTGAGGGCTGGCCCCAGCACCATATCGATCTCGCGCAGCATTGGTTCATCGAGGGAGATGCCTGAAGCAGCGGCGTTGTCGACCACCTGCTCGGGGCGGCTGGCCCCCACGATCGCAGCGCTCACCCTGGGGTCGCGCAAAATCCAGGCCAGGGCTAGCTGCGCCATCGAGATGTTGAGCTGGTCGGCCAGGGGCTGCAGGTTTTGAACGGCGCTGAGCACGCGATCGCTCCTGAGATCCTGCATGAACCCGTTCATTTTGTCGTTGGCGGCGCGGGAGTCGGCGGGGGGTGCGGCACCGGGCTTGTACTTGCCCGTCAACACCCCCTGGGCCAGGGGTGACCAGACAATCTGGCCAATGCCGTTGTCGGCACAGAGGGGAAATACCTTTTCCTCGGGCTGCCGCCACAGCATGGAGTACTGGGGCTGGCTAGAGACAAACTTCTCCACATTGGGCAACTCTAGCGCCGCCTGAATCTGGGCCGGGTTCCATTCGCTAAAGCCGATGTAGCGCACTTTGCCCTGCTGCACCACGTCGGTCAGGGCCGCCATGGTTTCGTCTAGGGGGGTGTTGCTGTCGTAGCGGTGGCACTGGTAGAGGTCAACGTAGTCGGTGCCCAGGCGCTGGAGCGAGGCGTCGAGCTGCTTGTAAATTTGCGCCGCCGACAGGCCCTGATCGCTCTGCGACATGGGGAAGAAAACCTTGGTGGCCAGCACGTAGGAACTGCGATCGATGCCCTGCAGCACTTCCCCAAGAAGCGATTCGGCGGCACCGCGCCCGTAGACGTTGGCGGTGTCGATAAAGTTGATGCCGACGTCAAACGCCTTGTGTACACAGGCTTCGGCCTGCTGTCGCTCGACCCCGCCGCCGTAGGTGAGCCAGGAGCCCAAAGCAATTTCTGAAACGGTCAGGTCGCTATCGCCGAGCTGTCGATACTTCATAGCCAATCCCTATAGGTCTATATGCAAAAAAAATGATGCGGCACCGTGGCCCAAGGCCTAAACCTGCCGTCGTTCATCCGTCCCCCATTGAACTGCCACAACGTAATCGATTTGGTCTGCGCTTCGCATCGGCCTTCAGGGGCAACTGTTAACAATGCACGCCCGCTTCCCTAGGTGTGGCCCAAGTACCCCTCTCGAATGAGTGGGCCTCTATCGACAGCAGGGGTGACGCGAATGACTTTATCTCCTGCGAAAGAAAGAGACGATTGCGCTGTAAATCTGTCCCAAAGAGAGGGCTCATAGATAGCCCTATTGCTCCACCCTTAAAAATAGTATTGCAACGCCGCACCTAAGCATCTGCTATGACACTCGCCATTGGGCAGAGTGAGCAACCTGGAGTGGGCTAACCAATCCATCCCTCTAGATATAGGTTTAGCCGTTAGCGCACAGTTTCAATGAACTAAGCAAGCCCCATGAAAGCCCAGAAAACGTTTCCTCATCCCACTCGTTCCGCAGAACATTTTGGTAATCAAAGCTCTCAAAATCAATATCTGATTCAGGTGTCTGACCGAGGAAAGGCAGAAACGCAGGTCAAGCCACCCATCCAAGATAATGCCCCTGGCGGAGTTTTAACCATCTTAGGTCTATTTACCTTTGCCCTGGTGTTTTTCGCGATTAAGCATCTTCAGGGTGCTGAAAAGGCTAAAAACGGCTTAGATGATAACCCTCAGCTTCTTTTTTCCGCTCCTTGTTCAAAGTGTCGCTTCTTCAACAAAAACCCGTACCTCAAATGCACCGTTCATCCTCAGATAGCCAGCAAAATAGATGCAAAAAACTGCACTGATTTTTGGCCTGTTGATCAAGATAAGTTTCACAAAAAATGGTAAGGCTATTCTGCTGGCAAGGCCAGATCGGTCTTTGACAACGACCCTCGGGCTTGAGAAGATGCTTGATACCGGCGGTGTCCCACAGCCCAATGGTCGGACGTAAGCGGCTTTGGGCTGCCCTAACCGCATCTTGTTAACAGTTCAGTTGTGCCCGTGCGTCCTCTTTTGGTGGAGATAAACCGCGATCGCCAGCGCCCTTGCCAATTACTCGACCGGCTCCAGCAGGTGCTGCTCGGTGGCTAGCTCAATGTCAAGCGTCTTGTAGCCAACCTGGTCAAACAAAATTACAATCTTGTCGCCTTCGTAGCGCATCACCATGCCCTCGCCCCAGGATGGGTGAACCACCTGGCTATTCATAGCAAAGGGTTGGTCAACCCCTTCGTCGTCAACCACAATGCCCGCTTTACAGTTGTCGCAAAAGCCGCAGGGTTGATCGAGCGTTTCGCCAAAGTAGTTGAGCAAATACTCGCGGCGGCAGTCGCGTACTTCGGCATAGCCGCGCATCATTTCGAGGCGCGATCGCACGTGGTTATGGTACCGCTCCTGCGCTTGAATCGCTGCCTGGGCCGCTTCGTTGACATTGGGTGCGGCTTCACTCGCCACCGCTTCGCCCGTCGGCAGCATCTCAACCAGCCCCACCTCCACCAAGTGATTGAGGGCGGTGGCTACTTTCGACTGAGAAAGCCCCGTTTGCTCCTTCACCTCCTGGCGCTTTAGCGGTTCATTCTGGGCCTGAATAACGGTTGCCACCTGTTCTACCTGCTGCTCATCGACCTGGCCACTGCTAGCTAAAAAGCGGCGGATATTGAGGTCGTCAGCACAGTAAAACAGCAGCGCAAAGGCTTTATTGTCATCGCGCCCAGCCCGGCCAATTTCTTGATAGTAAGAATCGAGCGAATCGCTGATGGTGTGATGAATGACAAAGCGCACGTTGGGCTTGTCGATACCCATGCCAAAGGCGGTGGTGGCAACAATTACTTCCGCCTCATCATCCATGAAGGCAGCTTGAGCCTCCTCGCGATCGCTGGTTTTCATACCCGCGTGGTAGGCGATCGCCTTTACGTCTCGCTCTACTAGGGCATCAGCGATCGCTTCCGTTTGCTTGCGGGTGGCGGCGTAGACAATGCCCGGCTTCTTAGCCCGCGCGACCTGGTCAATTAGGGCAGCTTCCTTCTCGGCCTCAGCCTCAAATCGTCGTACTTCCAGCCAAATATTGGGGCGATCAAACCCCTGCACGACGACTTCAAAATCGCGCATATTCAGATGGTTGACAATCTCTTCTCGCACCGCTGGGGCGGCTGTTGCCGTCAACGCCAGCACCCGAGGATGACCTAGGCTGTCAATGACCGCTCCCAGCCGCAGGTAGTCGGGGCGAAAGTCGTGGCCCCACTCGCTAATGCAGTGGGCTTCGTCAATTACAAAAAGCGAGGGTTTGGCCTGTTGCAACCGCTCTAAAGTCTCTGGGTTGTTGAACTGTTCTGGAGCCAGAAAGATAAACTCCAGTTCGTCGTCGGCCAGCGACTCAAAGGCCTCTTTTCGCTCGGCACTGGTCACCGTAGAGTTGACCGCTACGGCGTCACCCACCGATTGCTCACCGATCGATTCTACCTGGTCTTGCTGGAGGGCCAGCAGGGGCGAAATCACCACCGTCGCCCCTGGAATTAGCGCTCCAGCCAGCTGATAGATAGCCGACTTTCCCGACCCGGTGGGCATGACGGCCAGCACATCGTGGCCCTTGAGCAGAGCCGCGATCGCATCTTCCTGCCCTGGCCTGAGTGAGTCGTGGCCCAGCTTAACTTTTGCCGTCTGACAAATTTGTTCCCTCGTCACCGATTCGGGTTGCAGGGCCATAGGGTGTAAAACTGTTTTTGTGGTTTGTTAGGTTTTGAAAAATGGCTTTAAGGAAAAGTAAGAGTGACTGTTTTTAGTGCAGCGTCAATCCTAAAAATTAGGGTTCATGTAGGTTGGGTGCAACGAAGGGTTCGCGCAGCGTCTTCAGAGGAGAAACCCCAACAGCAGCAAACCTCTGTTGAGTTCTGCTGGCGCTCCACCCAACCTAAAAACTCTATTGGTACACTTTCAGGCCTTACTCAATTTCGCCAATGGCTTTGCTGACATCGGCGGGCGTTTCAAACTCGTCTTCAGGCATATCTTCTAGGGTTGAGCAAACATTTTCGTCTGCGCCCTGCTGTTTGGCATGGTCAATCACATCCTGCTTGCTAGCCGGATACTCCATACCTTTCAGGAATTTTTGAACCTGAATTGGGTTAACCTTCGCCATGGTTATTCTCCTTATTTTCTATTGACACTGGTGCTGTTGTTTGTGTTTTCAAGGTACAGAATGGCTGACTTAGGTTCCCTCCCGCCAAAGGCACAATCTCTGGCTTGGTCGCCGCATCTTTTGACGTATGGCGAGCCAAAGCAGAGGGAATATGTCTTTGGTTGGAGGAAAACAGGAAGGCAGGCCCTTTAGGCTGGTGTCGTAGGACAGAGACGGATCGGTGCAGTGGATGGGGTAGGAAGCAGAGTGGGGGACTCCAGGTTTCCTGCAGTTCGAGACTTAGGCCTGATTGGCGATCGCCGCACGGCCGCCCTGGTCACTACCACTGGGGCGATTGTCTGGTACTGCCCCGGTCGGTTTGACTATCCATCGCTGCTGGCGGCGCTGCTCGACCCAGAGCGGGGCGGCGACTGGACCGTGCAGCTGCCCAACGCGACGGCCTCAGGGCGGCGCTACCTAGAAGACAGCGGCATTTTAGAAACGACTCTGGCCACCCCGGCGGGCGCGTTGGTTATCACCGACTGGATGCCGATGGGACACGGCACTCCCTGCGGCCTGTGCCGCCAGTTTTCAGCTGCCCCCGCCGATATGGCCGTTACGCTGTCGCCAGCCCCCGACTACGCCCGGCGATCGCCCCAGCTTCAGCCCCAGGGCCAGGGCATTCAAGTTGACGGGCAGCACTACCTGTACGCCTCCCATCCCCTCGCCATTGATGGAGCAACCGTTAGCTGCACCATTCCCCAGGGAGAGACCGGCTGGTGCCTGTTGGTCGCTGAGCCCCTGCACGGGCTCAGCGAAGGCGAAATCAAAGGCTGGCTGGGGCAAACCCTGGAGCGCTGGCGCGACATTGCCGCCCACGCCACCTATCACGGCCCCTACGAAAAGCAGGTGGCCGAGTCTATTCGAGCGCTGCGCCTGCTCACCTTTGAGGACAACGGCGGCATTATCGCCGCCCCCACCACCTCGCTGCCCGAGGTCATTGGCGGCGAGCGCAACTATGACTACCGCTACGTCTGGCTGCGCGATGCCGGAATGATTGTCAGCGCCCTCACCCGAGCGGGCAGCGACGGCACCGATGAGCGTCGCTTTTTAGACTTTATCTGCGGCTACGATCGCGATTCTGACCACCAGCCGCTAATGCCGTTCTCTACTCTAGATGGTGAGTCGCCCAGCTCAGAAACACCCCTCGATTTGGTTGGCTATCGCCACAGCGCCCCGGTCATGATTGGCAATGTGGCCAAAGACCAGCTCCAGCTCGACGCCTACGGCAACGTGCTGCTGGCGGCCAAGCTGATCTACAAGCACTTTGACACCCGCGAGCACTGGTCGCTGGTGGCCGAAATTGCCGATTTTTTAAGCGACCATTGGCACGAGCCCGACTACGGCATTTGGGAGGAGCAGGAAAAGCACCAGTACACCTCTAGCAAAGTAGTGGTGGCCTGCGGCCTAAGGTTTATCGCCGATGTGGCTGAAAGCGACGCCCAGGCCCGCCGCTGGCGCGAGGCAGAACAAGCGATTCGAGAGTTTGTGGCCCAGCACTGCCTCACCTCAGAGGGAGCCTACGCCGTTGTGGCTGGGGGAGAAGACGTCGATGTTACCGCCGCCCTGTTTCCGGTGTGGGCCTACACCGCAGCCGATAGCCCTGAAATGGTGGCGACGATGAAGGCGTTAGAGCGCGACTACGCCACCGGCCACCTCTATCGTCGCCATCTCAAAACCTTTGACTCTCAGCGGGAAGGAGCCTTTTTGGCCGGTACCCTGTGGGTGGCCCAGTACTGGGTTATGCGGCAAGATTTGCAGCGAGCCCAGGCAATTATGGATGCCGCTTTGGAATTTGCCAATGACCTGGGCCTATTTGCTGAAGAAGCCGACCCCCAAACCGGGGCCATGCTCGGCAACTTTCCGCAAACCTTTGTCCACGCCGCCTTTATTGGAGCCGCGATCGATCTCAAAGCCGCGATCGAACAAGCCCACTAGAGACGATCCGTAGGGTGGGCAATGCCCACCACCCCTCCCATTTGCCGACCACTAACCCTCATCACAGGCATGGGCAAGGTGAGATGGATTTGGGGTTTTCGATTAGTGGCTAGGGTTGATGGTGAGCAGTGCCCACCCTACAGGATGTCCTGCGAAAAGCTGGGGAGGGCAAACGACCGTCATTGGTGTCAACTTAAGCGTCTCAAGGTGGGACAACAGGGCAACAGCCTGGGACGTTTCCCCAAACTTCCGCCCACTGATGCTCGTATTGGCGATGACGTTTTCGCGTCGCTTTGACCAACCCTAACAACTGATGATGCTGTTGATAAAACGGAATTAATTCGGTGGTGTCATCGTGTAAACGGGCTCGACTGTAGTGATACAACCCCCGAAACACCATCTCGAGCGAAATCTTTTCTATCGGTTGGTGCAACGCGATGGCCACTTGGGCACAGAGGTCATTGAGCACTGCATAGAACATCCAAGTCGCCACGATTTGAATTTGAATGCCATTAGTATCACCGACCCAGACGTAGGCCAATCCCAACAACCGTTTAGTCACACAAAAGGCCTCTTCAATCCGCCATCGCCGACGGTAGAGGTCGCAGACCTGTTGGGCACTGAGGTGCTCTGGGTCAAGGACATTGGTCAAATAGCGATACCACGTGGTGCCCCACTGCACCGAGACCATCCGTACCGGATGACGGCAGGGGTTCGACCGGTACTGCCCCATGACGATAATTTCGTCACAGTAACGCTCTCCCCGACTCAGCACCCGCTGTCGAGTATGGGCCGTCTTCTCCCGTTGCCGGGTGACAAAATAACGCCCCGTCTCGGTGAACTGGTCAAACCAGGGAAAGGCGAAAAATCCCAGGTCAAAGACTAATAAGCCACCCACCGGCAGGGTCGTTAGCAGCCAGTCACCAAAGGCTTTGTCATTGGCTTTGGCCTTCTCGTCATACTGCATCGCCACCGGGCGATGGCTGAACAACTCCACCACCATCATCAGTTTGCCGGCCAGGAGGGTCGAGGGGTGCCCGCGCCAGGCTTTGAGTTGGCGACGCAGTTCTTCTAAGGTCGAGCCGTCGGCTATCCAAATCGCGGGAAATCGGCTCTGCAAGGCTTGCCACGGTTCCGACAGCACCGTCCCCGTCGGACGCGTCGCCAGTTGAGCCTGCACCTGAGTCAACAACTGACTCAACAGCGACACCGGCAGGGAGCGAAACCGTTTATCCAAGGCGGTTCGGCTGAGCGCCATGGGCTCAACCCACAACAACCCCTCCATCTGTAGCACTCGGAGCAATTCGCTCAGTCCGTTGATTTGCCGGTACACCAAACTCAAGACCACTGCTACCATCACCGGCAACGTCAAGATCCGGTTACGGAGTCGTTTATCGTCGGTGTTGCGTACCCCCGTCGTCGGTTTGAACGTGGCCGGCGAGAGCCATTGCCAAAGCTGGCGTTCTACCTCAGCAACAGGCGGACTGGGACACTGCGGGCGGCGGCGTAAGTCTGGATTGGCATCACTAAACGGGCGACTCTTGGCCATGAACTCAAGTCCATTCACAACCTACATACTCATCGTTATACTCCCTAGTCCCGCACTAAGAACCTTAAGTTTGCTCAATGACGGCCGTTTGCCCCTACCTAAACTTATGCTTCAATTCGGCAACCCACTCAGCTGCGGGACTGGGCGGCACCTTCGGCTCCCTTTTGGGCAGGACTACTGCTGCGATCGCTGGCTCTATCACCATCCTCCGATCGGCCGCTATCGGCGCTGTTGTAGTACTGCCAGGTCCAGTCCTCGACTTCGGCGAGGTCTTTGCCGTGGGTGGTGATGTAGTGCTTGTGTTCGATCAGCTTGTCGCGAATCATTTGTTTGACGTAGGCACCCGTTTTCTTCAGCTTGGGCACGCGATTGATCACATCTCGGGCCAGATTAAAGCGGTCTAGCTCGTTTAGCACCACCATATCGAAGGGGGTGGTGGTGGTGCCCTCTTCTTTGTAGCCGCGCACGTGGAAGTTGGCGTGGTTGGTGCGCCGATAGGTGAGCCGGTGAATCAGCCAGGGATAGCCGTGAAAGGCAAAAATGACGGGTTTGTCGGCGGTGAAAATCGAGTCAAAATCCCAGTCGGAGAGGCCGTGGGGGTGCTCGCTCTGGGGTTGCAGGGTCATCAGGTCAACCACATTCACCACCCGAATTTTGAGGTCGGCAAACTGCGATCGCAGAAAGTCTACCGCTGCCAGGGTCTCCAGGGTGGGCACGTCGCCCGCGCAGGCCATTACCACATCGGGTTCGCCGCCCTTGTCGTTGCTGGCCCACTCCCAAATGCCGACCCCAGCGGTGCAGTGCTTGATGGCGCTATCCATATCGAGCCACTGCAGCTCGGGCTGTTTACCGGCAATAATCACGTTGACGTACTGGCGGCTGCGCAGGCAGTGGTCGGCCACCGAGAGCAGGGTATTGGCGTCGGGCGGCAGGTAGACCCGCACCACCTTCGCTTTCTTATTGGTGACTACGTCGATAAAGCCGGGGTCCTGGTGGCTAAAGCCGTTGTGGTCTTGCCGCCACACGTGGGAGGTGAGCAGGTAGTTGAGCGAGGCGATTGGTCGCCGCCAGGGAATGTCAATACAGCTTTCCAGCCACTTGGCGTGCTGGTTAAACATCGAGTCGACGATGTGGATGAACGCCTCGTAGCAGGAGAAAAAGCCGTGGCGACCCGTGAGCAAATAGCCCTCCAGCCAGCCCTGACACATGTGCTCGCTCAGCACCTCCATCACCCGTCCGGTGGGGGCAACGTGGTCATCGGTGGGCAAAATTTCGGCGGTGGAGACGCGATCGGTGACCTCCAGCAGCGCGTTTAGCCGGTTAGAGTTGTTCTCGTCGGGGCTCATCACCCGAAAGTTTCGGCTCTCGGAGTTGCGCTGCATCACATCGCGCAAAAACTCGCCCAAAACGCGGGTTGACTCGGCCATTTCGGTGCCGGGGTTACTTACCTCTACGGCATAGTCGCGAAAGTTTGGCAGGTGCAGGTCGCGCAGCAGCAGCCCGCCGTTGGCGTGGGGGTTTGCGCCCATGCGCCGCTCGCCCACAGGAGCCAGCTCGGCCAGTTCTGGCACCAGCTGGCCCGCTTCATCAAACAGGTCTTCGGGCTTGTAGCTCTTCATCCAGCGCTCTAGCAGCTGAATGTGCTCCGGGTTACTGGCCATAGCCGAGAAGGGCACCTGGTGCGATCGCCAGTAGTCTTCGGTTTTTTTACCGTCTACCGACTCTGGCCCGGTCCAGCCCTTGGGCGATCGCAGAATGATCATGGGGTACAGCGGCCGCTGCTGAAACCCGTGCACCTGGGCCTCGCGCTGGATTTGCTTGATGTCGGCGATCGCCGCATCCAGGGTGCTGGCCATCAGCTGGTGCATGGCCTCAGGCTCAGACCCCTCGACAAAGTAGGGCTGGTAGCCGTAGCCGATAAACAGGCTTTCGAGCTGGTCCTGGGGCAGCCGGGCCAGCACCGTGGGGTTGGCAATCTTATAGCCGTTCAGGTGCAAAATCGGCAGCACGATCCCATCGCGGGCCGGGTTGAGAAACTTATTCGAGTGCCAGCTGGTCGCCAGAGGCCCCGTTTCGGCCTCGCCATCGCCCACCACACAGGCCACAATCAGGTCGGGGTTGTCGAAGGCGGCTCCGTAGGCGTGCACCAGGGCATAGCCCAGCTCGCCCCCCTCGTGGATTGACCCAGGCGTTTCGGGGGCGGCGTGGCTGGGAATGCCGCCCGGAAAGGAAAACTGCTTGAACAGCTGCCGCATGCCCTCGGCATCTTGCGAAATATTGGGATAAAGCTCGCTGTAGGTGCCCTCTAGATAGGTATTGGCCACCATGCCCGGCCCGCCGTGCCCCGGCCCGGCAATGTAAATCATGTTCAGGTCTTGGGCTTTAATCACCCGGTTCAGGTGAGCGTAGATGAAGTTCAGCCCCGGCGTAGTGCCCCAGTGGCCCAGCAGCCGGGGCTTAATGTGCTCTAGCTTTAGCGGTTCGCGCAGCAGCGGATTGTCTAATAGATAGATCTGGCCTACCGATAGGTAGTTCGCTGCGCACCAGTAGGCATGTAGCTTTTGAAGTTGCTCGGCAGTCAGGGGCTGTTGCTTGCTGGGCGTGGCTGCGATCATGCTAAATGCTCCTTGTAGGGCGACTTGGGGCGGCTATTTCTGGGCTATTTCCTGAACGGCAGACTGCTCCACCTCTACGCTCGGCCGATGCGGCTCCTCACAGGGTACAAAGCTGAACTCCTCCCTTCCTCCTACCGATGACAGTGTTGTGACCTAAAAATATCTGCTGCTAGATAGAGTTGTGCGAGGGCCGCCTCACCCAACCAACGTTATCAAAGGCTTTTGGGAAAATGCTGATACCAAATTATCAAATTCGTTCGGCTCGGCGCGAAGAGTTACCTCAGCTGGCGGCGATCGAGCAGTCAGCCGCTGCGCTGTTTGCAGATACCCCCTACGCCTTTCTAGTCGAGGCCGCGCCCCTGCCGTTTGAGGTTGTGCTGGAGCGGTTTCAAGCCGGGCAGGTGTGGGTGGCGATCGCCGATCAGGCGGCCGTTGTTGGTTACGCCGTCACTCAGCCGGTTGATCAAACCCTGTACCTGCAGGAGATTGACGTCGACCCAGCCCACGGGCGAAGAGGGATTGGTTCTGCGCTGATCAGCGCGGTTAGCCTGTGGGCAAACCACCAGGGCTACCCTGCGCTATCGCTATCGACTTTCCGCACCATTCCGTGGAACGCGCCGTTTTACGCCAGGCTAGGGTTTCAGCCCCTCGATGAGGCGGAGCTGTCGGCGGGTTTTCAGCACATTCGAGAGCAGGAGGCCCAGGCCGGATTACCGATCGGCGATCGCGTTATTATGCAGTGCCGTCAGCTGCCAATATTGCTTGAGAATCGCAAAGATACGTAAAAAAGCCTGAATTAAAGGCGGCCATCGGGTAGGCTTTGGAATTCCAACTATTCCCTTCCAGCTAATTCTAACCGTCCCGATTCAAGCCTAATTGCCCTCCATTCTCGCGAGATTAACCCGATGATAAAATTAGGGCAAGCCCTGTATTAAAAAGCTTACGTTGAGAGATGCCAAGCGTTTTGCTCTAAAGGTTTCTTAAAGGTTTCTTGGCCTGTTTTGCAGCAGCTCGACCCAGTGGGCGATCGCGATTTCTACCTATAGATAGGTGCTTTGAAGGTTTTGAAGAAAGCAGCGGCTAGCTATAGCCTCCAGCGGGTTATTCACGAAGGGGTTCACACCAGAGTTTACGCTGGAGTGAGGCTACAGAATCAGCAACCCGTCATCGTTAAGCGGCTTAGGGATGACTACCCGTCGCTCGAAGACATTACCCGGCTCAGGCACGAGTTTAAGATTTTAGACAGCTTAAACCACCCCGGTATTATCAAGCCATTGGGGCTAGAAACCGACCAAAATGGTCTGGCGCTGCTTTTAGAAGACTTTGGCGGCGTTGCCCTAAAAGACTATTTAAGCCAGCACTCTCTGGCGATCGCCGAGTTCCTTGCCATTGCTCTGCAGCTCGCCGATGCCCTCATCAACCTGCATCAAAACCAGATTGTTCACAAAGACATCAATCCCCAAAACATTTTGATTCAGCCCCAGAGTAGGCAGGTCAAAATCATCGATTTCAGCATTGCCTCTCGCCTCTCGCAGGAAAACTCGGCGGTCAGCAACCCCACGCTGCTCGAAGGCACGCTGGCCTACCTGTCGCCCGAGCAAACCGGCCGCATGAATCGCGCGATCGACTACCGCAGCGACTTTTATTCCCTGGGCGTCACCTTCTACGAAATGCTGACCGGGCAGCTGCCGTTTCAATCGACCGACCCGCTGGAGCTGGTGCATAGCCACATTGCCAAAACGCCCGTGGCCCCCAACCAAATTAATAGCGCCGTGCCACTGCCCCTGGCCGATTTGGTAATGAAGCTGTTGGCCAAAACCGCCGAAGATCGCTATCAGAGCGCGTCCGGTCTGAGGGCCGATCTGGTGAGCTGTCAAACCCAGCTGGAGCAAACTGGCGCGATCGCCGCCTTTCCTGTAGGGCAGCTCGATTGTTTTAGCCAGTTTCTAATTCCGCAGACGCTCTACGGTCGAGAAGCTGAAGTTGCCGCTCTGATGACGGCCTTTGAGCAGGTGAGCGCCGGGGCCACTGAGCTCATGCTGGTCAGCGGCTACTCAGGCATTGGCAAAACGTCGCTGGTGAATGAGGTTCACAAACCGATTTCTCGGCAGCGGGGGTATTTTATCAGCGGCAAGTTTGACCAGTTTAAGCGCAACGTGCCCTACGCGTCTCTGGCCCAGGCCTTTCAAGAGCTGACGCGGCAGCTGCTAACCGAAAGCGACGATCGCATCGCGGGCTGGAAAGCGAAATTGCTGCAGGCTTTAGGCCCAAACGCTCAAATTATTATCGACGTAGTTCCCGAGCTGGAGCGAATTGTGGGGCCGCAGCCCGAGGTGGCTCAGCTGGGGCCATCGGAGGCGCAAAACCGCTTTAATCGAGTCTTTCAACAGTTTGTTCGGGTGTTTAGCCAGCCCGACCATCCCCTGGTCATTTTTCTCGATGACCTCCAGTGGGCCGATCTGCCGTCGCTGAAACTGATTGAGCGGCTGGTGACCAATCCAGAAAACGCGTATCTACTGCTGCTGGGCGCTTACCGCGACAACGAGGTGAGCCTGGCGCACCCCTTGATGCACACCCTGGAGCAAATTCAGGCGGCGGGGGCGAGCGCCCGCAGGCTGGTGCTGCAACCCCTCGATCTGCCCCAGGTCAATCAGCTGGTGGCCGACACGCTGCACACCAGCCAGGCCCAGGCCCAACCCCTGGCCGAGCTGGTGTTTCGCAAAACCCAGGGCAACCCGTTTTTTCTTACCCAGCTGTTGAAGTCGCTGCATCAAGACCAGCAGCTCTGGTTCGATTTTGACCAGGGCCAGTGGCGGTGGCAGATGGAGGTGCTGCAGGGCATCGCCATCACCGAGAATGTCGTTGACCTGATGATCGCTCAGATTCAAAAACTGTCGGCTCAAACCCAGCGGGTGCTCAAGCTAGCGGCCTGCATTGGCGATAAGTTTGCCCTCGACGTGCTGGCCATTGTCAACCAAGCTTCCCAAACCGAAACCGCCGCCGATCTCTGGGAAGCCCTGCAGGCAGAATTTGTGGTGCCCCTCAACCAGTTCTACAAAATTCCGCTGGCGCTCGATGTCGAGACCCGTGCTGTAGAACGTTTCGAGGATCTCTTGCCCTCTGGCCCCGACGTTGCGATCGCCTATCGTTTTTTGCACGACCGGGTGCAGCAGGCGGCCTACTCGCTAATCCCTCAGTCGCAGCGGCAGGAAACCCACCTCAAGATTGGTCAGCTGCTGCTAAAAAACAGCTCACCCGAGGAGCGCAACGAGAATGTTTTTGCCATTGTCAACCAGCTCAACTACGGGGCCGACTTGCTCACCGCCGAGGCCGAGATCTACCAGCTGGCCGAACTCAACCGAGTTGCAGGCCAAAAAGCCAAAGCCGCCGCCGCCTACGACTCGGCCCTGCGCTACCTGCGGGTGGGGCTAGACCTGCTGCCCGCCAGGAGTTGGCAACAGCAGTACAACCTGACCCTGGCCCTGCACGAAGCCGCCGCCGAGTCGGCCTACCTGAATGGCGACTTTGAGCAGATGGAAGCCTGGACCGCCCTGGCCCTGGAGCGGGTGCGATCGCCCATCCACACCATGAAGATCTACGAGGTCCAAATTCAGGCCTGTATGGCCCAGGTGAAGCAGCTCGAAGCGGTCAAAATTGGGCTAGAAGCGCTGGCGCGGCTGGGGGTGACGATCCCTGAGTCGCCCAGCGAGGCCGATATTCAGCAAACCCTGGCCCACACCGCCGCCACACTGGCCGACAAGACTCCCGCAGATCTGCTGCATCTGCCGCCGATGACCGACTCTGAGAAGCTAGCCGCCGTGCGCATGCTCACCAGCCTAGGGTCGCCCTGTTACCAGGCGGCCCCGCACCTGTTTCCGCTGGTGATCTGCAAGCAGGTCAACCTATCGGTCGCCTATGGCAGCTCGCCCTTTGCCGCCTACGGCTACGTGTGCTACGGCGTCATTCTCAACGGCATTTTGCAGAACAGCGAGCTGGCCTACCAGTTTGGCAGCCTGGCGCTTCAGGTGGTAGAGCAATTTAGTGCAGTAGAGCTGAGGGCCAGCGTCAGCTTTGTGGCCGGGGCCTGCACGCTGCACGGCAAGGTTCACGTGCGCGAAACGCTGCCGCTGCTGTGGGATGGCTACCAAAGCGGTCTAGAAAACGGCCAGTTTGAATACGGGGGCTATGCGGCGATTCAGCACTGCCACCACGCTTACTTGATGGGGCAAGACCTCGGCCAGCTGGCCCCCGAAATGACCGCCATCAGCGATAACCTGGCCCAGCTCAAGCAGGACAATACCCTGGGCTGGAATCAAATTGTGCAGCAGGCGGTGCTGAATTTAACCAGTTCAGCAAAGCATCCCAACCTGCTGCAGGGCGAGGTCTACCAGGAAGCCGAGGCTCTGCCCCTGCTCAAGGCCGGCAACGATCGCACCGGGCTGCACTACCTCTACCTCAACAAGCTGATGCTCAGCTACCTGTTTGGCCAGTACGAGCAGGCCCTGGCCGATGCTGCCGAGGCCGAGCAGTATTTAGACGGGGTGAAGGCCTTTTTGGTGGAGCCCACCTTCTATTTTTACAGTTCGCTGGCCCACTTGGCCCAGTCGCCCGAGCGGCTAGACGTAGCGCTCAGCAAAGTTGCGCAAAATCAGGCGCAGCTGCGGCGCTGGGCCGACCACGCCCCCATGAACTTTCAGCACAAGTACGACCTGGTGGAGGCCGAGAAAGCGCGGGTGCTGGGCCAGCCCTGGCAGGCGATGGAGCACTACGATCGCGCCATTGCCGCCGCCCGCGAGCAGGGTTATAACCACGAAGCCGCCCTGGCCAACGAACGGGCCGCCGAGTTTTACCTGGGGCAAGGTCGCGATCGGGTGGCGCAGGTGTATCTGGCCGAGGCCTACTACGGCTATCTGCGCTGGGGGGCGATCGCCAAAGCCAATCAGCTAGGCGATCGCTACCCTCAGCTACTGGCCCAAACCGCCGAGCGAGAGGCGATCGCAGTGCCCGCGCGGATCACCCACACCAGCTCGACCAGTGGGCTACAGGGCTTTGATTTGGCCGCCATTATGAAGGCGTCGCAGGCGCTGTCGAAGGAAATTGTGCTGAGCGACCTGCTCACCACGCTGATGCAGATCGTGCTCGAGAACGCCGGGGCCGAGACGGGCCTGCTGCTGCTAGAGACAGCCGGGCAGCTGGTGATCAAAGCCTCAGGAACGGTGGATGAGGACGCGATCGCCGTCCACCAGAGCGACCTGGGGGAGGCCGACGCAGCCAAGGCCTTGTCCCTGCCCCTGTCGGTGGTCAACTACGTGGCCCGCACCCGGTTGGCCCTAGTGCTCAACGATGCCCACGAGGAAGACCTCTTTGCCAGCGATCCCTACGTGCAGGCGCGGCAGCCCAAGTCGGTTTTGTGTGCCCCCATTCTGCACCAGGGCAAGCTGACCGGCATGCTTTACCTGGAGAACAACCTCACTGCCGGCGCGTTTACCCAAGACCGGCTGGAGGTTCTGCAGCTGCTGGCCGGTCAGGCCGCTATTTCAATTGAAAACGCCCGGCTCTACGCCGATTTAGAAGAGGCCAACCGCACCCTGGAAGCCAACGTCGCCGCCCGCACCCTGGAGCTACAGCAAAACAACATTCACCTGCAGCAGGAGATTCAGGAGCGGCAGCGGGCCGAAGAGGCGGCTATGGTGGCAAGCCGCGCCAAGAGCGAGTTTTTGGCCAATATGAGCCACGAGCTGCGCACGCCGCTAAACGGCATTTTGGGCTACAGTCAGGTGCTCAAAAAACACCAGACCCTCACCGAGCAGCAGCAAAACGGGCTGAACGTGATTCATCAGTGCGGCGAGTACCTGCTGACGCTGATCAACGACGTGCTCGATCTCTCTAAAATCGAAGCGCGAAAAATGGAGCTGCACCCCAGCCGGTTTCACCTGCCCCCGTTTCTTGAGAACGTGCTGGAGATCTGCCGCATTCGCGCCAGCCAAAAGCATATTCCGCTCAACTACGAGGTGCTCTCGGCCCTGCCCCAGCACGTTGAGGCCGATGAAAAGCGGCTGCAGCAGGTGTTGCTCAACCTGCTGGGCAACGCAATTAAATTTACCGAGACAGGCGGCGTTACGCTGACGGTGGGATACGCCCACCTCTGGCCAACCGACGGCGATCCCCGCGAGCCCGAGGGGCAAAACCAGCCGGGCGATCGCTCGACAGCCAGCCCCCTGCGCTTTCAAATTAAAGACACCGGCATTGGGATTGCCCCCGAGCAGCTAGAGCAGATCTTTGACCCATTTCACTGCGCCCCGGCACCCAATCGCCGCAGCGAGGGCACCGGGCTGGGGTTGGCAATTAGCCGGCAGCTCGTACAGTTAATGGGTAGCGACATTCACGTAACCAGCCGCCCAGGCCAGGGCAGCCGGTTTTGGTTTGATCTCCACCTGGTGGCATTGCAGCCCAGCGACCGGGCAGCGGCAGCGGCGCAGCGGGCGATCGCGGGCTACCGGGGCGACCCACGCACCATTCTGGTTGTTGACGATAAAGACTACAACCGGGCCGTGCTGATCAACTTTTTAATTCCGCTGGGCTTTAGGGTGATTGAGGCGGCCGACGGTGCCGCTGGACTAGAGCAGGCCCGGCAGCATCGGCCCGATGCGGTGCTGGTCGATCTGGTCATGCCGCGGATGGATGGCTTTGAGATGACCCGCCGCCTGCGGCAAAGCCCCGAGCTACAGGCAATAACCGTCATTGCGGTGTCGGCCAGCGTGCTAGAGCTAGACCAGCGCCTGAGCCAGGCCGCCCAGTGCGACGCCTTTTTGCCCAAGCCCGTGCAGGAGGCCGCCCTGCTCCAGACGCTCCAGACCCACCTCAAGCTAGATTGGGTCTACGCCCCCGGCACGAACAGCCCCGTCGCCAGCCAGGGTGCCGCGTCCGACTCCGCCGCCGTTTCCCTCATCGCCCTGCCGATCGCGGCTATTCCGCCCGCCTCAGACCTCGACGCTCTGCTCGATCTGGCCCAGCGGGGCGACCTCAAGGGCCTGGTTGCCTACACCCAGCAGCTAGAGACGCTCAACTCGCAGTGGACACCCTTTGCCGCTCAGCTGAGGCAGTTGGCAATGAGCTATAAGGGAAGACAGGCGATCGCATTGATCAAACGCTACCAACCATCGACATGAGCGAGGACACCGCCAATACAGGCACCATTCTGGTGGTAGACGACACCCCAACCAACCTGGAGGTGCTGTTCGATTTTTTGAACAATGCCGGGTTCAAGGTGCTCTTTGCCGAAGACGGGGAAAGCGCCCTCGAAAAAGCTCACTATGCCGCTCCCGATCTGATCCTGCTCGACATTCTGATGCCGGGTATGGACGGGTTTGAGACCTGCCGTCGCCTCAAAGGCAGTCAGTCAACCGCCGCGATTCCGGTGATTTTCTTAACCGCGCTCACCGATACGCCCGAGAAGGTCAAAGGGTTTGCCCTGGGCGCGGTCGATTTTATTACCAAGCCGCTCCAGTACGAGGAGGTGCTGGCTCGGGTTAAGACCCATCTGCGCCTGCAGGCGCTGACCCAGCAGCTCCAAGACCAAAACGCCCGCCTGGAGCGCGAAGTGCAGGAGCGCACCCAGGCCGAAGCCGCCCTGCGCCAGCAAAATCAGCGATCGCAGCTGCTGGCCGGCGTCTCCCTCAAAATTCGCCAATCGTTGCAGATCAACGACATCCTGCAAACTTCGGTGACCGAGGTCAAAGCCATTCTTCAGGCCGATCGGGTGCTCATCTACCGCCTCTGGCCCGACGGCACCGGCAGCGGCGTGGCCGAGGCGGTGCAGCCGGGTCTGCCGGAGGTGATGGGGGTTGTCTTTCCCCAGGAGGTGTTTCCCCCGGAGTCTAGGGAGCAATACCGCCAGGGCCGCGTTCGCATGCTGGCCGACGCTAACCGGGATCAGCAGGTCGCCGCCTGTCTGGTCGATTTTTTGCGGCAGTTTTGGGTGCAGGCCAAGCTGGTGGTGCCGATCATCACCCAGGGCGACCTGTGGGGGTTGCTGATTGCCCACCAGTGCTCAGCCCCGCGCCACTGGACCACCTTCGAGAGTGAGCTACTCCAGCAGCTCGCCAACCAAATGGCTATAGCGCTCACCCAGGCCCAGCTCCTAGAGCAGGAAGTGCTCCAGCGCCAGGAGCTAGCCCGCTCCAACGACGAGCTGCAAAAATTTGCCTACGTTGCCTCCCACGACCTGCAGGAGCCGCTGCGCATGGTCACTAGCTACCTGCAGCTCCTAGAGCGCCGCTACAAGGGTCAGCTCGATGCCGACGCCGACGATTTTATCCAGTTCGCCGTCGACGGTGCCCTGCGCATGCGCACGCTAATTAACGACCTGCTCACCTACTCCCGCGTGGGTACCCAGGGGCGGGCCTTTGAACCCACCAGCAGCACCCAGGCGGTCGAGCGGGCGATCGCCAATCTCAAGGTGGCGATCGAAGAAAGCGAGGCCACCGTGACCTATCATGGGCTGCCCCAGGTGCAGGCCGACCCCACCCAGCTCACCCAACTTTTTCAAAACTTAATCAGTAATGGCATCAAGTTTCGCAGCGAAGCACCGGCCCGCGTTGCCATTGAAGCCAGTCAAAAGGAGGATGTATGGTTATTTTCTGTCCAAGATAATGGCATTGGCATTGACCCCCAATATGCTGACCAAATCTTTGTGATTTTTCAACGGTTAAACAATCGAATCGCCTACCCAGGTACAGGCATAGGGCTAGCGGTTTGCAAGAAAATTGTTGAGCGACACGGTGGTAAAATTTGGGTACAGTCTAAACCAAATCAGGGATCAACCTTCTACTTCACAATTCCAGCAGGGGGCATGAGCTGATGGTGATGGTTAAATCCGTTATTGAGTCCCTGAATCCCATTGAAATTCTGCTGGTCGAAGACAATCCTGGCGACATTCGGCTCACCCAGGAGGTGCTAAAAGAAGGCCAAATTTGCAATCACCTCAACGTGGTAGACGATGGCGAAAAGGCGATCGCCTTTTTGACCCACACTGCGCCCTACAGCCACGCACCCAACCCACACTTGGTCTTGCTAGACCTCAATTTGCCGCGTCGCAGCGGTCTAGAGGTGCTCGAAACGATCAAAACCAATGAGACGCTCAAGCACATTCCGGTCATTGTGTTTACCAGCTCCCACGCCGAGGAAGACATCATGAGCGCCTACAACCTCCACGCCAATTGCTACATCACTAAGCCAATTGACCTGGAGCACTTTACAAGAAGCATCAAATCCATTGAAGATTTCTGGTTATCTATGGTCGAGCTACCCTCGGAGTAAGCCATGGATTCCCAAGCCCCCATCCGCGTGCTGCTGATTGAAGACAACCCTGGCGACAGGCGTCTACTGCAGGAGCTGCTGCGGGAAACCGTCTCGGTTCACATTCAGCTCCACCACGCCGACAGCCTGAGCCAGGGCATACAACACCTCAAGGAAGCCCCCTTTGACATCGTGTTGCTAGATCTGTTTTTGCCCGACAGCCGAGGGTTTGCCACCTTTGAGCAGCTGCATCAGCAGGAGCGCAACGTGCCCATTGTGGTCACCACCGGCCTAAATGACGAAACGCTGGCGCTCAACGCGGTTCAGGCCGGCGCTCAAGACTACCTGGTCAAGGGCCAAATTACCGGCGAGCTGCTGGTGCGCTCAATTCGCTATGCGATCGAGCGCAAGCGGGCTGAGCAAAAAATTCGTGAGCAGGCAGCACTGCTCGATATCGCCACAGACGCCATTCTCGTTCGCGATGTGCAAAACCAAATTTTGTTTTGGAGCAAGGGCGCAGAACGGCTGTACGGGTGGACCAGCGCAGAGGCCCTGGGCCAGAAAACGACTGACCTTCTGTACGCCCTAGACGATTTAGAGCGAGTTCATCCCGCTCAGCAGCAGCTCATGCTTGAAAACGAATGGCAGGGAGAACTCAACCAGATTACTAAAACCGGCCAAAAAATCATTGTGGAAAGCCGCTGGTCTCTGGTGCGCGACGATGACGGCCAGCCCCAGTTTATTCTGATCGTCAGTACCGATGTGACGGCCAAAAAACAGCTCGAAGCGCAGTTTTTTCGGGCCCAACGCATGGAGAGTATCGGCACGTTGGCCAGCGGTATTGCCCACGATCTCAACAATATTTTGACCCCTGTGCTCACCACCGCGCAGCTTCTGCAAATGAAGTCTAGCAATTTAGATGAACGCAGTCTGCACATGCTGCAGGTGCTCGAGACCAACGCCAGACGGGGAGCCGAAATCATCAAACAGGTGCTGTCTTTTGCCCGTGGCATTGAAGGTAATGATACCGTCCTTCAGGTGGGGCATTTAATTCGAGAAATTCAACAAATCATCCGAGAAACTTTTCCCAAATCGATCGAATTAGAGGTAGATATTGCCCGCGACCTCTGGACTATTTCGGGTAACCCAACCCAAATTCACCAGGTGCTGATGAACTTGTGCGTTAACGCCCGCGATGCCATGCCCCAGGGAGGAAAGCTCGAAATTTCAGCCGAAAATTTGACCCTCGACGAAAACTACGTGCGCACAAACCTAGATGCCAGGGTGGGTAAATATATTGCCATTACCGTAGCCGATACCGGCTGTGGCATTGCCCCCGAACTGCTCGATCGCATTTTTGAGCCTTTCTTTACCAGCAAAGACATCGGCACTGGCACCGGGCTGGGGCTGTCAACCGCTCTAGGCATTGTTAAAAGCCACCGGGGCTTTATCACCGTGGTGAGCTCGTCAGAGTCTAGCTCGGCCGAAAAAGGAACCCAGTTCAAAATTTTTCTGCCGGCCGTGATTGCGACCCACCGCTCCGATATTGGTCCGTCAGAGGCCCTGGTTGGCAATCAAGAGCTGATTTTGGTTGTAGATGACGAACCCCCCGTTTGTGAGGTTACCAAAGCATCCTTAGAAGCCTACAACTACCGCGTTTTAACCGCCTGCGATGGTCTAGATGCGATCGCCCTCTACGCCCAGCACCAAAGCGACATCCAGCTGGTAATTATGGATATGATGATGCCGTCTCTAGACGGGGCGACCACGTTTCGAGTGCTGCAAAAAATCAATCCTCAGGTGCAGGCTGTTGCCGTCAGCGGGTTGCCCTATCACAACGCCAAACTGACCTCCATTGCCTCCCTTAAAGTTCAGGGTTTTCTACCCAAGCCCTACACCATTGAAGAACTGATTAAAGTCGTGCATACCGCTCTGCAACCAGACGCCTAAACGACCCGCTTACCTATTCGCTCCCTTCGACTCCGCTCCCTTCGACTCCGCTCAGGGACCAGACCGGCACGCATCGACTCCCTTCGGCTTCGCTCCCTTCGACTTCGCTCAGGGACCAGACCGGCACGCATCGACTCCCTTCGACTCCGCTCCCTTCGACTTCGCTCAGGGACCAGACCGGCACACATCGACTCCCGTCGACTCCGGTCCCTTCGGCTTCGCTCCCTTCGACTTCGCTCAGGGACCGGAGCGGCACCCATCCACCCGCCT
The DNA here is from genome assembly GCF_015207525.1 of Nodosilinea sp. LEGE 06152. Taxonomy (GTDB): domain Bacteria; phylum Cyanobacteriota; class Cyanobacteriia; order Phormidesmidales; family Phormidesmidaceae; genus Nodosilinea. Next base: position 176,715 of record NZ_JADEWR010000002.1, read on the forward strand.
ACCCTCCCACTCCCTCACCCCTACCCCGGCACCGTCAGCGCCCGCCCATTGTCTCCAGGCTGAATGCTTAAGATGTACGGCACCGCCGCCTTGACCCAGGCCGCGATGGGGGTATAGGCAGCGGCATCCTCGCCGTAGCAGGTTTCCAGCATGGCGGTGTGAATGATGCCGGGGTTGAGGGCCACTGCCGCCATTCCCGGTGGTAAATCCTGCGATAGAGCCTGGGTCAGCCCCTCCACGCCCCACTTAGTCGCGCAGTAGGGGGCCACCCCTGGCGAGGTCGATCGCCCCCAGCCCGAGCTAAAGTTGACAAAAATGCCCGATCGCCGCTCGACCATAGGCGGGGCAAAGTGACGAATGACGTTGCAGGTGCCGCTGAGGTTGACGGCAATAACGGCGTCGCACTCGTCTGCGGGTACGGCCCACAGGGGGGCAGGACGGTTGACCAGCCCGGCATTGTTTAGCACCAGGTCGGGCAGGCCGTTGGCCGCCATAACGGCCTCAGCCCAAGCTGCCACCGCCCCATCGTCGCGAACATCGACAGCGCTGAACAGATGGGGACTGGGGTACTGGGTTGCCAGCTCGGCTACGGCCTCGGCGCGGCGGGCACAGCCCGAAACTCGATGCCCCTCAGCCACAAAGCCATCGACCATCGCGCGGCCCAGCCCCTGGCTTACCCCAGTAATAACGATGTGTTTGCCCATAAAGAAGAGATACGTATGGAAGAAATACGCGATTAGAAATACAGGTGCGTTCAACCCTAGTGGAATTGGCCCGGCTGCTAGATCCAGGCACTCAGCTATGGCTGAGCATGCCTTAATCTGGCCAAGGGCGCAAGGGGCGGCGATGCATCCATGGCAGGATAGGATGAACCGTTGGTCAAGGCAGGGCTAGGCCCCATGGCAGCAAAGACAATAGCAGCAAAAACAGTTAATAACTGGGCCTCCAGACTGCGGCGAGTGCCGGTAGTGCTGCTGCTCTGTACGGCCCTGCTGGGGCTATGGGGCCTGAGTTTGCCCGGTCCTAGCAGTGTTCTGTGCGATCGTGCCGCCCCCGGTCAGGTTTACTGCCGGGCTGTGCGGTCTCAGCTCTGGGCCTGGCTACCCCGCGCCCAGGGGTTTGCCCTGCAGGAGATTGCCATTGCCTCAGACCTGTGCGACAACACACCGCGCGGTGGGGTGCGCTTTTGCCATCGCCTCACGCTGCTGGGGTCGGGGCGGCAGCTCACGCTGCCCGAGGTACGCACGCCCCTGTCTGCCACCGCCCTGAGCGATCAGCTGCATCGGTTCATGGCCGGTGAAGGCAGTCCTCAGCTGGTCTGGTCGGGCGATCGCCCCATGTTTCCGTGGCGCACCCCCGCCATTGCCCTGCTGCTGGCCGCTGCCACCTGGGCCCTGTGGGATGTACGCTGGCCGCCCCTTTCGCCCTCACCCCTGGCCCTAGACGGAGCCAAGGGCAACACTACAACAAAAGACTAATCTGGTCCCACCGCCTCAGCCCTGCCGTTACGGCCTAGGGCAGTACTTTGGCTAAACGTCAATCCCTCTTGGCCAAAAACGTTACAAAACAAAATTTTTTCGCCTATTTTTCCCCGGCTTTTCCCCAGGCCTGCCGAGGTTTTCCCCAGGTTTTCCCCAGGCACTGACGGTGAACCAGGGCCTAGCACCGCTCTGTGGAAAACGGCACTCCAGCCTCCAGCGATCGCTCGATACCCAGCGATCGCCCCCTGCGCTCTGAAGGAATCTCCAAAACCCCCATCCCGCCGTAGGCACCCTGCACTACTAGCCCAAACGCGCTTCTAAAGCAAGATTGACAGCATCCGGAGAGTTCGGCAGAATGATGCGACTGGCACAGCCAAGACCCTTACTCAACGGCCTCTAAGACCCGACCTTAGGTCATCAACGGCGTGGATTGTAGGGCGCTGGCTTAGCCACGGGCAATGGTCGGCCCCAGGGTTTCGCTTCTAACGTTTTTACAAATTGACTCTACGTAAACATCGCGCCTAGGTGGGCAGGAGTTGTTAGCTCCCCCGCCAGTTTTCTGCGGGCAGTGGCGGCGAAAACCGCTCACAGCTCCTGCGTCAAACGGCCTTGGCCCGCTCCAAAAGTGCATTTATACTACCCCGTTTCACCCTTCAGGCTCCTTCCCGGTCCGCATCCCCTCAACAAAGGCAGCGCCCTATGACTCGCGACGTAACCACGCCCAAAGTTAGCCTCATGGCCGAAGTGCCCGAAGAACTGTACGAGGCGCTGCAGGTGTACCTAGACAAAAACCCCGCCTGGAACCAGCACCGAGTCTTCTGCGCAGCCCTGTCGCTGTTTCTGATGCAGAATGTCAGCGGCAATGGGCCGCGATCGACCGCTAAAGGCCATCGCGACGTCAACCGCATCTACCTCGACGCCCTATTCGACTACACGCCCTAGCCGCCGCTCAGCTAATCAACCCAACCAATGTCGGCATCGGTCAGCATAGGGTTGGGTTGCCCTTTTTGAATGGCATAGTCAGGTACGCCCCGGTGGTAGGCAGGTCTGTTGGCCTTAGGCTCCACCGGGCGGCGGGGCAGGATGTCGACCCCAGAAATGCGGTGGGGCGCTGGGGCTGCCGTTTCGGTCAGCTTCAAAATCGTTTTTTTCGCTTCGTCCAGCTCAGCCTGGGTTTTGGTCAGAGCGTCGGCCTTCGCTTTAGCAGCTGTCTCGGCCTGATCGAGGCTGTCTTTGAGTTCAAACAGTCGGCCCTGCTGGGTTTCTAGGTCTTTTTGCAGCCCGGCAACGGTTTTCTCCAGCTGGGCTTTATCTTTTTGGGCGGCTGCGAGGTCTTTTTCTAGAGCGCTGAGGCGATCGGCCATATCGTTAGCCGGGGGCTGGGGAGCGATCGCCGCTGCAGGCTGGTCTGGAGCGATCGGCTCAGCGGCGACCTCTGGCTCAGGCTGTGGCTCAGGTTTTGACTCGGGTTCTGTCTTAGACTCTGGCTCTGCGGCTGGTTGAGAAGTCGCCTTAGTGCGGCGGCTAGTTGCCGTACGCCGAGCCGAAGACGCGCGGCGGCTGGGCTGGGGAGCTGCTTCGGCCTCGGCGGCACCTGGGGCATCAGCCTTAGTCACTTCTTCTTTGAGGAGGTCGGAGAGGCGTTTTTTAGTCATGGCTGGTTCCAGTCTCGCTGTAGTTCTTCGGCAACTCGGCAGTAGTCAGAACGGGCCTCCTGGTTATTTTTGCCGCGCCACTTGAGGATGGACAGCCCCTCTAGGGCAGCCCGCTCGTGAGCTTTGTAGGCGCGAATAAACGCATTGCAGGCCGGAATTCTTAGCTCCAGCAGGGTGTTCTGAGCTTCAATGGCTTCGCCGACGCTGCGGGAATCCACCTTCGTCAACAATACTCGATGGGATACCCCGCTGGGCGCAACCGCTTCATTCACTGTAGTAATCAAAACGGCTAAATCCATCGGTGCGGGGGGCGTTGGCAACAGCAAATAGTCAGCCGATGGAATCACCGCTGCCAAAATCGCCGAGCCCAGCGCCGGGGGTGTGTCAACAATAATTAGGCTGTGGTCGTGCTCCTGACCTAACCGAGCCAGGCGGGCCGGGTTTGTTTGGGCCTTGACCTCAAAGCCCAGGTCAATTGGGCTGCGCCCGGTCCACCACAGGGCCGACCCCTGGGGGTCAGCATCTACCAGCAGCACCGAGTGGGTTTCGGCAAACACCGCCGCCAGGTTAACAGCGGTGGTGGTTTTGCCCACGCCGCCCTTGCCGTTAAACACCGCTAGCACAATCGGGCGAGCCAAAGTCACATCTCCCAAAGACTATTAGCAGGGCTAGATAGTCGCGCCATTCTCGTCTGAGCGGCTCTCGCCAACGTCCCAACCTACGGAATAGTACTCCAAGCCTGCGCCAATGACATCACCAAATCTCCCCAGTTTTTTCCCACCCGCCACATCTCCCTCACCCGCCCCATCTCCCTCACCCCTCATCCCTCCCCCCTCCCCCTGATAAAATACAAGCCATGGCCAACCCTACTTCACCCGCCGCCTCAAAACCGTCCGCCCATCAATCCAAAGGATGGTTTCGCCGTCCTAATCGGCGACGCATTTTAACTGCACCGTTACCGGACCCCATTGCTGAAAATATTGAAGCCATTATTGCCATTCACCGCCAGGAGTCTGAGGACCTCGCCCTTCCGGAGCGGGTGTTGGAGGTGGTGGCGTCGTGGTTCAGTCGACCCACGTTCCTATACCTCCTGCTGGGGGGGCTGGGGCTATGGCTGGCGGGCGACTGGCTCAACCATACAGACCTGCTACCGATCGCCCTGCCTACCTTTACCTGGGCTGAGCAGGGGCTAGATGCCGCCGCGCTGCTGATCTCAACCGGGGTACTGATTCGCCAAAACCGTCAGGAGAGTTTTGCCGAACAGCGCACTCAGCTGATGCTGCAGCTCAGTCTGCTGTCTGAGAAAAAAATTGCCAAAATTATTGCGCTGCTGGAGGAACTGCGCGAAGACCTGCCGGATATGGAGCAGCGCTACGACCCCGAAGCTGCCATTATGCAGCAGTCAGCCGACCCCCTGACCGTGCTGGAAGCGCTGAAAGAAACCCTGGAAACCGAAATATCGGCAGAGACCGAATAGTGTTCTGTCAAGCTTAAGTTTGTCGGTTGAGTGACGCGGAGTGTCACCCAACCGACGGGAACTATTTAGAATCGATGACAGGCCCTAGCGCAGCAGCTGCTTGACGGTGCTGATCATATCGGCTGGGCGAAAGGGCTTAGTGATGTAGGCGTCGGCCCCCTGCTTCATGCCCCAGTAGCGGTCGAACTCTTCGGCCTTGCTAGAGCAAATAATGACGGGAATATTTTGGGTGGCGGCGGTGTTTTTGATCCAGCGGCAGAGTTCGTAGCCATTCATGTTGGGCATGACAATGTCGAGCACCACCAGGTCGGGAGGGGTGGCCTGAATCATTTCCTGGGCTTCGACGCCGTCTTTGGCTTCTACTACCGTTAGGCCAGCTTTGAGCAACAGCCCGGCAATCATTTCTCGCAGGGTTGAGCTGTCATCGACAATTAGCACTGTACTCATTCTGATGCCTCGCTGACGGTAAGCAGACCGCCCATTGCTCCGTAGCTATTATGGCCAATTTGCGCAGACTCTAACACTTTCTCAAAACTATAGTGTGGGTCGGGTCGCTGTAGAGGTAGTGAACCGGTAACTCGACCTAAGGGGATACTGTTTCGATTGCGTTTTTGATCGTAATTGCTGGACCTAAAGCGCCCTTGTGGCGTAGCTTAACCAAGGCGGCGATGGCGCTATGCTATCGCAGCGAAAATTTGCGTACCGCTAGCAAACTGCCCATCAGCCCCACCAGGGTGCCCAGCCCCAGCAGCGAGGCTGGCAGCAAAATCAGCTGTTGGGGAGTAAGTCTTAGACCCTGCACCACAAACTGAATAAAATCGGCCTGCTGGGCGGCTAGCTCGGTCAAAAATCGCTGAATGGAAAACAGCAGCCCCCAGGCTACCGTAGCCCCCGCCAAACCAAAGGTAGCCCCCTGCAAAATAAACGGCAGGTAAATCCAGATTCGGGTCGCGCCTACCAGCTGCATAACCTCAATTTCGCGACGGCGGGCCAGTACAATTAAGCGAATGGTGGTGGTAATTACAGCGGTGGCGGTGAGCGTCAAAATAGTAATCACAAACAGACTGGCCCACCGGAGGCCGTCGTTGAGCTGAGCCAGGCGAGTGACGGCCTCATCGACGTAGCGCACTTCGTCAATGCCTTCAAGAGCCTCAAGCTGACTGGCGATCGCCGGTACCGACTCAGAATCTTTAGCCTTGACCTTCAGTTCATCAACCAGAGGGTTGCCCTTGAGCTGGTCGGTAGCCCCGGCAATGTCCGACAGGCCCAAATCGGCTACCAGCTCGGCCCAGGCCGACTCTTTGGTCACAGGAGTAACTGTGACCACATCGGGAAACGCTTCGACCACGGGCTTGAGATCGCTGGCTTGAAAGCCGCTTTGCAGGTAGGCCGACACCTCTAGCTGGCTGCCAAACTGGTTGAGCAGCCGCTCTAGCTGCCAGGTCGACTGCAGGCTGATGCCAAACAAAAACAAAAGTACGGTAATGGTGCTAATCGCCGCCCAGTTCATCCAGCCACCGCGCCGCAGCCCCAGCAGGGTTTCGCGCAGCAGATAGTCAGACTTGGTTAACAGCTTAAACATAGACACCCTTGCCTGGGTAAGTTGAGCCGATAGTAGCAGATATGGGGGTTAGCACCAGACCTAAACGCTAACTATGGCGCGATGCAGGTTAGCTAACGGCAGCATGGTACAAACTATGCCTAGATCCGATCCGTGTCAAGGGAAGTTTTTGATTCGCAACTTACGCAGCCCCTGTAAGCTAGCCTAGAACTGACCTCGGTCTGCCCTGAATCAAAGAGCAAATACTGCAGAATTTGTGGAACAGTCGTTCCGGCTGTCCACAGCCAGGCCGGATGCCTAACCCGCAGGAGTTGGATCTGGTTCAATTTTTAGGCAGGCAGGTTGCCAGGACAAGGACAGCTTACCAGGATCAAGAAACGTTACCGATGGCAGAATCCGCTGGTTCACCCGATCGCCAGGCCGTCATTGACCATGCCCTTGAGCTGGGGTTTGATTTAGTCGGCATTGTGGCCCTAGACGAATCCCCTAGCCACCAGGAAACGGCAGCGGTGGAGCACCTGCAGCGCTGGCTAGACCAGGGCTACCAGGCCGATATGGGCTGGATGGGCAACCCCAAGCGCCAGAACATTCGCCAGGTGCTGCCGGGGGCGCGATCGCTCGTCTGTGTCGCCCTCAACTACTACACCCCCCACCGCCACTCTGACGACCCTAGCCACGGCAAAATTTCCCGCTACGCCTGGGGCCGTGACTATCACCGCATTCTGCAAAAGCGGCTCAAACCCCTGGCCGACTGGATTACCGCTAGCGGCCACGGCGCTCGCTACTACGCCGATACCGGCCCCGTACAGGACAAGGCCTGGGCCCAGCAGGCGGGCCTGGGCTGGGTGGCCAAAAACGGCAATCTAATCACCCGCCAGTACGGCTCCTGGGTGTTTTTGGGTGAGCTGATCACGACCCTGGCCCTGGTTCCCGATTCGCCCCACATGCCCCACTGTGGCACCTGCACCCGCTGTCTGGAGGCCTGTCCCACCGGGGCCATTACCCAGCCCCACGTGGTCGATGCCAACCGCTGTATCGCCTACCACACCATCGAAAACCGGGCCGAAACGCTGCCGGAGGCGATCGCTCCCCATCTGAATAACTGGGTGGCGGGCTGCGACATCTGCCAGGATGTTTGCCCCTGGAACCAGCGCTTTGCCCAACCCACCGCCGTCGATGACTTTCAGCCCTACCCCGAGAATCTGGCCCCAAAACTGACTGATTTAGCTACCCTATCAGAAGCCGAGTGGGACCAGCGGTTTCGGGCTTCGGCCCTGCGGCGCATCAAACCGGCTATGTGGCGGCGCAATGCTCAGACGGCCCAAGCAGCCGCTCAGCAAAATCACCCCGGCTGATTTTTCAGCGTCCGCAACCGACGTACACTCTTATAGACTCGCTATTCACCCTACCGATTCTGCTGTGCTAAAACGCCTCTCTCTTCTGCCGCTGCTGACCCTCTGCGGACTGTTGGGCAATGCCCTACCCGTCCGCGCCCAGGCGCTCACTCCCTACGTGCTGCCGCTTGACTACGACCTGATGACCGAGCAGGGGCTGTTTTTGGCCAACGAAGCCCAGCAGCTGGCCGAGTTTCAGCAGTATGGGCGGGCCTTGGCCCTGGCTCAGCTGGCGGCTCAGCTCGCCCCCAACGACGGCCAGGTGTTGGCCCTGCTGGGCGGTCTCTACCTGCAAAACAGCGAGGTCGACAAGGCGCTGCCGCTGCTCGATCGCGCCCAAAGCCTGCTGCCTGAAAACCCACGGGTGCTGTTTGCTCTGGGGTCGGCCTATCTGCAGCAGGATGACCCCCAGCGCGCCGCCAGCTACCTGGAGCAGGGGCTAGCGCTAGAACCCGACAACCCCAGCGCCCTGTTCGACCTGGGCAACGCCTACTTTAAGCTCGACCAGTACCCCCAGGCGATCGCGACCTTTGAGCGATCAGTGGCCGCCGAGCCCGAGTTTTGGCCCTCGGTCAACAACATTGGCCTGGTGTTCTACGAGCAGGGCGACGCACAGAAGGCGGTGGAATACTGGCGGTCTAGCCTGGAGCTAGCTGCCAACGAGCCCGAACCCAAGCTGGCGATCGCCGTCGCCCTGCACGCCCAAGAAAACTGCGGTGTACCCGTGGTTAGAGCCACCAGCGCTGCCTGTCAGGAAGCCGTACGCCTGGGCACCGAAGCGCTGGAGCAGGACAGCCGCTACGCCGACCTTGAGTTTCTGCGCACCAACCTCTGGGGCGACAAGCTGATCGACTCCACCACCGCGTTCTTTGAGATTCCCGACATCAAGACCCTGCTGAGCGAGCTGTAGCTTCGACTCCGCTCAGCTACCGAGCTTCGACTTCGCTCAGCTACCGGTGGCTGAGCGGAGTCGAAGCCCCAACCATCAGTCGAAGCCCCAACCATCAGTCGAAGCCCCAACCATCAGCCGAAGCCCCAACCATCAATAGCGTTGGGGCACAAAAAATTGCTCGTTAATGGGCGATCGCACGTAGTCGTCTGGGGCACTGCGGCGCGGCGGCAGCTCTAGCGGCTCGGGAGTCATATCGACGTAGTCAATTTTGCTGAGAATGTGGCTGATACAGTTAAGCCGCGCCCGCTTTTTGTCGTCGGCTTCGACCGTAAACCAGGGCGCTTCGGGAATGTTGGTGTGGACGAACATGGCATCTTTGGCCTGAGAATACTCCACCCAGCGATCGCGCGACTCCAGATCCATAGGGCTGAGCTTCCAGCGGCGGGCCGGGTCGGTCAGGCGCGACTGAAACCGCCGCTCCTGCTCCTCGTCGCTGACCGAAAACCAGTACTTGAGCAGAATGATCCCAGATCGCACCAGCATGCGCTCAAACTCGGGGCAGGTCTGCATAAACTCGTCGTACTGCTCGTCGGTGCAAAAGCCCATCACGTGCTCAACGCCGGCCCGGTTGTACCAGCTGCGGTCGAAGCAGACAATTTCGCCAGCGGCGGGCAGGTGGGCAACGTAGCGCTGAAAGTACCACTCGGTTTTTTCGCGATCGCTTGGCGTCCCCAGCGCCACCACTCGGCACCCCCTTGGGTTGAGCGGCTCAGTAATGCGCTTAATGGTGCCGCCCTTGCCCGCCGCGTCGCGCCCCTCAAACAAAATTACAATTCTGGTACCGGTTTGCTTGACCCAGTACTGCATTTTTACCAACTCTACCTGCAAACGAGCCAGCTCTTTCTCATAAAATTTACTGGTTAATTTCGAGCTGCCTTCGGACTCAGACAGGTAGTGAAAAATAGGCCGTTCCAAGGCCTTAAGAGCCTCCTTTTTGAGCTGCTTAGTTTTAGACCTCTTTTTAGCGTTCTTTTTGCCTGGCTTTTGATCCAGATCTAAGGAATCATCCTTAGCCCCAGAATTGGCTTTACCACTGCGTTTGCTCATAGTCATATCCTACGTTTGGCGCTGCTACATTAACCGCTGCACTAAGCCATTGAGGCAGTAGTGAAGCATGAGTAGCTGTCGAAGCGGTATGACGACATAAGATCAGCATCAAACATTCAGACCCCGCTTACGCTAACCACCCCTTAGAGCTGAACCACCTCCAAGCGAGAGGTTGCTAGCCGATCCATCCATGCAGCCAAAAATTTGTGGTTGGCGGCCTGTTCTGCGGTATGGGTCGTATCGGCGGGGTGAGGCAGCAGCCCCTGCAGCGAAGCGCTAGTGACGCAGAACATCGATTTTTGAAAGCTCTGGCAAATTTTGACCCGCACGTCATCGAGTCCGCGCCCTTGGGATTGGTAGAAAGCGGTCAGGTAGTCGGGCAAAAAGTGGCGCATGTCCTGCATCAGCAGGGTGGGAGGAATCCCGGCCCCGCCGATCGGTAAGGGGTCGGCGTAGAGGGCACCGTAGTCAAAGCGACCCTGGTCGACCGAGATCTGGTTGGCCTGGGCGTTGTAAGAGACCGTGCCTAAAAACGGGGTGCCGCGAAAGAATACCGCCTCCACGTAGGGCACAGCCACATCCATCAGAAAGGTTAGCCCCGCCGCCTGGGGCAGCAGATCATAGCGCTTACCGCCGATTTCTACGGCGTAGGTGATTGGGTTAGCGGCAACCGCAACCAGCCCGGCTTTGATAAAGGCCACTACCTCAGGAATGGTTTTCACCTGGCCCGCGTCGTAGGCGTCAGACAGATCGATAAACAGGTCGCTCATCACCCGCCAAAACTGCCCTAGAGCGCTGTAGTAGGCGAGCTGGCGCACCTGCTCAGGCAAAAAGTCGGGAAAAAGGCCGTGCAGCCCTCGCATAGCTGGGTTAGATTTGATTTTGGCCGCGATCGCAGCCCCGCACCGCTGCAAAAAATCGTCGCTGTCGAGGTAGGCATCCATCTGGCCACCGCCGTGCCAGAGCATGGTTTTCATGCAGTACTCGGCGTACTCAAAGTTGATGCGATCGTGCCACCAGTGCCGCAGCAGCTGGGGCAGCGTAACCTTGCCATTAAAGTACTTAAAGAACGGAAACAGCACCAAAAACTGGTGGTCGGCGATGTAGATCAAATTTTTGGAGTAGGCGTCGAGCACGACCCCGTAGCTCTTGAGAATGCCGACTACCTCCAGCACGTTGGTCTCAGAGTCGGGCAGCAGGGCCTCGGCCCTCAGCAGCTTTTGAATGAAGGGCTCTAGGGGATGGGTGGGGGCGCTAGCCAGGGGCAGAGTTTTGGTCATGGCAGGGGGACCTGAGCGTTAGGGGTCAACAGGGACAGAGGCCGTCGGCAAGGGCAGAGTCAGGGTCGGGGCGATTAACGCAGTATCGGCGGCCAGGGCATCAGCCAGAGTGGCGGGCGGGCGAGCGGGGGCGAACTGAGTTCTGGCCTGCACAAACCCCTGGTAGGGCTCATGGAGCACCAGGGTAATGTGTTCGCTCCAGCGGGCGAGCCAGTTGGGCTGTAGGCCAAAGGCTACGATCAGGGCGGCCAGACCCAGGGCGGGGACGCGATCGCGCCAGCTGACCTGGGGCAGCACCAGATCAATCTGGGGGGTAGAGGTAGGGGGGGCGATCGCCAGGCGACCGAAAAAGGCCCGGTTGACCAGCAGCAGAAAGTACACCGCCGTCAGCCCTGAACCAACCATGCACAGCAGCGTCTGCACCGGAAAGATCAAAAAGCTGCCCCGAAACACCAGAAATTCCGAAATAAAGCCCACCATACCGGGAATACCCGCGCTGGCCATCACCCCCAGGATCATCATAGAGCCGACAAAGGGCAGGCCCCGCTCAGGGTTGAGCAAGCCGCGCAGTACCGTCAGATCGCGGGTGCCGGTGGCTTTGTACACCACCCCCACCAGCAAAAATAGCAGCGCCGAAATCAGCCCGTGGCTAATCATTTGAAACACCGTCGCCACAATGCTCAACGGGGTTGAGGCGGCGGCGGCCAGCAGCACGTAGCCCATGTGGCCAATCGAGCTATAGGCCACCATTTTTTTCATGTCGGTTTGGGCGATCGCCGCCAGCGACCCGTAGAGCACGCTCACGACAGCCCAGGTTGCCATCCAGGGGGCCAAAGCCATCCAGGCGTCGGGCAGTAGACCCAAGCCAAACCGCACGACGCCATAGGTGCCCAGCTTTAGCAGCACCCCCGCCAGCAGTACCGAAACTGGGGTTGAGGCCTCGACGTGGGCGTCGGGCAGCCAGGTGTGAAACGGAAACAGCGGCACTTTAATACCAAAACCCACCAGCAGCGCGACCAGCAGCGTCACCTGCTGAGCCAGGGGCAGGGCGGCCGCCAGACCGCTGTCGTAGTCAAAACTGGTGTTGCCCGACAGCCACACCAGCCCCAAAAACGCGCCCAAGATCAGCACCCCCGACAGGGCGGTATAGATCAAAAACTTAGTGGCCGCATAGCCGCGCCGCGCCCCGCCCCAGATCGCAATGAGCAGGTACAGCGGAATCAGCTCCAGCTCATAGAAAATAAAGAACAGCAGCAGGTTGGCGGCTAAAAATGCCCCGGCGACAGCGCTGTTAATCACCAGCAGCAGCACGTAGTAGAGCCGCACCCGATGCAGTTTGGGATCAGTAATGTAGATGGCCACCAGGCCCAGCAGGCTATTCACCACCAGCAGCGGCAGCGACAGACCGTCGAGGCCGAGGCGATAGCTCAACCCCAGCGGCTCCACCCAGGGCAGCAGCTCCTCAAACTGAAAGCCCGGTGTCGCCAGCTCAAACTGGGTCGCCAGCAGCCCCACCCAGCCCAGGGTAAAGGCTAGGGCCGCGCCGCTGATCAGCTTAGCGGTCTTCGACTCCAGCTTGCCGGGCCACAGGCACAGCACCAGGGCACCCACCAGCGGAATTAAAATTAGCGTGCTTAGCATGGCCAACGGTTACCAAAGCGTCCAGGTCATAAAAATTCCGAGCAGCCCTACTCCAGTGATAATAGTCAGCAGATAGAGCTGCGACTGGCCAGAGGCGCTGTATTTAAGGCCCTCACCCCCAAACAAAGAGGCTAAACCAACGCCGTTCACCAGTCCATCGACCACGTATTGGTCAAACCAGTTGCTCAACCGGGCCAGGCTTGATACGGCGGCCACTACAGTTTTGTCATACAGCCGCTCGGTGTAGAAATCGTAGGCCAGCAGGTCTTGGGCAATGCGCAGGGGACGGTTTAGCGATCGCGCCAGCGACTTCGACAGCGACACCCTAGATCCTGCGGCTACCCCTACCCACCCCGATACCAACATCAGGGCTGTAACCGGCGGGTTGATATATTCCCAGGGAGGCAGCAGCGTCAGCTTAGCCATGATCAAGGGCACCAAAAGCGTTACCACGGTGAGGGTGACCATGGGCACCGCCATCGGCCAAGGAACCTCCGGAGCACGCCGGGTCTTGGGCTGGCTATTGCCTAAAAACACCAGGCGAAATACTCGAGTCAGATTAAGGGCGGTGAGACCGTTGACAACAAAAAATACGCCCGCCAGCACTGGGTAGTCGCCGCTGAGAAAATCGGCCCCCATCCGCAGGCCCCAAAAGCAGCCCAGCGGCAACACCCCAACCATCCCCAGCGCACCGGTCACGTAGGCCAGGGTAGTGGCGGGCATTTTGCCACCCAGCCCGCCCAGCTCGGTCAGGTTTTGGCAGTTGGTCGTAGTGATAATTGACCCCACTGCCATAAAGATGAGAGCCTTGGCCACGGCGTGGGTAAGCAGCAGCGTAAACGCCACCCCAGGCCACTCGGTACCCACCGCAATAAAAACCAGCCCCAGGTAGGCGCTGGTGGAGTAGGAGAAGGTGCGTTTGAGATCCACCTGGGCCAGCGCCACCAGAGAGGCCCCGATCGCCGTCACCGTACCAATCACGATCAGGGTGCCTAGGGCCACGGGCGACAGCACCACAATCGGCTGCAGTCGAATTAGCACGTAGGCACCGCAGGTGACCACCACCGAATTTCTTAAAATAGAGGCGGGATTAGGGCCTTCCATGGCTTCATCGAGCCACAGGTGCAGCGGAAACTGAGCGCACTTACCGATGGGTCCAGCAATTAACGCCAGCCCCAGCAGGGTAGCCATCGCTGGCGAAAGCCCCTCCACCTTGACCCATTCGTACAGGTTGTTGAAGCTGAGGCTGCCCGCCAGCGAGGCCAGAGCCACCACCCCCATCAACAGCAGGACATCGCCAATGCGCTTAGTCAAAAACGCATCGCGGGCAGCGGTGACCACCAGGGGCTGAGCATACCAAAAGCCCACCAGCAGATAGGTCGACAGCGTTAGCATCTCCAGCAGCGAGTAGGAGACAAACAGCGACCCGCTCAGCACCAGCCCGCTCATAGCGGCCTCAAAGAAGCCCATCAGGCCGTAGAACCGGGCCAGGGCCCAGTCCTTTTCCAGGTAGCCCAGAGCAAACACCTGAGCCAGCAGGCTCAGGCCGGCAATCAACTCCAGAACACCTAGGTTGAGCACCGAAATATCAAGGGCCAGGGTAAGGTGCAAATCGGCAAAGTCAAACCACGAAAACAGGAGTTCCTGGGGCCCCTGATTCCAAATACCTCGAAAGGCCAATAGCCCGTGGCCAAACGCCAGCAGGGTCATGGCGATGTTTAGGTAGACCGCCGGACGGGGGCCAGTGCGGCGCACCAAACCCGTCGACCAGGGCAGCGATAGCAAAGCCCCGATCAGGCCATAGACGGGTAGCAACCAGCTGGTTTCTACAAAAAACTGGGTTATTCCGACGCTCTCTGACAACACCTTACCCTTTGCCCACCGGCGCTATTGACGTTCTCAATCCCAAGCTTTAACTCGAGCTCTACCTTGGGAGCCACCCTAGCTACAACCAGGGTGCTGTAGCCAAAATAAGCTAGACAACCCAAGAGCGAGCGCCCCCAGCCGCCCTGCCGCAGCAGACCGTTTCCACCTTCAAAATCTTCTAAACCAAAATCTTTTGGCAGAATCTCCGGCGGCAACGGCCGCATTACCAGGCTGAACCTTATCTAGCCTGGATGCGGCGAAAACACTGCAACCCGGGCCTCCAAGTCCGCTCTGACAACGCTTTGTTTGACATTCTACCTGATTCCCAATCGGCCTCTTGGCCCAAAAACGGTGAGTTTTTAGCCAATCTATAAAAATACTTAAAGTCAGCGATCGGTGAGCAAAACCCACCCGCAGGGGTTGACAAATTAAATCTTCCTAGGAGGAGGGCAAGTCTGAGAGTGATTGCTCACTTTCATCTGGTTGTGGATAGATTACGACAAAAAAAGCTTTGCGTCATAAGCTTTAATAATATTCAACATTAGCAACAATCATTGGGGCTTATATTGCAAAAGTGACTACGGACACCTATGCTTAATCTGTCATCAAGAATTTTTGGGCAACCCAGCGTTTTTGCTTTCCAGAGGCGATTCCCGGTTTTTTAATTTTTCGGGAGCTGTTTTTCGTGCCCGAATAACTGGTAAGACGTGTTAGGTAAACCCAGGGTTGTCTAAATATATAAGGAGATTTCGACTATGCCAATTGCTGTTGGAATGATTGAAACGCTCGGTTTTCCGGCGGTGGTAGAAGCGGCTGACGCGATGGTAAAAGCGGCTCGGGTAACCCTGGTGGGCTACGAAAAAATCGGCAGCGGTCGCGTTACAGTAATCGTGCGAGGCGATGTATCTGAGGTTCAGGCCTCTGTATCGGCAGGCGTTGAGTCAGCCAAGCGCGTCAACGGTGGCGAAGTGCTATCCACCCACATTATTGCCCGTCCCCACGAAAACCTCGAGTTTGTACTGCCCATCCGCTACACCGAAGCAGTAGAGCAGTTTAGAACCTAAGCTCTAGAGCGCTTCTTCAGGGTTTCAGGTTCGTGGTCCAAACGATATTTAGGTCTGCTCCAGTACTCAGAGCTATAGACAGCAGGTCTGGCTCGGCAGTCCATTAGGCGTCTCTTTCTCTAAAACAAAGGATACAAAAGAATGGCAATTGCTGTTGGCATGGTTGAAACGTTGGGCTTTCCCGCTGTGGTAGAAGCGGCTGATGCGATGGTAAAAGCGGCCCGCGTGACCCTAGTGGGCTACGAAAAAATCGGCAGCGGCCGCGTCACCGTTATCATTCGCGGCGACGTGTCTGAGGTACAAGCCTCGGTTGCGGCTGGCATTGAGAACGTCAAGCGGGTTAACGGTGGTCAGGTGCTTTCCACCCACATTATTGCCCGTCCCCACGAAAACCTCGAGTTTGTGCTGCCCATCCGCTACACCGAAGCGGTAGAGCAATTTAGAGAGAGCGTCAGCGGTATCCGCCCCTACGGCAGATAGGTCGCTATGCTCTTGGCTAAGGTTCGCGGCACGGTAGTCAGCACCTGTAAAGAGCCCAGCTTGAGTGGCACTAAGTTTTTACTGGTGCAGTTGATTAGCGAAACGGGCGACTTGCTGCCCGACTACACCGTTGCCGCCGATGTGGTGGGGGCTGGGCCTGGCGAATGGGTATTAATTACCCAGGGCAGCGGGGCCCGCCAGCATCACGGCTACGAAAATCGTCCTGTGGATGCGGCTGTTATTGCAATTGTTGATACCGTTAGTCTCGACAGCGGTAACCTCTACAACAAGCGGAATGATTTTAGCTAGACGCATTTGGGCATTACTTGGGAGCATCGCTCGGGACTGCTCAACGTGCTCTCAGGTATTCCAGACCGGGCTGGTCCGGTTGAATGGTGATTAGGCTAGCTCTTTGACTGCTTCGTTCGGGTACCGAATGCCCGATCGCTCAAGGGTTCTTTTGGAGGATGTGTAGCAATGGCGATCCGCACTCCAGCGGCATCTCCGACCCAGACGGCACTGGCACCTCGGATTCACCCTCTAGCCCAGGTACATGGGCAGGTGATGGTAGATCCAGGGGCCACGCTGGCGCCAGGGGTAACGGTGCAGGCCGACCCCAATGCCACAGTGCGGCTCGGCTCCGCCAGCGTTTTGCAGGAGGGAACCACGGTCTATGGTCGTACCCAGGGGCGAGTGCTGGGCGACGACCGCGTGTCTTACGCAGTCTGGGTGGGCGATCGCGCCTTTTTGGCCTACAAAGTCCTGGTGCAGAGCCCGGTCTACATTGGCCCCGACTGCTTCATTGGCTTTCGCTCAACGCTTTACAACGCCCGTCTGGGGGCTGGCTGCGTCGTAATGATGCACGCCCTGGTCCAGGACGTGGCCGTACCGCCGGGCAAACTGGTGCCCTCCGGGGCGGTAATTACTCAGCAGCACCAGGCCGATAGCCTACCCGATGTCAGCCCTGGCGATCGGGCACTGGTCAACGAGCTTTCAGAAACGTCGGGCGTTGCGACCCCGACCGCACGGCGCGAGCCCACCAGCTCCGCTTCCTCCTACCGCGCAGCAGACTCAAACGAACGTGATGGATTTGGCACTATGACTTCTCAACTGCTACCCCCCGACGTTGTCCAGCGGGCCCGTCAATATCTGGCCCAGGGCTTGACCATTGGTACCGAGCACGCTGACTCTCGCCGCTACCGCAGCGGCGTTTGGCAGACCTGCAGCCCCATTCAATCCAACCGAGAGTCTGAGGTGATGGCCGCCCTAGAAGCCTGTCTATCTGAGCACGCAGGCGAGTACGTGCGCATGTTTGGCATTGACCCCAGGGCCAAGCAGCGGGTTGCCCCGATCACAATTCAGCGGGCTGACGGTAAACCCGTAGCGGCTAACGGTAGCAGTTCGATAGCAGCGCCCTCCAGTCATGGGGGTTACCGTCCGGCTCCGGCTTCGCCGTCGTCCGGCGGTTCATCGTCCAGCGGCCCCCTGTCGCCAGAGGTGGTGCAGCAGGTGCGTCAGTACCTCAGTCAGGGTTACCGCATTGGCACCGAGCACGCCGATGCCCGCCGCTACAGTAGCAACGTGTGGCAAACCTGCTCTCCCATTCAGTCCTCCCGCGAGGGTGAGGTGTTTGGGGCGCTAGAGCGCTGCCTCTCGGAGCATTCTGGCGAGTACGTGCGTCTGTTTGGCATCGATCCCCAGGCCAAGCGCCGCATTGCTCCAATCACAATTCAGCGCCCCGACGGCAGGCCGGTTAGCGTAGGTTCGCCATCGGGCAGTTCATCCAGCTCTTCCTATGCTTCGGCTGGCTCTCACGGCGGTTCTGCCAAAGCCTCGGGCGATGTGGCTCAGCAGGTACGCCAGTGGCTCAACCAGGGATTTCATGTTGGAGCCGAGCACGCCGATGCTCGCCGCTACAACAGCAACGTGTGGCAGTCTTGCACCCCCATTGGCAGCACCCGCGAGGGCGAGGTAATGGCGGCGATCAATACCTGCATCGCCGAGCACCCCAATGAGTACGTGCGGGTCTTCGGCATTGATCCCAAAGCTAAGCGTCGAGTGTCTGCCGTTACCGTCCAGCGTCCGGGGTCTAAAGCTGCGCCTGTTGGGTCTTCTGGGCCGTCCTATTCGGCTCCGGCATCGAGTCCGGCATCGAGCAACGGCTCCGCGCCGATGGGTGGCCTTTCTCAAGATTTGGTGCAGCAGGTCAATCAGCTGGTTAACCAGGGCTACCGGCTCAGCCTAGAGCACGCTGACGTGCGCCGCTACCGCAGCGGCGCCTGGCAGACCGGTGGTGCTCTAGAGGGTAACCGAACTTCAGACGTGCTGGCGGCCTTAGAATCCCAGCTGCGCAATCACTCAGGTCAGTACGTGCGACTGATTGGCATTGACCCCAAGGTGAAAAAGCGCGTGCTCGAAGCGACTATTCAGCGCCCCTGAGGCCCTAGCAGTTCCTAACGTCAGTACCCCTGACACCCCACAACGCCCCATAAGGTAAAGATCGTTGACCGTGGTAGTACCCGCCCAGGCCAGTAACCCGTCTACCAACGGCCATATCCAAGGGAATGTGGATTTGGCACCGGGGGTAGCGGTGGCCCCCGGTGTGTTGCTGGGGGCAGCGCCGGGCTGTCGTTTGATCATTTCGGCCGGGGTCTGCCTGGGTGCTGATGTTGTGGTACAGGCCAGCCGGGGCGACCTGGTGCTTGAGCCTGGGGTGAGCTTGGGTAGCGGCGTGCTGGTCGTTGGCCACGGCTCAATTGGGCAGCACACCTGCATTGGCTCGAACAGCACGCTCATTAACCCTAGCTTGGGGGCTTCTCAGGTGGTGGCACCGGGCTCTCTAGTGGGCGATCCAAGTCAGCCCGCCCCAGACCCGCTACAGTCTTCTCGTAGCGGGCTTGGCGTTGGCGCGGCCTTTCCAACGCAGAATGGCGCTTATGTCGCCAGCGGATCGGGTAACGGTAGTCAGCCGGCCGGTACCCAGGGTGAAAAGGCTCACTATGGCGGTTCTAACGGCAATACCTCTAACGGCAACACCTCTAACGGCAGCCGCCTGAATGGGTCCTCGGTCTACGGCAAAGCCCAGGTAAATCACCTCCTGTCTACCCTATTTCCCCATCGTCAGGCGCTCAATGGCGCTACCTCAGAAGACAAGCCGTAGAATGGAGAAGCAGACACCCCTGTGCAGAGGCACCCTATGCAATCCGACGGCAAACTAGCCTCGCCCCTTGACCTCAAGTCTGGTGCGCCCAAACGGCTCACCCTGGCAACACCCGCCCCCAGGCCAGCGGAGGCCCAGCGGCGCGATAAGTATCGCGGGGCCGCATTAGGAATGGTGTCGACGGAGAGTTTTCCAGCGGTGGTGGGTACAGCCGATGCCATGCTCAAAGCCGCCGATGTGCTGCTGGTGGGCTACGAAAAAACCGGCGGCGGTCACTGTACCGCGATCGTGCGAGGAGGCGTTGCCGACGTGCGCATGGCCGTTGAGGCTGGCGTTGAAACCGCCCAGGAGTTTGGTCAGTTTGTCTCGTCGACCCTGATTCCCCGCCCATTGCCCAACCTGGAGGCGGTGCTGCCCATTTGCGCCCGCTGGGATGAACTGCGCAGTGAGGCCGGGGGCAAACTGGGTAGCCAGGCCATTGGTTTACTCGAAACGCGCGGTTTTCCGGCTATGGTGGGGGCCGCTGACGCCATGACTAAAAGCGCTGATGTGCAGCTGATGTCCCATGAGGCGATTGGCGAAGGGCTCTGCACAATTTTGATTCGAGGGTCGCTGCCTAATGTGGCGATCGCGATCGAAGCCGGTATGCACGAAGCCGAGCGCATTGGCGAACTCCATGCCGTTATGGTCATTCCTCGCCCCCTCGACGACCTGGTTGAGTCGCTGCCGGTTATGGAGCAGGAGCAGGAGCAGCCCGAACCCCTGCGCATTCCCCTCAACCTGGACGTCAAGCAGGAAGAGGTCGAAGCCGAGCCGATGCTGATCGAAGCCACAGAAGCAGAGGCCGAACCGATTGCCCTGGAGCTGACGGTAGAAGAGCGAGACTTAGCCGACGAAGAATTATGAGGGAGACGATAAAGGGATGAGGGAGTGCTCTTACCTGCCTTATCTTCCTAATCTTCTTTACCTACCCTATTGTCCTCGCCCATTCTTGCAACCTCTCCCATACCCGATTCACCAAATCTACGGCGTCGGCATCAAACCACTGCACTGCCGCCCGGTTGCGAAACCAGGTGCGCTGGCGCTTGGCAAACTGGCGGGTGTGCTGCACAATTTCGGCCTGGGCGGTAGCTAGAGAAACCTCTCCCTGTAGGTGGCGCAGCATTTCGGCGTAGCCCAGAGTTTGCAGCAGAGGTAGCTCGGGGCCATACTTCTCCACAAGGTGCCTTACTTCTCCTTCAAAACCAGCGTCGAGCATCGCTTGAGTACGTTGGGCGATGCGACGTTCTAGAGTTAGAGGGTCAGAGTCGAGGGCCAGATAGAGCACTGGGTAGGCGGGAGGGGCTTCCCCCTGGAGAGCGGTCATTGGCTGCCCGGTGACGTAGTACACCTCCAGGGCGCGAGCCGTGCGCACCGGGTCATGGGGATGAATGCGCTGAGCCGCCGCCGGATCTAAGGTCTTGAGCAGGGCGTAGCAGTGGCACTGGCCCAGGTCAGCTAACTGCTGGCGCAGGGCAGGCTGAGGAGCCACAGGCGGAATGCGCAGACCTTTGACCACCGCATCGATATAGAGCCCGGTGCCGCCTACCAGCACGGGTACAGTCTTTTTCTGATGAAAGGTTTGAATGAAATCCTGGGCCTGGCGCTGGTATTGGGCCAGGGTCAAGGTTTCGGTGGGGGCGCAAATATCAATTAAATAGTGGGGCACCTGCTGGCGATCGCGAGCCGAGGGTTTTGCGGTGCCAATATCAAACTCTCGGTATACTTGTCGAGAGTCGGCGCTGAGGATGACGCCTTGCAGGCGCTGGGATAGAGCGATCGCCAGGGCCGATTTGCCGGTGGCCGTAGCCCCACCGATCACCAGCAAAAATGGTACTATTGAACTATTGACACCGCTATTCAGGGACAATGAGTCTAGCTGAGAAAATTTTGGTGGTTGCATCCCTACTTCATTCTTCGCCTGCAGTTGCCTTAGAAACCTCTGTGGCCGCTTTGTGCTATAATTTTCTAGCGTTTTAGCCTGTCGGGCCGTCAGGCGGCTTGAAGCCCATTTTTGGAGCGTACAACATGACAACCGATTACGGTGCTGATCAGATTCAGGTGCTTGAGGGGCTTGAGCCAGTTCGCAAGCGCCCAGGCATGTACATCGGCAGCACTGGGCCTCGGGGTCTTCACCACCTAGTGTACGAGGTTGTCGATAACTCCGTAGACGAAGCCCTGGCGGGCCACTGCGATCGCATTGATATTTCTCTCAACGCCGACGGCTCGGTCAGTGTAACTGACAACGGGCGCGGCATTCCCACCGACATTCACCCCCGCACCGGCAAGTCGGCCCTCGAAACGGTGATGACCGTGCTCCATGCCGGGGGCAAGTTTGGCGGCGGCGGCTACAAGGTGTCAGGCGGTCTGCACGGCGTCGGCATTTCGGTAGTGAATGCCCTGTCGGAGTGGGTAGAAGTCACCGTATGGCGCGAGGGCAAGGTGCACAAGCAGCGCTTTGAGCGTGGTATCCCCGTTGGCGAGCTGGCGGTGGAGAAAATTACCGAAAAGCGTCAGGGCACCTCGGTCACCTTTCTACCCGACACCGAGATTTTTCACAACGGCACCGAGTTCGACTACGACACTCTGTGCGGGCGACTGCGAGAGCTGGCCTACCTCAACGCTGGCATCCGGGTGATCTTTACCGACTACCGTCTAGATGTAATTAAGGCTGACCAGCCCAAGGTGTCGACCTACTACTACGAGGGCGGCATCAACGAGTACGTGCAGTACATCAACAACGACAAGCAGCCCATCCACGACGAAATTATCTACATCTCCTCAGAGCGCGATGGGGTGCAGGTAGAGGCCGCCCTCCAGTGGTGTGTCGATGCCTACTCCGACAACCTGCTGGGCTTCGCCAACAACATTCGCACCATTGACGGCGGCACCCACCTGGAGGGCCTCAAGGCGGTGCTCACCCGCACCCTCAACACCATCAGCCGCAAGCGCAACAAGCGCAAAGACGCCGACTCCAACCTGGCGGGAGAAAACATTCGCGAGGGGCTGACGGCGATTATCTCGGTGAAGGTGCCCGACCCCGAGTTTGAGGGCCAGACCAAGACCAAGCTGGGCAACACCGAGGTGCGCGGTATTGTCGATTCGCTGGTGGGCGAAGCGCTGACCGAGTACCTCGACTTTCACCCCAACGTGGCCGACGCCATTCTTGAAAAGGCGATTCAGTCGTTCAACGCCGCCGAGGCAGCGCGGCGGGCGCGGGATCTGGTGCGCCGTAAATCAGTGCTTGAGTCGTCGACCCTGCCCGGCAAGCTGGCCGACTGCAGCAGCCGCGACCCCAGCGAGTCTGAAATATTTATTGTGGAAGGGGACTCGGCGGGCGGCAGTGCCAAGCAGGGGCGCGATCGCCGCTTCCAGGCCATCCTGCCGCTGCGGGGCAAGATTCTCAACATTGAGAAAACCGACGACTCTAAAATCTACAAAAACACCGAAATTCAGGCTTTGATCACTGCCCTGGGCATGGGCATTCGCGGCGAAGAGTTTGACTCGTCGCAGCTGCGCTACCACCGCATCTGCCTGATGACTGACGCCGACGTCGACGGTGCTCACATTCGCACCCTGCTGCTCACCTTTTTCTACCGCTACCAGCGCGACCTGGTCGATCAGGGCTACGTCTACATCGCCTGTCCGCCCCTGTACAAGGTGGAGCGAGGCCGCAACCACTGGTACTGCTACAACGAGCGCGAGCTGCAAAATCTGATTACTAACGAGTTTCCGGCCAACGCTAACTACACGGTGCAGCGGTTTAAGGGTCTGGGCGAAATGATGCCCCAGCAGCTGTGGGAAACCACCATGGACCCCACCACCCGCACCATGAAGCGAGTGGAGATTGAAGACGCCGCTGAGGCCGATCGCATCTTTACAATCCTGATGGGCGATCGCGTTGCCCCCCGCCGTGAGTTTATCGAAACCTACGGTCCCCGCATGAAGCTCGAAGACCTCGATATCTAGGCGGCTTGCCCCCCACTCAACGGGGCTGCCAATCGGATAGACTAGCGGGCCGATTGGCTTGCTCCAGCAGCGGCTGCAACCCTTCGGCCACGCGATCGGCCAAGATTTGGTGGCCAGCCTGATTGGGATGAATTTGGTCGTACAGATAGCGGGTGTCGTTGAGGCCTTCCAGCACCCCAGGGATGAGGTAGGCCTCAGTCTCGCTGGCGACCCGCTCATACATAGCTTCGTAGTCGCCGTTGAAGGGATAGACATTCATGCCCAGTAACACCACAATCGCTCCCTGCTGCTGGAGGTGGGTCACAATCTCACGCAGATTTTGCTCGGTTTGAGCGAGGGGCACCTGCTGTAAGAAGTCGTTGCCGCCCAGTCCTACCATCACCAGCCAGGGGTCGGCGGCGAGCACATCCCGTTGTAGACGGTCTAAGGCCGTTGCGGTAGTGTCGCCCCCTCGCCCCAAATTGACGATGGGAAGACCTAGCCTTTGGCTAAGCAGGCTGGGGTAAGCCGCCTGTGGCCCCACTCCGGCCCCCGCCGTGATACTGTCGCCAAAGGCAACCACTTGCGCACCAGCGCCGCGATACAGGTTGTTGACATCCGCCCTAGCGGCGGTGTCCTGCTGTTGTAGCTGGGGTTGAGCGACGCGTTGGTCAGACGGCACTCTGGGGCCATCGCACCCAGTCAGCACCAGCAGCCCAAATCCCCCCATTACAAACCAGACTTTAAGTATCTTTCGCATCGGCAATTAAGTAATCGGCTAAAAAAATAGGACACCATGCCATGAGGGTGTCCTAAACTGGTTGACGACCGCTAGCGATTAGATTAGCTAACCACTAGCTATCGGTAGTGCCAGCCAGTTTTACCTTTTTAGCTAGACCTACCGTTTCTAAAAACCGAATGGTCATCCAGGTCATGTCAACTTCCCACCACTTCAGGCCGTGACGGGCCGAATACTGGTAGGCGTGGTGGTTGTTGTGCCAGCCTTCACCGTAGGTCAGCACAGCCACCCACCAGCAGTTGGTCGATTTGTCGTCGGTTTCGTGGCTGCGGTAGCCAAACTTGTGGGTGGCGCTATTCACCAACCAGGTGCAGTGATACACCGCCACCAGGCGAACAAAGATTCCCCACAGCACAAAGGGCCAGCCACCCAGGGCGTAGAGCACAACCCCCAGGCCAACTTGAAGCAGCAGAAAATACTTTTCGCAGAATAGATAAAACGGGTCGTCTTTAATGTCGCGGATGAAGCGGTCAACATCGTGTCGCGCGGGCACATCCCGCAGCATCCAGCCCATGTGGCTCCACCAAAATCCCTTGTTGGAGTCGTGGTGGTCAAGGTTTTGGTCAGAGTAGGCGTGGTGGTGCCGATGTAGGCCCACCCACATAATGGGGCCGTGCTGGCAAGCCAGGGTGCCACAAAAAACAAAGAAGTATTCTAGCCACTTGGGCACCGTAAAGCTGCGGTGGGAGACCAATCGGTGCCAGCCCAGGGTAATGCCGAGGCAGCCAGTAAACCAGTGCAGCAGCAGCGCCACACCGATCGCGGCCCAGGAGAAATTGCCGGGCAAGAACGCCAAAGCAGCAATACTGTGGACAGCAATCATAAATAGGAGAGTGACCCAATCGCGGGACAAACGCTCAGTAGTTACAGCAGTCATGCAAAAGTCTCAGAATTTGGACAGGAGCCCGAGCAAGAACTTTGGACAAGAGTTTTGCTCAAGCAGAGTAAATTTAGGGGACAATAATTACCCCTGTTTATTAACGAAAAAATTTAACCATTGCAACAATCAAACCCCAAGATGCCGCCAGAATCCATCCTCCTTCCGATTTTTTATGGAATTGACGCCCAGGTCAAGCAGAACCTAGCGCGGGTGCTGGCAGCGTTTCGGCGACACCGGGTAGGGAGTCACCACTTCAGTAGTGTATCGGGCTACGGCCACGACGACATCGGCCGAGATACCTTTGACCGCGTGGTTGCCGATGTTATGGGAGCGGAGGCAGCTCTGGCCCGATCGCAGTTTGTCTCTGGCACCCATGCGATCGCCTGTGCCCTATACGGCGTTCTTCGCCCTGGCGATGAAATGCTGGCGGTGGCAGGCACCCCCTACGACACCCTGGAAGAAGTAATTGGTTTACGCAGCGCAGGCCAGGGGTCTTTGGCCGAGTTTGGGGTGTCCTATCGAGAGTTACCGCTAAGCGCCACCCACACAATTGACTGGTCTGCCCTGGCCCACGCAGTGGGGCCAAAGACCCGACTGGTACATATCCAGCGATCGTGCGGCTATAGTTGGCGCTCAACCCTCACCATAGCGGAAATCGAGAAAATCGTGCGGGTAGTTAAAGATCAAAACCCGGCCACCGTCTGTTTTGTCGATAACTGCTACGGCGAATTTTTAGAAGACCGAGAGCCCACCGCCGTCGGGGCCGATTTAATCGCCGGGTCGCTGATTAAAAACCCTGGCGGCACGATTGCCCCTACCGGCGGCTACGTAGCGGGCCGCGCCGACCTGGTGGCGGCTGCCGCCTGTCGCCTCACCGCCCCCGGCATCGGAGCCAGCGGCGGCTCTAGCCTCAACCTCAACCGGCTGCTCTATCAGGGGCTCTTTCTTGCCCCCCAAATGGTGGGCGAAGCGATGAAGGGCAACTATTTGTTAGCGGCCACCTTCGAGGCTTTGGGCTACCCCGTCAACCCCGTCCCCAGCGCCCCCCAGCGTGATGTCATTCAGGCCATTCGCCTGGGTTCACCCGAAAAACTGATCGCCTTTTGTAAGGCCGTACAGCAGCATTCTCCCATCGACGCCTACGTAGAACCTGTCCCTGCCGCCATGCCGGGCTACGACAGCGAACTGGTTATGGCCGGTGGCACCTTTATTGACGGCAGCACCTCAGAACTCTCCGCCGACGGCCCCCTGCGAGAGCCCTACATTGTCTACTGCCAGGGGGGCACCCACTGGACCCATGTGGCCCTAGCCGTGGAGGCCGCCGTGGAGGCGATTGGCCCGTTGTAGAACGGCTTTTAGCCGTAGAGCGGGCAGACCCCGTTTTGCCCGACCCCAGGATTCAGCGTAAAAAAACCATCGGGAGCACAACCGCCCCAACAGACTACGCCTGACTGTCCATATTGCACTTAAAAGCGCCAGGGGCGATGGATTGCAGTCCACCACCCCTGACGCTTACAGAATACGGATTGCAGAGGCAAGCTTAGCTATGACCACCGCTAACTAGGGTAGTCAGAATAGGCAAATTAGCCGCCAGCAGGTAGGCGAAGGTAGCTCCGCCAATGCCGCCGATTAAAAAGCTGCCGGCAAACTCGCTCCAGCCCTCGTCCGTTTCGAGGCTAGCGGGAGGGGGGAATGGGCTGGTGGCTCTAGTAACGGAGTGGTTAAGGCCAGAACCTGAGTAAATTGAGAGGCAGGCGGTCAAAATGACGATCAGTCCCGCGGCGCTCAGCAACCCGGCCAAGCCAGGAATGTCAGAATCGCGCAGGGGGCCGAGCAGAGCAAAGGGACCGTAGAGGAAATAACCGTGGGCCATGCCAATCTCTAAACCGCGCCGCTGGGGGGAAAGCCCCTTCCGGTAGGCGGGCAGATTGCCAATGAAGGCTTTGGAAAATCCAGAGGAATTAATCGGCGTTTCTAAGTTGCCGATTTGTGGATCCCCAGCGGGCTGAATAGCTTCTGTCATAGGGGGTTTCTCCAACTCAAATAAAGTCACAGCAAATGGAAAAGACGGTTTTTAGACGCCGCTAAGTCTCCAAAAACCATCTTTCAAGCAGCATACTCAAAGTGACCGCAAAGCGTCCTGAGCAGGACGACTGAGCAAAATCTCTACCCTAAGGATGCAGCAGCAAATCGGGAAAGAAGCGGTTGAACTCAATCAAAATACCGGCAGTAATCACCAACCAAACGGTGGCGAGCACCGGAGCAGCCGATAGATACCGAAGCAGGTTGTTGTCCATGGTCTAATTAGTTCTCCTGGAGCGTTGTTCTGGGAGCAAGCGAGGGGTTACCTAGCGAGGAGATACGGTGATCTCGTCGTCTTTGGCAAACATGGCCCCACTGACAATGTCTTTGAAAGCGGTCAAGGGCCAGGCAAACCCAGTCAGAGCAGTCTTGATGGCCAGGGGCACATCAATAATGATCTCCTTGTCTTCGGGGTTCTTCTGACCACGTACCGTGATCAGGTAAGCCCGACCAACCCAGCCAATCCAGCCCGCGATGTACAGAAATAGCAGGCTAGGAATCAAAAACTCTCCGGCATGGGCCAGGTCGCCGTCTACCACCAGGTGGGGCAGACCGTCGCTGCCGCACAACAGAGTAGAGCTACCGTAAAAGTCGAACCGAGCCTTTGCCGAATCTGTTTTGGCATTGGCGGCCCGCTTTAGAAAAGCTTCATTTTGGCCACAGGGGGTGAGCCCGGCCACATTGTCGCCAGCTAGGCTAGCGGAGGCCGGGGGGGCAAACCCGAACCAGAGAAACACTACAAGCGCTACAGCAAAAAACCGTCGCATAAACTGTTCCTTTTAATTACCTAAGAAACTAGGGCGATTTGAACGCAAAGTTAAGTTTTTTGAACAAAAATTCACCCAACTTGGTCGCCATAATACCGCGCAGCCGAACCACCGTAAAGCTAAGATCGATGGGGTGTTTACATCTCTACAAATTACAACCCGGCTTACGTTAGTTCCTCCTGAGCGGCAATCCAATGGCGACAATCTTAGCTCTAGAAACCAGCTGTGACGAAACGGCCGTGGCGGTGGTGCGCGATCGCACTATTCTGAGCACCGTCGTCGCGTCTCAAATCGACATTCACCAGCCCTATGGCGGCATCGTGCCTGAGGTGGCCTCGCGGTACCACGTCGCCACCCTGGGCGAGGGTCTGCGCATGGCGCTGGAGCAGGCTGGGCTGGGCTGGGCCGACATCGATGCTGTGGCCGCCACCTGCGCACCGGGCCTGGTGGGGGCGCTGCTGGTGGGGCTGACCGCCGGCAAAACCCTGGCTATGGTGCACCACAAGCCGTTTTTGGGGGTGCACCACCTGGAGGGGCACATCTACGCCAACTACCTGGCCAGCCCCGACCTCCAGCCGCCCTACCTGTGCCTGCTGGTATCGGGAGGGCACACCAGCCTCATCTACGTCAAAGCCTGCGGCCAGTACCAAACCCTGGGCCAAACCCGCGACGATGCAGCGGGCGAAGCCTTTGATAAAGTCGCCCGGCTGCTGGGGTTGGGCTACCCCGGCGGCCCCGCGATCGATAAACTGGCCCAGGCCGGTAACCCCAAAGCCTTTCCCCTGCCCGAAGGCAACATTTCGCTGCCAGAGGGAGGCTTTCACCCCTACGACTCCAGCTTTAGCGGGCTAAAGACGGCGGTGCTGCGGCTGGTCGAAAAACTCAAAGCCGAGGGGGTAGACCCGCTGCCCGTCGCCGACCTGGCCGCTAGCTTTCAGGCCACGGTGGCCCGCAGTCTGACTCGGCGAGTGGTGGCCTGTGCCCAGGCCTACGGCCTCACCACGGTGGCGGTAGGCGGTGGAGTGGCGGCCAACAGTGGCCTGCGCCAGCAGCTCCAGCAGGCGGCTGAGGCCCACGGCCTGCGGGTGATCTTTCCGCCCCTGAGTTTGTGTACCGACAACGCCGCCATGATCGGCTGTGCCGCCGCCGACCACCTCAACCACGGCCATCGGTCGAGTCTGGGGCTGGGAGCCCAGTCGCGACTCGACCTGGCGCGAGTGATGGAACTCTACGGTTCCAACCCAGAGTGCGCATCTGGCGGCCCATTGGCGGGGCTTGGCGCTACACTGGGGGAGCAGCGGCGCGTTGCCCTATAGCGCTACGGGTAGCGCTGGCCCATAGTGTTGATCACGGCGTTGAGTTTAGGTTCAGCATTACGATGAGTTCTATGGTTCAACTTCATCCACTACGGCGCTGGCCTCACGCTGTGGGGCTAGGCGGCCTTGCTTTAACGGCGCTCGCATTTGGGTGTAGCCCCAATTCCCCAAATGCCGCTGACCCTAGCAGCTACGAAGCCCAGCTGGCCCAACACCTAGAGGCCACCGACGGAGTCATGTATGGGGCCTACTGGTGTCCCCACTGCGCCGACCAGAAGGCTATGTTCAAAGCATCTGCCGAGCGGCTGCCCTACGTAGAGTGCGCCGCCGATGGCGATAACCCCCAGCCCGAGCTTTGCCAGCAGAAGGGCATTCAGGGCTACCCTACCTGGGAGATCGGCGGTCAGCTGTACCCTGGGGTGCGATCGCTCGATGAACTGGCCGAGCTGTCAGGTTTTTCGGCCCCTCCCTAGGGTTTTGCGATCTCGGCAGGCCCCTCGTCAACCCATCGATAGTTTTAATTAACCCTGATCTGCCGCTGTCACTCACTCCTCATCACTCACTCCTCTATAGTCGCGTACCGAGCCCATACAGCCGTTGCATAACCCTAGCTCCCATCCCCACCCGCACCTGCACGAGGTCGATGTCACCGCTGACAGCAGCGCTCATCCCCACGTGCACGACCCCGAGTCGCTGCGACGCATTGTCAACCGGCTAGCCCGCATTGAGGGCCACATTCGCGGCATTAAAACGATGGTGCAGGAGAGCCGACCCTGCCCCGACGTGCTGGTGCAGATAGCGGCAGTGCGGGGAGCGCTCGATCGCGTCGCCCGGATCATTCTCGATGAGCACCTGACCGAGTGCATTGGTCGCGCCGCCGTAGACGGCAACATTGAAGAAGAAATTGCCGAGCTAAAGGCAGCCCTCGATCGCTTTTTGCCCTAGCCACCTAAGCAGGTACACCTAAGCGGGTACAAAGCGCCCGTGCTCGCGCAGCAGGCGACGCTCAAACTGACGCACCCAGTGGCTAAAGCGATCGCTCTCCTGGGCCGTAGCAAAGGTCAGCGGCTGGCGCAGCAGCAGGGCAACGTATTCTTCTTTGGTCCGCACTACGACGGCGGTTTGCTGCTCTAGCTCAATGCAGATGTGCGAGAAGCCGTCCAGCTTGAGGGATGACATCAGCAGAGACTTTAGCCCTAGCGCCTGAAATACGAGCTGCACCCAGCTGGTGCTTTCGTTGTCGGCGGTCACAAAATACTCCTGGGGTAGACCGCTGAAGTCAAAAATTGCCACCCCAACAATGTTTTCCAACATTGCCTCCTGAGCGGAGAGGGAAGACGCGGGCTGCGCCGGTACAGATGCCTTAGCCGTAGTCATAGACCCATGCAGGTGACATAAGAATACTGAGCGAAACAGGTCAGTGAGGGCTGAACTGTAGAGGAACCCCAACAGGCTTAGCATACCCGGCTGAGCCTTCGAAATCATGGTTAAAAATGCGGTTTGGAGAACTCAAGCGCCGCTAACCGGGCACGGTGGGTAGGGCGATCAGCCATACTGCGGTGTCGTGACCAGACTCTTTTGGCGCAAAAAATAGGTGCGCATGTGCCCTTTACCCTTGACCCACACCTCCCCACGCGGGTCGAGGTCGTGGGTGTCTTTGAGGCAGCGGTAGGTGGTCTCAGTCACCTGAATCTGCTCGGCCACCCCACAGGCCTCCATGCGGCTGGCGGTGTTGACCGTGTCGCCCCAGAGGTCGTAGATAAACTTTTTGGTGCCAATTACCCCGGCGACCACCGGCCCAGTGTTGATGCCAATGCGCAGCCGAAAGGACTGGCCCGTGCGATCGCTAAAGGCCTGGGCCATGGCCTGCATATCGAGGGCCATGTCGGCCACGGCCTGGGCATGGTCGTCGCGCTCGTGGGGTATGCCCCCAACCACCATGTAGGCATCGCCAATGGTTTTAATCTTTTCGAGCTGGTGCTGCTCGGCCAGATGATCAAACTGAGAAAAGATATCGTTGAGCAGCGCCACCAGGTCCTGGGGACTGAGGTGCTCGGAGAGCTGGGTAAACTCGACAATATCGGCAAACATTACCGTGACCTCGGCAAAGTGGTCGGCGATGGTGTTGCGCCCCTGCTTGAGTCGAGTGGCGATCGGCAAGGGCAAAATATTCAGCAACAGCTGCTCCGATTTTTCTTTTTCCTCCTGCAGGGCCTGACGAGCCTGCTCGCGCTCGGCCACCACACCCGCCAAGATCAGCGCCGTAAATGTCAGCACGCAGATGTAGGCCTGCAGGTGCAGGAGGGCCAAATTGTGACCTGGAGAAGACCCAACCGTTTGAACGATTCCCCAGGTGGCAATCACGGTAACTGCAGCGGAACCTAGAGCAGCCCAAAAAGGTCCTAACCGCAGCGCTGCCCACATCACTACCGGAAAAAGCACGTAGCTCAAGTCGTACTGGCGATCGGAGCCGTAGAATACATACCAGCTCAAAGCGATCAAGACGACCAGCCATAGCCCAACTAGAGGTGGCGCGTAGAAATTGCGAACCCGCTGTATACCTTGGTGCCAGGTAATCATCAGGGGAGTAATTAAAACGGCCCCGGTCACGTTGCTAATCCACCAGCTAAACCAGGCTGTGGGATAGGTCGCCCAGAGCATAGGGGTCATGAGACAAAAGTAGGTGATGCCTACCGTAGCGCTGAAAATGGCCGGAGCCACAGCCCCCAGGCCAATGAAAGCTCCGACATCTTTAATACGGGTGAGAGTGGTAATGAAACCGACCCGACGCAGCAGCCAGAGCCCAATCAGCGGCTGGAGCGTATTGTTGGCGGCAGCAACAAAATGCCAGTGCCAGGCCAGTTCGGAGGGGGAGGTAAGGGTAAACAGGAGTGAACCCAGGGTTATCCCCGGTGCCAGGGTAGCCCCCATT
Source organism: Nodosilinea sp. LEGE 06152 (assembly GCF_015207525.1). Taxonomy (GTDB): domain Bacteria; phylum Cyanobacteriota; class Cyanobacteriia; order Phormidesmidales; family Phormidesmidaceae; genus Nodosilinea. The sequence goes on from NZ_JADEWR010000002.1 coordinate 208,536, forward strand.
AGCAGTGCAACACCCTGGCTATAGCCCGCTGGCGGCCAGATGGGCAGGACAGGTTCCCCATCACCAAATAGAAGGCTGAACTGAAGGCTGAGTCTGGCGACAATGAAATACCCTACCGCCACGGCTAAAATCCTGGGCCACCCTCGTCCGAAGCGCTCGACCGACGATAAAACATTAGCCATTGATAACCTTAATGGAAATTACGACCCCTTCAGACGACTGGCTCCGGTCCACTGGAGCGCTTCGGCCTTTAGCTGGTTCAACAGTGGTAATAATGACTTTGATTAAATCAGTAGCGGGGCCAAAATCAGCCGCTCTACATTAAGTCTTAGTGTTATCTGTTTTAGGATGAGCTTTAGCCGTTGGGTCTTCAGCCCGCCCGCCCCTGGGTCTACCTTCACCGAAGTCGGATTAAACTTCGCATTGGTTTAGCTCTGTGGCCCCAGGAGCAAGGCTTTTTCTAGCTTTAGGCTGACAGGCCAAAAAACGTTAAGGAAACCATAGTCGCTGTTCAAAGGGTCGCTAAAAATCGTATGGTTTTCACAGGACACCGCCCCTCTACAGCGGCTTTCATCTACCCTATTTGTGTTCGTAAGCGACTCAGCACTGTCTATGGCTTCCCCCACCATCGAATCGGTTCTACACGAAAACCGCCTCTTTCCCCCATCCGATGGGTTTGTACAAGATGCCTCGATCAAGGGCATGGAGGAGTATCGGGCTCTGGCTGAGCGGGCGGCGGCAGACCCTGCTCAGTTTTGGGCCGATTTGGCCAGTCAGGAGCTGCACTGGTTTAAGCCTTGGGATACGGTGCTCGACTGGCAGCCTCCCTTTGCCAAGTGGTTTGTGGGCGGCAAAATCAATATTTCCTACAACTGTTTAGACCGCCACCTGACCACCTGGCGGCGCAACAAAGCCGCCCTGATTTGGGAAGGGGAACCGGGCGACAGTCGCACCCTCACCTACGCGCAGCTGCACCGGGAGGTGTGCCAGGTAGCCAACGTGCTGAAGGGGCTGGGGGTGCAAAAGGGCGATCGCGTCGGCATCTACATGCCGATGGTGCCCGAGGCGGCGATCGCTATGCTGGCCTGTGCCCGCATTGGTGCCCCCCACACCGTTATCTTTGGCGGCTTTAGCGCCGAGGCCCTCAAAGATCGCCTCAACGACGCCGAGGCCAAGGTAGTGATCACCGCCGACGGCGGCTTCCGCAAAGACAAGGTGGTGCCGCTCAAAGCCGCCGTCGATCAGGCTCTAGAGGGCGGCGGCGTACCCAGCGTCTCTAGCGTGCTGGTGGTGCAGCGCACCAAAGAAGATATCTCGATGGTGGAGGGGCGCGACCACTGGTGGCACGAGCTGCAGGCCACCGCCTCGGCCCACTGCCCGCCTGAAGAAATGGACGCCGAAGATCTGCTGTTTATTCTTTACACCAGCGGCACCACGGGCAAACCCAAGGGGGTGGTGCACACCACGGGCGGCTACAACCTCTACACCCACACCACCTTCAAATGGGCCTTCGACATCAAAGACACCGATGTCTACTGGTGCACCGCCGATGTGGGCTGGATTACCGGCCACAGCTACATTGTCTACGGCCCGCTGTCGAATGGGGCGACCACGATGATGTACGAAGGGGTGCCCCGGCCCTCAAACCCCGGCTGCTTTTGGGATGTGATTGAGAAGTACGGTGTCACCATTTTCTACACCGCGCCTACGGCCATTCGCGCCTTTATTAAAATGGGCGACGCGCTGCCCAAGGCCCGCGATCTGTCGTCGCTGCGGCTGCTGGGCACGGTGGGCGAACCGATTAATCCCGAAGCCTGGATGTGGTACCACCAGGTGATCGGCGGCGAGCGCTGCCCGATAGTTGATACCTGGTGGCAGACGGAGACCGGCGGCTTTATGATTACGCCGCTGCCAGGGGCGATCGCCACTAAACCTGGCTCAGCCACCCTGCCCTTCCCCGGTATTTTGGCCGACGTTGTGGATTTGGAAGGCAACCCCGTGGCCCCCGGCGAGGGCGGCTACCTGGTGATCAAGCACCCCTGGCCCAGCATGATGCGCACGGTCTACGGCGACGACGATCGCTTTCGTCGCACCTACTGGGAGCACATTGCCCCGGTCGATGGCCAGTATCTCTACTTTGCTGGCGATGGGGCGCGTAAAGACGCCGATGGCTACTTTTGGGTGATGGGCCGCGTAGACGACGTGATCAATGTGTCGGGTCACCGCCTGGGCACCATGGAAGTGGAGTCGGCGCTTGTCTCGCACCCCGCCGTGGCCGAGGCCGCTGTGGTGGGCCGCAAGGACGAGGTCAAGGGCGAAGACATTTTCGCCTTTGTCATTTTAGAGGGCCAGTACAGCCCCAGCGACGAGCTGAAGCAGACCCTCAAGCAGCACGTGGTGAACGAAATCGGCGCGATCGCCCGCCCCGGCGAAATTCAGTTTGCCGATGCTCTGCCCAAAACGCGATCGGGCAAGATTATTCGCCGCTTTTTGCGCAATTTGGCCAGCGGCGAGGCGATCGCAGGCGATGCCTCCACCATGGAAGACCAAAGCGTGCTCGATCAGCTGCGCCAGAGCTAACGCTGGTGTCCTGAGCCTTTTGGTCAGAACTGATGACCTGTACAAGCGCGAGTTGTGCCAAACCCAATTGATATTGGGATTAGCTCCGGTGCGTCGCGCCTGGCGGTGACGCACCCCACCAATCATTGAAGGTACCAACCTAACCAACCTAGCGACACCAATCAGGGGGGAAGTATTGGTTGAGAACTGCCCGTGAGAACGCTCTGCGACAGAACTTGATGCGAGGGTGTTGACAACGCCAACCCGCACAGTAACCGCCTCTGCTCAGGCTTGGGGTTTGTGGACGAGCAATTCAAATTCGATGCCTCAGTTCATCCCCAAGAAGCAGTTTGTCAGGCGTTCAGCTAGCTCCTGAGCAGATTGCGAGTGCTTAAACAAAACTTGGGAGTTTTCACGGATGCCGAGCTGCTCTTGGTGTAGATACCCGTGATCGACCAGCTGAATTTCCCTTTAGAGAAAAGCGCCTGCGATCGCGCTTCTATAGCCTGTTTCTCTAGAGCCGCTCCAACATCGTCAGGCGACAAACTTGCTTTTGGCAGTAGCGAAAGGCCGCCTCAAAACGCTGACAAGTTAACCTTAGCCATCTTTGATCAACAGATCTACGCCTTAGGATAGATGCCGCTGTGCCTGCCCTAGAAAATTGAGTCTTTGAAACCTGATTACTGCAGAAACATGATATTGACCTCTCGCCGAAAATTTTGTTGGGAACGATTGACTGACGCCATCAATGCCATTGACTTAAAGCTCAACCCCTGATGTTTAGAGACCGGATAGCTTAAGCAGAAAGCCACTTCTGACCGGAAAGCAGCTCAACAGCTATGAAATGAAGAATAGAGCCAGAGCTACTAGATTGGGCCGCTACTGCGTACAAATCAGTTCAGTACTGGTCAACCCGAAAAAATTTGAGCTGACTCAGCATTTGCCCTGCCGCTGTAGGGCAAACTAACGGTGCTATGGCCGCATTCAAGCAGAAGCTTTTCTCAAGTCGTCTAGCCAAAGGAAAATCAATGGTATGTGGAGATAATCAGCAAAAGCTCGTCAAAACTATTTGTTATTTTCGGGTGACAGCTTTTGACGCTATGACTATAATTGGTGGTGTGAACGGGCAGATTTGTTTGCTAATATTCATTTGCTATTGCTTACTGGTTGTTAACCTTATTTGCGGGTTGACCCACTATTTTTCATTTTCTAGCTTCACGTCTTACCATAAGGATTTCTACTGAACAATGGCCGAAAAACCCACACCCCTGACCGGTAAAGCACTGCTGCAGAAGGTCAAGGACCTTTCCAACCTCACCAAGCGCGAAACTGCCAAAGCATGTGGTTACTACACCCTTACTAAAGACAATCAGGCGCGGGTCAATCTGTCTGGCTTTTACGATGCGCTGCTAGAGGCCAAAGGCATCAATCTTGATCCTGAAAGCAGCAGGGATGGCCGAGGGCGCGAACCCACTTATCGGGTGAGTGTCCACAAGAATGGTCAAATTGTTATTGGGGCTACCTACACACAAGAAATGGGCCTCAAGTCTGGCGATGAGTTTGAAATTAAGCTGGGCTACAAGCACATTCACCTCAAGCAGCTTGATGCCGACTCAGACGAAGAATAGTACGGGTCTACTATGCTGAATTTGACGGTGAACATGTTGGCGATCGCCCATCTAATTGTTTTTTTTTGAGCTGGATCGCCCTGGGCATTCCAGCTAGTTTGCTGGTTGCTCGTATTGGTCAAATTCCGCTGACGTATCCGGTTGCGCCTCAGCACAAGCTGCCCCTGCTGCTGCCGCTATACCTATTAGCGCCGGTAGCCGTCGAGGTGCATCGCCGCCTGGAGGCGGGGGCCTGGTCTGACTACGGCATTGCCTGGAATCAGTCCTTTGGCTGGTTGATGGTGGTGGGCTTTGCGATCGCGGCAGGTGGCGTAGTTGCGCTCGTCGCGCTACAGCTGAGCTTAGGCTGGCGCAGATGGCGATCCCCAATTGCTCCACCACATTCTGAGGTGCCAGGGCCTAACCCCGAAAGTGCAGGTCCTTCGCCGGGGGTAGTGCTGCTTGCAGTGCTGCCCCTGGCGCTGTTTGTGGGCTGGATTGAAGAACTGGTCTTTCGGGGCGTGCTGGTGAATGGGCTGGCGCAAGCTTGGCCCGTTTGGCTGATGGCGATCGCCGTCAGCCTGATTTTTGCCGTCTCTCACCTGGTGTGGGATGGCCCCGCCGGAGCACCTCAGCTGCCCGGCCTAGCGGTGATGGGGGCGGTGCTGCTGCTGGCCCGCTGGGTAGCTGGGGGCAGTCTGGGACTGGCCTGGGGGCTGCACGCAGGCTGGGTGTTTGCGATCGCCGCGATCGATGCCCTGGCCTTGCTCAAGCCCGGTCAAGACGGCCCCCTGTGGCTGGTGGGGCTACCCGACCAGCCGCTGACCGGGGTACTGCCCCTGGGGCTGCTGGGGCTGACCGGACTAGGGCTATGGCTGTTTGGGTGACAGCGAGATCAGCGTAATCGGCGTCAGCGGCTGCCAGCGGGTGAGCGAGCCAACCCGCACACCATGCTGGACCTGAATTTGGCGCAGTTGAACCGACCATGGCTGTGGGCTGGTGGCGGTGCCATCGGCCCAGGCGAGTACCGCGCCTATGTGCTCCAGGGTGGCCAGGGCCAGGACGATGTGCCCCTGAGGCCGGAGGCGGCACGCCCCCAGGTCGAGAATGTTGCTCAGGTGACCGCCGCTGCCGCCGATAAAAATGCGATCGGGGTCGGGCAAAGCGGCTAGCGCTGCGGGCGCAGCACCATAGATGGGGTGCAGGTTGGGGCTGCCCAGGTGGCGCTGGTTCTGCTGAATCAGGCTGTGGCCAGCGGCGGTTTTTTCGATCGCATAGACCTGGGCCGTAGGGCAGAGCCGACTGAGTTCCACGCTGACAGAGCCGGTGCCCGCGCCAACATCCCAAATCACCTGCTTGGGCCTGGGGTCTAGGTCGGCCAATATTTGAATGCGAATGTCGCGCTTGGTGATTAAGCTGGGGCGATCGCTAAAGGTGGCAAAGGCGCGATCGGGCAGACCCACCAGGGGTAGATCGTCCTGGTCAAAATCGACCTGCCACCGCTGCAGCACCACGACATTGAGGCGGGCAAAGGTTGCTGAAGCAGCCTCCTCCAGCGCAAACTCGCGCACCTGTTCGTCGTCACCACCCAGGTTTTCGCACACCCACAGTCGGTAGGAACAGGGCAAGTCTAAACCCAAAACGAGCTGCCCTAGGGCGGCTGGGGTATGGGTAGGGTCGGTCAATACCGCAATCAGCTCGTCGCCTCGGCGCAGGGCGGCGATCAGGGTGTCGGTCGAGCGGCCATGGGCGCTAATTAACGTGGCTCCCTGCCAGGGCAGCTTGAGCCGACCAAAGGCCAGCTGCACCGCGCTCAGGTGGGGGTGAAAAGCGAGACTTTCAGGAGGCAAGTGTTTTAGCAGGAGCCGTCCCAGGCCAAAAAAGAGCGGGTCGCCCGAGGCCAGCACCACGGCAATACCGGATTGGCCGCTGGTCAACCACTGGCGCAAGCGGTCGAGGGTGCTCTTGAGGTCGTTGAGGGGCCACCGCTCGGCCTGCCCATCGGGGAAGTAGCTGAGCTGGCGATCGCTCCCTACCAGCACCACCGCCCGTTGGACTAGGGCCAGGGTGACCTGAGTCAGCCCCGCCTGCCCATCGAGCCCCACCCCGACCACGTGAATTGTAGGCGCTTTTGAGTTATCCGCTGAGGTCATGGCTGCTGCTCCCAAGCCAGCACCAGCAGGGCATTGAGCATAGCGGCCGCCACCGCTGAACCACCCTTGCGCCCATCGACACGAATTTGCGGCACGGCGGTCTGAGCCAGCCGCTGCTTGGAGGCCTCCACCGCCACAAAGCCGACCGGAGCACCGATCACCAGAGCGGGCTGGGCCTGGCCAATGTCAATGCGATCGCACAGCGCCATCAACGCCGTGGGCGCATTGCCAATCACCACCAGCGCGTTGGGGTACTGCTCCAGACACCGCAGCAGCCCCGTCTCGGTTCGGGTGCGCCCCGACTCCGCTGGCTCGCCCACCGCCACCGCCGTCAGCAGCGGATTTTGAAACGTGCGCTCCACCATCCCAACCACCCCCTGGCGCACCATCGTCACATCCACAATAATGGGGCCAGCTGTGGAAAGATGTTGGAGGGCAGCGGCGATCGCTCCCTCGCCAAACACCACCAAATCCTTAAATTCAAAATCAGCGGTACTGTGAATCATCCGCCGCACCACCGCGTACTCCGCTGGGGTAAACCTATGCGCCCCAAACTCCTGGTCTATTAACGCAAAGCTTTCTTCTAAAATTGGGCTTTGTACCAGCTCTGCCATAGATCCAACAATCCCGTCTTTAGAACTGCTCCCCGCAGGAGGTTTTATCATCCCACGATGCCCSGCRSGAASARRAATRSWWKGTTCAANAANTTYKSRRTYMRRRATKNNNTYGANNASYTTGMAKTYSTCSYCYATYMRSNCAYCKCSYYCYTYRSYMAYYSWYYCANCCWYYYYCTYYSMRYGCCCGCCTACTACTTCTGGGGCGACGACGACTTTGCCCTCCAACAGGCTATCCACGACCTGCGCCAGCGCACCCTCGACGAGGCCTGGGCCAGCTTCAATTACGACATCATTTCTGCTGACACCGCTACTAGCCCCGCCCAGGCGCTGAATCAGGCAATGACACCCCCCTTTGGGCAGGGGCAGCGGCTGGTGTGGCTGCAAAACACCGGCCTGGGTCAGCGCTGCCCCGAGGCGGTGCTGGCGGAGTTTGAGCGCACGCTGCCCCAGCTGCCCGACACCACGGTGCTGCTGCTCACCAGCACTGCTAAGCCCGACGGGCGAGCCAAGTTCACTAAATTTTTTAAGACCTGGGGTGAGATCCGCGAGTTTGCAACTATTCCGCCCTGGAAGACTGACCAAATTCGCCAGCAGGTGGTAACTGTAGCTCAGGCCCGAGGGATGTCTCTGGAATCTGCCACCGTCGACCTGCTGGCCGAGGCAGTGGGCAACGACACCCGACAGCTGCACCTGGAGCTAGAGAAGCTGGCTCTCTACTGGGGATCTCGCCTGCATCCCATTCCACCGACCGTAGCGACAGAATTGGTGACCATTTCTACCCAAACCAGCCTGAAGCTGGCCCAGGCGCTCAAACAGGGCGATACCCCCACGGCCCTGGCTTTAGTCAACGACCTGCTCGATCGCAACGAGCCTGCCCTGCGAATTGTCGCCACCCTGGTCAGCCAGTTTCGGCTGTGGCTGTGGCTGAAGGTGCTGATTCAGGCCGGAGTGCAGAGCGACGCCGAGGTAGCCGCCGCCGCTGAGGTGGCCAACCCCAAGCGCATTTACTTTTTAAAGCAGGAGGTGCGATCGCTGAGTTTGACCCAATTGCATCGCAGCCTGCCTTTACTACTAGAATTAGAGTCTGATCTAAAGCAGGGCCGGGATGAACGCGCTACTCTACACACAAAAGTCATAGAACTCTGCCAAGGGCTAAAGCCTGGGGGTGCATAGTCTAAGACCTGGAACTAGTGCGGGTGCTGCCCCGTCTGGGCTGAGAGCCCGTCCAGATTAACTATCTAGGCGACATACCGGGGTCGGCACTTCAGAGCCCAAGCAGATGTTTTCAATCCTTAAAACACGGTTATTGGAGCACGGTCATTGGAGCACGGGGCCATTCTGGTTAATACCAGCACAGGAGAAAAACACATAATGATTCACCGATTTATTCACCGTTTACCACTTGCAAACCCCGGCCGCAGTGCCGTTATTGCTGCGGCTGTGGCCAGTCTCAGCCTGCTAGCGGGGGCAGGGGCGCAACTGCCAACGGCGGCGGGCAACATTACCCTAGGAGCCGCCTGGGCTCAAGATAGCGGCATTCCCCAGGAACAGGTGATTGGCTACGCCACCTCGATCTTGGAGATGGATACCCCCCGCAACGAGGCGCTGAGCCAGATTCGAACGCTGCTAACCGGCACCGGGCAAGACCTCGCCAGCATCGATATGAGCTGCACTGGCACCGCCAACCTCAACCAGCTGCCCCGCAATCTGCGCAACAGCGTACGCACCATTGTGGTCAACTACTGCAACAAGGCCAGCGACATTGTAGAAGCCAACGGGTTAACGGCACGTCAGTTCAACGCGATTACAGCCGCCTATCCTCAGGATCCGGCCCTGGCGGAGCAAATTCGAGCGGCCATGATTGAGCTTCAGCAGTCTGCCAACGGCGGCACCCAGTAATGCAATTTATCGATCAAGCTGAGGTTGAGGTCATTGCGGGCGACGGCGGCGATGGCATTGTGGCGTTTCGGCGCGAGAAGTACGTGCCCGCCGGGGGGCCAGCTGGAGGCAATGGCGGCCCCGGCGGTTCGGTGTACCTAAGGGCCACGCCGCAGCTGCAGACCCTGCTCGATTTTCGCTACGCCCATCGGTTCAAAGCCGACAACGGCCAGCGAGGTGGCCCCAAGAATATGACCGGGGCGGCCGGGGCCGATCTATACCTGGAGGTACCCTGCGGTACGGCGGTGTATGACGTTGAGACCGACGAGCTGCTGGGCGACTTGGTCACTGCCGACCAGGTGCTCTGTGTGGCCGAGGGGGGCAAGGGCGGGCTGGGCAACCGCCACTTTTTAAGCAATCGCAACCGGGCTCCAGAGCACGCTCTACCGGGCTTACCGGGCGAAGAGCGCCGGCTTCGCCTGGAGCTCAAGCTGCTGGCGGAGGTGGGCATTGTGGGCCTACCCAACGCAGGCAAGTCAACCCTAATTTCAGCCCTGTCGGCGGCTCGCCCCAAAATTGCCGATTACCCGTTTACTACCCTGGTACCTAACCTTGGGGTAGTGCGCCGCCCTACCGGCGATGGCACCGTTTTTGCCGATATTCCTGGGCTAATTGAGGGGGCACACCAGGGGCTAGGGCTAGGGCACGAGTTTCTGCGCCACATTGAGCGCACCCGGCTACTGCTGCATGTGGTTGATGCCACTGCCGAGCACCCGCTTGACAACTTTCACACCATTCAGCAGGAGCTAGAGGCCTACGGCCGCGACCTCAGCGATCGCCCCCAAGTGCTGGCCCTCAACAAAGTGGATGCCCTCACCCCTGAGGTGCTAGGCGAACTGATGGGCCAGTTTGAGGGGCTGGTGCCAGGGCCAGTGTACGGCATTTCGGCGGTGGCCGGTACGGGGCTGGGGCCAATGCTGCAGCAGATCTGGACCCTGCTCGACCAGATGCCGGTGGAGGCCGTCACCTCCGAATTGCCCCAGGCCCTGACCTAGACTCGCCCACAGGGTACGACTCAGGCCGCAGCGATCGGATCGAATCATAGATAGCCAATTCTCTAGCTGGCTAATAAAGATACCGTTCGCTGCCGCCTGCCGTTACTTGAGCTGCAGTCTTAGGGCACCTTAAGCCTGTGTATCAGCAGGGGTTAGGCGTTGGCCATGGGCGTTTCTGTATTTCCGGTGCAATCTGAGGGGGAAGCCGCAATGGGCGACGATCAGCCCGGGGAGGCGATCGTTTCGCCAGGCCCCGCCTGCCCGCTTGGTCTGGCCTGGGGTGAACGGCTGCAGCGGCGCAGCCAGGCGATCGCAGCGCTTCAACTAGACCAACCCCGCAGCATTCCCGCCTGGGATGAAGCCGCACAGGTGGCCGCTCGTTTTTTGGGGGTGCCGCTGGCCGTAGTAACCGTGGCCAACGGCTCTGCTGAGCAGATCCATGCCGCCGTTGGCCTGTCGTCGCTGGGGGTAGGGAACCCTCTGTCGCAGCATCGACAGCTGCCCCTCAGCAGCGGGTTGGGGGTCTACATTCTCGACAGCGAACAGCCGTTGGTCGTGCCCGACACCGCCGAAAACCCGGTCTTAGCCCAAAGCGAATTGGTGGGCACCTACGGCATTAGAGCCTACTGTGGCGTGCCGCTGATGACGGCCCAGGGCATCTGCCTCGGTGCCCTGGCGGTTATGGATGTGCGCCCCAGACGGTTTAGTGGGCAAGACCTGGGATTTTTGGCCATGGCGGCCCGCTGGGGCATGAGCGAATACGAGCGCCAGAGCGCAACCGCCAGAGCAGTCCTGGCCCCGCCCGGCCCAGCAGGGCCAGTGGGTCTAGAAACCATTGTCGATCGGGTGCGCCTCAACCTGCTGACCCAACTCACTCAGGAGCTGCGCAGTCCACTGACGACGGTGCTGGGCATGAGTACGATGCTGAGCCGGGAGATCTATGGCCCCCTAACCCCCAAGCAGCGGGAGTACACCGACATTGTGCACCGCAGCAGCCAAACCCTAATGACCCTGGTCGATGAGCTCATTGACCTCAACCCCACAGAGGCGGAACGCGCCGAGCTAGTGCCTACCGCCGTCGATATTGAAGCCCTTGGACAGCAGGTGGTTGCAGCCCTCACCCCGCTGGCCGAAAAACACGTGCAAACCCTCACCTTGACCGTGGAGCCAGGGGAAACCCACTGGATACTAGACCAGCGGGTGGTTAAGCAGATTTTGTATCACCTAATGGTTAGCATGATGCAGGGAGCTGGAGACAACAGTACCCTGCGCGTTCACGCCTGCCGACGGGGCCAGGGCCTGGCCCTGGGTCTGTGGTTGTCTAACCCCTGGTTGGGGGAGGGGCTACCGACGAAGGTGGTTGAGATCCTGCATGCTTCGGCGGCCCCATTCGCCCCTGGTAAAATTCCTCGTCCCCTGCTGGGGCTGCTGCTGAGTCAGCACCTAGCCCAGCGCCACGGCGGTCAGATTAAGGTGCAGGGCAGCGGCGACAGCAATCGACTGGAGGTGCTGCTGCCCATGCTAGACGCCGCTGCAACTCGCCCAGACGCCAGCCGCGATGCCGAAGCAGGGGCGACACGTTAGCCCAGGGCCGGCGAGTTTACGTAAGCTTAACCAGAATCCGATGTTTCCTTAAGCTGAATCCGACACCATTAACGATTAGTGCAGACCTTAGGGCGCTGGCGGTGGCCATAGCCAAGGGCCAGGGTAGCGTCAAGTCGATCGCCCCCATGAAAGAGCCTGGAGGGGATGTATTGCCTTGGCTCGGCAGCTGAGGACGTAGGTTAATGGCTGAAAAGCTCAAACTGGGACGCTACCAGGCGCGCCAGCGTCCTGCCGAAGCCGACGTTTGGTGTAAAGCCGACGGCGATGGAGGCGATCGCCTCTGCGATCGCCAGCGCTTTGGGGTCTGCCCGAGTCGTTATTAGGCGCTTGGCCCTGCTGTGCAAAACGTAACCCCTGCTCTATCACCGCTGTCGGGCGGGCAAGAGCGCATTTTGATCATCGACGACGAAGATTTGATTCGTGAAACCGTGGCCATGGCGCTCAACGAGCAGGGCTACCAGGTAATTACGGCTGAGTCGGGCCAGCGGGCCTTAGAGCTAATTTTTCCGGCCGCTAAAGAGGGTCTGGCGGGGTTGAGGGTTGACCTGGCAATTGTCGACCTGATGTTGCCTGGGGTAAACGGGCTCGATATTTGCCGCCTGATGCGTCACCACAACCTGGATATTCCCATTTTGATATTGAGCGCCAAGGGAGCGGAGATGGATCGGGTGGTGGGGCTAGAGGTGGGGGCCGACGATTATCTGCCCAAACCCTTTGGCATGCGAGAGCTAATTGCCCGCTGTCGAGCCCTGCTGCGGCGACAGCAGTGGTCAACGGCCAAACCCGATACCGCCGTCTTGACCTACAAAGACATTGTGCTGTGTACCACCGAGTTTAGGGTAACGGTGGCGGGCAGAGAGGTGAGTCTGTCGCCCAAGGAGTTTCGCATTTTAGAACTGTTTATTCAGAGTCCTAATCGGGTCTGGTCGCGAGAAGAACTGATTCAGGCGATTTGGGGCACAGATTTTGTCGGCGATCGCAAGACCGTAGATGTGCACATTCGCTGGCTGCGAGAAAAAATTGAGGTTGACCCGGCCAATCCGCAGTACGTGACGACGTTGAGGGGATTTGGGTATCGGTTTGGGTAGGCGTGTGAGTGGGAGGATGGATAAGTGAGAGGGGGGATGGGTAGATGGGTGGGGGAGTAGGGGAGGGGGGATTGCTATATGATCGGGGGAAAGACAATGCTTGGATGGGAGGTCAATTGTGCGAGAGATTTTGATTAGCCTGGGGGTTTTAGCAGCCTGTTGCGTGGTGCTGCTAGTGGCTCAGTTTACCGGCTCTCAACCTGAGGCGATCGCCTCAGGCCTGAACCGCGCCGAGGTGGCTGAAGCCGCCACTACCCTGAGTGAGCCGGTGGCGCAGATTGCCCAAGCTGCCGCCGATTTAGCTCCCGACATTACCCCTGAAACCGCTATGCCCGCAGAAGATTTAGTGACTACCGACTCCGGTCTTCAGTACGTCGATGTGGTCGAGGGCACCGGGGCGATGCCGCAGCCGGGGCAGCGGGTCACCGTACACTACACCGGCACCCTCGAAAACGGCACCAAGTTCGACAGTTCGCGCGATCGCGGCCGCCCCTTCACCTTTCAAATCGGCGTTGGTCAGGTCATTAAGGGCTGGGATGAAGGCGTTGGCACCATGCGAGTGGGCGGTCAGCGCAAGCTGGTGATTCCCGCTGAGCTGGGCTACGGTAGCCGGGGCGCAGGCGGAGTCATTCCACCCAACGCGACGCTGCTGTTTGACGTTGAGCTGCTGCGCATCGGCTGATTTATACCTCTATAGGGGCATAGGTCAACGGTGGAGGCGATCGCAATTCATGCGATCGCCTCCACCGTCCGTTTTAGCCATCGCTGGTGGACCGAGCACAACGACGGTGCCCCAGATCTAACAGCCCGACTCTAAAGACTGCTGAAAATTGCGCAGGGCGCGCTGGGTCTTAGGCCCGGCTACGCCGTCTACGGGGCCAGGGTCGTAGCCGCGCTTGGCCAGCTGCTGCTGCACCTGGCGGGTGCCCTCGGTCAGGCTTTCGTCGAGTTCTTCGAGCAGCTCCAGGGCCTTGTCGCCGGGGTTTGCGGCATGGGTCAGATCGAGCAGCTCCCGCAGCCGCGACTTCAAGTTTTCGTTGACGGAAGCGTAAACCCGAGTGGCGCTACCCAGCCCAATGGCGTGGTCGATAAAATGGTCAGCTTCGTTGATCCAAAAGTCGAGGCGACCGTCGGTTTCGGCCATGGCCAACAGCTGATCGAGGCGCTGGCTTTCGGCATCGCTCAGGCTGGGACGGGCCGCTAGCTGACAGTATTCGCGCACCAGGGCCAGGCAATCGGCGTCGGCAATTCCTGGAATTTGAGGCGTTAACGGTTCACCCATGATCTGACTCGCGTGTTTCGGGACGGTATCAATACGATCTGTACAGCCTGTACAGCTTATTCAGGGTTGGATCTGTAGTTTACCCGCTGAGAGGCCAGGGTAGCGAGGGGGAAATCCCCACAAACCCTAGTGCCCAGCCATTTTGTGGCCAATGTCGGTAACGTTAGCCTGCTCAATGGGGCTGCTATAGACAAACTGCCCCTCGCTAATCACCAAAATGCGATCGCTGAGGGCCAGCAGCTCATCGAGGTCTTCGCTAACCAGCAGCACCGCCACCCCCCGGTTGCGGGCCTCCACAATGGCGTTGTGAATCTGATCGACAGCGGAAAAATCAAGGCCAAAGCAGGGGTTGGCGGCAATCAGCACCCTGATGTCGGGCGCAGACAACTCCCGCGCCAGCACCGTGCGCTGCACATTGCCCCCCGATAGGTTTTGAACTGGGGTTTCGGGGGAGGGGGTTTTGACGCGAAACGTTTCAATCAGCCGCTGGGCCGCCTGGCGAATTGCGCCGAGCCGCAGCCAGGTCCAGCGGGCCTGGGGCGGGCGATCGAAGGTGCGCAGGGCTAGGTTTTCGGCCACGCTCATGCCGGGAACGCAGGCGTTGCGCAGGGGTTCTTCAGGCAGGGCACAGACCCCGTGGCGCACCATTTCGGTGCGGGTGGCGCGGTAGGGTTGGCCAGCTACACAAATCTGGCCCTCGGTGGGCGATCGCTGCCCGGCTAGCACCTCCATCAGCTCCCGCTGGCCGTTGCCTGAGACCCCAGCAATACCGACAATTTCGCCGCTGTGCACGGTCAAATCGAGGGGGCCAAAGGCGGTTAGACCGTTGTCCTTTAAGGCCCCTAGCCCCTTCACCTCCAGCCCTGCCCGCCGCGCCACCACATCGGTTTTAACAACGGTTTTAGTGGCGCGCTCGGCCCCCAACATCAGGCGGGCCATATCGGCCACGGTGAGGTCGGCCACGGCCCCGTGGCCCGCCAGCTGCCCCCTGCGCAGCACCGTCACCTCGTCGGTAAAGGCCAGCACCTCGCGAAACTTGTGGGTAATCAACAGCACGCTGAGGTGGCCCGCCTGAACTTCCTGGCGCAGCAGCCCCAGCACCTCGTTGGCCTCGTCGGGGGTGAGCACCGAGGTCGGCTCGTCGAGAATGAGAATGCGGCTTTGCAGGTAGAGCTGCTTGAGAATTTCGAGCTTTTGCTTTTGGCCCGCCGCCAGCTGCTCCACGGGCAGGTCGAGGTCAACTTGAAAGGGCGATCGCGCCATGAAGGCGCGCAGGGCGGCGTACTCCTGCTTCCAGTTAATCACCGGGGTGCGATCGTAGCGGCTGAGCACCAGGTTTTCGGCCACCGTCATGGCGGGTACCGAGGTAAAGTGCTGGTACACCATCCCAATGCCGCAGCCGTGGGCATCCTTGGGGCTTTTAATCGGGTAGACCCGGTCGTCGATCAGCACCTGCCCGGCGGTGGGGGCGTAGAAGCCCATAATGCACTTCACCAGCGTGCTCTTGCCGGCTCCGTTCTCGCCCAGCAGGCCGTGAAAGGTGCCGGGCTTGAGGGTGAGGGTAACGTCTTTGAGGGCCACCAGGCTGCCAAACCGCTTGGTCATGTTGACCACCTTGAGTTCGGGGGGTGGTTCGAGGTGCAGCAGCGGTGGGACAAGGGTGGTCATGGCAAAGGCTGTGCGATTGCGAGCATCATACCGCTATCCCCTGGCTCAGAGCTGTTAGCAAACGGGCATTTTCGGCCTCGGTGCGCACGGCAACTCGAAAATAGGCTGGCCCCAGTTCCGCAAAGCTCAGGCAGTCGCGAATCAAAACCTGGTGGTGACGCAGCAGCAGCCCCTGAAGCAGCGGGGCTGGGGTCGTGGTTTTGACCAGCAGATAGTTGGCGGCCCCCGCCAGCGGTGATAGCCCAGGCATAGCCTGCAATCCGTTGAATAAAGCCTTTCGAGCCGGGGGCAACCACTCCCAGGTGCGCCGCTGAAAGGCAATATCGCCCACCGCCGCGATCGCCGCCGCCGCCGCTAGAGCATTCACCGGCCAGGGGTCGCGCCAGCGCTGCCAGCGGAGCAGGCGATCGGGGTGCCCCAGAGCATAGCCCAGGCGCAGACCGGGCAGCGTATAGAACTTGGTCAACGACCGGAGCACGACCAAACTGGGGTAGCGGCCTAGATAGCGAATCACGGACGGCTGCTGGTTAGGGGGCACAAAATCCATAAAGGCTTCATCCACAACCACCGTGGCATACCGCTCTAGCAGCGGCTCCAGCTCAGCCAGTGTGAACAAACGCCCGGTGGGGTTGTGGGGATTGTTGATCAGAATGCTGGTGTCCTTAGGCTCAGGCCAGGACATCGCCAGATCGAGGCTATCTATTCCCTCTAAGGACAAAGGCCAGGGCCGGACAGCAACGTCGAATGCCGCCAGGGCACGCCCGTAGTCACCGAACGCGGGGGTAAGCAGATGACAGTCTGTGCCTGCTTCCGCCAGATCGCGGGCGGCCCAGGTTAGCAGTTCGGCCGCCCCATTCCCCGGCAATACCCAGTCGGGGGGCAGCTGGTGATGGTCGGCCAGGGCGTGGCGCAGATTGCTATAACTGGGATCCGGGTAGTGGCGCAGCTGCCCCAGAGCCTCGGTCATCGCCTGCATAACCGACTCGGGTGGCCCCAGTGGGTTAATGCTGGCCGAAAAATCAAGTAAAGAATCGGGGGAACAGTCAGCGATCGCCGCCGCCCAGGCCAAATTTCCCCCGTGAACAGGTCGATTTGAAGGTGTGTGAGTAGACGATGTTTGAATCAAGAGGCGTTTACTTAGCCACCTTTTCCTTGAACAACTTGCCCGCCGAAAACGCAGGCACCTTCGTCGCCGGAATCACCATGGTGTCGCCGGTTTTGGGGTTGCGGCCTTCCCGCTCTTTGCGCTCGCGCCGTTCAAAGGAGCCAAACCCTACCAGGGTGACTTTTTCGCCCGCCGCTACGGCTTCAATGATGGCGTCGATGGTGGCAGAAATAACCAGATCTACCTCCTTCTTGGTCACGGGCTTGTCGCTACTAGAAGAGGCCTTCTCAGCCACCGTATCAACGAGTTCAGCTTTGTTCATACCTGTCTCCTATGGGCAAAAAACAATGGGATCCAGTCGCATTCCAACGATAGGCCCAGGGCGTAAACAACAGTCCCGGCAGCCAGAATGGCTGAAACCCCTGTCAATCCAGAATTTCACTGCCTCATTCTAAGGGCAACCCCCAAAAAGTGGATCGCCAAAACCTTTAATTTATGTGGATTACGGGGTTTTTTAAGAAAGTTAAACAACTGAATGCCCCAGGCCGTCTATCAAGTAGACCACCTGGGGCAAGGGCTAAACACCTTATTAGATAAGGCGTTCATAGCTTTTGGCTGATTTAGCCCGCCGGGCCACCGGCCCAGTTAACCCAGTCCTGAGGCTTGAGAAAAACGTCGTATAGCCGCGCCTCCGGGCTATCGGCAGCGGGGGTGTAGCCGTACTCCCAGCGCACCAGGGGGGGCAGCGACATCAAAATCGACTCGGTACGGCCATTGGTTTGCAGACCAAAAATGGTGCCCCGGTCATAGACCAAGTTGAACTCCACGTAGCGGCCCCGGCGGTAGAGCTGAAACTGCCGCTGGTGGTCGCTGTAGTCGGTACCGTGGCGACGCTCCACAATGGGCACGTAGGCGGGCAAGAAGGCATTGCCGCAGTCGCGGGCAAAGTTAAACAGGTCGTCCCAGCTGCGCGACGGCAGTTCGCCAATGCCCTGGCTGGTCTGGTCGGCGGCTTTGCCCGCGTCGGGACCGCGATAGAGCATGCCCTGCCCGTCCTGGTAGTCGAAGAAAATGCCGCCTACACCCCGAGTTTCACCGCGGTGCTTGAGGTAGAAGTATTCGTCGCACCAGGGCTTGAATACGGAGTAGTACTGAGGATTGTGGCGATCGCAGGTCTGCTTCAGCGTCTGGTGAAAGTGCACCACGTCTGCGTCGAAGGGGTAGTAGGGGGTGAGGTCGATGCCACCGCCAAACCACCACACCGGACCAGCCTCAAAGTAGCGATAGTTGAGGTGCACCGTGGGCACGTAGGGATTGCGGGGGTGCAGCACCATGGAGGTGCCGGTGGCATAGAAGCGGTGGCCTGCCGCCTCGGGGCGCTGCACCAAAATCGACGGCGGCAGGTGGTCGCCCCACACTTCAGAAAAGTTTACGCCACCCTGCTCAAATATATTGCCCTGCTTAATCACGCGCGATCGCCCGCCGCCGCCCTCGGGCCGCTCCCAGGCATCCTGCTGAAACTGAGCACCGCCGTCGAGGGCCTCTAGCCGCTGGCAAATGCTGTCCTGGAGCTGCTTCAGCATGGCGCTGACGCGATCGCGAGAATCTGCCGGAGGAGCGGTGGTAATGGGCTTAGAAACAGGGGTAGTGGTCATGGCATCGGGAAAACAATACGTTATGTCGGCACCGGGTTGAATATGTCACACTGTGGAATGGCTTTTATGCGGAGCTTAGGATCCATTTTTTCGCCGTCGCTGGATTTTTCGCCCTGGTTAGCACCCCTAAATAATGAGCTGCAGGCCCAGGCAACACCATCGACTGTACCCAGTTTTCTCACGCTACCGTGAAACCATACCCAACACCCAAATCATCCATCAGGTTGAGAAAAATGTTTAGAAACGCAACGCTCTGTAACGAAAGTCCCGGTTAGCCCAACCCCTTGTCGCCCCGCGACGTCTTGTCCCCTTGCCCGCCATGTTTTTTTTGCCCACGTCCCTAATTCATCGCTGCTGTCAGGTGCTGACCTGGGGACCTCAGCCTGGAGGCTGCTGCCGTGTTTAGAGCCTGGTCCTTTCCCCGTCCGTTTCTCACCCTGATGCAGCTGATTCAGCACTGGGTACAGGTGCAGCAGCAGCTCGAAAAGTCTTACCTTGCCGTCAGCAGCGCCTCGGTAGACGTGCTCTGGCAAACCATTATGAACCTGGCCGATGTCTCCTGGCATCCGCTGCTGACCAGCACCAACGCGCCCCGAGGGCTGAAACCCAAGCCAGGGCTAATCTACCGGGCCTTTACTCGCTTCTGCCCGGTGCCGGTGGACATTTTTGTGGAGCGGGTGCAGCCCCACGAGCTGATCAGCGTGCGGGTGTTGCCCATCCCAGGATTAGAGGAACGGGTCACCTATCACCTCAAGTCGACCGTGCGGGGCACCCAGATTTCCTACTCGGTGACCCTGCGGGGGTGGCTGTCGCCCCTGGCCTGGTCGCTGCTGCGCCCCTACGCGGCCAGAGTGGCTTCGGCCCTGGCCGAGGCAGCTGAGCACCCCGATCTTTTAGATAGCCGCAATTCTCGCTCCCAGGCCTGGTAAGGCTCAGGCCTAAGCACTTGTGCTCAAGGGGGACAGTGCGGCTTAAGATAGTGAATGGCCTACGTTGACCTTGCTCGGGCGAGGTGGTGGGCCTTGCCCACCCTGCGGCATCCCTGGACGTCGATACCCCAAGGGGTCGCCAATGCTGTCTGCCTTTTCCGCTGAACATTGCCCTGTACCCGGCCCAACTCCCCCAACTCCATGAGCCTAACCCTCTCCGAAGTTTCTGTTCTAGACGTGCTGCGCCCCGTACAAGACCCGGAGCTGCAAAAGAGCCTGGTGGATCTCAATATGATCCGCAACGTAGCGATCGATAACGGCACCGTGAGCTTTACCTTGGTGCTGACCACCCCAGCCTGTCCCCTGCGCGAGTTTATTGTGGAAGACTGCGAGAAAGCGGTCCGTACGCTGCCGGGGGTTGAGACGGTGAAGGTGGATGTCACAGCTGAAACACCCCAGCAGAAGGGTCTGCCCGATCGCACTGGCATTGGCGGCGTCAAAAACATCATCGCGGTTTCTAGCGGCAAGGGCGGCGTGGGCAAAAGCACCGTAGCGGTAAACCTAGCCGTAGCGCTGGCTCAACTGGGCTCAAAAGTTGGCCTCATCGACGCCGACATCTACGGCCCCAACGCGCCGATTATGATGGGCCTGAGTGAGGCCCAGGTGGTAGTTAAGCAGGGCGAGGTACTCGAACCGGCCTTTAACCACGGCGTCAAGCTGGTATCGATGGGCTTTTTAATCGATCGCGATCAGCCGGTGATCTGGCGTGGCCCCATGCTCAACGGCATTATTCGCCAGTTTCTCTACCAGGTGGAGTGGGGCGAGCTAGATTATCTGGTGGTCGATCTGCCCCCCGGTACGGGTGACGCCCAGCTCACCCTGGCTCAGGCGGTGCCCATGGCCGGGGCGGTGATTGTCTCTACCCCCCAGTCGGTGGCGATTTCAGACGCTCGCCGAGGGCTGAAAATGTTTCAGCAACTCCAGGTGCCGGTGCTGGGCATTGTCGAAAACATGAGTGTGTTTATTCCCCCGGATGCGCCCGACAAGCGCTACGACATTTTTGGCTCCGGCGGCGGCGAGCTGTTGTCGAAGGAGCTGGGGGTGCCGGTGCTGGGCTGCATTCCGCTAGAGATGGCGGTGCGCGAGGGGGGCGATGCGGGCATCCCCATTGTGGTGCAGCACCCCGACTCAGAGAGCGCTAAGGCTCTGCGAGCGATGGCTCAGCAGGTGGCGGCTAGGGTATCTGTGGCCGCGCTAGCGTCTTAGATGCAGAGTTTAGGGTAGAAGGTATAGGGGTTTCAAGGTTGTCCCCTGCACCTTAAACCCCATACCTTGCACCTTCTACCGCTTGTTCTTGGCATAATCGATTGGGTGAACGGGGAGTCAACGGCGATGTTTTTAACCGATGTGCAGAAGCAGTGGCGATCGCTGCTGGTGGGCTGGCAAGGCGTTGACTGGGTACTGTTTGCCCTACCCGTAGTGCTGACTGTGTTTGGGGCAATCGTGATTCACAGCACCCAGATCAACACAGACAATACCGGCTACGGCCTCAACCACGCGGTGCTGGGGGCAATGGGTCTGGGCGTAGCGCTTTGGATTGCCCGCAGTCGCTACGAGTACCTGCTCAACTGGCAGTGGATTATCTACGGTGTCATCAACGTGCTGCTGGTCGCGGTGATGTTCATTGGCACTGTGGGAGGGGGTGCTCAGAGCTGGCTGGGCGTGGCTGGATTTTATCTGCAACCTTCAGAATTTGCCAAACTCAGCATCATCATTACCCTAGCGTCTTTGCTGAGCCGCCGTGATGCGTCTAGCCTATGGGGCTTGGCCAGCGCACTGTCAATATTAGCGCTGCCCTGGGCGCTGGTGTTTATTCAGCCCGACCTAGGCACATCGCTGGTGTTTGGGGCGATTACTCTGGCCATGCTCTATTGGGCCAACTGTAACCCCGGTTGGCTGGTGCTGCTTGTGTCGCCCCTGGTGGCGGCGATTTTGTTTCACCTGATGCTGCCGAGCTGGCTGGTATGGAGCCTGGGCATGGGGCTAATTGCCTGGTTTACGCTACCCTGGCGCTGGTTTAGCACCGTAGTGGCAACGGCGGTCAACCTGGTGGCGGGCAAGCTGGGTGATATTTTCTGGAATCTGCTGCAAGACTACCAAAAAAACCGCCTGGTGCTGTTTCTCGACCCCGACAAAGACCCCTTGGGCGGCGGCTATCACTTGATTCAATCGCGCATTGCGATCGGGGCTGGCAAAATTTGGGGGCAGGGACTGGGCCAGGGTTCACAAACTCAGCTCAACTTTATTCCTGAGCAGCACACCGACTTTATCTTTTCGGCGATCGGTGAAGAGTGGGGCTTTGTAGGGTCGATGGTGGTGATTGCCGTCTACTGGCTGCTCTGCTTTCGCCTGGTGATTATTGCCCAAAACGCCAAGGATGACTTTGGTTCTCTGCTGGCGATTGGCGTGCTGGCGATGATTGTGTTTCAGTTAGTAATCAACATTGGCATGACCATCGGGCTGGCTCCGATCACGGGCATTCCGCTGCCCTGGCTGAGCTACGGGCGAATGGCGCTGCTGACGAACTTCATTGCCCTGGGCATGGTGGAGTCGGTGGCCAACTTCCGCCATCGACTGCGGTTTACGGATTAGGGTTATGGGGAGGGGCGATCGCCTGTAGCTAAGTCAGGTTTTGCCCCTAGGGCAAGCCATAGCTAGACACCAGCCCAAAAGCAGCACAACCTAGAGCGATACAAACCACCAGCGGCAGTTGCTTGAGGTTGGCCGCCACCACAACGGTGCTGGCGGCTACGGCGGCAAGCGTTGTCTGCCCTGTCCCTGACTGTCCTATGCCCGTCAGGCTCGAAACACTGCTCACCGCCATGACCAAAATCACCGCCAAAGGCAGGTAGCCCAGCCAGCGCAGCTGCACCACCTGGGCCGATACCCAAAGGCCAGTGCTGCGCATGGCGTAGGTGCCCAGTCCGGCAAGAAAAATGACCCAGCCCATCGTCATGGCCGATCCTCCGATAGAGTTTGCAGGCCCGGCAGTCGCGAGACCACCAGGGCGATCGCCACAATCGCCAGCAGCAGCCCGGTAGAGCCGAGGGGTTGGGCGATCAGAGTGATGGCTATGCCTACGGCGATCGCAATGGCGGCATCCCGGTTCCAGTGGCCTTGCAGACCGCCGCACAGCAGACAAATAAACAGGGCTGGCAGGGCAAACTGGAGCCACCGCTCGGGCAGCTGCAGCCCCACCCAGCAGCCCAGAGCCGTGCCCGTCACCCAGGCTCCCCAGCACGACAGGTGAATGCCCAGGTAGTAGGGGAACGGGTGGGAGCGATCAGATAGCTCTAGGGCGAAGGTTTCGTCGATCATCCCGTGGGTCAACAGCCACTGCTGCCAGCGGCCAAATTTGCCGTAGAGCTTTTGGGCCGCCAGGCTCATGGGAATATGGCGCAGGTTGATGATGAAAATGGTGAGCAGAATGCTCCAGCCCGACAGCCCCTGGCGAAAGGCTTCGACGGCGGCAAACTGCGCGGCCCCAGCAAACAGCCAGGCCGACATGCCCAGGGCGGCGGTAGCGGGCAGCCCCGCCTGCACCGAGATCGCTCCAAAGCTCATGGCAATGGGCAAAAAACCGGCCACAATGCCCAGGGCGCGGCTGCACCCCTGCAAAAATTCTTTCATAGCGCTGATAGGTAGGTGGGGGAGAATAGATAGAAGACGTTGGGGGGGACAGTGCAAGGTCTACGGTGCAAGGTCTACGGTGTACGGGTGCAAGGCCCGAAACCCAAAACCCGAAACCCAAAACCCACAGACCGCAAACCGTTTGTGGGCTTAGCCTATCGCCGGTTGATCGCTCTAATCTTGAACAAAATTGCGCTGTTGGTACTGCCCTGGCGTCACCCCCCAGGTGCGTTTAAACTGCCGAGTCAGGTGGCTCTGGTCGGCAAAGCCGGTCAAGTGGGCCACCGTTGCGATCGCCCTGCCCTGGCCCAGCAAGCGCTTGGCCTGCCGCAAGCGCACCTGGTTGAGGTAGCCGTGGGGCGGCAGCCCTACCTGCTGGCGAAACACTCGCAAAAAGTAAAAGGGGCTGAGGTGGGCGATCGCCGCCAGCTCGTCCAGCGAGACGTTCTCGCTATAGTGCGCCTCTAAGTATTCGCGCGCCTGGGCGATCGCGCGGGTTTCGCGGCCCGGCGATCGCCAGCGGGGCTGTTGGTCTGCGTGGCGGGCAACCAATTGGGCAAAAGTCCACAGCAGGCGCGAGTCTTGTTCGAGCCGGGGGACATTTTGCTCTAGGGCCTGGTGCGATCGCAGCATCCACCCCCGCAGAGACGGGTCATGCACCACTGGCTCTGGAAAATAGATTGCGCCCGCCACAGTCTCCGCTATTGAGCGCTGCAGCAGACTGACCGCCGGGTAGAGCATGCGATAGGTCCAGCCCGAGGCGTCGGCCGCGTGGCCCGTGTGGGGTTCGCCGGGGTTGATCAATACCACGCTGCCGGTCGGTGCCCTATGGGTCGCCCCACGATAGGCAAACACCTCCGTGCCCTGCTGAATCACACCCACGGCAAAGGTGTCGTGGGTGTGGCGAGCAAAGCTGTGGCGAATGTAGGTGGCCCGCAGCAGCTCCAGATCGTCGGCCTCGGGCACCTGCCAAAACTTCACCGTTTCTCGAGTCATCGATGCTGCCCCTGCTGCGATCGCGGCGTTCCTATAATCTTGCCTACAACGATCTGACCTGGCAATCCTCGCAACCCGCAATCGGCGGTCAAAATAGAAGTTCAGGTAAGGTTAATTACTCCCCTTGCCCTGAACAGCTAGCTACTTTGGCGAAGATCCACTAAATGGTGCATCGCTCGTGGTTGCAAATGCGATGGCTGCAATGGCCGCAAGCACACCAAGACTACTGACATCGATCCACTGACTGGCGAAGCTGTTGCTCTGTTTAACCCTCGCCAGTAAGCCTGGCATGAGCACTTTGTCTGGGATATAGATGCCGCCCAAGGGGTAGGGCAAACCTCTTGCGGTCGTGCCACGATTAAAGCCCTATCCCTAAATCGCCCAGGCGTCGTGAACTTGCGGAGACTTTTAACCTCAGCGGGTTTACACCCTCCTGTACAGATGAGGCTTACTTGACTAAAAGCTTGTCATCGGACCCCCAGAGTATTCGCAAACCTGAGGGTCTGGTTGATTGTCAGTCTACCTGTCTATCTGTCTATCGCGCCTCAGCAGACTAAACACTTCGCCTTGCTCTGGAGTAATCAGAATCCCAGACGGTGGGATTGTCACGAACTGGCTCCACTCTCGCTGCTCGGCGTACTGGAGCAGATGCAGGTAGTTGATAACCCCTCGCACCCCCTCGGGTGAGCCAATCACCAAATGGCGCAATCGCTCGCGCCCTAGCTGGGTTTCTGGATTTGACAGCAGCAGTGGATTGGTCGCCTCACCCCGACGGGCCGACGACACCAGATAAGGTAAACACAACATAGTTCAGGGATTCCTTTTCTAAGTAGGTAAGGAATCCCAAAAACTTGGCCGCCCCAGACATGTGCAGTTCGGGGCGGCCAGGTAAAATTTACCTTAGCCTCCGAGACTGGGTGATCAGTCGACGGGGTTAGCCGCTGGTTGGTGTTGGTAGCACCTTCCAGTGGCGTTAGACCAAATTTTTGGGAAGCTCAGACTGCACGCACACAGCCATAGCTGAGTAACGTACTCCATTCAGGTCTCTAAATCAAGTCAAAATTGCTACAGAGCTTGAAATTCCAGTTCAGTATTCGCCACCTCCTCGTTCCAACGCAGAGCACTGGAACGAGGGACAGCAAAGCGTTGGCCATCGCCCTCAGCGCTCCCCAATCTGCCCACCCTCGATCTTAGCTTCCATCAGCGCTATAGCTGGCTCGTAAAGTTGCAGCCCTAGCAGCACCAGGCGCACCAGCATTTGGTCGGGGTAACGCTGGCTTTTTGTCGCTAGCTCCACAATGCGATCGGTCGGAATGTATGGATTAAACAGGATCAAGTTGGCCTGTAGCTCGCTCAGCAGCGATCGCTGCTGAGCTTGGGCGCTGGCTCGCAGGTGCTGCCCAATATCGCTGGTCAGCAGCAGCTCCAGAATTTCGGCCACAAAGGGCGATCGCTTGCGGCCCCCCTCTACTTCACACTGGGCCTCAATGGCCGCCAGCAGTTCTGCTGACATGTAGAGCGTGGGGCGACAGCCGCCCTCTAATGCATTTGGCTGGGCTTGGTCGTGGGACATGGCAGTAAATCGCTAGCTAGCGGCCTGGTTAGGGCGATCGCGTGACTCAGTTACACAAATATCTACTCCAGTTATCTTCGCAATCCGCAATCATCGGTCAAAATAGAAATTCGGGCAGAGTTGATTATTCAACCTAAAAGTTGATTAAGTCAGATGAGGTTGATCCTTCCTGCCCTAAACACATTCCTTGGCGAAGATCCACCAGATGGTGCATGGCTGCGCTAATGCACCCTACGGTTAACCGACTCGCCTACCCATCCACCCCCTACCCATCCACCCCTTCCCCCGTCCCATGGCAAAGTCCCCCAGCTCAATCTCCACTAAAATGACCGGCGCGCAGATTCGCCAGACGTTTCTGGAGTTTTACGCGGCGCGGGGCCACGCCATTAAACCAAGCGCGTCGCTGGTGCCCGAAGACCCCACCGTGCTGCTGACGATCGCGGGGATGCTGCAGTTCAAGCCCATCTTTTTGGGCCAGCGGGCGGCAGATGTCGATCGCGCCACCACCTCGCAGAAGTGCATTCGCACCAACGACATTGAGAACGTGGGCCGCACGGCGCGTCACCACACCTTTTTTGAGATGCTGGGCAACTTCAGCTTTGGCGATTATTTTAAGGAGCAGGCGATCGCCTGGGCCTGGGAGCTGTCTACCGAAGTCTTTAAGCTACCGCCCGATCGCCTGGTGGTCAGCGTGTTTCGCGAAGACGATGACGCCTTTGCTATCTGGCGCGACCAGGTCGGCATTCCCGCCCACCGCATTCAGCGCATGGATGAGGCCGACAACTTCTGGGCCTCTGGCCCCACCGGCCCCTGTGGCCCCTGCTCGGAGATCTACTACGACTTTCATCCTGAGCTAGGGGATGACAAGATTGATCTCGAAGACGACTCGCGCTTCATCGAGTTCTACAACCTGGTGTTTATGCAGTACAACCGGGATGCCGAGGGCAACCTGACACCGCTGCAAAACCAGAACATCGACACCGGGTTGGGACTGGAGCGGATGGCCCAGATTTTGCAGCAGGTGCCCAACAACTACGAAACTGACCTGATCTTGCCGATTATCAAGACGGCGGCGGATCTGGCTGGGTTGGATTATGCCAAGGCTGACGAGAAGACCAAAGTTTCGCTCAAAGTGATTGGCGACCACGTGCGGGCGGTGGTTCACATGATTGCCGACGGCATTACCGCCTCCAACGTGGGCCGGGGCTACATTTTGCGGCGGCTGATTCGGCGGGTGGTGCGCCACGGGCGGCTGATTGGTATTGAGGGCGGGTTTATTAGTAAAGTGGCTGAGACGGCGATTCAGCTTGCGGAGGAACCGTTTCCCAATACGCGGCAGCGCGAGGCCCAGATCAAAGCCGAACTCGATCGCGAGGAAGCCCGCTTTCTGGAAACCCTGGAGCGGGGCGAGAAGCTGCTGGCCGACATTCTCAAGCGCGAGAGCGGCTCGAAGACCAAGCAGATTGCGGGCACCGATGCCTTCGTGCTCTACGACACCTACGGCTTTCCGCTAGAGCTGACCCAGGAAGTGGCCGAAGAGCAGGGGCTCACGGTCGATGTGGCCGGGTTTGAAACGGCGATGGAAGAGCAGCGCCAGCGCTCCAAAGACGCCCATGAAACCATTGACCTGACCGTGCAGGGCAGCCTGGACAGCCTGGCGGAGCACATTCACTCGACCGAGTTTTTGGGCTACAAAGACACCAGCAGCACCAGCACAGTCGAAGCGCTGCTGGTCGGCGGCGAGTCGGTGCAGGCGATCGCGGCGGGCCAAGAGGCTCAGGTGGTGCTGAACCAGACGCCGTTCTACGCCGAGTCGGGCGGTCAGGTGGGCGACCGCGGCTACCTGTCGGGTGACGACCTGCTGATTCGGGTCCACGATGTGAAAAAAGACGGCGATTTCTTCGTCCACTTCGGCAAAGTTGAGCGGGGTTCGCTGAACGTGGGCGATCAGGTGTCGGCGCAAATCGATCGCGCCTGCCGTCGCCGCGCCCAGGCCAACCACACCGCCACTCACCTCTTGCAGGCAGCGCTGAGGAAATTGGTTGACCCCGACATTTCGCAGGCCGGTTCGCTGGTAGCCTTCGATCGCCTTCGGTTTGACTTCAACTGCCCCCGCGCTCTGACCCCTGAGGAAGTGCAGCAGGTGGAAGAGCAGGTCAACACCTGGATC
This sequence comes from Nodosilinea sp. LEGE 06152, assembly GCF_015207525.1. Lineage (GTDB taxonomy): Bacteria > Cyanobacteriota > Cyanobacteriia > Phormidesmidales > Phormidesmidaceae > Nodosilinea. The sequence goes on from NZ_JADEWR010000002.1 coordinate 236,166, forward strand.
GCCGAGGGCCACCAGGGGGATGTCACCGTGATGGCGCTGGAAGAGGCTAAGGCTAAGGGCGCGATCGCCATGTTTGGCGAAAAGTACAGCGCCGAGGTGCGCGTGATCGACTTCCCCGGCGTGTCGATGGAGCTGTGCGGCGGCACCCACGTCAGCAACACCGCCGAGATTGGCCTGTTCAAAATCATTTCCGAGACCGGGGTGGCCTCAGGCACTCGACGGATTGAGGCGGTAGCTGGCCCCGCCGTACTGGAGTATTTGAACGTGCGCGATGCGGTGGTGCGCGATTTGAGCGATCGCTTTAAGGCCAAGCCGGAGGAACTCAGCGATCGCGTTACCATCCTGCAAAGCGACCTCAAGACCGCGCAGAAAGAGCTGGAATTGCTGAAGTCGGAGCTGGCGGTGCTCAAGTCTGACCAACTACTGGCCAGTGCCGAAGCGGTGGGTGCCGTCAAAGTTATTGTGGCGGAGCTGGAGGGGGTCAGCGCCGAAGCACTCAAGACCGCCGCCGAGCGCCTGCTGCAAAAGCTGGGGGCCGGGGCCGTGGTGCTGGGGTCTGTACCTGAGCCCGAGAAGGTTAGCCTGGTGGCAGCCTTTAGCCCTGAGGTGATTGAGCAAAAGCTCCAGGCGGGCAAGTTCATCGGCGGCATCGCTAAAATCACGGGCGGCGGCGGCGGCGGGCGACCTAACCTGGCCCAGGCAGGCGGGCGCGACGCCAGCAAGCTGCCTGAGGCGCTGGAGAGCGCTAGGGCACAGCTGCTAGACGCCCTGGGCTAGGCTCGGCTTCTTTCAACAGTCGATTTAGTTTGGATACTCTGGCAGGCGGAATCCTCTGGTAGGGGCGTAGCATGCTACGCCCCTACAGAATTTTTGGTTATGGAGTCGGGTTTACCAAATCGGATTTCCATAACTCCTGTGCGCTAGTCCAGGCGTCGCTTCCCTGAAGGAGCGGCTGTAGCGTCAGGCTCGGCTATGGTCAGGGTGCCAAACTTGGGCGACCAGAACTCGCCTCGGCTCTGGAAAAAGGCGACCTCTTTGCACTTGCCGCGCCGATTTTCGAGCAGCGAGCAGCGCAGCATGACTTTGTCTTGCCCGTCTTTGGTATAGGCGTAGCGCTCTAACAGGGCACCGCAGATGGGGCAGGGGTTATCGGTAAACTGAGCTGGTTGGGTAGCCTGGCGCGGCAACTCGTAGCGCTTGGCTTTGGCATTCCAGAACATGACGGTGCCGCAGCCGGAGCCAGAGCACTTGAGAAAGTGCTTGGTCTTGAGCTTTTTGGAGCGCGACGGCACTTTGTTCATCGCCTCCCCACAAGTGGGACACTTAGTTTTGGTAGGCTTTGCGCTGGAGGATGCGGGTTGAGCGGCGGGCTTTTCACCGGGGGTGGGCGGCTTTTCGGCAAAGGTGGGCAGGGAGAGCAGCTGCGATTTGGCTTGGGCGATCGCAGGCCCAAAGTAGCTCCGGTTCCAGCCGATCAGGTAGGTTTGCCACTCCTGCTCGCCCGCTGCGATCGCATCCAGGGCCGTCTCCATCTGGGCGGTAAACTCTGGCTGAATTAGGTCTGGCAGCAGCGTTGCCAAAGCGCCGTCTAGCTCTAGCCCCAGGGCGGTCGGCTGCAGCTTGCCCTGGAGCAAGTCTACGTATTCTCGCTGGCGCAGGGTTTTGATGGTGGGGGCGTAGGTGCTGGGTCGGCCAATACCCTTCTGCTCCATCAGCTTCACCAGCTTGGGTTCGCTGTAGCGGGGCGGCGGTTGGGTTTGCTTGGCATCGGCCTGAGCCTGCTCTAGCTGCAGCGACTGCCCCTGGGTCAGCGCTGGCAGTACAGAGTCAGCGCTGAGGTTGTTCCAGTAGCGGGTGTATCCGGCGAACTCCAGCACCTGCCCTCGGGCTTCCCAGTAGGCCTGGCCCGACTGGGTGACAATGCGGGTCTTGCGGAGACGAGCCGGGGCACACTGAGAGGCCACCGCCCGGTTCCAGATCAGCTCGTAAAGGCGAAACTGCTCGGCGGTGAGGTCGCGCTGGAGCTGCTGGGGCAGGTGGTTAACGTCGGTGGGGCGAATCGCTTCGTGGGCCTCTTGCGAGCCTTTTACCGCCCGGTGCTGAGTGGTCTGGCGCGGCACGTTGGTGGGGTCGTGCTGCTGGAGATACTGCTGCACCGAGGCCCGAAAGGGGGCCGAGAGGATTATAGAATCGGTGCGCATGTAGGTGATGTGCCCCTTTTCGTAGAGGGCCTGGGCCACCTTCATAGTGTGCTCGGGGCTGAAGTGCAGCTTAGAGCCCGCCGCCTGTTGCAGGGTTGAGGTAACAAACGGGGGCGGCGGCGATTGGGTGGCTTGCTTGCCCTCAATTTGGAGCACTTGGTGAGGGTGGTTTTGAGCGATCGCCACCAGTTCATCGGCCCGCTGCTGGGAAGTCACCCGTTCCGACTCTTTCTCGGCTCCCTTCTCAAGCCCTTTCTCGTCGGTTTCCGAAGCCGACTTTCGCTGCGGCTTGGGACTGCTGCGGTAGAAGGCTTTGAACCCCTCGCGGTAGCTTACCCAAACGCTCCAGTAGTCTTGGGGCGTAAAGGCCTGAATCTCACGCTCGCGCTTGCAAAGCAAATGCAGGGCCGCACTCTGAACTCGACCCATCGATTTTGCCCCGTTGTGCAACGGCCACACCACGTGACGACTGCCGGTGTAGCCAACTAGCTTGTCGAGGCAATCGCGGGCGCGACCGGCATCCACCAGGTTTTGATCGAGGGTGCGAGGCCGGGCGATCGCGGCTCTCACCGCTTGGGGCGTAATCTCGCTGTAGACGACGCGCTGGGGATGGCGCAGGTTAAGCGCCTGCTGCAGGTGCCAGCCGATGGTTTCTCCTTCGCGGTCGGGGTCGGTGGCGATGTAGACGCGATCGGCCTTTTTGACCGCCTGGCGCAGCTCAGCCAGCACCTTCTTAGCGCGGTCGTCGCGGGGCTGGTAGCGACAGGCGATTTCGGTTGCGCCCAGGTCAAAGCCCAGGGCATCGTCACCGTCGTTGGCCAGTTCGCGGATGTGCCCCATGCTGGCCTTAATCACCCAGTCTGGGCCTAGAATTTGCCCCAGCTTCTTCAGTTTGCCGGGGCTTTCAATCAACAGCAGGTTTGACATGGCCACCTCATCTTGACCCTCAGGTTCAATAGTACACTTGAACTTGAGTTTTTTGGTGGTGTCTCCTAGGAGCCCGGACAGAGGGGCGATCGCGATGGAGCGGTCAGAAATTGCGCGCCCAGCCCCCACACTAACCTCGCCTAAATGGCCAGCAGCAGCATGGTGTAGCCCGCTGCCCCAATCGCAAAGGAGCCGAAGTGGCTTTTGCGCTCTTCCGGCAGTTCTTCTTTGAGCACGTTGAGAATAATGCCGCCCGCCAAGAAGGCAAAGAGAACCGCAAGGGCCGCCTGGTGAATCTTGGTACTCGCCCCGATCGCCCAGCCCACCAAAATAGCCGCCGCCAAAACCCACCGCCCGGTGTGGTCATAGTTGTGCCTGTGGTCCTGCCGCAGACCGTAGTCATTGACCACAAAATGCAGCCCCATGGCAATGGCAAAGGTAAACAGACTGGCCAGATCCGGACTTTCTCGATGTATCAGCAAATAGCCAATCAGGGCGTTGTACAGAGCAAAAGAGGCCATATGAATGCCGAAAACATGGCGTTCGGCCACATCCCCTTCTCCCTCGGCTTGATTTTGCTGCCGCGATTGCTTAATCAGCCGTTCCAGCCCATAAAAGACAGCGACCCCCAGCAGAGCAATCAAGTACACGTGGTTTTCTACAAATAAAAGCTGTCGATTCAGCGTTGCTTGAATGGATTCTTGCTGTTCGTGGAGTTCAGGCAAAATGTGAATGAAAACATAGGCCACCGACACGCCGCTGCCAAACGAGAGCCAGCGACTGCGAGGAACCGCCCGTAAAAACCGCAGATTTTTAGCCAACAGGTGAACAACCGCTAGCCCAGCTGCAGTCAGCCCTGAGAGGGTGACGAGGCTCACCTCTGCGCTAGTAACGTCTGGCGGCATGGCTTATCCTCTTTTTTCGCCTTGACTCGCGCAATGAGTCCTGTATAACGTTTGGTACCAGATCCTAATATAACTACCCCCGGTTGGTAGGGGCGTTGCAGTGCAACGCCCCTACGAGGTACCTATTTTGGATCGGGGTTTCTCATACCGGATGGGATAAACCGTGGCTCTGGTTTTGCCGGCCCTCAACAACGACGGTAGTGCAAGCACAAAGGCTTTTTCTAAAACTATTGAATAACGCTGGGAATTTTTGCCTTGTCCCCTAGCCTTATTTTGCACGGTTAAACATCTGTGTGCTTAACGCGTCTACTGCCCAAGGCTAGCTATTCAACAGGCTTTGAACCTGCTGAATCAAAATTTGATTGCCTATCTCTTGGGCAATGCTCAGCCCGGTTTGGAGGTACCCCTGAGCCAGAGCCGATTGCCCCAGCTGAGTCGCCACCTGACCGGCGCTAACCAAAGCTTCAACTTCAGCAGCTCGGTTAAACCCAACGGCGAGGGCGTCGATTTGCTGCTGGTAGTAGCTAAGGGCAGCGGCTAAATTGCCGCTCTCCAACGCCGCATTGCCGAGTTCTGCGTAGACAAGGCCCAAAAAGGAAGCCGTTTGCTGAATTTGATTTGGATCAGTGCCCTGTAAGTAGGCCGCCAGCGACGGTTCGAGCAGGGCCGCGGCTCCCGTCAATTCTCCCCGGTTGTAGAGAAGGGCGGCTCTTTGGCGCTGTAGTGCGGCCTGCTCGATAGGCGTCTGAGCCAGTAGCCCAGGCGCTACCTCGGTAAGAACCACCCTAGCTGGAGTGCTAGCCGCCTGCGCGGGCCAGGCGGTCACCAAACCAACGAGCGGAAAACACATTGCGATCGCAGCTGCGCCATTGACCATTTCGACAAACTCAACTCAGCATCAATAACCATACCTGTTGTTAATGCTAGCTCAGCACCAGTTTGTGAAGGTAGCGCAAGCCGATGACTGTGGTTTAACCGCAGAGGCATTACGCCGACTGGGCCTGGGCCAGGTGTTTGCCCTCACAAAATTCCTCCACGATCTTGCTGTTAAAAGCGGGCAAATCGTGAGGGTTGCGGCTGGTAACTAAACCCTGATCGACTACAACCTCTTGATCCACCCAGGTGGCACCGGCATTGCTGAGGTCGGTCTTTAAGGAGGGCCAGGATGTTACCCTACGCCCCTTAACAACGTCGGCTTCAACCAGGGTCCAGGGGCCGTGGCAAATTGAGGCAACGGGCTTGCTGTCGGCAAAAAACGCCCGCACAAATTGAACCGCCTGCTCATTGGTTCTAAGCTGGTCAGGATTCAAAACCCCACCCGGTAGGACGAGCGCGTCGTAGTCACTGGCTTTGACCTGATCAAGGGTGCGATCGACCGTTACTTTGTCACCTTTGTCGTGGTGGTTCCAGCCTTGAATAGAGTCTCCCTCGGGAGCAATAACGTGAACCTGGGCTCCGGCGGCTTCTAAAGCCTGTTTCGGCTCGGTTAGTTCTACTTGCTCAAATCCATCGGTGGCTAGAATCGCTACCCTGCGGTTTTTAAGTTGTTCAGCCATGCTTATTCTCCTTGAATATCGGGTTTAGATTTCCAATGCTCTCGGTTTAGCTTGCTTCGGTTCACGCCTTCGACAATTGACGGGTTTAAGCTATCGAACGCATCCTTGCGGCTACAGTTCACTGCTTGGTTTAAAGGCAGAAATTCTGTGACATCTACCAACTTGGGTACTTAGGTCTACGCTGACCCACCACTCACGTCATTGGGCTAGAACCGGCAGTGTCAGGTTGAGAGCCACTTTTAGCTTAGGCAACCAAACCGGGAGTAACGTCTAGCCCTAGGTGGAGTTGCTTAGTACGGCGTCAATCGGTACGGCCACAGGTTGCTCCACACTGTGCTGGGGCATGCCAACTTCACCGACTCCACTATGGGCCAGCTCAGCGTCCCTCTGGGCCTTTACCCTTGGGAGAGCGCAACCGCAATCCTGCTTAGATTCCTAAATCTTTTAGTGCAAGCCGAATTTGCTCTAGCCGTCGCCGATTTACGCCCAGGTCAGATTCTCCTAACCGCGCGGCCGATCGCAGGTGAATGAGATGCTCTTCTGAGGGCAAATAAAACTCCAAATCATCGACAAACCCCAGCAGACGACTGGTTGATTTGGCGCGAATGTAGTCATCGGTTTGCGCCACAACCTCAGTTCGAGGCACGACCTTTAGCACCTTGAGCAGCAGGTCGCGAGCCGTGGCGCGATCGCCGGTATAGTCAATGGGCGCGATCGCATGGGCTTCATCAGCACCCTGGCTTACCCAGCAGTTGGGAGTTTGCGGGCAGGGCGACAACTGGCCATTCTGGACGCCTAATTCTGGCGTTTCGCCAGCAAACTGTAAGCCTGGCAATGCCCCTAACTCTGGAGCTACGGGGGTTGCAGCCGCAGCGGGCATGGCTACTGGCGTCAGCCATAGGGCGATCGCGAGCAAGCCAGCAAAAATAGTAAACATAGGAGACCTAAACGCACGGTGAGCTGTTTCCTAGCCCATCTTACGGGACATGAACGAAACGAGTCATGCTTTGTCAGTGTCCTTAGAACTATGCTGGCTGAGCAGAATCATTACATGAAACATCTCTTGAAGGGAGAAAGCCAAAACCGACCCGAGGTATCCCCTTCGACTCCGCTCAGGGGGCGGTTACCATGCTTTTTCCCTAACCCCCGCCCCTGGCTCCTTTGCGGAAAGAGCGGCTCGATGGCCCTACTGTTTCCAGGGCATCCAAAATAGGTTTACCACTGCAATTGAGATGCCCAAGATGGCACTAAACATCAAAACCAACTGCGGGGCCTGTAACAAAACAAGCCCAGTTGCCAGAATGACAAGAACGAACGAAATTCTATCCATGATCACAACATAATGTAGATTCTTCAGGAGAGGCATGGGTGATAACCCCTACGGTTTTATTAGGACAAACCTATAGGGGAAAAACAGAAGTCGCAAGCAAGCGAGTTAAAGACCGTAATTGTGGGGGAGCTAAAGCTTCTTTGCTGCAGTTAAAGGTGGCAACTAAAGGTGGATTAGACGTGAACGTTCTTCTAAAGGTTCTAAACCGATGACTGCTACTGTTGAACTCGCCACCTTTGGGGCCGGGTGTTTTTGGGGAGTAGAAGCCGCTTTTCGCAAGCTCGACGGCGTGGTCGATACTTCTGTGGGCTATATGGGCGGCCACTTCGAGCACCCCTGCTACTTGGATGTGCTGTCGCGCATTACTGGCCATGCCGAGGTCTGCCAGGTGCAGTTCAACCCCGCCGAAATTTCCTACGGAGCGCTGCTCGATACCTTTTGGCGCATCCACGACCCCACCAGCCTCAACCGCCAGGGGGGCGATCGCGGTGAGCAATACCGCTCGGTAATTTTTTACCACACCGCAGAACAGGGCCAAGCGGCTCGCCTGGCCAAACATAAACTGCAAGACTCAGGCCACTACCCTAAACCCATCGTCACCCAAATTGAACCCGCCAGCGCCTACTGGCTCGCCTCAGAAGAACACCAGCAGTACTTTGGCTAATACACTTACCCCTGCTCGACCCAGGCGATCACCTGGTCGCCCAGGCGCACGTCATTGAGGCGATCGATTTCGCGAATGCCGGTGGGGCTGGTGACATTGACCTCGGTGAGGTAGCCGCCGATCACGTCGATGCCCACAAAGTAGAGGCCGTCGCGAACGAGGGTGGGGGCCAATTGGCGGCAGATATCAAGTTCGCGATCGGTGATGTCTGCCTTGGCTACCCGACCGCCCACCGCCATATTGCCGCGAAACTCGCTGCCGGTAGGAATGCGATTGACCGCGCCAATGGGCTCACCGTTGAGCAAAATAATTCGTTTATCGCCGTCTTTGGCAGCGGGTAGGTAGGTCTGCACCATCACCGGCTCTTTGCCCTGCTGGGTGCTGATTTCGACCATGGAGTTGAGGTTGCGATCGCCCGCCTGCAAAAACAAAATGCCCTCTCCAGCCTTGCCGCCAAGGGGCTTGAGTACCGCCGACCCCCACCGCTCCACAGTTTCGCGAATCACCGCCTTGCTCTGGCTAACGATCGTTTCTGGAATGGCCTCGGTAAATTGCAGGGCATACATTTTTTCGTTAGCCGCCCGCAGCCCGCTAGGGGCGTTGATTACCTTAGTTTTAGCCGGGTCTACGTAGTCGAGAATGTAGGTAGCGTAGAGGTAGGGCACCGTCACGGGTGGGTCAGTGCGCATAAACACTGCATCCATATCTTCCAGCGGACGCTGTACCGCCTCACCCAGCTCAAACCAGGGAGTGGCAGCGGCCCAAAGCCCGTCGACAAGCTGCACGGGAGTCAGCTTTACCGGCTGCATCAGCGCCAGCGCTTTACCAGCCACCACGCTGAGAGCACTGGCCGCCATAATCCAGACGTCGTGGCCGCGCACCTGGGCCGCTTCCATCATGGCAACGCTGGTATCGTGGCCGGGGTCGAGGCGGTGAATGGGGTCGATAATGAAGGCAACTTTCACAGGGGATGCTCAATACTCCAAGTAGAGTTCTAGCATCCCACGCACCAGTTAAGCATAGGAAATGGCTGATTGATGCTACTCGGCTCCCAGCGCAAGCAGCTCATCGACGGTCAAATCTAGAGTTGGAAAACCCGACGACTTGATCCGCTGCTGCCCCTGAAACGATCGCCCTCGGTAGCCATCCTGCGGTACCCGCGCCAGCACAGTGACCTCAGCGGCGGTGGGGTCTACAATCCAGTATTCGGGAACGCAGCGCTGCTCATACTGCTGGCGCTTTTCGATGTAGTCGCGCCGATAGTTGTCGTCGCAGGGGCTGGGGTAAGCGCCAACGACCTCGACCACCAGCAGCGGATTTGACATCTCAAGGGTAATGGCGGTGCGTTTGCCCTCTAGCTGATCGACCAATTCGGGGGTAAGCACCATCAGGTCAGGAAAGCAATTTGAATGGGAAGTGTCGGGTAGGGTCTGCACCTGAAGGGTCAAGTCGTGGGTGCGAACCAAATCTCCATCGACCTCCTGTTTAAGCCGTTTGGCCAACCCCAGGGTAAGGGCGACGTTGTCGCTACTGTCATTGCGTTGGGGAAGCATCTCAGTGGGTACCTCGTGGGTCGGCTCCTGGCGCAGTTGGGCAGGGGTAGCCTGAGCAGAGTACTCAGCAGAGGTTAGAGGTTGGCTTTGACCTGAGAACATGGCAGAGAGCCTGCTGAGCCTACCTCTAGCAGCCTAAACCTTAAAAAGTCTCAAGGGCTCTGTCGTGGGTATGGCTCTCGGCACACCCAGGGCTGGTTTTTGTTTTGTTGCAATGGCGGTACTTGCCCTACAGCACCGCAATGCATTCAATCTCGACGGCGACATCTTTGGGTAGGCGCGATACCTCGACGCAGGCGCGGGCCGGAGCGTTATCGCCGCCGAAATACTTGGCATAGACCTCGTTGACGGTGCCAAAGTCATTCATGTCTTTGAGAAACACCGAGGTTTTGACCACATTGTCGAAACTGGCCCCCGCAGCGGTGAGAATGGCCTTCAAATTGGCGATCACTTGCTCAGTTTGAGCTACCACATCGCCTTCACCCACCAGCGCACCCGTGGCTGGATCGAGGGCAACCTGACCTGAGACAAAGAGCATTTGCCCGCTCACGGCCACGGCCTGGTTGTAGGGGCCAACGGGAGCGGGGGCGGTGGGGGTGTTGATGATGGTGCGCTGCATGGGGGTGGGAGGGTAGGTGGGTGGATGGGTAGGTGGGTGAAGAATGCAAAATTCAAAACGGGAATTGGCTGTGAATTTTGCACTTTGCACTTTGAATTTCGAACTAATTAGCTGCCATTAGCTGCCAAACTGGGGCCTGCGCCCGTAGAAGCGGTACTGCCAATAATCTCGCAAAATGCGATCGTGATCAAAGCAAAGATTTTTGGGCGTTTCCCAGGGGTTGATGATGGCGGCGGTTTTGGCGTCATCGCCCGCGACGGGGTCGGTGGTGGCGGTGGCTAAAAAGACCACGCTGAGGGTGTGCTTGCGGGGGTCGCGATCGGGGTCAGAGTAGACGGCAAACTGCTCAACTAGCTCGATGGTGAGACCGGTTTCTTCTTGGGCTTCGCGGCGGGCGGCGGTTTCGACGCTTTCGCCGTAGTCGACAAAGCCGCCGGGTAAGGCCCAGCCCAGGGGCTCGTGGTGGCGCTCGATGAGCACGATGGGGCGGTGGGGGTGGTGCAGTAGCTCAATAACTATATCGACGGTGGGAGCAGGGTTACGGTAGGCGGTCATGAAACAGTGACCTTATATAAAATTCGTTGAACCTAAAATAACTCTCTGGGTAGCCGTCTTGCCCTTGAAGGCCGTGTTAAAGTCAACTGGAATTTCACCGAGGGAGCTATGCCCTTTCCCAGAGCCAGCGGCATTTTGCTGCACCCCACGTCGCTGCCCAGTCGGTTTGGTATTGGCGACCTAGGCCCAGAAGCCTATCGTTTTATAGATTTTTTAGCGCATACTCGCCAGCAGCTCTGGCAGGTGTTGCCCCTGGGGCCGACGGGGCACGGCAACTCGCCTTACCTGTGCTATTCGGCGATGGCGGGCAACCCGCTGCTGATCAGCCTGGAGGTGCTGTGCGATCGCGGTCTGCTCTATCCCGATGAACTCCACGAGCTGGAGCACCTGCCCGCTGAGTGGGTGTCATTCGATGAGGTGATTCCAGCCAAAACGCGGCTGCTAGAGCGGGCTGCCAATCGGTTTAAGGAAGTCGCCTCCGACGAAGACCACGCGGCCATGGCTCAGTTCAGCGAAGAGTGCCATTTCTGGGTCGATGAGTTTGCGTTCTTTATGGCCCTGAAAGATGCCCACGGCGGCGCGGGCTGGACGGAGTGGCCCAGCGCCCTGGCGCGGCGCGAACCCGAAGCGATGGATCAATGGCGCGAAAAGCTGGCCAACGAAATTTTTTGCCACAGGTTTTTGCAGTTTGAGTTTTACCGCCAGTGGCAGTCGCTGCGGCAGTACGCTCGCGATCGCCAGATTCAGATCATCGGCGACATTCCTATCTATGTGGCCCACGACAGTGTCGATGTATGGGCCTACCCCGACAACTTCATGCTCGACCAAGAAACGCTGGCTCCAGCGCTGATGGCTGGAGTGCCCCCCGACTACTTCAGCGAGACCGGGCAGCTCTGGGGCAACCCCACCTACAACTGGGACGTGCTGAAAGAACGAGAGTTTAACTGGTGGATTCAGCGCGTCAGCGCGCTGCTGGGCTATGTAGACATTATTCGGGTTGATCACTTCCGGGGCTTACAGGCCTACTGGGGCGTGCCCGCTGGCGAAGAGACCGCCATCAACGGCCAGTGGATTGAGGCCCCCGGTACGGAGCTGTTTGAAACTGTGCGCCAGAAGTTCGGCACCCTACCGGTCATGGCCGAGGACCTGGGCATGATTACCCCTGAGGTCGAGGCACTGCGGGACGAGTTCGAGTTTCCGGGCATGAAGATTCTGCACTTTGCCTTTGGCGGCGACAGCACCAACCCCTATCTGCCCTTTAACTACGTGCCCAACAGCGTGGTCTACACCGGCACCCACGACAACGACACCACTGTCGGCTGGTTTGAAAAAATGCCCGACCACGAGCGCGAGCGCCTGATCGAGTACATCGGCTGTCTCAGCCCTGAGGGCGTTCACTGGACCCTAATTCGCCTGGCGCTGATGTCGGTCTCTAACCAGGCGATCGTGCCCCTGCAGGACGTGCTGGGCTACGGCAGCGACTGCCGCATGAACACCCCCGGAAAGTCTGACGGCAACTGGGGCTGGCGCTACCGGGCTGAGGTGCTAACCGATGAGGTGCGCGATCGCCTGCGGTGGCTGACGGAGCTGTCCAATCGAGTTCCATTAGAAGGGTAGGGCAAATGAGGCCGTAATCTCGGCCTCGTCTGCCCTACCCTTTTCCTTCCTAGTGGCTTAGGGTCAGCACCGGAATGCCCCGCATCAGAATATCAGTGACAGAAATCACCCCCAGCAACTCGCCATCCTGAACGACCGGGGCGCGCTGTACCCCAGTGTCGGATAGCACCTGAGAGGCTTCTTGAATGCTGAGGCCGGGAGTTAACGAAATGCAGGGCTGGCGCATAATATCTTGCACCAGCACCTTTTCGGGGTCGTGGCCGCGGGCGACAACGGTGTAGACAATATCGCGCTCGGTTACCATACCCAAGGGCATATCCTGGGCGCGGTGCTCGACTAGGAGCGATCGAATCTGCCGATGCTGCATCAGGTGTATGGCCTCGGCCACAGTGGCCCCGCTGGCAATAGTGGTGACGTGAGGGGTCATGATGTCGGCAACGGTCAGCATAGGACTCTCCAGGAAACAGTAGATAGGGGTGAGAAAGTAAACCCTGCAACATTCTGCACGGGTAGCGCAGACGGCAGATAGGCCTTAATACAGGCAGAGAGTAAACGTTCAGCACTTAGTCAGAACCTACCGATCGCGTGCCGTCCAAGGGCGGTCAACCAAGGATCACTACGGCGTCGCTTGGCGGCGTATCTTTGGCCCGGTCAACTAGACGGTGAATCGGCGCATAAATTCTGCTCAGCCGGCATTGCTATGCTGACCTATTTGGTCAAATTGGCGAGCTATCTATAGGTTTATCTATGGGTTATAGATCAACCCAAGCAATGCCTGAGCCTGTATCAATCCTATTCATGGTGACCTCTGGGGCAGGGCACCCCCCTCATTTTTGTACCTTTTCTTTAGATTTGGCCCTCGGGCCAGCCAAGAGTATTACGGGCGATTCGTATCATCTGTAACAAATTTCATTCGGTTGAAATACACCGCAATACTCCCCTCTACTTTTCTCATCTAGGGAGATACAGAGTGAAACTTGGCCAGCTAGATACCGAGGAGATCTAGAACTCGGCAAGGGTATACCCCATACTGAATCCGCTTTGGCTAACCCCCGGTTGGGTTGGGCAAACGCCGTTTGCCCCTACGCAAGCCGCCTGTTGAGAACGGCGAATACTAGCCTGCCATGCCTGTCCTGCTACCGCTGCTTGTTTTCAAATTCGAGAGAATTTACTGAGGCCCCTTACCAGAGCAGGAGGGCTGGGGGGGCCGTCGCCGTCGGGACAGCCGCTGCCGAAACACCTGCTGGTGCTTGAGGCGTCGGTGCAGGTAGGTTAGGGCACCACCCGCGATCGGCACCAGGGGCATAAGCGCCAGCCACAGAGCAGATGGAGGCGGTGCAGGCCGGGCTACCACCAGGGGAGTAAAGGCGAGGGTTTGAGCCCCGAGTGCCGGACTGGGCAGCGTCAAAATGCTCTGGCGCAGAGCGGCATTTAGGACGGGCCAGGTTTGGGCACCCATAGTGCCGTCGGCGGCAATGCCCTGCTGCTGCTGTAGCGATCGCACCGCTGCAGCCGTATCGGCCCCGTAGAGACCGTCGATTGGCCCCGAGTAAAGCCCTAGATTTTTCAGCTCTCGCTGCAGCTGGCTAACTCGATCGCCGCGATCGCCTGGCCGCAGCAGGGGCCGGGGCGATGCGTCTTGCACCTGAGCCAGACTAGGCGCTGCACAGCCCAGCGGCACGTTGCCCCAGGCCATTACCCCAGCCAGGGAAAAAACCAGCAAGCCGCTCCGGCAAGCGGGCGTTGGCCATCGGGTGGTCATGGTATTACTCCCCAGAAAACGCCCACAGCCAGAGGGGCAAGGTCAACAGCAGACTGGCCGAACTCAGCCCTACACAGGTCACCGACAGATCGCGATCGAGGTCGTAGGCCTCGGCCAGCACTAGGTTTGAAAACGCGCACGGCATACCCGCCTGCAAAATCATCACCAGCCGGGGCGGGCCATCTACCCCCAGCAGAGTGAGGCCGATACCCACGGCCAGGGGCAGTACCAGCATCTTAATCGCCACCGCCACGGTTGCCAGGTGCAGGTGGTGCCATGAGCTAAGCTGCTGAATCCGCAGCCCCATCAGCACCAGCGACAGCATCACGATGGCCCAAGCAAATTGGTATAGCCCCTGGTCGAGCCAGGCGGGTAGGGCGATCGCTTTTAACCCCAGGCCCAGGCCAAAAGCCAGAATAATTGGATTTTGCCCCACGGCGCGTAGCCTGGTTAACCATTGCCGCTGCCGAAGCTGGGCCGATAGGTACCGTTGCCCGCCCATCTCGGAGGCCAAAATCGCCCCTAGCCCGTAGGAGCCGAGCAGGGTGCCCAGGGCGTCATAAAACAGAGCCCAGCCAAACACCCCCACCCCCAGCTGGGGCAGCAGCAGCACCACCGGGTAGCCGATATAGCCCGTATTGCCCAGCATAGCCGCCAGCGAAAAGCTGCCCTGGGTGGGCGGTGGCCACTGAGCCTGAGGCGTACGGCGAATCCACAGACGGCTACACAATAGCCCCAGCAAAATGGCGGCCCAGGCCACTACCGGAGCCAGGTACAGGTTGCCCGACAGGTCGGCCCGCCGCATAAACCCAACAATGCTGAGGGGAATGCCCAGCCAAAACAAAAACCGCCCCAGCCGCAGGGGCACCTGCTGATATAACCCCAGGGGGTTTGCCGAATCGGGCGAATCGGCGGCAAAGCGCTGCAGCAAAGCCCCCAGGGCGATGCCAGCGCAAATGCCCGCTCCAATTGGCCCATACAGACGCATCAATACCTCAAGCGATGGCACAATAGCGGCCCTCAATAACTCCGGTTACTCTGCTGCACGTACGTTGCCCTCGACCTCTGCACCCACCCTGTACCCACACTCTGCCCTGCGATTGTGACAGGTGAGGCCGGAGTTTGGCGTCAGCCTGACTCAAGAGGTTGCGATCGCAGCGTTGCGGGCCATAATGGGTAGAGCTTTGCCGGAAGCGAATGACCATGTCTCCCCTTGACGATATTCCCCAAGCGGCCCGCGACGTACCTCTATACTCTACGGAGTCAGAGCAACCCTCCTGGCTGCGGCGCACTCGACTGCTGCGCCGAACCCTGGGCCTGGCTCTGCTGGCTCTGGCCGCGGGGGGTCTGGTGGCCTGGTACCAGACCAGCGGGTTTTCTGCCGCTGAGTTTGCTCAGCCTTTCGAAACCATGATCAATCGCTCCGCCGCCGAAACAGACGGAGCCGCCCCCGCCGCCAGCGACCTGGAGGAAAACCGCGCTGTTGCCACACAGCTGGCCCCCTCTAGCCGCACCCTGCTCAACCACCGCGCCTACGACGAAGCTCCTGCCGAAGAGCTCGTTACGCTATCTGCCAACGCCAGCATTCGGCTGCGCTCCACGGCGGCGGCCGAGTACGAGGCCATGACCCGCGCCGCCGCCCGCCAGGGAGTCAGACTGGTGCCGCTGTCAGGCTTTCGCTCCCAGGCGGAACAGGAGCAAATATTCTTTGGCCTCAAGGCCGAGCGCGGTCAGGATGCCCAAACCCGCGCCGAGGTGAGTGCCCCGCCCGGCTACAGCGAGCACCACACCGGCTACGCTATCGATATCGGCGACGCCAACCAGGCGGGCACCAACCTCAATGCCGACTTTGAGAACACTCGCGCCTATGAGTGGCTGGACACCAACGCCGTGCAGTACGGCTATGAGCTGTCGTTTCCGCCCGACAACTTTCAGGGGGTGGCCTTCGAGCCCTGGCACTGGCGCTTTGTAGGCGATCGCATCAGCCTGGAAACCTTCTATCGCGAGTAACGCGAGTAGACCGCGAGTAAACTGGCGTCAGTAGATCTGTAGATTTAAACAGCAAATCAACTGGCGCCGTCAGCCTACCGCAACCGTCCCCTGCGCGAAGTCGCTGGCGAAGCCACCCCAGAAGGGCCAGGAGACAACTCAAAAGGGCGTTGGCTGAGCGGAGTCGAAGCCAGTGTAGGGTCAAGGACGCTGACGTTTCCTGTGGCCTAGGGATGGTCTGGGCCTAAAGGTTTTACGGCATTTTCAACTGTCACTGACATAGTTTTAGCTATTCTGCCTGGCGCTGATATATGACCCTTGCACGTCAAAAATTTTCTGGGTATAGGCCAGCAGAATGGTTAAAAACAACGGCAAAGGCGGTAGCCCCCTGGGCCATCATTGGCGCTGTTCTCAGTGGGGTCTTGGGGCTTAGAGGCCTTCACTCCACAGCAGAACAAACCCTCTCAGACGCCCTCGGGCGATCGGTTGAGCTGGGCGGCCTGCGCGGCGTTTCCCACCGCGGCCTCTGGTTGGGCAAAACCGTTATTCCCCCGGCCGAGGCCGAGGCGCTGGCTGGGCAAATCGACGCGATCGCGATCGCCTTTAACCCGTGGGTACTGCTGACTCGGCGTGAATGGCAGGCGGCGATAACCCTGGTGCGGCCAGAGTTTTCGGTGGTGCTGTCCGAAGATGGGGCCTGGCCCAGCCTGAGCCAAGACAGCGGGGCCGCCTCCCATCGCTCGGTCAGCCTAGAGACTCTCCGGATTGAGTCGGGCGCGCTCACCCTACACACCTCCAGACCAAACCCCACGGCCTCCGGCCAGCGCTTGTCCCTGACGCTGCAACAAATTCAGGCCAGGGTTCGCCGTTCTGATCGGCCCCAACCTGGTCAGGTTGCTTTTGAGCTGGCTGGGCAACTTGGGCCGGGCCAGGTTCAGACCAGCGGTACGGTTGATCTGAGGCAGCGATCGCTCCAGGCCAGTGTGCAAACGCAAAACCTGCCCCTGGCCAGTCTCAATCTGGCCCTGCCCTCGGCAATCACCCTGCGGGCAGGGGCGCTCAACAGCGACGTCAGCCTGTCTACCCCTCTGCCCAATGCCGCCAAATCTCCCCTGGCCGCCCTCAACCTGGAGGGAACAGTGGTGGTGCAGGATAGCCAGGCCCAGCTGGGCCAGCTATCAGCCCCGGTTGACCCGCTACACACCACGCTGACGTTTCAGGGCCAGCGGGTGAGCCTGAGCGACACCCATCTGCAAATCGGCCCCCTGACGATCAGCGCAGCGGGTAGCTTAGACTCTAAAACCGGCTACGACCTAAGCGCTCAGGTGCCACCCGTGGCTAGCGACCAGTTGCGGGCCGTTGTGGGCGATCGCCTGCCCGTAGACCCCAGCCAGCCCTGGCAGTGGCAGGTCTGGATCACAGGGCCATTTGATGAACCTACGGTGGTAGTGCAGCCCGACCCGGCCCTGACGCCGCCCGGTCGACTGCCGATCGACCTGGGCCTGACGGCGGTGACGCTGGGCATGCAGGCCCAGGCGCTGCCCACCCGCGACTGGATTGGCCCAATTGAAGGGGCAACCTATGAGTTTCGCAACGATGGGGCCTGGTTTACCCTCAGCGATGGCACGGTGGTGCCGCCTTTGTCTGAAACCGCTTACCAGCGGGCCAGCGGAGCTCTGGGCAGTGGCCTGCGCCCCGCCCTCGATCGCAAGTTTTTTTGGTTCTTGCAGACCAACCCCTACGTCACCGCGATCGCTGCCGACCTGGCCCAGAACCAACTGCTGGGCTACCGCCAGGGCAGCCGCTTCGACACCGATCGCTTCTTTTTAGATTATTTTGTGCCGGTCTACGCCGAGTCGAGCCAGGCGGCAGGGCTCGACCCTGGCGAGCCCCTGTGGATGCTTGACCACTCCCTGCGCACCCTGCACGACCCGCTGCTGCGCCACCCCGATGCCAGCCCCATTACGGCGGGGTCGGGCACCGTCGGCTCGTTTTGGGCGGGTGAGCAGCTGTTGTCGATGCAGCAGTTGCTCACCCGCCCGCTGCTGGCGCAGCCAGGGCAAACGGGGCAGCTGGCCCGTCTAGCGGTGCTCAAGCAGCTCAATGCCTCCACCTCGCTCGACAGTCGGCGGCTGTCGAGTAGCCCAGAGCTAATGTCCAAGATACCCAACGTCACCTTCGGGGCCGAGGAGGGGGCGATCGCCCTGGCCCTGGGCATGATGCGGTTTGAGGGCGAGGGCATTTACCCTGAGTCGTTGCGATCGCTAGCCGCCTCGATTGAGCAAAACGAGCTCGACAAGCACGCCCTGCGCACCGCTATCACAGGCAAAATGCGAAGCTTAGCCACCGAGAACCGGGCGGCCCTGAGCTTTGCCCTGCTGCAGTTTAGCGATCGCGACTGGGCCGCTGTGGGTATGGGCAAGCAGCTGTTTCCTGGCGGGGCAGGCCACCTCACGGGCGGCAACACGCTGTCGGTGCTGGTGTCTCGCCAAGAGAAGGCGGGCTACAGCCTGGCTGCGGCCTACCAAAACAGCCGCCTGCTGCTGCTCGAAATGCTGTCTGGGGCAGACCGGGCAGCGGGGGGCGATCGCATGGTGTTTGCGGTGCTCAAAGACCACGCCTTTAGCCCCCGCTTTTGGCAAATTTTGGCTCAAAAAGAACCGCTGCTGGCCGCCCGGCTGGGGGCGATCGCTACCGATATCAGCGGCTACCGGCAGCTGGCCCAGCAGGGGGCCACGCTGCACGAGGCCTTCTATGCTGCGCTGGTTACCGCCAACCAGGATATTGGCGTCAGCGCTACGCTCAAGCAGGCCGTGGGGTTTCAGGCCCACCTGGCCCGCCTGCTCGACCAGGCCTTTGCCCCCGCCAACCCCAGCGATTTGCGCTACCGTGCCTTTCGCCGCAGCCTCGCCATCTATCTCAGAGAAGCCCCCGATATTTCGGTCTATGGGGGCAGCGAGGGGGCTCTGCGGGCCTACGGCCAGGAAACCCTCAACGTGCAGGAGCTGATCGCCGTCGATGTGGCCGATGCCCCTCGGGTTCGGGCGCTGGCCCGCCTGTACCAGGAGGCTCTGGCCAACGGCCTAATCACGGAATGGGACGCCGCCGGGTTTCAGCGCATTTTGCTGACGGGGGCGCTGCTGGCGGCGGGGGTAGAGCGCCCCGCATTACCCGCCGAGCTGCGGGACGTGGGCTTTCCCAGCGCCCAGTTTCGCCGCGACCTGCTGTTTGTGGTGGGGGTAGAGGGCATTCAGGTGGAGGCGACCCGGCTGGGCATTCAGGCCCACGACCATCGGGTGGGCTTTCAGCCGGTGGCCCGGCCCAACTATCGCGCTCCTGGGTTGAATGGAGCCGATTCAGCCAGCTGCCCCACTGAACCCTACGTGGCCGCGATCGCCCTCGGTGCCGCCAGCGCCTTCGTTTGGGATGCCGAGGCCCAGCGGGTAATCCTGCGGCGGGGTAGTACCCGCTGCCCCCTGCCCGCAGACTGGACGGCGCTGTTCTTCCCAGCCCTGCTGGAGAGCATACCGATTGAGCACTCGGAGTCGGGGCGCGATCGCCTCCAAACCAGCCTGCAGACCGCCAAACAGCTAGAAGCCGGGATCTTCTGAGTTCTTGGCCCTCGCTCCCCATCCTCGCTACCATAGAGCAACGCCGACCAGCGGCAGATGCTGCTGGGGCCTATCCATACGTATCGATTGATGGAGTGATGGGAGACGACATGCGCGACACCACCCTCAACACCATTGCCATTGTCATCTTTGGGGTGACTATGGCCAGCCTGCTGGGGCCGATTATCGACCTGTCGCCAGGCGTGGTGGCGGTGTTTGCCGCCGTGGGGCTAGGGGTATTTAGCCTCGATCAGCTGGGCCTAGGTGGCCGCATCGGCGATATTTTGATGGATACGGTGGCCTGGGCCTCGCCTGAACACCGCCAGCGGGTGCTACACCACGAGGCTGGGCACTTTTTGGCGGCGGTGCTGCTCGACATTCCGGTTGAAGCCTACACCCTTAACACATGGGAAGCCTGGAAGCAGGGCATTCCCGGCCAGGGCGGTGTGGTGTTTGGCCCCAGCGACCCAGCGGCCTTGGCCCGCCTCACCCCTCAGAGCATTGACCGCTACTGCCAGGTGTGGATGGCGGGCATTGCCGCCGAGCAGATGATCTACGGCGACGCCCAGGGGGGCGGCAACGACACCGCCACGCTGGCCCTGTTTTGGCAGACCCTGGGGCGATCGCCCGCCGAAGCCCCGCTCAAACAGCGCTGGGCCGCGCTTCAGGCCAAAACTCTGCTGGAGAAGCACCGCGACGCTTTCGATGCATTGGTAACGGCTATGGGCGATCGCGCCCCCGTAGCCGACTGCTGTGCCCTGATCGAGCAGCACCGTGCTCAGCTAGAGGCAGCTTAGGCGACTTTTGCCAAGGAGTTTTTCAATGGTGGGCAGTGTCCACCCTACAGCGGCTACAGTCGCTGGCTTTAAGCTGGTATCTTCCTCACCGGAAATCCTGCTAGCTATGGTTATACCTTTTGCAGTACAAACAGGCTGCCCTGGTTGCCGCGCCCAATTCGCAGATCGTCGTCGAGGTAGGTGACCTCCAGCCAGCCCGACTGGCGATCGGGGTTAATGCTGAAATCGATGCCCTGCAGCAGAGAAAACTTAGGGGTGGTTTGCATGGTCTCAATAAATTGGGCCACCGATTGGTAGCCCAAAGCCTGCCGCAGGCCCACAACACCCCGCACAAAGCGCACATTCACCCGTTGGGTAGAGACTGGCTCTAAGCTGGCGGCCACCGCCACCAGGCCCGACAGCAGGGGCGGCCCGTTTACCTCAGCAATGTTGTAAATGCGGTTTTCGGCCAGGCGAATCGACTGGTAAATGGGACCAAGGGAGGCCAAAGGCACGCGATCGATGTTCAGCAGCTCGCGGCTAGTGGTATAGAGCAAGCGCCAGTCGCCGCTGAGGCGATCGCTAGCCTGCAGCGGCTCAGGCGTAGGGTTGCGGCCCTCCAGGGTAGCGGCAGCGGCCTGAATTGCAGCGCGATCGCCAGGGCTGCCATTAATACCTCGATTGATCCCAGCGACAGCGTCTAGTAGCTCAGCTTTGCCCAACATGGCCCCAGTCCCCCAGCACTATCTCCGCAGCCAAGAGGCATGATACGGCAAAACTCCAAGCGCAACAGAAAGGGCGGCAGGCATAATGTCTCTGCTAGGATGGAATGTCTGCGTCTTGCTATAGGCCACCGCTATGTCTGAAAAGTATTACAACCCCTCTTTGCGCCAGGTGCCCCGCAGCGCCAAGGCTCCCATTCTGCCCTCCTCCGGTAACTCCTCCATTCTGCACTGGCTAGAAGACATTGGCCGTCTACGCAGCCGCGATGTGGTCGAAAATATCCCCGATGAGGCCGAAAACGAAGAAATTTCAGATCTGATGGGCAACGACGACAGCTTTGAGGACGATGACGACACCGATCTCGCCCTCGACGAGGACGACGACTAGCCGCCGCTCCCAAATAGACGCCAGTCAAATCTGTCGTTAAGTGTTGTTAAACTTCGCGTCTTAGTGAGACCATTCATTTAGACTTCCTGACTATTTCCTGCCGCCAGTCGTAGTCAATTGGAAGATCATCCAGTAGACTCCTGTTGGTGTGTGGTGTGATGCAATTGAGGAATTGTTAGTGGATGCGAAGTTTTTGGCATCGAAGCGGCTGTCTCTAAACGGCCAAACGTTATTTTGGCTGCTGGGCCTCGGTCTCAGCGCCGCTGCCGTCGGTCTAGACAGCCTTTTTGGGAACGCCGTTAGCCTGGGTGCGTCTATTACCGTGCCCTTTATCGTGGCGGCGCTGGGCAGCAGCCTGCTGGGGTTTACGGCCGTTCCCCTGCTGCGGGCCCTCAAAACCGGCCAGTTTATTCGCCAGGAAGGCCCCCAGGGTCACCTTAAGAAAGCGGGTACTCCTACGATGGGGGGTGCCTTTTTTGTGCCCGTCGCGATCGCGGTAGCCCTGTTGGCGACGGGCTTTGCCCGCGATGCCGTCGCCGTGTCGCTGCTGACGCTGGCCTACGGAGCCATTGGCTGGGTTGACGACTGGCAGGTGATTCAGCGCCGCTCGAATAAGGGCATTTCTCCCCGTGCCAAGCTGGGGCTGCAGATTGCGGTGGCCGTGCTGTTTTGCCTGTGGGTGCTGACCAGCCAGCCGATTAGCCTAACCACCGTAGCCCTGCCCCTGGGCCTGGGGCTACCCCTAGGGTTTTTGTTCTGGCCGCTGGCCGGGTTTGTGCTCGTGGCCGAAAGCAACGCCACCAACCTCACTGACGGCCTCGACGGGCTGATGGGCGGCACGGGCGCGATCGCATTTATGGGTCTGGCGGCCATTGTGGCCCCCACCCATCCCGATTTGATGGTCTTCTGCGCCGCAATGGCCGGGGCCTGTCTGGGGTTTTTGCTGCACAACCACAACCCCGCCCGCGTTTTTATGGGCGATACGGGGTCGCTGGCGCTGGGCGCGGCCCTGGGCGCGGTGGGCATTCTCAGCGGCAACCTATTTGCTCTGCTGGTGCTCACCCTGCTGTTCTTTGCCGAAACCCTGTCGGTGATCATTCAGGTGGCCTACTTTAAGGCCACCAAAGGCCCCGATGGAGTGGGCAAGCGCTTCTTTAAGATGGCTCCTCTGCACCACCACTTTGAGCTATCCGGCTGGTCTGAAATTCAGGTGGTGGCGGTAGCCTATGCCGTCACAGCAGGGCTGGCGCTGCTCGCCCTTCAGCTGCTCTAGCCCACCGCGCTCTACCAGTCGGCCGCCCCCAAACCAGGTCGCTATGGACATTTCAAACCTGCGTCCCCTGGGCAGCCCTCCCAACGCCTGGTGGGTCAACGACCACCTTGCTGATATCAGCCGCCAGGAGCTACAGCCCCGGCTAGCGGTTTTGACTACCCAAACCAAGCAGGTGCGGTTTGACCTCAGCAAAACGGCCTGCCTGGTGGTCGATATGCAAAACGACTTTTGCCACCCCGACGGCTGGCTAGCCAGCATCGGGGTCGATGTTACGCCAGCGCGTCAGGCGATTGTGCCGCTGCAAACCCTGCTGCCCCTGCTGCGATCGGCCCAAGTGCCGGTGGTATGGGTTAACTGGGGCAACCGCGCCGACCTTTTAAACATCAGTGCCGGGCTGCGGCACGTCTACAATCCCACTGGGGCAGGGGTTGGTTTGGGCGATCCACTGCCCGCCAACGGTGCCCCGGTGTTGACTAAGGGCAGTTGGGCAGCGGCGGTTGTCGATGAGCTGAAGGCCCAGCCCCAAGATATTTGGGTCGATAAGTATCGCATGAGCGGCTTTTGGGATACGCCCCTCGACAGTATTTTGCGCAACCTGGGCAAAACCACCCTGCTATTTGCCGGAGTAAACGTGGACCAGTGCGTGATGGCAACCCTGCAAGACGCCAACTTCCTGGGCTACGACTGCATTTTGCTGCGCGACTGTAGCGCTACCACCTCGCCCGAGTACTGCGCCCAGGCCACTATCTATAACGTTAACCAGTGCTTTGGGTTCGTGGCTGACAGTGCTGCGATCGCCGCTGCCCTAGGAGTCAGCTAGTCAGCGCTCGTCGCTCGAGCTGACTGGCAAAACCGCAGGCGGTGGCGCATCTTCAAGTAATACACGTAAACTATGAGCAGGGAACGGGCCAGAGCCGCTCTTTCCCAAACAGTCGTGTTTGCCCTGATATATCTTCACCTGCAGGCCCAGCGGCAAAACTTTTTTTGATTCAGCTGGTGCACTCGCGCTAAATTGAACTACCCTTGGGCAGACCAATTCTCACCCTTGTTTTTCAGTCTTCAACGCCCCTTCTACCGTCATCATGAACGCACCTTATTCTTCCGAATCTGCTTATCCAGGGGTGGTTGCCCCAGAGGTACCCCAGGGCAATCGGCAGGCTCCGTCAGTACCTATTTCGGTGTACCGCGAGCTCGCCACAGAACTGCGGGCCACCCAGGCGATGGTCGACTCGCTCAATCAACAAAACCAGCAGCTTACCCAGCAAAACCAGGTGCTGCGCCAGGAAATGATTCGCTTTGCCGACTCGGCGGCCCGCCTCAAGCAAGCCATCGAGGTCAGCCAGCCCCAGCCGCTCGATATGGCGAGCGGTGGGCGATCGCCCCTAGAGTCCCACTTCAGCGCCGAAGCCCAGGCGATGGCCCCTGCCTACCCAATGGCCCTGCCGTCAATGCCCGATGACGACGAAGCCACAGCGTCACTGCCGGAACGGCTGTCTGAATCGGTAGGGGAAGGGGTTTCTACCCTGGCCAGCCAGATCACCCAAATTGTGAAGAAGCCCAAGGCTAAGAAGTCGTCTAAAAAGCCACCTCAACGGCCACAGGCAGGCGTGCCTCAGCGGCTCTACACCGAAGAGCGCCTCGACCCCAACCGCCCCGGACAGCTGAGCCAGCGCCCCTCAGACCTGAGCGGGCTGTGGCTGGCCGCAACCATTTTGCTAATTGTTATTAGCGCCTTCGGGGCCGGTTTTCTGATCATGAAACCGCTGCTGAATACGTCGCGCTAGAGCCTCGCGCTAGGGCTTTGCCGCTGAATAGGCCAACTGTTGAACCCCAGCCACCGCCGTCTCTTCTACAATTTTGTAGCAAGCGATGCAGTATTCTAGGGGGCAAGCCCGATACACATAGACCGAAGCTAAACGAAAACCGCTGAAGCACCCAGTTTGATCTATGAAAAAAATAGAAGCTATTATTCGCCCCTTTAAGCTAGACGAGGTCAAGATTGCCCTGGTCAACGCTGGTATTGTCGGCATGACTGTTTCGGAGGTGCGCGGCTTTGGTCGCCAAAAGGGACAGACCGAGCGCTACCGGGGCTCAGAGTACACCGTTGAGTTCCTGCAAAAGCTCAAGATTGAAATTGTGGTCGAAGAAGCCCAGGTCGACATCGTCGTTGACAAAATTATCTCCGCCGCTCGCACAGGCGAAATTGGCGACGGCAAAATTTTTGTTAGCCCCGTAGACGAAATTGTCCGCATTCGTACCGGCGAGAAAAACACCGAGGCCGTCTAGCCCGCCTGGATGCCCCAACTTGTTGAAAACGTCCCTAGGCGCAGCGAGGTGCTGCGCCTTTTTAGTGAGGATGCGGATTAAAAGATTTTAGGCAGTTGCTCGATTCACCTTCTCATACCAATCGTTCATGCCGTAAGCCCGGCCCCCCAACGATAAGAAACCATAGCCATCCCTAGCCCCTTTGGGGCGGCTTCGCCAACGACTCCGCTCAGGGAACGGTTATTGTCAAGGCAAATCGGATCGTATGACTCCAACTCTAAAGAGGCCAAACTGTAGAGGCAAATGCCATTTGCCCGATCTCGTATCGGTTTCCCGTCAGGGTTTCTAAGCTGGACTTAGGATTAGAAATATGGGGTGTTGCTGAATTGAGGCATGAATCTGGGTAAGGGCGAACGGCTGTTTGCCCCTACGAGAGATGTTGCATTCCTGGTTTATACCTGTATTCAACCTTCAATTACCTTCTCAAGGTTTGGATCGAGGTGTTGCCTGCGATTTGGTAAACTCTCTACTCCAATACAAATCCAATACAAAAATTGTTGCCCGTGGTGCAATCCCCAGGTTTTCTACTAGACCAACAGATTCAAGCGCTGCTCGACCCCTTTGGGCGGTTTGGGGTCGAGCTGGGCCTAGAGCGCATTCAGCGCCTGCTGGCGGCCCTGGGCGACCCTCAGACCCAGGTTCCGCTGGTGCATGTGGCGGGCACCAACGGCAAGGGGTCGGTATGTGCCTACCTGGCGGCAGTGCTGCAGGCGGCGGGCTATCGGGTAGGGCGCTACACCTCGCCCCACCTGGTGAGCTGGCGAGAGCGAATTACGGTCAACAACACGCCGATTCAGAGCCAAGATCTAGTTCAGCGGCTGCATCAGGTGGTGGCCGCCATTGACCCAGCCCAACCTTCACCCACCCAGTTTGAGGTGTTTACTGCCGCTGCCTGGCTGCACTTTGCCCAGGCTGGGGTTGATATAGCGGTGATGGAGGTGGGCCTGGGGGGGCGACTCGATGCCACCAATGTGGTGGATGCCCCCCTGGTCAGCGTGATTACCTCGCTGAGCCGAGAGCACTGGCAGCGCCTTGGCCCCACCCTGGCCGATATCGCTTTTGAGAAAGCGGGGGTGCTTAAATCGGGGCGTCCAGCAGTGATTGGCCCCCTGCCTCCCGAAGCGGCGGCGGTGGTCAAGGCGCGCCTGGCTGAACTTGACTGTCCGGTGGTGTGGCCCGCCCCAGCGGTACCGCTTGAGCACGGCCGAGCGCGCTACGGCAGCGGTGATGATGCTATCACCTACCCATTGCCGCTGCTCGGTGCCCACCAATTAGTCAACTCGGCCCTGGCGATCGCCGCCCTGCACAGCCTGCGCACCCAGGGCTGGCAGATTTCAGATGAAGCCATTGTTCAGGGCATGGGCCAGGCTCGCTGGCCCGGACGCTTGCAGTGGGTGACCTGGGGCCAAAACTCCGCAGGCTACCCGCTGCTGCTCGACGGTGCCCACAACCCCGCCGCCGCCGAAGTACTGCGCCGGTATGTCGATAGCTGGTGGGCTAGCCAGCCCGCGCAACCTGAGGGAACGCAATGGCTAATGGGTATGCTCGCCACTAAAGACCACCGCGATATTTTTGCGGCCCTGCTGCGCCCCGGCGACACCCTGCACCTGGTGCCCGTGCCGGGGCACGAAACGGCAGCACCAGAAGATTTGGCGGCGATCGCGCGATCGGTCTGCCCCAACCTAGCCCGTTGTGAGATCCACAATTCCCTCAACGACGGGCTCACCGCCCTGGGGCGAACCCCCAGCCAGCTCAGGGTGCTGTGCGGCTCACTGTATCTGATCGGCCACTTTCTGGCCACCGAACCCTACCAAGACCAGCCCTGGCCTTTCACCGACCCAGCCTAAACTCATCAAATTTCACTACCGCCGAGTTTGGCTGCCGGGTGTCGAAGTAGTAACTGCTGACGGTGCCCCTCTCGGTTTCAAACACGCTAAAGACAGTGATG
This sequence comes from Nodosilinea sp. LEGE 06152, assembly GCF_015207525.1. Lineage (GTDB taxonomy): Bacteria > Cyanobacteriota > Cyanobacteriia > Phormidesmidales > Phormidesmidaceae > Nodosilinea. The sequence goes on from NZ_JADEWR010000002.1 coordinate 262,887, forward strand.
TCGTTGCTGGCGATGTAGGGCAGGGGTTGGCCGCTGTCGTCGCGCAGGGGGGCGAGGGTGGGCACCACGGGTCCTAAGCCGTTGGGGTCGCCCTGGGCCACGTAGTCGGTGGGGGAATAGGTCACGGTCGAACCCTCTATAGCTTCAGGCGGCACTGGGCGAGCGGCATCTTTCCAGAAAGCCCCGTAGGAGTTGCCGACGTTCGAGGTTTCGAGGTAGTGGGTGCCCTGGGGCGACACAAAGCGGTTCCACAGGTGTGAGTGGCCGTAGAACACCAGGTCTACCCCCGCCTGCTCCAACAGGGGTACCAGGTCGCGGGCAATGTAGTCGTCGGCGCGGGGGTACTCGTAGCGCACGGCGGTAAGGCGACCAGCCCCGTCGCGATCGTAGCGGCGCACCGGATTGGTAAAGGCGGGCACAATGTTGTCGCCCAGGCTGTGGGGCGGGTGGTGCATCATCACCACCTTGTACCTGGCCTGGCGAAAGGCCTCGCTGGCCAGCTCTTGCTCTAGCCACTGGTACTGCAAACTGCCCCGCTCGATCGGTTCAAAAATGTGCTGACCATGGCCCCAGTTTTGTGGGGTGCCCAGGTCGGCTTCGCGCTCCTGGTAACGGCCCCGAGTAGTGGCATTAAGCTGGTAGGGCCGCCAGATCTGGGTGACATAGAGCGACACCAGGCGAACGTCGCCCAGGGTAATGGCGTAGTAGCGGCTGGTGGTCTCGGGGCGATCGGGGTTGGGCACCTGGGTCACCGGCAGGCTAAACAGGGCCTCGTAGGTCTCACTGTTGAAGGAATTGTCAACAATCCACTGGCGGCGCAGCTCGGGGTCGCCGCTGGGGTTAAACAGGTCGGCATTGGCCTCGTAGAGGCTAACCGCCGCCTGGCGGGGCACGGGCTGGTTAAACTGTTCCCCCAGCGGGGCGGTGGCGGCAAAGCGTCCCATTATTTCGTGGTTGCCCAGGGTTGGAAACAGCGGCGCGTGCTGAATAATTTCGCCGCCTCGGTAGCGCACGGTGCGACCATTGCGCTCCAGGGCATAGCTGGTGTTGCCCTGCAAACAGGGAAAAAAGCCGCAGCCCCGGCTGTCGTCAAACCACTCAGAGGCGCGATCGGGAATGTTGATCAGATCCCCCGCAAAAAACACCGCGTCCACCCGGCCCAGGGTTTCCTCCACCTTTTGCAGGTTGGCGGCGGTCATGGGCATGTTCTGGTGGTCAGAGGTGAGTAAAATTTTGAGCGGCTGTCCGGGGATGGGGGCTCCAGCCAGGGTAAAGACGCGGCTTTCGGCCACAGTACCGTCTGCTCCGGTGCTGGCCACACGGTAGGGCACCCGCTGCCCTGGCGGCAGCCCGCTCACTTCGGCCTCGTGCCGCCAGATCGGCCGCTGCACCGTTTGCTGCAGGTCAGCAAAGTTGGGGTGATCGAGCCGAGACTGTCCATCTTCTCGGGTGCGGGTCAGCTGGGTGGTGAGCGCTGGGGCCTGGTTGGGTAAGTTAGCGTCAGGGCGCTGATCGGGTACCCCCCACCGCACCTGGTGGTCTTGGCCCTCAAACTCGGTAAACCACACCACCCGCACCGTACCGGGGGTGGGGTACTGCAAAAATGGGTCGGTCAACAGCTGGGTGGGCACGGCAGTAACCTCGGAGGATGGAACAACTGGCGATACGCGAGGCTCTAGGGCAATCAAAAGAATGGCCGTTAGCACTAGCAACAGGCCCGCTGTCAGTAGGGTCAGGTCTTCTCGTCGCATTGTTCTGAGCCTTTTTTGCTAGAGCCTTGACAGCCCTAGGTTAACGGCAAATAACGACAATATAAAAACTGTCTGTCCACTGTTAACGCCACTGAAAAGTTGTGCCACCTTTAGAGAGCCTAAAAGAGCAAACGCTGACTATACTGGCGCAGAGCAACGGACATGACTATGGCATTTCCTCTCAAATTTAGGGCGGGCAAGCGCTTCCTCCGCTGGTCGGGCGGGGGAGCCCTGGCCGTAGTCTCGATAGGAATGCACGGCCTGCTGCTGGGGATGCCGATGCCTGGGAGTGCTCCCGAAGCCAACGACGACCTGACCGAACTCAGCGACCCAGCGGCAGTTATGGATGTGGTGCGTCTGCCCGCATCCTCAAAATCGATCGCTGAGGGGGGAGCGCTGGCCCCAGTGCCCGCTACCCCAGCCGCTCAAGCGTCTCAACCGGCGCGATCGCCTGTGGCCTCTGCACCTGCGGCCCCTGCACCTGCAGCACCTGTGCCTGCCACTCCGCCTCCAGCCAAACCCCAGACGGCTCCGCCGCCCCAGGCCGCCCCGGCTTCGCCCCCAGATGTTTCGACCCTGCAGCCCCTGCCCGCAGAGCCACCCCCGCCTACCCTAGACGATCGCCTGCGCGACCCGGCCCAGTACCAGTTCAACCAGCAGGCCAAATCACTGAGCACCGATGACGTCAATTTTCACCTGGCCGTTGTGCCGCACTGGCTCGAAACCGAAAGCCAGGGCCTCAGCGATAGTCAAGTGCCAATCCTAGGCCAAAAACTGGCCCCCCTGCAGGTTCCCTATGCGCTCAGTACCTGCCTGGTGCCACCGCCTGCCGAGGGCCTGGTGGGCGTGATTGTATCGGCCACCGGAGAACTGGTGAAAGAGCCCGTGCTGCTCGACAGTACAGGCTATACGGTGCTGGACGAAAAGGCCTTAGAACTGACGTTACAACGCACCTTTGAACCCCAGTCTGGGGCATTGCCCAACCCCCAGGCCCACTGGCTGCCGGTGCAGGTGCAGTACGACGGGGTCAATTGCACGCCTTAAGGAAATCTTTAGCCCCCCCTCAGGGTAGAGGCACCGAAGCTCAGACATTGTCATAGTGGCATCTAAGTCGATTGCCGCTACTGATGTTCCCATGGCTCAAGCTATTTCTACCTCCAGTAATTCTGTTCAGGCATATCTGAAGGAAATTGGTCGCATTCCCCGGTTAACCCGCGATGAAGAAATTTCTTTGGGCAAGCGGGTGCAGCGGTTAAACCAGCTCAACGCGATCGCCGCTAAGCTGGCTAAATCGTCGACCGACGAACCCTCACTAGAGGATTGGGCTGCTGCCGCCAACCTGTCGGTGGACGACTTGAATCAGGATTTAGAGGCTGGAGAGGCGGCCCGTCGCCGCATGGTAGAGGCCAACCTGCGCCTGGTGGTCTCGATCGCCAAAAAATACACCAAGCGCAACCTCGACCTGATGGATCTGGTGCAGGAGGGCACCCTGGGCCTGCAGCGAGGGGTAGAGAAGTTTGACCCCACCAAAGGCTTTCGCTTTTCGACCTACGCCTACTGGTGGATTCGTCAGGCTGTCACGCGGGCGATCGCAGAAAAAAGCCGCGCCATTCGCCTGCCTATTCACATCTTTGAAAAGCTGACCAAAATCAAGCGCGCCCAGCGCCACCTGGCCCAGGAGCTAGGCCGCACCGCCACCCTTGAAGAAGTGGCCAACCATCTAGACATGCCCATTACCCAGGTGCGCCAGTTTTTGTCGCAGTCGCAGCAGCCAATGTCGCTCAATGCCATGGTGGGCGATAAGGGCGACACCGAGCTAGCCGATATGCTGGAAGACGACCAGGGGCGATCGCCGGAAGACTACGCGGCCCAAAACAGCCTTCAGCAAGACATCTTTCGCATTCTCGATCGCCTCACCCCTCAGCAGCGTGAGGTACTGGTGTTGCGCTTTGGCCTCGGCACTGGCGAAGGGCTGTCGCTCTCGAAGGTGGGCCAGCAGCTCAACGTCAGCCGCGAACGGGTGCGCCAGATTGAGCGCGATGCAATCAAAAAACTGCGCTACGCCCGCCACGATTTGAAAGCCTATCTGGCTGGCTAAAGGTCCAGCTTCGATCGACCTAATTGATGGGCAAGGGACATAGTCTCTTGCCCATTTTTGCGATCGGCCCATTTTTGCGATCGGATAGTCTTACCGTATCTCAGGCAACCGCTAACTCATTCAGGTTAAATACCTAAAGAATGTTAACTTTACGCCACTGCTTTTTTGTGGCTGATATTTGCATCTTAAATGGGGGATTACTAGAGAGCAACATTTTCTAGAAGCCGGAGCTGTTATAGGGTATGCAATATCCCTTAGAGATTACGTTTAAGATTTGGACGATCGCGCCTAAGATCACCGTTACAGATGCTAACGGAAACGTTGTATTCTTTGTTAAGCAAAAGTTATTTAAGCTAAAAGAAGCGATTGGTGTGTTCGCGGATGAGGCCCAAACTAAAAGACTTTACGACATAAAAGCCGATCGCATTATTGATTTTTCGGCTCGCTACAATTTCACAGATAGTAACGGCGCAGTAATCGGGGCCGTTAAGCGAAAGGGAATGCGATCGCTGTGGAAAGCCCATTACGATATTTTTAACTCTGTAAACAGCGACCTGCACATTCAAGAAGAGAATCCCTGGGTTAAGGTGCTCGATTCGCTGTTTCAAGAAGTGCCTATTCTAGGAGCTTTGAGCGGCTATGTGCTCAACCCTAAATACCTGGTAAAACGCAGTGATGGCACTGTTGTTATGCGGCTCGAAAAGCAGCCGTCGCTTTTGTCTCGCAAGTTTATTGTTAAGCCGATCGATCAACTGTCGCCTCAGGAAGAAACTCAGGTGCTGCTCAGCCTAATCATGATGATTCTGCTGGAACGGGCTCGCGGTTAAGGCTTTAGCTGTCAATAGGTTCAAGTGGCGCACCCACCCATAGCGAGAATCTCGTTATGGGTGGGTGCGTTGCGGCTTAGCGGCAGTTTGTTGACCATCGACCTGGTTGATTTACCCGTGGTTGCTAGACGGATCTGTATGGGTGGGCAATGGGTTACGACGGGACGATACGTTAACGGCTGGTGGCATGAGAGGATGGTTGCCTAACCAACCCTACAAATAGCATCTTTCTAACAATAATCTTGTACCCCTTCCACCCTACCCAAATGGCGGCTATAAAAGGGGAGACCCCCGCCTGCTCAATCCAAATTTTAAAATCATCAATCTAAAATCGCCATGACCCAGGACGAGCTGCTGCAACTGATTGACCAGGCGGCCGCCGAGGGTTGGACAGAGATGGACCACTCCGGACAGGGTGTCTTCAGGTTTGGGTAGCTCCTACAATAGGTTTAGTAATTGTACTCCGCCCATGAACACCAAGCTGGTAAACTCCATTCTCCAGGTCATTGAGTCTCTCTCTGAAGCGGAGCGGCGCTTGCTGTACACTAAGCTGGATCGCAAAGCAGCCTGGAAAGTTAGCCAAAATCGTTTGCGTCACTTGCATCAACGCCTACGACAAACCAACGGTGGCGATATGGCCGATCTCCCCATTGCAGATTTGCTTCATCAAGAACGCCAACAGCGTGAGCATATATTGCTCAACAGTGTCTCTCCAGAGCCTAATGCCCCATGAGTCTGGGTAAGGTATGTGTAGATGCTAGCTTTGTGGTGCGGTTGCTGGTTGTAGATCCTGACGAATCCCCCTATCAAGCACTTTGGGATAGCTGGGTAGAAGCCGGTGTGGTAATTACAGCGCCTACCCTCATTCTGTACGAGGTTACGAATGCCCTGTATCGGTTGGCTAAAGCAGGACAGTTTTCTATAGAGGTTGCCTATGAGTTTTTGGAGATTGCCCTGGGTCTAAACATCGAGCTTTATGGGAATGCCAATTTACATGGACGGGCTTGGCAAATCACTAATCAACTCTCGCTGCCAGCAACTTACGACGCTCACTATTTGGCCCTGACTGAGATATTAGCTGCTGAGCTGTGGACGGCGGATCGCCGCCTTGTCAATGCAGTGCGCGATGTCTACGACTGGATTCACCTTGTTGCCTAAGGTACAGCCCCCATGACCCAAGACGAGCTGCTGCAACTCATTGACCAAGCCGCTGCTGAAGGCTGGACAGAGCTAGATCTCTCGGGCCAGGGGCTGACGGAGTTGCCCCCTGAAATTGGCAAACTCACCCAGCTTGAAAGCTTAATTCTGGGAAAGGTTGAAAAATGGAGTAATCCAAAGGGGCAACCGACTCCCAAGCTGCTTACCAATGCTCTCAGTTCCCTACCATCCACACTAGCGAATTTGAAGCACTTGAAAGTGCTAGATTTGAGCGGTAATCCTCTAGAACAGTTGCCAGAGATTATTTTTCAGCTCAAATCACTCACGGACCTTACCGCGATCGCTGTTAATTTATCTAAGATTCCCGATTGTATCCAAGGGCTCACCAACCTAACGACACTTTCCCTCTCTAGCAATCAAATCACGGCAATTCCTGAGCACATTGGAGCACTCACCAGTCTGACGACACTTTCTTTCTCTAGCAATCAAATCACGGCAATTCCAAAAAACATTGGAGCACTCACCAACCTAAGGGAACTTTTCCTTTATAGAAATCAAATCACGGCGATTCCTGAGTGCATTGGAGCACTCACCAACCTGACGGCGATTTATCTCTACAGTAATCAAATCACGGCAATTCCTGAGTGCATCGGAGCACTCACTAACCTGACGACACTTTCCCTCTCTAGCAATCAAATCACGGCAATTCCTGAATACATCGGAGCGCTCACTAACCTGACGATACTTAATCTTCACAGAAATCAAATTACGGTCATTCCCGAGTGTATGGAGGCACTCGTTAATCTCACGCAACTTTCCCTCTCTAGAAATCAAATTACGGCAATTCCTGGGTGCGTGGGAGCACTCATTAATCTTACGCAACTTTATCTCTCTGACAATCAAATTAGGGTCATTCCTGAGTGCATTGGTCAGCTCTTGAATCTTGAAAAGCTAGACCTTGAAAACAATAAAATCGAAACTTGCCCTGATTGGTTAGAGAGGTTGTCCCAGCTAAAAATTCTAGACTTGCGCCGTAACCCTCTACCCATTTCCCCAGAGATTTTGGGGCTAGCAGAATCTAGTGATGCTCCTGGTTCCGTTGAGGATATTTTTAACTATCTGCGCAAACTTCGTGGCGGTGATGTTCGACCTCTCAACGAAGCCAAGCTTCTCCTAGTTGGCCAGGGCAGCGTTGGCAAAACGTCTCTAGTCAAGCAGCTGATGGAGAGCACATATAACCCCAATGAGCCCCAAACCGATGGCCTTACCGTTTGCACCTGGGGTGTCCACGTTAACAGCAAAGACGTGCGCCTCAACGTGTGGGATTTTGGCGGCCAAGAGATTTACCACGCCACCCATCAGTTTTTTCTCACCAAGCGCAGCCTGTATGTGCTCGTCTGCAACTGCCGCACTAGCGAAGACGAAAACCGCATTGAATACTGGCTCAAGTTGATCCAAAGCTTTGGCGGCGAGTCGCCCGTTATCATTGTCGGCAACAAAAAGGATGAGCAACCCTTCGACGTCAACCGCAAAGCCCTTCGCGAAAAATATCCCAACATCTGCGCCATTCTCGAAACCTCTTGCCAAACCGGCGACGGCATCGATGATTTGCGGGCTAAAATCACTGAAGAAGTAGGCAAATTGCGCGATGTCTACAACCTGCTGCCCCTCTCCTGGTTTGAGGTTAAAGAAAAGCTCGAAGCCCTAGACAAAGACTTTATTAGCTACAGCGAATATATCGGCATCTGCTACCAGAACAATATTCCCGAAGAGCAAAACCAAACCCAGCTCATCGACCTGCTCCACAATCTGGGCCTGGTGCTCAACTTCCGCGACCACCCCATTCTCCACAGCACCAACGTGCTCAATCCCGACTGGGTTACCCAAGGTATCTACACTCTGCTCAGCGACGAAACCCTCAAAATCCAGGGGAAAGGCATTCTCGACTACGACGACCTGAGCCGGGTGCTAGAGCCAACCCGCTACCCCCCCGAGCGTCACCGCTACCTCACCGAACTCATGCAGGAGTTTCAGCTCTGCTTTGAGCTGCCCGACTGCCCCTGCCCCCGCTTTCTCATCCCCGGCCTGCTTCCCAAAGACGAACCTGAAGACACCGGGTTAGAGGGCGACACCCTAGAGTTTCAATACCACTACCGCATTCTGCCCGAGAGCGTACTGTCGCGGTTCATTGTGCTCAGCCACGAAAAAATCCACGAGCAAACCTGCTGGCGCAGCGGCGTCATGCTGGAATATTGCGAAGGCGACGAGATCTGCAACATTGCCCGCGTCAAAGCCGACCCAGAAGACAAAAAGATTTTCATCTCTATTAGTGGGCGCGAAACCACCCGCCGCATTTTTCTCGCTCTCATCCGCGACACCTTTACCAAAATCCACAAGAGCTTTGCCGATTTAGAAGTCACCGAATGGGTGCCCGTCCCTGGTCATCCCGACCATCCCCCCCTCGACTACCAAGAGCTGCTGGGCCTGGAGGCCATGGGCGAACAGACTGTCACCATCGGCAAACTGCGTCTGCGCCTCAACCTGCGCCAGATCCTCGACGGCTACGAACCCGTGGAAGCCCGCCGCCAGCGCGACCTTAAAGAACGCGGCCTCGACATCGAAGAGCGCTACGGCGATATTCACCTCAACATTCACCAGGGCAATCGCGCTACCCATCAGCACGGCAGCGGCGATAATGTAGCAGGTGACCTGGTGCAGGGCGACAAACGCACCCACCCCAAGGGTGCGTATGTCTGAAGCCTCGGCGTTGCCTACGCTTCAGACATACGCCAAAGCAAGCAGCAGCAGACTTACAGGCCCCATACAAATTTTCTGGACCAAGCACGCCAAGGAACGTCAACAGCAATGGCAACAGCGATTAGGCATTACTCGCGAGGAAGTTGAAGCAGTTGTAAGAAACCCACAGCAGATCGTTATTGAAGATGATATTTCTGTTGCTCAAGCAATGCGAGGCAAGGGGCTATTGCGGGTTCCCTTCGCTGATGTGGCTGGCACAAGACGCATCATCACCCTGTACTGGACCAATCAAGTCAATCGCTACTGGCAGGAGAACTAGCATGAACGTCAAATACGATGCCGAAGCCGATGTGCTGATTTTCATTATGAAAGATGTGCCACCCTGCGACGCTATCTCTGAACCGGGGGGAGTAATTGTTAGCTACGACGAAAATGCTGAACCAGTGAGCATCGAGTTTCTTAACGCTTCAAAGCGCAAACTCTTTAACCCCAGTGAGACTGTTCTTCAAGTTCTTAGTTGAGCGATCGCAGTAATGCCTACATCTGTATTTCAATTTCAACTGCTGGATGTGGTTGCTCTCAAAGAAGACCTACCTGCCCATCACCTAGCGGCTGGCCAAGTCGGTACCCTGGTCGAGAGCTTGGCCCCCGATGTCTACGAAGTTGACTTTAGCGACGATGATGGCCAAACCTACGCCATGGTGCCTCTACACACCAGCCAACTGCTCAAGCTCCACTACGCTCCCGACAACACTTCTTTAGAGGCTTTGATCATGGCAAACACCATTAACCAGCACGGCAGCGGCGACAACATCGCAGGCGACAAAGTTATGGGTCAAAAAATTGGCACTCAGGTCAACGGCGGCAATATCGGCAATGTAGTCAACGAAGCCGGTGGTAATGCCCAAGTTACCGCCGCAGGTTTTACCCAAACCAATGGCACCAGCACCGCCGAGCTGCTGCAACTGATCGCTAGCCTGCGCCAAACCGCCGTTCAGTTGCCTCCTGCTGTGCAAGAGGACATTGTTATTGACATTGACGATGTTGAAGCCGAGATCCAAAAGCCTGTAGACCAGCGCAGCATACCTCGACTAAAAAAGCGATTGACGGCCCTTCTGGCAGCGGCCTCGATGATTGCTGGGGGAGTTACGGCGGCTAACACCTTTGCCGACGAGGTAATAGAGCTAGGTAGTAAAGTCGGCATTGAGCTACAACTGCCCGCCGCCCCAACAGACCAGCCGTAGGGATTCACGGCCCAAGGGTCGTGCTGTAAAAGAACCAAGTCTTCACCAGGCCGCACTGCACTGTCTACCGATAAGTCATAGCCCGCAGTCCCGGCGGTACCATAGAGCAACGGTGCGGCGCGATCGCCGTCCGGGGTGTTTCGCCAGCCCTGCCTTGCATGGATCTCTTCGACCACAGCCGCCAGGCCCAGATCGCCCGCGATGCGCCCCTAGCGGCGCGGCTGCGACCCCGCACCCTTGATGAATTCATTGGCCAAGATGCCGTGGTGGGGCCGGGGCGACTGCTGCGGCGAGCAATTCAGGCCGATCAGCTTTCCTCGCTGATTTTTTTTGGTCCACCGGGCACGGGCAAAACCACCCTGGCCCAGATCATTGCCAACACCACTAGCGCCCACTTCATTGCGCTGAATGCGGTGCTGGCGGGGGTGAAAGATATTCGCGAGGCGATCGCAGCCGCCCAGGACCTGCGCGGCCAGTACGGCAGGCGCACGATTCTATTTGTCGACGAGGTACACCGCTTCAACAAGGCCCAGCAAGATGCGCTGCTGCCCTGGGTCGAAAACGGCACGGTGATTTTGATTGGGGCGACCACCGAGAACCCCTTCTTTGAGGTCAACAAAGCGCTGGTTAGCCGATCGCGCATTTTTCAGCTCAAGCCGCTGGAGGCCGCAGACCTGTACCGAGTGGTGGAGCAGGCGCTGACGGACAAAGAGCGGGGCTACGGCGATCGCCCCGTTCAGCTTGACCCCGATGCGATCGACCACCTAGTGAATGTGGCCAACGGCGACGCCCGCGCCCTGCTCAACGCTCTGGAACTGGCCGTCGAGACCACATCCCCCGACGAATCGGGCCAGATCACAATCACTCTAGCGGTGGCAGAAGAATCGATTCAGCAGCGGGCGGTGCTCTACGACAAAGAGGGCGACGCCCACTTCGACACCATCAGCGCCTTTATCAAAAGCGTGCGTGGCTCCGACCCCGATGCGGCCCTGTACTGGCTGGCCCGCATGGTCTACGCGGGCGAAGACCCCCGCTTTATCTTTCGCCGCCTGGTAATTTTGGCCAGCGAAGATATTGGCCTAGGCGACCCTCACGCCGTCACCGTGGTAACTAGCTGCGCCGCCGCCTTTGACCGGGTGGGCATGCCCGAGGGCCGCTATCCCCTGGCCCAAGCCACGCTGTATCTGGCCACTGCGCCCAAATCCAACAGCACCATGGGCTTTTTTGACGCCCTGGCCGCCATCGAGCAGGAGCGCGAACGTGAGGTGCCCAACCCCATGCGCGACGGCAACCGCGACAGCAAAGGCTTCGGCCACGGCAAAGGTTACCTGTACCCCCACGCCTACCGCGACCACTGGGTCGAGCAGCAGTATTTGCCTAGCGGCTTGCAGGGGCAGGTGTTTTACCAGCCGTCAGACCAGGGCTACGAGGCGTCGATTCAGACCCAGGTGGCCCAGCGGCGCGAGGCCCAGCTGGCGGCGATGGTGGATGGCGGCGGCGCGCTGCCCGAAGCGCTTACCTACAGCCCCGACGACCCGGCCCGCGATCGCTGGCTCCAGCGCACCCTCAGCCAGGCAGGTGAGCAGTTGGGGGAAGTGCGCGATCGCATTTTTGCCCTAGCCCTGGCCCAGCGCCACCACCGCGTGCTCGACCTCAACGCCCGTACCGGGCTGCTCACCTGGGAGGCCCTGCGTCAAGTGCCCGAGGGGGGCGTCTACGCCCGTGTGCATACCGCTCAGGATCAGGCAGCGCTCGAAGAACAGGCGGCCCAGCTGCCCGAACTGATTCGTCCTGTGTTTGTGCATGCTGACTACGAAGCGCTAGCCGCTTACCTCGCCGCCCACACCCCAGGAATCAGCTTTGAGCGCATTGTGGGCCGCAATGCCTTTGGCCAGGTAGTAAATCGAGATAGATTCATCGACATCGTGCAGCAGTTGCTAGCTCCCGATGGCGTGGTGGTGCTGGCCGAAACCATCCCGCGCCACAGTCAGCGCATTTCGGCTTTGGTAGATGTCACAGGCTTGAGCAAAGCCCTGGTCAAGCGCTGGCACCAGGCCGAAGATGCGATCGCCACCTCCACCACTGACCCCCGCTTTAACTGGCAGGCCGACACTCTACAAACCCTCTTCCGCAAAGCGGGCTTTACCGTTCAGCTGACGGAGGATGTTTTGCACAGCAGCATCTATGTGTCGGCGGCGCTGTTGCAACGGTGGTTTGTAGTGGGCGGCACCCCGCCTAGCTATCGCGATCAGCTGGCCGAGCACCTGCCTGAAAAAGATGTGGTGACTATTCAGCAGAGTTGCCAGCGGCAGTTGCAGGGAAAGACGGTGCAGTGGCGATCGCCCCTGGTCTACCTGGTAGCTAAGATCAGCCTATAACGTCAGTGGTAGTCAACGATCGATTTTCAGCAACTCCTCAGTCGACTCTAGCGTATCGGCTGCGATCGCAGGTTTATACTTTCGCCAGCGCAGAAATGCGAGGAAAGCGCACTGAAATGCCCGGTTTGTGATGAGTCATTGCGGTAAGGCTTGGATAAGAATGCACTTCTCTTCTCGTCCTATGGGGAGATGGTCTGAAAGCTATGCTAGTAATGACTCCCCTATCCTCCACTGCCAGCTAGGCTTACCCATGAATATCACTATCCCCGTTCCTAGTGACATTGAGCAGCGGCTGCAAGCGCACCTGGGTAGCCTATCGCAAAAAGCTCTAGAAGCCGTAGCTGTTGAGGCTTACCGTTCAAAGCTCATCAGTGCAGCCGAAGTCCAACAGATGCTTCAACTGCCGTCAAGGCTCACTACTGATGCCTTGCTTAAGAAACATGGAGCTTACTTACACTACACAGAGGCCGACATAGAGCACGATTTAGAGGCTGTCGATCGCGCTTTGACCAAGTCCTAATGGTGGTTTGCGACACGTCACCGATCTGCTACTTAATCTTGATCGGTGAAACCGGTCTACTGCCGCAGCTCTTTGATTCAGTAACGATCCCTATGGGCGTTAAAGATGAGCTGATGGCAGAGCAAAACTATGTCCTGATCCAGTCGTGGATTGCTGCACCGCCTGACTGGGTAACTATTCAGCTAGTGCCCCAATTGCTCGACAATCTGCCAGCCAAACTGGGTCGAGGTGAGCGAGAAGCTATATCCTTGGCGGCCAGCCTGCAAGCAAGCCTGATGATTTTGGACGATTGGGAGGCCAGGCAAGCTGCATTAGCTCAGGGCTTGACGGTCACGGGGCTACTGGGCGTCTTGTTCAAAGCCGGAACAGAAGGGTTGCTAGACTTTCCCAATGCCATTGGCCGATTGCAGCAAACGTCCTTTCGAGCTTCGCCCATCTTGATTCAACAATTCCTGGATCGGTACGCTCAAGTGATGGGGCAGTAATCGTAAATGTGCATCCAGGGATGGGGCTGTTTACCGAAAGAATGCTAGCAACTCCTGCGCCGACTCTAGCGTATCGGCTTCGATCGCAGGTTTGTCCTTCCGCCAGCGCAAAATGCGGGGAAAGCGCACCGAAATGCCCGACTTGTGGCGAGTCGATTCTGCAATGCCCTCAAAGCCAATCTCGAATACCTGAATCGGCTCCACCGATCGCACTGGCCCAAACCGCTCCGTAGTGTGGCGGCGAATCCACTTATCGAGCGCGTCAATTTCGGCGTTGTCTAGACCGCTGTAGGCTTTGGCGAAGGGCACCAGGGTCTCGCCCTGCCACAGCGCAAAGGTGTAGTCGGTAAACAGGTTGGCCCGCTTGCCGCTGCCCGCCTGGGCGTAGATCAGCACCGCGTCGAGGCTCATGGGGTCGACTTTGTACTTCCACCAGTAGCCGCGCTTGCGGCCCACCAGGTAGGGGCTGTCGATCGCCTTCACCACCAGCCCCTCGGCTCCCTGCTGGCGAGAGTTTTGGCGTAGTTCTGCCAGTTCCGCAAAAGAGTGAAACTCAAGGGGGACAGACTGGTGCAGGTTGGGGGCGGTATGTACCCCCAGCAGGGCGGTGAGGGATTGGGTGCGATCGCCCCAGCTTTTCTCCCGAATGTCAATGCCGCCGAACTCCAGCAGGTCGTAGGCGATGAGGTGCACCGGGCTTTCCTCCATCACCTTTTTGCTGACTTTCTTGCGGCCCAGGCGCTTTTGCAGGTGGTTAAACGACAGCGGCATGCCGTCCTGCCAGCAGAGAATCTCGCCATCCATCACAATGCCGTTGGGAAAGGTGGCCATCATCGCCTCGATCTCTGGGAATTGCTCAGTGACCAGGTCTTCGCCCCGCGACCAGACAAAAACCTGGTCATCCCGCTTAATCACCTGGGCGCGAATGCCGTCCCACTTCCACTCCGCCCGCCAGCGATCGAAGTCTTCGCCCTGGAATTTTTCCTCGTCCAGGGAGGTGGCTAAAAAGAACGGGTAGGGCTGGCTGGGGGCATTCTGCGTCGCCTCTTCACTGGTGAGGGTGGTGTAGAACTCGACGGTGGGGCTAAAGTCGCCCATTAGGCGGTGGGCCAGCACCGCTTCAGAAACGCCCGTGGCGGCGGCGAGCCCCTTGATCACCAGCTTTGCCGATGCGCCAACCCGAAAGGCCCCGGTGAGAATTTTGTTGAGCACAAAGATCTCGGTGTTATCGAGCGCTGCCCACCAGGAGACAATTAAATCCCGGCGTTCTTCATCGGTCTCCATCGCTTTGAACATTGGGATCACCTCCTCCATCCACTGGTGCAGGGGGATGGAACTGGAGGAATGGGATTGGGAATCGCCATCAACCTCGGTAGGGGCAAACGGCCGTTTGCCCCTACAGGGAATAGCGCTATTTTTAGGGGACTGTCCCGCCAAATCTACATCGCGCAGCAGGAGGGCGATCACCTCTGCCGAATCACCTACCTGGGCGTAGCAGTCTTTAAACAGCCATTCAGGAATGTCAGAAATTTGCAGAAATACGTCCCGCAGCACCCGTGAGGTCACCGTGCGGCGGCGGGTTTTGCCCAGCAGCAGGTAGAGCGCCCAGACTTTGTCGGCGGGTTCGGCCTCTTGCGCTTGAAAATAGGCTTGCAGCGATCGCACCTTTTCATTGGTCGAGGTGGTCGCATCGATATCTTGAAAAAGCTGGGTAAATCGCTGCATGGCTGGGCGGATGGGCAGGCGTCGCTTTGCTCATCCTACTGTTCTTGCTCGATCTCTGCCCTCACGCTGGCGACGTGGACTAGGGCATCGCCCTGGTTGACCAGCGGGTTTTGGCCGTGACCGATGACGATGCCCGCCATCGGGCTGCGCACCTGCACCGGCTTGTCGCCAAAGGTATCGCTGATAAAGCCCAGGGGCTGGCGCTGCTTGACCTCGTCGCCCAGGGCGATCGCTCGGTGCCAGATGCCGCCGCGCGAGGCGCGCACCCAGCGGGTTTCCCGCACCTCGAGGGTGGGCGGTTGATCGGTGGCAGGCGGGGTGTACATGCCCAGGTGAGCCATCGCCCGGTAGATGCCATCGACCCCGGTTTGAATGGCGACTTCATCAAACCGCAGCGCTTCGCCCGCTTCGTAAAGCAGGGTGGGAATGTGGCGCTTGGCGGCGGCCTGGCGCAGCGAACCGTCGCGGTGGGAGGCGTGGATCATCACCGGAGCCCCAAAGGCTTTGGCAAAATCGTAGGTGGCCGGGTCGTGCAAGTCAGCCCGCACCTGGGGCAGGTTGATGCGGTGAATCGCCGCCGTGTGCAGGTCAATGCCGTGGGTGCACTGGCTGACCACCTCGCGCATAAACAGGGCCGCCAGCCGACTGGCCATTGAGCCCCGCGCTGAACCTGGAAACGAGCGGTTGAGATCGCGGCGATCGGGCAGGTAGCGCGACTGCTCTAGCAGGCCAAAAATATTCACCACTGGCACCGCAACCACTGAGCCAGCCAGGCGGTTGGGCCGCAGCGCCTTCGCTACCCGGCGAATGATATCAACCCCGTTGAGCTCGTCGCCGTGGATAGCGGCGCTGAGCCACAGGCGCGGCCCCGGCTGTTTGCCGCTAATTACCGTCACCGGCAGCGACATCATGGTGCCGGTGGTCAGGCGGGCCACCGGCAGGTCGAGCCGCACCCGCTTGCCCAGGGGAATGGTCTCGCCCCCGRTGGTAAGGGGGGCCAGGGGAACGGCGGCAGGGGTAGTCAACGGCGGACCGGCGACTCCGATGCGCTGAAGAGAATCTGGTGAGGGTTTGCCCAAGGGAACCTCCGCCGGAAGGAGGAGTAGCTTGCCGTCACTATAGCCAATTAGCTACAGGATAAATAGGGAATTGAGGAATTGGCCGCAGGATTTTAGCGTCAGCACCCCAGGGCGAGGCCCGACCTTCGCTTTGCGGACGGCGAGACCTTAACTCAGCTTCCCTTGACAAATTGCCACAAAACTTATTAAGTTGAAGTCATAACGAATACGACTAAGCAGCTAGGAGGTCTTTATGGTGAAGTTTGTGGGCATTGCCGGCAGTTTGCGACCCAATTCCTATAGTCAGCTGGCGCTGGGGCTGGTTTGCGATCGCCTGCGCGCCCTGGGGGCCGAGGTTAACCTGCTCGATCTGCGCGAGATGAACCTGCCCCTCTGCCACGGCGGCAACGACTACCCCGACCACCCCGATGTCGAGCGGCTGCGCCAGGCCTTTCTGGAAGCCGACGGCTTTGTGCTGGTAACGCCCGAGTACCACGGCAGCGTCAGCGGCGTGCTCAAAAATGCGCTGGATTTGATGAGCTTTGACCAGCTCGATGGCAAAGTGGCCGGGGCCGTCAGCATTCTTGGCGGACAGTCGAACAACAACGCCCTCAACGACCTGCGCACCATTCTGCGCTGGGTACACACCTGGGTAGTGCCTGAACAGGTGGCGATCGGTCAGGCCTGGCAAGCCTTCGACGACCAGGGCAAAATCGTCGACGCAAAACTCTCCCAGCGGCTAGACAGCCTCGCCCAGAGCCTGTACGACAACACCCGCAAACTGCGCGGAGTTGACTGAGACCAAATCCTGTCTGTATACCCCCGATTTGTAGGGGCATTGCAGTGCAATGCTCCCTACCAGGTACCGGTTACGAATCGGGGTTGTGTGACTCGGATTTGCTCTATAAATAGCCGTCCCTTCGACTTCGCTCAGGGATCGGCTATCGCTGTTTTTATCGTTGGGGGTGCCGCGCTAGCGGCATGGACGATTGGTATGAGACTCAACCCTACCAGCCCAGGAGGGCCGTGACTCCTGGGCGAGAGGGGGCTAGAACCTGACCGGCATCCTTACAGATGCGGAAGGCTTTGACCTGAGCCAGCGCAGCCCGCCTGCGGAGGTGGTGTCGCGGTACGCCTGGTCGAAGTTTTTGCCCTGGCGATCGCGCCCTGGGGTGACATCAGTGCGATCGGGGTATAGCCATTGGCTACGGTAGTCGATAATGGCGGCTGTTCAGGCAGATCTATGGCCCTGCCGCTGTATAAACAATTCGGCCTGGTCTGGGGATAACGGCGACGCAATCCAGTAGCCCTGAATAGCGTCACAGCCCAACTGCCCCAGACAGTGGCGCTGAAACTCAGTTTCGACCCCTTCGGCAACCACCTTCATGCCCAGCGACCTGGCTATTTGAATAATTGCTTTGACGATGCTGATATCGTCGTGGTCAATGTCAATATTTTCGACAAACGACTGGTCAATTTTTAGGGTGTTGATCGGAAACTGCTTGAGGTAGCTGAGGGATGAATAGCCGGTGCCAAAGTCATCAATGCTAATGTCAATGCCGTACGCTTGAAAACTGGACAGCGTCGACAGTACCCCCTTGACGCTCAACAACAGCAGGCTCTCGGTCACCTCTAGCCCAAGGTTGGTGGCGGGTAGCGATGTCCGCTCCAAAATGGCCTTGATCTGCTCAAAAAACTTGGGTCGCTCAAACTGCGCCGCCGCCACATTCACATTCATCTTCAGCCCCTCAACCGCCGGAAACTGGCGACGCCAATCGGCCATTTGACGGCAGGCCGCCTCAAAGATCCACTCGCTGAGCGGAATAATCAGCCCCGTTTCCTCCGCCAGGGAAATAAATTCGCCGGGGTGAATCAAGCCTCGCTGGGGATGCACCCACCGAACAAGCGCCTCAAACCCCAGCAGCCGCTGGGTGGCCAGGTGGACAATGGGCTGGTAGTGGAGAATGAAGTCTTGGTGCTCTAGGGCCTGACGCAGCTGCGTTTCTAGCTCAAATAGCTGAATCGCGCTGGCGTGCATGGTCGGGTTAAAAATTTCATAGCCCGACGACTGCCCCCGAGCCTTAGCCCGATACATGGCGTTGTCGGCATCGCGCAGCATATCTTCGCCCCGCTCATAGCTGGGGCTGGCCAGGGCTATACCCAAGCTCACTGAGGTGAAAACCGTGTGGCCCATCAGCGTAAACGGCGCTTTGACATCGGCTTGAATGCGCTCGACCACGTGGATAGCTTCCATTAGGCTGGTAATGTGCTCCAGCAGAATTACAAACTCATCGCCGCCCAGCCGGGCAACCGTATCGCTGGCCCTGACGTGGCGCTGCAGAATGTGGGCAATCTGCAGGAGCAGCTGATCGCCCACCAGGTGCCCAAGGCTGTCGTTGATTACTTTGAAGCGGTCTAGATCGATAAACAAAACCGCAAACAGCTGCTCAGGGTAGCGCCTGGCCCGCTGCACCGCCTGCTCCAGACGCTCGGTAAACAGGGCGCGGTTGGGCAGGCCCGTGAGGGCGTCGTGCAGAGCCTGGTGGCGCAGTTCTTCTTCGGCTAATTTGCGATCGCTGATGTCGATAAAGGTCACCACCACCTGGGTCAGCCCCTGAGCTTCGTCAAAGGTAGGAAACGCATTGACTAAGACCCAGGTGCAGTCCTGGGTCTGGGGAGAACAAATGCCCAGCACGAGGTTTTGCAGCGGGCGTTGGCTAGCGATCACCTGCGTCACGGGGTAATGCTCGGGCGTTAACGCTGCGCCAGCTTCATCCACAAAGGCCCAGGGGTAGTCAGTCTGCTGGCCCACCATGACCTCCATCGGCATCCCCAGCAGCTGCACCGCCATCTGATTACACATCACAATGCTGGTGTCGGCGGCGTGGACAATTACCCCAGCGTGGAGATGGTCGACCAACAGGCGATAGTTGGCCTCGCTGTGGCGCAGTTTTTGCAGGGCAATCTCTAAGGATTGGGTTTGCTGCTGCAGCGTTTGATTGGCGGTGGCCAGGGCCGTGGTGCGCTCGTCGACCCGTTGCTCCAGGGTGTCTAGGGTTTGCCGCAGCTGGCTCACCATGTGGTTAAACGCCTGGGCCACCGCCGTAAACTCGTTGTCTCCCCTGAGCCGCAGGGGCTGGCTGAGGTCGTGCTGGGCAATGCGCTCGGCGGCGATCGCCATCAGCGTTAGAGGGGTCATAATTCGCCGCCTCAGCACAACGCTGGCCCAGATGGCCAGGGCCAGGGCCGTGAGGGCCGTAGCCAGAAGGGCCGCACTGCTTTGGTTAGCGGTGTTGTCTAGCTCGAGGCGGGCCGCAGCGGCGCGGGTGGCCGAGCGATCGCTAACGGTTTGAATAATGTCGTTGATGTCGCGATTGACGTTGGCCGCAATGATGCGGTTAACCTGCACCTGCTGATCGAGAAACAGCAGGGTGTTAAGGGAGAGCATATAGGTTTGAATTAGCGCCTGGGCCGCAGGGTCTAACGTTCCTGCTGGCAAGCGATCGAGGGTAGCACCCAGCTGGTCTAGCCCCGATTGCAAGTCGTCGAGATAGGCTGGGTCTTGGGTATTTAAGTAGGCCTGCTGCTCGGCCATTAGCTGCCACACCAGCCCCCGCAGAACCGCAACGCCTGAGGCCTGGCTGTCGCTTGGCAGGGTGGCGATCAACTCCTCCAGCTGCTGGTGAATTTTATGGTTGAGGCTATCCTCTGCAATTCGGCGAGTGGTGGTTTCAAAGGCCGACTCGTAGTTGTCAAAGAGCGAGTCTAGCAGGGCAAATTCTTCGGCCAGCTCAGGGTTTTGCGCCTCTAGTGCCCTCAGGTCGGCTAAATTTTGGCGGGCCTGGGCCAGGTAGGCCTGGTTGGTCTGCACATGCACCTGGGCGGTAGCATCCATATTGCCCCCTTGCCAGGTATCAAAGAAAGCTTCCTCAGCCTGTCGAGCCAGCAAAAAATTGGTTTTTAACTCCAGGCTCCACTCCCGCAGCTGCGCGGCGTTATCGAGGGTGGTCTGGCTGCGGGAGCGAAGCCGTTGCAAACTGCCGTAGCCAATGGCGGCACTGAGACCGTGGAGCAGCAAAATCACGCCAAACCCCAGCGTGAGCTGGGCTCGAATGGTTTTGAACCACCGCAGGCGACCAACCCTCATGGCGACCCCTCAACCTGAGCGATCAGCTGCACCACGGTGGTTTGCAGCTGGTCGACGGCCAGCTTGGGCTCTGCCCCATCGTAGATCTGGTGAATGGTTGCGGCAATGGCCAGGGCCATCTGGTTCCAGCGGGGGTGCAGCACCACGGTCGGGCGGGAGGTCTGCATGGCAGTTTGCACCGCCAGGGCGTAGTCAAAGTTGATGGCCTCGGTGTAGACAGACGGTGTCAGCCAGCTCGAAAACCGCGGTGCCCCGCCGGTGGCAACGGCAATTTTGGCCTCCATCTTGGGGCTGGTGGCCCACTGAATAAACAGCCAGGCGGCCTGGGGCCGGCTGGAGCGCTGGGGAATGCCGAGCCCCCACAGCCAGTGGCCCGTCAGGCTTTGGCGGTGAACCCGAGGCAGTACGGTGTAGCCCACCTGACCGGCGATCGCAGAGGTATCATCCTCGAAGTCAGGCCCAAACAGACTGGCATCGATGTAAAACGCCGCTTTCCCCGCCTGAAAGAGCTGGGTGGCCTCGGGCCAGTCCATCTGTTTAATGTCGGGTGGCCCTGCCTGCATCAGTCGGGCATAGGTGGTCAACCCCTCAACAATGCGAGGATCGGTGAGGCGGGGCTTTTGCCAATCGCCGTCAAACCACAGGTTAAAGGGCAGCGAGGTCGAGTCGGTGCCCCAACCGTTGAGCACAATTCCCGTCACCGTATCGATAATGGCGTCAGAGCTAACCCCGCGCATCACGGCCCCAAAGGCCCGCCCGCTTTTGTTGATTTGACTGGCGGCCTGCACCAGTTCAGCCATAGTTTGGGGCACCTGACCCGCCAGCAACTGACTCACCAGGCGTTTGTTGTAGAACAAAATGTACGCCTCAAAGGTGGCGGGAATGCCGTATAGCTGCTGGTCGTCACTCGCCGGTGGGTACATGGCCGCCAGCCGAAACCCTTCAGGAAAGTCAAACAGGTTATAGCCCGCCGCCGTCAGGGTGGGGTCGTTGATAAAGGGGGTCAGCGGCAGCAGCAGATCGTCTCCCCACAGGCGGTAGGCGGTAGAGTCCATCGGCAAAAAGAAGGCGTCTGCCGACATCGGGCTAGCCCGCAGGGTGGCTTCCATCTCGATGAAGTACTCTGGTTCCGCTACGATGCGAGTCTTTAGGGTGATGCCGGTCAAGGCCTCAAACTCTGGCAGGTGGGGCTGCAACCCCGTAGTCCAGGGATGGTCGTCTAGCAGTAGTGCAATCTCAGTACCGGCAAACCGACGCCAGTCGAAGGGGGTGCCAGAATTAATCGCAGATTCATCGGTAGGGGGGCGGGCCGCTGGACGGCAGGCCGCAGGCAGGCTTGTCAACAGCCCCGACGCTGCCGCCAACTGCATAAACCGGCGGCGACGGAGAACACCCATGGACCGAGCAAATGACTCTGGCATTACAGCAGCGATTGAAAGGAACAATGATCACGATGAGGTGCACTCGGCTGTTTCCTTAAGCATGCCCCCAAGCTGGCCAGTTGCAGAACCCGAACGGACAGGGAGCAAAAGATGAGACCTGGGCGATCGCCGCCAGTCAGCAATAGCCCCCTAACCGGATAACCAGCTAGGGGGCCTATTTTTTCACAAGGGTAACCCCAGTCGGGGAAACGTTAAGTTGATTAAACTCTTACCGAGACGCCGGGTCAGAGTACAGGGCTAGCTTTCCGGGCGCAACGGTGTTGAGCACGGTTTCGGGAGTAAAGTAGCCCAGCGCCTGAATGATGCGGGCAATGCAGCCCGTCCAGCCGGTCTGGTGGCTGGCCCCAATGCCCGAGCCATCGTCGCCGTGGAAGTATTCGTAGAACAAAATTAGATCTCGCCAGTGGGGGTCGGTTTGAAACTTCTCGGCCCCGCCGTAGACCGGGCGGCGACCGTTTTCATCCTTAGTAAAGATGCTGACCAGGCGCTCGCTGATGCACTGGGTAATTTCAAACAGGGTTTTGTAGTCGCCCGACCCGGTGGGGTACTCCATCTTGAAGTCGTCGCCGTAGTAGCTGTAGAGCTGCAAGAGCGCCCGAATCAGCAGCAGGTTGACGGGCATCCAGATCGGCCCGCGCCAGTTGGAGTTGCCGCCAAACATACCGGAGGTGGAGTCGCCGGGCACGTAGCCAACTTTGTACTCCACCCCGGCGTGGTAAAAGCAGTAGGGGTGTTCTAGGTGGGTGCGCGACAGGGAGCGAATGCCGTAGTCGCTCAAAAATTCGCCCTCGTCGAGCATGCGGCTGAGCACTCGGCGCAGCTTGTCTTCGTTGAGAATTGAGAGCATGAAGCGGTGGTTATAGCCCTGCTTGACGGGCAGGTGCACGTTGCCCACCAGCTCGGGGTGGCGAGCGATAAACTTGTTGACCCGCTCCCGCAGCCGGGGCAGCTCGGTAAAGGCCTCGCGAGGAAAGACGGCGACGGCCATCAGTGACAGCAGACCCACCAGCGATCGCACCTTCAGCCGGGTCGAGTTGCCGTCGGGTAACCGCAGCACGTCGTAGAAAAAGCCGTCTTCTTCGTCCCACAGCTCGTCGTGGTGAATGCCGATGCGATCCATCGCCCCGGCGATCCACATGGTGTGCTCAAAGAACTTGATCGCCAGGTCTTCGTAAAGGTGGTCGTGCAGAGCCAGCTCAATGGCAATCTGAAACATGCGCTGGCTGAAGAACACCATCCAGGCGGTGCCGTCGGCCTGCTCTAGCCTGCCCCCGGTGGGCAGCGGCGAGCTGCGGTCAAACACGCCAATGTTGTCGAGACCCAAAAAGCCGCCCTCAAACAGGTTGTTGCCGCCCTCGTCTTTGCGGTTGACCCACCAGGTGAAGTTGATCAGCAGCTTTGAAAAGGCGTACTTGAGAAACTCCAGGTCGCCCTGGCCGTTGTTGCGCTCGCGATCGCGCACGTAGATCTCCCAGGTGGCAAAGGCGTGCACGGGCGGGTTGACATCGCCAAAGTTCCACTCGTAGGCCGGAATCTGGCCGTTGGGGTGCAGGTAGTCTTCGCGCAGCATCAGCATCAGCTGGTCTTTGGCAAAGTCGGGGTCAATCAGGCTGATGGGGATGACGTGAAACGCCAGATCCCAGGCGGCGTACCAGGGGTACTCCCACTTGTCGGGCATCGACACGATGTCGTCGTTCATCATGTGGAACCACTCGTTGTTGCGTACGTGGCTCTTATCGATCACAGGCGTCCAGGGGGTAACGCCGCGCTCCCGCAGCCACAGGTCGAGGTCGTAGTAGAAGTACTGCTTGGTCCACATCATGCCCGCCAGCGCCTGACGCATGACGTTGGCGCGATCGCCATCGGCCATCACCGCTGGCGGAATCACCGTGGCGTAAAACTCGTCGGCCTCGCGCAGTCGGGCCGCAAACTGGTCGTCAAAGTAGGCCCCAAAGGGGTCGCCCACCACCTCAGGGCTGCTCTTGGTCAGCCGCAGCTTCACCACCACCGTTTCGCCCGCCCCCACGGTGAGCTGGTAGTGGGGCGACACTTTCGTGCCCACCCCATCGGGGTTGACCAGCTCGGTTTTGCCGTCTACCACGTAGTTATTGATGCCGTCTTTGACGTAGGGGCTGGGGTTTGGCTGGCCAAACACCCGCTCTGCGTTGGTTTCGTTTTCGGTAAACAGCAGCGGCACCTCGGCATCGCAGTAGAAATAGTAGTCGCGCATCAAGTCGGTCAACTCTGGGTTGTTGACGTGGGCCTGCACCACCCCATTGCCCAGGGCCTTTAGCACCGACTTGTCGCCGGTTTCGGTCCACGACCAGGTGTTGCGAAACCACAGGGTGGGCAGCAGGTGCAGCGGGGCCGCCTCCGGCCCCCGGTTGGCCACGCTAATTTTAATCAGCACGTCCTCGGCATCGGCCTTGGCGTACTCTACAAACACGTCGAAGTAGCGATCGTCGTCAAAAATGCCCGTATCCAGCAGCTCGTACTCTAGCTCGTAGCGGCTGCGGCTGCGGTTGGTGTTGACCAAATCTTCGTAGGGGAACGCCTGCTGGGGGTACTTATAGAGGTACTTCATGTAGGAGTGGGTCGGCGTGCTGTCGAGGTAAAAGTAGTACTCCTTCACGTCTTCGCCGTGGTTGCCCTGGCTATTGGTGAGGCCAAACAGCCGCTCTTTAAGAATGGGGTCTTGGCCGTTCCACAGGGCGAGGGCAAAGCACAGCAGGTTGTGGTCGTCGGTAATGCCGCCGAGGCCGTCTTCGCCCCAGCGGTAGGCCCGCGATCGCGCCTGGTCGTGGGGAAAATAATCCCAGGCGTTGCCGTCGGGGCTGTAGTCTTCGCGCACGGTGCCCCACTGGCGCTCGCTCAGGTAGGGTCCCCACTTTTGCCACGGGGCGAGTTGGGCACGGGTTTCTGCTAGGCGATTGGCTTCTGCGCTCACGGTGCTGTCCTGCCTGACGAAAGTAGCTAGATTTTTGCCTGATTCCCTGGGGCGCTTGAGAAATCTCAAAAAAATTTAAGCCCCAGGGTAGAGGCTTAGAGCCATATTCCCTAAACTTTCTATGAATCTTCTATGGCTGATGTATGGCTGATGGGGTCGTCTCCGTAGGCAGCCCTATTCAAACCAAAAAGAAGCCCCCAAAGATAGTCTTCGGGGTGATAGCGCATCTAATTTCAGAGGCAGTGATTGCCAGCTGTGCCTGTTTAACGATCAGAGGGTTGTGTTTAGCGATCGCAGGGCGCAGATTACGACCAGGGGCGCGCGTTCAAGGTATTCAAGCATCAGTTCTGTTTCCTTTGTTGTTGTAGAAGAAAACAGAACGCGAAAACCCAGCCAACCGCAGTCAAAGTGCAAACTGAGGGAGCTAGGGTACCATGAGCCTAACCTCGCAATCTGCGTGTGAGATTTGCGGGGTTAGCTGTCTGTTGGTGTTGCAACCGCCCTCAGACAGCGCCAAGATTTTTGAGTTCTGTGAAGTCACCGCTCTGCTCGAACGGCTTAACGTAAAAGAGTACTGATACAAACGCTCCCCGTCAACCGTAGAGCGGCAGAGGCATTGCTGATGAAGATTTTCTTAAAGCACCTGAACAACACCTCTGAGAGATCCTAATTATGCCAATCAAGATCTGCATAACACCCCATTTCAGGGAGATAACCTGATTAGGTTCTGCATATCACCCCGTTTTAGGGAGTTATACAGATAATTTTCGGCATAAACCCCCTCCTGGAGCCGATATTCAACTCAAGTTCTGGCTAATTACCCTAATCAGGGGTGTTATGCAGAGTGCAGAGGCAGAAATCGGGCTAAACACAAGTTAGGTAGCTTAAGTTTCTGGTGAGGGCGTGGCTGAGAGCTATCTATTAGCGTCTGAAATCGAAGCAATCTTAGAAAGATTGATAAAAGCGTAAAATTTGGGAGTACACGTTACAAGTTTAGCAAGGTCGAGATGGATCGAACTGAGCAATTGCAAGACCAGTATGCCAAAGTTGGGGCTGTAAACACGCGGTATTGGCAAGCGGGTGGTTCGGGCAACCCAGTCATTTTGCTTCATGGTGGTGGTGGCTACATCGAGTTGTGGAAGCACAATATTTTTGAATTAGCCACGCATCATCGTGTTTATGCGTTTGATATGGTCGGTGCGGGACGGTCCGATAAACCGGATGCGGATTATACCTTTGATTCCATGGCTCATTTCACGCGGGATTTCATGAAGGCTTTAGACATCCCGAAAGCGAGTTTGCTTGGAACTTCTGCGGGTGGAGGAGTAGCACTCACCTTTGCACTGAACTTTCCAGAGTTAATCGATCGACTGATTCTGGTTGGCAGTGCTGGTCTGGGTAAAGACATCAATTTTCTGTTGCGAATCTCAACGCTTCCAGGTTTAGGCAAATTATTTAGTTCGCCAAGTAAATCAGGCGTAGCAATGTTGTGTAAACAGGCGGTCTATGACTCAAACCTCATTACCGATGAAATTGTCGAGGAGTTTTATCAAATGGCGACACTTCCTGGTGCGGCGGAAGCAACTTTAAGCGTTGGTCGTTCAAACTTCAACATTTGGGGACAATTTCACCAGTCGATTACTGAAAGATTAGGGACTATTGTGGCTCCGACCCTAATTGTTTGGGGTAGACAAGATCCGATGGTTCCTGTAACCCATGCTCAAAATGCCGCTAAACTCATCCCAAATGCTCGGTTGGAAATTATTGAAGAGTGTGGTCATTGGAGTTCGATTGAGCATCCCCAAAAATTCAACCAACTAGTTTTAGGGTTTCTGTCGTGATTTGTAGATTGGTTGCTAGTTACCAGCTACCTAACACGTCATGGCAGCGGACAGGCGAAAGCCGCTGGTGCTGATTTTAGGTTATCTGCCGCCGCTACATTTTGCCGTTGGCCTGCTCAGCCGATAAAATGTAGAGACTCTATGTAGGAGTGGACTATGAAACGCTATGCTGTGGTCACAGACATCCGCACTGGGGAAGTTGTTAGTAAAAATCCTGTTCCTGATTTAAACAACTTTATAAAATCTAAGCAAGTTGAATACCCTGAGCCACAGTACAGTCTGTCTCTTGCCGAAGAATATCCTTCTAAAGAATCGCGTACGTTTATTGTTGTCAAACAGCTTGGAGAGGTTATTTACCGAGCTTGGTACTGCCCACAGAACTGGACTTATGTACAAAGCAGATATCCAACTCCCATCTACAACGTTCAGGTTATTGAGGAGCCAGCGGAAACTAAGTGTACTTATCTGCTAGTTACAAACACACAAACTCAAGAGGTCGTGAAACAATTCCTGGCTGACAGCTGGACCCAAAATGGTCAGCCCAAACTTGAACATTTGGCAAAACGTTATCCACCTCTACACTATAAAGTCAGAGTTCTTGAGGAAGAGCCTACAGGTTCCCGCTCCTACCTAGTTATTGCTGATACTCAAACAGGATCCATTGTTCAAAGAATTGATATTACAAACGGTAATTTTCGATCTATTTATGAGGAAGGGCTTGAACTAAAAGTACAGTACCCAGAACCTCGTTATTGTGTGGATGATGTAGTTGATGTTAAGTAGTGCGATCGCCGATCTTGCAGCGATTGTGTCGTTTTTGCGGCTTTAAGGACTAACAACCTTGGTGCAGCGAATGAGCTCAAGCCTCTTGTAGTGTTGCAAAGATTCTGGCGACCGCTGACCAAGATCGTTAGCCTGCTCCATGCTTGAATTAAAAGAGATGGCGATTGCTGCGTTGTTCTATATCATGGTTCAATATGCAGATCCAGACCGATGCACAAGTCATTGTAAATGCAAGGATTGAAGCCGTTTTTGATGCGTCAACAGATTGCCAGAATCTACCGAGGTTCTTCACTGGCTATAAGGAGATCCCTGCGATCACTAGTGCGAAAACTGTAGATGGACTGCCCCTTCATGAAGGAAGCATACGAATTGTTGATAACAGTGATGGATCATCTATTGAGGAAGTTATTGTCTCATTGAAAAGGCCTAACACGCAGAGATATGAGCTAGTCAAAGGATTTAAGCCACCATTTTCTTGGTTAGTCCGGGTTGCATCTGGAAATTGGTCATACGAAACTCTAGATACTAAAACAAGGGTTGTATGGAGTTTTTATTTTGAGATTCCTAATATTTTTGCTTATCTCGTGTTTCGCTTGGCAGTGCAACGCCCATTTCAACAAGCCCAAGAAATTTGTCTTAGAAACTTGAAGAAGTATGTTGAGGATAATGGGGATAGCATATAGGCTAACAACCCAGATGGAGCGGACTTGCAAGACTATCTATGAATGATGAAGTATGCTTTGTAGCTGCTCATTTGGAACGTTAGGCTGCATCGTTTAAGTTTTTCACACAAAGTCACGGAGAACGCCTATGGATCATGTGTCGCTGCTGTCCACTAGTGGCTCTAAAAGAATACAGAATTGACCGTACTGCCTATCTTTATGAGACTATTAAGTACTACTTTGACGAGCCAGACGCTATTTTTGTCGGTGAGTTCAATGGCTGTCTGGTTCTTATCCATCATGAGCTGACCTGGTTGCTGTTAGAAGAATCGCTGGGCGATCGCGCAGTCAGAATCATTAACTTTTTCAAAAACTCTGAGATAGTCGCTATTGCGGAAAACGGAACATCCTACAGTTTTGGATATGCGTTAATCCGCAATCAGCAACGCATTCGTCTCAAGATTGGTGATGACGGCGAAATTTTGGAAGATGTTGGCACAGCACTTGACGCCGAGAAGAAATTACTTGCAGATATGAACAAACGCGGACAGTACCAAGGGCTAGTAGAGGAAAATTTGTATGAAGGAGACACAATCGAGCAGGCTCACCAACTCGCTCAGTTTGAAGTTTGTTGGCGAGTGCCCAACGTTCTCTTTGAGCAATACCTTCATCAAAAGCTTGACTGGCTGTCAGATAATCTTATATTGACCCGGTGCTTACCAACTTAGAGTGAAAAATCAGATTTTGTTATTAGACTGCCCTGGAGAAGCAAGCGATCGCAATATAACAATCTCATGCACCGGAACGATTTAGTATGGTTGGCTAGTAGCAAAGGTTATCAGCATTCGGTGATTGCGAACGCTGGGCTGCTCAATGATCGGTAGAGACAGCCCTTAAAAGCTATTTGTGAGCCTCTAATGTTAGGTTGGTTCTAGTTTTAGTGACGTGATATCCTGGTTTCTGATGCAAGCTAACTTTACGATTCGTACTGCTAGGCCTGAAGACCGACCAGTTCTTGTCACATTAATGGAATTGCTTCAAGATGCTGAGCATGAGTTGCATCTTAACAGATCACTGGGTGCTGAGATTGGTGATGCCCACTTTGCGTATCTTGAAGAACTTGTTAGAGAACAGAATGGTCAAATATATGTTGCAGAGTCCAAAGAAGGCATTCTTGGTTTTGTTGTTTGTTTCGTTGAGAAATACGATGAGGGGGATCTGCATGTTGTCGAATCAGAGCGAGAATATGGTTACATTTCCGACTTGTATGTTGTTTCGACAATGCGAAAGCGCGGAGTTGCTGCTGCTTTGATGCAGGCGGCTGAACGACATTTTCTGAATTTGAATTTGAAAGTTGTTAGAGTTGGTTTGTTATGCAGCAATGAACCCGCAGCCAAGTTCTATCGGAAAGCTGGATATCAACCGTATGAGATTTTGTACGAAAAGCGGTTCAATGAGTAATCGCAGCACAACAACGCTGTTGCAGCGAACTAGCAGGTTCACTTGGTGTTGCATTAGGTTGATCAGCTGCCGCTGAACAGCAATGGTTGGCCTACTGCGCGGTTGAATGCGATCGCTGTACACACTGCAATCAATGTTAGGCTTTGTCCAACCTCATGCATTCACCTCCTATGTTCGATCAATCGGCACCAGAGATCGAGCCACTACGCGCAGCGTACGCAGCCTTTAACGCGCACGACATTGATGCCGCCCTTGCCCTCATGACCGCCAATGTAGCTTGGCCGAAAGCATTCAAAGGCGGCTTTGTCCGTGGCCCCGAAGCAGTCCGGGCTTACTGGACGGAGCAGTGGAGCGAGATCAATCCCCATGTTGAGCCAGTGGCCTTTCACCGAGAAGATGATGGGCGGGTCTTGGTCGAGGTGCATCAGGTTGTGCGCGACTTGGCCGGTACTGTGCTGGCCGATGAGCACGTTGGCCACCGCTTCACCCTTGAGCACGGCTTAATTCAGGCGATGGAAGTTTGTCCACTGCCAGCATCTAGCCCTGGTGCCTAGCCACGCGCTTTAGCGAACTACAGATGAGTTGGGTTTTCTCTTTCAGAGCGATTGTAAATTTCCTGTAGATACTGTTTAGGCTACTAGGCGTTTGGAGACGGCATCGTTGAGAAGCTTTAGAGGACGTTTGAAAAGGGGTAGGGGTGTAGCCAATTAGGCCAAGCGCCTAAGCATGATGCGAATCATGGCAATTTGGAGCATGGCCTCAGCGTTTTCAGGCAACTGCTCATAATCCTGAACCAAGCGACGCGACCAACGCCACCAGCCAAAGGTGCGCTCGACCACCCAGCGTTTTTTGAGCAGAACGAAGCCCTTTGATTCCTGAGGTCGCAATACAACGTGAACGATCAAACCCAAGGTATCCATCGCCCATTGCAGAAAGTTGGGGCCGCTGTAGCCGCCGTCAACCCAGACTAGATAGACCCGCGCCACGGTTTTACCCAGCTGATGGAGCTTGTGCAGTACCTGTTGACCACCCRCCCGTTCAGGAACACTGGCGGCGGTGACCACAACGGCCATCATCAAGMCCAGAGTATCGACCACGAGATGCCGCTTTCGTCCTTTAGTCGCTTTTGCTACGTCATAGCCCACCGAGCGATGCACCATCGGTGCGGTGGCCACGCTTTGACTGTCCAAAATGACTTCCGATGGGCTCTCGGGACGGTCATGAGCCGCGCGAGTCCACCCTCGCAACCGCTCATGGAGAGTGTCCCAGGTGCCGTCTTTGACCCAGTTACGGTAGTAGGTGTACACCGTTTGCCAGGCCGGAAAGTCGCCGGGCAAATCCCGCCAACTACACCCTTGAGCTACCAGATAGAAGATTGCGTTGAGCACGGCCCATAGACAGACCGTTCGGGGGCGCCCTCCCGGCTTCGCTGCTGGCAGCAAAGGCTCAATCAACTCAAACTGGTCATGGGTCAAATTGCTGGTGTAGGCTTTACTCATCGCTCTCACAGGGCTGTAGTGTTCGTAATCTCAGCCTAGACCGTGTGAGCTTTTTTACTGCCCAGTCAACTTTTCAAACGTCCTCTTAAACAAGAGGCGATCGCTACAAGCAGCGGTATTGGTTAGACCGCCTCAGAGCAAGGGATGAGTTTAATGATGAAAATTTGGTTATGAGCTTATCTGTGGAGCAACAATGCCTCTCACGGCTCGTCTACAGTATCGGTAGCCTATAGACTTGGAGAGAAATACTGTTTATGCAAACGACTCTTCGGCCTCGTACATTAGCCTTAATAACTGCATTTGCATCACTTGCGCTCGTAGCTTACGTCCTTGTGGTTAGCATTGTTCCACGGCCCACAGTTAACAATACTGATGTAATTTCTGGTCGAGTAACCAAGATCATGAATGGCGGCATCAACGATGTCGTTATCTCTCTCGAAGGTGATAACCGTATCTACTACATCAACCGTGGGCTAGAACGTGGAATCGACTTCAACCAATTCACCCAGCAACTCGAAGGAGAGCAAATCGAGTTACACGTAATTCGGCTGAAGTGGTCTCCTCTTAACCCCTCCCGTCAGGTAGTACCCATTGGGCGTGTGACACTTGGACAAAAGGTTTTATTCACAGACTTTTAAGAAGCGATCGCGTAGAAGGTCAGCTGCGTAATTTGCCCAAGCTTTCGGGTTTTCCTGCTGATTTTGGAAAAACCCTGGGCCACGTTAGAACTGCCGTCGCGGGTTAAGTTATCTCTGGCTCATCCTTAACTTGAGAAGAGGTGAGATAGGTAGGCCATGAAGCCGTGATTGCTTCGCAACGCTGCACGAACGTTAAACGCAGCCGTCCCTAGTACTTGGCTAGTGAAGCGAAGTTGTGAGCCTTTCGGCGGGCACCGCCAACGGTTTGGCGTTCTCCCTCTAGAGAACGCCAAACCGTCTACAGACCGATCCCTAACCCCGCTGGGGCGGCTGCGCCAACTCTGTTCGAGGGACAGTCACTGTTAAGCTGTCAAGTCAGAGCGCTAAAGCTCGATCGCTCAAAGGCGCACTCTGCCGCCTGCTGCCAAACTTGACCTACCCGCAGCCAGCGAACCTGTGCAAACTGCCCAAAGGGATAGCTATACTAATTTTCTCTACCCTTTCTTTACGCTACGGATTACGAAGACACTTTAGCTCTTTGAGTATTTGTACTGGTTCAAAATTCTATACAAAGGTAAATCATATTCTTTAGAGTCTTAACGTTGCGCAATATGGCTGCCAAAATATTGGGATACTGAGCTTCTAGGCCGCTCCAAAGAGCATGATACGGCTTAACCTGTCCACTCAGTCTAACGGAGCTGATACAATCCTAATTAATAAGACTGACTAATCGCCATTATAAATCTTCAAATACCGCACTTTGCCGACTTGCCGCTATTCCTGAAAACTGGATTTCTACGTATGTCAATTCACCGCACTGTCTTGGTAATTGCTGACTCAGAGAGGAGCAGCAACGACTACGGAAGGCAGCTGCAGCAGGATGGGAATGTGGCCTACAAGATTTTATCGGAGCAGTCTACGCTTCCTCAGCTTTCTCAGCAGATTGACGGCATTCTTCTAGAGTTTTGCTCTCCTCAGTCCAACCGAATGCGGCTGCTGCGTCAGCTTAAAGAGCAAATGGGCGATCGCTGTCCGCCCATTGTTGTAGTCGACAGCGGCGACACAAAAATTGCCGTTCAGGTGTTCAAGAGTGGCGCAGCAGATTACCTGATTAGAGATCAGACTACTCCCGATGATTTGCGCTTGGCTATGCGCAGTGCGATCGAAAATGCCGAGCTGCGACGAAAACTGCAGCGCAGCCAGGAGCAGTTTCAGGCCTCCGTTGAGACCATGCTCGACTGCTTTGGTATCTTCTCGGCCATCCGCAATGAGGCGGGGCAAATCGTAGACTTTCGAATTGACTATCTCAACCGGGCCGCGTGCGAAAACAACCGAATGTCCAAAGACATGCAGCTGGGGCGAGGGCTGTGTGAACTCTTGCCCGCCCATCGCGAATCGGGGCTGTTTGACGACTACTGTCGGCTAGTCGATACTGAAACGCCGCTGATCAAAGAGGCGCTGCTCTACGAAGACACCTACACTGGTGGGCAGCGGTTGGCGCGGGCGTTTGATATTCGGGCAACCAAACTGAACGATGGCTTTGTGGCCTCCTGGCGGGATGTCACCGATCGCAAGCAGTTGGAGCTAGAGCTGAGCCAAACGATCGCCGATTTGCAACAGCAGCAGCAGCGCTCACAGCGGCTAATTGATACCGCTCCCATTGGCATTGGCGTGGGCAGCGCCGACGGAAAGGTGAGCGTGGTCAACAACGCCATGCTGCACCTGCACGGGCTAACGCGGGAAGAATTTGAGCACCAGGGCATGACCCTGCGGAGCTTGATTCCGCTCCAGCAGGCTGAACCGAGCGACCAGGGGGCGCAAACACAGCCCCAGGGCTTTACACCCCCGGTAGAAAAGGAGCTGCTCCGTCACGATGGAACGCGGCTGCCGGCCTGGATTAGCAGCACCCAGGGGCTCGATGGCACGGGTGAACAGGTCGCGTTTGCGATCGATTTAAGCCAGCAAAAACAGGCGGCTGCCGCCATTCAGCAGCTCAATCAGGAATTGACCAACCGAGTTACCGAGCTGCAAACCCTGCTGGAAGTGAGCCCGGTCGGCATTGCGATCGCCACCGATGCCGCCTGTACTCAAATGCAGAGCAATGCCTACCTGCGGCAGCTGCTTGGGGTAGAGCCCGAGAACAATGTTTCAAAGAGTGCGCCCGACCCCCATCAACCGCCCTATCGCACCTTTCAGGCGGGCCAAGAAATAGCCCCTGAGAACTTGCCAATGCAGATTGCTGGCAGAACCGGGGTAGAGGTGCGCGACGTAGAATTTGACATTTTGCTGCCCAACGGCACCCTGCACCAGCTGCTGTGCTATGCCACGCCCCTGCGGGACGATCAAAACCAGGTCAGGGGTGTGATCGGCGCTTTTCTAGACATCACCCACCGCAACCAAGACGCGGCCGAACTCAAAGCCAGCCAGCAGCGGTACCGAGAGCTGGCCGAAGCAATGCCCCAAATGATCTGGACAGCCGACGCCGCCGGAGTGGTCAACTACCGCAATCAGCGCTGGTACGAGTACACCGGGCTGAGCGAAGCGGAGTCGATCGGCACGGCGAGAGCAAATGCCGTTCACCCCGATGACCGCGATCGCGCCCTGGGGCAGTGGCGCGAGGCGATCGCCCAGGGAGAATCTTTTGAAACAGAATGCCGCTTTCGCCGCCGGGACGGCCAGTATCAGTGGTTTATCTGCCGAGCCGTGCCCACGCGAGACCCCCAGGGGCACATTACCGGCTGGATTGGCACCATTACCAATATTGACGACATCAAGTGCAGTGAGGCCCTGGTACAGCGGCAGCTGGCGGAAATTGAAGCTATTTATAAATCGGCCCCCGTTGGGCTAAACGTGCTCGACACCGAGCTTCGCTTTGTGCGCATCAACCAGCGGCTAGCCGACATCAACGGCCTGCCCATTGACGCTCACATTGGGCACAGCGTGCGAGAGCTGTTTCCTGAGCTAGGGCGCACCGTTGAGGAACTGCTGTACCCCATTCTAGAGACGGGCGAACCGCTGCTAAACGTCGAAATTCAGGGAGAAACGCCCGCGCAACCGGGTGTAAAACGCACCTGGCTAGAGCACTTTTTCCCTTTGAAAGCTGGCCAGCGAGTGATTGGTATCAGCACGGTTTGCGAAGACATTACCGAGCGAATTCAGGCAGAAGCGGCCCTGCGCCAGAGTGAAGAGCGCTTCCGCGATATGGCCGACAACGCCCCGGTCATGATCTGGGTAACCAACTCCAGCGGCCACTGCACCTATCTCAATCGGGGCTGGTATGAGTTCACCGGGCAGATCGAGGAAACGGCGCTTGGGTTTGGCTGGCTCGACGCGGTGCACCCCGCCGACAGCGAATCGTCTAAAGCTATTTTTTTAAGCGCCCACGCCCGCCGCGAACCCTTTCGCTTAGAGTATCGGCTGCGCCGTCAGGATGGTGAATACCGCTGGACGATCGATGCGGCCAACCCCTGGTTTGACAAGGATGGGGAGTTTAAAGGATACATCGGCTCTGTGATCGACATTAGCGATCGCAAACGTGTAGAAGCCGCCCTGCACGAAAGTGAGAACCGCCTGCGCCTGACTATGACCTCAGCCGAACTTGGCACGTGGGACTTTAACCCCAGCAGCCAAACCCTAAAGTGGGACGACCAGTGCAAGGCCATGTTTGGGCTATCGCCCAGGGCTGAGATTAGCTGGGAGGTTTTTTTGGCCGGACTGCACCCGGAGGACCGCGATCGCGTTCATCAAGTTGTGCTGCAGTCATTCAACCCCGAAAGCAACGGGGATTACAACATTGAGTACCGCACCGTCGGCCTAGAGGACAACATCGAACGCTGGGTCGCAGCGAGGGGCAAAGCATTCTTCAACTCAGCCGGAGTTGTCACCCGCTTCGTCGGCACTATTCTCAACATTACCGACAAAAAGCGGGCTGAAGCCGAGCGAGAACAATTGCTGCGGCGCGAGCAAGCCGCCCGAGCCGCCGCCGAACGCGCCAATCAAATCAAAGATGAGTTCTTGGCGGTGCTCTCCCACGAACTCAGGTCGCCTCTGAACCCCATTCTGGGCTGGACGAACCTGCTACAAACGCGTCAGTTTGATGCCGCAAAAACCGCCGAAGCCCTGGCCATTATTGAGCGAAATGCCAAACTACAGACGCAGCTAATCGATGACTTGCTCGACGTTGCCAAAATTTTGCGGGGCAAACTCAGCCTGACAATGACCTCGGTCAATCTATCTGCCGTAGTCGATGCGGCGATCGATACCGTCAAAACAACGGCTGTAGCCAAGGGCATCTCGCTTCATGCTCAACTACCTAACGTGGGTCAGCTGTCTGGAGATGCCGCCCGTCTGCAGCAAATTGTTTGGAACTTGTTGTCTAACGCCATTAAATTCACGGCCAGAGGCGGACAAGTAGACATTCGGCTAAAGCACATCACCCTTCACAACGAAGCCCCAGACCAAGAGAACTCTTCAGCCTCAGGGGCCCATGCCCAGTTTCCCTACGCCCAAATCACCGTAACTGACACCGGTAGGGGCATTTGTCCAGACTTTCTTCCCCACATTTTTGAATCCTTCCGGCAGGAAGACGCCTCCATTACTCGCAATTATGGCGGCCTAGGGTTGGGCCTGGCGATCGTTCGTCAGCTGGTTGAGGCTCACGGCGGCAGCATCGTGGCTGACAGCGCGGGGGAAGGCCTGGGAGCCACCTTTACGGTTCGATTGCCCTTGCTAAGTGTTGAACCCAAAACCCAGCCGACCGCTAAGCTACTCCCACAGGATCTCAATCTCTCCGGAATTCGAGTTCTGGCCGTTGATGATGACCCCGATGCGCGCGAGCTATTGACGGTTTTACTCACCTACTACGGCGCAGACGTGCTGACCGTTACCTCGGCGGCGGCAGTGCTGGCAAATATCGAGTCGTTTCAGCCCGATGTGTTGGTCAGCGATATTGGCATGCCTGGAATCGATGGCTACACCCTGCTCCAAAAGCTGCGGGCTTTACCCGCCACAAAAGGAGGACAGATTCCGGCGATCGCCCTAACAGCCTATGCCAGAGAAGACGACCACCAGCGCTCCATCAGCAGTGGGTATCAACGGCACGTAACCAAGCCCCTTCAGCCAGAACAGCTTGTTCAGGCGGTAATGGCACTGGCACACCAACCACGACACCAACCCAACCCAGAGCAGCACTCGGGGCCTGCCACCTAACTCACTGTGCCCCATCGCTAAACCGTAGCGCTAGCGATGGGGCACAGTGGCCGAGCCGACAAAACGTACGACGAGGCACGCATAATCGCTCAATAGAAGAAGCTACGCAGATGGCAACGATCCAATACATTGTTATCCTGCTTCGTTCCTTGGCAGGGCATTCCTATTAGCCCTCAACATCAATCTACTTGCATAACGAATTCGCTTTAAAGTTATCAATCAGTTAAATGGCGATTTTAAAACCCTCAACACAGTTTTTGGCGAGTGGGGCGGACGTAACTATTCGGAGTGCTGCGCCAAAAGATGCAGCTGCCACACTGAGCCTGTTTCGCTCGATTGTCGAAGAGAAGGTCTATACATTGGCGGAATTAACCGAGTTAACGACGACGGTTGAAGACGAACAAGCTGCGATCGCTGAAGACCAAGCCTGTCCAGGAAATCTTTGTCTAGTTGCAGAAGTTGATGATGAGATTGCCGGGATGATTCGCGCCGAATCAGGGGCATACCGACGAACACGGCATTTTGCCGATATTGATTCAATGTGGGTGAGAGCTAGCTGGAGAGGATGCGGGATTTCAGATCTATTAATGTTTTCTCTACTAAAGTGGGCAGAGCAACATTCCGTTTTGGAGAAGCTTGGATTATTTGTGTTCTCAACCAATACAAGAGCAATCAAGTTTTATGAAAAGCACGGTTTCGTCATTGAGGGAAAATACTCACGCGATATGAAGTTTGGCGAGGGTAACTATGTGGACACAGTTGCAATGGGACAGTTAATCAAGCCACGTGATGTGCCAGCAAAATAACAAGCCGTTGGAGCAGCATATTTAGTCTCTTCGCTGCGTTGACAATTCTCTTGCTGCCGCACAACTTGGTCGTTGGATAGCAAGAACTAAGAAAATTACGGTTAGCCGTAGCGCTTATCTCTCTTTAGAGAGTCCCGTGAAGTATTAAGGCTTGTTACAGTCACAGGGATGGTGAGAATGGCAAGCGCATGTTTTTCAACCAGGCTTCGGCATCGCGATTTCAACTGGATGAACATTCTGTTGAGCTAGAGAATTGCAGTATTTTTTATACGCAGGGTGGGCTGAAGTCAGATTCAGTTCCCATTCTGTTTCTACACGGCTGGGGAATCTCTGCCGTGCCTTATCACGAAGTTTTGAACCTGCTGGCGCAGCACCATTTCGTAATTGCTCCTGATTTGCCCAGTTTTGCGCGATCGCCCTACCCCAACCTGATTGCAGACTACGACGGCTACGCCAAATTTTTGCTTTCGTTTCTAGACGCTTTGAATCTTCAACAAGTACACCTAGTAGGGCACTCGCTGGGAGGAGGAATTGCCATTACTCTATCTGCGCTTGCTCCAGATAGAGTAAAAAGCGTGGTTCTAGTAGATAGTACGGGCATTCCGACGGTATCTATCCCGGAGATAGTACCAAGAAGAGCAATTGAAATGACAGCCCAGTTGCTTCTGCCAAGGCTAAGATTAAAACTGGTTGATATTCCTCAAGTCTTCACCTACAACCTTTTGTTCAATACAGGAAATGTCATTCAAGCGCTGCTGCTTTCGCTACAGGTAGATTTGAAACATCTGTTGCCAAAAATCGAAGCTCCTTGCCTGCTGCTATGGTCAGAAAAAGATCTAACCGAACCAATGAGTGTCGCGCGGGAAATGGCGGCATTGATTCCAGATTCCAGACTAGCGATCGTAGAGGAAGGCTGGCACGAATGGGGGCTTTGGTATCCCCAAAAATTTACATCGCTCATACTTGACTTTGTTCATCAAGTCGAGCGGACTGATGCAGTTGCAATGGGTCGTTTTTAAGCAGGGAGCAGTCAGGATTTCGCTAAGTACAGCTGTTAAGTTTGCCGTGCTTCAGGAGTATCAAGCTTGGAAGTAATCCAAACCGAACGTCTGGTGCTCCGCTGGCTCTCCACAGAAGACGCCGAGTTTATCTACGAGCTGGTGAACGATCCCGAGTGGCTTCGGTTTATTGGCGATCGCGGCATCCGAACGCTCGAAGCTGCTCGCCAGCACATTCTGCAGGGGCCGATCGCCATGTACGGCCAGCTCGGTTTTGGGCTGTACCGGGTAGAACTGCGGGAGAGCCAGGTCCCGATCGGCATTTGCGGATTGATCAAGCGAGACTCTCTGGAAGACGTGGATTTGGGTTTCGCGTTTCTTCCACAGTTTCGTTCCCGTGGCTATGCCTACGAGGCTGCCGCCGCAACCCTGGAATACGGAAGGCAGCGACTCGGCCTCTCTCGGATTGTGGCGATCGTTTCCCCAGACAACCATGTCTCGATGCAGCTTCTACAGAAGCTCGGCCTGCAGCTGGAGCGAAAAGTCCAGCTGGCAAGCGGTGTTGAGGAGGTGTGCCTCTTCGGTCCGACTCTGACACAGCCTTCTGCGTTAGGAGCGGACAAACCGCCTTCGTTATGATCAAAGCCCGTAGGGCTGGGGCTGCAGGGCTACCTGACTGGCGATCGCCTCGTAGAGCCGGTCTGATATGAGCGTATAGGCTTCATCGGTTAGACCCGCTGGGCTTTGAAACGCTTGCCCCGCAAAGTTTTCGTAGATGGGGTAGAAGTTTAAGACCTGAGCATTGGCCGATTGCTGACTGGCCTGATTGGCAACGGTGGCTAAGCCTGCAAACCCGGTGCGCATTTGCTCCAGGTAGGCATTGTCTAGCTCGGCTAAAATCGCCGCTTCTTCTGGCGTTATCGACTCTTGCTGACGAGTCGAGATTTCGGGCTCGATGCCGATGATCAAGCGCTTTTGATTAGCCGCCGCCCAGCTCACCATCTGCCGCACGTGGCGACCGTAGCGATCGATGCGCTGTTCGAGTTCGGCCTGGTCGGCGGGGAGGCGATCGCTCAGAGTGGCATCCAGCGTGGGTGAGTAGAGGTTGAGCGGTGCGGCCTGGCGCGGCGCGGCCTGCTGCCGCTGCAGAGCGTAGCGCTTAACGCCCTGCACCACGTAGAGCTGATCAAACCAGGCCTGCGTTTGCTCACTTAGCTGCGTCCCCAACGACTGCCTTTCGCCGGTCAAATATTGCTCCAGGCCCGGCACATCGCTGCCCCGGTCAGCGCTGGGCAACATCAAGTCGGCGTAGCCCCCCATCACCACCACAAAGTCTGGATTGTAGGCGGCCACCCGCTGGGTCAGCATGGCCAGATCATTGCCCGAGGCGTAGCCAGGTACCGCCGCATTCACAACTCGGTACTGCCCATCGCGAATACGCGGCGGCAGCGCCAGGGCTTCTTGCACCTGGTCGGCCCGAAAGGGCAGCGCACTGGGCTGAAACTGACTGGGGTTGGCCCGCTGCTGGGCAACTTGATCGTTGAGGCGGGTTTCTAGCTTGCTGGCAAAGGTGGTCTGGTTGTTGGAGCTGAGCTGGCCAAAGGCCGTCGAGCCGCCGAGCACAAAAATTCTGATCTCTCCTGCTGGCTTGGTGCTGGGCACGGCTTCTTCGTCTCGAAACCCGCTGTCGTTGATTTGCCAAAAGCTGCTCTGTTGGTTACCCGCCAGCCGGTAGCCCAGCAGGGGGTCGCGAACGGCGTTTAACTCGCCGTCGTCGGGCAGACCCGTGTAGGGCTGGCCGGTTCGGCTGATAAACCGCAGGTGGTAAGCATCTCTGACATCAGAGGTTTGACTGGCGGTAAAGCGATCGCTGGTGCCCGTAGCGTGGGTCAACACCCGCGTGAGAAACTCAATGCCAACAGGAATGCCAATTAGCAATAGAAGAAACAGCGCCCACCGCAAGCGGCGACGCGGTGATTTTCTCTTGTATTGGTAACTGCTGTACATAAACTCCGCCACTCTCAAGTCCGATACATCAACAGGCAAATTAGCAAATTGATTGTAGGCGATCGCTGCCCATTCACCCTGATGCCCCTCAAATTACGTTTCGACTGGCTCCCATTCAGACGTGCAGCCAGCCGCGTAAAAAAACTAACCCCTTAACTAGACCTAGAAGCCGAAGGGGCAATTTATGTTCCGCCAGGGATCAAATTGCTCAAGATCTACACAAACCCGGCACGGCTCAAACCAAATCCTGAATGAATACCCTCGATTTGTAGGGGCGTAGCATGCTACGCCCCTACGGAGTGCCTGATTATGACTCGGGGTTCACCAGATTAGATTTCCTATCAGTGGCCCACCCTGCCCAGTTCCGGAGACGGCTACGCCTCTACACCGCCCCGCACCGAGGGAGCGATGGCCAGCGTTTCTGCCCCCTGCTGCATAGCGGCGATATCGGCCTCAGACCAGGGGCGAACCGACTGGCAGTGATGCGCGACGAGCAACCCCCACAGGCCCTGGGGAATGAGCACGGGCACTACTAAATTGGCCCGTACCCCCATGCTGCGCAGAAAATCACGGTGACACTCGGCAATGGGTTCGGTCTCAATATCTGCGATCGCCCGCACCCGCCCGGCCAAATACAGCGCGGCATATTCGTCGTTGAAGCATTCATCTGGCCCGGTAGCGCCAAAGATAGAAAACTGCGGATCGCTCAAAACTTCGAAGGTGACCCGCCCTTTCCACTGACTGTAGAAGTAATACAGGAGCACTCTGTCAACCCCCAGCTTTTGCTGCAGATCGCTCGTCACCTGTCCGACCAAGTCGTCGCGCTCAAGGGTTGTATAGATGCGGGCAACTACTCGCCGCAAGCCCGAACTCGCCCGTAGTTCTGCATCAGAATTCAGTTTTTCTGGAAAGGGGGGTTCCACGAATCGAGTTACTGTAGCGGTCGAAGCAATTGTATCGATAATCTGAATAAGCTTGGCCCAGGGCTAACTATAACCTCTAGTAGACCGACCCAACAGCCTCAACCTATCCGAATCAAAAGCCCTGGGGCAACTATCCGTTAGACATACTTTCTGCTGCTGTAGGCACTAGCTCAGCGGGAGCTTTAGTGACGGGGGCCGGGCTCCAGCGGGTCAGCAGGCGGTACGCCGAGGGAATGTAGTAGAGGGCCAGCAGGGTTGCGCCGCCGAGGCCGCCTGCGATCGCGATCGCCAGCGGGGGCCAAAACCCAGTGGGGTCAATCATCAGCGGCACAAAGCCAATGATGGTGGTGACGGTGGTGGCAATCACGTGGCGGGTGGCGTGAAACACCACGGCTTCTACCGCCTGGGGATGGCCTAGCTTGGCTTCGGGGTGCTCACGCAGGGCGGCCAGCACCACAATCGAGTCATTGATCGCCAGGCCAATCAGCCCCAGGGTGCCAAGGATGGCGGTAAAGCCAAAGATCGAGCCAAACAGCTTCAGCGCCAGGGCGGCAAGACCCACTGAGAGAATGGCAACCGTGCCAATTAGCGCCGCCAAGCCAAACGAGTTGAACGACAGCACCAGGGTGGCGGTCATCAAAATCATCAGCACGCCAACGGTGGAGAGCAGGTTGCCAACGGCGGTGCCGCGGGCGTCGGCCTCGCCACCGTACTCGATGCGGTAGCCGGGGGGTAGCTCAAACCCCTGGGCAGTGAGCCGCTGCTGAAAGGCGGCCAGTACGGTACTGGGCAACGAACCAGCGGTAATAAAGCCCTGCACCGTGTTGATGCGCTGGCCGTTGCGGCGGCTAATGCTAGCGATGTCGGGCACCAGGTCGAGGGAGGCGATCGCATCCAGGGGCAGATTGCCTGCGGTGGTGACCATATCGAGCGAGGCGATCGCCCCCAGATCGCCCTGCTGGTCTTCCGGCACCCGCACCCGCACCGGAATGTCGCGGGTGCCATCCAGCACCGAGCCGCCCGTTCTCCCATCGAGAGCGGCATTGAGCTGGCCCGCAATACTCTGATTGTCGAGCCCTAATCGGCGGGCCTGGGCTTCATCCACCATTAGGGCCAGCTTGGGCAGCGCCTCGGTCAGCGTGGCGCGGGTGTGCACCACGTTGGGCACCTGGGCTAGTTCGGCGCGGAGGCGATCGCCCAGATCCCGTAGCCCTGTTAAGTCTGACCCATACACCCGCAGCTCAATCGGCGCGTCGAAAGGTGGCCCCTGCTCTAGCTGCTTCACCAGCACCTGAGCCTGGGGAAAGGCCGCATCCATTTCGCGCTGTAGGGTTTGAATGGTTTCTCGCAGCCGCTCCGTGCCCGCCAGCTGCACAATGCCCTGGGCGTAGTTTTGGGCATTGCGGCGATTGTCGAGCACGTTGTAGAAAAAGGGCGGCGCGCTGCGGCCTAAAAACCAGTGCACATCGTCAATTTCTGGATGGGTCAGGGCCAGCTCCCGCGCCTGGCGAATTTGGGCCTGGGTCGCGCTCAGCGCAGTCTGGGTGGGCAGCTCAAATTCAATTTGAAACTGGTTGCGGTTGGTGGGCGGAAAAAACTGCTGGGGCAGGGTGGCAAACACCGCAAACCCCATCACCGGCAAAATCAGCGACAGACCCACCCCCAACCAGGGGCGGCAAAACACTGCCCGCAGCGTCCACCGATAGCCGTTGGCCAAAGCGACATTGGAAAACCCCTGCTCCAGCCAGGTCCAGCGCTGGGGCAGCGGGTTCCACTGGTGCAGTCGGCCCGCCAGCGCCAAAATCACCGTCAGCGACAGAGCCAGCGAACTCAGCAGCGCCAAAATCACCGTGAGCCCGATGGTGCCAATGAACTCGCCCACGCCCCCTGGCGACGTGGCGATGGGAACAAAGGCCAGCACCGTGGTCAGCGTGCTGGCCAGCAGCGGTACCAGCAGGTGCCGCACCGTCTGCGCCACGGCCTCGGCGGGCGGCATGCCCTGGCCCAGCCGCCCCTGCACCTCATCCACGGCAATGATGGCGTTGTCGATCAGCAGCCCCAGGGCGATGATGATGCCCGTCACCGACATCTGGTGCAGGGGCACGCCGAGCACTTTCATGGTGCCAAACACCATCAGCGTGGTCAGCGGCAGCGCCAGCCCCACCAGCAGGGCCGACTTCCAGCCCAAGATCAGCAGCGATACGCCAATCACCAGCACCGACCCTGTGATCAGGTTATTGACCAC
Organism: Nodosilinea sp. LEGE 06152; assembly: GCF_015207525.1. Taxonomy (GTDB): domain Bacteria; phylum Cyanobacteriota; class Cyanobacteriia; order Phormidesmidales; family Phormidesmidaceae; genus Nodosilinea. Next base: position 306,495 of record NZ_JADEWR010000002.1, read on the forward strand.
GCCGTTGAGCCGCTGCTGCACGTACTGGCTCTGGTCGAGCACAACTTGCAAATCCAGCCCCTGCGGCAGTTCGCGGCGAAAGTCATCCAGTACCCGCTGCGCCTGCACGGCCCACTGGTCGACCCGCTGGCCCGACTCCACTTTGGCCGCCAGGGCGATCGCCGGGTGGCCGTTTACCAAAGCCAGATCCGGCGGCGGATCCTGCACCGCTCTGGTGACGGTGGCCACATCCCCCAGTCGCGCCACCTGCCCCTCGACCCCAGCCCGAATGGGAATGGCGCGAATCTGCTCCAGGGAGCTGAGGCTGCTGTCAACTTCGAGCAAAAATTCGCTGCTGGCGCTGCGGTACTGCCCCGCCGAAACTTTGGCATCGCTGGCGGCAATCTGCTGAGCCAGCCCCTGGGCCGTCAGCCCCAGTTGCGATAGCTCCGTGGCGGCAATATCCACCCGAATTTCTTCGTCCGGTTCGCCAAACACATCCACCGTCTCGGTGCCAGGAATGGCTCGCAGGCGATCTTCTAGAGCTGCCGCCAGCCGCCCCAGAATCGCGTAGTTGGGCGCGTCATCCCGCGTCCAGGTCAGGCCCACAATCAGGGCGCTGGCCTTGGTGGAGCTGTCGGCGTACTCGGGCACCGAGGCGGCGGCGGGCAGATCGGCCACGGCATCGTCTACCTTGCTGCGCACCTTAGCCCACACCGGGTCTACATCGGGGATGGTCTCCTTCAGTTCTACCGTAATCACCGAAATGCCGCTGCCCGAGGTCGATCGCAGCGACTCAACTTCCTCCAGCTCAAACAGGCGATCCTCAATCTTTTCGGTCACCAGGGTCTCGACTCGCTCTGGGGTAGCTCCCGGCAAAAAGGTGGTGACGCGAGCAAAGCGCTGCACAATCTCAGGGTCTTCTAGGCGCGGCAGGGTGAGAAAGGCCGAGAGACCCCAGACGACGATCAGTACCAGGGTGAGCAGCAGCAGCTGGCGGTTGCGGTAGAAGAGGTCCATGGCGGGGTGGATGGGTGGGAGGGTGGATGGGTGGGAGGGTAGGAGGGTGGATGGGTGGGGGCAGACGGTGTTTGCCTGGGTTTCTTAGCGGGTGGGGGGTGTACCCGTGTGGCCGTGCTGGGGAAATAAAAGAAAGATTTATGCCATTCAAACCCCTAGGCTGGCGCGGGTGCGGGAGCCGACAATGCCATCGACGGTTAGGCCACGGCTGGCCTGAAACTGGCGCACGGCGCGATCGGTGGCAGGGCCGAAGCTGCCGTCGGCGGCAAGGGCAATTCCAGCGCGGGCTAGAGCCTGCTGCACGGCGCGCACATCTGCCCCGGTGGTAAGGGGGTTGGTGAGCCGCAGCAGCCGATTGGGCGACGGTGCGGGCGACGGCGGCGCAGGTGGAGTCGGCTGCCGCTGCAGAAAGGCCCAGGTTTGGGGGCCGACAATGCCGTCGGCGAACAGGCCCTGCGATCGCTGAAACTGTTCTACCGCCTGCTTGGTGGCTGGGCCAAACACCCCGTCGGGGGTAATCTGTGCTCCCCAGCGCACCAGGTCAGCCTGGAGCTGCTGCACATCCTGCCCGGTTAGGTAAGGGTTGGCCAAGGCCAACAGGCGAGACCCTGGAGTCACGGCAGAGCTACCGCCGCCGCCCCCCGAACCGCCGCCCGTACCGCCTGCCGATACGGTAGGCCGATTGGCCAAATAGGTCTGGGCCTCGCGGCTGAGCCTAGAACCAGGCACAGAAGTCCGGCCGCCGGCTAGATATCGTTGCCCGGCGGCGCTGAGGGCCACCCCCGGCGTACCGGCCAGAAATACGTTGGCCTCCGAGAGACGGCGGCGCAGTAGCCCCTCTTCCACATTGGTGCCGGGGTTGCGGTAGAGAATTAGAGCTGCTTCAACGTTCTGCCAGTCCTGATTGCGCAGCACCCGTGAAATGGTTTCAAAGCCGCTGGCTCCGTAGAAATTGGCCCCCAGATTGTAGGCGAAGCTCAGAATTGCGCCCTGCTGGTTGGCGTTCAGGTTGCTCCAGCCGGGAATGCGCTGCTGGGGCGGCAGGTAGGTGTTGGCCACCTGCGTGATCAGGAGTTCGTCGGCTTCTTCCCGGCTAATGCGATCGCCCAGCTTAAAGGGCTGGCCATTGCGATTGCGGGTCGAACCCCAGCCGATGGTAATGGGCAAGTTGCCAGTTTTAGGATCTGGGTAAGCTTGCAAACTCAGGCCCTCAAAGGTTTTGATCAGGTCTAGTCCTGGCGTTGGCACCCCGGCCATAGCATTTACCTCGCGTAGAAAGTTGTACGAACTTACCGCAAGTGTATCGGCTCTCTGCAATGTCCTACCGCCGTTCGAAAGTCGGAAAAAGCGCCTGGGGGTTGACCTACCGAGTAGCCCGGTGCGGCCGGTTACAGAAGCTGGCATAGGAAAATGCCCTTAGTTAGAAACGCTGACCGCCTGACCGGGCACCACCCGATGGGTGCCAGCGGTAATGACGCGATCGCCCGCATCGACCAGCCCCTGCACCAGCACCCGATTGCCCTCGGTGTGCACAATCTCCACGGGCTGGCGAGCCACTGCGGCGGCATCTTGGCTGGGTTCAGCCACATATACTGACCACAGCCCTTGCTCCCCCTGCACCAGGGCGGTAGAGGGCAGCCAGAATCCGGCGGTGGGCTGGGTGTCTTGTAGAACAAGTCGGGCGGTTTGGCCCAGGGTGAGATCCTCGGCGATGTCTAGCTGCAGCACGACCGTCACCGTGCGACTGGTCGCTTCCAACTCGGGCAGCAGGGCCGTGACGGTTGCCGGGAAAGTACGGTTGCCCACCTGCACGGTCTGTGCGCTGCCCACGGCTATGGTTTGAGCGCGATCAGCAGGCACCCCAATGCGGGCCTCGGGTGCCTCCCCTTCGCTGAGCTGCAGTACGGTCTGGCCGCCGCTGACCACCACGCCTTCGTCGATGGGGCGATCGCTGATTCGACCGCTAAAGGGGGCCGTAATCACCGTTTTTGACAGGTCCACATCCACCGATTGAATCTGGGCCTCTAGCTGGCGCAGGCGGGCGGTCTGCGCCGCAATCTGCTCGGGGCGAGTGCCAGCCAACAGCTCGTTTAGCTCGCTTTGGGCCTGGGCCAGCCGGTTTTCTAGCGCTCCGGTGCCAAAGGTTTGCTGGTCGAGTTCTTCACGCGAAATCGCCCCTCGGTCGTAGAGATCGACGCGGCGATCGCGCTGGGTCTGCGATAGTGCTAGCTGCTGCTGCAAGTCGCCCACCGCTGCCTGGGCCGCCGCGATCGACTGTTGGCGGGGGCCATTCTGCAGTTCGTTTAGGGTGGCTACGGCCTGGTCGCGCTGGGCGACGAGCTGCTGGCGCTGGGTTTCTAAACTGCGGCGATCGAGGCGAGCCAAGGGTTGACCAGCGACAACGCGATCGCCCTCCCGCACCAGCACCGCCACCACCGTACCGCCCTGCTCAAACCCCAGAGCGCTACTGCGCTGAGCCACAAGTTCGCCCGTGTACTGGCGCTCCACGGTATAGCCCTCGACCGGCACGAGCGCGACGGTCTCGACCGGCAACGGCGGGGCATCGGCGATCGCGTCGGTCGGGCTGAGCTGCCGCAGGCCCACCCCCACCGCCAGGGGCACCGTCACCAGGGGCACCACCCACCAGCGCCGCCGCCGCCACCCGCGTCGCCTGACTCCATCGTTGGCCGTAGCTGGAGCGGGGCGAGGCTGGGCAGAGACTAAATCAACTGAAGCGGGAGCGTCGGTCATGGCGGCACCTTTGACTAGAGAGGTGAGCAAAATGCGGAGCCAGGTGTGCCCTAGACAACAGAGCACTATTCAATAAGTAGGTATTCAACAAATAGATATTCAAATTGTTGAATACTATGCCCAAAGGGTATACTCAAACAGTTGAGTATGTCAATGGGCAAACAAGCCCCTACCCCATGGCCCTGTCCCACACGATTTTGGCGGTGCTCTCCCGTGAGTCTCTCAGCGGGTACGACATCAGCAAGCGGTTTGAAGAAAGCGTCAGCTGCTACTGGCAGGCCAGCCAGCAGCAGATCTACCGCGAGCTGAGCAAAATGGAGCAGCAGGGCTGGGTCACCCACGAAACCGTGCCCCAGGTGGGCAAGCCCGACAAAAAAATCTACGGCATTACCGACCCTGGCCGGACTGAGCTAGCCCGCTGGTACGCCGAGCCCAGCGAACCCACCCCCATTCGCGAAGACCTGCTGGTGAAGGTGCTGGCCGCCCCCTTTGTGTCAGAACCCCTTCTCATTCAGGAGCTGCACCGTCGCCGCCAGCTACACGCCGCCAAGCTGGCCGAGTTTCAGGCAATGGAGGTGTTGTATAAGGCGATCGCCCACCCGCCCAAGACCGAGCAGTTCCGCTACCTCACCCTGCGGCGGGGTATGCGCTACGAGCAAGACTGGATCGACTGGTGCGACGAGGTGCTGGACTTTTTGAAGGCCGCTGAACAGCCCTAGGGGCTGTTTTTAAGTAACTGCCGATAGCCTACGAATCAGCGGTTACAGCCCCCAGTCTGTTCTTGGGGTCAGACGTGGCCACGCTGATAGGGTAGAGACTGTAGCGATAATTGATGACACGACCTAGGGCCAAATGGTGCCGGTGGGGCGGCAGTGGTTAAATACCTCGTGCCAGCTGACGACATGGCCAATTACCGCGATCGCTGGCGCTTCAAAGCCGGTCTCAGCCACCTGGGCCACAATTGTCGCAAGGGTGCCAATCAGTGTTTCCTGGTGAGGGTAGGTACCCCAGCGGATCAGGGCAACGGGCGTATCGGGGCTGAGGTCGGCGGCCAGCAGTTCGGCGGTAATGGTGCCGAGGTTGTGAATGCCCATGTACACCACAATCGTTTCAGACCCCTGAGCCAGGGCGCGCCAGTTGACCTGCGGGCGGTACTTGCCCGCCGACTCGTGGCCGGTGACAAAGGTCACCGACGAACTCTGGCTGCGGTGGGTTACCGGAATGCCCGCGTAGGCCGGTACCGCCACCCCAGCAGTAATGCCTGGCACCACCTCGACCGCAATGCCAGCCGCGACTATGGCCGCCATTTCTTCGCCACCGCGCCCAAACACAAAGGGGTCGCCCCCCTTTAAGCGCACGACCACGGCATGGGTTTTGGCCTGGTCCACAATTAGCTGGTTGATCTCCTCCTGGGCCAGGGAGTGACGGCCTCGGCGCTTGCCCGCATCGATGACAGTGGCCTGGGGGTTAATCATCGCCAGAATGGGAGCGCTGACCAGGGCATCGTGAATAACAACATCGGCCCCCTCCAGCAGCCCCTTACCCCGCAGCGTAAACAGGCCCGGATCGCCAGGGCCAGCTCCCACCAGATATACCTTGCCGTAGGGTTGGCCCCTATGAGGCCCAGAAGCGGCTGACACCATAAGCGTGCTTAGAACTCAACCAGTAGTGACGAAAGGGACGGCGCGATGCCTTAACTATTTCTTAAGAATAGACCGTTGTTGGCTAGGGGGCGATGGTCCAAGACCAGCCACTTGGGACCATCACCCCCAGTAGCGGGGCTCCAATCATGTCTGGGCCTATGACACCATTGAGGAATGAATTCCGTGGCGGAAGGCCACTCGCTGCATCGGAACCGGGGCCTGCTGCCCCCAGGCGGGCACCCGGTCTAGGGCCAGGTCGATGACCAGGCGGGCGAGTTCTGGCGAAGGCCCCAGGGGCGGCAGCAGGTGAAACCCCATCTTCGGAAAGCGCTCGGCCAGATCTTCGGTAAGGTGGGTAATCGCATCGGTGGTGGTACCCGCAAACAGGAAGTAGGGCAAAATTGCAACCCGCTGTACCCCAGTCTGCATGTGGTGAATGATCTGAGCCTCTAGGCTGGGGGCAACGGCCCAAAACGCCGCCGTTCCTCCCAGCGCCTGGGCCATGGTACAGATGGCGTCGTTGCCCCCTGGTCGGCGGCTGCCGTGGGCCAGCAGAATGGGAGTTTTGATCGCCGTTGTCTGCAGCTTTTGGCGCAAAAGCCCTTTCAGGCCGGGGTGGCTGCCCAGGTGGGAGCAAACCTCCAAAGTCACACTCGGCAGCGCCTGGCGAGCCTGCTCGACCTCAGCCGGAATATCCTCCATAACATGCACCCCGGCCAGCAAAAACAGGGGCACCAGTCGCACCCGCTGCGCCCCGGCGGCACAGGCCCGACGGCTAAACTCAACAATTTGTCGGTGCAGGGGCAGCGCCTCGGTCTCTAGGCAGGCCGTTCCGACCAGTGGCCCATTCACTGCGTCGGGCACCGACACCTTGGCCCGGTAAAGGCCAGCTGTGCCTAAGAAAGAAACGTCTTGGCCCGGTTTCTCCCCGTCTGGGGAAGTACTGCGCCGCAGCAGCAGCGATGCCTCACCGCTGGCCAATCGGGCGGAGGCAGAGCGTCGGCTATCGCTGCGGTCTTTAGATCGGCTGCCGGTTCCCCAGAGCCCGGCCTCCTGCGATCGCACGAAGTGAGCTAAGCGCTCCATGGCCTGCCCGGGTCGGGGGTCGCGGCTACCGTGAAAAACCAATAAATATGCTGTCGATGCAGATGCAGACACAGGCAAACCCTAACTTGTTAAACAACAGCAGCCAACCAGTCCCTACCACCCAACCTAACCCTGAGACATTGCTTGTCCCCTCGTTCACCCCTTAGGACTCCGTTGACCGAAGACAACCCGTCCCGTCACTAGCCGACGGTTAAGTGCCCCATTATAAAGATTTAGCCCAAAGCATCCGGTATCGTATCCATCAAAAGGGGCTGAGATGGTTAGCCTACCCGCTATCTCAGTCCATCGGTGGGGCGTCACAAACGCTCAGCGGGCAGATACCTGTGGTAATATAACAACTGGTTCGCGGGTGTAGTTTAGTGGTAAAACCTTAGCCTTCCAAGCTAATGATGGGGGTTCGATTCCCCCCACCCGCTTTAACTATTAAAACCCCTGAATGCTAAGGCTTTCAGGGGTTTTAACGTTTTTAGGCCCACCAAAAAGTTAGTGCCATTGTTCTAGTTTTTGCTTGACGTTGGGCAGGGTTGGGCAAGGTTGACTAGTTTATTGGGGTAGGATTGGGGTAATTCGCTCCATCCCCTACCCCATTTCTCCCATGTCGTTCAATACTTCTCACCAAGGCCCTCCGAGTGGTTTAAGGAACGCTGAACCTCGTCGGCGCAAATCTTCTAAAGGAACCGTTCAGGTCAAAACCTCTAATGGCCGTTTGCAGCTGGTCTTCACCTACCAAGGCAAACGGAGATACCTATCGCTCGGGTTTGAAGATACCCGCGAAACGCGGGAATTGGCGCAGATGCGAGCCAATCAAATCCGGCTCGATATCATCTCGGGAAACTTTGATGAGACCCTGGCTAAGTACAAGCCAGCTTCTGCCCTTTCAGTCAATGAACCTGAAGATGAGGATCCACTACCGGTTCCGTCCCTAATGGAGCTTTGGATGCAGTATGTGGAGTACAAGCGGCCCCAGTGTTCGCCCAACACCATGTATCACGTCTATGGCACCTACACCGGCTATCTTGAGCGCATCCCGACCCACGAACTTAAGAAAGCTGCTGAGATCAGGGATTATGCTCTCCAGCAAATTCCGGTTGAGTCTTGCAAGCGATTTATCGTTCGCTTGAATGCTTGCTGTCGGTGGGCGCTTAAGTCAGGCTCTATCACTGAGAATCCCTTTGAGGGTATGGCTCAAGAAATTAGGCCTCCTAAGGCCCAGAAGAATGATGAAGACACGGACGTCTTCCCGTTTAGCCCCAAGGAAAGAGACACGATTCTCCAAGCGATTGAGGAGAACGCATTCTGTAACAAACACTCCGGGTATAAGCACTCCTTCTACTACGGTTACATCAAGTTTCTCTTCCTGACAGGGTGTCGCCCAAGTGAGGCGATCGCGCTTCAGTGGAAGCATATCAGTAGAGACCTGAAGACTATTACCTTTGAGCAAGCAATCATCAGCACGAAGGAAGGGCAACAGCTGCGCGAGGGGCTAAAAACCCAGGAAAGAAGACGGTTCCCCTGTAATGGGATTGTTCAGCAGCTCCTGGCTCAGATAAAGCCACAGGGTTCGGATCCAGAAGCCTTGATATTTCCAGGCTACTCTGGAGGCATATTAAATACGCCATCATTTCGAAAGACGGTGTGGAAGCCAGTCCTCAAGGGACTCGGTATTGAGTACCGTAAGCCTTACCAGACCCGCCATACCTTCATTACTCTCGCTTTAGAGAATGGACTTGATGCGAAAGATGTAGCTCGTTTAGTGGGTAACTCGCCCGAGGTGATCTACCGCCATTACGCGGGTAATAAGCGCGAACTCTTTGTGCCCGAGTTCTGAGAAAGTGGCCGAAACCAGTGCCATTAGAGGAACTGCGTCCCGTAATTGAGCCCTTGCCTTAAGTGATAGCACCCTTCATCCGACTCCTCGCGGTCACGACGCTTCTTCGGAGCTACGTCGCTCCGGATTCCCCAAGCAGTGTCTCTATCTCTCCCAGCAGTCGTTCCAATTGTTTCCTCTTAAGAGATCGCTCTGGCAGATTAATTCCTGTTTTCAGCCGCTTAGCTATACCAGCGAGCCTTTTTACAAGGGAGTTCTCCCCTACCCCTGCAAGTGAGCTTGATTCATCCGAATCCACCATCGCTGCTTTTACGCGATCACGGATTTCTCTAAACGACAGCTTTCCTTTGAGTGCTTTCTCAAGGAGCAATTTTCGATTGGAGGCGTCTTTGACCTTGAGTAGTTCCAGGGCAACAGAGTATGAGAGCCCTCGCTCCAGATGAGCTTTTTTGAGGTCATCGGGCAAGGTAAGCGTCCGTAAATTTTTGGTTCGGAATGTTTGAAGCTCTACCCCAAAAGACGAAAGCACCGCCTCTATCCTCCCCAGCTCATCGCTCGGAGCGACGTCGCTCCGAAGGCCACGCTTATCGGAGTGGCCCTCTGTTCGGATAATGGCGAGTACCCTTTCCTTTGGGATTTTTAACTTCACCTCAATGAGCTTCAGGATCCCTTCGGTCTCCTCGAGCTTACTTAGGTCTTCTCTCTGAAGGTTTTCGATGAGGGCAAACTCAAGAGCTTCTTCGTCAGTGTACTCATCAACGATGCAGCGAACTTCGGTCAGCCCAGCGAGCTTCGCCGCTCGCCATCGTCGCTCGCCAGCAATGAGTTCCCAGGATCCATTGCCCAAAGGGCGAACGTTAATCGCGCCGCGAAATCCCTGCTCCGTGAAAGAAGTAGCGAGATTAGTGATACCTTCCTCTGAGAAGAACTGGCGGGGCTGAAAGACTCCAGGCCTTATCGCGTCCACAGGAAGCCACCGGGTATCTCTATCGTCATTCGTGGTGGCACCAGGTTTAGTAGCTTGCAGCGGCTGAGCTTCATCCTGCTCTTGCGCCCCAGGTGGCGCGGCGTGGGCCAGTGAACCAGAAACGAAAGAGGAGAGAATCCCTCTACCAGCCAGACTAAATGAACCGGTATCCGCTTTCTTCTTATTCTTCATAGGCTGCTTTTCACCAACGCTTTCGCGATCACTTCCAACGGTTCGAGGGCGGGATGTCGAGGAGCATACTGGGCAAGGGGTAGGTGTTCGGCAGTTGCGTTGGCAAAGTCAGTGCGTCGTGGAATAGGGGGAAATACCCTTGCTCCCTTGAAACTTGGATTGTCTTGTAGGGAAGCGAATACCTCTTCAATAGTTTGTAGTGCTCGTCTCGATTGAGATGTTCTTTCGTCATACATAGTCGGGATGGCACCAGTTACCTTGAGGCTGGGATTAACTTGCCCCGCAATTTCATGCGTGGTCTGAAGCAGGTTAATGGTTGCCTCAACCGACTTGTACTCGGTCTGGATCGGGATCAAAAGAAAGTCTGCCGCGACAAGGCAGTTAACTGAAAGAAGCCCAAGGGAAGGGGGGCAGTCGATCAAAACAAAATCGTAGCGAGACGCTTTTTTTGTGATCAAGTCGGACAGCTTGTATTCACGCCGAAGTTCTGAGGCAAGCTGCAACTCAGCTTGTGCAAGAAAAATGTTTGCAGGAACAAGATCGCATCCACAAATATCTTTTTGTATCGGCAACGGCTCACGCTTAAGTAAGCTGTGATAGATCGTTTTTTCAAGGTCAAATGGAGCGATGCCTGTGAACGTTGTAAGTGATGCCTGAGGATCCATATCAATCAGGAGCACCCGCTTCTTATGCTCAACCGCGAGGTGGTATCCAAGATTCATGGTCAATGTTGATTTTCCAACCCCACCAGACATGTTGAAGAGGGCAATTATATGCGGCATTGAGGCCCTGTTGCTTGGCACATAGTCTCGTGGGGTTGGGAATTTGAAAACACCACTGGGGTAAAGAGATCGCTCTTCATCAATTTCTTTTTTCGTTCGGAGCGACGTCGCTCCGAAGATTATGTCGCTGACAAACTATAGTGGTTCTCTATTGAATCACCAATAGGGATAACCATAGCTTTAGAGATTTCGTGGTTCCGGTTACAGTGATAAAATAGCTTGAGGATTAAAGAAAAGTAAGCTACAGGACGGGGTCTATGGCACTACGCAAGCCCCCTCAGCAAGATGCCCAGCTAGAGCTTTTCTCGGCGGTTTTTACCGACATTGTGACCCGAGATATTCAGGACGCAATGGAGGTTCCGTTTCTTAGTCTCTCTAAAAAGCCTCGGGTAGCTCCCATTATCTATCGCGGGAAAGGCGTTGAGATTACCGTTACTGGTGGAGCACCGTACGGTATCGCAAACATTTGGGATTGGGATCTCATTATGTGGCTTTTGTCACAGGTCAGAGAGGCAATTGATAAAGGGCAAGCAGTCTCACGACAGGTCAGATTTCACCGCCATGCTTTCCTTAAAAGCGCCAGGCGAGATGCAGGAGGAATACAGTACAAGCGGTTAGAAGATACAATTGCTCGCCTCAAGAACACCAACGTAGTTACGACCATTCGGTCATCTGAACGACAGACCGTCATGTTTAGTTGGCTTGATTATGTTCATATTGATCGAGACGATCGCGGTCGGCTCAGAGATGTGACCGTAGTGCTCCCCGAGTGGCTCTTTGAGGCAGTACGCGACCGCTCTCTTATTCTTTCACTTCACCCTGATTACTTTCTGCTTACGGGGGGCATTGAGCGCTGGCTATACCGCTTTATCCGCAAGCAAGCAGGAAATGGCGCTCAAGGATGGAAGTGGCGGCTTGAAACGCTCTATGAACGCTCAGGAAGTTCTCAACGCCCATCCGATTTTGCAACAGCCATTCGAGATATTGCAAAGCAAGGGAAGCTTCTTGATTACGAAATACAAATTCAAAAAACGAATTCTCAAGAGCTTCTTTTTGCTCGTAAGGAAGGGACTCCTGCGAAGGCTATTCCTGAGACCCTGCCTTTACCTCAAGCACAGTTTCTCTGCTTGAAGACAACCACGTATGAGAAGGCAAAAAAGATTGCCCCAGGGTATGACATCTACTCGCTTGAAGATGACTGGCGACAGATGACTAAGAAAAACGACATTGTGCTCAATGACCCTGACGCGGCGTTTCTTGCGTGGTGTAGGAAGGTGGCACAGAAGCCTGTTCGGGTGGCTCGATAAGGACTCGGAGCGATGTCGCTCCGAGATACAGAAGCAGTTTTATTAATCTCGACGTAAAAGGCCTTGCTTTAAAGCATTCATGTTATTTGTTCTTCTTCATACCTTCCTCTCAGATTCTTCTGGAGGGAAACGCATGGCTACGTTCACCGTTTCGAGGTTTTCTAGCGCCGTTCTTGATGAGCAGTTCTTTCGCGTAGTACTCAAGCCGGTTAGCTTCTAGTGGGTACCTACACTTTGCCCACTTTTTACGCGGAGAGACGTCGCTCCGATGCTTGCTTCATGGTGCACGGCACGGTCTATTACCCGCACATTAAAGGGCTAATAATAGTCACCTGCCATGACACAAGCTGACCATCTTAAGAAACGACAAAAACGTTGTTCCAATGAGAGAACTTAGGCCACGGCTCCTGTGGATAACCTCAGATCACGATACGGTCTATCACCCGCATTCAATACGGTCTATTACCCGCAAGAACACGGTCTATTACCCGCACAGACACGGTCTATTACCGGAAAAAAGCGGTGTATTCGATAATGAAATCAATCAGTTGCTGACCCTTAAACTCTCTTAAACATATTAAACTATCTTCTTAAACGGGCTAGGCCCCTGTGGATAACTTCGAGGGAGACGGCCCTCAAGTAAGTAAGATTTTTTTATTTTTCGGAAGATAGGGGAAAAAGACAGCCTGAATGAGGAAAATCTTTGAACACAAGAACTTTGGAACAGAAAATTCAACGTATCTCTAAGTTATGCTTCAGGGTTATCAAGTTCTTTGCTTTTAGAAACGCTAGAATGCCTCTTAAGGCGCTCTAAAAGAGAGCTGTTAGGGGTGAGGGTAGGGATGAACGTGAATCACAAGCCACAGCGCTTCTGAGCGCCTCCCTGAACATTGGCCTTTTTTGAAGAAAACACGGTCTATTACCCGCACATTACTCCCTATGTATTACGTTGTAGGGATCCAAGCTTCTCCTGATGCTCCTCAACATAACTAATCACCAGTACAAAGAAGCGCTGAGGAAATGAAATTAACGTACTTTTGGCATTAAAGAGACGCTAAAATGATGTTTTTGTATTTCTATGGATCGAATTCTGTTGCCAGTAGGCACGGTCTATTACCCGCAAAGGCCATGTTTATTATCACCTGGGAAACACGGTCTATTACCCGCAAGCGTGAACTTTCTGCCAAGGATGGAAAGCGTCTACAAGCTGCCTAATTCGAGACTGTTCCACACCTAAATAATGTCTTAAAGTGAAGGCGGTTTTAGTCAACAAGGAATTCCGCAAGAAGCTAATAAACATGAAAAAATTTACAAAACATCGGTTTGAAGTTTGATTTTTTTACTTGCTAGCTTGTGGAACACTCACTAATTTTGACGCAAAATTACTTTGTCTGTGCAGCGTTGTCCTTTAGATGAAAGAAGGAGTTCAACACGCAGTTTTAACACTTAGACAGCGAGGGCTTTCCACCCCTGAAATCTGTCAGCAACTATCCCTTGATAGCGATTCGGTCATAGAAATTCTGCTTCAGGGACCGGTTGTTCCCAAACCGGTCACGGTTACATCGCTCAAGCGACCAGTTGGTCGACCGCAGAAACTTAAAGAGCGTGATCTACTTGCGAGCATCACAGAGGCAATAGTCGGCAGGAGAAAAGAGCCCGACTACCTTTGGACATTCCCCGACCTGCTTCAGGTTGTACGGCGTACCCTTCAGATAGATATCTCTCAAGACACGCTCCGTCGATATCTCACCAGCTTAGGTTTTACGTTTGACCACCAACTCAAGCAGGTCGTTGGTTCTTTAGTGTCTCCCGACGAGATAGCCGCGTTCCCAAAAGGAGCAATGCTCTATGTTGTGAGCCACCAGCTCCACCAGCTAGGCGAAGATGTGTCGAGTCGCCAGACGGCAACGCTTATTATTGGGGTCACTGCGTTTAATCGTATTGCTGTGATGGCAAGGCCTCAAAGCCGACTGTCACCAGGAATGTTGGCCGCGTACTTACGCGGGTTATTAGCCCTCCATCCCGACCGCAACATCGCCGTAATTTTAAGCGGTCAGGGAGTGTACCGAAGTGTCATGAGCGATCGCGCTCTCCTTCAAGAGCAGCGTCTTAAGCTCTATCTGGCCAAAAAGGGCCGGGCTGGAGCGTTCCCGATGTCTAGCCTTAAAAATAACTAGGAGAAGGGGCCAAAGTTTGGTAATAAGCGCTCTAGCAGCAAGGTTTGTACCTAATCCGTACACAGGAATCCTTCACCTAGCTATATGCCAGAACCGTTGGCACCAGACAAAGAGGGCCGCGATCAGGTTGAGGAATGGAGTCAGCTTTCTTTTTTTGGTGAAGAAGAAAGTTCATCTGAGGGATCTACTCGTTACGCTGCAACAGAACTGTCAGGGCCACGCGAGCACTCCCTTCGTATCCAAGACATGTACGAGGAGGATCGCCCTCGGCAACGGCTCGCCGCTTATGGCCCTAAGGCACTTTCAAATGCCGAACTCCTCTCAATTTTGCTCGGCAGTGGGCATCACAGCACGGGGCTTTCAGCAGTTGACTTAGCGCATTCGATTTTAGGGGAGTTAAGCCAGGCAGGTGAGGACGCCCTAAGGAGGCTTCAGCATCTCTCGATGGAAGAGCTTCTGGCCATGCGAGGAGTTGGGCCAGCGAAGGCAGCAATAGTGATTGCGGCAATTGAATTAGGAAAACGAGCTTTCATCCAGCCCACTCAGGTGCGAACCCGTGTTGATGATCCGAATGTTGCTGCGTCCCTGCTTTCCCACGATCTGATGTGGGAAACAGAGGAGCGGTTTGCTGTACTCATGCTCAACGTCAGGCATCACTTTCTGGCCAAGCGCGTTCTTACCATCGGTTCTCAAACAGAGACCCTTGCTCACCCACGAGATATTTTCGGGGAAGCACTCCGACATCGGGCGGTTCGAATCATTGTGGCCCACAACCACCCTTCGGGTGCTCTCGAACCGAGCCCTGAAGATTTAGCCCTCACTAAGCAGCTGCTTCAGTGCGGCAAAATTTTAAGCGTCCCAGTGCTCGACCACCTTATTCTGGGGGATGGTCGGTTTCAGAGCTTGCGGCAGACCACAACACTTTGGCAGGACTACCCCCAAGAGAATACCGGAGAGGATCACTCATCCATTCACGAGCGTTGGGGAAGTTTGCTTGATGAAGGAATGAGCATCCCACCTGGTTCCACAGTTAATGACGATTAAGGGGAGGCCTGCCACTCGCCGCCGCTGGTTTACCGCCTTCACCAGATCTCGGAGCTGCCCTATCACTCCTGGGAAGCGATAGAAGGGGAGGGCGCTTAACCTTGATTCCAAAGTCGAGCGATCGCTTAAAGCGTGTAGGTGGATGCGCTTTGAGATAGCAAGCCACACGTGCTGCCTTATCTGAACAACGACCACTCGCGATCTATCCACCCCGATCGCATAGGCTCCGATGTGAAGCGGTGCTTCTCTGGCATCGTAGCTGCGGAGCTTACCAAATTGCTCATGAGTTCCCTCAGTAGCAAGCAGTACAAAGGTGTGTTCCCACCGCACATACTGCACCACGGCCAATCCGCGTCGCCGTTGCCTCATCCGGGTGGTTCGGCAGGCAGTGACGCCGTAAGCTTCCCTGAGCTTGGCATCGAGCGTTTGTGGATCGCGCTCGGGTGGAATAAAACGAAGTGCCCATCGGTAATAGCCGTAGCGCATGTAATCGATCGCTATCCGCCGTAAGAAGAAGCCGAGTGTTGGCACCGCCTGTTTCATCACCACTTCAAAGCCTCCACAAAGTGAGAACTCTTGGTTAGGAAGGAACGGACTGATTAAGGGCTCAGTCCGCAAAGCCAAAACCCTTCGTGTGTGAATCCTTCTAGCAGCGCTACCGTTTATATCTTTCAAAACCCTTTCCGCTTGTTTCCGAGCGGCGTCGACGTTTCTAAAACCTTTTCGCCAGCACTCCACGAGCGCACGACGGATGTGATCATCAACATCGGCATTGCTCAAAAGTTGAGAACCGCGCAGACAAACCGCCGCACCCACCTTCCATAAGCTGTAACAGTTACTAAAAATGCAGGTACTTAGTTAGCGCATCGAAAAAACCATCGTTGTTTACAAATCAACTACAAAGCTGCACGAAGTAATTAGCTAGCCGCTGGGCTGTATTTCAGGCCCACCGGCTAGCCCACAAAAAAAGTTCAACATGTAGAGAGGTAAAACCTCCTCAGAGCTTTCGTAGTCACACGTGTCGCTAGATCGGAGTCACCAACTCGATCAATAAATCTCGACACCGTGAATGCCCTTGGGACTGCCTTGCCCCGCGTGCACCTTAGCCATTTATAAAGGCCAAGCACCTACTTGCTCCACACTCCCAGTCTGGTCATTTTGAATCACCTGAGTGACAAATTGCTCAGGCACCGAATGAGCCACCATCCGGCCTGCCAGACTTTCCCCGATTAGCACAAAAGATTGCTTGAAGAGTCACGTTGGTAGTGGATTGCTATCCACAGGGCTAATACTACACGGGCGAATTGAATCCGCTCCCATTTCAGGTTTCCTCGTGCGGAAGGCAGAAGTGACCACGAATTACCATGTAGCGCCTTTTCCACGGTTCGGCATCGTCTCTCCACAAACTTACCGACAAGGGTTTTCACCCCTTTCACAGTTGAGCTATTCGCCGTCGTCATTTCTGGCGAACGCCGGAGGTGTCTTCCTCCGATTGGCGTCATCGCTGAAGCGCCAAACTCCCTGCGCCGGATAGGGTTGCCCACCATGTGCTGCGTTTTTAGCAGCATTTAGGCCAAGCCCCCCTATGGGGATTAGTTAATCAACATCACCCACTTTCTCTTGTACGGCCTCACCGTTTTATTTGGTGAGGTTTGTCTCGGTCGCCCTACTTCCTTGAAACCTGTGTAAATGGCATGGGATAGAACAATTGGATTGCCCCGTTTTTGGCAAACGGTATTACTCAACTGAGCCTCCCTCGAACTGGACAAACAAGTCTCCTCGTATCCAGCTCCAAGAGTTTCGACAACGGTACAGGTGGCTACCTGTCTTCTTTTATCGAGGGATGGTTAGTCCCTTAACCGAAGTGTTGCCGTTACCCTCTACATGACGTGCACTTCTTAACTATGTTTAGCGAAAAAGTGCAGCTTCGCTTGTCGAAATAATGAAATTTAAGCGAGGGCGCAATAACTTTTTTTGAAACGGTGATTTGAAGTGTGTTTCAGAGAAGACGCTCACAAGCACGAAAAAAAGCCGCCCTTTGTGAAAAGGCGGCTTTGGGGAGCAAGGGTCTGTACTCACTCGGCATAAGCACTACATCAAAGTCCGGGGTTATATACCTCAGGTTTACCGAGCGGCACCATCACAGGATCGGTAGCTGTTTTGTTGTCACCATTTTCAGGCGTTGGACGATTACTGAGGACTCGGACAAAGGTAGTTCGTTGTGAACCAAGGTTTGCACGCGCTGAGTAGCGATAAAGCCGCGAAGTGTAATTCTTGGTTTGTTTTCGCAGCGAATGCGTCTAGAGTTGTGATTTCAAATGGCAGGGTGATCTTACACAGTGCCATAAACGCCGCCGATATGACGAACAGGCTTGCAAACTGAGTATCAATTTAGGAAAGAAGGCTTTCGGATGGCAAGGTAAGCTCCTGAGAGGGGGTAACGGCAAAGCTAATGGGCGGATGGAGGCTTACTAGGGCCGGAAGCCGTCCTGTTAAGCGATAAGTTAGATCCTAGAGGTGACAAGATGACAATTCGCCCACCTATACTGCTAACTGCTAATTCAAGTCGCTCCATATCGCTCGGGGCATCTGGTAAGAAGAGGACAATGCCGCATTTAATGCCGCCGACAAGTAAGTACTGTTCTACTTGAGCAACCGCATTTGCATAACTCTGACGCAAAAGGCGTCTCTTGAGTTCAATTACAAGACGTTCCTCTTCACGGGCAACCAATAGATCGGCTCTAAAGTGCTTCTCTGTGTCTAATCGTGCCTCCGTTAGTACGCTCAGTTCTGGCGCAGCAGAAGCCAGGAACCCATGGAGCGCGCCAATTACTTGTGATTCAGTCGGTTTTCCGGATAACGAATTAGAGGAGGGCAGATGAATAGCACAGAACTGAGCAAGAAGATCTGTCACACGTACTAAGAGATCGGCATTCATCGTTTCTGCAAGGTTAGCTGCCAGTTCCACCTTTTTCGCTTCTGCTTCCGCTTGAGAACGTATATATGCCAAACGCTCAGCAATCTGATCTAGGAGCAGGCATGCGAAAGCAGAAACGGAGACTATCGCGAGGAATGCTTCGCTTTCGTCGAAATCCAGCTTGTAGTCGTGTGCAGAAGGGTTGCGCCACTCAGTACGGTACGTCGTTAACTGACGTAGAACTCGGCTACGAAATATGTTGTTCTTCTCGAGATAGTTTTCAATATCGTACGGGCGCTTCTTTGCTGGGTTTTGTCCTGCAAGTACACGGTATGCCTCTTTGACACTTCCTTCGAACGCCTGATTGGTTCGATAGATAGCGTCAGTAAAGGCAGTATCATCGTCACTTTCTTGCCCACGCGCGAGATGGCGAAAGGCTGTCTCTATGTGCAGTAGAACCGCCTTCAGTCCGGGAATGTATTCACCTTCTTCAAGAACAACAATCTTCTTTCTCAGTGTGTCTACGAGATCCATGGATTCTGAGGTCTAACTGTTCTGATCGTCGGTTGCTAACATCTTTGCATCCTACCCAAACTGATTCGGTCAATACGCTGCACCAAGATTGTTAGGCCTTGGGTACAATCCATCTTCATAGTCGTTTAGGCGGCCAACCCTCAGGTGACCAAGGTCTAGATTCACCATACTTGCGCATATTTCGTTCGTGCTTATAGTCAAAATATGATGAAACTACACTCACATATTTACCTTTGTGAAACTTCCACTTTGGCTTGTTATCAAGCACTTCAACAAAAATGTCTCCAGTCATCGACAAGTCATAGCCATGAAAGTACATGGTAAGCGCAACGTCATAAACACGAAACATTAATCGCCCAATTTTTTGTAATTCTTTGGCGGTTTCGAATCCAAGTGAACGCCCTCTCTTAACCATATCCAACCGCTCTTCTATTTGTCTGCGAGATAGGTGAACATAAGCGCAACAATCTCGATAAATATCATATATTTCATCAATAAACTGCTTTGCATCATCTGGATGAAGTGCGGATAGTTTTAACTCTTCTCTCACATCGATTGAGGAGTTAACATTTGTCTCTAGAAAAGTTAAGCGCTCTGATAGCTTTGCGAGAGACTCTATACCTTCTGTATGCTGATCGACGTAGAGATATTTAACTGAACTCTCAATTATATATCGCAGTTCACGTTTAACGGGGTTAAGCATTCCTTGTTGAACTAAATTCCATATAGCCAAGATTGATTGGGCTAGATCATCGGTAGAGCGGATAGTCAGCGAATTCTCGGAGTACTCACCTGCTCGACCGCTGTACATCAAGCAAAGGCGGAGCAACGTAATGACATCGTTAGTCATCCTCTCTATGAAAGATAGCTCACTTTGATAAGTAGGTGACGCAACCAACTCTTCTTGGGCTTTTACCTTGACAGCGTATTCTGCCTGTCTTTGCTCCCAAAACTCATGAAGTGGATCGGTTTCAGACATTCTTGAGATCCTAATAAAATCTATTCGATAATAGACAAAGAAAAAGAGGACTAGCGAAGTCCTCCAATTATAGCAATCCGAATTGATTCATACAGGCGGAAGGAGCCTCTTGCCTGTGCAGGCGGGACACATGCACTACGGATTTTCAAGATCCACGCAGGATCGCTATATGTATTAAGCGTAAGATTTGCTAGGTAAGACCTTACACTAGTATGAGATGTTAACTATTTCTACACCAAAATGAGTGCAGTGAAGAGGTTCACTGCAACGTCTTGTTAGCCGTCGACGGGCTCCGCCGGGGTGTCGATAACAAGCTGATAAAAAGCAAGATCAAGCCACCGATTAAACTTGAAACCCACGTGTTTTATTGTACCTGCATGCGAAAAGCCAAGCTTCTCATGTAGAGAAATACTTGCAAGATTCGTGGCATCTATGCCCCCAACTATTACGTGATACTGTTGGCTTCTTGCTTCTTCAATCAAACGCTGCATAAGCGCCATGCCGAGACCTTTTCCACGATGCTCTTTATGAATATAGACCGAGTGTTCTATAGTGTACTTGTAAGCGGGCCAACTACGAAAAGCCCCATAACTGGCAAATCCCAGCAGTTGATTGCTATCGTCGTGAACACCAATTACCGGGTATGAACCTGCGTCCTTCGTTTTGAACCACGAGACCATGCTCTCAAGAGTGCGTGGTTGGTAGTCGTACAATGCTGTCGAATTAACTATTGCCTCATTCAATATGTTGAGGATTGCTGGTGCGTGCATATCATAGGTGCAATGTATGTAACGCATCCGTGCCTCAGAATAGCTAACTTTGAGTTGAGTGCCAGATATGCTAGACGAACCCATTCACTCCCAGCATAATCCAGTACATCTACCAGACAATACATAGTTTTAAGGCATCAAGCAGAATGTTTGCTGTATAACACCCGTCATATTTGGATTATCCAGCATCTGCCTGTACCACTGTCCCAACCGCCATGATTGCTCAATCGAGCAGGCACAAAAAAGCCGCCCTTAGTGAAAAAGGCGGCTTTGGGGTGGAGTGGCTAATACTCGCTTGGTAGAAGCAGTATTCCGTAGTTGGCATTGCCGCGTGGCCCATCCTGCACAGGATCATAGTTCCAATAGTTGCCTACATGAGCGAGATAGAGCCGAACTTCTTTCAGTGGAAAGTCGGTGTAGGGGATCTTTTGTCTCACCACCACATCGTCTGAATCTCGTTCACAGATAGCAACTGCTGATGAATTCTCATGTACCGTAAGAGTCCAAAACTGCATTTCAAGGAGCACCGGATCGTTTCTTACCGCAGGCTCTATTTGCCATGAGGCAATAAGATCAAGCAGCCAATAGGCTTCACCGTGTTGGGCCAGATACTGCACTCCGTCGGTATAGAGGAACGGATGAAACGGGCTGCCGCTTCGCCAATACTGCATGGTTCCTGTGAACTGACGTAGATCGTTCTCCGTAAGAAGCGTGGTGTCTCTTCTTGGTTTATTCGTTGTCATAAGTGCTCTCCTTCTTCTACAAAAAGAGGGCGAGACAACCTGCATCATGCAGATTGCCTCACCCTCGGTTACTCATTTTTTTGGGTTGGTTTATTCAGGCTTCGAGCTTTTGGCGCTTGTCGCTCTCAAACTCGCGATAGCCATATTTTGTTGCTAGTTCGCTAAAGTCGCCGCCGCTGTGCCGATGGCGGTAAGAACCTGCGTGCCAGTACCATTTCGCTCGCTTGTTGTGCCACCGGAGGCCGTGGGACTTAAGGCTGTCTTTAACCGGTTTTGTTTCGCCGTCGATCCATATCCATGTGCCCACAAGCATGACTCGAATGTTGGGCAAGCTTAGTCCAAGGATCTCATCGAGCTTGTCTATGACTGCCTGCTCGACTGCCTGGTTGTAGTAGTAGGTGTGCTCTCCTTCTTCTCCTCCGGCGGTCTTTTGTGATGTGGTACCGTGACATTTGCGAAGCGCTTCGTGGTACTCGCGGTTAAGCACCTTCATCGCTTCAGCGTCACCGCCCCGGTCAGGATGGAGATTCATTGCGAGACGGCGGTAGCGAGCTTTGATCTCTTCGACGGTGGTTGCACCGACGAAGTATTTTGTATTGCAGTTATTCATAAAATTTCCTTTGGGATTAAAAATAGAAATGGGGCATCCACTCCGGTTAAAGAGTGAAAGCCCCATTTGCTTTACGTTGTTGGTTTGTGGTGGTAGCGAGGAAGAAGAACTAAGGCCTGTCTCTTTTGCTCCTCCAGCAGAGATGTTAAGCCGTGCCGATTGCGCGTTCTCTTAAGAACCGAAGCAGAATCAGGAGTGATTCTCCAATGTGGTTCTCAGAGGCAGTTCCTTCACACCGCGCGAATTCGTACTCCTCCAAATCATCTGCGAGGTAGTGAAGAATCCTTTGCAATGCTTCAAATATTTTCGTATCGTCCATATTGATTCCTATAAAAAGGAGCTATCAACTAAGGGGTTAGTTGATAGCTCACGGGGTTATTGTGGGGTTGCTATTCCATTTTTATGTGGGGTAGCAACTTTTTTTGTATCAGCATCAAGAAGCCTTACAAGAAGTCTCTTCATATCGTCGATATCAGAGTTCATTCGTGTTGAGCGTTCTGTCAGTGAATCAATACGTCGTTCAATACCTCGTAGGTTTCTTCCGGGGAAAACGCTTCGAGCAATGCTACGAAAGCGTCTTGACCACCGAGAAAACCAGTGTGGCATAAACCACCGAAGTACTATTCCAACAATCATTCCAGCTCCAAAAATCAGAGTCCGGTGCATGACGGTTGCTGTTTCTATTTCCATCTTTCTCTCCATTAAACGGAATCCTGACCACATCCTTGTGAAACAAAGACTCCAGTTGTTTTTCTTCACCTCCATGCGAAGAATCTTTTTCTAAAACTAAAATGTGAACCAGTTGAGTGAGTTCCTCAGGAGAAACCCTGGGAATTGCCGAGAGGAATATCTAATCGGAGCTAAGGCAAGTGATGCTTTTTGGGAACGGATTCCTCTCAAATGATGCAATCGATAGCGAGGCAAAAATAAGCATCACAGAAACGTCTTTATTCTAGCAGCGAGCGTTACGATTGTGGGAAATTGCGACAATGTTTTGTCATGCTTTCAATTGCAAAGATGGGACGCAAAAGTAAGTACTACTATGTGAACCTCGCTCAATCTTCTTACGAGGCATCGAGTGCTTTGCCTGGAGAACCCCCAGCAGTGTGGGGAGGCGATGGGGCGCGGCAACTAGGTCTATACGGGGCAGTGAATCGCGCAGAGTTCTTTTTGTTGTTTGATGGGTTTTCGCCTGACGAGGAAACAAAGCTTGTTGAGAATGCTGGAGGCAAGCGGCGTGTACCGGGGTGGGATCTGGTCTTTACCCCGCCTAAGAGTGTTTCAATCCTATGGGTTGTTGTGGATCCAGCACTCCGTGCTGCTATAGAGCGTCTCCACCACCGAGCGGTTGAGGCTGCGATCGCATACCTTGAAAGCCGCGCCCGACTGCTTACCCACGATGCGCCTCCAGCGGGGCTCGTGGTTGCTTATTTTGAACATGGTTCAAATCGCGCAGGGGAGCCTAATCTTCACACCCATGCTCTTGTTCTCAACGATGGGGTGGCCCACAACGGAGCGACAGGCCCCATCAATTCAAGGGTGCTCTATCAACACAAGATGGCAGCAGGTGCCATCTACCGAAGTGAATTGGCGGCGCTGCTGCAAGCAGAGCTTGGTCTTGAGCTTGTGCGTTGTCAGAGCTGGTTTGAGCTAACGGGGTTTTCTCGCACCGAGGGGCGATACCAAACGCTTATGAACCTATGGTCGAGTCGTCGTAAGGCAATTGAAGCGATGGCTCCGTCTACCGCTGCTCAGGCCCAGGCCGTTGCCTACATGACCCGCGAGAAGAAGGGGTATGTCCCGCCACGGGATGAGTTACTTCAGATGTGGCAAGAGGTCACGGTCCAGCACGGACTAAGCCAGCGCAGGGCAATGAGGTTTATTGTTCCTGAGGGAAAGAAGCAGATGACGCTATGGCAGCGGTTTCAGGAGTGGCGCACGCTCAGGGAGGCGAGAAAGATAGTGGTCATGCACCAGAGCCACTTTAGCCGCAGAGATTTAGTAACCGCGATTGCCGTTGCGGCCCAAGCCCGAGGGCTAAACAGCGTTGATGTTCTACGTCTTACCGATACCTGCCTTAAGCACCGGCAGGTGATGTCTATTGGGGTAGTCAAAGATGAGGAACGATTTACCTTCAAGCGGCTCTACCGCCTGGAGCAGTCGCTCCTTAGTCAGGCTACTAAATTGGCTGTGACTCCTGGAATGCGCGTGTCGCACCGCCAGGTGGAACGAGCAGGAACGGGTGAAAGATTGAGTGTGGAACAGCGGCGAGCCCTTCACACGCTTACTGAAGGCGGGAAACTTAAGGTGCTAAGCGGCATCTCCGGCACCGGGAAAACCCATACACTCATTGCGGCTGCCAAGGCGTACCGGAATAGCGGCTACACCGTGGTGGCGGTATCACCATCGAGACAGGGGGCGGAACACGTAAAGGAATCAGGGCTGGAATCACAAGGGGTACTCTCAAAGCTCTTGTACGGAGAAGTTGCGCGAAGCATAACTGTGTACAAACTCTTCTATGTAATTGATCGGGCAAAAGAAGGTAAGCGGCGCTACGGGAGTCGCGCCTATGCAAAGGATCCACTCTCACGCAAAACCGTGGTCATAGTCGACGAGGCGCAGGCATTAAGTGCCGCTCAGATGCTTCGGCTGCTAAAAGAGGTAAGCCGTGCTGGTGGGAAGCTCATCATCAGTGGTGATATAAAAGCGCCCCAAGCATTTGAGCACAGTGGTGCCTTCA
Organism: Nodosilinea sp. LEGE 06152; assembly: GCF_015207525.1. GTDB lineage: Bacteria > Cyanobacteriota > Cyanobacteriia > Phormidesmidales > Phormidesmidaceae > Nodosilinea. The sequence goes on from NZ_JADEWR010000002.1 coordinate 330,585, forward strand.
AAGCCCTGGCCCAGAAGATTTCATCCGCAACAGCTACTCTGACTGAGATTAAGCGGCAGGATCCGTCACTATCACAAAATTTAGTTCAAGGTATTGGAACTGGCAAAGTAGCCACGGTGGCTAATCTCCTGCGGGATGAGACGATCTTTCATCTCTCAGAAACGAGGGACGAGGCACAGGCAAAGCTTATTGCTGATTGGTTGACGCAAGCGACGGCTTCCCCGAAAGACAATCTGATCATTGTCGATACTAAGGAAGAGGCAGCAGACTTAAACACTATGGCGCAGGCAGCACTTCGGAAAGTTGGGGTGCTGTCAAATACGGCGATAAAGACAAAGGCTTCATACTTTCGGGTGGGCGATCGCGTGATGTTCCATGAGACATCGCCTACATACGGAGTTACAAAAGGGAACACGGGCACCATTGAGCGCGTGGAGTTACTCACCAAGGTTGCGGTGATACGACTTGATAGTGGAAAGACGAGGCTGCTTAATCTCAGGCACTACAAAAGTCTCACGCTTGCCTATGCTCTTACCCCCAGTGAGGCAAAGCATAAGGAGGTGCGCCGCAGTTTCGTACTTACCCAGGGGCGAGGACAGGATGTTTCTTTGGTTCAAGTGTCACGGGCAAAGGGGTCTACTCAAATCTACTCCTATGCACCGCAAAGGATCGATGAGCCGAATGCCCCGGAATGGGAACTCGGACGAAAAATGGTTTACCAGAAGGAGAATGAGCTTTCGATAATTGCTGAGAAGGAGGCTAGGAAAGAGTCGTTGGGCCAAGGGCAGCGGTAGGGTAGCAAACCTTTGAGGTGATCCTTAGAGTTTTATTAGGATCATTGTTCGACTTTTCGAAAAGCTCATCCAACTTGAAATGGTCAACAATCTCTAAATAGGGCTTCTCAAAAATTACACGCTACTCTCTATAGCTGAGCTTAGCTTTGCTTCCTGCGTGAAGCCCGGAATACGGCGGCAACTTCTTCATACGGATTACCAAAGCCCGAGGTTGTTTTTGGCCAAGAAGTTAATGATTTAATGATTAAATCACCTTTAACCATACACTCCATCGCTTCCCTGCTTTGACCAGATTGGCGAAGAACATCCTCAAGGAGATCATATGTAACAGCCAACTCAAAGTTGAACCGTTGCGAAAATCTTTCTTGACTATTTATTGTCCAGAGTAGCCATTTCACAGAGTCATCAAAGTCGCCTCTCTCTAAAAGGAACTTGCCTATCTCCCGAACCAAATAGGCGGTATCAGGGTGTCTCATCCCAAACAACTCAATTTTTTCTTCCAGTGCTTCTAGATATGATGAATTTGCCTGAGAATACTTTTCTTGCTTGGCATAATTGCGAGCTTGCTGAAGTGAGGAAATTAAAGGTTCGACTCCCTCTAACTTAAGGAAATGAACTTTGCCTGACTCTTCTCCAACTAAAATAGAGACCCCATCAGATGCTATAGCACAACTAAGCAAACAACCATCCTCTTTGAAACTGGTAATAGCCTCACCGGACTCTGTGTTCCAGACTTTAACTGTTTTGTCCCATGAAACAGATATTAGAGTTTGATCATCGGGAGCTAAAGCAATTGCATTTATTCCAGCGCTGTGGCCATAAAACGTAGTTAATTCTTGTCCACTATCTAAATCCCAGACCCTAATCGTGCCATCTTGGGAAGCGGTTATAGCACGTCTACTGTCAGACGTAACTACTACAGAACTGATACTTTTAGTATGCCCGGATAGAGTACGGAGTTCTCTTGTAGAGTATAGGTCCCAAACCTTTACCGTGGTGTCGTCGGAACCAGAGAGGATTGTTTTCCCATCCAGAGTTGCCGCCACAGATCGCACAGGTCCCTTATGCCCTTTAAGACGACGTACAGATCCCTGCGCAAGATCTAAAATATGTACGAAGGGCACATCAGCATAAAGGCCTTCTTGAATACCTGATTCAGTGGTAGATCCACCAAAGAAATTATTAAGTTCAAGTTCAGGAAAAGACATCCCAATAACAAGTAATAGTCCATCTCTAGTAACGCAACAGTCTTCAACCGATGCGTTGTGAATTCCATTTTTATATCGATAATTAACTATCGTTGAAGTTTCATTCTTTTTTGAGAGTAGTTCACACGCTAACACTCCACCACTTACGGAGATAATAACAGATCTGTCATTGGGAGTTGTTGCAACTGCGCGTATAGGAGGATTTCCCCTACCGCCTAACTCAATTTTTCTACCAAAGTAGCAAAGCTCAGTGATGCTCCTACCACTCTGCTCAATTTGCTTACTCATTTCCCTTGTAGAGAGAACTGACGAAAAGGAACGCACATCGGTCTCTGCTAATGCGGTGCCAATTGGACCAATATCGCTGATGAACTGGCCATTCCTTGCATTCCAGATTTTTACCTTATTATCCCAAGAAACAGAAAAAGCCCTTTCACCGTCATCAGCTATTTTTATGGCTGTAACCTTATTTCCATGTTCAACACTACTAGGGTCGAGCCCAGGCATCTGTGAGAAATTCCATATTTTAATGACTCCATCGGCGGAGCCAGTAATGAGAAGATTAGAATCTGCACTCAGACATAGAGCATTGACGTAGGTATCGTGTTTTGGAAAGGCTTTTATCTCTGTTTTAGAATCCAGATCCCAGATCCTTACAGTTAAATCATGGGAACAAGAAATAGCCTTATTCGCACCAGACGAAATTGCAAGCCCATATATGGTTCGTGTATGTCCTTTCCAATCACCTATGAAAGTTGTATTGAGGGTTTTGCCATCCTCTAACTTCCAAACCTTTATAAATAATCCAGAATTCGAAATAAGAGTTCGTCCATCTGGGCTTACAGCTAACCCCCAAGTATAATCATTGTGCCCATTTTCTAATGAGCTTAATTCAGCCCCTGTTTCTAAATTCCATATTTTGATTAAAGTCGGCCTATCGTCTTGCAAGCCTATAGGCTCACCGCCGAGATCATAACTGACCGAGATATGTAGTGATGAACGTTTAAGATGAGCCTTAGCATTTATTTGGGGTGCTCTAGAAATGCCGGTGTTAAGCATCACTCCATCTTTGGAAATATTTGATATTCCCTTCGCCTTTCCTTCGGCAGAAATAATGTATTTATTGTCAGGAGATACTGCTACAATATGAACGCTTTTTTCATGGCCACTCAATTTTTTAATTAAAGTACCATGCTCTAAATCCCAAACGTTGACAGACCCATCGCTTGAGCCGGAGATGGCTTTGGTGCCATCAGATGTGATTGCTACTGAGTTGATTGAACTCACGACAATTTCTTGAAGTTGCGAACCGCTTTCAATATCCCAGACTTTAATAGTTTCATCACTCGAAGCTGAAACTAATTTTTGATTGTCGGAAGTTACCTGAAGTGAGTGAACAATTCCTGTGTGTCCTTTGAGTGTTCTTAGTTCTACGCCAGCTTTAATATCCCAGATTTTTATATCGGTATCCCAAGATGCTGATATAAGCCGAGCTCCGTCCGAGGTTATAGCAAGGGCCTGAATCATATCCTTATGCCCTGTAAGTGTACGCATTAAGGGGCTATCTGCTTGAGGCAAAGAAGGAGTTTGATGCCTTAACCAAGGATTACCCTGTAAGGTTTTTTGCCGTTCTATGTCAGCAAGAAGCAATTGGATATCTGGACCATTAGAGGTTATTAATCGGCTCAAAAGTTGTCCTGCAAGGCTTTGCGTGTCTTCATTAACTATGTCAGCGGACAGTCGTAAGGAATTCTGAACTGCCAAAAGGTTCTCGCTCCTTTGGTTAGGCAACGAGAGAGCAACTGTAGACATCAGGTCGTAATCATCGATTAAGGGTTGGACACCCTCCTTTTCGGCCTTGAGCTCGATGAAGGCAAAGTCTGTAAGGATTTTGTAGAGCCCTTCAGCCTTTTTTGCTTTGGCAAGGAACTGGGGGAGAGCTCGAAGAGTGACTCGTTTTTCACTAGCGGGTAAGTTTTCGAAACGATCTCTAAAGCTGCTCATCTCCGTATACGCCTTCCCATAAACTATTAGTAATTTGGAGCATGATCTCTTCAAGCATTACCCCTGCTGCTTGAACAATATCTTTTCGGTAAAGGAAATCAGAAAAACTTAAATGGTAGACTGAATAGCAAAGCTCATCTTCGATGTTCTGGGTGAGAAGAAATTGCCGAAAATCGTGCGTTAACACCTCCTGGACCGTGAGCACATCATCACCAGAAATTCTGGATATGTGGTCTATTGAAACAGCCTGCTCGATTGTCGCTAGAACGTAAACGATTCTGATTTTCGAACGCGGCAGTGGTTGTGCAGTCATACCCATAAGCTGCCAGTGAGTTTCGTAGTAATTCTCTAGCCCTGATGGCAGATGCTGGATACTGAGATCTTGGTATCTTCCCTGTTCAATATCTCCTAGAACATAGAATAGATACATAAAGTTGAGTTCGCTCTTGAGTCTCAACTGAGTGACGAAATCCTCCTTGTCTAGTGCTTGGAGGTGAAGCCAGTGTTGTATGGATGTACGCTCAGATTGAGCTCGAATATAGAGTTCAATATCCTGAGAGGATTCTGCTGTATATTCCGAGCCCATTAAATCAATTATCTTATGCGGCACGAATACATGAAACGGAAGTGGGACGTCGCTACGTTGTGTCAAAAGGACGTAAACATTAGCAGGAAGGTATTGAGGAAGATAAAGAACGTTAGCGCCAGAAGATTGACTAGCTAAATTGACCTCATCTAAAGCATCAATGGCAATGAATACTGGGGATTCTGGAGCCCTTTGGGCTGCCTGTTCTAAAAGATGATTAAGAAACCGTCCATCCTCAGTTGCGCCTGGCGGCAACGGCAGATTGTTATTAACGCCATATCTTTCAATCAGCTGAACACAGATGCTTTCGAGGAACTGCTCGGTACGAGTAATTCCGTCAGGTCTTGAGTTGAAATGAGCAATACAGCCAGTACGCTTGACATATTCGGCAAGAATAGCACTTTTCCCAACACCAGGCTTGGCTTTAATCGAGATGTATCCGCAGGGATTTGCAGTAAAAAAATCGTCTATCGCATCAAATATATATTGCCGACCAACGAATTCCGATGTCTTCCTCTCAACAAGAGTGCGAAAGATGCCCGATATATAAGGATCAATCTTACCCCAATCGTGATCCTTGCTTTCCTGCTCTGCAGATTCGTAGTCTGCTTTTTCAAGCACGAGTTTCATTGCCAAAAAGAACCCTTTCAAGGAGCTATAGTCCACGGGTTTATATTTGAGAATCCGAGTGATAGTTGACTGGGCAAGGCTAGAACCTTGCTCCTCACAGTAACGAGTGACCTCAGCCCCGGTCGTTTTCAAAATTTCTTCCGAGCGAAGCAGCTGATCGAGGCGAGCCGTTAGACGATCTCTACCAAACTTACTAAGAATTAGCCCACGTCTTCGTTCCATGCCGCATAGGTCAGCGAAGGTACCTTTCATATCTTCAGCGGGGACGGCGAGATTCCGGACACCAATTGTCAAGGTATGGAAGGTAAAGGGGTATTCGGAGAAACCCCTAAGCAGTGGGCATCGGAATAAGGGAGGTGTGAGTTAAGTGATTAAAACTCAGTCAGCTTACTCACCTAACTTAATTCTACGAGCACCGTAGTTGTGGATCTAATAGGTTCATGCCACCAATACGTTCCTCCCCTATTCCAGGGAGTGCTTCTTCCCCAGGTGGCGTGAATCGTTTCAGTAGTTCAGTCACAGGAGACATGATCCGCATGCTATGGACAAGAATTCAGACGCCCTTCCCAATGGCAGTCAGCACAATGAACATCTGTTTATTGAGGCGCTGGCAGCGCTGCCAGAGAAGCCAATGGTACGCCGGAGGCAGAACACTGCCTATGACCTGGTGCTCCGCTGCTATGCGTCTCTGAAGCAGGCAAAGATGAAGGGCCACTCTTATGAGGACCTTGCAGCGCTGTTTGAAAGAGATCTAAGCAGGACAATAACTCCTGGAACGCTTAGGAAGTACATGAACCGGGCAGCAAAAGTCCTAACTGGTGAGAAGGTGCCGGATCCAGGAGAGGCTGATCATGCTAGCACGACAAGCTCTGTTCCAATCAAGCATGCTCCCCAAAGCGTTCCGCTACCAAAGCGTGCTGAGCCAAAGCCAGCAACGCTGCCAAGACCAGCACTGTATGGCCGAGATCCTCGTGCCCAAGCGAGCGAAGACGAGTTTGAGAATCTGTAGTCACGTGATGGAGGTGGACCTATGGTTCCACGGTTTAGTAATTCACGCCTCCACTTTGTGGGAGGCCGTAAAGGGGGCGTCGGGAAGAGCTTCTATACCCGTCTGTTGATTGAATCCCTTAGAAGCAAAGGGCGGGAATTTACCATTGCTGAGTGCGATCGCGTGAATCCTGATGTTGGCCGCATTTACAAGGAGCTAGAGGAGGTCATCCTTGCCTATTTCAGCGAAGATGAACGAAAGCGCAGTAAGGCCGATGCGCTCTTTGCTGAAGCTCAGAAAAAAACCGTCGTTGCCAACCTCCCTGCTCAAGTGCACCAGGCAATGCTTGCCTGGTTTACCGACGATGCACTGTATGAACTAGCAGAACGTGAGGGGGTATCGTTCTGTCACTGGTACGTTTCTAACGGCGGGTACGACTCTGTTCAACTTTTCTACAAAACGGTTGCTGACCTGGGCGAGTGGATGCCCCACGTATTCGTGAGGAACTGGGGGCTCTGCGACGACTGGTCACATGTTGATCAAGATCCAAAGTTTCAGGCACTCATTGAGGATCATTCGATCCCGGTGATCGATCTGCCGAAGTGTTCCTATCTGGAGCGAAATTTCATTGAAGCGCACCAGCTAACTCTCTCCGGAGCGGAGAGTCACAAAGACCTGACGGTGGTATCGCGACAGCGCATCAAGCACTTTCTTCGGCAAACGTTTCAGCAGATTGAGCAGGCGGGGATGTTATGAACCATAAGCCTCTTGGTGATATTCCCGATGAAGAGCTCGCTACCCTCGACCTTGTGCTTGAAGGCGTTGATCTAGACACCAAACTGAAGGTGTACCGGATCCTGGAGAAAACCCAGATTGAGGCAGGTGATCCAATGTTCCTTGTGCTGCTTTCGCTCACCCATGCACGGGTGGCGATCGCACCTATCCCGGATGATCTACGAGGTCTGGTGGACGACGTAAAAGCCCATCTAGTCACGCTCCAATCCCTTAACCGGAGGCAGATTGAGGATTGTCTGGATGTGGCAGCTGAAATCAATGTGACAGCTAAACGACTCAGCAACCAAATGGTGCAGCACGCATCTAGCGGTACCTCCTCGCCAGTATTTTCCTTCCAGTGGGCCTTCTTTGGAGCAGTGAGTGGAAGTGTGCTGATTTTCGTGCTTCAGCGATTTTTGTAGCGCCTGTCGATTCGGCGCAAGCGACGGCTTGCGCCCAACATTCTTCTAGCTATTCCCGAATTATTAAGGAGGTCTGATGTTTGCACATGTCATCAGGCGGGCGCTTTTCGTGGCCGGAATGCTCCTGCTTGCCTATTACGTCTACCCCCGCATGGGCGGGTTTACCGAAGGCCTTGCCCTGACAGAAGGAAAGCTTTTTGGCTTTTTTCCCCTCATGTGGCTCGATAACCAATGGGTGCATGGAGCACTTCTGCTGTTCTGCGCCCTCTGGCTCTACCGATACCTTGAAGGGTTTTCAGAAGAACTCGCGATCGCTCGATACCGCTCGTTATCTCAAGTCATCAGCTGCGCCGCGCGGTGGCTTATTGCCATGGTGCTCTGGCTAATTCTTGTGCTGCTTGAACCAGTGCTGATGTTTCAGGCGCTCACCACCTGGACCACGCTCCCGCTGTGGCTTGTGTGGGTGATTGTCGTTGTCTTTTTTTTCTTAGCCACGGGGCTTGGGCTCCGTTACCCGGCCTACATCGTGGCGAGTGTTCGCGAACAAATTATCCGAGAAAGGTTGTAACACTATCATGCTCAAACTAATGGTGTGGCTGCTGACAGCTGGTTGGCTCTATATCAGTACCCCCAGGCTCTACGATCTCTGGGTTCTGTGGATAAGCAAAAGCCTCAACAACGCAGATTTAGCGATGTGGAACGGGGGAGGATGGATCTCCCATGCTTGTGCCCTGATGATTACGGCCCTCTACATCGGCGGATTGTGTGAGGTGGTTCATGTTGGACTACTGAAAGGTAGAACCAAAGTAATTTCTGAGATTGAAAAGATACTCCTGCCGTTTCTGGTGCTGCTGCTGGGATGGTGGGGAACCCAGTTTGTCGTTCGTCTATTAATTCAGGGGGTACCTGCTTCTCTAAGCTTTCTGATAGCAGCTTTTGTGACGGCCCTTGTCGGTAGTGTCGTGCTCGTGCCTGCGCCACTGCCGTTATTAGCGTCAGGAACAGTTCGAGGCCGATCGCTACGGCAATCCGCAGAGCTTCAGCGAATGTGGAAACGCCGGGGACAAAGGCAAGTTAAAGGACTTATCCCTTGGGGAGGAGCGTTTATCGCTAAGGAGAACGAGGCGCTCCACTTCATCCTGATTGGTAACACCGGAGCCGGGAAATCTACCTGGCTTGAGGTGATGATGACTAAGACCTTGGCTGGCATTGGCTTTAACCCAAACTACCGAGCCATTGTGGTCGATGCTAAGGGTAACTTGCTTCCCTATTTAGAAGCCCTGGGGCTTGGAGTCGGGGAGGACGGGCCACTCTATGTGATTTTGAATCCTCTTGATAAGCGAGCCGCTCGGTGGGCGATAGGCAAGGACATTAATTCTCCTGGCAAAGCTCACGAGTTTGCCCGCACTGTGATTCCGGAGGCGAAAGGAGATAACCAGTTTTTTCCCCGAACTGCTATGGCACTTCTGGTCGCCGTCATTGTCTCACTGCAACGGGCTAAAGGGGAAAGGTGGACACTGCGAGACCTCATCAATGCTTTCTCAACGGCTGCGATCGCTCACACCTTGATCCAAAGATGGAATCCTCGACCTCAAGACCTAGACGATTATTTCAAGGTCAAAAAGGGCGAGCGCAATGACATTTTCATGTCAGTTCGGGCTGAACTTGATCAGTTTCATTTGATTGCAGCCTGCTGGGAGGTAGCGACTAGTGAGTTTTCGATCACAGAATGGATACGCGGTGAATATGTGCTGGTGTTGGGCTCCGATTACGAATACCCCGATGCCCTCAAGACGATTAATGCCTTACTGTTTTCTTCCATTGCAGCTCGGCTAAAGCAGTTGCCCGATGATCCGGAACGGCGGGTATGGCTCTATATTGATGAGCTAATTGCTACCGGAAAGTTAGTCGCCCTTGAACAACTGCTCCAATTGGGACGATCGAAATCGGTCTGTATGGTGAGCAGTGTGCTAAACATGGCCTCTTTTGTTGAGGAGTTTGGCGAGAACATAGCCAAATCTATCTGGGGGCTGTCGCGGCACAAGGCGATGTTTCCAATGGATAGTGATTCTGCAAAATACATCAGCGATGCTATTGGTAAACACGAGGTGATTCAGACCACCTACACACCCCAGGTGCCGAATCCAGATAAACCACCCTCAAGCAGCGGTGTCTCCTACCAGCGCTCAGAGCGCACAACCATATTGCCGCAGGAACTAGATGAACGAGAGCTTCCTATACCGGGGCCAAAAAACGGCTTGAGTGGTTATTTTAGCCTTCCTGGAGAGGGTATTCACTACCATACCTATTCTTGGCAAGAAATCACGAGAATGCGGCCAGAGCGGCTAGGTGATGATGATGGTGGTGTGGTTGGCTATGACCGCATTGATGAGCGATTTGTCGCGACTATTCCGACTCCGTGGACTAAAGAAGAACTGGCACAACTTAAGCTAAATCCTCCAGACACAGCAGGTGGAGATGCGCCGCGATCTACCAAACCACGTGGGCCACAGAAGCCTGGAGATAATTCAGGAGCCAAGCCTCCACGGCCCATCAAGAAAAAGCCTAAGGAATAGATTCGTCAGGCATTGGAATTGGAAACCGGAAGATATTTGGGAATGGTAGAAGAGCTTTGTCAGCTCTTCTGGCGACACCTAAAAGGAGCATGTAAATAAGGAAACGGGGGCGGAAGTTAACTGACTTAAGTTAACTCCCCTAACACGAGGCCTCTAGCTATTCACCTATGAGATTCTTCTCTCCATGCCACCAAAAGGTGCATCTAGCTACGGTCAACATGAAATTCCCTTCTCTTAAGCCACTTCTAGTAAATCATTCTGAGAGGACGCCCCATGGAATAATTCCGAACAATATTTTCAGAAATTTCCGGACACCTGATAGTTCTCGAAAGAACGCTTAAAAAGCCCGCTATTCCTTCACTCTAACGATTTTGGTGCTGCCTGCGATTATGGGGCAGCAAAAGCTCAACCATGCTTCTGACAACACTTGTAGAAGTTTGCAGCCATGAAAAAGACAATTTCATCGGAAACGATCAGCTTTCGCATTGATAGTCACTTAGCCGATGAGGTGAAGCGAAAAGCCACAGAGGCAGGAGCATCGAGCATTCACTTTTATGCGAGAGAGCTGTTCTTATCTGCACTAGCAGACCTCGCCATTCAAGACGAAGTTCATCAATTGCGCGAGGGCCTTAGTGAAGTATCGCAGGAGCTTTTAGAGCTTCGACATGACCTCCAGCTTCTTCTTGTGCGAGTCGTCTTTGTGCTCACTGAACTTTCAGTCGAGGAGGTCGAAGGAGCGCTGTTTTCCGACTCGCCGCTAGGGGATGAGTCAGAAGCATGACGAAAAGTTTTCTACCCGTCGATCGCTAGTTGTTCCTATAAATTCAGAGGTTCCCCATGACAGATAGAGATAGATCTGGTTTAGCGTTTTCATCGGATGGTGATAGTTCCAGTCAGAATGGCCATCACCCTGTACAGAGTGATCAGGCGCTTGAAAGTAACGGCTCAGATACTGGTGATGCTCGGTTTGTTGAGGCGCGTCTCGATTCTGAGTTTCGAGATAAAGTCAGGAATTTAAAGGCACCCCGTTTGGCTGAGCAAGGCCGAGAGGCGTTGCTCCAGCATCTCTGGGTGCGGTCCAGTGAACTGCACGGGCGAGCATCTACTAGGGAGATTCGAGAGCGCTCAGATCTCACCGGGGCGTTTGGTACCGGGGCGAATTTGATCAATCTTATTCTTACCCAACCATTTTTTGTTGCCCTCAGTGGTCCAATAGTGGGTACCGCGATTAGCGTTGGAGTCTATTGGTTATCCAATCTCAGTCAGAAAATAGCGGTCAGAACTGCGGATGAACGGAGGCCGTGGGGTAATCGAGGGTACCTGGGCTTTGTGCTGCTGAGCATTTTGCAAACTGGTTTAAGTCCTTGGGGGACAGCCTTACTCCTGTTTCGATCGGATCTGAACAACCAACTGGCAGAGCGTGTGGTTGTAGAGTTTGTGAACTCGGACGTGCAGTTTGAGGTAGAGGCGGCTAACGAGAAGAAGGAGCTTGCTTCGGATAAACAAGAAGAATGTGATGACCTCCTTAAGGAGTACAACCAGAAGAAGAACGCTGGTGATCTTGCCTATGACAGGCCTTACATTCTTGCGCTCGGCAAGTATATGGCAAATGAACCTGCCGACCGATGGGACGGAAAGCCAATTGCCTCACTTCCTGCCTGCCCAGCAGCGAGGCGGTTAGAGCTAGAGGCTAATGCTCAAATGGAGCAGGCCCAAGAGTTAGTAAGCAGGCGTAACGCTGAAATGCGAACAACCTACGGTGATAGCTACGTTACCTATCTGAAGGTTGAACGGCCTGATCTATTTGAAGCGTATTTTAATAACTCGCTACTTGGTACCCGCATTCGATCAGGCGTTACCGAGTTGGCAGAGGCCCAGGCGTTGGTGGTTTCGGGCAAGTCTGGCCCAACGCTCGTCATGATCGTGTTCACATTATTAAGCGCCATTACGAGCTACACCGCTTTAACGCTTACGTATCACCACAGCAAGGATCCACTGGTACGCCAGTCATGGTCTGCGCTTGCACTAAGCAGACAGCACCAGGTTGTGACTGGACAGAAAGAGAACAGCCTCAGCAGGAGCGATCGCCATGAATAGCAATAACTCGATGCAAACGGACAGCCCAGGTGATGAGGCCTTGCTTGAGCAGGTTCTCATTGAGCTGGTGAATAAGAGCAGTGCGAAAGGCGGAGTGTTGGATGCTGACATAGTCGAGGCCTACTACCGAGAGGGCTATATCCCTTCTGCTAATTGTGATCGGATGTTGGGTGAACTTCTTTTGGAGGGGCCAGGGCAATATCTAGGCGTTATTGTCAGAGGGCTCAACGAGCGATGTGATGCGTTTAAGTGTCAGTTGTTGGCGCTCAGGGATGATCCAGACCGGAGAACAGCAATCTCACGTTTGGGCGATATATCAAAGGGGCGCTACTGGCTGCTTCAGTTATTTCTGAAGGGCTACCCTCGACCTCCGTTCTCGATTATCCAGCACGTGCTGCCAGTCCGATACGAGGTAATAGTGCATTTTTGTTCGCAGCGCCCGGAGAAGCAGATTCAGGGGTATCTGTGCGATCTGATTCTAGAGCTCCCTGCGATCGAGGAGTACTTGATGCAGCCAGAGGCTACTCCTTACCGAAATCCGATCTCGCGGTTTTTCGGCAGCCGCTGCCAGGCAGCAAAACGGCGACGATTCCTACGTTCTGTTAATCGGCTCATTGTCGCTTCAGAAAGCCTGCGCGGCTATCTCATCACCTACCTCGAACCCTACCTACTTACCCTGCACTTTCAGCAGGAGTACCAAGAACACTCAGACCACCTCATCAAGGATGAGTTTTAACCCGTGTAGTTCTGGTCAGTAGGTTACAAGCCAACAAGGTGCATTCAGTAGCGTGGGGCAGTTGCTTACTGCCCCTACGCTTTCCATCACATCCCATTGGGGCAAGGAAGAAGTTGCCATGGGCAAGCATCCACAGAATTTACGTAATACGAAAAGTTCAGCCGCAGAGCTAAAACCAGTCTGGGTAAAAACGGCAGACGCGGTAAAGCTCGTAGGGTTATCGTCCTCCTGCCTAAAGAATTACCGATTAAGACAGGGCTATCTGATCGAAGGGATCCACTGGGTCTATACGAACTCAGGCCGTCGCATGATCCTCTACAACGTGGAGCTACTCTGCGATTGGGTGGCTAACAGAGCTTGTCCAGAGATTCATCTTAAAAAGATCGAGGCGTACTTAAAGAAACAGAGTCGTAAGAGATAGAGAGGATAAAATTCGGCGTTGCATAATTGAGAGATGAGTTAGGGTAATCTGCGATGCAATGTCCAGACTGTGGAGCCACTCACATCCGTAAGAATGGCAAGAGGAAAGGTAAACAAAACCACATCTGTGTAGCCTGCGGTCGTCAGTTTGTTGAGGCCTATGAGCCTCACCGAGGGTACTCGGATGAGGTCAGACGCGAATGCCTCAAGATGTACGTTAATGGCGCTGGGTTTCGAGCCATAGAACGGGTCAAAGGGGTGCACCATACGACGGTCATTACTTGGGTGAAGCAAGTGGGCGAACGCCTCCCCGATGCTTACGCCCCTGAAACGACCCCAGAAGTCGGCGAACTCGACGAGTTAGAAACCTTTGTAGGCTCAAAAAAACAAGATTTGGCTGTGGACCGCCGTTGACCACTTCAAGCAAGGGATTTTGGGTTGGGTCTTAGGTGACCATAGTGCCGAGACGTTTCAACCGCTCTGGACGCTGGTAGCTCGTTGGCAGYGCTACTTTTATGTCACRGATGKGTSGACGGTSTACCCCARCTTTATTCCAGCGGGCGATCAGATTGTCAGCAAGACCKACATGACTCGSRTCRAGGGAGAGAMYWCYCGATTACGGCACTATCTAGCCCGCTTGCATCGCAAAACGCTTTGCTACTCCAAGACCGTGGAAATGCTGGCTCACTCTGTTCGATTGTTACTTCACTACCTCAAGTTCGGCGATGTCCCAGTCCCGTCAAGATTCATCTCTTGATTCAGCAACGCCTAAAATTCACTCATTTACTAGCAATCTGAAGCTCTGTGAGCTGATTCAATCATGGCTGGAATAATCAACGATGAAGATATGGCTAACGAAGCCTTATTTGAGCAACAAGTATGTTAAGGCGCTTATGCGAGGACAAAAATACTGAGACCAGCGAAGGATCAAGAATCAATCAGTTGCGAACTCTGAATATAGCAAGACGAGGGAACAATAAGCCCATTTCGGTTAAGCGGCTTACCCTTGTTAGCGAAAATTTCCACCCCATTTTATAGTTAAGGGTCTCATCATCTAATGAAGTGCCTGTGTGTTTAATTTTGCAAAATGTAAAAAGTACTTTTAGATCTAGCAATATGGTGAGTCCTAAAGCGCTTTGGTGGGTACCTTAGAGATGCAGTGCGGTGGAACTACCATACGTAAACGGCCCTAATGGATGTAGTTGATGCGTTAAGAATGGTTAAGCCGTCATCTAGTACTAAGAAGTATTAGTGCTTGGTGCACTTGTAAACCGGATGTATGACACTCGATATCTTCATAGATGAAAGTGAACCTTAGAGATAAATTTTCCATCACTCAATCGCCAATAAATTTGTATGCAAAGCTTCTCCAATTTAGCAAACAGTCAAAGATTATGATTGTTTGCGACTAACTCTTTCAATTGCTAAACACTGGTGATTTGGGAGTATCAGTCAAGTCCGTTTTTATGGCCTAGATTAATTTTTGCCTATTCCGCGAGAAATTCCAAAAACGATTCTTACTACTAAAGGTTAATCATGCCATCGCATATGTCTGTCCAAACAAATGCAACTGTACGAAATCAGCAAATTGAGATGCTGATTTCCTTTATAATGAATAGATTTGCTGACCAATTAAAGGAATCTGGCCGCATTATCAGCTATGAACCTTGTATTCGGCAAGTGCTTGTTGAGAGGGAAGATTGTAAGGATATTTTCGATTTCTTATTAGAAATAGAACTTGAGGATTCTAGCTCACAATCTGCGGTAAAAATGGAACTCTGGGGACAAGTGACCTGCTATAAGGGTAACAAATTAAGAAAACCAGAGCCTAATAAAACATATGAAATTCGTGAAACCATTGTTGAAGGTTTAGGATTACGTAGGTCGCTTCAAGAACAGCAGGCTTCCTTTCGAACGATCCATATAACGGTAGGACCAACTGATTATACATACGGCTGGTTTGCAGACGCAAAACGTTCTGCCTATGACTTATCTTTGTATCCCAGTGCTCAAATAGACAGTCAGGCCTTATTTAAAGAGATGAATATACTTTCCAGTAGTTCTCGAACGGAGGAGGATTATGACCTTTTACTGGCTAATATTATAGATAACTCTGACTCACAGGTTGGGAAGTTTATAGCAGAAACTCTCAATGAGTTATGTAACTGGTTTAATCTAGGAATGCCGATTAGCCAGATGGCTGACGCTCAATCGGTTTTGCTAGACCAATTATATCAATCTACAAAGGCGAAGGTGCTGGAATCCATTTCAGCCTCGAAGAGGGGTGGAAAGGGTATTAAGGATACAGCAAAAAAAGTTCTGTTAGGTGAAGATACCGCAGATCCATTGATGTTAAAAACGATGAGTAGGCTGTGGTCTGGCAATCCATTTCTTCAAGCTTCCCTTGAAGCTGAATCTAGTTGGGAGAACTGGGTCTCTAAGGAAATCCCTGAACCAGAACCGGGGCAATTATTGGAGCAATATATATGCACCTTGTGGCGTAGGGTTGATAGTTCTCGATTAATCCTTAGAAGACTTCTTCTCAGGATTCACTCCAAGGATACCATTGAGTACATTCAGGATACTGATATAACTGGATTGACAGAGCACAATTTATATGGTGGTGCGCATAGCGCAAGCCAATCATATCTTATTTCTTCCTATATTGCCACGAAATTTCTGAATTCAGGGATAGATTCTCCTGAAAAACTAAAAGACATACTAAAATCCAGAGAGTCAGTAGCCTTACTAAAAGCTTCAAGAAGATTTGAAGCAGGAAATGGAACAAATATTAAACCAAGCTTCTTCTATGTAGAGGAAGCTCTTTCTGATCAATATGACGTGGTTGATTTTGAAAGAACAAACCTTGAAGCCCCAATATCCTATTATAAAGAGTTTGGATCTTCTAGCGTCAAGCCTTATCAAAACATGAAAGTAATTTGTGACAAACGAAGATGCCACCCTATTGCTATATTGAAAGCTAAATACTTTAGAAATCAGGAGTTTGCAAGACGCGCAAAGGAAGAATCATTTGTAGGTATCACTACTAAATATAAGTATGTTGAAGGCGAGTTTTTAGAGCGCTATCAGAATATTCCACTAATTATGTTTGTTGATATGTCTCAAGAACTAGTTCCTCCAGCTTATGCTGTATGTCGTCTAGTCACAGCGGGATGGGACGTCTATTTTTCAATTCAGGAATTGAAAAATTTCTTGTCACAGTTGAACTCAATTCCAGAGGAAAAAACGGACTAAGATCCAATTCTTCTTTATTACCTCCAGATTAGACGGCGAATGTCAAAGAACCTCCGGCTTAGTTGTGGCTAAGCTCTCACGGTTTGGCCTTTTGGGAATCGGAACTATAGAATTTGGATTTGGTATAGGGTCGCTCTTTTAATAGGTTAAATGCTGGTAAAGGTCTGATGGAAAATGGATTTCTTGCAGAGGTTGCTTCTGCTCTCGTTCCAAATTATTTGGAACTATTTAATTGGGGCGATATTTGGACAAGGCCTTTAGAAGAGGGAAGCGCTTTTGAGTGGACTGCTTTAGCAGCCATAGTTTCGCAGGCCGAGAAAAATGGTTGGAAATATTCATTCCCAATTCTTAGATATTCCTGGGGTCGAGACTTCTTTACAGTGCGGAATCAGATTCCAAAACAATTTGGAGCACAGCCTGGGTATTCTAGCCAACTCATAGATCAAAATCTAAAATATCGGTTTCTTCAGTCATTGGTTCCAAAGGTGGAGCTTTCTAAAGCAAATTTGTTTTATAGTTTATTCCGCGAAGGTTGCTCTTATCATGAGGTGATGAGCAATCAGGACTATAATGAGCGACCAGATATTATGTTTATTCCTGGCCGCCCAAAAAGTGATTTCCCAATGCTTATTAGGAGAGATACTTGCGTCGATTTTCAATTTTGTTTCAATGACGGATTGGAAGTTTTCGGTAAGCTAAGAGTTTTACAATCACCGATAGTACGTTGCATAGAGAGACACCCAGAAGGGGCCTCTGTACCTGTTCATGGAATTGTTGAGTGCAGTGTTAATAAGTCATTGGCAGTCGCGACTGGTCAGCTCGAAGGGTATATCAATCTCTTCTCAACTCCCTTGACAGAATCATCTGTATTTCTAGTAACTGGTAATGAATTACCTGAGTGTCGGTGGAACAAATTTTCAATTCCTTTATACACTGCTGACACTTTGCTGATAGAGAACAGTTTTCGAGGATTTGCGGATGAAACTCTGTCGCTCTTTGGGCTTATTTAAATGAGCAAAGATTGCAGAAAATAGCTGTTTAGCAAAAAATGGCGGCACCGCATTTCCAATTTGCTTACCCTGTGCATACGGGTTTCCTGAAAATTCAAACCAGTCAGGAAACGATTGTAGTCTAGCTTGTTCGCGAACTGATAGACGACGTGTGCCTATTAGTTTTTCTATAGGCCTATTAACTACAGGTGCTTTTTTGAAATTCTGGATCCATTGAGGGGGCGCTTCTCTCATCAACTCTTGAAAAGGATTGCTAGTTAGTCGGTAGCAAAACTCAACTTCAGGAACAGGACCAGGAGAAAAAGCACCATCAGCAGGAAATTCGCAGATAGCAAACTCATCACCTCGGATACGAAGTGTGAATGCAGGATCAGTGTAAATATTGCGATTTCTAGGACCGCGCATTTGTGAATTTGCTCGATGAGAAAAATAGTTTCCCATAGGCCAGGGAAGGTCACTTAGTGCATCAAACACAGATATGTATGGTTTATTTAGTTCTATAAGGGATAACTGATTTGTTCTCTTTGAACTTAATACTTTCTTACTCGAAGCATGGTTTGCATCAGGCCACTTAAAGGAGATTCCTAACCGATTACCCACAAAAATCGCCCTTTTCCTTGACTGCGGAACTCCATAGTCAGCCATATTTATTACTTTGCAATCTAGCTCATAGCCAATTTTCCGAAAGTCCTCATATATCTGCTGTAAAACAACTCCCCCTCCAATGTTGGTTATTCCTTGAACATTTTCCATAACTATCCAAGGCGGTTGAAAGTGATCTACAAGTCGGATGAAGTGTTTATACAATTGATTACGTGGATCATCAACAAAACGAAGGCCGCGTGCTAATGAAAAACCTTGACACGGGGGACCGCCAATAATGACATCAACCTGGTCTATGGCTGAACTAGGATGCCACTTTTCGATATCGTTGCAGCTCGCTTCTTGGCAGATGGGAAACATCTGTCGGTAAGTTGTGATGAATTGGTGATCGCAGTCAACAGCAGCTACAGGGATACCACCTGCTTGACAAAATCCAAGAGTCAAGCCACCTGCTCCGCAAAATAGGTCTATGCATGTTGGGGCATACTTTTTGGAGTTGATCGAATAATTCGGAGAGGTTGTTGGGTGCATTTGAATTGGGACTTCAGATAATTGACAGAAAAGAAGCTGGTACAGAATAAGCCGTCAACACCAGCTCATCTAAGCATTCTAAGTTTCTTCTTGAGCGCTGTCCTAGAACTATTTCTTGTGTTAAGACTTGTATTTTTTCTCTTAGTGTTCTGGAACATCTATTTTCATCAGGAATCGGAAATTTTTGAACGTACGTTTTTTTGAATCGAAGACGACCACCGTTTTTAGGGTTGCCAATTCTGTTGCATTTTTGCCGGAAATAAAAATGCCCCACGCTACTGTTAAGTAAACCGAGAAGAAAAAAGTCAGCTGATGGAATGAAAAAAGCACCATCTGGAATTATAAAGCCTTTATCGTCGTAGGCAAATCTACAGTCTGAGGAAATGTCAGGAAAGAGGATCTTAGGCTCAAAGAAAAGCTTGTAATAACTGCACTCACGGAGACCATACCAAGTTGAATGGCCTTGGACATCACTTCTATTCTTTAGGATTTCCTGATGACTTTTAAGGTAATTCATCAGCTCGCTTTTTTTGGGAATCTCCTCATCTTTTCTAACAATAATTATATGTGAATTATCCCAGTCAGAAGACCATTTTCGGATACTTTTAGGTTCTAATAATGGCTTTATAAAAGGAGAGCTTAGATTGTCACTTAAAAGTCTTGAGGCAACATCTTTGTCTAAAATGTATGCTTTTCTATAACCTGTCTTAATGCCAGATAAAATTGCATTAGTGTATCGTCCTAAAGGAATACTGGACTTCTCCAAGAAGGAGACAAAATCCAATGCCTTTGAGTCTCCTATATTCCAACTTTCGGAATTTGCATTTGTTGAGTGTAGTTTTCGGTGTTTAGTTAATCCAGTTAATATGGGGGCTTCCTCTGGAAGTTCTGTATACTCAAATGCCTGAAAAACCTCGTCTCCTTTTTTTTTCGAAAGGGCATAAATAGAAGCGTGAATATTAATAGCTGGAAATATAGGAAGTTCACAAAAGTCGAACAAATATCTTAAGGAGGCGTTTTCGGCAATGAAGCTTCTTATCTTATATCCTTGCTTACTCCTCTGAAAGCTTGCAGGAGAAATATAGCATAAGACTCCTTCCTCTTTAAGGGCAAGGAGTCCATGCGCTATAAAGTATATGTATAAGTCAGCAGCTCCATTGCCAACTGATGGATAAACCTCTTTGAGTGATTTTTTGAGAAGTTTTTCAATTCGATCTCCTCTGACATATGGGGGGTTGCCAACAACAATATGCGGTGGTTTGATACGATTATTCGTCTCTTTAAAGATAGTTTCTTGCTCTTCTACAAGTTCAAGAGCATTTGCAGTGAAGTATTTAGGGCCAATTTCTTTTGCGGCCTCAAAGGAAATATTAAGTTTTCTGCAGATTTCAAGATTTGTTCTTATTGAAGATGCGACAACAGCCAAGGGATTATTGTCAACTCCTTGAATATTACTTAGTAGTGCTGTTGATATTGGAATATCTAGTTGTGTGAGCAGATGAATGATTGACAATGGAAATACTCCGCCACCAATGCATGGGTCATACCAAATAGTAGCTTCTAAGATTTGGTTTGCTGTTCTTTTAGTACTCTCTTTGTATGACTTCTTGTTCCATAGATAATCTATAAGCTCTTCTTCAGGCACATTGGATGACTCCCTCAGCCAACAGAGTGCTGATAGACGTACCATATCCAGTGCGACTACAGGGGGAGTGCTTACAAATCCGTTCTCTTCAACGTGCCCCTCAATTAAGCTGATTTCGTATACTAAGCGGCTAAACAGGTTAGGGGTTAGTTCACTATTGCTGGTTGGGAAAAGAATATTGGTATTTAAGTTTTTGAGTGATGGAAATTGTGTAAGAAGTTCAGACACCTCTTTGCTTGGCTGTTCTCGGTTTGCTGAGAAGCGAGCAATCTCCTCCATGAGTTGGGTTATTTCTTGCGAAGAAAAATTACTTTCCTTGCAGAGCTTAGCTATTTGCTGAGCCAGTGTTATTTCTGATTGTGAGGACTCGATCCAATTCACTCTTGAAAACGTCTTCATAAGCCAATACTTAAGAGCTACCACGCTTGATGGCAGTTAGGCAGTATAACTAGATATGGTGTTGTCAGTATACCACTTAACTATCTAGTTGTGAAGCTAACATCGCAACTAGCTAACAAGGTAAGATTATTGTGGCTACTTAAATTTATGAAGGTAATTTGCTATTTGGCGAAGTTAATGGAGGAAAGAGGCTTGAGTCAGGCAAGCCTAGCGGAAGCTACCGGACTGAGTCCCAATACTGTAGGGAAGTTATATCGCAACCAGTTCAGCCGAATTGATATGGAGACTATTGTGACCTTATGTAAATACTTAGGTTGCCAAAGCATCAGTGAACTTATCGAGATTGAAGCTGCTGACCGCTAAATCCTTTTGATAGATTTAGGAATTGGATGCAGCTTGCTAGTAATAGCTGTGCGAACTCGGCAGTTCCTTAAAGAGTTGAAGCTTTACTTTCCATAATTAATAGAGATCTATCCGGTGCAGCGTGACTGAACACGACGTATGAGTAGGTAGTAGGGAAGCCGTTTATTCAGGTGAATCGGTGATAGGTTGGGATCCCAAGGCTAGAGAGTGAAGCATCGAGTGAAGCGCGATAAGACGCCGGTGCTCAGCGAGAGGAGGGGAAGGAGCTTCTCTCAAGTATCGACACCGACCACATTGTGGACCTGCACGATCGAGCGCTTATTGCAGCAATGTTTTTTAGCTTTGCCCGAGTTAGTGCTGTGCTTGGGATGAACATTAGTGACTATTTCTCAAAGGGCAAGCGGTACTGGTTCCGGCTCCACGAAAAAGGCGGCAAGTACCACGAAGTGCCGGTGCATCATACCGCTCAAGAGTACCTCGATCTCTACATGGATGAAGCAAATCTCTGGGAAGAGAAAGTTACTCCCCTCTTCCAAACTGCACCCCGACGCTCTCGCACACTTACTGGTGTTCGGTTACAGCGTCAGGAAGCCTGGGCAATGGTGAAGCGCCGTGCGCTTGCAGCTGGAGTCAGCACTGAGGCGTGTAATCATACGTTTCGTGCGAGTGGTATCACCAATTTCCTGCGTAACGGTGGCAGCCGCGATAATGCTCAGAAGATAGCAGCGCATGAAGATATTCGGACGACTGCGCTCTATGATCGGCGAGAGGATATGATTAGCCTCGATGAAATAGAGAGGATACGACTTTAGTTTAGGGTAAAGGGTTTATCGATATGTTACTTAGATGACCGACGCGCTTTTTAATAACAATTAACTGCTGCAAAGAAGGCTTTTGAAATTATTAAAAATAACCTCTCTTGATTCTTCTTCCCTAAGTTTCCAAATATCAGAAATCTGTTTAATTGATAGCTCAGCATCCCAAGGGAAGAGTGGTTTTCTGGATATTTTAGCAAAAGGACCATCAGTTTCTGTTAATACATGATCCATTGGTATTTCCGAGACTAAAGACATACCTTTTTTTGTGGCCAGCATGGCAGGACCAACCGAAAACCAACATCCCATGTCGATGGCTCTTTTTAATTCTTTCTTGGTACCACTAAACCAATGCAAAATCGGAGTTCCTGCTATTCCTTCTAATTCATCAAGTACAGCATTGGCGCTTAAACGACTATGGATACTCATGTAGCGGCCACCTTCACGATCTATACTCTTAAGAATATGTCGAAAAACTTTAAGCTGAATATTCCAGTGTTCTTTATATTCTTTGCTGCCATCTAAGCCTATTTCGCCTATGTACTTAGTGCTAGGAAGCAGGGCATCAAATAGCTCAACCTCGTGAGCACGTTGGTGAGCTATTTGAGGGTGTAATCCTAATGCAGTACGAATTCGCTGACTGTCCTCAGCTAGTTTGCTTGTTCCATTCCAAGCTTTGGGAGTGGTAGTGACTGATAACACATAGATTCCTCTCTCTTTGCATTCGGCTGCAACTTTATACGGATCTGAATACAGATCTAGGTGACAATGCATGTCAATAATCATGCTATACCCTCTGCTTGTAGAAGTGATTCGACTTCATGAAGTCCGTTCAAAAAGACTTCTTGAAAGGCTGTAAATTCACTAGGAAGTAAAGGGCCGCTATCGGCAATCCAGGAACCTAAATTTTTATTCGATTTTTGCGCGATCGCAATTGATATCGCTAACAGATCGTCTCTCCGATTAGTTTCACCCAAGACATCTTTAAGGTTCTTAAACGTATACTCATTAGCCTCATTGAAATTAATTTTATGCAATGCTGATCGACGAATTATACAAGGCACGCACACTCCGCACTGCTGATTCTTTCGCTTCCAATGACTGCAAGACACTGTAATATCAATAATATTCGCTAGCAGTCTTTTGTTGAGACATTCTGCTGCCATTTCGCCTTTTGTTTTGAATTGGTAGGGATTGCTAATACGACAGGGTATTTCTGCTTCATCGAATAGCTTTTGAATACATGCAATAAAATATGGATGCGTTGTTCGTGTGCTAAGAGAACCAATCCGTCTCGACGTCAATGGAGCGTTCAATGAAATAAAGCCATTTTCAGGAACAATTAATTCAACGCTTTTTTGTTGATTTACAGCCTTTATTGCAAAAGCACCAACAGCCCCAAGTGCAAGAAAATTAAAACTCCGTGTTCGCATTGTGATGTCGGTCTTGCCATTAAATGATATCGGGTTTGCATTGACTGCAAATCGCGAGTATCGGCCAGAAAAAAATTGAGCAATTTCTTCCTGGCGGCTCTTATCGCCTGTGTAGGAATGGCTCACCAATAATGGTGCTCTTCTTTGCTCAAAGAGATCTATAGCACCTATAGCTGAGTCTAGACCGCCTGAGAAAAGGCAAGCACAATCTAAATTCCTCAATTTCACAAGATGAAACCTGTCGCGCCGACGGTAGGGAAATGGTGGTGAATATCCGCCATTCTGGAAATTGAATTTCCAAATATCACCGCTCAAAAAATGGAGTGCTGATTGAAGCTCTCCTTTTAATGGCTGCCATCGATCAGGCTCGCACAGTGGTAGATGAATAGAAATATCCCGTGTCCATCCATCGGCAGAGTCACTGCGTAGGACAAACGTATCTGCGGCTGTTACAGCTAAAGCAATGGTTAGAAAGTCCATAACTTGAGCGGGTATTCTCACCCCGAGACGCTTGACCTTTTCAGTAACCTGATTGCCTATGACAGCGACATCGCCTCTCCCTCTTCCACTCAATCCATACATTTGTACTGGCAGCAGCTTCTCACTTGCAGGGGGTAGCAAGCTAAGGTCATGGTGAAAGACTAATAGTGTCACTGGTAGTCCTCCCATTCCTTCCAGGCGTCAATAATGGCCTGCCGCTCAATCTGAACCATTTGCTGCCGGGAAAGTGACCTAATGTTGCCAGCGAGCCTCGGGGCCATATGCTTATCAACTACTACTTTTATCAATTCGCGTAATTCTATTTCTGCACGAATTGCTTGAATCGGAGTGTCAGCTTTATTCCAGGCTTTACCAGCATTATGTACTATCTGCAGGAAAATACTTTCTGCTAGATAGCCAATCATTGTATTGACGATCACATCATCGGTGATGGACGCAGGATCGAATGTTTCCACTCCATCCAGAGCTTCCGCTAGGGCGTGATTTATTGCGGCACGAATTTTTTCGGAATCCCCATCTACTGGAGTTAATGCCTGAGCAATGGTAGAGATTGCTAATTCACAGGGAAGACCTGTCAGGTTCCTGAGATCAACGGTGCGTTCGCCTGGTTCAGCAGGTGCGCCACTTAATGTGCCGTAAAGTCCGCCGCCAGCCCGTGAGACACTACCCATGCGCCTAGCAGCACTTCCGCTACCACCAGTTGCTTCGCGGGCATAGTGACCTAGGGCGTGCTGCAAATCGTTGCGGTTGCCACTGGACACAAAGCTGCCCATGGCTTGTCTAAAAGGTTTAAATCTCGCGTCTTGCGGTGCAGGTACAGGTTGTCCTGGTTGGTCATCTGCCCAAGGTGGCACTAAAGGAGATCTGCCACCTGGACCTGTGCTTGATTGTGACGTTCCCACTAACTACCCTCACTGAACCATCTTTCATCCTTTAGTGACGTTTTCATCCACGCTGGCGGCTTATTACCTGACTCCAGTTCACCAAGATATCGAACAAATATTTTGGCTGTCTCGGGTGAGTGCCTTGCCAAAAGACAAGCCCCAGCAAAACCTTTTGGCTTGCGTGACCAGTCGGAGACTTTCCTTAAGTGGGTAATTACGCCCTCCATAACCGGTATCTGCTCTTCCAATGGCAAGGTGCCAAGGACATCTCCTGCTGTTGGTGAGCTGGTATTCTCAGTATTCACGAGTACGCTAAGAACTTCACTTCCTACAGGAGACAGTCCAACTACATAAGCACCAATGGGCATGGTTTCTCGGCACAAGTAGATGGCGGCTCGCAAGTCTACCTCACTCAACTTTGGTTCGAGCTGAGCCCACTCAGCGATAAAGGCTTCTGTAGTCGGATTAGCAATCCACGTCTTGGGAACGTCACTTGGAATTTTACCACCCTCTTCTTCGAGCTGTTTAAGTATGGTAGGCTTGCCCTGTTCAGCGTCTACTAGACGATAAAAATCTGCGGTTGCACTTGCGCCTACACATCGCTCAAAGATTACGAGCTTTGTGATGATTGCTTCTTCTAAGGGCATAGAACGGCGACGAGCAATTTGAGAACGCATTTTTACGACGTTCAGTAGACGTTTTACAATCCTTGGATTCCCATGGATGATTGGAGAGTTAGCTAGCAGCGGGGCTATCCGGTCTGCACGGGCGAATGCCTGAGCTAGATCCCCCTCCTCTGACTCGCCAGTCAACCTTAAGGCATCCTGCCGTGAGATAGGGGAATTTTTCCACGACTGTTGTAGGTCTTTCTCAAGTCCATCGCGGAGGGATTTCAGTCTTTCCTTAGCAAGACCATGGTCTATAGCGAAGAGCATGAACAAGTAAGAACGAACTTCTCGTAATCCTGCTTTAGGTACTCGGATGGGAACCTGAATCAGCTTGTCCAAATAATCAATTTGGTGTCTATCAGATGCTCCCTTAAAGTGATCGGCTACGGTTGAGCGTATCATTTCCTCGTCAGCCGCGATGATGAACGCGGTGTTATCTAGGAACAAGAACAACCTTATGGCTTCAAGAGTATGAATGGTGTTAGTGGGTAAGCACCGATCAAGGTTGTCGATAATCACTACTAAAGGTCTGCCAAGCTCTTTAAGAATCTCACTGTATTCTTTTCGAAAGTCATCGATCTGCTGAGGGGGACTCTTTTTGTCCGTGGCGCTTAACAAACCTCCCACCTGTTCTTTTGCTTCGTTGGCAATATTGCCAAGATTTTTATATTCGTCTTGGGTCTGAATCCCATCAGATGCATCGCCAATTGCAGCAACGCCACGAGCCAAAAGACCACCGGTCGGAATACCAGCAAGAAAGGCCGCACCTTCAGCCAGCAGAGCCATTGCTCTAAATCCGTTCACGCGAGCGAGGAGACTGCGGGCCTTTTTGAATACGGGTTCATTTCCTGCAGCAGTTTTGGTCAATGCCGTTGCGATAGCCTCTAGCATCGCGGCTCGGACATCGTCATATCCCTGGTACAACCAGACATCGAACCTAATGACGATCCAGCTTTCTTCGTCCTTTGCTAAGCGATGTTCTATCAAGTTCAAAAGGGAGGACTTACCTGCACCCCAGTTGCCGAACACTCCTATTGAAACTGGCAACATGCCGTCTGAAGTAAGAATATCGACTGCTAGCTGGGAGACTTCGTCGAAATTAAGGTAATCTACTTCGGTTTCCTTATCTGACCACAAAGCTATTTCTCCCTGTAATGATTTGCTCTATGTCTCTATATAGTCAGTGAGAAGTATTCCACCTAATATATTGTTGTTTGCTTAGTCTGCAAACTCCGCCGTCACCAACTCACTCTCTAACTGAAGCTGCTCAACCGATGACATGCTCTGCTGAAGCGCTTCCGGCAGCGCATTCCCATCTCATATGTCGCTACCCTGATGGCTGACTTATACCCCATAGCGTGTAATGGACAAGCGACTGCTTCCGAGGTCGGCAGAGCTTAATTCAATGGAAAGCACTATAGCAGCCCTGCATAAGCGTTCCCACACTCTGGGCAAAACTTTGCTCTCAGCAGCACCGGCTCCCCGCAACACTTGCATGCACAGGTAAGTCCCTCTCCGCACCGCAGACAGAACTTGGCATCAGCAAAACCCCACCTGCTATCGGGCGAAGTACCAGGTGTCCAGCACCTGAGGCAGACCTTGTTGGAGTGCGGTGCCTCGACTGAAATCCCCAAACCGGCAGCCCGAAGATATTCAACCGGCACGGCAAGTGCGGTGGCGATTCGCTCGACAACCTGCCCTTTTAGTTTCTGCCCCTTCACGGTGCCATTTTCCAAGCGAAGAATGGTGGTGAGGTGCACTTGTGCACGGCGAGAAAGCTCGGTTTTGTTCATGCGCCGGGCTTTGCGCACTCGCTCCACATATGCCCCGAGGGTTTCCCTTTGAGGAGGAGTAAGCGTGGTGGTAGTTGTGGGTACTGCCATGGGGGAGTCTCACCGCCGATGTGGAGGAATTGCGCTTTCTACATCGCTCTACATACGGCATACTCACTCCACCATCAAGGGGGATGTTTATGGCCACACCTCGCACCGTGGCGCGGGTCGCACGTGAGCTGCTTGATAGCCCCGATCTTTGTCCACGGACTAGGAAGCTCTATGAGGGAATCCTTGCAGGGCTTGTGGCGCAGTGCGGCAGCATCTGGATAGGACAGGTCACTCGCGAGCAGGTTGAAACATACCTGAAGAGCCTAACCCGCTTAGGCGTGCGCACCCATCACCTCCACCAGACGGTGATTCACCGGTTGTTTAGTTTTGCCATCGAGCGAGATTTCTCAGAGAAAAACCCGGTCATGCTTATCAATCGCCGTAAGCCCGATCCAACCAAGGGCGAACACCGAAGTGACGAGGCAGTAAAGTACCTCACCCAAGCGCAGCTTAAGACCCTCATACGTGCTGCAAGCACAAACCCTCGACTCTCCGCTCTCCTATGGATCCTCTATGAAAGTGGTGCTCGAATCGCAGAAATACTCGCATTAAAGCTCAAAGACGTAGACCTGGCGGAGCGCCAATTTGATGTGATTGGCAAAGGTAACAAAAAGC
Organism: Nodosilinea sp. LEGE 06152; assembly: GCF_015207525.1. Classification (GTDB taxonomy): domain Bacteria; phylum Cyanobacteriota; class Cyanobacteriia; order Phormidesmidales; family Phormidesmidaceae; genus Nodosilinea. The sequence continues at coordinate 358,425 of NZ_JADEWR010000002.1, forward strand.
GGTTGTGCTTTTACGGCAAACGGGCAGCCAGTGCACTCAAAGGTTACATTGAGCGCGATCGCCACAGCCCATCCCCTGCGCTATTCACAGAACGACTCACGCGATCGTGCCAGGTGCGCCCCCTCTCCTACGCCACCGCTTACCGAGACTTGAGAGAAGCAATCGACCAATACGAGTCACTCAAAGGCACCCGCTTCCACGACCTACGCCACACCTTTGCTACCGAGCGAGCCCAGATAGTCCCATTGGAAATCTTACGGGCGCTCCTTGGGCACGAGAAGATTCAGACGACGCTTATCTACCAAAAAATCACCTCGCGAGTGGCGAGGGAGAGCGCCGAGGAGGCGCTTCAAAAAATAGCGAAATCATGGAGCGGTACCGCTGCCTAATGTTGCGTTATTGAGAAGGCTTGCACGGACCGCAAGACTATGGCCAATAGTCTACAAAATAGGGACGAGGTAGGTGCGTCGCCTGCTACAAGCTATCACCGTCCATACTCCGTAATGACCTGCTCCAAAGTTGATTCCACTCGCTTTGGAAATCCCACTCCGTGCTTCTTCTCATCGGCAAGGTAGACAAGGCACCGCCGTTCATCCGAGGGAATAATCGCAGCGTATTTATCGAGCCATTGGTTGAGGTGTAGGTCGAGCTGATGGAGATCCTCGGCGAAGTCACGTCGGGCCTGAGTGCTGGTGCTACTGCTATGAAGAAATTGGCCGTTAGCATCGATCCACCGTTGCATGTCCTCATTCACTCTGTGGAGCGAGTTCATAGTGGTGCTCCGCAAAATAGCGTGTAGCTCGCGCTCCTCCTTCTCCATATGTTGGAACGCATCCGTAAACGCATTGTCGTAGCCAATGCCACGAGGAACGCTATTTTCTCCAAGCCGTAGGCGCAGGAGCTTGAGAAGCCGTTTAGCTTGATAGTTTTGACTACGGAAGATGCTGCCTGCCTCACGGAGAAGGTTTCTCAACGACTCAAGTTCGCGTAACTCATGCTGCCCAGCTGATCGACGGGCTTGCCACTCATCCCAACCATACTTTGCAAGAAACCCGAGCATTCCTGCAATCGCTGCAACCAGAGCTTCACTTAACCAATCGGGCATACCCGCACCTTCTGCCTGTGTAAGCAGTTATTGTAGAAGCTCTGTTCTTGAGAGAAGCACGAATCAATACACTTGGCAGCCCTAGGACTTTCTAATCATTCAACGATAGGATTTCAGGTACAGAGTCAAAAATCATGCAGGGCTAGAATCCAAAAACCTTTTGGCTCGGCCACGCCCTGCATTGTGTTTATGATCCTAATGAACCTCATCTAGTACTCAGAAGGCAGTAAAATCACGCCGTCCTGGCAATAGAGGGTGATTGAATTGAGCGGAAAGTCAGTGAACGGAATGTCCAATGTAATTGCCACATCATCTGAATCGCGCTCACAGATAAGCACCGCCGATCTATCGGTATTGACGGTCAGCCTCCAGAATTGAATTTGCTGGAGCATCGCATCATGGAGAATGCGAGGGTCAAACTGATAAACCGCGATTAGATCAATCAGCCAGAATGCATTTCCTCGCTCAGCTAGGTACAGGACTCCATCGGTGAGCAACACCCCCAAAGGGTGGGCGTACCATTGTGACGTACCTGTAAACTGTCGAAGATCACTTTCGGTGAACCGATACTCACTACCTTCTTCTTGGGGCATGGAAACTATCTCCTCCGTAGATAACAGTGTCCACAGAGGGCATGGAGAACCTTTGGTTCTAAACCATTGGCACTTTGCCCTGCATGGTTTCTATTCCATGCACAAGCACCGTCTACCCATAGCTATTTACTATGGAGCCTATGGAAAAAATCTGTGAGTCTTCAAGATAAAATTTTACTCTCGGCAAAAATACTAGCCCTTTCAAATCATACAGAGGTTTAATTTGAAAGGTTCTTACAGAGTGGGTAGCCAGGAGCTACTGCGTATTATTCAGGTAATGTTTCTGCTCCGTCTTCTTCTTTCTTCTCTTCAAATCGTGCGGCCACCGCTTCTAGCTCATTCTGGAGTTGTTTGACGGAGGGAAGCTCTCGGCTCACTGTTTCTGGGAGTGTGTCGGTAAGGGCGTATGTAGAGACTCCAATTGGTTTGGTCATTCCCTGGAGCGCATAGTGGACAACTGCCTGCCTATGCGAGCGGCAAAGGATGATGCCGATAGTTGGATTATCATTCGGGTGGCGGAAGGTGCCATCAATAACGTTTACATAGAAGTTGAGTTTTCCTGAATGCTCCGGTTGAAACTCTGTTGTTTTTAGTTCTATTACGACGTAGCAACGGAGGCGCACATGGTAGAAAAGAAGGTCAATTAAAAATTCATCTCCTTCTACTTCGATGCGATACTGACGCCCCATAAAAGCAAAGCCGACTCCAAGTTCGAGAAGGAATTTTTGTATATGATTAACGAGGGCTTTTTCTAGATCTCGCTCGGCAGCTTTCTCTTGAAGACCTAGAAATTCAAGATTGTATTCCGACTTCAGTAAACTTTGTGCGAGGTCAGAGTGTGAAGGTGGAAGCGTTTCGGAGAAATTGGTAATTGCTCCTCCCTGGCGAGCAAAAAGATTACTCTCAATCTGGTGGATTAAAACGTTTCTGCTCCACCCGTTCTCAATCGTCTTTTGGATGTACCAGACTTGTTGCTTATGGTCCTTGACCTTGTCGAGAATGGTGCAGTTATGGAACCAGGGGATTTGTGCAGCAAGCTGCTGCACAATTGCTTCATCGGGGTAGTTCTCCGCAAATGAGCGCATATATTTGAGATTTCTGGGAGACAATCCTTTCATCTCTGGGAATTCAAGTTTCAGGTCGAGTGCTAGTCGCTCGATGACCTTGCTCCCCCACCCTTGCCCTTTCTGACGATCCAGAATCTCTTGCCCAATATGGTGATAAAGGAGAACAAGCTCCTTATTGACGGCTAGAGCGGCTTTAATCTGTCCCTGGCGAATCCGCTGCTTGAGGCCCGTTAGAAAAGCTTCATACCCTTCAATGACCAGATCAGTTTCGCTCACGGTCTCGTTCCCTGGTTATCACTTTTCAGTCTTCTTCTCTCTTAACGGTGTTGGAGCAATATGCCAATCTTTTGTAGCGCATTCCCACCTCGCCCCCCTCCTTGGCAGGTGGTCGATTTTTGTTGACGGCAAATTCCTATACTTTACTCTTGAAGGCCTAAAACGCTCTATTACCAACCAACCAGCGCGAGTGGCATGGGTAGTGGCATAGTACAACCCGGAGATTTTGCTGACCTCTTGATGGTCGCGATCACGTTTATCGCCACGGTGGCTAACATCCTGCTGTGGTTTACGACTCGGGCGACTTTGAAGGTGTTAGTTGAGCAAGTACGGCACCAGTTTGCTACTAGCTATAGCGTTGCCCAAGGAGATGTTATCAGCGCCCATCGGGAACTTTTCTTCGGCATCCTCAATAACCCACCGCTCTTGGAGAGCTTCACGAAAGCAAACGGCCTCGATACGAAAGCATGGGAGATTGAGAAGATCTCAGAGTTCCTCATCAACCAGGTGCTTATCGGCTACGTCAATTTTAAGAATGCGATCATCAGCGAAATCTACTTTGAGGGCTTCAAGCAAGATGCGCGATCGCTTTTTCGATACCGAACCGTGTGCCAACACTGGGCGCGGGTAAGCAACGTTCATTCAGACGACTTCCGCCAGTTTGTAGAAAATGAGCTCCTTCTACATGAGAGTGTAGCCAAGGAAAAAGTGGCTCCCCCAAGTACGGAAGAGCCACTCAGCAGTAATCAAGAGCTTTTAATCGTTAGCCACGGATAAACGCGATGAGCTCTGGGGTGAGTTCAACTACATCCTCATGGCCAGCAAGAGCAAGGCTGTCTCGGGCAGCGCCACTGAGGCGATTCCCTTGCACGAACATCCGACCTTGCTCGTCGCTGTAGAGCGCGGGACACATGCCACTGTTGCAGGGAACAAAAAGGGTTGAAAGTTGCTGCGAACCAGACATAGGAATTCCTCCTGGGAAAACGTGTGAATAACAAACGAATACAGGATCCGGAACTGGCCTATTTCTCCTCACTCAGGGCCAGAGGTTAAGGCGGGTCGCCTTGTGGGCCATGATAGCACGATGGCATCAAGTGGATGCCAAGTGAATCCAAAAGCATCAAATGCCTTCCTGCCGTAGCTCAGGGATACCATGGTGTTGAGCTGTACTATGGTCAATGCTTTGTGAGTCAGCGCGATCGCATCTCTGTTGATGTCAGTGATATTCGAGAACAAGTTGAGACATGCCGCGACGATGTGGCTTGGACAGAACTTCCACTTGCAGCAAAGCTCCGTGTTCTCATCAAAGAGCGGCTAGCTCAGTTGGTAGATGAGAATCAGGGGAACTCAGAAGTTAATGTTCGGCAGGAACCATAATATTTTCATGAGTGTGTAATCTAAGACTTTGAGTGCTTTTACTTACTTCTGGTAAAATTTAATGGTTGGTACAGATTAAAGGGATGTTTTTTCTGCCCATGAATGTTCATGGCTTGACTGAGAATCGTTGTGCTGACTGTCTCTTTTTGGCTTTGCGAGTGGACAAAGCCGATACCTCATCCGCATGGGAAGTTCCCCTCCATCTAACTCTTAACTTTAATGAGCAGTGGGAGAACATTGCTTTAGGTCGAGTGAAATTTGGCTTAAGAGGCGGAGAACTAACATTAACCGTTAACAACGGTCGTGTTCCTTATAGCTCAAGATTTTTAGTACAGGATCTTGTTGTGTCTATAAAGAAAGGCTTAACTATATCTAGCAATATTGAAACTCAATATGATGGTGAGGGAACCCTTTCAAAGGAAGGAATTGTAGCTCGGTTGAGTTCCTCTACTAAGAAGAACTCCAGCAAAGTTGAGGTTGAGGAAGTCAATTCATGCCAGGTTTCTACGAAAGGATCTGAAAAACAGCCTAAATGGTCTTTTCGGTTGAGATCGCTGGATGAATTAGTCTTACTAGGGCTCATCGAGAACTCCTTATGCTATGTCCACATAGAAGATGAACCTTGCAATGTTGAAGCTCGATTCGAGGTTTCTAAATGGGATGTCTGGATTTTGGACGCCGAAGGAATATGGCCACGAGATATCAGTGCTAACAAGAGAGCATTTATAGAAAGAGAGATTGTTTTTCATCTCCTTAGCTCCAAACTTCAACCATATCTCAGCCGCATAGTATTACCCTTAGTAAACTCCCTTCCTGAGAAAGATCTAGAACAGTCCTATTAGAAACTGTCGAACTATGGATGAGCAGCTATTCAACCGTATTCAAAACATAATTGCTGCGGAAACAGATAACTTCTTGGAATTGGCAGCTATAGTCGATAGAGATCCTCTGAAAGATTTTGCAGGGGCAAATTTAGAGGGGGTGAATCTTCAAGGAGAGAACCTAGAGGGAGCCGATTTTTCGAAGAGTAGACTCTCTGGAGCGAATTTACGTGGTGCTAACCTTCGGAGAGCAAACTTGGAGGGAGCCTGCCTCATACAAGCAAATTTAGAGTCTGCTGATCTGAGAGGCGCGAACTTATCAAATGCAGATTTGACTGAAGCTAATCTCCATGGAACCTTTTTGACTGCTGCAAATTTGGAAGGAGCAATCCTACCATTAGTTAGCATAATCACAACAGAGATAAATGCCGAAGGTGAAGCTTCAGATTTAGTAGGTGCAGAGGTTGTGCAATCAGGGAATACCCTTCGTGTTACTGGGGGACGCTCTTGGGACTTATTAGAGGATTCGTCGCATTTCGAAAATCTCTCTCCTGCGTCTTCTGAGAATATTGTCTATCAGCATCTTCAGTATTGGCGAAAACAAGAATCTCCCAGTCAATTGATTAATCGTTTTCGCCAATTGTTTTTTGATACCAATAATTATCCCGATGCTTTAGTAGCTCAAGCTTTAATCGATCTATCTAAGAATTCTTCATCAGATCGAGAATTCAAATACATTATCAATCGCTGCTTCTACACTTTGATTAACTTTTGGTACACCAGGCCAGAGGACCACTGGGCTATATCAGAACTAATTAGTTTGCTTGAGGAGCCTATTAAAGTTTCATATGTACAGGACAATGATTCTAGATTGAAGAGCTTAATTCGTGATTTTACATTGACGGAGCAGTACTCGGCTCTGGTTCGGTTGCAACAGCTCTTTCTCAATAATGGGCTGGAACAACCTACCCTTACATCCATTGAGAGTAAGCCTTTGTTTTATTTGCTAAGTCACTATCCATTCCTCTACGACAGCACATTGCTCACCAAAGACAGCGGTCAGATTCAAAAGCAACATATTGCTGAGATGCGCCGTAAGGTAGAGCTTGATTTGAGTATTCAACTTGCTCGGTTTCATTCCTCGCAAATTGGCCAAACTAGGCACATTAGTATTCGCAATCCTACTCTTTTAGAACCATCAGCTCTGAACGAAGCGCTTACATATTACACAAGTAAGTTTGACGGTACTCGTAGCATTAAGGATGAGTCGCGTTATTTTGCTGCATACAGTAAAACAACTCGATCCTTCCGTGACTTCAAAGATGAATTTGTTGATTACTTAATCAACCCCATTGCGGCCGTAGAGTCCAAGTACAACGACAACCACTTTACCCGTAGTCTCCGTCAGTATTTAAGGGAAACCCTTTCGGAGTTCGACGCTCAACAACTCAACAGTTTTATTTTGGTAGAAACCTGCCGCCGTCTTCTCAATTTCTTAGTAGTCGACAGCCCGCAACGGCCAGTATTTCGTAACTTCCGACACTTGCTGAATGATATTGGCTATGTTTTGACTACAGGCATGCTGCTACGGGTAGTACTCTTTTGTTCAGCAGTTAAACCGTGGCTTGAGCGCTGTTTCTCGATAATCTTTAACATTCATGAGAAAGAAAAATGCCAGTCTGTCCCTTGGGTGGTAAATAGTCTAGAGCATACTAATATTGCTTTAATTGGTAACTTTGGGAATGCTGGCCTCCAGTTTTAGTGTTTAAAGGTATGGCATAAATCAGCATGGGCTCGGATTATACTCCCCAAAAAGCTATTCTACGCTTATGATGCAGCGCATAAGACTTGGTCTATAGCGCATCCTAGAGGGCACATAATTCTTAACAAAAACTATTGGGGTAAAATTGGGGTAATGGAAATTTCCGAACCCTGAAATGCTTGAAAATCCGTCATTTCACGTAGCCTTCCAAGCTAATGATGGGGGTTCGATTCCCCCCACCCGCTTTTTCATTTTTGCCTAGGCTTATTTAGGCAGGTTCAGGCCATCAGTTCGGTAATGGCTGGTTGCTCTAGTGGGCCTACCCGCTGAGACATCGGTTGTGCTCAACCCTGGCGAAGCGATCGCCTAGCTTTCTGCGTGAGTAGGCAGCATATCCTTAAATAATTCTTGGTTGGGTTAAGTGAACCTTTTGAGGTATTTGCCAACCCCTCGCCTATGATTTTAGTAACTGAAAAGCATTGAAAGAATGAATGCTTTCATTAGCTTTTATGCTTGATTTCAGGCAGTCAACCAGCGCACACTGAGGGGTAGTTCACGGTTTCTGGCCCAATAACGTCTTTCGCAAAAAACACATTCAATCTGCTAAAAATCAGCCAAACATTTCTTTTTAAGATTTCACGTCTGAGTTCAGTGAAAGATGAACGAAAAATGCTTTGGCATTGATGTAGGGTTAAAGCGCGGCACAAAACCGGCAGTAGAGGCTGAAAATATCTATGGGGCAACCACTGGCATCATCCGGTTTTCGAGGCGGCACTGTGGCTGTCAGAGGCGCACTGCTAGACTTTGTGAATGACCCCTTCTACGAGTCTGAGGCCGAGGCGGTGCGCTACATTGCCGACGGGCTGCTGCTGGTGCGGGAGGGAAAAATTGAGGCAGCGGGCAGCTACGCCGATTTGGCGGCAGACCTGGGCGATCGCCCCCTGATTGACCACACTGACCGCCTAATTACCCCAGGCTTTATCGACACCCACATCCACTACCCCCAGACGGGCATGATGGCGGCCTATGGTGAGCAGCTGCTGGAGTGGCTCAACCGCTACACCTTCCCGACCGAGCGCAAGTTTGCCGATGCCGACTACGCGCGGCAGGTAGCCGAGCTATTTCTCGATGAATTGCTCAAGAACGGAACCACCACCGCCCTGGTGTTTGCGGCGGTGTTTCCGGCCTCAGTGAATGCCTTCTTCGAGGCTGCCGAGGCCCGCCACCTGCGCATGATTAGCGGCAAGGTGATGATGGATTGCAACGCCCCCCACTACCTCCGCGATACGGCCCAGTCCTCCTACGACGACTCCAAAGCGCTGATTGAGAAATGGCACGGACGGGGGCGGCTGCTCTATGCTGTCACCCCACGGTTTGCGGGCACTTCTACCGAAGCCCAACTGAAGCTGGCGGCAAAACTGTTAGACGAATTTCCCGATGTCTACCTGCACACTCACCTGTCCGAGAACGTCAGCGAAGTCGCCTGGATTCAAGAGCTGTTTCCCCAGTACGCCGGATATCTAGACGTGTACGACCAGACAGGGCTGGTGCGGGCGCGATCGCTGTTTGCTCACGGCGTGCAGCTCACCGATGCCGAGTTTCAGCGGCTCTCCGAGGCCAAGGCGGCGATCTCCTTTTGCCCCACCTCTAACCTGTTCCTCGGCAGCGGCCTGTTTCGCATCGAGCAGGCCAAAAACCCAGAGCACCCGGTCAAAGTGGGCCTGGGTACCGACGTGGGGGCAGGTACCAGTTTCTCAATGCTGCAAACCACCAACGAGGCCTACAAGGTGGCCCAGCTGCGGGGCCAGAAGCTCTCGGCTTTTAAAGCGCTGTTCTTAGCTACCCTGGGCGGGGCCAGGGCGCTATGCCTGGAAGATACATTGGGCAGCTTTGACCCCGGCAAGGAGGCCGACTTCGTGGTGCTCGATCCCCAGGCGACACCGCTGCTAGCCCTGCGCAATCAGGGGGGGATGCCCGAGACGCTGGCAGCATTGGAGGACTTGCTGTTTTCGCTGGTGATTATGGGGAGCGATCGCGCTGTCACCGCCACCTATATTTTAGGAGAGCAGACCTACCCGTCTAAAGTTGATAGCCTCTAAAAAACATTTTTGTGGGATAGCCGTCCGGCTGTCCAACTCCCTACCCCTCTACAGTTCCGAGTCGCCCTGTACGCCCTGAATAATTCGCGAGAGCTCGCTCTTTTCATCCACCGCGATGCGAGTGGGCGAACCGCTGATAATCCGCTCCAGATTGCGGAAGGAGTCCTTAATATCCGGCCCCTGGCTGTTGATGGTGTACTCGCGAATGCCCTTGTCGTGCCACGAACCGCGCATTTTAAACACGTTGATCGCCCGCGACAGTTCGCCCCGCACCTCCACGTACTGCAGCATCAAAATGGTGTCGGTAATGGTCGAAATGTGCGACTCGGTAATCGAGTGCAGCCCCATAAACTGCTCAGTGGTGTTGGTGAAAAAGCCGGTAATTTCTTCCTGCTTGGCAAACCCCGTCACCCCAATCACAAACTGCCGAAAGGAGTTGTTGCTGACGCCGCGATCGAGGGCTGAGAGCGAATCGATTGCCACCCGCGACGGCTTGAACTGAGAAATTTCGGTTTTGATAATTTGCAGGTGGTCTTCTAGACCCGCCGACTCGGGGTAGGCGCAAATAATTTTTAGTAGCCCCTGCTCTTCCATCGCCTCAAAGTCGACCCCCCAGGAGTAGGCGTTGCGGGAGAGCTGGGCACGCGACTCTTCGTAGGCAAACAAAATTGCCCGCTCGCCGCTCTTGCAGCCGTCCACCAAAAACTTGCTGACCAGCAGGGTTTTGCCCGTGCCCGTCGCCCCGGTAGCCAGAATAATCGAGTCTTTGAAAAAGCCGCCGCCGCACATTTCGTCTAGGGTGGGCACCCCCGACGACACCCGCGCATTGGACGATCGCTGAGTCAACTGCATGGCCCCCAGCGGGAAGATATTGACGCCGTCATTGGTGATGGTGAACGGGTACTCCCCCTTCATGTGGGTGGTGCCCCGCAGCTTAAGAATCTCAATGGTGCGGCGGCGGCGCTCTCCCTCCAGAGCGTTGCGCACGATCACCACGTTGTCAGAGACAAACTCTTCCACCCCAAAGCGGGCCACCGGGCCGTACTCGTCGAGGCGTTCAGTGGTCATTACGGTGGTCACACCCATCAGCTTCAGGCGGGCCACCAGGCGAAAGATCTCGCGCCGCACCACTGAGGCCGCGTCGTACTGCTGAAACACCGCCGTCACCGAGTCGATCGAGACCCGCCGGGCCTTGTACTTGCGAATGGCGTACTGGATGCGCTCAATCAGCGCCGACAGGTCAAAGTTGCCCACCACATCCTGGCCCTCGGGGTCGGGGGAGGCGTCAAGAATAAACAACTTGCCGTCGTCGATCAGGCGCTGCAGGTCCCAGCCAAAGCTGTAGGCGTTTTGAATAATATCTTCGGGCGACTCTTCAAAGGTGACAAACACCCCAGGCTCGTCAAACTCGGTGATGCCGTTGTAGATAAACTGCACCGCGAAGAGGGTTTTGCCGGTACCCGAGGTGCCACTCACCAGGGTCGATCGCCCCGCCGGCAGGCCCCCGTGGCTGATATCGTCGAAGCCCTCTATGGTTGTGCGTATCTTCTGCACGCCGACGGGCCGCACAGAGGTCTGCAGTTCGGTCTGGTCAGAGTCTGTCATGGGAGATGGTTACAGATATCGGGCAGAGTGACGGCCCTTAATAACTTACAGGACATCCTGAGGATCAAGCATACCCTGAAGCGGCTACCCTAAAGGATTTTGAGCCTGTTGGGCGATCGCCTTAGACGACGATAGTAGGCCACCTGCGGGGAGCAAACGGCTGATCTCGGCAGCTACCTTAACTCTAGAATTCGCTACTCGATCTGGGGTTCCCTAGCCTGCCTACGCTCCCGCGTCAAAGGTGTTTAGAGGGCTAGCGGCAGCCGGTTACAAAACGCCGTGGTTGACTTGACCCGTTGGCCCACCCGAGCAGCAGCATCCTTCAGGGTTAAAGGGAGGCAGCCTGGCTCCAGGTCTATCCCCTAGAGCGCGGCCGTGCTGTCGACGGCTACCCGTAGATATCGTCTTCGCGCAGCTCATCGTAGAGCAGGTCGAGGCCAATCAGCACCCGTTCGCGGTCAGACAAATCGCCGATGATTTTGCGCACCGGCGGCGGCAAAATTTTGGCCAGGGTTGGAGTTGCTAAAATCTTGTCTTCTTCGGCCAGCTGTGGATTCTTGAGCACGTCAATAACCTTCAAGGCGTAAACTCCCTGAAATTCTTCTTCCAGAATGTTGTTGAGGGTTTTGAGGGCGCGAATGGAGTTAGGAGTGTTGCCCGCAACGTAGAGCTTGAGAATGTAAGTCTTTTTAACGGAGCTCATGGAACGCTTTGGTTGACAGGGACATGGATGATTGTATCGGGCGGGAAGCATTGGGGTCGCATAGCCTTTCACTTCAGGCTTACGAGTTAAGATTCACGGGGAATCGATCGCCGGTACATTTCGCAGAGATGGGCAATCACATCGATCAGGGTGAGACGGTAGTCAAGCAGAATTTCTTCGCTCCGCCCCTCCAGCTTAAGCTGCTTGGAGAAGCTATCCATCAGCTCCATGTGAATTTCAACAATTTGGGCCACCGAGATGTCGGACATAAAAGCCTGATCGACAAAGTCATCGATCAGCTGGTTGAGGTTGAGGTTGTGGTTGGTGGCGAAGTAGGCCAAGACAATTTTGCGGTAGTCGCTCTTGAGTTGGGCGAGCAAAGTCTGGCGGTCTTCCCGGCTCAGGTGGCGCAAAAACTGGCTGGGGTTGCGTTTGTAGTAAACCCCCAGGTAGCCTAGCCGGGCCTTGAGTTTTTCGGTGAGCTGGTGTTGCTGATTGCTAAGGCTGGCGGCCAGAGGGCTAACCTGGTCGGCAGGTGCAGCGTTGGAGGCAGCTGAGTCGGGCTCCGGCAGGCGTAAAAACTCCTGAATGGCGGCCTGAATGGCGCGCTCGACCTGGGGCAGCGCCCCTAGGGAATGGTGCACCACAGTGCCCGGATAGTGGTCTGACTGGGGCACAGGTCGAGCGATCGCTTCTGGATCGGTAACCAGTACCACCACCGGCAGCACCAGCTTGAGTTCTTGCAGGGCGGGTCTGAGGGCGTCTTGCCAAGCCTGCTCGTCAACCACCAGGCAGTCGGGAGGCTCAGGACGGCTCTGGAGCCAGTCTAGGGCATCGCCAATCAGGGCCGTCGGATGTACTACGTATCGGCTCGGATCCAGATTTAAATCGGGAGCCTGCTGATCCTGATCACCGTGGGTCAGGCGATAGATCTGAAGGGGAGAAACCAAGGGGGAACAGGTAATGAGCAGGACAACGGAAAGAACAGTAGGGTGACACACCCTAGGGTAACCAGCGACAGTGTTTCTCAAGCCGTCGTCTAGACGCTGGTGAACAAAGGCAACACTGCGGTGAGAAGGTGAGCAAAAACCGGGATATTGTCAATTGTAAAGGGTGGTTGCCAGAATACAGCCCGCCCCCAAATTTGGAATCAAACCCCTAGGGGATTAGCCCATGGCGCTGCCGCCCCTCAACTACTTTTTAGCCCCTGTTCCAGCCTACGGCCTGGTCACCCCCCTTGGCGAGATTGCCCAGGCTTTGGGGCAACCCACAGGAGCGATTCAGGGCGGCGCGGCGGCACCCAGCCACATCATTGTGGTTGACGACGAGCATCGCCCCTTGGGTGCGGTAGCCCTAGGGCAGCTGTGGGCCAGCCATCAGGGCCAGAGTATTTCGTCTGAGGCCAGTGCTGAGCTGCGGCTGTTTGACTGCCAACCCTGGCTAGAACCAGTAGTCGAAGTTTTTACCAACCAGACGTTGGATCTCGCAACGCTGAGCAACCTGGGGCGACTGGCCCAGGGCATGCCCTCGCGGCCTTTGGTCGTGGTCGACCCTGACGGCCAGTATGTGGGGGTTTTAAACCCGATTCGGCTGCTCGGCTGGCTGGTTGAGGCTGAATCGGGCTCGCCCGAACCTGGGCTAAACAAGACCAAGTCGGGTAAGACCCTAGCCCCTGACTCGGCTCGGGGAAGCAGTGGGCAGCGGGCCTGGGTGCTAGAACTGAGCCACGCCCTCAAGACCCCCATGACGACGCTGCTGGGGCTGTCTACCCTGCTGCTCGACAGTCGGGTGGGGGCACTAAATGAACGTCAGTTTCGCTACGTCAGCCTGATTCAGCAGGCCATTCGTAAGCTCACCGGCCTGGTCAACCTGCTGATCGACTGGATGCGGCTGGAGGCGGGTCAGATTAGCCTCAACCTGGAACGAGTCTACCTCCAGCCCCTGGCCGACGAGCTGGTGCCCAGCTTTTTGAGTGCCCAGCCCGCGCTCAAAGCCTCGGCGACCTGGGCCGAAGACTTTACCGTTTGCCTGGCTACCGCTGAGGGTTGGGTGCAGGCCGACCCGCTGCGCCTGCGTCAGAGCCTGCACTACGTCTTGGGCTACCTGATTGCCCACGGTGCGCCGCCGGCCGGTCTGATCGTCGAGCCGTGGGGCAGCTGGCTGAGCCTTACCCTCTGGAGCCCGACGGCGATCGCTAATCCAGGGCCACCCCTGGGGGCAACAATGCCTGCTGAGGGGCGATCGCAGCCCGCCCTGCAGCCCGACCCTGAATCGCTGGAGGGGCTGGGTCTGGGTCTAGCCCGTCGATTTAGCCAGCTCCAGGGTGGGGAGCTGAGCGGCCACAGCACGCCTAGCTGGGGTAGCCGCATTACCCTGCTGCTGCCTGCTCCGGCGGCTAGCATCAGCGAAACCGTGCTGGTACTGCTGAGCAGCACCAACGAAGCCATTATTGAGCAGATCTACAGCAGCCTGCGAGGTAGCCCCTACCGCCTGGCGGTCGCCCCCAGCTGCCAAACGATGGCGGCCCTGCAGGCTCGCCTGGCTCCCCCCTGTACCTTAATTCACTGGGAGTCGCTGGCCGACACTCCAGCGGCCCCCGCCGATTGCCTAGCTCTGGTGCAGCGTTTAGCCCCGGCTGGGGCAGTCAGTCTGAGGTCGGCCAGGGTAGACCCCGACAGCAGCCCCGGTCTCGATTCAAAATCTAATTTGGATCAGGCGGCGACCCCTGGGGCAGCCTTGACCAAGACACTCTTTACCGAAACCCTGGCTCAGGGGCTCAGGCCGACCCTCGATCAAATTTGCCTAACTCCGCCCGTTTCGCTGTCGGCTCTCAAGGGGCTGACCATGCTGCTGCTGCGGCCAAGTGAGGCAGAGGGCGTTTTGCCACCGCTGGTGCAGACCTGGCTGCAGCGGTACCACTGTCGCCTGCTGCAGGTCGATGATCTGCAGCAGGCCAACTTGCTCAGTCGGGTATGGCAGCTCCAAGCCGTTATTTTGGATGGGGCGGTGCCGGTCTCGATCGCCTACCTGCAGGCGCTGGCCCGCCAGCCGGACCTGGCTCGTCTGCCCTTGGTAGCCCCAGTGCCTCCCGTCGATTGGGAAGCGGCCCAGGAGCTGAATCTGCCCCTGGTGGCCTGCCCAGAATTACTCACCCAACCGCTACCCGAGGCCCTGGTGAGTCTTATGCAGGCGATCGCGCTGGCCCGCCACAGTGACTTGAGCGGTGCCTAGATTGACCCAGACTGGCCAACGCTGCAACGCCACCTGACCTGATGCAAGCCCTCAGCAATGGCCTTTGGTGGTCGGTAACGGTCGCTAGAGTACAGCCAGACATCGTTCCTAGAGGTAATTTGGGGCATATTAAACCAACAACCGTGGGGCACCGAACCCACCCTGCCGATGACCTATGCACGATTCTGAATCTCGTTGCCCTGACGCCACAGTTGGTAATCGTTCGGCTCGGCTTACTTCCACCCCCGATTGTGGGCTGTACTGGCTTATCCTGGCGCTGCTGGGCCAGGGTCGTTTGCCGTCTGGCAACCCCGCTGCTCCCCAGCGCCTAATCGACGTGATGCCGGGGATTGTGTTTCAGGCCGATGGGGATGCCAACTGGTCAATGCGCTACCTCAGCGCCGGGTGCTACCCGCTGACCGGTTACCAGCCAGCGGAGCTGCTCAGCCCAGACAGCGCGGTATCTTACAACACAATTACCCATCCCGACGATCTGCCCCAGGTGCTGGAAAGCATTCAGCGGGCGAGCGAGTCTGGTCAGGCCTACGAGGTGGAATACCGCATTCGCACCCGCAGCGGCGAGGAAAAATGGGTGTGGGAAAAGGGAGCCGCCGTTGTGGGCGACCAGGGCGAAATCATTGGCATTGAAGGCTTTATTACCGACATTACGCCCCTAAAGCAGTCGGAGGCTGCCCTGCGTCGGGTAGAGCAGGCCCTAGAGGCCCGCGAAGACCTGCTAGAGCTGGTGCTCGACAGCATTCCCCAGCCCCTCTTTGGGAAAGATAGCCAGGGCTACTACCTGGGCTGCAACCAGGCCTTTGCCGAGGCTGTGGGGCTAGCGGCCCCGGCCGATATTGTTGGCGGCACCGACGGCGATTTGCCCTGCCTCAGTGCCGAAGAAGCGGCCTACCGCAGCGCCCGCGATCGCCTGGTGATGACCCGGGGCATGGCTGACCTCCACGCCATTGAACCTCAAACGCACCCCAACGGTCAGCTGGGTTGGGTTGACTGCAGCCGTCTGCCCATGCGCGACTCCACAGGCACCGTGATTGGCGTGCTGTGCACCTTTGAAGATATCACCCAGCAGATTGCCGACCAGGAAACGCTCAAGCGACGAGAGCAGGTTTTGGCCACCCTGGCCGAAATTCAGCGGCAGCTGTTGGCCTGGCAGTGGGGCTGGCAGGAGCGCCCCATCACCCACATTTTTGCGGCCCTAGGCGAGATCTCGGGGGCCAGCCGGGTCTACTACTACGAACTCAAGGAAGGCTACGAACCTCAGGGCACCTGCGAAGCGCCGGGGAGTCAGTCATCGCGGTCTTTGACCCTGGTGCAGCGAGTCGAGTGGTCGGCTCCTGGCATACCGTCTACCGCCAGCGATCCCAGATTTCAAACGATGCCAGTCGAGCCGGTCTTTGCCGACTGGCACACCACCCTGGTGCAGCGGCAGGTCATTAACCTGGTTGAGGGCGACTTTTCTGATCTGCAGCGCCAGGTGCTGACCGCTGCCCCCAGCTACGTCAAGTCGCTGCTGCTGCTGCCCCTGGTGATTCAAAACCAGCTGCGGGGGGTGATGGGTTTTAGCAACTGCACCACCCCCCGCCCCTGGAGCGACGCTGAGGTTGACCTGCTGCGGGTCGTGACCGCTGACTTGGCTCTGGCCCTGGAGCGACGGCAGACCGAGCTGTCGCTGATGCGGGCCGAAACTAAGTATCGCAGCATTTTTGAAAACGCCGTTGAAGGCATGTTCCAGAGCACGCCCCAGGGCCAGTATTTGACCGTAAACCCCATGCTGGCGAGGCTCTACGGCTACCATTCGCCTCAGGATTTAACTCAAAATTTGACCGACATCAATCAGCAGCTCTACGTGCAGCCCGGTCGTCGCCAGGAGTTCATCGATCTAATCTGGGCCAACGGGTCGGTGCTGGGGTTTGAGTCTGAGGTGTACCGCAAAGACGGGGCCGTGATTTGGATTTCGGAGTCGGCGCGGGCCATCTACGACGATCGCCAGGTGCTGATTGGCTACGAGGGCACCGTCGAAGACATTACCGATCGCAAGCGGGGAGAGGCAGCCATTTTGCGCCGCGATCGCCTGCTGCAGGGGGTAGCTGAGGCCAGCCAGTGCCTGCTTACCACCGCCGACGTGCAGCAGGCGATTCCCCAGGTGCTGGCCCGCCTGGGCCAAGCCGCCACCGCCGATCGCGCCTACGTCTACACCCACCATCCCCAATCGGTGACGGGCGAACCGGCCATGACCCTGCGCTACGAGTGGACCACCCCTACCACGCCCTCTGGCCTGGGCCAGCCCTACCTGCAAGACCAGGGCTATCGCACCCTGGGTCTAGAGCGTTGGCTGTCTCTGCTGCTACAAGGGAAATCAATTTGTTCTCTGACCCGTCACATGCCTCCCGCCGAGCAGGCCGTGCTGCTGAGAGACGGCATTCTATCTGTTTTGATGGTGCCGATTTTTATCGATGCTAAGCTGTGGGGCTATATTGGCTTCGATGCCTGCCAGCAGGAGTGGGAGTGGAGCGCCAGCGACGAGTCGATTTTGGTAGCGGTGGCGGCGAGTCTGGGCGGAGCTATCAAGCGCCAGCAGACCGAGGCGCAAATGTGTTACCAGGTGTACCACGACACCCTGACCGGGCTGCCCAATCGCGCCTTTTTTGACCAGCATTTGCCCCAGGCGATCGCCCGCACCAGCCAGAGCGAGCAAATGCTGGCGGTCATTTTTCTGGACCTCGACCACTTCAAAACCATTAACGATACCCTCAGCCACGCGGTGGGCGATCTGCTGCTGCAGCAGGTAACCCAGCGCATGAGCACCGCCCTGCGCACCGAGGATATTGTGGCCCGCTGGGGCGGCGATGAGTTTACCCTGATTTTGCCCAACCTGACCAGCCCAACCGATGCCGCCAAGGTGGCTCAGCGCATCGCCGACCAGCTAACCCCACCCTTTTTGCTGCAAAACCACGAGCTACACGTGACGGCCAGCCTGGGCATTGCCCTGTTTCCCCAGGACGGGCAGGATATGACTACCCTGCTGCAAAACGCCGACGCCGCCATGTACCGGGCCAAGCAGCAGGGCCGCAATAACTTCCAGTTTTACACCCAGGGCCTGAGCACCGAGGCTGCCCAGCGGCTCAAACTAGAAAGCTTTTTACACCACGCCCTGGGCCGCGACGAATTTGTTCTCTACTACCAGCCCCAGGTGAATGTGGCCACGGGCGAAGTCGTGCAAATGGAGGCCCTGCTGCGCTGGCAGCACCCCAAGCTGGGGCTGGTGGCTCCCTGCCAATTTATTCCTTTGGCCGAAGAAAATGGCCTAATTGTCCCGATTGGCGAGTGGGTGATGCGCACCGCCTGCACCCAGGTCATGGCTTGGCATCGGGCCGGGCTGCCCCTGGTGAACTTGGCGGTAAACCTGTCGGCCCGGCAGCTGCAGCATCCCAACTTGGTCAACAGTGTGGCCACCGTGCTGAAAGAAACCGACCTGCCTCCCACCTACTTGGAGCTAGAAATTACCGAGACCGCCGCCATGGCCGATATGGCCACCTCCATTGAGCGGCTGCAGGACCTGCGTCGGCTCGGCGTCAAAATCTCGATGGATGACTTTGGCACCGGCTACTCCTGCCTCAGTCACCTGAAACAGTTTCCCCTCGACGGTCTCAAGATCGATCGCGCCTTTGTCAAAGACCTGCCCCACAGCCCCGTAGACCAGGCCATGGTCAGCGCCATTATCGCTATGGCCAGGGGGCTTTCGCTCAGCCTGGTGGCTGAGGGGGTAGAGACCACCGCCCAAAGCCTGCGTTTGCATGACTTGGGCTGCACCGGCATGCAGGGCTACCTGTTTGGGCGACCCCAACCCCCTGAGACGGCGACGACCTATCTGCGCCCTGCCTATGCCCAGACCTGGCAGCGGGCGTAGGGGCGATCGCAGTACAGCAGTCTAGGCCACAGCGGCCTTGAGGCGACGGCAGAAGTCACCGATGGTGGATAGGGCGGCCTCTGGGGTATCGCCAGCCAGCCGCTTAACAAAGGCGCTGCCCACAATCACGCCGTCGGCTCCCCAGGCTTTGAGCTGTTGGGCCTGGTCGGGGTCTGAGACGCCAAAGCCCACGCCAATGGGCTTATCGGTAGTTTGCTTGAGACCGCTGATCAGGTCTTTAACCCGGCTTTGCAGCTCGCTGCGGGTGCCCGTTACCCCAGTGACGCTGACCAAATATACAAACCCCTGGGCCTGGGCTGCGATCGCCTGAATGCGATCGGGCGGTGAGGTGGGGGCCACCAGCAGGGTGACGTCGATACCTGCCGCCGCCGCCGCCGTCAGCAGCGCCTCGACTTCTTCTAAGGGCAGGTCGGGAACGACCAGTCCGGCTACCCCCGCCGCCGCCACATCGGCCATAAAGCGATCGATGCCCCGGTTGAGAATGGGGTTGTAGTAGGTAAACAAAATTAGCGGTGCCTGCAGCTGTAGCCCCTTAACCATCGAGAGCACGGCATCGAGGGTGACCCCTTTCTCAAGGGCGCGGGTGGCGGCCGCCTGAATCACCGGGCCATCGGCGAGGGGGTCGGAGTAGGGCACCCCCAGCTCGATGAAGTCGGCCCCGTTTTGATCCAGCACCCCCAGGGCCGCGGCGGTCGTTTCTAAATCGGGGTCGCCAGCGGTAATAAAGGGAATCAGGGCGCATTCGCCCCGCGCTCGCAGGTCACGGAAGCGATCGGAAACAAGGGCCATAGCGGGGTACCGAAGACGTAGTCCTAAGAGAGGGGCCAAAGGGCTGGGGCAAATAATTCACCCAATACAGCACTCTAGGGCAAGAGTGGCACCGCGTCTATGGTTCAGGGCTATGGTCGGGGAGTGGCTGAGCAATAGTGACCCAAAACCACAGCGGAGGACTGGCTCGGTAGCGAGGTCAGATCCCGAAACTAGCCCCAAACCCTCTACTTGGCATTCTCCTGGTCCAGCTTTTCCTGCAGGGCGGCCAGCTGCTCTGGGCTCAGCTCGTCGAGCTGGCGCTGGAGCACCGCCGACTCGTAGTCATCCATTTGCTGGTTGAGGGTCATGTTGCGGGTGACCACCCGCAGCAGGTAGCTGGCCAACCAGGCGACCACACCGCCCACCATTACCGCCTGACTCCAGATACCAGCGGAGATGCCGTCGAGGCCAAACAGCCGAAAGCCCAAAAACAGCCCACCCCCGGCCAGAAAAATGCCGAAGCCAACGGCAATTACGTCGATGCGTCGCATGCTGCCTAGGCCTTAATATCGCGCGGCTGGGGGCGGAAGTTTAGAAAGGGGCTAAACAGCAGCATGCCGGGGAAAAAGACAAACACCAGCCCGTACAGCAGGGTGCGCTCGATAGACCCGGCAATGTACCAGCGCCGCCGCACGTAGAAGAGCAGAGCCAGGGGCACCACCAGCAAATAAACTCCGACGACGCCAGCGTACAGCCCCGCCGTCAACAAAAAATCGCTCGATAGCGCCGTTGGTATGGTCATGGTGATTAATCGCTAACCCAGCTGAGTGTCATGTTTGCAAGGGTGGGATGACCGAAATCCCGTCCACCTTAAATCATAGGGCTTGTGAAGCCACAACTAAAGCCCCATATCTAAAGCTCCCTATCTAGCCATTCTATAGGGGTTCTTAGCAAAGGAGAACGGCTGGGGCAGACATGGACACAGACTAGACCCTAGGAACCAGTACCCAATGGCCTAGACCGCAGCCCGGCGCTCGTCACCGTGACGCAATCGCCCGTAGTCAACTGGCCCGGCAGCAGCACCCGTGCG
This sequence comes from Nodosilinea sp. LEGE 06152, assembly GCF_015207525.1. Lineage (GTDB taxonomy): Bacteria > Cyanobacteriota > Cyanobacteriia > Phormidesmidales > Phormidesmidaceae > Nodosilinea. The sequence continues at coordinate 378,850 of NZ_JADEWR010000002.1, forward strand.
TACAGCCGACTGCTGCCGGGGTGGTGGGTTTGGCTAATGCGGCTGTAGCGGCGATCGCTAAACCACCGCATGATAGTGCGGCAGGGCGGGGCGTAGTCGGTAACCTCAACCCGCACCTGTTCTCCAAGCTGAAGCTGGCTACCTGGCCCCAGAGCCGCCCAGTCTAGCCCGGCCAGGGTGAGGTTTTCGCCAGCGCTGCCGGGGCCAATGGGGTGACCTTCTAGGCGCAGGGTTTCGATCACCTCCAGCGACCACAGGCACAGGGCGCGATCGGGTCCGCCGTGAAATTTAAGATTGCGCTGCTGGTCGCCGCTGAGCCCAGCGGCGGTAGCTTGGGCCGTAGCGATCGCCAGCTTCGGCACCCCACCCGGCGAAACATTGATCTGCGCAATTCGACCCGTGTAGGTCATGGCGTTATGCCTCAGCGTTAACGGTAGGATTCTGGGCCAACAGGGGTTTAAGCCTGACATTAGCAAAGCATAGCCAGAGCTGCTCTTATGAATTCCATATAACCTCTGTGATAGTTTCTAGCTCAACTTGCGACGGCCTAGGGCCAAGGCTGCCTCGGCGGCCTTGGCCCTAGGCCCTGCGGGGCGCATTGAGCAAATCCGGACCCAATTAAAAAACTTAACAGAGAATTTATGGGTATTTACGGATGCGCTTGGTATGATTTGGCGAGTTTGACGACACGAAGTATTCCTTTTGGTCGTTGACGCAAGGGCTTAAAGCCCACCAGGAGTGGATCGAAGGCACAGGTGGGCCAAGCCCAACCGGGGTGTCAGTGGTGTGACGAGTAGTCTCAGAGGGGTGGTGTGAGACGTAATCAGCGACAACTGTACCGGGGGCTGCTGTTCTTGCTAGCCCTGGTTTTGAGCTATTGCCTGAGCCATGCGGGGCCACCATCAACGGTGGCGCAGGCTCAGAGTCGAGTATTTGTTAACCAGGCGACGGCCCAGTTTGACGGCCCTGAGGGGCCAGTGACCGTCACCTCCAACGAAACCCGCGTTGGCGAAGACATTGTGCCCCTGAGCATTGTTAAGACCGCCGATCGCGCCGCGGCAGAGCCTGGGGATGTGGTGGTCTATCGGCTGCTGGTTACCAACCCTTCGAGTCGAGCGGCAACCCCGCTAACGATTACAGACCAGCTGCCCCGGGGTCTGATCTACGTGCCCGACTCGGTGCAAACCACACCCCTGCAGCCCACGCAGCAGGTGACCACCGACAGCAGCCTGACGCTGACATTCCCGTCGCTTGAGCCGGGGGCCTCGGTGTCGATCGCCTACGGGGTGCTGATTACGCCCGACGCGGTGCGCGGTGATGGGCGCAACGTGGCCCAGGCCTCAGCCCCAGGGTTTGCGCCGGTATCGGCACCGTTCCAGCTGACCATTCGCCCTGGCATTGTGTCCGATTGCGGCACGATCTTGGGACGGGTATTTGTGGATAAAAACTTTGACGGGCAGCAGCAGCCCGGTGAGCCTGGAGTACCTAACGCCGTTGTCTTTATGGATGATGGCAACCGGATTTTGACCGACCCAGACGGGTTGTTTTCGCTGGCCAACGTGCTGCCGGGCTACCGGGTTGGCACCCTCGACCTGTACAGTCTGCCGGGCTACACGCTGGCCCCCAACCTCTACCGGATTGAAGACAACAGTGCCTCTCGCTTTGTGCGTCTGTCACCGGGTGGTCTGGGCCGTATGAACTTTGCCGTTACACCAACCTTTGGGGAGGAGCAGTCATGATGCCTTTGGCTTCTCGTTCACTGGCTTCTCGTTCGCTAGGTTTGGGCCTGCTGACAACCCTGGCCGGATCTTTTGGGCTGATGCTACCCGGCCACGCTGCCCCCGACACCTTGGGTACAGCGGCAGATCTAGACCTCTCTGGGGGATCGGCGGCCGTGGTTGAAACTCCGGTCGGAGCGTCTGCCCCGGAGCGTTCCACGCTAGAAAACCTCACGCCAGAAAACTCCACCACCGAAGTGGTTCCGGGCAACACCCTGGAGCTGACCCTGCCCAGGCCAGCGGTGACGGTTCCGGCGGCAAAACCCGCGATCGCATCCCCAACCTGGGCCGACCCTGAGGCGGCGATCGCGGCGGCTACTGTACAGCCCCAGGGGCAGCTGCCCGCAGTCTTAGAGGCGGAACCCGGCGGGGCAGTGCCGCTGGCCAATCGGCGCGAAAATGCCGAACTCTTTGACTTTCGCTTTGGCGGTGACCAGCTACCGCTCAACCCGCCCTCGACCCAACCCCTGACGCCGGTAGGGCCTGGGGCTGAGGCGATGTACACCCTCACCCTGGCTCCCGAGAGCGAGACCCAGATTCCGGCCAACGGGCGATCGACGCTCACCCTGGTGGGGGCGGTGACGACAGATGAGGGCAATCCCCTCGCCGATGACGTGGTGGTGACGCTAACCAGCACAGCTGGGGAGTTTGTCGGGGCCGACTACGATGCCGATCGCGGCGGGTTTCAGGTGCTGGCCCGGCTGGGGCAGTTTGAGGCTCAGCTGCGATCGCCGCTCGATGCTCGGCCAGCCACCGTGCAGGCCTTTGTCAGTGCGCAAACCCTGCGGGACATCGACCCCAGCCTGGCCCGAGACTATCCCACTCTAGAAGCCACCACCCAGGTGAGCTTCTACACCGATCTGCGCCCCACCATTATTTCTGGGGTAGTTGATTTTCGCGTGGGCCGGGGTGGCACCAACTTCCTGGGCAGTTTTAGAGACTTTCTCAACCCCGATTCCCTCAGCGATGACGTGGAGGTGAGCTTTACCACCGGGCTATTTGCCACCGGGGCCGTGGGCGACTGGCTGTTTACCGGGGCCTACAACAACACGCGCGGCCTCAACGATCGCTGCGATGGCAGCAGCCTCTACCGCGATGTGCAGGCCTGCGACCAGACGTATCCGGTCTACGGCGACAGCTCCACCACCGACTTCCTCACCCCCTCCATCGATAGCCTGTACCTGCGCTTTCAGCGCGACTCACTGGTGCCCGACGCTGAGCCAGACTACTTTATGTGGGGCGACTACGGCACCCAGGAGTTCGCTGGCGAGTCGCAGCAGTTTACGGCCACCGTGCGAGAGCTGCACGGCTTTAAGGGCAACTACACCTTTGGCAACGGCCTGCAGCTCACCGCCATGTACGCCGACAACGTGCGGCCCTTTCAGCGCGACACCATTGCCCCCGACGGCACCAGCGGCTACTACTTCTTGTCGCGGCGACTGGTACTGCGGGGCAGCGAGAATGTGTTCATCGAGGCCGAGGAGTTTAACCGCCCCGGCACCGTGCTCGAACGCACACCGCTGTACCGCGGCGTCGACTACACCATCGACTACGATCGCGGCACGCTGCTGTTCAATCAGCCAGTTAGAGCCGTCGATCTCAACCCCTTAGGCGTTACCCTGGTGCGGCGTATTGTCGTCACCTACCAGGTCGAAGATGCCTCAGCACGCGGCAATCTCTATGCCGGTCGCCTGCAGTACCGTCCCAACGGTGACGACGGCGGTGTCGTCGGGGCCACCCTGCTCAGCGAGGACCAGGGAGCCCAAGACTTTACCCTCTACGGCTTTGATGTGCTCTGGCCCCTGGGTGATCTGGGCCAGGTGACTGGAGAATTCGCGCGATCGACGTTCAACGCTGGGGCCACCAACAACCAGGGCAATGCCTACCGCATCGAGCTCAGCGGTACCCCCTTTGAGGGGGTGACGGGGCAAGCGTTTTACCGTTCCACTGACAGCGGTTTCAACAACACTGCCACCAGCACCTTTCGCCCTGGGCAAACCCGCTGGGGCGGTCAAGTGCTGGCCCAGGTCGGGCCTCAAACCCAAATTCGCGCCCTGGTCGATCAGGAGCGTAACCTGGGCACCGCCACTGCCATTCAAACCTCCGCCGCTGGGCTTCTGAGACCGGGCCAAACCGCCATTCAGGGCGGACAAATCGACAACACTCTAACCGAGCTGCGGGCCGGCATTGTGCAGCAGTTTGGCAGCGCCACCCTGGGCATTGACTTCGTCAACCGCAACCGCGACGATCGCATTGCCAATACCTCGGCCAACGCCAACCAGCTGGTGTCGCGGCTAAACCTGCCGCTGACCGAAACCCTCAGCGCCCTGGCCCAGAGCGAGCTGAACCTGGGCACCACCGACCCCCTCTACCCCACCCGCAATACGGTGGGCCTGGAGTGGGCAGTACAGCCGGGGGTGAGTTTGCGGCTGGCCCAGCAGTTTTTGTCGGGGGGCAACGGGCCGAGCTCGATTACCAGCCTCGACACCCTAGTCGACTACGAGCTGGATGACAACACCACCCTAACCAACCGCTACTCACTGCTGGGGGGCTACAACGGCATTACCGGGCAGGGGGCGATCGGCCTTAACCACCGCCTGGTGCTAGCCCCCGGACTGCGGGCCACCTTCGGCTTCGAGCGCATCTTTGGCGATGGCTTTAATCTCACCGGGGCGGGCCAGCAGTTTGCCCAGCCCTTCGCCGTCGGCCAGGGGGGCTCATCGTCCCTGGGGCTGCTGGCCTCTACCGTTTACTCAGTGGGGCTGGAGTACACCGACAACCCCGACTGGCAAGCCAGCGGCCGCTTTGAGTATCGTGATTCGCCGGGGTCAAGCAACATTGTGCTGGGGGCAGCGGCCGCTGGCAAGATTACCGACTCGCTCACGGGTCTGGCCCGGTTTGATCTGGCCAATTTTGCTAACCAGACCATCACCGATGCCCTGGGCAACTCCAGCAGCCTGCGCCTGGGGCTAGCCTACCGCAACCCGGTCAGCGATCAGTTCAACGGCCTGCTCAGCTACGAGTACCGCCGCAACCCTGGCAGCACCCCAGACAGTATTCTGCAGGGCACCAGCTCCGAGGCCCAGGACCACACCCTGTCGCTGGAGGGCATCTACGCCCCCAGCTACCGTTGGGAATTTTATGGCAAGTACGGCCTGCGCTACAGCACGGCCAACCTGGCCGAAGACTTTGGCTTCTCCAACAGCATTCACCTGGCTCAGGCGCGGGCGACCTATCGGTTTGCCTACCGCTGGGACGTTGGAGCTGAGGTGCGCTGGCTGGGGCAGCCCGCCGTGGGCTACAACGAGACTGGCTTTGCCCTGGAGGCGGGCTACTACCTCACCCCCGATGTGCGGCTGGGCTTGGGCTACAGCTTTGGCGGTGCCAATGACGGCTCGTTTGTGGGCGGCGGCGGCTACCGCTCGGCCAGCGGTCCTTACTTTGGCATTACCGCTAAGGTCAATCAGTTGTTTAACGGCTTTGGGGTGCAGCCGGTGTCGCCGCCCCAGCAGCAAGACTCTTACGTAGATGAGGCAGCCCTAACCGACATCCCCGAGCCCCCAGTAGGCGAAACCGAGGTGCCCGAGCCCGGCGTAACGCCCGAGGCACCCCCCGATGTGTTTCAGCCCGAGACCACGCCCGAGGCACTCCAGCCCGAGGCAACAGACACGGCCCCAGGAGGTGAGGAATGAAGCAGCAGTGGTGGATAGGATATGGTGCCGTCGCCCTGACTGTGCCGGGGCTGGCCCTAACGGTGCCCCCCGCAGTGGGGCAATCGGCGCTGGCGGGCTACAGCGTGCGGGTCACCAGCGCGGGCGATGGGCCGGTGCAGCCCGACGAGGGGCTGACGCTGCGGGAGGCCGTCGAGCTGGCCAACGGCACCCTCACCCCTGAGCAGCTGAGCGAGGCCGAGCAGGCCTTTGTGCAGCCCTTGCCCACGGGACAGGGATCACGGATTGGCTTCGATCTGCCAGCGGGGCAGACCACCATTGCCCTGGTGGACCTGCTACCTGAAATTATCGCCCCGGAGCTAGTGATCGACGGCACGACCCAGGCAGGCTACGACGCCAGTGCCGGACTAGATCCTAAATTTCCGCCTGCGCCTGTGGTCAGTCTGACGGTGGCTGAGGGCAGCGAAGTGGCTCGCGGCCTGACCATTGCCGCCGATGGCGTAACCGTGCGAGGACTTAGCCTCTACGGATTTCGCACCAGCGATCGCGCCACCCAGACCACGCCGCCCGCCGATATTTTCATCAGCGCCCTGGCCCCGCCGGTCGACTCAAGCCCCCTCAGCCCGGCGCTGGAGCTGTTTCGCATAGAAGATGCCGAAGCCGCGCCCAGGGGCGTGGTGATTGAGCAAAATTGGTTGGGACTGCCCCCCGACGGCGAGTTTCCGGCGGTGCCGTCGGCCTTTGGGGTGTCGGTATTTAATGCGGTAGAAACCACCATTCGCAATAACCGAATTCAAAACCACGACGGTAGCGCCATTATCACGGGCTTTCGGGCCGACGGGCTGCAGGTGAGCGAAAACGCCATCATCGGTAACGGCCTGGCTGGTATGCCCGACGCCATTCGCCTGGAGGGGGCGATCGCCAGTAGCGCCATTACCGACAACCTAATCTGCGCCAACGACGGCAGCGGCATCTATTTATTTAAGACAGAGGGGGCAACCCAGATCACAGGCAATGCCATTCAATACAACGGTCGGCGGTTTGAGCGCGCCGCCGTGTACCTGATGGGCAACGACCACCAGCTCAGCGACAACTTCATTGGCTATCAGCCGGGGCCGGGGGTAGCGGTGACGGCCTACCCGCTCAGCCTCCGCAACCAAATTCGCGGCAATCGCTATGCCGGACTCGACGGGCTCTCCATTGACCTCAACACCCAGGGCAATACCGGGGTGCAGGACTTTCAAAAAGGAGACGGCCCCAACCCGCCCCGCAACTCTTACCACCGCCGACGCGAAACCGGCAACGCGGCCATCAACTCCCCCGAGTTTGACGCCTATAGCTTTGCCAGCGGGGCCGCCGAGGTCACCCTAACCGGTACGGCCGACCCGGGCACCGAGGTTGACCTCTACCGCATTGCTGAGGAGGGCTTCCCCTATAGCCCCTTGAGCGAGTCCCTGGGCACCGTGACCGCCAGCCCTGAGGGCACCTTTAGCGCCAGTCTGGCCCTGCCGCCAGGTACCAGGGTGAGCGCGATCGCCTCCGACCCCGAGTGGGGCACCTCAGAACCGGCTCCTGTCGCCGCCGTGCTGGCCGCCGATGGCACCCTGCCCGATCTGCCCGCCACCCCGGTCGAGCTGCCCACCTGCGCCGCGCCCGTGCCGCCCCCCGCACCCGTCGAGCCGCCGCCGCCGCTCGAGCCGCTGGTGTTGACCGTACCCCGCAATATTCACTTCGCCCTCGATCGTTCAGACATTAGCCCTGAGAGCGCGGTAATACTCGATCAGATCGCAGCGGTCATGCTGGAGTATCCCTTCCTGACGGTGGAGCTGCACGGCCACACCGACCCCCGCGCCAGTGCCGCCTATAACCTGGCCCTGAGCGAGCGCCGCTCCCTCGCCGCCCGCAACTATTTAGTTCGCCAGGGCGTGCCCCCCGAGCGCATGCGAATTGTGCCCTTTGGTGAGACCCAGCGGCGCAGCCAGGGCAGCGGCCGAGTCGAGTACGCCCGCGATCGCCGGGTGGAGTTTGTCTTTACCGACCTGCGCGGCCTCGACATCATCTTCCAAGACCAGGAGGCCGACCTCCAACTGGAGTAGGCTCAGCAGCGACCGCCAAAGCTCTGCCCGTTTTATTTCATGCTCGCTATCTCTACCTGTTATGCGTCAGTTCTTTGAGCTTATTTTTCAGTCCTCTACGCCACGCCGCCGTCTGCGGCGCTGGCTGAGCCTGGTGCTGGTCTTAGTTTTGGTAACGGTAAACTTGGTGGGCTGGCCCGCCCCAGCTCAGGCTCAGGTTGCTACGTCTCTCGACATCAATGGGCTATTTACAACAACCGTGCCCGGCACACCATCCAACTACAATCCAGCCCCTTTTGCCGACCCCTGCACCTCCTCTGCTGCCCAGGGATTTCCAGGCTGTGCTGGAGCAACCACCAATTTGTCCTTTGGGCAAGGGAATGAGCTTGTGTTGCAAGCGGTTACTGCTGGGCCTGGGCGAGAACGCTTTGAACCCGCCACCGAGATCATCCCTCCAGCCGGCTTACCCCAGCGGATTGTGTTTCGTCGCAACGGTGCTGTACCCATTCCGCCACCGCCAGCTGCACCTACAGGAACACTAGGTTCAAGAGAGCAACTTTTCTTTGAGGCGATAACGGCGACGACGGGCACCATTAGTCTGGCCCCTTCGGAACCTCCGCCTGGGCCGGGAGGAACAGAATTTGCCATACTCAGTCGGGTCATTAACCGTGGTATTGACAACGTGTTCAATAACATTGGTTTTGTTGACCAAGACCACCGCAACAATATTGAGCGCGTTGACTATCTGATTGGCAATCCCGGTGTTACCCTCACAGCGGAGGAGGCTGATAACGTTGGGTTTTTAATTCTGGAACGGGGAGGCAATGATGCCTTTGGAATCGCAGCAGTTACGGGTTTAGATGCCGGCGGAAACCCTACCAGTTATGGCCCATTGAGGAAAGCTGCCCCAGGTGATTGGGGCCCACCAGGTGTCAATGTTGGTGTGCGATATCCATCAGTAGTTTTGCGTAAAGATACTCCAGCAACAACCAACCCTGACTTCCGACCTAGCCACCAGGTGGAGGAGCAGGACGTTCGCGGGATTGTATTCCCAATCAGCTTTCTTCTACCCCCTGGCCAAAGTACCCAGCCGTTCTTTGGGTACTCTCTCTTTGCCAACGATGTAAACGGTACCCCTGACCAGCTCGTAGACTTTACTAACCAGGCCGTATTCCCCCTTGGTACCGGGAGTGGTAGCTTAGCTGGAGGGCTGGATCTGGTTGCCGGGGGCTTTGGTTTAGTACGGCGAGTGACTTCGACTGTGCCAGCGGGCAATCTAGCCCTGCTGAAGCGCATTACCAACTTGTTTGGCCCTGCGCCATTGCCCGACTTCAATCAGGTAGTCGGCGATGGTACAGCGCTGACACTGCTGCAAAACAACGGCCTGGGCCAGGGCCTTGACGTCATCGATGACCCCCCGGTACAAACGAGCAACGGCATTGAGTACACCGTTTACTTCGCTAACCCTGGAGCTGGGAATGCTAATAACGTCGTGCTGTGCGACCAAATTCCCATTGGTACGACCTTCAACCCCAACAGCTTTGGAACTGGTCAGGGCATTCAGGCGATCGCCTCTTCGGCACCGGCTGGCCCTGTGGTTAACTACACCAATGCCAATGACGGTGACCCTGGCCAGTTTGTTGCCCCTGGGGCGGCATTGCCACCGTTCTGTGGTACCAACCAGGGTAACGGAGCTGTCGTGGTCAACGCGGGCACCATTGGCAGCAACCAGGTGGGGCTAATTCGGTTTAGAACCACTGTCGACTAGGCTGTTTTTCTAGATTCATCACATTTTAGGTTTAAGCGGCTGGTCAGCTTGGCCAGCCGTTTTAGTATCAGCGCCAGGTCGTGGGCCAGCAATGGCTGAGTCGCCGAGGTGAGCGGCGGAACATGTACAAAGAGGGCCTGCATGGGCCAACGGTACTGCGCGATCGCCCCCAAAAGCCGATAATACAGGTGGTTGCAGACGTAGGTGCCCGCACAGTCGCTAATGCCCGTGAGGTGGGTGCCCGCCATTAATTCCTCCAGGGGCAGCAGGGTCTCTAGAGCCAGGTCATTCCCCTTGCCGTAGCGCTCCAGGTGCAGGTGGCTGCGCCCCTCGGCCATACCGCAGCACACCACCACGGGCGACTGCAGCTCAACCAGCTTGGCCATCACCCGAATCGGGGCCAGCTCAAAACTGACCGGAATGTGGCGCAACACAGTAGTGCCAGAGGGAATTTGCTGGCACTGCTGCAAGTGGGCCACCAGATCATCGGCAGCATTGGAGGGCTGGTGGGCGCGCCAGGGGGCGAAGGTGGTGAGGAGCATGGGGAGTAGATGGGTAGATGGGTGGATGGGTGGATGGGTGGATGGGTGGATGGGAAAGTCTGCTGGTTCAACGTTAGCCAAAATCCAAAGTTCAAAATCCAAAATTCWCCCAGGTCTGCCAGGTAGGATAGAGGCTGAACGAACCCCACGCCTTAGAAATAGAACAGAGCAGGAGAGTGTATGGCTAACATTGCCGTAATTGACTATGACATGGGCAATCTGCACTCGGCTTGCAAGGGGCTGGCGCTGGCCGGAGCGACGCCGACCATTACCGACGTGGTGGCTGACTTGGAGGCTGCCGATGCCCTGGTGCTACCCGGCGACGGGGCCTTTGACCCGGCCATGCGGCACCTGCGCGAGAAGGGGTTGATCGAGCCGATTAAGCGAGAAATTGCGGCGGGTAAGCCTTTTTTGGGCATTTGTCTGGGTCTGCAGCTGTTGTTCGACGGCAGCGATGAGGGAGTCGAGCCAGGGCTGGGGCTAATTTCGGGCCGTATTCGCAAGTTCAAAAAAGAGCCAGCTATCACCATTCCACACATGGGCTGGAACCAGCTGACCCTGACCCAGCCCGACTGCCCGCTGTGGCAAGGGGTTAAGGATGGCGACTGGGTCTACTTTGTGCACTCGTATTATGCTGAACCTACCAACCCAGCGGTGAATGCGGCGACAACCACCCACGGTACTCAGACGGTAACGGCGGCGATCGCCCGCGACAACATCATGGCCATGCAGTACCATCCCGAAAAGTCGGCCCCCGCTGGCCTGACCATGCTGGCCAACTTTGTCGCCCTGGTGCGGGCTCAAACCCCTGCGGCTGTGGGCTAGCCTATGCTGCGCATCTACGGCAACCGCGCTCTCAAAACCCTGCCCGGTAACGATACTCGGCCCACTGCGGCGCGGGTGCGCGAGGCCCTGTTTAACATCTGGCAGGGGCGCATTGCCGACTGTCGCTGGCTCGACCTGTGTACGGGCAGCGGGGCGATGGGGGCCGAGGCGCTGTGTCGCGGTGCGGCAGAGGTCGTGGGCATTGAGAAGTCGCCCGAGGCCTACGCCATTACCCGCGAAAACTGGCAAAAGGTGGCTCAGCCCGACCAAACCTTCAGCCTGTTTCGTGGCGATGTGGTGAAGCAGCTTTCGCGGCTACACGGGCAACCCTTCGACTGCATTTACTTTGACCCGCCCTACGACAGTGAGTTGTACATGCCGGTACTGGAGCGGCTAGTGGCCCTAAACCTGCTCCAGCCCACGGGAGAAATTGCGGTAGAGCACCGCCCCGATGCCTGGAGGCCCGTGGCGATCTCTGGCTTGGATCTGGTGCGGCAAAAGCAGTATGGCACTACGCATCTGGCGTTTTACCGACCGGACCTGCTCCCCTAACGCTAAAGCAGCCTGCCGATCGAGCGTGAGGTCGGGCGGCGTTGCCTTGTAGATAGAGGGAAACCTTGGTAGACTCTACTCGTTGCGCAAAGTCAAGATTTCTTGACTTTTGGGGCGCTGCGGTCACGGTCTTTCACCTATTTCAGTTTCATGGCTAAGCACAATTCAGGCAACTCGGTCTTTCCCCATTGGGAGGAGGCCGACCCAGCGCTGCGGCTGCGGCAGCACAACCGCCTCTTCACGCTACTGGCGATCGCCGCTGGGCTGGTCTTTCTTCAGGGCTATATGATTGCCCCCCTAATTCCTCGCCTGGCCGAAATTTTTGATGTCTCTGCCCAAGAAATTGGCTTCATCGTGCCTGCCTACATGCTGTCCTACGCGGTGGCGGCGCTCTTCTACGGCATTCTCTCCGATCGCTTTGGTCGCTGGCCGCTGATTCGCATTTCGCTAATTATTTTCATTGTCTGCACCGCCCTCACCGCTACCGCCCAAACGGCAGGTCAAATGAGCTTTTGGCGGTTGCTCACTGGCCTGGGCGCGAGCGGGGTCATTCCGCTCACCTTTGCCTTAGTTGGTGATCTGTTTCCGTATAACCAGCGCGGGGCCAAACTGGGTTTGATATTTGCGGCGATGGAAGGAGGCATGGCCGCCGGGTCTGCGGGGGGCGCTATTTTAGAACCCTTTGTGGGCTGGCGAACCCTGTTTTTGGGCACGGCTACGGCGGCAGCCCTGGTGCTCTGGCGGCTGCGGCGCTATGGTGCCCTGTTTGATGAGCCTAAAATCGCCAAGCTGCCTGCGATCGCCACAATTTTTGCCGGGTACCGGGCTGTATTGTCCAATTTTCGCGGCGCTCGCACCTACGCCTATGTCCTGTGGAACGGGGTCTATCACTCCGGCGTTTACACCTGGCTGGGCCTCTACATGACCCAGCGCTACGACATGGATGCTCTAAGTATTGGTCTGACTATTTTGGGCTACGGCATTCCGGGGCTAATTTTTAGCCCGCTGATTGGCAAGGCCGTCGATCGCTGGGGCCGCCGCTGGCTGATACCCCCAGGCTTGGCCATGGCCGCCTTGGCTGGGCTGTCGATGATTCCCTACATTCCTCCCATCGGGACGACCACCGCGATTCTGGTGCTCTCGCTGGGCTACGACCTGACGCAGCCGCTGTTTGTGGGCATTGTTACCGATTTGGGCGATGGCAAAAGCCTGGGGCAGACCATGGGGCTCAAGGTTTTTGCCCTGTTTACGGGCTTTGGCCTGGGCAGCCTGCTATTTGGCGAAGCGCTCCGCTGGGGGTTCACGCCCGCCCTGGCTATATTTGCAGGCTTGCAGCTGGTGGCCGCGATCGCGGCCATTCCCCTATTTTGGCCAGAAAAGCCTCAGCCCATATCTCAGCCAGCCTCAGATTAAAGGCCAATCGGTGGCTGCGCGTGTAGTCTGTCGGTGAGGCTATAAAGCCAGTGTTTTGGGTAGGGGCGGCCCAGAATTATCACTAACGATGATATCCGGAGCCATTAGGCACTTAGCTCAATATCAAGATTTTCGGCACTATCTACCAATGCCGAAAACCCATACTGGGGCAGCAACTCATCGAAAGACCGACGCGTCATGTTTAGAATTTGGCATGCCTGGTAGGCCGACACTTTACCCGTTGAGTACAGCACAGCCACCAAAGCTTCTTTGACATACCTTTGATCCACGTTCACCGGGTCCGGCCGTTCAAGCTGCATCTGCACAGAAGAGTATCCCTACTTGAGCCATCCAGCCCTTATGACTAATCACCCCGCTCAACTTAGCCAGCAGCAACTAGTGTCTGAATCGGTTCCCCAGTGAGGCTAAAGGGGCGCACTTCGGTAATTTTGACCTGCACTAGCTCGCCTTTGAGCGCAGCAAAATCGCCCGCGAAAAAGGCTAGCCGGTTGCCGCGGGTGCGGCCCATCACCTGGGTAGGGTTTTTGGGGTTGATGGCTTCGACCAACACTTCTTCGATGCGGCCCGCGTAGCGCTGCGATCGCTCTGCCGCCTTCGTATTCACCAAATGGTTGAGGCGCTGGAGGCGATCGGCCTTGACCTCTTCAGACAGCTGGTTGTCCCACAGGGCGGCGGGGGTGCCGGGGCGGGGCGAATAGGCCGCCGTATTGAGCTGGTCAAAGGCGATGTCGTTGACCAGATCCAGCGTGTGCTGAAACTGTTCCTCAGTTTCGCCGGGGAAGCCCACGATCGCATCGGCGCTGATCGCCGCATCGGGCATGTAGCGACGCACGGTATCGATGATGCGGCGATATTTTTCGTGGGTGTAGCCCCGCGCCATCGCCTTCAGCAGGTCGTTGTCGCCCGACTGAAAGGGAATGTGGAAGTGCTCGCACACCTTGGGCAGCTCGGCGCAGGCGCGAATCAGTCGCTCGGTAAAGTAGCGGGGGTGGCTGGTGGCAAAGCGAATGCGCTCAATGCCGGGCACGTCGTGGACGAAGTACAGCAGGTCGGTAAAGGTGTGCTGGTGCCGCCCGTCGACGGTGGAGCCGGGCAGGTCGCGCCCGTAGGCATCGATGTTTTGGCCTAGCAGCGTCACTTCTTTGAACCCCTGGCGGCCCAGTTCTTCCATCTCGGCGCGGATGGCCTCTGGCGTGCGCGACTGCTCAACGCCGCGCACACCGGGCACTACGCAGTAGGTGCAGCGCTCGTTGCAGCCGTAGATCACATTCACCCAGGCGGTAATGGTGCTGTCGCGCCGGGGTTTGGTGATGTCTTCCATAATGTCGACCTCTTCGGTGGCGACGACCTGGTTGCCATCGAGCACCTGCTCTAGCAGGTCTTGCAGACGGTTGGCGTGCTGCGGCCCCATCACCAGGTCAAGTTCGGGCACCCGGCGCAGCAGGGCTTCGCCTTCTTGCTGGGCGACGCAGCCAGCCACAATCAGCGTCAGGTCGGGCTTTTCGTGCTTGCGCTTGGCCTGGCGGCCCAGGTACGAGTAGACTTTTTGCTCGGCGTTGTCGCGAATGGTGCAGGTGTTGTAGAGCACTACATCGGCATCGTAGGGGTCGTCAGTCCAGGTGAGGCCCATGGTGTCGAGAATACCGGCCATACGCTCGGAGTCGGCTTTGTTCATCTGGCAGCCGAAGGTGGTGATGTGATATTGACGAGCAGAACCGGCCATAGGTTTGGGCTTAAGCAGCAACAACGCAGTTTCCCATTTTAGCGCTATGGCTCTGCATCCTTTCGCCTGTAGGAGCGATCTGAGGCAATAAGGGCGCTTATGATGCCTGGACTAGGTCGCCATCAGGCAAATGCCAACAAGTTTGTAGGGTGCATTCGCGCAGCAATGCACCACTCAGCGTATCTACCGCTCCTCTTGCGAATACCGATGCACACTTGAAAACGCCCAATCCGTTGGGCACTCTACCAACCCATGCTTCACCGGGTTGTTGTGAATGTACTCACAATGGCTCACAAAATCCTGCTCATCTCGAATGCAGCTCTCCCAATAGCGCCGCTGCCACAAATTCCCTTCCCTACGCCGCTCCCCCGATGGGCTTTTCTCAAATGGCAGCGCTAACTCCTGGCCGCAAGCTTTTGTCACCATCAGCTTGATCAACCGCCACCGCTTAGCGTAGTCGATGTCCTTGTCAGGCAATGTCCAAATGCAGTGGAAATGGTCGGGCAAGAGCACAAAAGCATCAATGGTAAAAGGATACTTCTGCCGTACTGTGATGATGGCGTGACGTAAGGACTGCCTGCCCAAGCCGGTGCAGAGCCAGGGATAGCGTTGATAGGTAACGTGGGTGAAGAAGAAGCTGCCGCCGGGTTGGTGGCAACGTCGGTAATTGGGCATGGAAGCGGGGGATGCACTTTGTATCAAGGTGCCCAACGGTAGGCGAAGCCTCAAAGTGGTGCATTGCTGCGCGAATGCACCCTACGGTTGGTGGAGATTGCGGAGCCTTGCCTGAGTGCTACGCACCCTAGAGCTGATCGTGGTCTTGGTTTTTGAGCATATTGCCCAGATAGAGGTGGACGAAAGCTTTAGCAGCCTCGCTGTTTAAGCCTTTAAGCGCTTCTACAATATCGGCTACGGTCTCGGCAGTGGGATCGCGTTCTTCGTGGAACCATTTGTAGATGGCCGATCGCTGCAAGCCCATTTTAACGGCAAGGCTATTTTGGCTAATGCCGTACTGCGTTAGGACTTCTCGTAGCGCTTTGCCTGCTCTTCCCATGCCCCCATCGTCCCAAAGGAGCAGAGCATCGTAAATGTAATCGCAAGAGATGACATTCTCTAGAGAGGTGCTGTATGATGCGATTGTCATCTTAAGCGATTACATCTAGGGTATTCTTATGCCGCAAGCGTTCATTCCTTCAGCGCTGTCTAGCCCTGCACTGCAAGTCACCATTGAGCCTGCTGCCGAGCCGGGACGTGAGGTCATTCGCATATTGGTTGTCGGCAGCGCCCACGGCGTAGAGCGCCTCATCCACGAACTCTATCGCCTCGGCTTTGCCGAAGTGCGCGAATGGAGCAAGCCCGAGCCCACCGGGCGCATCAACGAAATCATGCGCGTGCTCACTCGCTATGTATTAGCGGACTAAAGCAAATGGGCCGAGGTCAGCGTTGCTCGCCCCAACGCCCTTAGCCAACCAAATGGTTGTTAAGAGCGCCCAGGGCACGGTTGAGCAAGTCGTAGCAAGCCAACAACGATGGCGCGTCGCCTACGGCTGTTGTACAAGCTAGAGCTAGAAAACTAGCGGGTATAGCGATGTCCCATGAAGTTTAATTCTTCGGTGGGCTGTTGTCGCTGAGTAACATTGAACTGCTTAACCCGAGAAGAACGACCGAGAAAGGTAACGGTTTCTTGGGTTTCGGTAGTAGCGATCGCGGGAGTGCTAGCGGTGTAGGTTTTGCCGAGAAAAGAGAGTTGCATTGGGGGCTCCTGAAAGGTTACTGGTAAGTGCAATAGGAAAGCAGCGAGGAAATTGATCGTTGTCTCTCTGCCGCTCTATTGAAAGAAACAGCCCAGTGCCTTTGTTTTTCTCAAGAAAATGAGTGTTCTGCGTTGGCAGAACAGGTGACTCGAATCACACAGACGGTGGGATAAAATGCTGCCGCAAAAGTCGACGGCAGTGCTCACTCTGCAGCCAGATCTCCCTACTTTTGATTGGCGTGCCTACCGATTCTTTTGAATGCGCCTCGGGCTAGCGGCTTTAGGTCGCGGCGGGTTTAGAGCGCAGCTTGAAAGCAGCGCGATCGCGGGGAACAGGGCGATCGCTGCGCTGTGGATGCGGCTCACCGACCAAAATGACCGAGCCAGACAGCTGATCGACCAGGGGCGTGGTGCTAGCCCCAACGGTGAGTCCATTGCCAACCCGACGACGCTGCAGGCGCAGCATGACCAAATCGTACTGCGACGCCGTCTTGACGATCGTAGATACCACGTTGTCGCCTGCCAAGAGCTGAATCTCGATTTCAACATCGGTGGTCGGCAGGCGCTTGACCAGCAGTTCTAGCTGTTTGGCCAGGCGGTTGCGCTGCAGCTCCGACGCCCGTGAACCATGTACGTGGAGCAACGTAATTTTGGCCTGATTGCTGCTGGCCAGCACCTGGGCAAACCGCAGCGTGCGCAGCGCCGCCGGAGACAGGTTTTCAATGGGCAGCAAAATGTTCTTGCAGTTGGTAAGCGACCCTAGCAGGCGGGCGACGACCACCGGGCAGTGGGCCGACCAGAGAATTTCATCTTGAATGTTGCTAAACAACCGCCCTCCCAGCCGCGATCGCGTGCCCATACCCAGCACAATCAGGTTGGCATTCTCTTCGCGGCTGAGGTGAGAAATGGCCTGGGCCACGTTGTACTCAATTCTCAGGCGAGGGTCAATCTCAGCCTCCAGGGTGGCGCTAATAGACTGGGCGGCCTCCAGTCGCTGGCGGCCGTGGGCGATCGCTCGACCCAGCTGCGGCGAATCCATTTGGGGCTGCGCCAAAGCCACCGCCAGCGGGATAATGCGCCCGTTTTCGTAGCGGGCGACGGCGGCGGCTAGTTCAATCAGCCGCTGCTCGGTCTCAGGGTTATAGACCGGCACCACCACCGTAAACGACTCGGGAATTTCGCTCGGCGGGGGCAGCCAGTCGAGCACCTCGGTTTCGATTAGAACGTCTTCTTCAATCAGCCGTTTGCCCGATCGCGCGGTGACCAACGGACCGACAATAGCCGTGACCAACATCAGCAAAATAACGCTGTTAAAAACTTCCGAATTAATAATTTCGGCCTCATAGCCCACCAGCGCCGCCGCCAGAGTTGCCGCCACCTGAGGAATCGACAACGACCACATCGTCAGGGTTTCGGCCCAGCTGTAGCCGTAGAGCATGCGAGCACCAAACGAGGCCAATCCTTTGGTCAACAGCAGCATGCCAACGACGATCAGCGGTAGCTCAAACGATCGCAAAATGTCGCCAAAGGCCTGCAGGTCGAGCAGCAGCCCCATGGCCACAAAAAACATTGGAATAAACAAGACGCTGCCCAAAAATTCTGTTTTTTCCTTCACGGGGCCGTCGCCAATCACGCTGTTGATGGCAAGACCCGCCAGAAAGGCCCCAATGATGTTTTCGACCCCAATTAGCTGGGCCACCAGGGCGCAGAGAAACACAGACAGCATCACAAACAAAAACTGGTTGCCCTCGTCTTTGCCCGTTTTGCGAAAGAACAGCTTGCTGAGCTGTTTGAGGCCCACCAGCACCGCGATCGTGTAGAGGGCCAGCGAGCCCAGCAATGTCGCCAGCTTAAGTGCCGAAAAATCGCCCTGGTTAACCCCCAAACAAATGGCCAGCACCAGCAGCGACCCAATATCGGTAAAGATGGTCGCCCCCACGGTGACCGTCACCGCTTCATTACCCACAATGCCCAACCGCTGCACGATGGGGTAAGCCAGCAGGGTGTGGGAGGCCAGCAAAGAACCAATTAGGACCGCCGCCAGCCAGCCAAAGTTAAACAGCAGCCCGATCGCAATACCGCCCGCCAAGGGAATGGCAAACGTCAGCATACCAAAGGCTAAGGAGCGATCGCGGGTGCGCTGAAACAGAGCCATATCGATTTCGAGACCGGCCACAAACATGAGGTAAATTTTGCCAATCTCTGCAAACAGCGACATGATCTCGGAGTCAGGGTTGAGCCACCCCAACCCGCTGCCGCCAAACAACACCCCAGCCATAATCAGCCCGACTAGGCCCGGCAGCCTGAAGCGCTCAAACACAGGCGGCGTAACCAGCACGATCGCCAGCAGCAGCACAAAGGTCGTAATCGGTTCTCTAAGCGTTTCAGAAACAGGTTCTACCAGGAAAAGCGCCATAGTGCTGCCTAACATAGAGAGAGCCAGGCCTCTAGAGACCTGGCTGCGGGGGTTACGTTTGATTGAGGTTGTTCTACTAAGATTCGGGCTCCCCAGCTAATCTGTCTCTCTACCCAAAGAAAGACTTTTGCCGACTGGGTTCCCGGGGCCAAGCGGCCCCATTGGCACCGAGAAAACGATGCCCTTTAAGAGGGGTAGCGTTTAATGCAAGGTGCGGGAGCCGCCAAAGTTCGCCCGCTGTACCAACCGCCGAGCGCCCAAACGTTTGCCATGTCGCTTGCCATTTCGCTATCGGTAAGCCCCCTTGCCCACGACAATTTCAACGCTGCTGAAGTGGGTGTAATTCAGTTCACACGCTTACCACCATGACAGCATAAAAAACACGCCCAGTGGTTGCCAAACTTAGCGGAAACAGACCACTGGGCGCAAGCGCAGAGTAAGAATTGGTTTAGACCAGCCGAGGCTATCCCTACTTGTTGTAGGGAGGCGTCAAATCGTCTACGATTTCGTTCTCTTGAGTAATTTCTTCTAAGTTGAGCTTGTCTTTAACCTTTTCACCAACCGAACCTTCTGCCTCAATTTCTGTGTCGGCATTGGCCGACACTTCACTTTGCCACTTGCGACGCTGTTCGCGCATTTCCTCAAGCCTCGATTCAGAGATCTTCGGTTCTTCGCCATCAAACGAGGCTTCGGCCGCAAAGCGAGACGACGCGGCTAGCGCGATCAGGGGGCTGGAGTTTGGTCCCAATTCTGGAGTCGTAGAATTTGCCAGCGCTGCGGTTTGGGAAAAGCCAAACAGCACCATTACACTCACCAACAGCACAGAAAGGCGTTTGGCAATAGCTTTCAGCGAGGCATAAAACGTACGATCTGCCATGATTTTTTATCCTTCCAAAAAAGAAATTAGGTTGAGGTTAACGGGTCATCGGCCACCAGGATTTAATCCGCAAAGGAAGCTGCCTCCCATGCAGGCAAAACCCTGTTTACGAGAACGATATCAGCCATTTTTTGCGAAAACCAGTTTTCGCAGGGCACAAAGCGAGTTCGCTAACTCTCCGATTTCAGTAGCGTAAGCAAAAGCGTTAAATCTAACGTCCCTCTCCAGATAGACCCAACCCCCAAACCAGTCACACATAACGAGGCAGAGAAAAACCACCTCTGAGGTCGAAGTTCTACTGAAGCTGTTAAATAGGCCGTTAGACCAAGCTAAGTTTATAAATTAGAGCAAAAAGTTAAAGCCGACTTAGGACGTTGCGAGGCCTGTGAGTTGGGTTGATCTATGTAGGGTTGGCATAGAGTGCCCAGGCTAAAAAACGCTCGGTGTAGTAGAGGGCCAGCTGATTGCCAACGCCGCTAAACAGGATGTCAAAGGCATGCTCAGCCCAGGGAATCTCAAGCCAAACGGCTTGATTGCCGGTGGCTCGAAGCTGGCGATACAGCTGATAGCCATACTTAGCCTGCACCACATGATCGCGCCCCGCGTAGACCAGCAGCGTGGGGGGCAAACCAGGCTGCACATAGCGAATCGGCGACGCCTGACGGTAGAGGTGAGGAACCTGGTTGGGGGTGCCGCCCAAAAAAGCTCTGAGTACGGCACGGGTATCAATGGGATCTGGAATTGGGGGCTCTGCGTAGCCGACGGTCAGGTCTACCGGGCCATAATAGTTGATCACAGCTCGAATCGGTAGGATAGGGGGCTGTTGGTAGGCGGCGATCGCGGCCAGCTGTGCCCCAGCCGATCGGCCTAGCAGCGCCAGGCGGGTGAGGTCAGCGCCCAGCTCTGCCCCGTGGGTTTTCAGGTAGGCGAGGGCCGCACGCACGTCTTCAATTTGAGCAGGAAAGGGATGCTGCGGCGCATGGCGGTAGTCAATCGCGACTACCGTATAGCCCTGGGCCGCCACGTAGCGGCTAAAGATCTCGTGGCTGTCGGGGCTGCCCCCCTGCCACGCGCCCCCGTAGATGACCACCAGGGTAGGGTAGGTGCTCATTGCCGATGGTCGGTAAACGTTGAGCCGCAGCGGAACGCCATCCGGGGTAGCAAATACCAGTCCCCGCTTGATTGAGAGGGGTTCGGGGGCAGGGATAATACCCCTAAAAACATCCTGAAGCCGAAAGGGCCGGGGGCGAAGCTTTTCCTGAAGCGGCGGCGGAATTTGAGCCAGGTAGTTTGGCCCCAAAACTGCCCGCATTTCAGCCGCGATCGCATCACTGGTGCCAGCAACCTGCATCAGCGGCAGCAGGCTCAAGATCAGCGCAGTGGCGCAAAGGCCCAGGGCGATTCGCAAAGCAATCCCTGCCGAAATTGCAGATGCTCTTGTCCGGCGATGGGTAACCCAGACAGCTATGGCGGCGATCGCGCTCAAACCCGCCAGCCAGGGGCTAACCTCCGGTGCCCCCACGCCCAGCGGCAGCAGCCATCGGGTGGGCGCTGGCACAACAATCCAAAGGCTCAAGCCAAGACTGACCCCGACCAAAAGCCAGGCCAAGACTCGACCGCCACGGACAAACCATGGGATTGACCGCTGCTGAGCGGCTCGCTGGGCGGCAGGCATAGGTTTCTTTCACATTCCTTCGCAACTAAAGGCTCTCACAACCCAGGGCTGCCAGTAATCTCAGTTTGGAGGGGAATGGCCGTATTTTCAATCCGCTGCTCAGTCAGCTGCCCAAGCGGAGCGAATGAGGTTACGGGTAGATGATTATCGCGATCGCCTGCCCGAGTCGATATGTACCCACGCCCCCTCCATCGAGAGAATTTGCGCCCAGCTCAAGAAAATTGCTGCATTATGCACTAGTAAGAGACATTTGTTACGCGCACAGTAAGGAACAAAAGCGGTTGAGAGAACGCTCCTTTGAGTTTTACAGCATTGCCCTGTGGGGAATAATTTTGTGCCGCTACTTTCTTGTGGCGGGACTCGCCTACTGGTTTTTTTATTCACCGATTGGTCGAGCGTTTAGTCGCCCTAAACGCCAGTCGCCATCCTGGCAGGTAATCTGGCACGACATCAAGCTCTCTGCGATCGCGGCGGTGGTCTTTGCCCTGGCCGCGGCCTTTGTTCTCTCCGCCTATCAAGAGGGCGCAACCCGTCTCTACGTCAATCCGCAAGACTACGGGCTGTGGTATCTGGGGGCTAGCTACGCCGCAGCGCTAGTGCTGCAAGATACCTACTTTTACTTCACCCATCGGCTGTTTCATCACCCCAAGCTATTTGCCTGGCTGCACCAGGGACACCACCGATCGCGCTATCCCACCCCCTGGACCTCCTTTGCCTTTGACCCCCTAGAAGCCGTAGCTCAAGCCCTATTTTTGGTCGGCATTGTCTTCGTGCTGCCGCTGCATCTCATCACCTTGATTGCGGTGATGATCACCATGACCCTGTGGGCCGTGCTCAACCACCTCGGCCCCGACCGCCTGCCGACAGTTTTTCCGCACCACTGGCTGGGGCGCTGGGTTATCGGCCCAGCCCACCACTCCGTACACCACCTCAAGTACACCGTGCACTACGGGCTGTACTTTACCCTTTGGGATCGGCTGCTGGGCACCCAAGACCCCAGGTATGTGCAGATGCTAAACCATCATTTACCCAATAGCCCCGACGCCCACTAGCGCCCCCCCTCTTCCTCTGCCCACGCCGACAACGCGGTTGTTGAGAACGGGTCGGACGAAAATCTTTAAAACCCGCCATACTCTAACTAGCCATCTCGACAAGTTGGGTATCGTCCGTGTGAGCAGCGGTGGCTTACCCTTGGCGCGATCGCAATCATACTATGCTGCTGGAGAGCCAATGCGACTAAGTGCAGGATGCGAGCTTTTGTATGAGGCGACCGAGCCTGCCCCGCTGATCCTGATGCTGCAGCCGCGCAGTGGAGCCGCTCAGCAAGTTATCTCCGCTGACTGGCAGCTAGAGCCCCAGGTGTCGATGACCGACTACATCGATAGCTACGGCAATTTGTGCCAGCGGCTAGTAGCTCCTGAAGGACAGTTGCGAATCAAGAGTACCGTGACGGTTGACACCGCCGATGCGATCGATGTTCAACCCGGAGCGGCGTTTGTGCCGGTGCAGGACCTACCCGACTATGTGCTCCAGTTTCTCCTGCCCAGCCGCTATTGCCAAGCCGATTTACTCGGTGAACTGGCCAACCAAATTGTTGGCGATATTGAGCCTGCCTACGACCAGGCAGACGCTGTTCGCCACTGGATTCACAGCCACATTGAGTACCGTTACAATACCAGCGACGCCTCCACCTCTGCGATAGACACTGAAAAAACGCGCGTGGGCGTTTGCCGTGATTTTGTTCACCTGGGCCTGGCCCTATGTCGTAGTTTGACGATTCCCGCCCGGATGGTGGTGGGCTATCTCTACCAACTCGACCCAATGGATCTGCACGCCTGGTTTGAGGCCTTTGTGGGCGATCGCTGGTACACCTTTGACCCCACCCAGCCCACACCCCGAGGTAACCGCATTGCGATCGCCTACGGTCGAGATGCCGCCGATGTTGCCCTTGCCACTCAGTTTGGTCAAATTAATCTGACCGAAATGAATGTTTGGGTAGAACCAGCTCAACAATAGCCAGTATTAGTAAATATTTATTGCCCTTCAGCAAAATTTATTTGAGACGGGTTTATTCACTACAAAAATGTGGCCAAATGTTCTGTACTTGTGGGCACAACCTCAGTCAGTAGTGGCCATTATTTTTCTTTTTCAAAAATATTTGAAACTTACTTTTTGCCTCTGTCTTTTGATAGGTGCTCACAGCTAAAGAGCCCCCTTAATCTACTGAGGCATGCGCAAAAATTCGCGGCTAGCAGCCTGTGGCATAGCCAAATTCTTCTTAGTAGGTTAAATAACTTTGTTGCAGTGAAAGCCACGGCTGAGGACGGTATTAAGCAACCAGGATTAGCCCAGGCCGAAGCATTCAGCGCCACAGCCCTAGGTACTCTTACCCCACCTCATAAACCTATGAAAGCACTCCTGCTTTACCCTAAATTTCCTCAGTCCTTCTGGTCCTACGATCGCTTTATGGAACTGGCCGGGCTAAAGGCCACCATTCCGCCGTTGGGTATTATCACAGTTGCAGCGCTGCTGCCCACCGACTGGGAAATTCGCTTTCGCGATCGCAACGTCACTCCCGAAACCGATGCCGACTGGGCCTGGTGCGACCTGGTAATTATTTCCGCCATGCTGGTGCAAAAATCAGACTTTCAAGCGCTGATCAAAACGGCGGTGCGGCTGGGCAAGCGCGTGGCGGTGGGTGGCCCCTACCCCACTTCGGTGCCCCAAGATGCCCTCGACGCGGGCGCTCATTTTTTGGTTTTAGACGAAGGCGAAATGACCGTGCCTCAGTTTTTGGCGGCCCTGGAGCGGGGCGAAACCGAAGGCACATTTCGCTCCCTCGAAAAGCCCGATGTTACCCATAGCCCGGTGCCCCGTTTCGACCTGCTGGAGCGAGATGCCTACCTGATGATGGCGATGCAGTTTTCGCGCGGCTGCCCGTTTAACTGCGAGTTTTGCGACATTATTTCGCTCTACGGCCGCAAGCCCCGCACCAAGGAGCCAGAGCAGGCCCTGACCGAGCTGCAAACCCTCTACGATCTGGGCTGGCGCGGCTCGCTGTTTATCGTTGACGACAATTTCATTGGCAACCAGCGCAATGTCAAGCGCTTTTTGCGCGCGCTCATTCCCTGGATGCAGGAGCATCGGTATCCCTTCACCTTTATTACTGAAGCATCGGTCAATTTGGCCGAGGACGACGAACTGCTTCAGCTCATGGGCGAAGCCGGATTTTACGCTGTCTTTCTTGGCATCGAAACTCCCGATCAAGACAGCCTGCAGGTGACGCGCAAGGTGCAAAATACCCGCAACCCGCTGGTTGAAGCCTGCCGCAAAATCAACGATGCGGGCCTGCTGATCTACGCCGGATTCATTCTGGGCTTCGACGGTGAGCGGGCCGGAGCAGGCGATCGCATTCAGGCATTTGTCGAGCAAACCAGCATTCCCCAGCCCATGCTGGGTCTGCTGCAGGCTCCACCCAATACCGCCCTTTGGAACCGGCTCAAACAGGAGCAGCGGTTGCTCGACGAGCACAGCCACCCCACGGGCGACCAAAACACCTTGATGAACTTTATTCCCACCCGCCCGGTCGCCGAGCTAGCCCACGACTATGTCGCCGGATTTTGGCAGCTCTACGAACCCAGCCGTTACCTAAACCGCTGCCTGCAGCAGTGCCTTCAAATTCGCTCTCCCAAGCGCCGTCAGCAGGTCATGCACTTTCCCGTCCACAAAGGGCTACCCCTGTTTGCCAAAATTCTTTGGTACCAGGGCCTTCGCCGGACCGAAATTCGCCGCCAGTTCTGGCACCAGCTCTGGATCATTGTGCGCCGCAAACCGCAAATGCTCAATATGTATCTGGGGCTGTGCGCCGCTGGAGAGCACTTTTGGGAATATCGAACCCTGGCTCGCCAGCGCATCGCTGAACAGCTAGGCTACGATCCGCTGCAAGCGCCCAGGGTAGAAACTCCAGCCCTGAGCCTGGTCAGCCAGTGACGGGTTGCCTGCCTGGGTTAGGCCAGCGGTGACTCGTCTAGGGCGGGGTCAAACACCGCGTACTGCGATCGCCCGGCGGCCTTGGCCCGGTACATAGCCCGATCGGCATGGTGCAGCATGGCCTCAACGCTGTCGTACTCGCCATCGCTGTAGGCAATGCCAATGCTGGCGCTAGACAACACTTCGCGATCGTCGAGCCGCAGGGGTGTCGCCAGGCTCTGCTGAATCTGGTTGGCTAGCTCAGCGGCGATCGCCACCGACGAAATGTCGTGCAGCAGAATGGCAAACTCGTCACCCCCCAGCCGGGCTACCGTATCGTAAGCGCGCAGCCCCGCCTTAAACTTGAGCGCGATTTCAATGAGCAGCTGGTCACCCACCAGGTGGCCCAGGCTGTCGTTCACCACCTTAAAGTTGTCGAGGTCAACAAACAGCACCGCAAAATTGTAGGTGGCGCTGCTCTTTTTGAGTGCGATGGCCTGGGCGGCTTTTTCCATAAACGCACTGCGGTTGAGCAACCCAGTCAAACTGTCGTGGATGGCATCGGCCAACAGCGCCTGCTCCAGACGCTTGCGCTCGGTAATGTTGCGAATAATGGCGATGTGCTCCCCCGGCCCGGCGGGCACCAGCCTAACTTCGCAAAAAAGCGGCTGGTTGTTCAGGGTAATGGCGGCTTCAAAACTTTGCAGCGATCGCGTCTTGGTGGCCCGCTGGCTGTAGCCAAACAAATTGACAATAAAGCTGGCGTCAAAGCATTCGGTCAACAGCTGGCCTACGGCGCAGGTCAACCGACACAGGTCGGTGTCAATAGAGGCCTGAACCTCCAGGACGCGGCCACTCGTGTCAAAGCGCAGAATGAGGTCAGGGAAAAACTCGATCAGGCCGCAGCTGGGCTGCCCCGCCTGCCTCCCAATCGCCTGGGGCAGAAAAGACAGGGNCACCGGGGCGGGCGGGGGCGACGCCGGGGCGGGCCGAACCGCGACCAGCCGGGCGCGCACCCCCCGACCAAAAACAATCGAGTCGCCGGGACTGAGGTGGCCTGCCACCAGCGGTTGGCCATTGATGGTCAGGCCGCTATCGCTGAAGTTTTCGCCCCCGTCGCTGGTTTGAAGGTCGCTGGTTTGAATGAAGTAGTGATCGCCCAGCCACACCAGGCTAGCGTGGTAATGAGAAACGCCCTGGGAGGCCAAACGAATATCGTTGTAGCAGTCGTGGCCGATGGAGTAGTAGCACTTGTTCAGCGGCACGATTTGACGGCGTTTGCCATCTTGAATCAGCAGGGCCAAATGCGGTCGTTCTGTCGTCGTTCCCTCGCAGGGCGTCTTGCGGGCGTTAGTCATCATGGCGGTAGAGCACAGGGAGAAACAGCACTTAAACAACGAGGCTTGATTTGAGGTGATGACTAACTCGAAACTGAGGCTGGGCTAAGCGGTGCCAGACAAAGTGGAGCCGTGCCGTTTAACGCCTGACGCAGCAGCAGCCCGGTCATGCTGGTGCTGTCGAGGGGTTTTGAGAAGTAGTAGCCCTGCATTTTTTGGTAGCCCAGCTCCTTGAGGCAGATCAGGTCTTCCAGGGTTTCAACCCCTTCGACAATGACGTCGAGCTGCAGCCGCTCGGCCAGCATCAAAATGGCCTCACTCATGGCCCAGTTTTTGTTGCGAATAAACGACCGATCGATCTTGAGGGTATCGAAGGGCAGATCTTGCAGCCGCCCCAGTGACGAGTAGCCAGTGCCAAAATCGTCGATATAAAGCTGAATGCCGAGCTGCTGCAGCTGGGCTAAGGTAGCCAGGGCCAGGGCCTTGTTCTCTATCAAAGCGCTTTCGGTCACTTCGAGCTTGAGGCTACTGGGGGTGATGTGGTTTTGCTGCAGAATGTGGCTAATGTGGTCGACCAACTGCGGCTGGAGCAGCTGCACCGCCGACAGGTTAACGCTCACGCTCAGGGGCAGCAGACTCGGAAACTGGGTCTGCCAACGGTGCAGCTGCTGGCAAGCCTGCTCCAGCAAAAACAGGCCAAGGCCATTGATCAGCCCCGCCTTTTCGGCCAGGGGAATAAACACCTCGGGAGAGATGGCCCCCCGCTGGCCGTGCTGCCAGCGGGCCAGGGCCTCAAAGCCAATAATTTGGCCTACCTCATCGTGTTTGTCGACGGCCACAATTGGCTGGTAGGCCAAGTAAATTTGCTGCTGCTCGACGGCCTGGTGCAGGTCGTTTTCAAGCTGAAGCAGCTCCATTTCGGCGGTAGAGAGCAGGGTGAGCAGCGGCGCGGGCTGGCTCTCCAGGGCATTGGCCAGGCGGGTCAGGCGGTCGGCGTTGTTGATGGCGATCGCCAGCAGCCTCTGGCCATCGTCGGAGAGTGAGCCCGACTGCTGATAGCCCAACAGCTTGAGCGCCCCCTGAATTGAGGCGAGGGGGGTGCGCAACTCATGGCAGATCAGCAGCGAGACGTCGTCAAAGGGGGGCGTTGAGCAGTCGGCAAACTCACGCAGGTCTTGACTGGATCGGGCCGGGGTAGGATGTGCCATGGAAGATGCTCAACACCATAAAAAATATAGATTTAGGGGGCAGGAGACAGACCAGACTAAAACGGTCTAACGCTTCGGGGGAGAAGCTGTGAGGGCCAGGGGGAAGGCTTTGTGAAGGAAGGCTTGGCGGGAGAAAAAGGGGACTAGTTCAGATGCGATCGCATTTCGACCCATACCGTGTAGTGTGTCTTTGAGACAGTCACGCACACCTTAAAACCCTTATTGCTTTCCTGAGTAGCGCGGTGGTAGGCCTCTGAGCGATCGGCCAGGGCAAACTGGTATCGGCTGACATAGAAGTCATTGCGGTAGAGCATGCCTTCGTGGATGCCCTCATTCCAGAATTTGAAGGCCGAGATCAAATCCTCGACCACGATCAGAGGAAGCATGGGGCGTTAGGGAAGACGTCTCTCTTAACATAGAGGTGGAATGTGGCAACTCTGTGAACGCCACCGCCCGGTTCGAGGCAGCGGTTATTGCCACCCCAGCACCGACTCAATTTGCCCCCCCAACAACCCTGGATCAAAGGGTTTGACCAGCACCGCCCGCGCCCCTGCCGCCACAAAGGTCTGCTGGGTAGCCAGCCGCAGGGTGGCGGTTAGTAAAATCACAGGAATGTGGCAGGTATCCGTATTTTTGCTGAGCTGCTGTAGGGTGGCTAGACCGTCGGTCTTGGGCATTACCACATCCAGCAAAATAGCATCGGGGTGATAAGTCGATGCCAGCCTGACTCCCTCTTCTCCCGAAGCGGCGGTGGTAACCTCCCACTGCCGGGTAATTTCTAGGCTGGCCTTGGCAATCTCGCGCACGTCGGCTTCGTCGTCGATGATCAAGATGCGTTTGATGGTCATGGTAAAACGTCCTAAAAACAAGGCCAGCGGCCGGGGCGAGGTGGGCAGTAATGGGGCAATCATGGAGCAGCAGGTGAGGGGCTAGCTCTACGAGGGCTGCCCTCTGGGGTTGGTGAGCGGCAGAGAGCCCCGCCGCTGACAGGCCATTTGGTAAAGCTCGGCGAGGCGGCAGCCATCTTCAGGATAAGTAGCCCCGCTCAGGTAAAGCCCAGAGCTAGCAGACCTGACCCCAATCGCCGTTGCCAGGGCCGACTCAAGGGCGGGCCTCAGCTGTGCCTGGGTGGTGGTTAAATCGGTATCGAGTACGCCGACTAAAATCTCTGACTTGCTCCAGCAGGCGATCGCATCGCCGCTGCGCACCCGGCCTACCAGGGCCTGGCCCAGGGCGCTGAGCAGGGGTTGGGCCAGGTGGGCGGGCTGGGCCACCTCAACCCGTACCAGGCTGAAGGGCTGTCCGTAGCGCTGGGCCAGGTGCAGCAGCAGGTCCAGCTCAATTGTGCCCTTTTGGCGGTTGGCTAGGCCGGTGGTGGGGTCGGTGCCCGCTAGGGTTTGCAGCAACCGCCCCCGCTCCAGCCGCTGAAACAGGCGGTTGATTAGTTCTGGCTCCAGAATAGGTTTGGGCAGATAGTCGTCGGCCCCCGTTTGGTAGAGCCGGTAGATAGTGGCAGGATCCCGACAGGCGGTGAGGAACAAAACCGGCAGGGTCTGCCAGCGATCGCCCTGGCGCAGCTGATGGCAAAGGTCTAGCCCGCTCAGGTGGGGCATGTCGAGGTCGAGCAGCACCAGGTCGGGGGGGCTCGCCTCCAGGCTGGCCCAGAGCTGGCGCGGGTCGTCTAGGGGCACAACATTGAGGCCCCAGGGCGGCAGCAAACGCTGCAGCTGGGCGAGAATAGCGGGGTCGTCGTCAACGGCCAGCACCCGGTAGCGATCGCCCGAGGCGCGATCTAAGCCGTGCAGGGACAAGCTGCCCACAGGGGTAGACGCTGGTGCTGGGGCGACCCCGCTAGGCCCCGCCTGCACCTGCTGCTCAAGCTGATCAACCAGGGCAACAAAGAGTGCTCCCTCAGCTAAATTGGGTGCTTGCAGCCAGTCCTCCAGTCGACGGGCCAGGTGCGAGCCCTCCATAAATCCAAATAGACCCAGCGACCCGGCCAGTTTGTGGGCGGCGGTGCGGGCGGCGGCCTGCACCGGCTCTGACAGGTGGCCAGCCCTGAGGGCAAAGGCCGCCTGACGCAGAGCCGCCAGGCGATCGTCAATGGCAGGCCGAAATCGCTCAAAGGCGGCGATCGCCGCTGCCCGTGCCGCCTGTTCCTGCGCTGCCCTGTCTAGGTCGGGCGCAGCCAAGATCGGGGCTGGTGCTTCAACGGGGGCGGGCACGGCAGGCCGATTGATTACGCCCTCTGGCACCCCCTCTGGCACCCCCTCTGGCACCCCCTTCGGCGGGGCTGGGGTGGCACTCTCAAACGTCTCAGCTGTCTCCGGAGCCATTTCGGGCGGCAGGGGTCTGAGACGGTAGCCCATGCTGTAGACATTCTCAATGACGTCGTCGCCTCCGGCCTGCTTGAGCTTACGCCGCAGCCGCTTAATGTGGGTACGAATGGTCTCTTCGCCAGGGGCTTCGTCAGCACTCCACAGCCGCTCCAGCAGCACCGTGTTGCTAAAAATGCGGTCTGGGTAGCGCAAAAACAGCTCCAGCAGGCCATATTCCTTGGGTGAGAGCACCACCGGTCGATCGGCTATGGTCACCTGGCCTGCGTTGGGGTTAAGCTGCAGCGATCCCCAGCGCAGGCTGAGATCGCACACCGCTGGGGGACGGCGCAGCAGCGCCCGGATGCGAGCCGTCAGCTCCCCTAGGGTGTAGGGTTTTACCAGGTAGTCGTCGGCCCCGGCATTTAGCCCCTGCACCTTATCGGTGCTGCTGCTGCGCCCTGTCAGCAGCAAAATTGGCCCAGCGTAGCCCGTCTGGCGCAATCGCTGGCAGAGCGAAACCCCATCGAGGCCCGGCAGGTCGATGTCTAGCACAATCAGGTCGTAGGGAGCAGCCGTGGCGTATTCCCAGCCCAACAGCCCGTCGCCAGCGGTATCGACCACATAGTTTTGGCTGGCCAGATCGCTGGTAAGTTGTCCGATTAGAATATCGTCGTCGTCAACGAGAAGGAGTTTCATGGCGGCATCAGGCCCTAGCGTGGGCAGCCCAGTGGCGAGGTATTAGCCCAAGTTTCCTGTCCAAATGTTTTCTTCCGGATTGTTCTGGCCCAGGCCATAGGAGTGTCTGGCTGGCAGCCCTGACCCAACTCCAGCGACAGTTCCCGTCTTGCCCCAGCGGCAGCTCCAGTTGCTACGGTTACCACCCTGGCCGACGCCTATCACAGAGCGCAAACCCTGCCGGGCTGACCCGTCACAGCTATGTCACAATTGTTCGCCACAATGAAGCAATCCTTACAGTTGAAGCACTGAGTTAAATCATTGTATAAGCGGTCAGAAGTTCCTGACGGTTCAAAGCGTGGTCTGTAGTTGTGGCTATGGCATTCCCTATGTTGCCCTGGTTACTCTAAATACTGGCATCCGATGTTCAATCTGGCATTGTCACGCTTGCCCTCTGCCCTTTCATCCACCTGTTGGTGGGGCGGCTGTCGTTTAACTCGACGCTTTGGGCAAACGTAGGCTAAATAGGGAATGTTGGCTACATGATTACTGATCTCACCCCTACTCCATGCTGCGTCCTGCCCCTGCTCCGTCCGCGCCCGATCGCGCTGCTGCTGGCGTCACGCTGCTAATCGTAGACGACTCCCTCGAAAATCTTCGGTTTCTGGCCCAAACCCTGGCCGGACAGAGCTATGGGGTCCGCTGCGCTAGAAGTGGGGCCATGGCCCTGAGGGCGGTCAAAACCACCCAGCCCGACTTGATTTTGCTCGATATCCGCATGCCGGAGATGGACGGCTATGAGGTGTGCCAGCGGCTCAAGGCGGACCCTAGCACCGAGGCGATTCCGATCATTTTTCTCAGCGCCCTCGACGAAGCTCTCGACAAGGTGCGAGCCTTTGCGGTGGGGGCCGCCGACTATTTAACCAAACCCTTCCAGGTAGAAGAGCTGCTGGCCCGCGTTGCCAACCAGCTCACCATTCGTCATCTGCAGCAGCAGATGACGGCCCAAAACCAGCAGCTGCAGCAGGAAATCTGCGATCGCAGCCAGGTTGAGGCCAGCCTGCAGCAGATGACGGCGCGACTGGCCACGCTCATTGAGCACCTGCAGGTGGGGGTAATTTTAGAAAATTTGGCGGGTCAGGTGGTGATGGTCAACCAGCCCTGCTGTAGCTTGTTTCGTCTGGCCATGCCCCCCGCTGCGCTGGTGGGGGCCAGCAGTCAGGCCTTTGTGCAAAACAGCGTTGGGCTGTGGGGGGACCCCGTCGCTTTTAATAACCGCATTGAGGCACTGCGGGCCGCGCAGCAGCCCTTCGTCGCCGAAGAAATTGCCCTGGCCGATGGCCGCACCCTAGAGCGCGACTACGTGCCCCTGATGGGCGATCGCGGGCTTGAGGGCCACCTCTGGCAGTACCGCGACATCACCGCTCGCAAGCAGGCCGAGCAGATTTTGCTCAGCAACTCCCAGGCGCTCAACCACTTTAGCCAGAGCCTGAAGCAGCTTCACCGCCTGAGCCTGACTC
Organism: Nodosilinea sp. LEGE 06152; assembly: GCF_015207525.1. Taxonomy (GTDB): domain Bacteria; phylum Cyanobacteriota; class Cyanobacteriia; order Phormidesmidales; family Phormidesmidaceae; genus Nodosilinea. The sequence goes on from NZ_JADEWR010000002.1 coordinate 410,966, forward strand.
AGTTTGACAGTTTTGACGCCCTGCTGGCCGACTACCTCGACACCGGCTGCCAGGTGCTGGGGTTTACCGGGGGGCTGGTGGGCAAGGTTGAAGGTCCCGMCTTTGTCGCCCAGGCCATGGTGGCCGACCTGCCAGAGCTAGGGCCAGAGCTGCGCTGCCCCCTCGACGACACGCTCTGCAGCCTGGCTATTCGACCGCAGCAGACCGTCAGCTTTACCGACATTAGCAATCGCCCCGAGCTGAGCCAGCGTCCGCTGCCTCGGGCGCTGCGGCTCAAGTCGTACCTGGGTACCCCCATTGTGGTCGAGGGCGAGGTTTACGGCAGCCTGTGCTTTTTTAACCCCGCGGCCCGTCCCCAGGGGTTTAAACAGCACGAAAAAGAGATTATTGAGCTGATGGCGCAAAGCATTGGCAAGGTGATTAGCACAAACCGCCTGGAGCAGCAGCGGCAGCGGGCCAAGGCCAAGCTCCAGCAGAGCGAGGAGCGCTGGCAGCTGGCGATTCAGGGCAGCAACGCCGGCATCTACGACCTCGACTTTCGCAACCAAACGGCCTTTTTTTCAGAGCGCTACAGAGTACTCCTGGGCTACACCGACGCCACCGACGCCACTGCGGATCACAGGGGGCTCAGCGATGACGACCTGCGTTGGGAGTCGCGCATTCACCCCGACGACTTAGATCGGGTGATGGCGGTGCACCATGCCTACCTGATTCAGCGCACCCTGCCCACCTACGAAGTCGAGTATCGGCTGCGCTGCCGCGACCAGAGCTACAAGTGGGTGATCTCGCGGGGCCAGGCCCTCTGGGATGAGCAGGGGCAGCCCATTCGGCTGGTGGGCTCAACCGGCGACATCAGCGATCGCAAGCAGGCAGAGGCGGCCCTGCGCCAGAGCGAAGAAAAATTTCGCCAGCTGGCCGAATACATCGACAGTGTTTTTTGGATCTACGACCTCGAGCCCCGGCGGTTTAGCTACGTGTCGCCCGCCTACGAGAGCATCTGGGGACGCCAGCGCAACGACCTTTACGCCCACCCCGCAGCCTGGCTGACGGCGGTGCACCCCGACGATCGCGATCGCGTAGTTCGTCGTCTGCCCCGCAGCCAAACCGCAGCCAGCCTGGCCTACTTTAGCTACGACGAAGAGTTTCGCATCGTGCGGCCCCAGGGAGAGTCGGCCTGGGTGCGGACGCGAGCGTTTCCCATTCGCAATGACCAGGGCGAGGTGTACCGACTGGTGGGGGTAGCCGAAGACCTGACCCAGGTGAAGCGCCAGGAAGAGTCGCTGCGGCTGATTGTCGAAGGCACCGCCGCCAAGACGGGCCGCGATTTTTTTGAGTCGCTGGTGCGCTACCTGGCCGATATTTTGCAGGTGCGCAACGCCATTGTCACACAGCGATTGCAGAGCGATCCAGCGCGAGTGAGTACGCTAGCTTTTTGGCAGGATGGTCGGCTGGGCGATCGCGTAGAGTACAGCCTGACGGGCACCCCCTGCGAGCGGGTGGTCGCCGGTGAGGTCATCTATGTGCCCCAGCGGGTGCAGGCCCTCTACCCCAACGACGCCGAGTTGACGGCGCTGCAGGCCATTAGCTTTTTGGGCATTCCCCTAGTAGATGCAGCTGGTCATGTGATTGGTCACCTGGCCGTAATTGACGACAAGCCCATGGTCGAAGACCATACCCGCGAGCTAATTTTGCGCATTTTTGCCGCCCGGGCAGCGGCGGAGCTAGAGCGTCAGCAGGCCGAAGATGCCCTGCGCCAGGCCCGCGAGACCGCCGATGCCGCCAACCAGGCCAAAAGCACCTTTTTGGCCAACATGAGCCACGAACTGCGCACCCCCCTCAACACCATCATTGGCTTTGCTCAGCTGATTACCCGCGACTGCCAGCTCGAGGCCCAGGCCCAGAACTACCTGGCAATTATTAGCCGCAGCGGCGAACACCTGCTGGCGCTGATCAACGACGTGCTCGAGATGTCAAAAATTGAGGCGGGCCGCATTTCGCTGCACGTCACCACCTTTGATTTGTCGTACCTGCTGGCCAGCCTGGAAGCCATGCTCACCCTCCAGGCGGAGGCCAAGGGGTTGAGCCTCAGCTTTGACTGCGACCCAGCGATCCCCGCCTACATTGCCACTGACGAGGGAAAGCTGCGCCAGGTGCTGATTAACCTGCTGGGCAATGCGATCAAATTTACCCAGGCTGGCCAGGTCAGCCTGCGGGTAAGGAGCCTGCAGCCCGTGCCCGCTGCCTTAGCCGCCGCCTACCCAGAGACCAACGGGGCGCTAGAGTTTGCCGTCGTCGATACCGGCCCCGGCATTGCCCCCGAAGACCTCAACCGGCTGTTTGAGCCGTTTATGCAGAGCGCGGCGGGGCTGCAGTGGTCGGCGGCCAGTCCGGGGTCGCCACACCAGGGCAGCGGTCTGGGGCTGCCCATCAGTCAGCAGTTTGTGCAGCTGATGGGGGGAGAACTCACCCTCGATACTCAGCTCAACCAGGGGACGACCTTTACCTTTGCGCTGCCGGTGCAGCGGGTCGAGCGCTCGGCGGTGTTTCCGGCCACCGATGCGGCTCCGATTTTGGGACTGGCCGAGGGGCAGCCCCCGTGGCGACTGCTGGTGGTCGAAGACCATCCGGCTAACCGCTATTTGCTGGTGCGCCTGCTCACCTCGGCCGGGTTTGAGGTGCAGGCCGCCGCCGACGGCTACGGGGCCGTGGCCCAAACCCAGGCCTGGCACCCCCACCTGATCTGGATGGACATTCGCATGCCCGGCCTCGACGGCTATGCCGCCACCAGCCAGATTAGGGCGCTAACCCTCGATCCGGCCCCGGTGATTATTGCCCTCACCGCCAGCCCCTTTGAGGAGGAGCGAGCTAGAATTTTGGCCGCTGGGTGCGATGATTTTGTGCGCAAGCCCTTTCAAATGCAGGGGCTACTGCAAAAAATTGCCGCCTATCTGCCGGTGCGCTACCGCTACGCTGAGGTCGTAGATGCGGCGGTTTGCTACCCTGAGGGGCCAGAGGTGGCGCAGCCAGCCACCCCCCCGCCCGAGCGTGCTGAGCTGCGGCTATGGCTACAAACCATGGCCGCCGACTGGCAGCGGGCTTTGGGTCAGGCCGCGATCGCAGGTTCCGACGATCGCCTAATTGAGCTGCTGGGGCAGATGCGCGATGCGCCAATCAGCGTCACCCAAACCCTAACCAGCTGGGCTCAAAACTTTGAATTCGACCGCATTCTCGGCTGTTTGCACGCTGAAGTTGATGATCCTTCACCGACAGCGCCAGGGAATAAATAAACCGTCAAACACCAGAGCTGCGGCGCGGCTGGGGTATGCGCAGCGCTACAGCAAAGGAATCAGACCATGCTTACGAGGCAGACACAGGAGACCAGTATGAACTCCCCCACCGATGCGGGCGTTAAGGGCGATATTTTAATTGTGGATGACACCCCCGACAACCTGCGGCTGCTGTCGGCCATGCTGGGGCGGCATCAGCTGGGGGTGCGCAAGGCGCTGACTGGGCAGTGGGCGATCGCAGCCGCCCGGGTGGCCCCCCCCGACCTGATTTTGCTCGACATCAAAATGCCGGAGATGAGCGGCTATGAAGTGTGCGAACGGCTCAAGGCCGACCCTACCACCCAGGCCATTCCAATCATTTTTATCAGCGCCCTCGACGATGCCATTGACAAGGTCAAAGCCTTTGCCGCCGGTGGGGCCGACTATATCACCAAGCCCTTTCAGGAGGCCGAAGTGCTGGCCCGCATTGCCCACCAGCTTGACCTGCGACGGCTCCAGGGGCAGCTGGTGGCCCAAAACGAAGAACTGGTGCGCTCAAATCGAGAGCTGGAGCAGTTTGCTTCCGTGGTTTCCCACGATTTGCAGCAGCCCCTGCAGAGTATTTTGGGCTACACCAAGCTGATCGGCCTGGCCTGTCCAGAGATCCAGAAATCGCCTGCCCAGCCCTACCTGGAAAATATTTTGGATGCCAGCGGCCGCATGCAGCAGATGATTCAGGACTGGCTGGCCTACGCCCAGGCGGGGCAGGCTCAGCCCCTGATGGCTCCAGTCGACGGCAACGCCCTGCTCGACCAGGTGAAGCTCAATCTAAAGGTAGCCCTTGCCGAGACCGGGGCCGACCTCGTCTACGGCGACCTGCCCAGGGTGATGGGCAACGATGTGCAGCTCATGCAGCTCTTTCAAAACCTGATCAGCAACGCGCTCAAGTTTACCCAGCCCGACACCCGGCCCGAGGTTAGCATTTCGGTAGAACCCCAGCCCCAGGCCTGGCGATTTGGCGTTCACGACAACGGCATTGGCATTTCGGCCGAGCACCTGGGGCAAATTTTTGAGGCCTTTCACCGCCTCCACGACACTCGAACCTACCCCGGCAGCGGTATTGGCCTGGCCACCTGCCAAAAAATTGTGGAGCACCACGGGGGCCGCATTTGGGCTGAGTCGCAGCTGGGCCAGGGCACTACGTTTTACGTTGTTCTACCAGCCGTCCCTGGCGATGTCAGTTAAACAGCCGCTGGCACTCCCCTACCCCTTGCGCTAAATTTTTCCCATGAGCACGCTCACTATTCTCTGCCTTGTCGATGCTGCTGCCCCACTGCTCGATCAACTGACCACCGAATTTTCAGACTGTAGCGTGAGGCAGGCCGCGACGACGGCGGCGGCAGCCGCCTGTGTGGAGCAGCTGATGGCTGATGGCGGCGAGGTGGCGGTGGCGATCGCCACGTCGGCGTGGCTGGGAACCAGAGCGCTTCAGACCGTCTGTGACCACTTTCCCCAAGCGCTGGTAGTGGTGCTAGATGAGGGATCTGAGGGTTCTGAAACCGCCGCGCCCGCCGTAGCCCAGCCCGCCGTCTACCGCCGCCTGGGCTACCCCGGCTCTGAGCCCGAGCTGATGTTTACGGTGACGGCAGCCCTGGGCTACTACCGTCAGGGGCAACAGCTGGCTCTAGGACAGGCCGCCCTGGCCGAGGCCAACCGACAGCTGATGGCGGTGCAGCGACGGATGTCGGCCCTGGCGGTGCAGCTCGACTGGGGGGTGTCTAGTCTGGGCGATCGCGCCCAGGCCGAGCAAACCCTGCGGCGCAGCCAGAGCAGCCTGGCCGAGGCCCAGCGCATCGCCCACCTGGGCAGCTGGGAGTTTGACCTGGCCAGCCAGAGCTTGACCTGGTCGGCGGAGCTGCTTCGCATCTACGGCCTCGACCCGACCCAGCCCGTCCCCAGCTATGACCAATGGCGACAAAGCATTCCCGCCGCCGACTGGCCACCCCTGCAAGCGGCCATTGAGCGGGCAATCGCCACCGGGGCGGCCTATGAGGTTGAGCACCGCATCGTGCGGCCCGATGGCGCTGTGCGCTACGTCTTGGGCCGAGGGGAGGCCGTCTATGACGACCAGGGCCAGGTGGTGCAGCTGCGGGGCACGGGCCAAGACCGCACCGATGCCCGCCTGGCCGAGCTGGCCCTCAAGCAAAGCGAAGCCCGCAACTGGGCCATTCTCTCGGCGGTGCCCGACCTGATGACTGTGATGAGTGCCGAGGGCAAGTACCTCGATTTTTCGGCCAATGGCTTTACGGGGAACCTGGTGCCGCTGGCGGCCCGAGGGCCAGTCGGCGCTACCATTGCCGAGGCGCTGCCCGCCGAGGTCGCGCGCCAGTGGCAAGAGACCATTGCTCAAACGCTGGCCACCGGCACGACCCAGTTTTTTGAGCAGCAGCTCAGCTTTGGCGATCGCACCCAGTACGAGGTGGTGCGCATGGTGCCCTACCAGGCCGACCAGGTGCTGGTGCTGGTGCGCGATATTAGCGATCGCAAACGCGCGGAGGCGGCGCTTCAGCACAGCCAGGAGCAGCTCAGCCTGGCCCTCAACCTGGGCCAAATTGCCGTCTGGACCTGGGATGTAATCAGCGATCGCCTCAGCTGGAGCGACATCGCCTACAATCTGCTGGGCCGCAGCGTCAGCTCCCTTGAGCTTACCTACCAGGACTGGCTGGCGGCGCTGCACCCCGACGACCGCGCCGCCAGCCACGCCGCTGTAGAGCAAGCCCTAGCCAATCGCCAGCCCTTTACCATCGAGTATCGAGTGCTGTGGCCCGACGGGACCGAGCGCTGGATGGCCGATCGCGGTCAGGCGGTGTATGGCGAAGGGGGCGAGATTGTGCGGGCGGCGGGGGTAATGTACGACATCACGCCGCGCAAGACCGCCGAGGCCGCCCTTCAAGCCAGCGAAGCCCGCTTCCGAGAGCTGGCCGAAACGGTGCGGGAAGGTTTTTTTGTCTTCGATGCACTAACGCTGCGCTACGAGTACGTCAACCCCGCCTACGCCGCTATTACCGGCGCTGCGCTAGAGACTATTAACAGCCAACCGCAATGGCTCACGCGGGTGCATCCCGACGATCGCGATCGCATTGCGGCCCTCGCGGCCCGAGAGCTGCAGGGGGAGGCGATCGACTGCGAGTATCGCTTTTTGCACCCCAACGGGGAGCTGCGCTGGCTGCGCTGCCAGGGGTTTCCCCTGACCGATGACCGGGGTGTGGTCGTGCGCATTGTCGGCACCATCGACGACATCACCGAGCGCAAGCGCACTGAGCTAGCCCTAGAGCAGGCCGAAGAGCGCTATCGCCGCGCCACCCATGCCGCCAGGGTAGGCGTGTGGGAACTCAACCTCGCCACCAACACAGGCTACCTCGACCCCAGCGTCAAGTCTTTGCTCGGGTACCGCCCCGAGGCGGTTGATGACAACCTAGACCAGCGGCTCACCATGATCCACCCCGAGGATCGAGACCCGCTGCAGGCAGCCATTCAGGCCTGCCTGCAGGGTGAGACAGCAGAATTTGTCTTTGAGTACCGCATGCTGCATCAAGACGGATCGGTGGTCTGGGTGCTGTCGCGGGGGCAGCTGCGCCACGATGCCCAGGGCCAGCCCGTAACTTTTTTAGGCACCACCACCGATATCACCCCGCTCAAACACGTAGAGCTAGCCCTCAAACAGCTCAATGAAGAGCTAGAACAGCGGGTGCAGCAGCGCACCCAGGAGCTGCAAACCCTGGCGGCGGTGGTTGAAAACAGCACCGACTTAATCGGCACCGCCAGCCTCAGCGGTACCGCGCTCTACCTCAACCGGGCTGGCCGCCGCCTGGTGGGGTTAGAGGATGTGCCCGTGGACGGTCAGCTCATTAGCACACTTCATACCGCCGAAACTCGGCTGCGGCTGGAGCAAGAGGTGCTGCCTGCGGTGATGAGAGAGGGGGTGTGGCGGGGCGAGTCTGCCTTTTGCCACGAGCAAACCGGCGAGGCGATCGCTGTGGAGCAGGTGGTGTTTTTGGTGAAAGATCCCGACACCCAGGTACCCCTATGTCTGGCCACCATCTGCCGCGATATTCGCGATCGCAAGCGCAGCGAAGCCGAGCGGAAACAGGCCGAAAACCAGCTGCAGGAACAGGAGCAGTTTCTGCGCAGTATCTATGAAGGCGTTAACCAGCCGATTTGCGTTTCTGAAATTGCGATCGACGGCACGGTGAGCGTTTTGGGGCTCAACCCAGCCGCCGCCCAGCTCTTTGGCAAACCCAGTGCTGAGCTGGCCGGCAAATCGCTAGAAGCGGCCTTTGGCCCCGACGAGGCCGCCAATATCTTGCAGCGCTACCGATACTGCATTGCCACGAACCAGCCCCTGACCTTTGAGCGAGCGATCGCGGTCGAGGGCCAGGTGCGCTGGCTGGTTGGCACCTACAACCCAATCTCCGATGCGTCGGGTCGGGTCTACCGCATTGTGGGCAGCATGTACGACATCACCGACCGCAAACGAACCGAAGAAGCACTCAAAACCCTCAACCAGGAGCTAGAGCAGCGGGTGCAGGAGCGCACCTGGGAACTGGAGCAGGCGGTTGCCATCTCGGAGGCGGCCAGCCAGGCCAAAAGCACCTTTTTGGCCAATATGAGCCACGAGCTGCGCACCCCCCTCAACGCCATTTTGGGCTTTGCCCAGCTAATGGCCCGCGACCCTACCCTCAGCGACGACCACCATCGGGCGTTGAGCATTGTTAACCGCAGCGGCGAGCACCTGCTAATGCTGATCAACGACATTCTCGAAATGGCCAAAATTGAAGCTGGCCAGGTCAACCTCAGGGTTTCTAGCTTTGACCTCGACGCCCTGCTGAGCACCCTCAACGATATGTTTTTCCTGCGGGCTCACGACAAAGGACTGACCCTGACCCTCGATCGCCACCCCGCCCTACCCCGCCACTTCAAGCTTGACGTGGCCAAACTGCGCCAGGTGCTGATTAACCTGCTGGGCAACGCCATCAAATTTACCCCCCAGGGGCAGGTGACGCTGCGGGTCGCGCCGACCTACGCCATTGCGGCTGCGCCGCCACCCGGCACCATTCTAACGGTGACCTTTACCGTCAGCGATACCGGCATTGGCCTGGCTGCCGCCGATCGCGATCGCCTGTTTGAGCCCTTTGTGCAGGCCAGCCGGGGGGCGGTGGGGGGCACCGGGTTGGGCCTCTCAATCAGCCGTCAGTTTGTGCACATGCTGGGGGGCGATATCACCCTTGAGAGTGAGCCGGGGCAGGGGTCTACCTTTGCCTTTACCCTGCCCATGCCGGTTGTTGAGGCGACGACTGCGGTCCCCACCCCGGCCAGGACACAGGTAATTGCTCTGGCGGCGGGGCAGCCCCGCTACCGGCTGCTGGTCGTCGACGACTACGAAGACCATCGCTACCTGCTCAGCCAGCTGCTGCAGTCGGTGGGCTTTGAGGTGCGCGAGGCCACCAACGGCGCAGAGGCGATCGCCCTCTGGCAGAGCTGGCAGCCCCAGCTGATTTGGCTCGATATGCGGATGCCCGTGCTCAGCGGCTACGAGGCGGCCCAGGCCATTCGTGCCCAGGAGCAGGCCCAGGAGCCAGACAGAGCCCAGCCCCGAACCATTATTATTGCCCTGACCGCCAACGCCTTTGAGGACGATCGCGCCCGAGCCCTCGACAACGGCTGCGACGATTTTGTGCGCAAGCCCTTTCAGGCCAACCACCTGCTGGCCAAGCTAACCGAGCACCTGGGCGTGCAGTACACCTACAGCCCCCCGGCGCTGAGCGAGCCTCAGCCCCTATCGACCTCCGAGGCGATCGCCCTCTTGGGCACACTGTCTAGCCCTCTGCTAGACCAAATGCAGCAGGCCACCCTCCAGCTCGATGGCGACCAGCTGATCCAAATCATGGCTCAGTTCTCTCAACCCCAAACGCCGCTAGCAGCCTGGCTGACCCAGCAGATTGACGACTTCGCCTTTGACACCATTCACGATGCGATTCAGCAGGCCAAAAGCGAGGTGTAGCTGCCCCATTCAGCGTTGAACCAGGGGGCCAACCCAACAATGGAATGGCTCTACTGATCGATCCCACGCCCTAGCGGTTGGTCAAAACCACCCCGGCAATGACCAAACTGCCGCCCAGCAGCAGCGATGAGGTGGGAGTTTCGTGCAAAAACAGGGCTGCCAGAGCGATCGCAAACACTGGCACCAGGTTAATAAACACGCCCGCCCGCGCTGGCCCGAGCTGGCGCAGGCCGTCGTAGTACCAGCTAAACCCCACCGCCGAGCCGAGCACCCCCAAATAGACCAACCCGCTCCAGGTGGTGACGGTAGCGGTGGCAATCGCGCCAGCTAATCCCTCCCCTAGCGCTGGCCCCAGCAGCATGACGGCCCCGACCATACAGGCGTAGGTGGTGGCCGCAAAGGGTGAGAGTTCGGCCATCACGGCTTTGCCCAGCAGGGTGTAGCTCATCCAGCTGATCACGCAGCCCAGCATAAATAGCTCGCCCAGACCCACATCGCCCCGCAGCAGTTTTACCGGGTCGCCGTCGCTGATCACCACCGCCGCCCCCAGCAGCGAGAGGCCAATGCCCGCCAGCTTGGTGCGGGTCAGAGGGTCTTTGAGCCAGAGGGCGGCCCCGAGGGCGATCGCCACCGGGTTGAGCGCAATAATCAGCGCCGCCCGCCCCGCCTCGACGGTCTTTAGCCCCGAAAAGAAAAACACGTTGTAGGCAAAAATGCCCGTCAGCCCCAGCAGCGCGATCGGCAGCCACAGCTTTTTGGGAGGCCGGGGCAGAGAACCTTCGATGACATAGGTGAGGATGAGCAGGGCTAGGGATGCGATCGCAAAGCGACAAAAGGCAGCAGAAAAGGCCCCCATATCCTGCACCACCAGCCGCCCCGCGATGAAGGTGCCGCCCCAGAGCGCCATAGTAATCAACAGTTTCAGGTAGGTCATAGACAATGCTGCTCGGCAACCTGCTGGCCCTATATTCAATCGGTCATGCCCGGCGGCTGGCACTTGGTTGCAACGCCTTGATAAAAGTAGCCTGCCACCTTCGGTATCTTCTCGGCGTAACCAGCGTCTAGTTCCACCTGGTCAAACTGCTGCTCGATCAGCTGGCGCATGTTGCGGTTAATGTGGCACCCTCCAGCAATACGTTTTTGCAGAGGCGTTAGCCGGTTTTGCCAGGTTTGAATGCCGGGTTCAGGGCTGAGGCCGTGCTCAACAAAAAAGAACCGGCCACCGGGCTTGAGCACCCGATGAATTTCGGCTAGGGCCTGCTCAATATCAGGAATGCTGCACAGCGTGAACGTGCTGACTACACTATCAAAGGTGCCGTCTGCCATGGGCAGCGCCTCGCCGCTCAACATGCGATGATCGACCGTAATGGGTGAAGCCTTGATGCGCTTTTGGGCCAGGTGGTGTACCCCTGGGCTGGGGTCTACGGTGACGATCTGGCGCACGCGATCGGGATAGTAGGGTAAATTTAACCCGGTGCCGAAGCCGATTTCGAGCACCTCGCCGCTAACCTCGGCCAGCACATCTCGCCGGTAGCGCTCCAGCGTAGATCCAGTCATGGACAAGTCGATCAGGTAAGGCAGAATTCTTTCGTTGTAAAGGCCCATTGAGCTATGCTCCTGTCGGTCTAGCGCCATCCATGCTACGGGGTTATTCTACACACCGCACCTAAGCACTATGTCTTTCAAACTGATCACTGAACCGTCGATTGAAACTAAAATTCGCTGCATGCAGCAGCGGGTGCGATGGCAGCATCCCCAGCTAGTCGAGCGAGGTATTGACCAAACCCGCCTGGTCATCGACGATCGCGGCGTAGATGACGACACCTTCTCGTTTTTGGTGGTGGGCGACAGCGGCACCGGGCGGCACCGCCGCAGTAGCCCCCAGCGGCAGGTGGCCAAGCAGCTGCTGGCCTATGCCGACTCGGCCCGGTTTATGCTGCACACGGGCGATGTGGTGTACCTGGTGGGTTCGCGCGACCAGTACCAGTCAAACTTTATTAAGCCCTACCGGGAGTGGCTGGTGGGGGGCGACGACTACCGGCACTTGCCCTACGATCGCATGGTGTTCAGTAAACCCATCCTGCCGGTACTGGGCAACCACGACTACTACGACCTGCCCACCGTAGTCGGGCTGCTGTCGGGCATCACTGGGCCACTGCGCTTTGCCCTGCGCTCCTACCTGGACCTAGACGTGAGCTGGCGCGGCTCTCACCGGGGAGACGCCTACGCTAGAGCGTTTTTAGACTATTTAAAGGCGGTGCCGCAGAACGGTTTGGGCAAGCATTTAGATACCCACTACACCAGCTCTGTAGATGACCCGGTGGGGGGCAGCCGCGCGCTCACCTATCGCCCTGGCGAGTTTACCCGGTTGCCCAACCGCTACTACACCTTTCGCTACGGCGGCATCGACTTTTTTGCCCTCGACTCCAATACCTTTAACCAACCCCTACCTGTTGTTCACGACCGGGCCAGTCGTCAAGAGCTGCAGCAGCAGTGCCAGCAGCTTGAGGCCAAAAAGGCCGACCTGCTGCGGCAGGCCGGGGCCGAAGTCCTCAGCCTCGACGGTGAAGATCCTCAAGAAGACATCACCGAAAAGATCGAATCGATTGACGAGCAGCTCAACGACATTGCCAAGCAGCTCGACAGCGCTCGCATTTCCACTGTGGATGCTGAACAGCTCGATTGGGTGCGCGATCGCCTGATTGCCTCCTGGCAAAACCCAGCCGTGCGGGGGCGCATTGTGTTCTTTCACCATCCGCCCTACGTCACCGAAGCGACCAAGTGGCCCCAGGGACAAACTCTGGCGGTGCGCCACCACCTGCGCCAGGTGCTCAACGCCGTCGCCGCTGAAGTCGGCGATATCGCCCAGGGTCGTCCCCTGGTCGACCTGGTGCTCAATGGCCATGCCCACTGCTTCGACTATGTGCGTACGGGCGACACCGGCCACGGCGATGCCCACATACCCTGGGTAGTCTGCGGCGGCAGCGGCTACAGCCTCAGGCGGCAGCGCCCAGAAGGCCCTGAGCTCACCGAAACCGTTGACGGCACCGCCCGCACCATCGCCAAGTCACACCTATACCTGGGCCGCAGCGGTAAGGGCAGCCAGCTCAAGCGGCCCTACTCGGGCCTGCGAGTGGAGGTATCGGGCGGCAGCCCGCCGAAGCTGACTCTAACGCCGCTGGTGGCGGAGAAGTTTGACGGCCATTGGAAGGGGTTTGAGATGGAGGCGTTTGAGGTGTGAKGGAGTGGATGAGTGGGCGGGTGGATGAGTGGATGGGTGGGCGAGTAGGCGAGTGGGCGGGTGGATGAGTGGATGGGTGGATGAGTGGATTGGACCCTCCTACCCTCCTACCCCCCTACCCCCCTACCCAGCTGCTTCACATCCACGGCGTACCCCGCGACGACCAAATACACGGCTCCAGCGGTGGTGCCTACCCAGCGGGTGAGGTGGCCGAGGCGATCGCGGAACAGCCGCCCAATGGGATAAGCGGGCACCACGCCCCAGCCGGTTTCTTCGGAGACCAGCACGACGGTAGCGGGGGTCTGCCGCAGGCTCTCGATCAGGGCGTTAACGGTGGCTTGCCAGGTGGCATCGTCCTGCTCCAGCAGATTGGCCAACCAGGTGCCGAGGGAGTCGATTAGCAGGCAGTCTTGGGCGGTGGCGGCAAGAATGGCTTCGGGCAGGGCAACGGGCACTTCTCGCAGGTGCCAGTGGGCGGGGCGGCGATCGCGGTGCAATTCCACGCGCTTTTGCCAGTCCAGATCCGCTGGGTCAACGCTGGAGGTGGCAATGTAGGTGACTGACTGGCCCGACTGGGTGGCTAGGGCTTCGGCCCATTCGCTTTTGCCCGATCGCGCCGGGCCAGTGACTAAGAAGATGCGATCGTTTGCGGTCAATGGGAGTACTGTTTCTAAATTAGGCTAGGGACGCTGAAAGTATCTGTTGAGCTGTGAGAGTCAAGCCTGGTAGCACCGAGCATTGAACGGTCTGGCTGCCCGTGAATACTTCATCGTCGTAGCGGCCCGATTGTAGACGGCCAATCGTCACTTGATTTTGTAGGGGGTCAACAATCCAGTATTCAGGAATATCTAAAACGCTGTATTCGCTGTGCTTAGTGCGGTAATCAGTGGCAACGGTAGAGTCGCTGACCACTTCCACCACCAGTAGCGGGGGTGGGTCAGTCAGCTCAATCACGGCTTCCTTGGCTCGCAAAGCCTCCCATTGCGCCGTCGGTAGCAGCACTACGTCGGGAATGCGAGAGGTATCCCAGCGAGTGCCACGGGGAGAGCGTACTCCAATGCGCATATCCTTGGCTGTCCAGGGTTGGCCCAACCGCTGCGCTGCGGCTTTGAACTGCTCAGTGAGAAACTCTGCGATCGCTCCGTGCAGCCCAGTACCTATACCCATGGGCACCAAATCCCCATCCACCAGCTCGTAGCGGGTGCCACTGCCATCGGCGTAGGCCAGGTAGTCTGCAAAGGTTAGTTTCTGAGTTGTAACCGCCATGGGTGATGACCTAGAGGCGCTGGTTTCAGTGTAAATCAGCGAGCGCGGGACGATTCCTAAACGGCAAGATCCCAGGCGCTACCCCAAATCCCAGGGTCCTTGAAGAACTCTGGGATTTTGCTCAGCCTGGTGCAAAAAAGCGTCAATTTCATCCACTAGCCAGGCTTTTTCTACCTCCGTTAGGGGAGTGCCAAACTTGTGCTGGTTGAGGTCGTCTAGCAGGGCGATGGTATAGACGGGGCGATCGCCCTCGGCCTCCACGCCAGAGCCAGAATGCCCTGTTCTCACTTCTACCCTTACCAGGTCGGCGGTGTTCCCCGTCATCTGGTGTCGCCAGTTCCACAGGCGACGGGTGAGGGAGAAGCGCTGCTGGTCAATGCTCAGACGCACGTGAGCCATCAAAGAATTTACAGCGGCGGAAATCAGGCCAAAACCCAAAACCCCAAAGGGGGCCACCAGCAGCAGCACAAAACCTTCTCCCTCTAGAATCAACGCTCCTAAAACCAGCAGTACGAACCCGTTCCAAAGCAAGCTGAGCAGAGCTAGCCCAGCGGTTTTGCCGCGCAGCCCCGGCGGTGGGATAGTAATCACTAATTCTTTTGGAGACTTGTACACCTGCACGCGAGTGCCCGCTGGAGGGCGAAGGTCGAGGGGCCGAGGCGCGGCGGCGGTAGCCAGGGAGGCAGGCTGGGTCAGGGCCGCCAGCGCCACCTCAGCCGAGGCAAAGCGGTCTTCGACCAGGGGGTCAATCAGCTGGTCGAGCCAGTTGGCAAAGGCGTTTGATACCGATACATAAGGACGAAAGTTAATGCGCAGGCGCTCCTGGGGCAGGTCGGCGGGCGACTGGTGGGTGAGCAAAAACAGCAGCGTTGCCCCCAAACTGTAGAGATCAGTAGCGGGTACGGCCTGGCCGCGAAACTGCTCAGGAGCCATATAGCCGTAGGTGCCTACCACCGTGCTGCCCTGGCTAAGGCTATGGCGGTAGACGGTTTGTACCGCGCCAAAATCGACCAGATAAATGTGGCCATCGTCGCGGCGAATGACGTTTTGGGGCTTAATGTCGCGGTGAATGACGGGCGGGCTGAGGCCGTGGAGATACACCAGCACCTCCAGCACCTCGGCGGCGATGCGGCGGGCTTCGGCCTCATCGACCCGGTTCCCGGCCTCAATCCAGTCGGCCAGGGAGGTGCCATTGGCCAAATCTTGGGCTAAATAAAACCAGCGGTTGTCGGCAGTATCGACCTGAAAAAAGTCGATGTACTGCGGAATAGCAGGGTGGTTGAGGGTTTTGAGAATGCGGGCCTCGCGCTCAAACAGCTCAATTTTCTTCCAGTCCTGCAGGCCGCGCAGGGAGAGCGCTTTGAGGGCAATGGTCTGGCCCGTTGCCAACACCTCGGCGGCATAAGTGGTACCGCTGCTGCCCTGGCCCAGGGGTTGCAGAATGCGGTAGCGTCCGTCAATGATTTCGCTGCTGGCTCGGGCGAAGGTCATGGTGGGGGTTTGGGTTTAGAATGGCCTAGGCCTATTATTATGCCGCTGGCCCAGATTATGCCGCTGGCCCAGGCTGGCCACTGCTGGAGCACATTCCCTGGCTAAACCAAAACAGGTCAATTGCAGCCCTAAAATCTCTGTTTGCCAGTGTTTAATGGGGCTGAGAGAATAATCCTGCTGGTTTAGCTTCTCTGGGAGACCGGGGGCCACTAGACTAGTGGCAGTTGTTTAGCCGAGATGCAGTCGTTGACCGATGCGCAAACTACACCACTTCCCCTCACGGTAGACCGCAGAGAGCTGCAAGAGCTGGTGCGATCGCAGCTACAAGTACTGCTGGAGCAGGGCAACTTGCCAGGGGCCAAAGCCCTCCTGGTGCCGGTGCAGCCTGCCGACATTGCCGAGGCCATTGAAGAGCTGCCCGAGGCCATGCAGGCGATCGCCTTTCGGCTGCTGGGCAAGGGCGAGGCGATCGAGGTGTACGAAAACCTCGACACCAGCATTCAGCAGGCCCTAATCGAAGACTTTAAGCGCCAGGACGTGCTCGACATCGTCGACAAAATGTCGCCCGACGACCGGGCCAGGCTGTTTGACGAGCTGCCCGCCAAATTTGTGCGCAGCCTGCTGGCTCAGCTCAGCCCCCAGGAGCGCGAGGCCACCGCTCAGCTGCTGGGCTACGAGGCCGGCACCGCCGGGCGCATCATGACGCCGGAGTATGTCGCCCTCAAGGAAGGCTGGACGGTGCTGCGCGCCCTTGACTACATTCGCAGCCGTGCCTTCGTCAGCGAAACCATCTATTACCTGTTTGTCACCGATGCCGCCCGCCGCATGACCGGCATTCTCTCGCTGCGGCACCTGGTCACGGGCCAGCCCGAGCAAACCATCGGCGACCTGATGACCCGTGAGGTGATTTCGGTGCGCACCGACACCGACCAGGAGGAAGTGGCGCGTCTGGTGCAGCGCTACGACTTTTTGGCGGTGCCCGTGGTCGATACCGAAGAGCGTCTGGTAGGCATTATTACCGTCGACGACCTGATCGACGTGCTCGAGGCTGAAACCACCGAAGACATCTACACCCTGGGCGGCGTGCAGAGCGGTGGCGACAGCTACTTTCAGTCAAACCTGTTTGATGTGGCCCGCAAGCGGGTGGTGTGGCTCTCAATTTTGCTAGTCACCAACACCGTCACCACCGCCGTCATTCGCAGCCAGGAAGACATTTTGCAGCAGGTAGTGGCCCTGGCGGCCTTTATTCCACTCTTGATCGGCAGCGGCGGCAACGTGGGGGCGCAGTCGTCTACGGTGGTAATTCGCGGTCTCAATACCCAGGAGATTAGCTCTAAGCAGGCGCTCTCGGTGATCCGGCGGGAGGCGATCGCCGGTACTGTGCTGGGCCTTATGCTGGGGGTAGTGGTCACGGTGTGGGCCTACCTGCTCCAGGGCGATCTGTTCGTGGCCATGACCGTGGGCATTAGCCTAGTAGCCATTTCTATTTTGGCTTCTACGGCTGGAGGTGCGTTACCCCTGCTATTTGATGCCCTAAAATTTGACCCGGCCCTGATGTCGGCCCCATTTATTACCACCATTGTCGATGTGCTGGGGGTGCTGCTCTATCTCACCCTGGCCCGCCACCTGCTGGGGCTAGCTTAGCCCGGGGGTTGAGGCAGGAGAGTTAACGGTCAGTTCTGGTGCTTGAGTCCTGCCCCGTCTGGTTATGTTAGCCTCGCTACCCATTTATCCTAGGATAGAGGCACAGTGGCTGATTTCTGGCCCACAATCTGATCACGGAGCTGTACTTTTTACCCGCTTTCCGATACAAATGTTTACAATGCTTGGGTAGGGCGATCGCGGTTCAGGTCGCCTGACTGCCCATACTCGATAAACACCTTTTACTCACTTAAATTAAACCTACTAAAAGCTCAGCCGCCGTTCTACGTTTGTAGCCTCAGCCATCCCTAGACATCATTTTGGGATTATGGATTTAAACGGTTCGCCTACCCTGAATAACCCACCGCTATCGAGCCCCGATCACCCCGAGCCCTCCGTGCTGCAAAAGATCAAGCAAGACCTCAAAAACGATCTCATCGCCGGGCTGCTGGTAGTCATTCCGCTGGCCACTACAATTTGGCTGACGATCACTATTTCGGGCTGGGTGGTGCGTCTGCTGACCCGTTTTCCCAAGCAGCTGACCCCCTTTGACGGCCTCAACCCGGTACTGGTCAACTTCATCAACCTGCTGATTGGTCTATCGGTGCCCCTGCTGGCGATTTTGATCATTGGCCTGATGGCCCGCAACATTGCGGGGCGCTGGCTGCTGGATGTGGGCGAGAAGGTGGTGCAGTCGATTCCGCTGGCGGGGTCGGTGTACAAAACCCTGCAACAGCTGCTCCAGACCGTTTTCCAAGATTCCAGCACCCGCTTTCGTAAAGTAGTACTGGTGGAGTATCCCCGCAAGGGCGTTTGGGCGATCGCCTTTGTGACTGGTGCCATGACCGCCACCGCCGCACCTAGCGCCTCAAACATGCTGAGCGTGTTTGTACCCACCACCCCCAACCCCRCCAGCGGCTGGTACGCCATCGTGCCCGAAACCGACGTGGTGAACCTTTCCATCTCCATTGAAGATGCTTTTAAGGTGCTGCTCTCGGGCGGCATTGTTGGCCCTAACCTGGCCTCAGCTGTGCCCGCCGATCGCGCTATGGCCCTGGTCAACGAAGGCGATAGCCCTATTTCTCTAGGCCAGGGCGACAGCGAAATGGACTCTGAGCTAGCCGACTACCCCCAGCAACTTTCCGTCTTGCCGATCGAAGAAGATTGCTAAGATATAGCCTGGCTCTAGCCTGGCCACCCCTTGCTGCGCCTAAAACTGCCGCCAGGGCAGCTTTGCCGGGGCCAGAATTCTGCACCGCCGCTTCTGGGAGACATTGACTATGCAAGCTCGCCGTATGGCTCGCGAGTTGGCCCTGCTGGGCCTGAGCCAGCTTTCTGAGCAGACTGGCAAACTGGTCATGCAAGACTTCGAGAAGCTGCTGCTGGCCGCCATTCAAACCCTGACCGCCGAGGCTAAAGACGCCCTCGAAACCGCCTCCGACGAGCTAAAGCGGGGCAACCAGTATCTGGTCGACAGCGGCACCCGCGCCAGCGATGTAGAAAAGGGGCGGACCATGGTTGAAGATGCGATCGCCCTTACCCAAACCGCCATCAATCGGTTGGCCCACGCTGTAGAGCTGCCCGAGTTTATTCGCCTCAGCAACCAGTCTGAGATCGAAGCCTTTGCCCTGGAGCTGCTCAGCAACACGGCTAAACACCAGCACGATGTCGATACCGTGCTCAATGAGGCGATGGTGGCCTGGAACCTCAAGCGCCTGGCCCGCATCGATCGCGACATTTTGCGCCTGGCCGTGGTCGAAATGAACTACCTGGGCACCCCCGACCGGGTCGCCATCAACGAAGCGGTAGAGCTAGCAAAGCGCTACAGCGACGAAGACGGCTATCGCTTCATCAACGGCGTGCTGCGCCGGGTGGTAACCCGTGGAGAGGCGGCAGGGGTAGAGCATGAGGGCGTCGAAGAGAGTGGAGCGACGATGGATGGTTCGGTAGTGTAGGCGCGTGAATAGATGATGGTCCCTGAGCGAAGTCGAAGGGATGGTCCCTGAGCGAAGTCGAAGGGATGGTCCCTGAGCGAAGTCGTTTGTCCTGTGGACAGGCTTCGCCAACGCGCTAGCGTCTCCCGTAGGGAGAAAGGGGGTGGGGATGATCCTTGAGCGGAGTCATTTGTCCTGTGGACAGGCTTCGCCAACGCGCTAGCGTCTCCCGTAGGGAGAAAGGGGGTGGATTGGCGAACCCTCTGGTTAGGCCCTCAGGACGATACTATTAAAAACAGTAACGACATCCGCAAGGTAGCTCTGATATGTCTGGGTTCAACTGGTTTCAGCGCAGTTTCGACAAGTCTAAAAGCGCCGAGGCCGACGCTAAAGCCGCCGAAGCCAAGGCCCCAGAAGCTGAAGCGCCAGAAGCCGCGAAAGAGTCTGCCGCTGCTGGCCCGCCAGTGTCGTCAGAAGACTACCTGAAGTGGGCTAAAGCCGCCTACCAGAATATTCAAAAGCAGCAGAGCGAAGCAAAGCCCAAGGAAACCTCTGAGGAGCCATCGCCTGAGCCTTCGGTAGCGGCGGCTGGGGTTGAGGAAACGGTTGCTGCCCCAGTGGTAGACCCTGAAGCGGCGGCTGCGGTGGGCGAGGCCGAAATCGCTGAACCCCCAGCTGTGGCTGAGGATCCGGTGATCGCAACAGCGGCAGTCCCTGCAGAAATCGCTGTAGAATCTTCCGAACCCATTGCTTCCCCTGACGTCGAAGTTCCTGCTGCTGAAACCACAGCTGAAACCACAATGGGCGAGGCAGAAGCACCCGCTGTCGAGGCGATCGCACCCGATCCTGCCGCTCCTCGTCCCTTCTGGGCCCAGGCGGAGGAAGAACGCCAGCAGCGCCTGGCCCAGCTGGAGGCCACTGCGATCGCAGAACCCGAGCCAGAACCCGAGCCCGTCGCCGTCGTTGCGCCCCCCCCGGCCCCCATCCTGCCCGATATTGACCTCGACGAAGCCTTTCTCTGGTCGGCGGAGGTGCTTGCTGCCCAAGGCCGACGACCCGACGAGGTTTCGGCTGAAGAAATTACCTGGCTCAACAAGCTGCGCCAGGGCCTCAACAAAACCCGGCTCAGCCTGGTCAACCAGCTGAAGGCCATCGTCGGCCAGGGGCCGCTCAACGACGATGCGGTGATAGAAATCGAGGCTCTGCTGCTGCAGGCCGACGTGGGTGTCGCCGCCACCGACAAAGTAATCGCAGCGCTGCAGGAGCGGATGCGCCAGGAGGTGCTGCCGCCCGACCAGGCGATCGCCTACCTGAAATCCATTCTGCGCGACATGCTTGACGCCCCCCTGGGCAACACCCACAACCTCACCTTTACCCCCGAAAAAGGCAGCTTCAACATCTGGCTCATGACCGGGGTCAACGGAGCGGGTAAAACTACCACCATCGGCAAGCTGGCCCACATTGCCAAAAAGTCGGGCTACAACACGCTAATTGCCGCCGCCGATACTTTCCGGGCCGCTGCTGTAGAACAGGTCAAAACCTGGGGCGCGCGCAGCGGTGTCGATGTAATCGCCAACCCAGGCCAAAACACCGACCCGGCGGCGGTGGTCTACGACGCGATCGCGGCCTCCCAATCCCGCAACATTGAGCTATTGCTGGTTGATACCGCCGGACGTCTGCAAAACAAAAAGAACCTGATGGATGAACTGGCTAAAATTCGCCGTATTGTCGACAAAAAAGCCGCCGATGCCCAGGTCGAAGCTCTGCTTGTGCTCGATGCCACCCTGGGCCAAAACGGCCTACGCCAGGCCGAAGTCTTTGCCGAAGCCGCCAACCTTAGCGGCGTGGTGCTGACCAAACTCGACGGCACCGCTAAAGGCGGCGTTGCCCTGGCGGTAGTTGAGCAGCTCGGTCTGCCAATTCGCTTTATTGGTGCCGGCGAGGGCATCGAAGACCTGCGGCCCTTCTCCAGCTACGAGTTTGTCGAAGCGCTGCTGAGCGGTTGAGCCTTTAGCGGCGCGGCCACAGAATTTTTGGTGGCTGTTCGCTTGTAGCCCATCCCTTTGCAGTGGCTAAGGCTTTTGCCCACGGGCAGCGCGCTATTCAAGGGAATCGGCTGCCATGATAGGCTGTCGATTATTACAATAGGTAAACGTGAGGCGGGCTTGTCATCGCCGCTCGCATATCCCCTGACTGCAAAGTTGAGGGGTACTTGTGCTTCCATTTTTTCTGGCGCTGCTGACCATGGCTTTCTCTTCTGTTACCCGTGCCCTCCAACGCTCACCCCTCACAAGCGAACTGCTAACCAAGCTCGACCAGCAGGGAAAGCTGGTGCTCAACGGCGTCGCCCGATTGCCCAAGGGATTAGTTTCCTCTGCCCTGGCCCAGGCCCAAAGTCGCCCTCTGCTGGTGATTACCGCCACCCTCGAAGAAGCCGGACGCTGGGCCACGCAGCTCGAAGCCATGGGCTGGGACACGGTGCACTTTTACCCCACCTCCGAAGCGTCGCCCTACGACCCCTTCGACCAGGAGTCGGAAATGACCTGGGGCCAGCTCCAGGTGCTGGCGGATCTGTTGGCGCTAAAATCCTCGGGCGAGGGTTCTCGCAAGCTGGCGATCGTTGCTACCGAACGCGCCTTGCAACCCCATCTGCCGCCGGTCTCCGCCCTAGAACCCTACTGCCTAAGGCTGGAGCTAAAGCAGGAAATCAACTTCAAGGAACTGGGCCAGCGGCTAGCCACCCTGGGCTACGAGCGGGTAACGGTGGTAGAAACTGAGGGCCAGTGGGCGCAGCGGGGCGACATTATCGACGTGTACCCCGTGGCATCGGAGCTGCCGGTGCGGCTAGAGTTGTTTGGCGACGAGCTAGAGCGACTGCGGGAGTTTGACCCCGCCACCCAGCGATCGCTCGATGCGATCGACCACCTGGTGCTTACCCCCACCCAGTATGGCCCAGTGATCATTGAGCAGTTGAGGGCGCAGGGCAAGCTGGAGGGACTACTGTCTGAAGCAGCCCAGGAAGGCTTAGAAAGCGGTATTTTGCCTGAAGGCACTCGCCGCTGGCTGGGGCTGGCGTTTTCAAACCCCGCCTCGGTGCTCGACTATCTGCCCGAAAATACTCTGATGGCGGTGGATGAGGTAGACCAGTGCCAGGCCCACAGCGATCGCTGGCTAGAGCACGTCGAAGATCATTGGCAGGAGGTCAGGGGTGGGGAGTGGGGAGATGGAGAAGATGAGGGTGATGGAGAGGATCAATTCAAAATTCAAAATTCAAAATTCAAAACTTTAGAACTCCCCAAAATCCACCGCTCCTTCACTGACGCCCTGGGCGACGCCGACGTATTCCCGCGCATTGACCTATCCGAAATCGCCGAGGCCAACAATGGCCTAAACCTGGCCAGCCGCCCGGTACAGGCGATTCCCCACCAGTTTGGCAAGCTGGCGGAGACGATTCGCAAGGAGTGCGATCGCAAGTATGCTGTCTGGCTCGCTTCCGCTCAGCCCTCGCGATCGGTGGCGCTGCTGCAGGAGCACGACTGTCCGGCCCAGTTCATCCCCAACCCCAGGGATTTTAATGCGATCGACAAGCTGCACGCCCAGCACGTGCCGGTGGCGGTGAAGTACTCAGGCCTGGCGGAGCTGGAGGGCTTTGTGCTGCCCACCTTCCGCATTGTGGTGGTCACCGATCGCGAGTTTTTTGGCCAGCACACCCTGGCGACCGGCGGCTACGTGCGCAAGCGCCGCCGCGCCGCCTCCAAACAGGTCGACCCCAACAAGATGAAGCCGGGGGATTTTGTCGTCCACCGCAGCCACGGCATCGGCAAATTTCTCAAGCTCGAAAGCCTGGTGCTCAACAACGAAACTCGCGACTACCTGGTCATTCAGTACGCCGACGGGCTGCTGCGGGTGGCCGCCGACCAGGTGGGCTCCCTCTCCCGCTACCGAGCGGCCAGCGGTCAGGCCCCGGTGCTCAACAAAATGACCAGCACCGCTTGGGAGAAAACCAAGGGCCGGGCCAAAAAAGCGATTCAAAAAGTCGCAGTCGACCTGCTCAGGCTCTACGCCCAGCGAGCCAAAATGGAGGGCTACGCCTACCCCGCCGACATGCCCTGGCAGCAGGAGCTGGAAGATTCCTTCCCCTACCAGGCCACCCCCGACCAGCTTAAAGCCGTGCAGGACGTGAAGCGCGATATGGAGAGCGATCGCCCCATGGATCGCCTAGTTTGCGGCGACGTGGGCTTTGGCAAAACCGAAGTTGCCCTGCGGGCCATCTTCAAAGCCGTCACCGCTGGGCAGCAGGTGGCCCTGCTGGCCCCCACCACCATTCTCACCCAGCAGCACTACCACACGCTGAAGGAGCGCTTTGCCCCCTACCCGATTCAGGTTGGCCTGCTCAACCGTTTCCGCACTCAGAACGAGAAAAAAGAGATCTTGCAGCGGCTCAAAACCGGCGAGCTCGACGTAGTGGTGGGCACCCACCAGCTGCTTGGCAAAGGCGTATCCTTCAAAAGCTTGGGCCTGCTGGTGGTCGACGAAGAACAGCGCTTTGGCGTCAACCAAAAAGAGCGGATCAAATCGCTTAAAACTCAGGTGGATGTGCTCACCCTCAGCGCCACCCCCATCCCCCGCACCCTCTACATGGCCCTGTCTGGCGTGCGCGAGATGAGCCTGATCACCACGCCGCCGCCCTCGCGCCGCCCGATCAAAACCCACCTGTCGCCCCACGATCCCGAAGCCATTCGCACCGCCATTCGCCAGGAGTTAGACCGGGGTGGTCAGGTCTTCTACGTAGTGCCCCGTGTTGAGGGCATTGAGGAAACCTCCGCCAAAATTCGCGAGATGGTGCCCATGGCCAGAATTGCGATCGCCCACGGCCAGATGGACGAAGGCGAGCTGGAATCGACGATGCTTACCTTCAGCAACGGCGAGGCCGAAGTGCTGCTTTGCACCACCATTATCGAGTCGGGCCTCGACATCCCCCGCGTCAACACTATTCTCATCGAAGACGCCCATCGCTTTGGTCTGTCGCAGCTCTATCAGCTGCGGGGCAGAGTCGGGCGAGCAGGCATTCAGGCCCACGCCTGGCTGTTTTACCCCAAAAAATCCCTCACCGACAAAGCCCGCCAGCGCCTTCGCGCCATTCAGGAGTTCACCCAGCTTGGCTCCGGCTATCAGCTAGCCATGCGCGACATGGAAATTCGCGGCGTCGGCAACCTGCTGGGGGCCGAGCAGTCAGGTCAGATGGATGCGATTGGCTTTGACCTCTATATGGACATGCTGGAAGAAGAAATCGCCGAAATTCGCGGTCAAGACATTCCCAAAGTCGAAGACACCCAGGTCGATCTCAACGTCACCGCCTTTGTGCCCAACAACTACATCCCCGACCTGGAGCAGAAGATGGGAGCCTACCGCTCTTTGGCCTCAGCCAGCAGCAAGGTAGAACTCGTGCAGATTGCGGCGGATTTGAGCGATCGCTATGGCCCCATTCCCCACGCCACCGAGCAGCTGGTGCGCATGCTGGAACTTAAGCTAGTCGCCAAAGCGGCAGGCTTCTCGCGCATCAAGCCCGAGGGCAAACAGCACGTAGTGCTGGAAACGCCTATGGAAGAACCTGCTTGGAAGAAAATCAGCGAGAAACTGCCCAGTCACCTGAAGTCGCGCTTTGTCTACAGCGGCGGCAAGGTGGTGGTGCGCGGTCTGGGCGTGCTCAAGCCCGAAAAACAGCTGGAGAGCTTGACCGAATGGCTGGGATATTTGCAGGGGGCAGTGCCAGAGCCGCTAGCTAGCTAAACTGAGGTTGATGCTATGGAGTTTGAGTAGGATTCGCCCAAAGCAGCTAGCAATCTTCAGAAGCACGGTGTTAGCTTTGAGGAAGCCCGAACTGTCTTCGCAAGTTCTCTAGCCGTCATTTTCGAGGATGAAGCCCACTCAGTTCATGAGCAGCGTGAGATTACCATTGGCCATTCCCAACGGAACCGATTGCTGCTAGTTGCCTTTGCTGAACGACCGGGAAAGATTCGTATCATTAGTGCCCGTTTAGCCACTCGATCAGAGCGTGAGGATTATGAACGAAATGGCCTCTAACCCTATGCCAAGTTCTGAAGATGTTCTGCAGCCGGAATATCGCTTTGACTATCCAAAAGCGAAGCCCAACAGATTTGCCGTTGGGAACGATGTGAAAAAGCTTAAAGTTGTTGTTTTAGATGACGACGTAGCCCAGGTGTTCACGACCCCTGAAGCTGTTAACAAAGCACTTAGAGCGTTTATTGAAGCGATGCCGCAGCCACAAACTTAGTGATTGAGTTGAATCAAGCAAGTAGCTGCCAGTGCCTATAGTTTAAGCACTCCGTTATTTTATGGAGGGGCGAGGCTTGATGCAGTTGTATTTAGCGCTGCTAAATACGATGAGGCTCAAACCTGGCTGCTGGAAGATGAATACGAGTCAGTTGAAGGACGACTTGCTGCATCAGAATTACAGGTTTGTTCAATTTTCCACCCAGTCATTGAGCATCACCTACGCCCCTGCAAAAACCTCAGCATCGCCCCCCTTGCTAAGTGGTGGAAGTCATTTATCCTCCCTTAGAACTGAACTCAAGCTAGAGCCAACCAGCCTTTAGCCCCTTCTAAGCTAAGGGAAATGCCTAACCAGTGCGTTTGTAGCTGGTAGGAAATGATTCTTTGCCTGGTTTAGAACCTACATGGTTAGCGCTTCGCGTCAGCTTGCAGATAGTGCAGATGCCGATTTGGCATTGCCTCCAGTCATTATTGAAGAACCGGCCCAGGCGGCTAAATCGGCTGGGCTACGCTACGTCAGCGACGATCGCCCTGGGTTGGGGCGACGGCGGTGCGGCAAGGGGTTTACGTATTTAGACCGCAAGGGCGATCGCATCTCCGACCCCGACGAGCTAGAACGGCTCAAAGCCCTGGTGATTCCCCCGGCTTGGGAGGAGGTGTGGATTTGCCCTTACCCCAACGGCCATCTGCTGGCCACTGGGCGCGACGCCAAAGGTCGCAAGGTGTACCGCTACCATCCCGACTGGCGTGAGGTTCGCAACAAGACCAAGTTCGACCGCCTGATTCCCTTTGGCTACGCCCGTCCGCTAATCCGCGAGGTGACCGATCGCGATCTGCGCCAGCGCAACCTAACGCGGGAAAAGCTGCTGGCCATCGTGGTGCAACTGCTCGAGGCCACCGTCATTCGCATTGGCAATGACGAGTACCGCGAGCAAAACCAGTCCTTTGGGCTAACCACCCTGCAACAGGAGCATGTGGAGGTGGGCTCAACCACAATTAGCTTTCACTTTATTGGCAAAAGCGGGGTAGAACACGAGATTGAGCTGAGCGATCGCCGCCTGGCCCGAGCGATCAAGCGCTGCCAAGAACTTCCCGGTCAGCAGCTATTTCAGTACCTAGATGACGACGGCGAGCGTCGCACCATTGACTCTGACGATGTCAATCGCTATATACAAACGATTACCGGCGAAGACTTCACCTCTAAGGATTTTCGCACCTGGGCCGGCACCGCCTACACCGCCAAAATTCTCAACGAACTGGGCGAAGCTACCTCCAAAACCCAGGCTCAAGCCAATATTCGCGAAGCCATCAAAGGGGCCGCCCAACACCTGGGCAACCGGGTTGCTACCTGCCGCAAATTTTACGTGCACCCCACCGTGATCAAGGCCTATGAGGAAGGCTGGCTGCTGGAGGTCTGGCAGGAGGCGGCCCAAGCCCCCAGCGATTTTGACCTCACCGACGATGAAAAAGCCCTGATTGCGGTTCTGGGTCATCCTCAGCAGCAGTAGGTTAGCGATGGATGCGTCTCAGTCGCCTATTTTTATTGTCGGTGCGCCGCGATCGGGAACCACGCTGCTGGCTACAATTTTGGCCAGCCACAGCCAGATTAGCTGCGGACCAGAAACTCATTTTTTTCCGTATTTAGAGGCGAACTATCAGCACTTGGCTGCGGTGCTTGGGGATGCGAACTGGCCGACGAAAGCAGCTAAGTTTGTGGGTGCGATCGCCGTTGAAGATCACCCCATTGCCGATCTGTTTGGCGTCACGCCCGAGGCCATCTATCGCTATTTGGCCACTCGCAAACCTTCGCTTCAAGCTCTCTTAGAAAGCTTGACCGAGCAGCACAGAATAACCCTGGGCAAGCATCGCTGGGCCGAAAAAACCCCTAACCACATTCTGCATTTGGCCACCCTGCGGCGGCTATACCCAACCGCAAGGGTAGTGCGCATTATGCGCGACCCCCGAGATGTCGCGCTTTCGATGGCGGCAAAGCTACCCTGGACCAGTGACGTGCCTCTGCACAGTGCCTACTTAATTGAGCGCTGGTATCGCCAGAGCAAGGCTTTTTTTGAGCGCGATCGGTTGGCCTATACGCTGCAATACGAAACCTTAGTTGCTCAACCAACCGAGACGCTGCAGCAGCTGTGCCGCTTTCTGCAGGTACCGTTTGAATCGGCTATGCTCAACACTCAAGCCGCCGCCCAGCACACCGCCCCCGCCCATGAAACCTGGAAAAATCAGGTGGCCCAGGGGCTAGACTCATCCCGCTGTTTGGCCTGGCAACGGTGTTCGCCCCAAAGGGCGGGCCTTGGACCATCGCCCGACGCTTCCCTGCAAGCCATTAGCGCTGTCTGCCAGGAGATCATTCAAGACTTTAACTATCGCCCGCTTGAATGTGGCTTAACGCAAATTTTTGCCCAACACACTAGCGAGCGCTTTGTGCGCGATCGCC
This sequence comes from Nodosilinea sp. LEGE 06152, assembly GCF_015207525.1. Taxonomy (GTDB): domain Bacteria; phylum Cyanobacteriota; class Cyanobacteriia; order Phormidesmidales; family Phormidesmidaceae; genus Nodosilinea. Next base: position 438,612 of record NZ_JADEWR010000002.1, read on the forward strand.
ATCAGGAAATAGACCGGCTTTTGGCCCACAATCAGCTTTTGGTGCCCTGCGATTCGCTTAAATTATCTGTCGGCGATCGAGTGATCTACTGTGATGTGCCGATTAGCGGCTACAACCACGGCAAGAGCGTGAGACGATGTTTGCAGTTTTGCCTGACGCTGGTGACCCTGCGGCTAAAGGGCGTATCGATAGAATTCTGCAGTTTTGGCCCTGGCCCTGTAGCCGAAAAAAATTGGTTTGGCCAACTGGCGGCGCACCTGCTCAAGCGTCTGGGTTCGCCCACAGAACTGTTGGCTATGATAGGGCAGTCCAGCTCTCGACAGTAACTACCATGGCGGCACAGGCTCAGATTGGCATCATCGGCGGCAGCGGCCTCTATCAAATGGAAGCCCTCACCGACATTGAAGAAATTCGCATCGATACCCCCTTTGGCGCACCCTCCGATGCCATCATTTTGGGCACGCTGGACGGCACTCGCGTGGCGTTTTTGGCTCGCCACGGGCGCGGCCACACGCTAATGCCCACCGAACTACCCTTTCGGGCCAACATCTACGCCATGAAATCGCTTGGGGTGGAATACTTGATTTCCGCCTCCGCCGTGGGTTCGCTTAAAGAGGCCGCCAAACCGCTGGATATGGTGGTGCCTGACCAGTTTATCGATCGCACCCGCAACCGCGTCAACACCTTCTTTGGTGAGGGGCTGGTGGGCCACATCACCTTCGGTGACCCGGTATGCAACGCTCTAGCCGGGGTGCTGGCTGATGCGGTCGAAAGCTTGGATCTGCCCGATGTAGATTTGCACCGGGGCGGCACCTACGTCTGTATGGAGGGGCCAGCGTTCTCCACTAAAGCCGAGTCGGAGCTGTACCGCAGCTGGGGTGCCACCATCATTGGCATGACCAACCTGCCCGAGGCCAAGCTGGCTCGCGAGGCCGAGATTGCCTACGCCACCCTGGCCCTGGTTACCGACTACGACTGCTGGCACCCCGACCACGACAGCGTCACCGTCGAGATGGTGATCGGCAATCTGCAAAAGAACGCCGTCAACGCCCAGCGGGTGATTCGTGAAGTGGTCAACCGCATTGCCGCCAACCCGCCCGAGTCGGAGGCCCACTCGGCCCTCAAGTACGCCATCATCACCCCGCTCGACAAAGCGCCCCAGGCCACCCTCGACAAGCTCAGCTTGCTAATCAAGAAGTATCTGCCCTGATGCAGAAACCCGGTTTTTTTAGAAAAACCGGGTTTCTTTAACTCAACGCTAGGCGGTTTCGCCAACGATGCGAAAGCCCACCTCGTTGCTGCGAGTATCGGCCTTGCGGCCCGATCGAAACGCCGATCGGCACTGCTGGGGCGGGCTTTGCCACGAGCCACCCCGCGCCACCTGCCAAGTGTTGTCTGCGCCGTCGCGACCGACCGAGCACCATTCCAGCACGTTGCCGTGCATGTCGTAGAGACCAAAATCGTTGGCTTTGCCAAAGGCCCCCACTGCCGTGGTGGTGCCACGAAACTGGCCCGGTGGCTCTTGGCGGTAGGGCTGGGTGCCGTTGTAGTTGGCCAAGTCGGTGGTCAGAGTTTGGCCGGTGTGGAAGGGAGTGGTGGTTTTGGCGCGGCAGGCGTATTCCCACTCGGCCTCGGTGGGGAGGCGGTAGCGCTGTAGACCGGTGGCAGTGGGAGAGGCGTTAACCAGCTGATTGAGCCGATCGCAGAACTCCACCGCCTCAGACCAAGATACCTGTTCCACCGGGCGATCGTTGCCGGTAAAGTAGGCCGGGTTGGGGTTGAGATCCAGATTGACCCTGGGTAGCTGCGCCACCGCCCGCCACTGCCCCTGGGTAATGGGGTGTACGCTCATCCAAAATGACTCGACGGCGGCAATGGTTTGAGAGGGCTGCGAAGGGTCATGGCCTGGCTCGGTGGCGGGAGCCCCCAGCACAAACTGCCCCCCCACAATCGACACTAGCCGCAGGGTGACTGGGCCAATCGGGGTCTCTAGCCGCAGGGCCTGGTGGGAGGGGGTAGAAAATTTAATCTGCGATCGCCCCATGCCAAACTCGTCAACGCTCACCGATTCATAGCTGTACAGCTCACCCGAATTCCAGGTTTCCAGGGCAGGGGGCTCTGGGTCAGGAGTTGCTAGCTCAGGGGGCTCCAAGTCAGGGGTTGCCTCCAGGTCTAATGGTTCTGGGGCCAGCTCTTCCCCTTGCTCTAGAGCCTTTTGAATGCGATCGGGCAGAGCGGCCAGGGTGGGTAGAGCCTCAGAAACATCCCTGGGGGTTAGGGCCTGTAGGGCTGGCACCTGCTGACGCACCGCCATTGCCGTGCCGCCTCCCAGCAGCCCTAACCCTGCCATTCGCAGCCAGCGCCGCCGCCCCATAGGTCGAGCCGCCGCCCCTTGAGCGGTTTTATTAACGGTAGCCAGGGCGGCGGCCAGCTCATCGACCAGGTTGGGCACTGGCTTTGACGGAGTAGGTGGGGTGCTGCCCACGGCCAAACTGCCAAACACGCCTTCAATGCGCTGAATCAACCGATCCATGTCGTGGTGAAAGTCGGGATCACAGCGAACCACCGTGCTCTGGCGATGCACCAAACCTCGCATCCCATCGGGCAGGGCGGCATCTTCGGGCAGGGTAGCCCCGCCTACCAGTACCGGAATGACAAGGCGATCGCGCCGCAGAGCCGCCTCAATTTCCATGCGTACCCAGTCGGAGGAATTGGCCAGTTTAGGTCTGCCGTGGGCATCGGCAACCTCTAGCCACTGAGGGTCAATAATGGCCAATAGCACCGGACAATGGCAGACCTCTTGCTCTAAATGGTGGCGAAAATTCACCCCAAAAGGAACCGAATTGACATCTTTAAAGACGCTATTTTCGCCAAAGCGAGCCACTAGCCGATCATAGATTCGCCCTGCAATATCAATGCTGGTCAGCCGACGGTAGGAGATAAAAATAGACTTGGCGTTAGTCATAGGACATTAGTTGCCGAAGGAAGATTGCACACCTGGAAGCTAGGATGAGCGCCGTCAGCAAAAAGATTCCCGCCTTGGGAGGGTTGTCAAATTCCTCACACAGCCGGCGCTGATATGTAAATCTTTTACGGTAGCCCCAGGGGTAAGACCCCCTACGCGCAGCGGCAGAGGAATAGCTTGACTACGTTGAAGCACCCTGTTTTTTCTACCTGTTGCGCCAAATCTAGAGTTGACGACTCAACCCTGGGGCCGATTGAGAAGCCTCGTGAAAACAGAACAATCAAGGTAGCCCAAGCAACCCGACAGGGGGACGTACCATGACTGCTAAAAATCGCGACAGCAACAGCCAAGAGAGTGTTGGACTAGACAGCGCCATGAAGCCCCTCGACCCCAATGCGGCTCGTCAACCTCTGGGCGACGACGTGCTAAACGAAATGCAGCCAACCCACGAATCTAACCCTTCCGAAGATGAAATAGGGGAAACCCCAATAGAAGACATCGATGCGATCGCACAAGAAGGCAGTGGCTCAGGCGATCGCGACGTTTTAGATCGTCAAGTTACTGCGGCCAATCGCTCTGCAAGCTAGTGGTCAGTGGCCAGAGCAAGCTTCTAACGGTTGCGTCAGTGAGCGATTCAGTCTCGACGCCGGTGGCTGCCTTACAATCGGTAGGCTGCCCCGCTGCTAGGAGCCCGCTGTGACGGCTGATCCGCGCCTTTCACCCATTGCCCAATACTTCACCGTCCGTGGCTGGCAGCCCCTCACCTTTCAGGCTGAGACCTGGGCTGCTTACCTGACGGGCCGCAGCGGGCTGGTGCAGGTACCCACCGGGTCAGGCAAAACCTACGCCGCTGTCATGGGGCCGATCGCCGAGATGGTCGCCCAGCCCAAAGAGGGCTTGCAATTGCTCTATATCACCCCCCTGCGTGCCCTGTCTCGTGACATTGAGCAGGCGATCAAAGCGCCGATCGAAGCAATGGGCTGGGGCATCACCGTCGAGTCGCGCACGGGCGATACTAGCTCGTCGCGCAAGACCAAGCAGCTCAAGAACATGCCCAATATCCTCATCACCACGCCCGAGTCGCTAGCGGTGATGCTGTCTTACAAAGACGGAGCTAAGCGGTTTAGCACCTTACAGGCGGTGGTGCTAGACGAGTGGCACGAGCTAATGAGTTCAAAACGGGGCACCCAGGCGGAGCTGTGTCTGGGGCATTTGCGATCGCTCCAGTCTACCCTCCGCACCTGGGCCATCTCAGCCACTTTGGGGAACCTGGAAGAAGCGGCTCAAACCGCCGTGGGACTGGGCACCGAACCTGTAATCATTCGCTCGAACCTGAAGCGCGACACGGTGATCAAAAGCATTCGCCCCGAGTCGGTCGATACCTTCCCCTGGGCGGGGCACCTGGGGCTGCGCATGTTTGAAACCCTGGTGGAGGCGCTCGATATCAAAAAATCTACCCTGATTTTTACCAACACCCGCAACCAGGCCGAGCGGTGGTACCAGGCGCTGCATTTTGCCCTGCCGGAGGAGAGCGATCGCATTGCCCTGCACCACGGATCGATTGATGTCAAAGAGCGGGAGGCGATCGAAGCCGGGGTAAAATCTGGCGACATTAAATGGGTAGTCTGTACCTCATCGCTGGATCTAGGCGTCGATTTTCAGCCGGTGGAGCGGGTGGTGCAGATTGGCAGCGCTAAGAATCTGGCGCGGCTGTTGCAGCGGGCAGGGCGCAGCGCCCACGTGCCCGAAGGGACCTCAGAAGTATTCTTTTTGCCCACCAATGCCCTAGAACTGCTGGAGATCTCCGCCTTTCGCCGGGGGCTAGAGCTGGGCGATATGGAAACCCGCCGCCCCCAGTACAAGCCCTACGACGTGCTGGTGCAACACTTGGTCACCTTGGCGTGTGGCGATGGCTTTGAGCCGCAAAAGACCCTGGAAAATTTGCGCCAAACCGTCGCCTATGCTGACCTCACTGACGAAGAATACCAGTGGATTTTAGATTTTATCGAAAACGGTGGCCAGTGTTTGGGGGCCTATCCTCGCTACAAAAAAGTGGTGCGTGAGGAGGGGCTTTTCAGAATTAGCGACGCGAAACTGGCCCGCATTCACCGCATGGGCATTGGCACCATTACTTCCAACACGCCGGTCAAGATTGTCTATACCAACCGTAAGGAAATTGGCACCGTCGAAGAATCGTTTGTGTCGCGGCTGAAGCAGGGAGACGTGTTCTTTTTCGCCGGGCGACAGCTGGAATATTTTCAAATGAAAGACATGGTGCTTTACGTAAAGGGCACTCGCAAAAAATCGACCGTGACCCCTACCTGGGGCGGTGGGCAACTGGCAATTTCAGATACGCTCAGCCATCATTTGCGCCGTGAGGTGGAATGGGTGCGATCGTCGCTCTCTAGAGATTCTAGCGGTACAGCTTTCTCCAAGTCAGTGACGGGCACCACTGGCAGAACTCGATCCCCCCAGCCTCTCGCCACGGACGATTCCTCCAATACCTCCTTTAGAACGGGGGGCAGGGGGGATTTGCAGGAACTTCCCAACGACGAAATACTCACCATTACCCCCATTCTCGAAGCCCAGCAGCGGCTTTCTACCCTGCCAACCGCCGATGAGCTACTAGTAGAAAGCTGTAAAACCCGCGAGGGACAGCATCTCTACGTATTTCCCTTTGAGGGCCGCTTTGTTCATGAAGGGCTGGGGTTTCTCTGGGGCTACCGCTTTGCCAAGCAAAAGACGGCGACATTCACAATTTCGGTCAACGACTACGGCTTTGAAATTCTCGGCCCTAAGGGCTATCCCTACCAAGATCTTTTCTCCAGCGACTTCTTCAGTCTGGAGAATTTGGAGGACGATATTCGCGCCAGCCTCAACATTTCGGAGCTGACCCAGCGCAAGTTTCGCGGCGTGGCTCAGGTGGCGGGGTTGGTGTTTAAAGGCTATCCGGGGTCGCGCAAAACCTCTAGCCAGCTTCAGGTCAGCACATCGCTGCTCTACGAAGTATTTACTAAATACGAACCCAACAACCTGCTGCTGAAGCAGGCGGAGCGGGAGGTGCTGCAAGACCAGCTGGAGACCCACCGATTGGCCAAAACGCTCAGTCGACTAGATCAGCGATCGGTGGTTTGGAAAGACACCCAGCGTCCCTCACCCCTGGCCTTCCCATTACTGGTGGAGCGGCTGAATTCTCGCATGTCAAATGAGACGCTGCTAGAGCGCATTCAGCGCATGAAAGAGCAATGGGATAAGAAATAACTGGCTTTGACTCCTTCGGAGCATAAGCTGCTGCTTGTCCCTAGCCCTGTGGAGTCGGCTCTAGACCTTGGCAGGGACTCCCACGTAGGCAGATTCGAGGGCGCTAAGCTGGCTAACTAGGGCAGTGATGGTCTCGGGATTGGCAGCTTTTTGGGACGTAGACAGCAGTTCGCGACCCAGCACAGTGCAGCCCAGATGGGAAAACTGCAGGCGCATAGCCACTAGCAACTTTTGGCCACCGCCACCGCTGTGGGTTGCCAGGGCTACGGGCCGATCATTAAACAACGCTCGAAAATCGTCGGTGCTGACCGATAGCCAGGCGATCGCATTACTTACCACCGGCGGAATCGAACCGTTGTACTCCGGGGCGCAGATCACGAGGCCCTTATGTTGCCTCAGCGCCTGAGCCAGCTTAGATAGGCCATCGCCGGGGCCATTGGCTTTATCGAGCGAGTTGTACAGCGGTATTTGCAGATCGGGCAGGCTCATGACCTCTGCGGTTAGGCCCTGGTGGGTCGCTTCGGCCTCAAAAGCGTGAGCCAGTTCAAGGTTGTTGCCGTTGGTGGCAGATAAGATCAGCATTGTTCTTAAAAGGCGAAGGGGCAGAGGGATGCGTTTTCAATTTACCACCGGCGCTAGGTCTCTTCATCGGTTCAAAGGTAAGTCAGGGCGAATTGCGGTTCAGCGGGTGTCGTACTGCCCCAGATAGTGCTCGACTCGCTGGCGGGTGGCATCCACCGGCAGCCCCTGGCTCCAGTATTCGACCATGGCGTGGCCAAAGGCCCAGGCGGCGCGATCGGGCTGGTCGTTGTGGTCGAGCAGCAGCGGCCATAGGGCGAGTAGGTCTAACTGAGCCTGGTCGGGGCCGATCACCTTAAACAGGTCGTAGGCGAGCTGGAGCTTGCCCAGCACTACGGGCAGCTGCTCCACCGGAATTTGCTCGGCCAGCAGGTAGGCCAGGGCCGGGGAGCCAGTGGTAAGGGTGGCAAGAAATTTCAGCACCGGGCTTTTGAGAAAGGCGGTCACCCCCTGGGTGGTGCTCATCTGCAGGCGGTAGCGATCGATCAGGCGGGCCGAAGCTGTGATCTTGGTTTCGCGATCGCGCAAAAACCGGGCCAGCCGCAGCTCCTTAGCCGGGTCGATCAGATCGACTAGGGCGGTGGACAGGGCATCGGTGTTCCAGGCGGGGCGATCGCCGTCGCGGGTGACCAGGGGCAGAATGCGATCGCACAACTCCCCCAGCTGCTCCTGCCGGTAGCGGGTAGCCTCACGAATGGAAACTTCCTTAGGGCGACTGCCCCACTGCCAGTCGTAGGGGGGTTGCCACTCCCGCAGGGGCCGCAGCCGATCCACCTGCGTTAGGGCCGTAATGGCGGGCAAATCGGGCACCTCTTCGCGCATGTCGTGGAGCAGATCGGCATCCATTTGCAGGGCCGGGTCGAGGGCGGGGGTGACCAGCAGCAGCAGGTCGGCCTCGCGGGCGCAGTCGAGCAGCTGGTCGCGGTAGTCGGTGCGATTCACCTGCTCGTAGCCCGGAGAATCCCACAGGGTAAGAGTTTCGCCTCCATCGCCTTGCCAGCGGTAGGTGCTGATGGTGTCGGTGCTGGGCAGCACATCCACTTCCGCCAGGTCGGCGTCAAACAGCGTGTTGATTACGCTGCTCTTGCCCGCCCCGGTGCGCCCCACCAGCAGAATGTTGACGGGCTTGATGGCCACGGCCTCCACCGGCTCGGCCTGGTCAAGGATCTCCCGCAGGGTTTGGGTCTGGGCTGTCGGTAAGGGTTTGGCCGGGCCTGGCATCGTCGGCAGTTCGCCGCCGTAGAGAGCCACCGACTGGCGGTACAGGTTCCGCAGGGTGGCCTCTCGCAGTAGGGCGTTTAGATTGCCCAAGAGCTGCTGGTTGGCCAGGTTATTGGTCGGTTCGCTCAAGGTGCGGGCGGCGGCAGCGGCGGGGTTGATCAACCACTGCGCCCAGTTCCAGGCCTGCCACAGCTTGCGGGCCGAGGGTTCCACCTGGCGGTAGACCTCATAGCCCTGCACCGCCTGGCCCACGGTCACCTGGCCCAGCACCGGGGTGAGGGTGTCAATCCAGCGATCGACATCATCTACGGTGCCCCGCAGCAGGCCGTAGGCATCGGGCAGATAAATATTCAGCAGCGGATACTTTACGCCGGGATGGTGGGCGTTGGCCACCGCTGTCACCACCTCGCGGCAGCGCTCCCAAAAGGGGTTCCAGTCTTCCCACACCGGGGGGTCTTGCTGGGCGGCAACAAGAATGTCTTCCAGGGCGGCGGCGGCGGCAGCGGCGTTAGGGATGCCGACGGGGGCTTCTGCCTCAGTCACCTCATCCAGCTCCTGCTGCACCTGCTCCAGGGCCTCTTCCATTTGCTTGAACACGGGCTTGGTCCAGCGGGCCAGCAATCCTCGCCACAGCACCAGCATGAGGATGATCACGCCCCAAATCCAGTTCAGGCCCCAGGCGTGAATTTGTACACCTGCTGCGGTCAAGATAAATCCCGCGATCGCCACCACGGGCAGCGCCAGCACCGCCCACTGCCAGGTTTGAAGTCGCACCATGGCTCTGTCCCTACCTATCCAACGTCTTTAGTGTAAGCAGGGTGCGCTAAAACCCAGCTCACACATCACCAAACGTTAGCCAGAGCGTGGGGGTTTACAACAAATCCGAATTGCATAACCCAGATTCCAAACAGGCGGTTTGCGTAGGGGCAAACGGTGTTTGCCTAGCCTAACCGGGGCTAGCCAAGACGGACTCAGTATTACACCTGTCTTCTCAATTGGTTCAAGGCTGGACCAGCGGCGGCTGAAGGCTTACTCTAGCCAGCTTCTGGAGATTATTTAGTGGGTTGCAGAGCGTAGTAGAGCAAGGGGTGATCATTGACTACGGCTTGCCCTGTGCGCACCATCCCCAAACGCTCCAGAACCTGAATAGAGGCGATGTTGGGTTCATCAACATCAGCCACCACCTGCTCAAGTCCTAACTGATCGAAGGCGTAGCTCAAAACCGCCGCCGTTGCTTCTGTGACATAGCCTCGGCCCCAGAGCTGAGGTCGGGTGCCAAAGACAAGGCTGGGCGGCTGATCGGGAACGGCGATTAGCCCAGAGAATCCGGCAATCGTCAGGGATGGGTCTGAGGGAGCGATCGCCTCCCCCGATCGCTCAAGCAACGGGCGCTCAAAAAACAGCCACAGCCCGTAGCCCTGCTGGGCAAAGCTCTCATCGCTGGCCACCAAGAAGTCGCTGGCCTCCTGGCGGGAAAGGGTACGATCGTCAAAGAGAAACCGCCGCACGGCTGACTCGTTCCACAGCGATCGCACCAAGTCGAGGTCGGCCACAGTACTGGGCCGCAGCATCAGGCGCTCAGTGTGCAAAACCTGGGTCATGGCTTCTGCGGGCTAGGCGGGTTGAGGCAGGGGGAGGTCATCGGACTGGCGCTCGCCCTCGGGCTGCTCTATGCGCTCCGCCACCGGCAGCGGCTTGCGGCCATAGCTCAGCTGGTTGAGCCAAAACACATCCTCCGTGCGCACCCGCTCAAACCCGGCATAGCCAAGCCAGGCATCCACATTGCCCTGGCCGTAGTCGCGAATGAAGGGTTCCTCAAAAATGGTGCTGAGCCAGTCGGCGGCCCGCAGAGTGCGCTGGTTGCCGTCGAGCACCAGCATTTGCCCCCCAGGGGTCAGCAGCCGAAACGCCTCTGAGAGAATAGTTTTGGCCACTGCCGGGGGCGTTTCGTGGAAGAGCAGCGTGGCGCACACCACATCAAAAGAGGCCGCAGGCAGCCCCGTAGCCATGGCGTTACCGTGGCGAAATGCCACATCCACTGCCGCAGCCTTAGCTTTGTAGTCGGCCATCACCAGCATCTGGGGCGACAAATCCAGGCCCATCACCTCCGCATTGGGAAAGTGCCGCTTCAGCATTAGCGTGGTGGTGCCGGTGCCACAACCCAGGTCTAAAATTCGCCGAGGCTCACCGTTGATAGCCTTGACCAGACTCTCGCGCACCCAGGTCTCGCCGGGGGGCAGCACGTATTGGGTAATGGGGTCGTAGGTGAGGGCGGCATCGACATTTAGGTAACCGTTCTTGATGCCGTGGAAGTTGCTGATTTTGTAGTAGTTGGGGTACACCACCTGGGGGTTGGTAAACTGGGCCACCCCGGCCTCCCAGTCGATACTGTCGCGCAGCCGCAGCAGGGCATCGCGATCGACCAGGTGCGAAAAGATCGGCGCTAAGAACTGCTCAAACAGGGTTTTAGACTGGGATGTCATAGGTCAATATCAACGCCGCGCAAACTCCCCTCAGCCTAGCAAGTTCGTTTCTCGCTGGCCAGGGTAAAAGATACAAGCCAATCCACCACGGACTTTGCTCAAAAAGCCCTAGGGCTGTGGAAATGTCATAATTTGAGGCACCAGCGGTACTGATATGCCATGGCCACTACTACCCAGCGCCCGACCCTATTGGACATTCCAGAATATTGGATTGTAGACCCGCTGTTGGATTAAGTTGACCATCTGCATCTTTCTGGAGGGACGGTACGAGGCCACAAAATACCAGGGCCAGACTGTAGTTCAGCCGTCAATTCTTCCAAAGCTAACCTTAACCGTTGAGAGCATTCTGGAAGGCTAGCTTCGCCTGATCTGATAAGTGCTTGAATATTGCGTTGGTCTGGTAGCTGAGGACATAAGCTGATAGTTGAAAAGCTCAGCGCTGGGACACTACCGGCGCGCAATTGTTTTATATAAAGCCGGTGCTCACTATAGTCTGTGTCGAACGTCCATGGAGCAACATAATGTCTTTGCGCTACCGGGCTATAGGTTGAGGGTAGGTTCTAGCCTCGATCGCGCCACCGTGGTCAAGTTCATGGAGCGCACCTACAGCGAGCTGAATCCCCACCAGCCAATTGGCCACCTTGCTGACACCGTCGATCGCTTTCTCAGCCGCGCTACCCCCCTCTGGTGGATCGACGAGGCCATTGCTGACCACGCTGCTGGCCCGGTGGCGGGCCTCTGGCTGGGGCAGGCCACTGACCAGCGCACGGGGTTGCTCCATCCCTACGCGTTGCTGCTCTACGTGGTTCCCGCCCATCGACGGCGTGGTTTGGCTACGGCCCTGCTCAAGGTGGCCCACCATTGGGCACAGCAGCAGGGGCACAGGCAGATTAGCCTGCAAGTCTTTAGCGACAATCAGGCGGCCCAGGCGCTCTACACCAGCCTGGGCTACCAGAGCGAAGCGATCCTAATGAAGAAGGAGCTGCCCGAGGAGAAGGTGGAGGAAACCTGAATTTGCTGTTTGCGATCGCTCAGCCCATCTTGCATTATGAAAAGCGTATTACAAGGAAGATTTAGCGAATATCTGCTTGCCCTTCCACCAAAGCTCGATATATGTTTTTGCGAGAATTCCCAGATTGGCGGGCCTGGTCAATATTTTCAAGTAAATAGTTAGTGATTGGCTTGCAGGACGGAATCAACTGAAATAACTTGTTACTAAATTCTTCATTTGGCCGGTTCGACAGAATCTCAAAGTCTTCCGGTGACAAAGAATAGCTGCCATCATTACTTGAACAGTACTCAAGATCGCGACTCAAGTGCTTAACTCGCAACAAGCTAGCTTCTTTATGCGATACGACTCTCATCGATTCCCACATAGCTCTTTCAGAATCGTTCATCAGCAACATCGGATCATTACACCCTGAGGTAATGATCGCGAGCGAAAATACCACTGGGGTAAAGGACAACGCTGAAGTCATAAGAGACGCAAGTTCATCTAATTGTCTTATTCATTTAAGCACAATTCACTTGCTTCTCCTGTCCTTTAGCCACTCTACGAAATCTTGATGATCCATCTAGCCATAACTTCGACTAACGCTATCAGGATTTTCATCAACCCAGTCTAATTTCTCTTGAACAGAACCAAAAAATTCACTCTCTTCATCATTTAGAGCAGAGTTTGGTACCTCATCAAGATAAAAGTCATAATAATCTTTCTCAAATTCAGGAACACCATACTTGCCAGCTACTAAGGTATTTATCATAGACAATAATTTATATTCATTCATGGCTTTCTATTCAACGTTTCTCATAAAAGCTTTGAGGTATTCATAGTATTTAGGATTTTCGTCTTCGAAGATTTCTTTGCCGCCACCCAAGTATGCTCTCGCTAGTTCGTCCCTTGCTTTGTCAAGGTTATTTAACTCAAATAACGCCTGTCCCAACCTTAAGTGTATAAATGCATTGCCAATTGCTTTTGGGCAATACATTGCCTCCTCTAAAGCACGTAGAGCATTTATGTAGTCTCGTGCAAGAAAATACGTGTCTCCGATTGCGGTCAGCAACCAAGTGGAGGCTTTGTAGTTCTCAAAGGGTTCAGGGATTAAGTCAAATGCTTTGTGATACTGCTCTATGGCCTTTGAGTACTCTTTTTTCTCTAAGTAACTATTGCCTATCTCTGACAACTCACGGATATGTTCATAAATATCATTATCGATCCCACCATTAGCAGCCTCGTCACCATCCATAGCACCACCCTAGCGCTGATACCAGGCCGCCAGCGCCAGCGCCAGCCCATCCGCCGCATCGTCAGGGCGAGGGATGCGGTCTAGACTCAGCTCACGGGCCACCGCCTGCTGCACTTCAGCCTTGTCGGCATTGCCGTAGCCCGTTAGCGCCTGCTTCACCTGGGCTGGGGTGAACTCAACAAAGGGTAGGCTGTGCTGGGCCAGCACCAGCATCACCACCCCCCGCGCCTGGGCGACCAAAATTGTGTTGCCCATGCGATAAAAAAAGAATTTTTCGATCGCCACTAAATCCGGCTTGTACAGCTCTAGCAAGCTGTGCAGATCGGTGTAGATAGTGCAGAGGCGATCGCCTACCGGAGTCTTGGCCGGGGTTTCAATCACGCCAAAATCGACCACTGCGGCTTCGGCATGGGTGCCAGCGGCTTGGGGGGCCGAAAGATCGGCCCCGTCGATTACCCCAAACCCTAGAATGGCTAGCCCTGGGTCAAGCCCGAGAATGCGCTGACCCACGGCGATGCTTACCGAGCCCCCACGGGCTGGCGACCGTTGACCGCCGCTTCGTCAGGGTCGGCCAGGCCGAAGACCTTGCAGAACACTTTCTCAACCTTGTAGCCCGAGTCGATGCTCTCTAGGGGGTCTTTGCGCAGGCGGTGGCGCAGGCAGAGCACAATCACCCGCTTGATGTCGTCGAGGGTGACTTCAGTGCGGCCCTCGTAGGCAGCGATCGCCTTAGCGGCCCGGTTGGTAACGATGTCGCCCCGCAGGCCGTCCACGTCCAGTTCGGCGCAGACTTCGGAGATGCGCACCCGGTCCTCGTAGTCGAGGGTGACTGAGGGCAGGCGCTTTTGGGCCTCAACCAGCTTGGCCTGGAGGGCTTCCTGCTCGGCCTGGTGCTTGGTCAGGTAGGCAGCGGGGTCTTGGTCAAACTCCGAGCGCTGCTCCACAATCTGCACCCGCAGCTCGGGGTCGCGCACGGTGCGAATTTCGGCGTGCATCCCGAAGCGATCGAGCAGCTGGGGCCGCAGTTCGCCTTCCTCGGGGTTGCCCGAGCCCACCAGCACAAACTGAGCCGGGTGGCGAATGGAGATGCCCTCGCGCTCCACGGTGTTCCAGCCCGAGGCGGCGGAGTCGAGCAGCACATCGACGAGGTGGTCGTCGAGCAGGTTAACCTCGTCTACGTAGAGAATGCCGCGATTGGCCTTGGCCAGCAGACCCGGCTCAAAGGCTTTGACCCCCTCAGAGAGGGCTTTTTCGATGTCGATGGTGCCGCAGACCCGGTCTTCGGTAGCGCCCAAGGGCAGATCGACCATGGGCACTTTTTTGAGCGCTACGGGCAGGTCGTCGGTGCCGCGCTCGGCCCATACGTCACGATCCTGGGGTGAGCGGCTGAAGGGGTCATCGGCTACGACCTCGATCTCGGGCAGCAGGTCGGCTAGGGCGCGAATGGTGGTGGATTTGCCGGTGCCGCGATCGCCCATGATCATCACCCCGCCAATTTTGGGGTCGATGACATTCAGCAGCAGGGCCAGCTTCATGTCGTCTTGGCCGATCACGGCGGTGAAGGGAAATACCGCGCGGCGGGCGGGGGCAAAGGAGGCCGAAGGGGTCGCAACAGTAGAATTCACAGGCGTTTCAAAAGATGACGGCAAATTTTTAGAATAAATTCCATTGTGCCACAGTACCTGCGCCCCTTCGGCCCAGCCCGACGCACAAAGAGCGATTGCTTACCACTATTGGCCATAGGCCGACCGGGAGGACTGTTGTGGATGCTGCCCGCAAATCACATACAAGGCGGCCGAAGCTCAAGAGAACTTGAGCCGCTGAACCCAGGTGGACAGGTGGTTAGACCGCCATAGGCCTGCCTTATCATTCGTATGAGGAATATTCGGGGGAAAGTTTTCCTCTAAATACAAGTCATGCCTTGAAAGAAGTTGCAGCACGAGGTTGACAACGACAAATTTTACACATAGAATTGAATAGTTCATAGATTGAACTTTTTAGATTCTGAAGCACTGTGGGCAAAGCAGACGAGTTAACGAAATATATTGCCACTCTTGCTGACCTCTTCGAGGTGGCGCAGGAGAGTTCAGGTGGAGCGGTTAACCTTAATAAGCAAGAATGTCGTGTCATTAATGTTGTTGGGCAGGCCCAGCCGCTTATGATGCGTGAGATTGCTGAAAGAGCCAAACTCAGCATCACTAACACGACTGGAATTGTGGATAGGTTGGTCAAAAGAAAGTGTCTGCGCCGCGATCGCTCTGACGAAGATAGACGAATAGTCAAAGTTTCTCTTACACCCGAAGGAGAGAAGATTTATGCACTAGAGATTGAGAATTATCGGAGGGTTAGTCAAGCTATTCTTGATGGTTTAGATGACCCAGAACAACAAGAGATGCTGCGGATGATGCGAAAAGTAGCAGTACATCTCAATCAGCAAAAAGCCGATCTGCTGAGAAGTTTTTAGTTTTTTTAACCATAAAGTTCAATTTTTGAACTTTTCAACAAATGAACTTTATGGTTCATCAATCAAATTAGGAGAAAAACCATGCAATATGTTGGAAAAACTGCTCTTATTACTGGCGCATCCAGTGGAATTGGAGAATCGTTTGCTCACGAATTAGCAGAACGAAAAATGAATCTTGTTCTTGTAGCCCGCTCGGAAGGCAAGCTACAGGCTCTAGCAACCCAACTTCGCGATCGCTACAGCATCAATGTCGAAGTCATTGCGGCCGATCTCAGCCGCGAAGGAGAAGGCTTTCGGGTTTATGATCAGGCGCAAGCAAAACAATTGCATGTTGATATGCTCGTTAATAACGCTGGCTTCAGCACTCACGGAGCGTTCGAGTCGATTTTGCCTGATAAAGACCATCGGCAAGCCATGCTCAACGTGGTTTCTATCGTTGATTTAACTCATGCGTTCATTCCAGGCATGCTGGCGAAGGGTGAAGGCAGCATTATCAATATTGGTTCGACAACAAGTTTCTACCCACTACCTCATCAAGCCGTATACGCAGCCACTAAAGCATTTGTCCTTTCATTCAGCGAAGCATTGTGGATTGAGTACCGCAAACGAGGAATTAAAGTGCTAGCTTTATGCCCAGGTGCAACAAATACAGATTTCTTCAACGCAATGGAACGTGATGTTGTGGCTGGGAAACATTCCCCGCAGAAAGTCGTTCGCGTTGGACTATCTGCTTTGGAGCACAATAGGCATTATGTGATTCCCGGTTTTAAAAATTCCATGGAGTCAAACATTTTGCCGCGCCTACTGCCGCGTGCGGCGATGGCGACTCTAGTTGAAAGTGTAAGTCAACGTGCCTTTAAGTAAATCGCCGACAAAGGCCGCATAACAATCCGGTTAGAGCGGACTTTAGAAATAAGGTAATTCTGTAGCAAGAGTTGTCGGCAGTCGCTCAACCGGAACGTTAGAACGAAGAGTTTATTACTCGATACAACAGTTTGGCGTTTCTAGCTCTTTCTTAGATTAAAATGCACTATCTGTTGAACAAACTGTCGCATTAAGCACTGGATTGCCTCAACAAGAGCACAAAAAAGGTGCGCCAGTATTCTCCATGACGCACCTTAATAGATGAACTGAATTGTTACCAGCATTCTGCTAATTTCAAAGCGCTAACAGTTGATCCAACGCATCTAGCGCCTCGCACTTAGGAGTATTAGGGGTCGATCGCCTGGTCTGAGGGGGTTGTGTTTCACCATAGTTGGGAAGAGTAGCTTCCCGAACGGCAAAACTATCTCCCCCTTCGGCGGGGCGACCGTAAAGGTAGTCGTCGCAGTAGCGGCGAAACACGGCTTCTACAGCAGCGCGAGCGTTCTTAAGGCCCCACTCGGCAGCGATGCGATCGGCTTTTTCGAGCACATCCGGGCTGAGGCGAACTTTGTTGTCTTGGCGGGTGCGGTGACTCGCCATAGGAATGTTTTGGGCTACTTGGTGGTCATGCATAGTTGAGTGTCACCGGTCATCAAAAACAAGCCGCGAACGTTGGCAAATTGAGGGTCGCCCATGACGGCGAACAGATCGTGCCCCTGGAGGCGATCGGCGATCAGGTGAGAACCGCCGCCGGTTACTAAAAAGCGGGTGACCCTGGGCATGTAGGGGGTGTACTGGGCTTTTACGGTTTGAAAAATGCCCTTAAACCACGGGTCGAGATACTCGTCGAGCCAGTCGGCCCAGGCCAGGCCGGTATCGGCGTAGGCGTGGTCAAAGCGAAAGCCATCCATGACAATGCAGGGGTCGGCGCTGCTGCCCAGGTGGTCGGTGAGGCGGTGGTCGAAGCTGATGGCGGTGGCCAACTCATAGGTGCCGCCGCGATCCATGATGTTTTCGTCGATCACTTCGCCGTCGGCGTCGACCAGGCGGGTGAGCCAGGTGCCGCCGCCAATATCGACCACAATGGTGTAGCCCTGGCCGGGGATAATGCCCTGGGCCTTAGCGTAGTGGTAAGCGCCCATGCCCTCGCGGCCCACCTCGACCGATTCCACATTGACGCGAAACTCGACGTCGTTGCGGACGAACTCGTGAACGCCGAGCAGCTGAGCCTGAATGTCTTCGCCATTGCGGGCCGGGTCAGGGGTAGATACGTGGAGATTGAGGCTGTAGTCGGCTACGTCGCCGGGCAGGGGCTCCAGGCAGGCGTAGAGGTGCAGCTTGGCCAGTTCTACTTTGTTTTCAATCACGGTTTGCTGCTGACGGCGGTACTTATAGGCCTGGGCACCAAAGTGGTAGCGACGGCCATCGGGCAGCTCGATCAGGGGAGAAGCTTCCGAGAAGCTAACCGCATCGCGCCCCTGGGGGAGCTGGTAGCGCACCGAGCGAATGGCCTTGGGATGACCGCTGCCGGTAAAGAATTTGAGGTCGTAGTTGCCGGCATCGAGGGCGAGCACTACGCCAGTGCCAGCCGTTTGAGTGCCGCGAGCCTTGGCCGAAGACCGGGTCGCACCAGCGGCGGAACGGCTGCGGGGGGCGGTAGTCGTGGTCATAGGAAACTCTCGTGGGGGTATCAGGACAGCGGGGTTTTGGGTTACCGTCTTAACCGTTGCCCGGTTGTCAAAAACAGAGCGATCGGGAACGGTTGTACCCATAAGTACGCATGAACCAATATTAATGCACCTGTACTGTTCTGGCAAGGGCGTGTTTAGATTTAAAACAGGTCAGCATTCCTTAAAAGTTTTGGGGTGTTTGTCGGCGGTTCGGGCGATCGCCCTACAGTCTCTATAGCAAAACCCCTCTCGTTACTACCCTTCCCTCGTTTTTTAATGGAGGCCCTGGCCATGGACGGGTGCACAGTTACGGATCTAACGGTTCATAGCAAGCACAACTGCCTGCAATTCGGTCCTGAGCAGATGGAAGCCCTGCAGCGAACGGGGGTGTCGGTGCGTTTAGAAGCAGGCACCAACATTGTCAAAATTCGCTCGGGTTCCTTTGGCTACGGGGCAGACGATCGGCGCAATGAGCCGGTGGTGCTGCTATGGATCTACGGCGGTAGGGTAATCAACCAAAAAACCAACGTAGCGGTAAGCGCCACCTGGGTTTCGCTCAACGGGTATGACGATGCCCTGGTCATGGAAGTGGTAGAACCAGCTACCCTCTGCGCCTTTTTCTTTGACACCTATCTAGAGGACAACGACGAAGAACTGACCCTCTCGATCGTGCGAATTTAATGGAGTGGAGAGGGAGAATCACGATGGCACCTCGATCGCTTGCTTGGGCCTTTTCCCTGGCTCAGGCCGGGGTGCTGCTGGTAACGGCGACAATTTACCCGACCACAGAGCGGGCACTGACCCAGGGCGATCGGCTCCCCGCCGTTTTGTCTATAGGGATTGAGCTACCAGCGGAGGTGCCGTGTTGCTCCCGTGCATTCAGTGAATCAGTGGCAGCAGAGCGGCTAGGGTTGGGGCAACTGGGGAATAAGGTTCTAGACCTAGCGGTGTCAACGGTGATACCCCCAGCGGTGGCCGCCTCAACTCCACCTGCGATCGCCAGCCAGGAGTCTGCCGCTACGGCTAGCCCTGCGCCAGAGACGGCTCCGTTCTGGTGGCTGCTGGGCATACCCGCGTTGGGCGGCCTGCTGTGGTGGCTGCTGAGCGATAAAGGTGCTCCGATCGCCGCCGCTTCGGCCTCCCCTTTAGCGGCTGCCGCTGATCTCCCCAGCCGCATTGTTCTCACCCCGCGCACCTGTCGCCGCGCCTACGCCTACTGGGAAGTCGCCGATGAGGTGCAAGCCGAGGCCCGCGATCGCGGTGGCCGCGACCTGATGCTGCGCCTGTATGACGTCAGCAATCGCGACGCCGATCGCCACCCCCCTGCCCGCATCGAGCAGTACCCCGTCAGCGAAGACCGCCAAGACCTGCACCTGCCCATTCCCCAGGGCGATCGCGACTACCAAGTCGAGCTGGGCTACATAACCGGCGAAAACCACTGGCTGCCCCTGGCCAAGTCGGCTCCGGTGCGGGTTCCGGCCTGTCTGCCGGGTGAAGACGCAGGTACGGCGATTCCGGCTGCGGTCTCGGCCCCAGAATTGACGACGGCTGCTCCCATGCCTCTTGCTGAGGCTGCCGTCGCCGGATTGGTCGGCATTGCGGCGGCACCCGCACTGGTGGTTCCTCCCCTATCTGAGGATGCGGTTGAGGATGGGGACGCTGATGCTGGCCCTGCCCTCTGCGCGATCGAAACCGTGACGGTGCACAGCCACCGTAACGCCGTCTCGCTCCACGGCGGCCAAATGCAGTACCTGCAAGATCAGGTTGCCGCCACCTACAGCCTCGACCCCGGCTCCTACATTCTGCGCATCAAAGCGGGGGCGTTTAGCTACGGCGACGACAGCCAGTCCGGCGAGCCCTTGGTGCTGCTGTGGATCTACGGCGGTCGGGTCTCCAACCTCAAAACCAATGTCTGGGTAAATGGCACCTGGTCTACCCTCAACGGATACGCCGACACCCTCTCTTTAGAGGTAGACGAACCCGCCCATCTCTGCGCTTTTTTCATCGATACCTTCCCCGACAACAACACCAGTGCCGTTACCCTCTCGGTTATTCGGCTGTAGGTGCAGAAATGCGATCGCAGAGCCAATTGACTGGACCGTTCAAACCCTACAGCCGCTCAGCCCACATCTCCCTCCACTGCGCCCTCGGCAGCCCAGGGCTCAAAGTTAAGCCCAGCCTATCAGGATTATCAAAAACCACTATCGTGTTGCAGGTCACATTTCAGCACAATCTTTCCTGATCCCCCTTGTCAAGTGGTACCCTCGGGCTCACACTGTAAATGTGAAACAGAGTGGCGTAAAACAGGCCAGTTTGTGGGGCTTATCGAGGAAAACTTGTGAAATCAGTTCTGGCTATTATTCTCGGTGGCGGTGCCGGCACCCGCCTTTATCCATTAACTAAATTTCGGGCTAAGCCAGCGGTTTCTCTGGCGGGCAAATACCGTTTAATTGATATTCCCGTCAGCAATTGCATCAATTCAGACATTAACAAAATTTACGTGCTGACCCAGTTCAACTCCGCCTCGTTGAACCGACACATCAGCCGCGCTTATCAATTTTCACAGTTTACCGAAGGCTTTGTAGAGGTTCTGGCTGCTCAGCAGACACCTGAAAGCCCCAGCTGGTTTCAAGGCACCGCCGACGCCGTGCGCAAGTACCTGTGGCTGTTTGACTCCTGGAACGTAGAGGATTTCATCATCTTATCTGGGGATCACCTCTACCGCATGGACTACAGCCTGTTCGTGCAGCGCCACCGGGCCACCAACGCCGACATTACGCTGTCGGTAGTGCCCATTGGCTACAAACAAGCCTCCGATTTTGGCCTGATGAAGGTCGACGGCACCGGGCGCGTGGTCGACTTTAGCGAGAAGCCCAAGGGCGAGGCTCTAGAGCAGATGAAGGTCGATACTACCTCCCTCGGCCTCAGCCCAGAGCAGGCGGTTGAGAAGCCGTTTATCGCCTCTATGGGTATCTACGTGTTCAAAAAGCAGGTGCTGATCGATCTGCTGCGCAAAAATCTTGACCAAACCGACTTCGGCAAAGAGATTATTCCGGCCTCGTCCTGTGATTACAACGTGCAGGCCTACCTCTTTGATGGCTACTGGGAAGACATCGGTACCATTGAAGCCTTTTACGATGCCAACCTGGCGCTGACTCAGCAGCCCCACCCCGACTTCAGCTTCTACCACGAAGACGCGCCCATCTACACCCGCGCCCGCTACCTGCCGCCCAACAAGCTGCAGGACTGCCACATCACTCAGTCGAGCATTACCGAGGGCTGCATTCTCAAAAACTGCCGCGTGCACCATTCGGTGGTTGGCCTACGCCAGCGCATCAACGCCGACTGCGTGATCGAAGACTCGCTGCTGATGGGGGCCGACTACTACGAGCCGCTGTCCGAGAGCAGCCAGCACCTGACCCGAGGCAAAATTCCGATGGGCATTGGCGAAGGCTCGGTGATTCGCCGCGCCATCATCGACAAAAACGCCCGCATTGGCCGCAATGTGCAGATCGTCAACAAAGAGAATGTGCAGGAGGCCGAGCGCGAAGATCTAGGCTTCTACATTCGCAGCGGCATCGTCGTCGTGCTGAAGAACGCGGTAATTCCCGACGGCATGATTATCTAGTATCGGCCATGCGGTGACGCACAACGCGATCCCTGTGCCCCTGTTGATGCTGGTGGGTATTCCCGGCAGCGGTAAATCAACCTGGGCCAGGGATTTTGTCTTGGCCCACCCTCGCTACCGCATTGTCTCGACCGACGCTGTGCGCGCCGAACTCTACAGCGACGAAGCTGTACAGGGTGACTGGCGGCGAATCTGGCGGCAGGTCGTGGCCCAGTGGCAGCAGGGCGTGGCGGCGATCCAGCGAGGAGAGCTAGATGGGGTGATTTACGATGCCACCAATGCGCGGCGGCGAAACCGGCGAGAGGCGATCGCCGCCGCCCGCCAAATCGGCTTTACCTCCATCACCTTGGTCTGGTTTGATGTGCCCCTGAGCCTAGCGATCGATCGCAACCGGGGGCGATCGCGCCAGGTACCCACCAACATTATTGCAACTATGCATCGCCAGCTTCAGGGCGCACCGCCATCGGTAGCCGAGGGGGTCGAGCAGGTTCTGCTTTTGCGGCCAGGTTTGTATCCTAAATCACTCTTTTCATCCTCCGACCCGCTACGCTAATGCCTGGGGATCGCGGAATTGCCCAGGGCTTGTCGCTCCGAGTTTCGCACCACCTCAAAATGTTACTGGGTTTGCTGATGAACGCTCGCGCCGTCGCCGCCGCTGGTCTGTGTTTGCTGCTGTTTACCGGGTGCCGTACGGCTCCAACCCCACCCCAAACCGAGGCTGGAACCGAGACATCCGCCGCCAGCGACGACACCCTGCGCCTGCTCTACTGGCAGGCTCCCACCATTCTTAACCCCCACTTTTCGAGCGGTTTCAAAGACTCTGAGGCCAGCCGCATTACCCTAGAGCCCTTGGCCAGCTTTGATGCCGACGGCAACATGGTGCTGTTTTTAGCCGCCGAAGAACCCACCCTCGACAACGGTGGCGTAGCTGCCGACGGCACCTCCGTCACCTGGAAGCTCAAGGAAGGCATCACCTGGTCAGACGGCACCCCCTTTACCGCCGAGGATGTGGCCTTTACCTACGAGTTCATCGTCAACCCTGAGGTAGCCACCGTCAACGCCGGTACCTACGAGCTGGTCGAGAGTGTAGAGGCCGTGGATGATACCACCGTTCGGATCACCTTCAAAGAGCCCAACCCAGCCTGGTACCTGGTCTTTACCGGCACCGAGGGCATGGTGCTACCCAAGCACATGTTTGAGGCCTACAACGGCCCCAACGGTCGCGAGGCCCCCGCCAACACCATGCCTGTGGGCACCGGGGCTTACCGGGTTACCAGCTTTACCCCCGGCGATGTAATTGTCTACGAGGCCAACCCCAACTACCGCGATGCCAACCAGCTTGCCTTTAGCCGGGTCGAGCTCAAGGGCGGCGGCGATGCCACCTCGGCGGCGCGGGCGGTGCTACAAACCGGCGATGTCGACTACGCCAACAACCTCCAGGTCGAGGCCGCCATTCTCGAACAGCTAGAGGCCGCCGGGCAGGGGCAAGTTGTTACCAACTTTGGCTCGCTGGTCGAGCGGATTATCTTTAACTTCACCGACCCCAACCAGGCCACCGCCGACGGTGAAACCTCCAGCGTAGAGTTTCCTCACCCCATGTTTAGCGATCGCCTGGTGCGCCAGGCCATTAGTTTAGCCATCGATCGCGACACCATTGCCGCCCAGCTCTACGGCCCCACCGGCCAGCCCACGACCAACTTTTTGGTGGCCCCCGGCCCCTTTGCTTCAAGCAACACCAGCTACGACTACGACCCCGAAGCCGCCGAAGCCCTGCTCGATGCCGCCGGCTGGATCGACAGCAACAACAACGGCACCCGCGACAAAGACGGCCAGGAGATGCAGGTAGTCTTTCAAACCTCGGTCAACCCCGTGCGTCAAAAAACCCAGGAAATTGTCAAGCAATCTCTAGAGCAAATCGGGGTCGGGGTAGAGCTAAAAAGCATTGATGCCAGCGTATATTTTTCTGGCGACCCGGCCAGCCGCGAAACCCTCGATCGCTTCTCAGCCGACCTGCAAATGTTTGCCACCGGCAACACCAACCCCGACCCCGGTGCTTACATTCAGACCTACACCTGCAACGAAATTGCCCAAAAGGCCAACAACTGGTCTGGCAGCAACTACGCCCGCTACTGCAACCCCGAGTTTGACGCCCTCTGGCAGCAGGCCGCCGCCACCCTGGACCCCGAAGAGCGGCAGGACCTCTTTATTCAAATGAATGATCTGCTGATCAACGATGCAGCGGTGCTGCCTATTGTGCACCGCGCCGATGTCTCTGGCGTGAGCAATCGCCTCACCGGCATAAACCTCACCCCCTGGGATCTCAGCACCTGGAATATCGCCGACTGGAGCCGACCCTAACCCTCCCTTCGACTCCGCTCAGGGACCGACTCCTCCCTTCGACTTCGCTCAGCCCCCCCCTTCGACTTCGCTCAGGAACCGACCCCCCTTCGACTTCGCTCAGGAACCGACCTTCACTCATCCACCTCCCACCCATGCCCGAAATTCGCTTCCAAATCCAGTGGCCCGATGGCAGCCAAGACACCTGCTACTCACCCTCTCTAGTGGTGAAAGACTACTTCGCTCCGGCTACCACCTATCCACTGGCCGACTTCGTGGCGCGATCGCGCACCGCCCTGACCATTGCCAGCGATCGCGTGCAGGCCAAGTACGGCATGCCCTGCAGCCTGGCCTTAGGGCAGCTGCACCAGATCGAAGCTACCGCCAGCCGCTATGAGCACCTGCCCACCCCCACGGTGACAGTGCTGCAGTTCGTCGAATAACGGGTTGCAGAGAAAAATTTTAGAAATTCCCCAAAAGCGTTTGACAAAAGCCCCCCCAGGCCGCAATATAGAGATTGCCCAGCGCAAGGGCCTGTAGTTCAATTGGTTAGAGCACCGCCCTGTCACGGCGGAAGTTGCGGGTTCGAATCCCGTCAGGCCCGTTCTAGTTACAAATTCACCCGCAACTGCTGCCGGAACGGCGGAAGTTGCGGGTATGGGCACAACCCAGGCTGCGCCTACGAATCCCGTCAGGCCCGTTTCTCAATCAAAAAGTAGTGCGGTGTAAATGTACATTTATACCGCACTACTTTTTTAAGCTAAGGCTGGGCGGTCATTTCAGAACCGGGAGGTTAGACTAAGGAAAAGCCTATCCGGTATCTGAGGATACTAGCCCTGGGTATAGTCTCGCTGAGTTAAACCGTCTATGTCCCTACGTTTCTCTGGTCAGCAAAAGTCCCTGCGTCCGCGTGCTGGTGCCGCCGCCACTGGTCTGGTCACTGTTGGCTGGGTCTTGCTGCAAAGCCTGATGCCTTTGCCCCCTGCCCTGGCGCAAGCCGAATCGGAAGGGCTGTCCTACGGGCAGTTTTTAGAAAAGATTGAGCAGGGCGAAGTTGAGCAGGTTGATTTAGACGAAACTCGGGGCATTGCTTACGTACGACTAGAGGGCGACGCCGAAGACGCCGAACCTCAGCAGGTAGCCCTGTTCGCCGGAGAGCGCAACGCTGAGCTGATTCGCCGTCTGCGGGCCAACGATGTCGATGTTGAGATTCGCGACTCATCGGGCAGTGGGGCGCTGGCCTGGTTGGCGACTAACTCGCTGCTGGCCCTGATTTTAATCTTTGGTCTACTCATGCTGCTGCGGCGCTCGGCATCGGGAGCAGGCAACGCCATGAGCTTTGGCAAGTCGAAGGCTCGCTTTCAGATGGAAGCCAAGACTGGCGTAGTATTTGACGACGTAGCGGGCATTGAAGAGGCCAAGGAAGAGCTGCAAGAGGTTGTTACCTTTCTAAAAAGCCCAGAGAAGTTTACGGCCATTGGCGCGCGCATTCCCAAGGGGGTGCTGCTGATTGGTCAGCCTGGCACCGGTAAAACGCTGCTGGCCAAGGCGATCGCGGGTGAAGCCAGCGTTCCCTTCTTCAGCATTTCGGGCTCAGAGTTTGTCGAAATGTTTGTGGGTGTCGGCGCATCGCGGGTGCGCGACCTGTTTCGCAAGGCTAAAGAAAACGCTCCCTGCATTGTCTTTATCGACGAAATTGACGCCGTTGGTCGCCAGAGAGGGGCGGGTATTGGTGGCGGTAACGACGAGCGCGAGCAAACCCTCAACCAGCTGCTCACCGAGATGGATGGTTTTGAGGGCAACAGCGGCATTATCGTAATTGCGGCTACCAACCGGGTAGACGTGCTTGATATGGCGCTGCTGCGTCCGGGCCGGTTTGACCGCCAGGTGGTGGTCGATCTGCCCACCTACAAGGGGCGGCTGTCGATTCTAGAGGTTCACGCCCGCAATAAAAAAATTGAGCCCGAGGTTTCGCTGGCTGCCGTAGCGCGCCGCACTCCTGGATTTTCGGGGGCAGAGCTGGCTAATTTACTCAATGAAGCCGCTATTCTCACCGCCCGCCGCCGTAAAGAGGCGATGGGCATGGTCGAAATTGAAGACGCGATCGATCGCATTACCATTGGCCTCAGCCTCACCCCGCTACTCGACAGCAGCCGCAAGCGCATGACCGCCTACCATGAAGTGGGCCATGCCCTGCTGACCACCCTGCTCACCCACTCCGACGAGCTGAACAAGGTGACGATTATTCCGCGATCGGGAGGAGTCGAAGGGTTTACTCAGTCGCTGCCCAACGAAGACATCATCGACAGCGGACTCTACACCCGCAACTGGCTCATCGATCGCATTACCGTAGCCTTGGGGGGCTTTGCCGCCGAGGCCGAAGTCTTTGGCGACGACGAAACCTCCACTGGAGCCAGCGGTGATATTCAGCAGGTCACTAACCTGGCCCGCCAGATGGTGACCCTCTACGGCATGTCTGAGCTTGGCCCCGTGGCCCTAGAGAGTATGGATAACCAGGTATTTTTGGGCCGCAACCTGATGCCCCGCAACGAGGTGTCAGAAGAAATGGCCAGCAAAATTGATGCCCAGGTGCGCGGCATTGCCCTGAAGTGCCTCGATCGCGCCCGCGCCCTGCTGCGAGAACATCGGGTTTTGATGGATCATCTGGTGGATGTGCTGCTAGAGCGCGAAACAGTTGATGGCGAAGAGTTTCGCCAGATTGTCAGTCAGTACACTCAGATTCCTGAAAAGTTTCTGGTCAAAGCTGGCTAGTCGGCGTCAACACTAAAACTTAGGGTTCTCGTAGGTTGGGCAGAACGAAGTGTTCGCGCAGCGTCTCCAGAGGAGAAAACCCAACAGCAGTCAGCCTTGTTGGGTTCTGCTAGCACATCATCCAACCTACAAAGTTAGTTTTGACAGACCACTAGGCTGCCGTTTCGGCTGTAATACCAAACCCTAAATGAACACCCCCGATTTGTAGGGGCGTAGCATGCTACGCCCCCACGGGGTTCCTGGTTGTGAGTTGGGGTTTACCAAATCGGATTCCGTACAAAACGCTGCTGTCTACTGCCAACCTCAGCCGCTCTGGCTGAACAGCACCGCTTACGACTTAATGTAGGCGGTGCTGTGGCGTTGCGCTTAACCCCCTATTTTGCAGACCTCTCTCTCCTTAGAGAGACTTATCCTTTCAAAATCTACACCCTGCTTCTATTTCTGAAGAACGATTCACGACCGAGGAGAAAACCGGTAAAAAGGTGAAGCTCTGGCCCGCAGGTGTTGCTAAACAACGCTTGCCTCTATCAGGGCCGACTTCTCTTCCGATTAGGAGACTGATGATGAAATCCTTTGTTTTGGCTATGTCTTGGCTCCGTAAGGCTGCGATCGCCTTGGCCTGCGTACTGATATTGTTAACCGCCACCCCCGCTGCTTTGGCTAATAGCAGCACCCCGAGCCGTCCTGACGAGGGCACCGCACCGCTCAACGGCATCTACAGCGAAGCGGAGAAGTCTGTACAGCCCGAGAATGCCCTCGACGGCGACAAGATGATCGACCGCGCCAACAAGGGCCTGAACGAAGTACAGAAAAATGCCGATACTAACCAGATGAATCGGCCTGAGAACTCTGGCCAGGCTACGGCACCGATCGAGAAAATTAAGGATGCCCTGAGCAACATAGTCAACTAAAACGCTGACCTTTTGCAAACCTGACCGATGCCGTTGGCCAGAGGGTAGCACGGTAAACTGAAAGGGTTTCCTTTCAAACCTTAGCTACTCTGCCCAGCGGTGTTTTTTATGGCCCTTGCGATCGCAGACCTGATTGCCAAACTCGAAGCCTGGGCCAACCCGGCCTGGCAAGAAAGCTGGGACAACTGCGGTTGGCAGGTGCAGCCGGGGGTGCTAAACGCTCCCGCCAACGTGCTGGTGTGTCTCACCCCTACCCTAGCGGTGATGGCCGAAGCGCTCAAGCTGCGCGAGCAGGGCACTGGCATCAACCTGATTTTGGCCCACCACCCGCTGATCTTTAGCCCGCTCAAGGCCATTACCCAAGGCGACCCGGTAGGAGATATGGTGCGCCAGGCGATCGCCCACGGCATTGGCATTTACACCGCCCACACCAACTTTGACCAGGTACAAAACGGCACCGCTGACCTGCTGGCCCAGGTGCTGCACCTGCAAAATTCAGAACCCGTGGTGCCGACCCAGGCCGGGTTGGGCTACGGACGGGTGGGCGATCTGACGCCTGCGGTGAGTTTGAAAGAGCTGCTGGATCTCATTCAGGCCAAGCTCTCGCCGCCTTGCCTGATCTACTCACCTGCAGCTGACCTAAGCCAAAAAATTGATCGATTAGCGGTTTTAGGCGGTTCTGGAGCTAGCTTTATGGCGGCGGTAGCCAAGACTGGAGCCCAGGCCTACCTGACCTCCGACTGCAAGTTTCACCAGTTTCAGGAAGGGCGCGATCGCAACCTGGTGCTGATTGACGCGGGCCACTACGCCACCGAACGCCCCGCCTGCGATCGATTGGTGGAGATTGTGCAGCAGTGGGGTGCCCCCTGGGCGCAGCTCAGCGGGCAAGACGAAGATTTTCGCCAATTTTGGCGCAATTAACCAAATTCAAGTTCAACTACCCCGGCTTAAAACAGGTATTCCGTGGGAGCAAACAACCATTTGCCCTTAACCGTCGGGGCTAGACAACCAGGCTGTAGCAGGAATTACTCACAAAAAAGGGGATGCCCAGTGGACATCCCCTCTTTTGCAATTGAGCAGGCTTCAGCGTGAACTACACGTTTGAATTACACAATTGACGCCATGCTGACATCGTTGGTAGCCAGCAGATGTTGCAGCTCTTCCGAATCCACAGTTTCTTTGTCAACCAGCATGGTAGCTAGCTGATCGAGCACGTGGCGGTTGTTGACAAGCACCTGCTTGGCGCGGGTGTAGGCCTGGTCAACCAGACCCCGCACTTCGGAGTCGATGGTGGCGGCGGTTTCTTCAGAGAAGTCGCGCTCGGCGGTGATGTCGCGCCCCAGGAACATGTTGCCCTGCTGACGACCCAGAGCTACCGGGCCGAGTTTGTCGCTCATGCCGAAGCGGGTAACCATCTGACGGGCGACGCGGGCGACCTGCTGCAGGTCGTTAGAAGCCCCGGTGGTGACTTCTTCTTCGCCAAAGATGATCTCTTCAGCGATGCGGCCGCCGAGGGCAACGGCCATCTGATTTTGCAGGTAAGAGCGGGAGTAAAGGCCCGACTCTAGACGATCTTCGCTGGGGGTGAACCAGGTTAGACCACCAGCGCGACCGCGGGGGATGATGCTGATTTTCTGTACGGGGTCGTAGTCAGGCATGAGCGCGCCAACTAGAGCATGACCGGCTTCGTGGTAAGCCACCAGCTCTTTGCGCTTTTCGCTCATCACGCGGTCTTTTTTCTCGGGACCGGCCAAAACGCGATCGATCGCATCGTTGACCTCATCCATCGAAATTTCGGTGAGGTTGCGGCGGGCGGCGAGAATGGCGGCTTCGTTCAGCAGGTTAGACAGGTCGGCTCCGGTAAAGCCAGGGGTACGCCGAGCAATCTTCTGCAGATCGACATCCTTAGAGAAAGTTTTGCCGCGAGAGTGAACGTTGAGAATTTCGAGGCGACCAGCGTAGTCGGGGCGATCGACCACCACCTGACGATCAAAACGACCGGGGCGCAGCAGGGCTGCATCGAGCACGTCGGGGCGGTTGGTGGCGGCAATAATAATGATGCCGGTGTTACCCTCAAAGCCATCCATTTCGGTGAGCAGCTGGTTGAGGGTCTGCTCACGCTCGTCGTTGCCGCCGCCGAGACCTGCACCCCGCTGACGACCAACGGCGTCAATCTCGTCGATAAACACGATGCAGGGAGCGTTGGCCTTGGCCTGCTCGAACAGGTCGCGGACGCGGGAGGCCCCCACACCGACAAACATTTCGACAAACTCAGAACCAGAGATGGAGAAGAAGGGCACCCCTGCTTCGCCCGCAACGGCTTTAGCCAGCAGGGTTTTACCAGTACCGGGAGGGCCAACCAGCAGCACACCCTTGGGAATTTTGGCTCCGACGGCGGTGAAGCGATCGGCGTTCTTGAGGAAGTCAACGACTTCAGTCAGCTCTAGCTTGGCTTGCTCGATACCAGCTACATCACCAAAGGTGACCTGGGTCTGAGGCTCCATCTGCACACGAGCCTTGGATTTGCCAAAGTTCATCGCCTGGTTGCCGGGGCCGCTCTGGGCCCGGCGCAGCACAAAGAACAGCACCCCCAGCAGCAAAACTGGAATCAGCAGGGTGCTAAAGGCCCGCACCCAAACGCTATCGTCGCTCTGAGGCATGACGACGATATCGACATTGTTGGTTTCCAGGGTGCTGATTAGCTCCTGGTCGTTGGGCAGGTTAACAATTACCTGACCGTTGCCTTCGGGGTCGGTAAAGCGAGCGCGAGTGCGATCGGCGCTAATGCTGACGCGCTCGATCTGGTTGTTTTGCACCGCGTCTAGAAACTGGCTGTAACGCCAGGTCTGGGTTTCAGGGCCAGAACCATCAAAAATAGCGGTCGCCAGCGCAATCACTACAACGACCAGCAGGGCGTATAAACCTGCATTTCTCCACCGTTTGTTCACCGGGCTATTGCCTCCACTAACTTCTTGGGACGAACCGTTTCTAAGAAACGGCTCTTTAAGGCTGAATCTTAAACAAGCCGTATTAATTAGAAGGATATTAACTTATGTTAACGTCATCTGTCGGAATGGACCAACTAAACCTAATCCAAGTCCAGAGCGAAGTTTGCCGGTTGGCGTAGGGCAATTTCGCGCTGGACCTGGTACAGATGTGAAACCAGACGCTAATTTTCCCGAAATGCAGCCCGCAAAGCCTCTAGGACTGGTTGCTGTGGGTTAATTTCCAGTCTACTGCGATCGCTCAAAACTGTGTGCCCCAGCACGGTGTGGATCGGCACCACCTGTACCGCTGAGTTGCTGTAGGCCAAGGCCTCAAAGCGCTGAATTACCCCCGGTGGCCAGGGGGATTGGTTGACCTGTTCTCCCCGCTGCTTGAGGTGCTGAAGCAGGCGGGCGCGAACGATGCCCGGCAGCAGCCCCGCCCCCAGACCAGGGGTATGCCACTGGCCATTGGCCCAGCCCCAAAGGTTGCCGGTGCTGGTTTCGAGCCACTGGCCCCGCGCATCGACCAAAATGGCCTCGCGAGCACCGTGCTGCTGGGCCGCTTGTAGAGCTAGCCAGGCACCAAGGTAGTTACCGGTTTTGTAGCTGGGCACAGGCCGCTGATATCTCTCTCCACGGGCAACCCAGACCGTAATGCCCTGGCTCTGCATCTGGTCTAAATCGGCGGGTAGGTTGCGCCCGGTCACCAATTCACGGCCATCGGGGAAGCCGGTGATTCTTAAAATAGGACAGTTCTCTAGTAAGGCTTCGGCTCCCTGGCGCACTCGGTTGCGATCGGGGGTGGGCCAGCCAAAGGCCGTAGCAGCCTCCACAATGCGCTGCCAGTGAGCGACCCAGTCGGTAAGGGGATGATCTAGCCTGCTGCCGTAGACTCGCAGGGTAGTAAACACCGTGGCTCCGTAGAGTAAAGCGGGCTCATTTGTGGGTAGAGCAATCTCACTGCCATCCCAGAGCCGCCCGTCGAACCAGTAGGTCATCTGCTCCCTACAGCCCCTGCTGAATGTATTGCAGAATGCCGTTGGCGATCGCCTGGGCCATGGTTTCGCGCCAGGCGGGGTCGGCCAGCCGGGGAGCATCTTGAGCGCCGGTGACAAAGCCGACTTCCACTAGGGCGGAGGGCATGTTGGTGGCCCGCAGTACGTAGAAGCGGGCCTGTTTAACGCCGCGATCGCGCATTCCCGTCGCTGCCAGCATACTGGCCTGGAGGGCCGCTGCCAGTCGCCGCCCGCTCTCGGATGAGTAGTAGGTCTCAATGCCATTGACATCGGGGCGGCTCATGCTAATGGCATTGGCGTGAATACTGACGAACAGGTTGGCTTGGGCCCGGTTGGCAATATCGGCTCTAACTTGGAGATCCAGCGTCGTATCCTGCTGACGAGTCATTACCACCACCACACCTTGGGCTTCGAGCAGCGCCGCTACCCGCTGGGAAATCGGAAAAATTACCTGCTTTTCCTGCAGACCGCCGATGCCGACTGCCCCAGGGTCGCGACCGCCGTGGCCGGGGTCGATGGCTACCACCACCCGGCCACTGGGTACCGAGGGCAGTGCGGGCGGCTCCACAGAACGGGTGGGAGGGGGGGTAGGGGTAGCCGGGGGCGGGGTTTGAGCTGGCGGTGGTGGAGTCTGGGCCTGAACCGTAGGGGCTGGGGTGCTGGGGGCGGTAGCTAGGGGTGGCGGCTCGTCGGAGACACTGCCAATGGGCACGCCGCTGGGGGGTAGCACAATGACGCCGCTGTTGTTGCGCAGGGCGCGCCAGTCGGGGCTGGTGGGGCCAAGCTTGAGCGTAATGCGGGTAGAAGGCGGGTTAGTTGTCTGCTGGGCAATATCCCAGGCGATGATGCTGTAGCGGTAGTTGGGCAGGTCGTCGGCCCGAAGGGTGCTGGCGACGGTGGTGTTGGGCAGGTCGATGATGGCAAAGCGATTGTCGGCATTGTCGTTGGTGAACTGCACCGTGGGCGTTGGAGCGGTGCCGCTCATCCTAATCAAAAAGCCGTCGCCAGTGGTAACGATGCCCGTGAGGGTGGCCGCTGCTCCGGTGCCGGTATTGCCGTCAACCCGGTTAGCCGTCGCCGTTGGCGCTGGAATGGCACCTGTGGGGGCAGCTGCTCCCTGACTGGGGGTGGGCAGCTGTACCGCCCATTGGTTGGGGCGAATGCCCTGCACTCGCACATCTTGGGGGTTAAGGCTGTAGCCTGGGGCAATTTCAATCACTAAGCGGGCCGTCTGGCGATCGAACTGTCCTGCCCGCACTTCACGAATGGCACCGCCTACGGCCTGACTGGTGTTAGTGCTGCCTAGCTGAGTGTTGGGCAGGTCAATCACGATTCGGGTGGGGTTGACCAACAGCTGTGCCTGGGGCTGCACCTCGCCGTCGGTCGTAAACACCAGCTGATTGGTTTGGGCATCAAACCACCAGTACTGAAGGGTTGCGGCCCTAACTGGGGCCGCTACAATCAGCGCACCGAGGGTTGCTAACGCTCCTGAGGTGACCCCTAAGGTGAGCCATCTTGACGCCATAAGCACGACCACAACACAACCAACACACAAGCCACACGACAGTATACCGATGGGGGACAAAGTGGCATCCGTAGGCCGCCGATTCTAACGAAAAATTCTGGCAAGAGGTGCTAGTATAGGCGTACCAAATTTTCCATACCATGCTCGACCTGATGAAGCTGGCCCGGCAGATGCAGGGCATTAGCCAGCACCTCAGCCAGGAGGCCGCCGCCGCCCAAGAGCGAGTAGCGGCGGCCCGTAGGTTGCTGGCGATCGCCGCTACCCGTCAGGCCGAGCTACTGACTCAGGCCGAAACCTGGGGCGATCGCGCCCCCTTTACCGCCGCTCAGCCTACCGAATCGCTTCAGCTTCGCGCTACTGTAGCCGCCGCCCCCGAGGCCCACACGGTGCTAGCCACCGACGGGTCGCAGATCTCCCCCAGCCACCACGAGATCGCCTACTGTTATTTGATCAACGTGGGTCGGGTGGTGCTGCACTACGGCCAGAGCCGATTTCCATTGCTCGACAGCCTGCCAGAGGTGGTGTATCGGGCCGAAGACCTCTACCTGTCGCGCCAGTGGGGCATTAGCACCGAGGAGTGGATGGGCCACCGCCGCACTGTGGCCGAGGCGGTGGTGCTGGCCGAACTGGGGGAAGCGGTTCACGACAGCTTAATGGTCACCGGGTCTGGATCGGAACTGGTGCCGGTGCTGGCCCTGGTCGACGGGTCGCTGATCTACTGGTTTTTAGAGGCGCTGCCCGCTGAGGCGCGCGATCGCATTCTGCCGCCCATTCTCGACTCGTGGGAGCGACTGCGGCGGCAAAACATTCCCCTGGTGGGCTACCTCAGCGCTAGCCGCAGCGGTGAGGCGATGAACTTTTTGCGGTTCGCCGCCTGCCCATTTCTGCAGCCCGACTGCCAAACCCACTGTAGTAACGGTGGGGACGGCGAGCACAAAAACCAGGCCGACCGCGCCCCCTGCGGCAGTTTCTTGCCCTTGCGCGATGCCACCTTTTGGGCCACCGAGCTAGCCCCTGGGGAACGCAGCCCCTTTTGGTACAGCACCGCCAGCATTCTGGATCTCTACGGTGACCACCGCGTCTCCTTCTGCTATTTAAATGTTGGCCCCGAGGTAGCACGGGTGGAGGTGCCCCAGTGGGTGATGGCAGATGAGACCCTGTGTGAAACGGCGCTCAGTATGGTGCTAACCCAGGTGCAAAAAGGCTACGGGTATCCGGTGGCGCTGGCGGAGGCCCACAATCAGGCGGTGGTGCGGGGGGGCGATCGCACCCGCTTTTTTGCCCTACTTGAGCAAGAGATGATCCGCGCCGGACTCAAGAATGTTGGCACCTCCTACAAGGAGGCCCGCAAGCGCGGCAGCATTGCCTGAGCCTAAACCATCAGCGCAGAGTATCCGTCTTCAGGAGCAGCTTCGCGATCGGCGGATGTAGCAAGCGTCAGCTTGATCAAGACGGCTGCGCTTCTGATAGCATCTCCAGATTGAATGTGTTGAGCTTTTTAGCTATCGACTGATGTCTTTGGCTACTGGACCAAGCAATATATCTCATGATTTTCTAACTGTAAGACGGTATCCCAAAGATAGATTTAAGGGTTGATCCTTACAATTTTTGTATAGCTCCTGAACGAGCTTTACAGCAGTTTTGATGGCTTAATTTTAGCTGTACTAGACACCTAGCGTCCGTAAGATGCTCAGCTTGTTTTCGTACTGTACTTAGTCAAACTTGCGGTTAGGTTTGTAACAATTCGCACTTCCGCAATGCCTTTGTCTAGAGGCTACGCACCCCTACGGTCGCTCCTAGGCAGGCAACAAGCACAAACATTTTGCGAACTTGAGCCACAAATCTCGTCAGCGACTAAACCCTTGGGAGTAGACCGAGTTTCGCGTACGTCAACCCTGCCGGAAGTGTGTCTTTTGAGATAGGGCTAAAACAATACCAGGAAGATTAAATTATGAATTTAGTGCCTCGACTAGCATCTGAACAAGTAAGTAGTCCAGATATTAAGCAGCATTTCGGAATAGGATGCTGACAGGGTGTAGTCGACGGTGGTTTTTGCAGGCCAAGATTAATTTGCGCCTAGGTTCACCGTTGTTAACGACCGATAGAGCCCCTATGTCGATGCGTACCCTTGTCATGCCCTCTCAGCCCCCCGAATCTTTCTTTCAGGGTGGATCGAATCGTGATCCAGCCACCTTTGAACTGGTGGATATGGCCACTGCCCTCAACCGGGCTGCCGAGGCTTCGACTCGCTCGGCCTCGGCCCGTACCCCCAAGTGGGGTTGCAGCCGGGTGTTAACGGGCCACAGCAGCTGGGTGCGATCGGTGGCGGTGAGTGCCGATGGCAACTTTGTGATTAGCGGCAGCGGCGACAAAACGGTGCGGGTCTGGAATCTGGCGACTGGCCACACTATGCAGGTGCTCGACAACCACCGGGCCTGGGTGCGGGCGGTTGCCGTCAGCCCCGATCGCACCTGCTTCGCCAGCGTCAGCAATGACAATACCGTTCAGCTGTGGGATTTCACCACTGGGGAAGCCCTGGGGCAGCTAGAAGGCCACAGCAGCTGGGTGCGGGCGGTGGCCTTCAGCCCCAGCGGCAAATACCTGTTTAGCGGTAGCCAAGACCACAAAATTTGCGTCTGGCGGCTCAGCGATCAGTCTCTCATTCATCAGTTCAATGGCCATACCCACTGGATTCGTGCGATCGCCGTTAGCCACGACGGCACCACCTTGATCAGCGGCAGTCAGGACAAAACCCTGCGCCTGTACCGACTGAAGGGCAAAGGCAGCAACCACGTGCTCAAGGGCCATACCGGCGAAGTGCTCTCGGTTGCCGCCAGCCCCAACAACTGGCTACTGGCCAGCGCCAGTGCCGACTGCACCGTGCGCTTTTGGAAGCTTAACAGCGGCCGCCAAACCACCTGCTTTAAAGCCCACCCGGCCCCGGTCAACAGCATTGCCTTTAGCCCCGATGGTCAGCTGCTGGCCACCGCCAGCAACGACAGCACTATTCGCCTGTGGGATATGCAGCAGGGCCGCCTGGTCACCATTCTGACCGGGCACCAGGGCTGGGTGTGGGGGGTCGATTTTGCCCCCGATGGCAAAACTCTGGTCAGCGCTGGCTGGGACGGCACCGTGCGCGTCTGGCAGGAAGAGTAGCGTTTTGAATTTTGAACTTTGAATTTTGAACTTTGAATTGATTAGACAAGCCGAGCGCTCAACCCTTAAAACTTGCTCTTCTTGCTTCTAAAAACCCGTTACGGCCCGCAGGTACTCGCGGCGCATGGCAGCGATCGCATCGATTGAGATTCCCTTCGGGCACACCGCCTGACATTCGCCGTGGTTTGAGCAGTCGCCAAAGCCCTCGGCCGCCATTTGGTTGCCCATTGCCAGCACTCGTCCCTGCCGCTCGGGGTGGCCCTGGGGCAGCAGGGCCAGGTGGGCCACTTTGGCCGCCGTAAATAGGGAGGCCGAGGCATTGGGGCAGGCGGCAACACAGGCCCCGCAGGCAATGCAGGTGGCGTAGTCAAAGGCGGCATCGGCGTTGGCTTTGGCCACAGGGATGGCGTTGGCCTCCGGGGCCGACCCGGTTTTGACCGAGATGTAGCCGCCCGCCATAATGATGCGATCAAATGCCGCCCGGTCAACCACCAGATCTTTGATCACCGGAAAGCCCTTAGCCCGCCAGGGTTCGATGGTGATCTCGTCGCCGTCTTTGAAGTGCCGCAGGTACAACTGGCACGTCGCCGTTTGGGGCAGCCCACCGTGGGCTTTACCGTTGATCATGACGCCGCACGAGCCGCAGATACCCTCACGACAGTCGTGGTCAAACTCCACCGGGCTGGCCCCAGCGTGGATGAGCTGCTCGTTGAGCACGTCGAGCAGCTCCAGAAACGACATGTCGGAGTGGGCATTGGCTACAGTGTAGGTCTGAAACTGGCCAGGAGTATCGGCATCAGCCTGACGCCAGACCTTGAGGTGAAGGTGCATAGGGGTGGGGTAAACGGCCTAATTCTACTTACAGTGTAGCGATCGCAGGGGAGGGATTTAAGGTTTCAGGTGCAGGGTTTTAGGTGCAGGCCGACCTTAGGCCTACAGCCCTGAACGTTAGCCCCACTTCCCCCGAGATGTTATAAATCAGGCAGTCTACTGAACGGTTATGGCTAAGGGTAAGTCTAAATCTGGGGCAGGTTCGGGGGCGACCGACCGCCACGTCTACCGCGAGTTTGGCCCCGCCGACCCAATGGCGCGGGGAGTGCCCGATCGCCCACCCAATCAGCAAACGGTGCGGGTACAGGTCAGCCGCAAGGGGCGCGGCGGCAAAACCGTGACGGTGATCACGGGCTTTCAGCACAGCCCGGCCACCCTGACGGCTTTGGCCAAGCAGCTCAAGGCCCAGTGCGGCACGGGCGGCACCGCCAGGGAGGATACCATTGAGATCCAGGGCGACCACGCCCAAAAACTAGTTGAACTCCTGGTGGCGAAAGGTTATCAGGCTAAACGGAGCGGAGGTTGAGGGGCATGAGGTGGATGGGTAGGGGATGGATGCGATCGCTCCTGTGTTTTGGAGCGACCCTGCTGCTGGTGCTGGGCGGGCCGGGGGTGCTGCCGCTGCTGGCGAAAACGGACGGGGCAGCTGTGCCCGAAACGCCCGCCGCCGCAACCAAGCAGATTTTGCCTAGGGAAAACCCCAGCGAAAACCGGCCCCTGATTCCCCCACAGCGGGTGATTCCGGTTGACATTCAAAACCACTGGGCCAAAGACTGCATCACCGCCCTGGCTCAGTTGGGAATTGTTACCCCCGATCGCAGCGGCCTGTTCTACCCCGATGAAGCCATTCTCTGGGGCGACTACGTAGCTCTGCTGAACCAAATTAACCCGCCCRCCCAGCCGGGCAGCTGGGCCAACCCGCTGGAGCGAGCCCTGGGCCTGGAGACGGCCCCCACGGTAGCCGCCCACTACCCCGACCAGTACTTTCAGCGCGATCGCCCCCTGGTGCGGGCCGAGGGCATCATGGCGCTGGCAGCCAAGCTGGGAGCCAATTACGAGCTAGCCGCTAATACCACCATTAACGCCAGCCTAGAAGACGGTCGCCAGGTGCCCGAGTACGCCCGCGAAGGCGTTGCCGCCGCCCTCACCCAGGGCGTGGTGGTGAACTACCCTCAAGCTAACCGCCTCAACCCCACCCAACGGCTAACCCGGGGCGAAGCCGCTGCCCTGGTGTGCCGTGCGGCCTCAAACCCCACCCTGCGCCAGGCCATTGACCCCGCCTGGGTGGCCCAGGCCCAAGCGGCGGCGGTACCCTCGCCGCTGCGAGAACTGCGCGGCGTCTGGTTGACCAACATCGACAGCCAGGTGCTATTTTCAACCGAAGCGCTGCAGTCGGCGGTGAACCGTCTGGCCGACCTCAACTTCAACACGATCTATCCCGTCGTGTGGAACTACGGGCATACCCTCTACCCCAGCGCGACGGCCAAGCGCGAGCTGGGGGTGAGCCAGCACCTCTACGGCGACCTGCGCGCCCCCGGACCAGCCTCCGAGAGCGATCGCGACATGATGCGGGAGGCGATCGAGTTTGGCCACGCCCGAGGCATGGCGGTGGTGCCCTGGTTTGAGTTTGGTTTTATGGCCCCGGCCAACTACGAGCTGTACCGGCGCCATCCCGACTGGTTTACCCAAAAACAGGCCGCCTCGGTTTCGGCCCTGCCCAAAGCGGGGGCAAAACCCTCGGCGTCGGCCAAGCCTGATCCCCAAGAACAGCTCCAGGCCGGTGACCTGGCCCGCGAAAAACACCGGGCCGACCAGTGGCTTGCCCAGGTGGACGAGTTTCTGCCCGACGACGTGCCCCTGGCCGACCCCGGCATTTGGATGGAGGGCAACGTCATTCCGCGCCGCTGGATGAACCCTTTTCACCCCCAGGTGCAAAAGTTTCAGCTGGAGCTGATCAATGACCTGGTTACCAACTATGAAATTGATGGCTTTCAGTTTGACGACCACCTGGGCCTGCCGGTCGATTTTGGCTACGACCCCTTCACCATCAACCTCTACCGGGCCGAGCACGACGGTCGGGCTCCGTCGAATAACCCCCAAGATCCCGAATGGATGGCCTGGCGGGCCAATAAAATCTCCGACTTTCTAGGAGAAGTGTACAAGCTGGTCAAGGCCCGCCGCCCCAACGCGGTGGTGTCGATTTCGCCCAACCCCTACCCCTTTGCCTACGCCAACTACCTGCAAGACTGGCCCACCTGGGTGAATCGAGGCATTGTCGATGAGCTGGTGGTGCAGGTCTACCGCAGCGACCAAAACCGCTTTATGTGGGAAATGAACAAACCCTCTATGCAGGCCGCACGGCGCAAGATTCCGGTCAGCATCGGCATTCTCAGCGGGCTGCGGGCCGCCCCGGTGAAAATGGACTTTATTACTAACCAGATGGCGGCGGTGCGCGATCGCGCCTACGCGGGCATGTCGTTCTTCTTCTACGAGTCGCTGTGGATTTCGCCACCGCCCGAGACCGCCACCCAGCGGGTTGAGCAGCTCCAGCAGGTCTTTGCCAGCCAGGCGGGCCGCCCTGGTCGGTAGGCTACACCGAGTACAGCACCACATTCTCCTGCTCGTTGGGGTCGTTGCGGGCCACGATCGCCTGGGCGGGTTCGGTGTCGCTCAGGTTAGTGGGCTGGTGGGGCACCCCCGGTGGAATGTAGAGGAAGTCGCCCGCCTCGTTGACGACGGTTTTTTGCAGCCCTTTGCCATAGGCCGTTTTGACCCGGCCCTTGAGGATGAAGATGGCGGTTTCGTAGTCTTTGTGGAAGTGGGGTTCTGCGGTCGCCCCCGGCGGAATAATCACTAAATTCATCGATAGGCCCTGGGTACCGGCCGTAGCGGCAGAAATGCCGACAAAGTAGGGCAGTTTTTGCACTGTGGCGGTGTCGTGCTGGGGCCGCACGGTAACAATCTCGGCATCGGCTGGAGTCGAGGTAGCTGAATCAGCCATGGAAGTCTCCTTTAGAAGGTAAACCAGACGGGCAAGCCAACGTCAGTAAATCAGTAAACGGCAGGCTGATGAGAGCTTAGGTTTAACCATGCCGTCACCCTGGGCAAAATCTACTTCTAATGGTGAGGTGAAACGTCGTGGGGTAGCGAACTACCCTAAAGGTTGCCCAATCGGTCGGTCTGCGGCTTGAGCGGCACTAGAAACGTCAGTGCTGCGGTATGCACAACTAACAGTCTGGGGGGTGCCCCAAAAGATGCATCGAAAGATGCCCTGTAGGATGGTAGATACGTCTTAACCTTGAGCGATCGCTACCCGATGCCCCCCAAATATAGCCGACCTGACCAGCTACCAGACCAGCCCCCCGAAGGCATGAGTCCAGAAAAATATGCCCACCTCAGGGCCGAAGCCCAAGCACCCTACAAAGGCTTGCGCAAGTTTATCTATGGGGCCGTGGGGGCCTCGGGAGCGATCGGGGCCTTTGTCTTTTTCACCCAGCTTTTGGCTGGGCGGGATGTGAGCAGCGCATTGCCCAACCTGGCGGTGCAGCTGGGGGTAATTGCCCTGGTGGTGGTGCTATTTCGGTTAGAGAAAAAAGACTAGCGGGTTGTTATGGCGCTGATTACCGTGCGCCCCGAGGGGCTGTACTGCGAAAAAGGTGACTTCTACATCGACCCCTGGCGATCGGTGCAAACGGCGTTGATTACCCACGCCCACAGCGACCACGCCCGATCTGGCTCTGTGCAGTACCTGGCGACGGCTCAGTCGGAGGGCATTCTGCGCAGGCGGCTGGGGGACGATATTCAGCTGCAGGGGCTGACCTACGGCGATCGCATCAAGCTGGGGGAGACCTGGGTATCGTTTCATTCGGCAGGACACGTGCTGGGCTCGGCCCAAATTCGAGTCGAGCACAAAGACGAAGTGTGGGTGGTATCCGGCGACTATAAGCGCTGTGCCGACCCTTCCTGCACCCCCTTCGAGGTGGTGGCCTGCGACACGTTTATTACCGAGGCCACCTTTGGTTTGCCCATTTACCGCTGGGAGAGCGGTGCCGAGACGGTGCGCCGCATCTACGACTGGTGGCAGGCCGACCCGGAGCGGCCGTCAATTTTGTTTTGCTACGCCTTTGGCAAGGCCCAGCGGGTGCTGAGTGAGCTGACCAAGCTGACCAATCGCCCCGTCTACGTCCATGGTGCGATTCACGTGCTGACCGAAATTTACCGCGAGCAGGGGGTGGCCATGGTGCCGACGATCTGCACGTCCGAACTACCCCGCAGCCACGAATTTAGGGGTGAGCTAGTTCTTGCGCCCCCCTCGGGCCACCGCTCCACCTGGATGAAGCGCTTTAAGCGTCCGCAAACCGCCTTTGCCTCGGGCTGGATGGCGGTGCGCGGTGCACGGCGGCGGCGGGGCTATGAGCGCGGTTTTGTGCTCTCGGACCATGCCGACTGGCCAGGGCTAATTCAAACGGTGAAAGATACCGGCGCTAAAACGGTGTACGTCACCCACGGCCAGTCAGACGTGGTGTCGCGCTATCTGCAAGAATCGTTAAACCTGGAGGCAATGCCTCTAACCACCCTGTTTGCAGGAGAGGAAGACATCTAGATGGAAGCAACCCCCTGGCTCGATGCTGCGATGGGCGGACTGGCCCTGCTAATTTTGCTGGGGGGTCTGTGGATGCTCCTGAGCGGCGTGGGCGATATGGATCGGTGAGGGCGGTCGACCCAGGGCTTTGGTGTAGGTCACTAGCTTACTCGCGCCATAGAGAGCGGTGATTGCAAACATGCCCACCGCCACCCAGTTTTGCAGGTGCTGGGCAATCCACAGGCAGGCCAGAGTCAGGGCGATCGCATCTAAGCTCAGCACATCGAGGCGCGATCGCCAGCCTGCCGCCTGAATCGGTTGGGAAGCGGTCGGCTCCAGCCGCAGGGTCGCCACCAGGTTAAAGCTAATGACGCTGAGCAAAATGATCGCCATGCCCCAGCCCAGGTATCCGATCGCTGCGCCGTAAAACCCCACCAGCTGGCCCGCAACAGTCCAAATGACCACTTGCCTAAACCGTTTGAGACGCGGATCGCTTAGGCGCTGCTCCACCGCCTCAACATTTCGTAAGTCGACTCGGGCCATGTGGGCCTGCTCAAAGATGGCCAGCAACAGCGCGATCGCCAGCACCCGGTGGGGCCAGGGGTGAGGCTGCACCGCCTGGTAAAGTAGCCCCGCCGCCGCAGGCATAAACAGCGCCGCCGCCAGGGCAGGAGAAAATTTCATCGTCAATGCACCACCCGGTGGAGCGTTTCACCTGAACGGGTTCAAGCATACCGCCAGATCCAGCATTTATGCTTAGCCCCTGGGCCTATTTTTCATCCGGTTTACTCCAAAAAGGGAATTTTTAGCCATTATCGGTCTCAGCCACACTGGGCTGAGCCAGACGGCTGTGCCAGAGACGGTAGCTGCCATAGCCCACCGCCGCCAGCAGCGCCCAGTAGGGGCTAAAGGCTAGTAGCCACAGCCCTAGCTTTAGCCCGCTGACAGTAAAGGTTTTCACCGATTGAGTGGCGGCTTCCCAGGTGTTGCCCAAGGTTTCGCCCACGGGCCGCAGTGGGGTGACCTGAGTGACCGGGCTTTGCAAGACCAGGTCAATCTGCGAATAGGCCACCTGACGCTTGAGGTTTTGCTGCTGGGCGGCCATCCGCTCAATCGATTCGCGCACCGTACTAAGTTCCCGCGCCACCTCCAGCACGTGGGAAATTTCCCCCGATCGCTCCATAATTTGCAGCAGCGCTGATTCCGACTGGCGCAGATTCTTCAGTCGGGCTTCGAGATCCACCAGCTGGCTCGATACATCCTCGGCGGTA
Organism: Nodosilinea sp. LEGE 06152; assembly: GCF_015207525.1. Lineage (GTDB taxonomy): Bacteria > Cyanobacteriota > Cyanobacteriia > Phormidesmidales > Phormidesmidaceae > Nodosilinea. The sequence goes on from NZ_JADEWR010000002.1 coordinate 481,381, forward strand.
AGCGACTGCTGCTGCACGGTGCCAAGGGGGCGCAGGGCATTGAGCACCGGATCTAACTCCGCCTGAGGCACTCGCAGCGTCAGTGAGACCTGCTGGGCAGCCCCTTCAGGAGACCGGTGATCTTGCAGACTCAGCACATCTCCTTTAGCCTGCTGAACCGTAGTTCGCACCTGGTTTACAGCTGCGTCAATGTCGGTCAAGACCAGGGTGAGGCTGGCCTGCTTGACCAACTGGGGGGTGGGTTGGCCAATATCGCTGGGAACCGGCTCAATGATGCCGCTCTGCTTAGCCATGTCTGCAGCACCGGGTGCTACAGTCGAGGCGATCGCCTGGCTTTCAGCAGAAGGCGCAGCCCCGCCCATCGCCACATCGGCCTCGGTGGACATGGCCTCTTGCCTGAGCACAATTTCGGGTACCTCGGCACAGCCGCCAATGAGGGTGGCCCCCAGGGCGATCGCCAACAGGGCAGCACGATGGGTACGCAGTAGAGGTAATGCAGAGCGGGTCATGGGGTTGCCTCAGCCAAACTCGAATGGTCTTACTATCACCTGAACCCAGTAGGGCCAAGAGTGACGTTACCAATACTGAAACCAGAGGGAATGCTGGGGTCTGCCACTCCGCTAATACTTGATTTAAAATTTGAACCATACCAGGAGCATCTATGACCACAGCCCCCGATCGCGAGCCTACCTTAGCAGACATTGCCCAACAGCTGAGCGATCTACAGCGGGAGCTAGAGAGTAGTCGTCAAGACTTAAAAGCCGAAGTTCAACGTTGGGACGAGCGCTTCTTTCAGTTTCAGCGGGATAATCTAACCACGGCGCGCACCATCATTGTTACGGCGGGAAGTGTGGTAATTTTATCGCCGGTGCTCCAGGCCTTTGCTCCGGCAATTCAAACAGTAGTGTCTAGGCTGGCCGGGGTGGATGTCGCCCAGTAGTGCTGGGCAAGATGTTTAGGACAGGAGCGATCGCCCCAGTGCCAGACCCCATTACCGTCACCGTCAAGCTCTTTGCCATTTACCAGGAGGCCTACGGGGTAGCTGAGGTGCAGTGGCAGTTTCCTGCTGGGTCAACGGTAGGGGCAGTGCGCGATCGCGCCCTAGCCGAGCACCCTAAGCTAGAACCCTGGCGCGATCGCACTCGCCTAGGCCTCAACCTTCAGTTTGTTGCCGATGATACTCTGCTGCACGACGGCGACGAGGTGGTGCTGATCCCCCCCGTGAGCGGCGGCTAGCGCTAGTACAGGCGACCTAGCGCAAATTTCCTGTTTTGCAAAAAATACTTCAAAAAACGTTAGAGTCGCCGCATCCGGTGCAGGGCAGGCGATCCCCAATCTTTTTGTTTTTAAAGAATTGCAGAAAGCCCAAAAAGGTTCATCGCACTCCGGACATTTCCATACCCATAGCGTAGAGTAAATCGTATAGCCCCCACATCTAGCGTTTGTGTTGGAGCGCTCGCCATGGATTGGTTTCCTCGCCGTCACGCCGTTGTCTTAGCCCGCAGCAGCCCCGGTCGCCTCGCCTACCTCGAAAAAACGGGGGTTGTCGTACCCCAGCGCACGGGCCAGTCGCCTCGATTGGAGGTGCTTTACTCCTGGGAACAAATTCTGGAAATTCGAGCCATTAGTCGTCTGCGACAGCATTTATCGTTTCAAACCATTCGCAAAATTCTACAGTACTTTGACGACCACGGCGTCAGCCGCACCCTGCGCGACAAGCACCTGGTGATTAACCACCACGGGGTCAGCTGGGTACAGCCGGGTGCGATCGCTCCCCCCCAGGTGATTCATCTGGTCGGCCACGGGTGCAGCTTTATGGGGCAGTTTGTGCTGGCCCCCGTTGAGGCTGACGCGTCAGAGCTAGGGGTTGGCGGCGAAGCTGCTAGCCCTACTGCCCCTAAAGTAGTGAACATTGAGCATTTCAGGCAAAAGGTGCGCCCGCGCTAGCGCCGGTTTGGGGTTGGTAGACGTTTCCCAGCAGCCTGTAGGTATGTTTAGGGCAGCCATCCTGTTCACCACTCAAGCTATGAAAAAGCTTGAACGGCTTGGGAGTTATGCGTGCGATCGCCCTCTTGCCGGTGGGTCACCGCAGCAGTTGGCCTATTGTTTGAGAATTCCTGTGGAATAGCCATCCCGGCCGTTCACTCCTCACTCACCTGTTGCCAAAATTCAACCTATTGCTGAAAAGCCCCTGGATGAATTCACCCAGGGGCTTTTGCTTAGCTGACCAGTTCGCCGGTTTCCTGCAGCACGTGCAGGCGGTGGTAGATGCCGCCGTGGGCCAGCAGCTCCTCGTGGTTACCCACTTCGGCAATGCGGCCCTCCTCTAGCACTACAATCTTGTCGGCCTCGCGCACTGTACTGAGTCGGTGAGCGATAATCAGCGTGGTGCGGGTGCCGAGAATCGATCGCATCGCCAGCTGAATCGATCGCTCCGACTCGTAGTCGAGGCTAGAGGTGGCCTCGTCAAATACCAGCACGTCGGGGTTGACCAGCAGGGCGCGGGCAATGCCCAACCGCTGCCGCTGTCCGCCCGAGAGGCGTACCCCTCGTTCCCCCACCACGGTGTAGTATCCCTTGGGCAGACGGTGAATAAACTCATCCACCCGAGCAATGCGGCTGGCTTCATTCACCTGTTCCATAGTGGCGGTGGGGTTGCCGTACCTGAGGTTGTCGAGCAAGGTGCCGTTAAACACGTCCACTTCCTGGTGCACGATCGCCAGCCGCTTGCGGTACCCCGTCACATCTAGGTGGCGAATGTCTTCGCCATCGATCAAAATGCGGCCGCTGTGGGGGTCGAAGTAGCGAAACAGCAGCTTGACCAGGGTCGACTTACCGGAGCCAGAGCGCCCCACCAGCGCTACGGTTTGGCAGGGTTCGATCAGCAGATCGATACCTTGCAGCACCGGCTTTTGATCGTCGTAGCCAAAGCTTACCTGGTCAAAGTGCACCTTGCCGGTGAACTGGTAGGTGGGCAGGCTTTCCGGGGCATCGGTCAGATTTACCGCGTCAGCGCCCAGGGGCTCTTCCATAAACTCGTGGAAGTGCAGCATTGAGGCGTAGCGGCGGGCAAAGACTTCGGCCACTTCGCTAATCGGTTCTAGCTCCGAGTAGGCCATACTCGACACCGTCAGGGTGGTGATAAAGTGCCCCAGCGAGATGTGACCCTGCAGGGTCGCCAGCAGGGTCATCACCAGCAGGCCAAACACACAGCTTTGGATGATGAGATCCTGCCAGGTACCGAGAATGACGTAGCCCTTGTGGATAACGCGAATCACCACAGCAAACTCGCGCTGCAGGCGCTGACTCTGCCGCCGCAGCTCGTCACTCTCCGCCGCAAAGGCCTTCACCGTTTTGATGTTGGTGATGATCTCCGAGGTGCGGCTTTCGGTGTTCTCCATGTAGGTATCGAGGGCCTGCTCCTTTTTGTTCAGGCGAATCAGATCCTTCAGGCTGAAGCTAAGAATGCCGATAAACGACACCAAAAAGACCAGGGCAATACGCCAGTCAATCCACCAGATCAAGACAAAAATGCCGGTAATGCGTACCAGCTTGGGAATCAGCTGTCCGGCGATTTCGGGGTAGGTCCAGGTGTGGTTAGACAGTCCCCGCGCTACCCGCCCCGAGATCCGGCCGGGGTTGTTCAGGTCGTAGAAACCCAACGGCAGGGTGAGCAGCTTGCGAATTACCGTGTGGGTATGGTCGCGCCGGGTGCGCAGGGCAATATCCCAGTGGAACCAGTCGGCCAGCCAGGGCTGAATCGGGGCGCGGACCACGGTGGCGAAGAAGATAATGCCCAACAGGAGGGCGATGGTCAAGCCAGGCCCAGCCGGGTACCTCACCACGGCCGCTACCCAATCGACCACCCCCTGACTAAGGGGATCGATGGGCTGTTGGGAGAGCACGTTGAGAATTTGGCCAATACAGTAGGGCACCGCCAAATCTACTACCTGAAACAAGCTGCTGGCGGCAATGCTCCAGATCGCCGCTCGGCGGTAGCGACTGTAGTATCGAATGACCTGTCGAAAGGAAGCCATGACGGTAACCGTCCTGCGATCGAGTACATTGTAGTATACATACTACAACACAGGATTACAGATTCTGCAAGGCCTTCTTGATTGGCAGATCGGGTTAATGGCCCTGTTTGGCCACACGCTAGCTACTTGAGGCCAAACCCCAGCCAGACCAGCCATGCGAACTGGTGCAGCACAACAATTAGCCAAAACTCAAACTGATATGACGGCTTTATGCTCTTATGCCGCAGAACTCGCTGGGCGACATACCCACCCGGCCAGCCGCCAGCCAGCTCACAAACATGCAGCGTTTGTTCAGAGGTGCGCCATATTTTTTGCCTAGCGCGGGTTTTGTCGTCGGCGTATAAAACGAAAGTAAACACACTCATTACGGGGTAAAGCAACAGCGGCCAGTAGTTTCCAGTGACCCAGTTAAAATGGGTTGCCCCCGCCAAAGGCAGGCTCAACAGCAGCAGCAGCTTGACGAGCAGCAAAGCCAAGCCGGTTTTGGGGCCAGGCTTATCGCCAGGTCTAGGTTTCTTTAAAGGCGGCTCCGATCGCTTTTTTAAGCCCCGTATAGAAGCATTGACGGCACGGGTTTTGCCGTCCGAATTGGTTGTGCAGTAGTAATAAATAGTGTCATTAATGCGCGGGCGGCGGGGTGAGTCTTTTAGCTCAGAAATGTGTAGAAAAACTTCTTTACCCCCGTCATCGGGCTGAATAAAACCAAAGCCGCGATCGTCCTTCCATATTACTAGCTTGCCGCTGTATAAATCAGCATTCATAGTTGAACAATTTCATAGCTTCCCTCGTTAGCGCTACGGCTGCCCCTTTAATTAGGCTGAAACAGTATTAAAGGTGAATTTAAGCATTTAACATAGGCGGCATAATTTAGCTTCTTTAACCGCTCAATTCGAGCGTGGTACCAGCGCCAAAACTGCCTCAATCAGCTCAGCGACTTCCATGGGCTTGGGTAAGTGCTTTTGAAACCCGGCGGCAAAAATTTTTCGGCGGTCTACTTTAGTAGTGTAAGAGGTCAATGCGATCGCCGGTACCTGACCGACGTGGGGCATGTCTCGCAGCCGCTGCATCAGCATGTAGCCATCCATGCCGGGCATGCCAATATCACTCACCAAAACATCGGGCCGGGTTTCAGCGATCGCGACAATCGCGTCGGTAGCAGAAGATAAAGCCGTCACCTGAGCCCCATACTGCTGTAGCGTTGCGGTGATTAAATGGCGGCTGTCGGCATCGTCCTCAACAATCATGACGTGAATGTTGTGCAGGTCATCAAAGCCAGCCCGTTGGGGAAGGGGGAGAGGCTCCTCGACCGCGTTCAGCATCACCGGCAGCCGCACGGTAAAGTCGGCCCCCTGCCCCTCACCCAGGCTTTCGGCGTGAATAGTGCCGCTGTGCATTTCAACAATTTGATGGGCGATCGCAAGCCCCAGCCCCAGCCCGCCAAAGTCGCGGGTGGTGGTGCTATCGGCCTGTCTAAAGCGGTCAAAAACGTGGGGCAAAAAGGCTGGGTCAATCCCTTTGCCGGTGTCGCTAACGCAAAGTTCAGCCCAATCGTCAGCGTAGGCTAACCGCACCATCACCTGGCCACCCTCGGGGGTAAATTTCACCGCGTTAGACAGCAAGTTCCAAACGACCTGCTTAAGCCGGTTGGGGTCGCCCAGCACTTTTAAGGGAGCCGCATCTAGCTCAGCTTGAATCTGCACGCCCTTGGTCTCGCCCACGGAGCGCACCGTTTCGAGGGCATCGTCGATGATGGCGGGTAGCGAGGTGGGCAGACTATTTAAGATCAGCTTGCCGCGCAAAATGCGCGAGACATCCAGCAGATCGTCAATCAGCTGAGACTGCTGGCGGGCGTTACGCTCAATGGTTTCGAGGGCGTATTCGGTCTTGGCTTCGCTTAGCTGAGTGGTGCGCAGCAGCTTGGCCCAGCCCAAAATTGGATTGAGGGGCGACCTGAGTTCGTGGGAGAGCACCGCCAAAAACTCGTCCTTGATGCGGTTGGCGTTCTCAGCGGCTTCGCGAGCCACGCGTTCTTGTTCGAGCAGCCGGGCGCGCTGGTCTTCGAGGTGCTTTTTGTCGTCTACATCGGTAATGGTGCCCACCCAGCGGGTAACTTCGCCGCTGCTGTCCTGCACCGGCAGCCCGCGATTGATAAACCAGCGGTAAACGCCGTCATGGCGACGAATGCGCTGCTCGAGGTCAAACGCTTCGCCCTTTTCTAGGGCCTGCTGCCAAAGCTCCATCGCGCGCTGCTGCTCATCGGGATGCACCGTCTGCGTGCCGGCCGTGCCCAAGGCGGTATTCCTGGGCAGGCCAGTGTAGTCGTACCAGCGCTGATTCCAGTACTTCACGCCGGTTCGATCGGCCATCCAAACCATTTGGGGCATGGCCTCAGCCAGCACCCGGTAGCGTGCTTCACTCTCTCGCAGGGCATCTTCGGCCTGCCTGCGAGCCGTGATATCAATGCCAACCATTGTCACAATCCAGCAGTTTTGGGCCTCATCTCGGCGAGAGGTGAGGCTGTCTGCTATCCACCGCACCGTTTCATCTTTGTGCAAAAACCGATACTCCACCGTGATCGGCCGCTGCTCAAACACAGCCGCAAACATCGCCTCGGCATTCGCCGCCCAGTCCTCAGCAAAGGTGCGGGCCATCCAAAGCTCGGGGGTCAGCTCGTCTAGGGTATAGCCAGTCAGGGCTTCGCACCCCACCGAGCGGTAGTCTAAAACGTAGGTGCGGTCGGCAAAAAAGCGGCACCGAGCAATGGAGGCGGGGGCCGTATCGAGCAAACTGTCGAGCTGGTCCTGGGAAGCTTGCAGGGCTTGCTCTAGCGTCTTGCGATCGCCAATGTCAACCCGCAGCAGCGACACCCCATCGCCAAACGGGTAGACCCTATTTTCGAGCCAGCGCCCCTCGTCGGCGCAAAACAGCTCAAAGCTAGTGGCGGTTTGCGCCTCGACCGCCCCGTGCAGCTTCTGGTAAAACGGCGTGGCCACCGCCTGGGGAAACACCTCCCAAATCGATCGCCCCAGCAGAGCCTGCCGAGGGGTGTGCAGGGCGGTGACGGCGCGATCGTTGACGTAGGTAAAACACCAGTTTGAGTCAAACATCATGAACTCATCGCTGATGCTGGTTAAAACATTCTCCAAACTCCTGGCAATCGTCTGAGCCTCTGCCCGCAGGGTCCGCTCGCGGCGCTCACCCAAAATCTTTTGCGTTGTCTCATTGATGGCAATAAAAATGCCGCCCACCCGGTTCGACTCATCCCAAATGGGCGTATAGGAAAAGGTGAAATACCCCTCCTCAGGCTGACCGTTGCGGTTTAAAACCAGAGGCTGATCCTCAGACCAGGTGGCTTCGCCGGTTGCCATCACCCGATCGAGCAGCGGCCCCGCAAAATCCCACACCTCCCGCCAGCAGTCGGCCCCTCGCTGGCCAATGCCTGTGGGATGCTTATTGCCCGCGATCGGAATGTAAGCATCGTTATAAAACTGAATGTATTCAGATCCCCACAAAATCTGCATGGGAAACTTGGAAGCAAGCAAAATTTGCAGCGCCACCTTAAGACTCTGCGACCATCCTTCGATTGGCCCCAGTGGGGTATCCGCCCAGTTAAATGCCTGAATGAGCGATCCAGTTTTTCCTCCATTGCGCAGGAAGATTAACTTGTTGGATGATGTCATCTTGTGAACTGCAGCGGCTTTGAGGTTTGCAGGTTGGCAAGATAGAAGGCGGCGATCGCGCTTCGACTTGTAGTGATTATTGTAGAGATTCAGCCCGCTCTATAGAGCCACCCGTAGTTAGCACAGGCTTACTACAGACAAACTATACCCAGCTTAGAGAATCCTGCTCACCAACCGAATGGCTAGATTACAGTGCTCAAATTAACTATTGTTTTACTGCATCAAGAATTACAACACCTATCTCAACCATCACCACGGTTATCGAGTGCGGCCTCTCCTGTCGTCCTTTTTTTAACCTTAAAGAGAATCGGGAAAAAGTCTTTGCTCAGGATAGTAAGCCCAAATCTCTCACGTCCTGCGCATACCATTGAGATTGATTTTATAGACGCTTGTTAATAATCGATAGTCTATCGCAATCCTCCGGGCCTATCTGCCTCTTCCCAACGGCCGCTGCTCAACCGCCCCCGTCTCAGCAGCGAGGTAGGGTGCAGGGGGGCGAAGAAAGCTATATGCTTTAGAACCCCACTGAGCTGGATTAACCCTGGCCTCCAAACGCTCTAAAAGCGACCCCCCAAAGATATTTAGAGATATTTAGATGCCCGCTGGCCCGATTCGGTTACTGCTAGTAGAAGACTCGCCCGTTGCCCTAGCTCTTTTGCAGCGCATTTTTCGAGATGCCCCCGATATGGAAGTAGTCGGTGTGGCCCGCAATGGTCAGGAGGCGCTAGACATCATACCGACGGTCAAGCCCACCCTAATTTGCACCGATTTACACATGCCCAAGATGAACGGGCTAGAGCTGACCGAGGAGGTGATGGCCCGTTTTCCCTGCCCCATCCTAGTGATCAGCGCCTCAGTGCAGCCAGAGGACACCCAGACTGTATTCCGTATTCTAGAGGCTGGAGCGCTCGATATTTTTCCCAAACCCCGTACTGGCCTGGCCTCAGAGTACGAAAAGGCCAAAGCCAATCTACTGGCCAAAGTTCGAGTGCTGGCAGGGGTAACGGTCTTTACCCATCGGCGGCGCAGTGCTGCCGCTGCCGCGCTGTCCCTGCCCCCTCAGCCAGCGGTTCGCCCCATCGATATCCGCACCCCTCGGCTACTGGCGATCGGGGCCTCAACCGGCGGACCCCAGGCGCTGCTGGCCATTCTGCAGCCGTTGCCCAAAACGTTTCCGGTCCCGATTATCTGTGTGCAGCACATCAGCAGCGGGTTTTTGCGGGGGCTAGTCGACTGGCTCGACAGCAGCTGCGCCCTGCGCGTGACCATTGCCAACCCTGGCGATACGCCGCAGCCCGGCGTGGTGTATTTTCCCCCCGAGCAGCACCACCTGGAGATCAATGCCAGGGGGCAAATAGTGCTCTCCCAGGGTACGCCAGTGGCCGGGCACTGCCCCTCGGTAACGGTGATGTTTAAATCGGTGGCGGCCCACTACCGGCGGCAGGCAGTGGGGGTACTGCTGACGGGGATGGGGCGAGACGGGGCCGATGGGCTGCAGTCCCTCGCCCAGGCGGGGGGCCTTACCATTGCCCAAGATGAAGCCAGCTGCGTGGTGTTTGGTATGCCTAAGGAGGCGATCGCCCTGGGGGCCGCCCAGCGGGTACTGCCGCTGAGCGCGATCGCACCCTACCTGCTGAGCCAGGCCTTTCTAACCCTGCCTGGATAGATCGGCGGTCTACCGGTGAAGGCGATCGCAGGACAGGTCTAACAGCGTAGTTTCACCAGGGGTCTGAGGAAATTACGCAACTATGTAAATAAGTGTTAATAAGCCCTCCTTTTGGGGAAAGTTGAGTGCGAGCTAGGCTTCCATCGCACCGTCCTGGGTGCGGGTGCAGAGTCTAATTCAGGGTCTACTCGCTTCACCAAGAGACTGGCTATGCTCTTGGCGGGCAGGAAATGGCCTAGAGGCCCCTCAACCGCTCATGGGTTCAGTGCACCGCTGAACACTCCCGGTCAAAGGCTGTTCTGACATCGTCACGCTACGCATGGCCTTTCTAGCCAGCCGTCACTATGCGTAACTTAGGGAGCACTAACCAATGGCAAACACCGAGCACTTAAGCATTCTAGAGAAAGGAGTTGAAACCTGGAACGCCTGGCGCATTCAGAACCCCAGCATTCGCCCCGACTTTCAGGGGGCAGATTTAGGCCGATTGCATCTGCCCGGTGTCGACTTTCGCCACGCCAACTTCTACGAAGCCAACCTGAGGGAAAGCGTTTTTACCCGCGCCAACTTTGAGTCGTCGACCCTGTACCGCTGCGACCTCTGTATGGCCGATCTCAGCAGCGCCAATCTCAGCATGGTGGACTTCTACAAAACGAACCTCTACACGGCCAACCTCAGCCACGCCAATCTGCGGCACTCGCACTTCTACAAAGCCGACATGCAGGAAACGCTGCTGACTGATGCCGATCTGGGGGAATCTAATTTTTATGAAGTCGATATGCGAGAGGCCATTTTGCAATCGGCCAGCCTGGTCAGAACGACGTTTTACTACTCCAACCTCTGCAACGCCAACCTGTGCCAGAGCAACCTAAACTGCGCCAGCCTGATGGGGGCCAACATGGCCAAGGCCAACCTGCGCCGGGCTAGCTGCGTGGGCACCAACCTGTTTCGAGCGATATTGACCGGGGCCGACCTGACCGAAGCCGACCTGCGCGAGGCCGTTTTGCGGCTGGCCGACCTCAGCAATACTTCACTCGAAAACGCCAACCTGTTTCGGGCCAACCTATCCGAAGCCTGCCTCGACTACGCCCAGCTGGCGGGGGCCAACTTTAAGAAAACCAACCTGTGGCGCGTCAATCTGGGCCAGCTCATTTTGACCCACCCCGGCCACGATAGAGACGCCATCACCATCGACTCTAGCGCTTTGAACTAAGCCATGGATGACCTGATTCTCAAGCGCATTAGTGGTTTAATCAGCCAGCACTCCGGCATTCACATTCGCGACCAAGACTATAGCTCCCTTGCAGAAAAGGTATGGCGGCGGGCCAACAGCCTGCACCTAACGTCGCTGGCTGACTATCACACCTACCTGCTCAACGAACTGGAGAACGGCAAGGGCTCATTGGTCGGGTCAACCGTAGGAGCAGTTTCCACTTCAGAGTGGCAGGAGCTGTACTCGATTTTGACCATCAACGAAAGCTATTTCTTTCGTGACAGCAACCAGTTTAGGCTCTTAACCGAGCGCATTCTACCCGACATCATCAGCCGCAAACAGGCGGCAGCAGGTCCAGGGGCTAAGCCCAGTTTGCGCATCTGGAGCGCGGGCTGCTCAACCGGAGAGGAGCTGTATTCGATTGCGATCGCCCTCGACGAACTCAACTTTCCGTGGGACCACTGGGATACGCTGCTTATCGGCACCGACATCAGCAAAGCCGCTGTGGACGGCGCTTGCCTAGGACTCTACGGCAACTGGTCCTTTCGGCAAATGCCCGCCAACCTACAGCAAAAATACTTTCATTCTCATCGCCAAATTCATCAGATTTGCGATCGCCTGCGGCAGCGGGTTACCTTTCAGTGCGGCAATCTGCTCAGCGACCCCTGCCCCCACCCGGCCAGCAGTTTGTGCAATATAGACCTCATCTTTTGCCGCAACGTGTTTATTTATCTCGACAGTCAGGCGATCGGTCAAATTATTCAAAAGTTTCACCGGGCGCTGGTGCTTCAGGGCTACTTGTTCACCGGCCACACCGAGCTTTACAGCCAAGATACTAGCCGGTTTAAAACCCTCAGTTTTTCAGAATCTATCGTTTACCAAAAGCAGCCGGAGTCGAGACTAGCTCCCCCTCAGCCTGTTCAGGCCGCAACAATTCCTGCTCTAGAACCGCAGCGAGCGATCGCTGCCCTCAAAGCCAAAAGTCTAGCTCAAACCACGCCTCGCCCCGAAGCTGGGGTTACACACCAAACCCAGGTCGACCTAGAAAAAGCGCTGCGACAAGCCGAAACACTGCTTGAGCAAGAGGCCTACACCAGCGCTATTTGTAGAGCCGAAGCCATTTTTAAGGCCCATCCTAGGTGCGATGCTGCTCGCAAAATTGCCGCCCGCGCCTACGCCAACACAGGCCGCCACGAGCAGGCCAAGCACCTATGCCTCCAGGTCATTCGTCGCCACCCTTTGAGCGTAGAGATGCACTATTTGCTGGCCCAAATTGCTGAAGATCAAAACGATCTAGACGGGGCAAAAGTACACCTCCGCAAAATTATTTACCTAGACGCCAGCTTTGTTAAAGCCTATCTCGACTTGGCCAGCATCTACGAGCGTGAAAAACAGCCCGACAAGACCCAAAAAATGCGCAGTCACGCCCTCATGTTGTTAGCCAAACTGCCCCCCGAGGCTCGGCTAGACCATTACAGTGATACAACCGTTGCCCAGTGGCAACACCATCTAACCTCAAAAATTGGCAATTCAGAAACTTGACCCTGTAAAACATCCTCAACTGTACTCAGCTCACTGCCCTAATGGTGGGCACGCGCTGTTTTGCCCATCCTACGCAGATTCTAGGTTTAATTGTGCTTTCCTACCTATAGAAACTTGGCTTGATTAGGGTGCTAGCTCACCTGGTAGCGTTCCACTACCGCACTTCTTAGCTATTGCCTATAGCCAACGTCAGTAGGGTTAGGATGGGCCAACGTTTCTAAAGCAATGGCTATACGCCAGCTCGCCACTCAAGTTTTCGCTCCTGACGGTTACCAATGTTCTGAATGAACTGGCCGCCGCTGTACCTCCTCAACTACCGAATCAGCGCAGTGTATTGCTGCTGATCTGCCTTCTGCGGGAATGCTAAGCCCGGCGACCCTGCTTCCTTGGCCGGACATTGGGCTCGCCGCCTGTGCTTCATCGCTCTGTGCCGCATCTTCTCGCTAAGTCATCTGTCATGAACTCTACCTCCTACCTGCTTTTTGCCCTAGGCGATACCCCCTACGGACTGGCGGCCGAAGTAGTACAGGAAATCTTTTTGCTGCCCGCCCTGACCTCGGTGCCTGAGGTGGGGCCAGAGGTCGTAGGCGTGCTCAATCTGCGGGGCCAGCTGCTACCCGTGTTAAACCTCAGGCTGTTTTTGGGTCATCCCACTCAGCCCAATAGCCTGGGCCAGGCCGTAGTTCTGGTGCAGCACCGGGGTCAACGGGTGGGGCTGGTGGTTGACCACATCCAAAACGTAGAGGCGATCGCCCCCCACAGCATTACTACAACTCTAGAAACCCCCTACATCGGCAACACCGAGCACTCGCTGACCGCTGGATTAGCGCAATACGCCGACAGCGTGATTATTCTGCTTAACCCGGCGGCGCTAGTGCAGGGCGCAGCAGACGTGGCCCCCGCTGGTGCAACGCCACGGGCAGAGACAGAGGGCACAGCCAACCGATTTATGGCTCAGTTCGAACCGGTTGAGCAACAGGTATTGCGAAGGCGAGCAGCCGAACTGGCGCAGCTTTTAGCCACAGAAAACGCCTCCGACCAATCGGCCCTGGCCATTGTCAGCCTGGCAGGAGAGCAGTTTGCCCTGGGGCTAGAAACGGTGCACGAGTTTACAAATGTTTCGCAAGTAACACCCATTCCCTGCTGCCCATCGCACATTGTCGGCAACATGAATTTGCGTGGTGAAATTTTAACCCTAATCGATGTGCGGCGCTTCTTAAACCTGCCTCCTGCCGCTGCTGCGCCGCCGCACAAAGCCGTCGTTATGCGGTTGGGTTCGCTGGTAGCTGGGGTGGTTGTCGACGATGTTTTTGATGTGGTCTATGTGAATGCGTTAGAGGTGGCGGTTATGCCCACCGCTGTTCACTCCAACGAAACCCCCTACCTCAGAGGCGTAGCCCGCTACGGCGATACCATGATGAGCCTTTTAGACTTACCCACGCTGCTGACCCAAGGTGAGCTAGTAGTCGATCAGTCAGGTTAAATCGACTCTCTCAAGCGATTGACCATTTTTATTGTTTAACGTACGCCTGCACTTGCCACCCCTACGGAGATACACCATGAAAAAACACAAGATTTGGAAACTACGCCACTGGATTGTACTGGGCTACTCGGTACCCGTTGTGGCGCTGATCCTCTCTGCGGGCATCACGGTGGTTAATGTGCGTCAGCTGGCGACGACTCTTGAGGAAGTGAGACGGGCCAGGGAAATTAAGGAAAGCGTTGACCACGTCAACCTCAATGTTCAAGTTATGGCCCGCGCCACTCGCGGCTATTTGCTGCAAAGAAATCCTACGTCTCTACTAGATTTTAATAAGGCAAAAACCGACTATGCAGCCCTAATTGAACAGCTGAATACTCAGATTATCCACGACGCTCAGCGGCAAAACTTGACCGAAGTAGACGCGCTTATTAAGCAGTTTATCGAACTGCATCAAGGCATGATCAACTTGGTCAACGAGAACCAGAGCCAGGCGGGCGTACAAGCCTGGCGAGAGAGCAACGGTCGCGCCTTAACCAGCGAAATCGACAGCTTGCTCACGGCTATGGAAGAGCTAGAAAATGAGATTGTGGCCACTGACGAGGCCAGCCAGGCTGCGGCCCTACGGCGATTGCAGCTAACGCTAATTGGTGCGGCAGCCCTGTCGGTGATTTTGTCGACGCTGATTGGCACGCTGATTGTGCTCAAAGCCTCGCGGCTGATGAACCAGGCCGCTGGCGATATTGCCAGCTCGGCCAGCGAGATTGCCGCCAGTGTTGAGCAGCAGGAGCGCACCAGCAGCCAGCAGGTAGCCTCGGTGAGCGAAACCAGCACCACCATGGATGAACTGGGGGCCTCGTCGCGGCAGTCGGCAGAACAGGCTGAAGCCGCCGCCGCCGGAGCCCAGCAGGCGCTAGCGCTGGCTGAAGGAGGCACTCTGGCGGTTGAGCGTAGTTTAGAGGGCATGACCGCCCTGCGGGAAAAAGTGGATGCGATCGCCGATCAAATCCTTCGGCTCAGCGAGCAAACCAGCCAGATTGGCGGCATCTCTGGCCTGGTGAGCGACCTGGCCAATCAAACCAACATGCTGGCCCTTAACGCTGCCGTAGAGGCCGTGCGAGCCGGAGAACACGGTCGGGGTTTTGCCGTAGTGTCAGGTGAAATTCGCAAATTAGCTGACCAGAGCAAGCGGTCAGCCGAGAAAATCAACGCCCTGGTAGCCGACATTCAAACCGCCATTAACTCGACGGTGATGGTGACCGACGAAGGCACTAAAAAAGTAGAAGAAGGGGTCAAAATTGCCGCAGAAACCGCCGACGCCTTTGCTGGGGTCGCCGATGCCGTCAACAATGTCGTGCTCAACAGCCAGCAGATTTCCCTCAATATCAAGCAGCAGGCCGTGGCCATTCAGCAGGTGGTAAGCGCCATGAACAGCCTCAACATAGGCGCACAGGAAACCGCCAGCGGCATCGGCCAAATCAAAATTGGTACCCACCAGCTCAACGAGAGCGCCATTCAGCTCACGGTAGCCATTTAGCCCCAGCGCCCCATCAGGGCTTCACATAGACACCAGAGGGAAGCACCCTACCATGATGATTGATGACGTCGAGCTGCGCGATATTTTTAAAGTCTCTAGCGCCGAGCGCCTGCAAGCCCTCGACGACGGCCTGCTGCGCCTCGAAAAACACCCCGACGACCAAGAGGTCTTAGCCGACCTGATGCGCGAGGCCCACTCTCTGAAGGGGGATGGGAACATGCTTGGCGTTACCGACCTGGGCAAGGTGGCCCACCAGTTTGAGCACGTGCTGGGAGCCATTAAGCGGGGCGAGCAAACCCTCTCCTCAGACCTGTTCGATCGCTTAGCCCACGGCCTGACGGCTATGGGGCAAATCGTTCATGAAGCGGTTACCGGCGAACCGGCCCAGGTCAAGGTGTTTTACGTGATTGCCGACCTGATGGGAGCCGAGCTAGCCTCCTCCTCCACTGAGACCGAGCACACCTCAGCCGGTGAAGCTCCCCAAAATACCCCCCAGAATACGCCCCAAAACACGACTAGGAATGCGACGGATGGCACTGTTGACGACATTGTCGATGTCATTTTTGTTAGCCCTGAAGTGGCAACCGATCGCGACATTGGCTGGCCTGTTGGGATAGCGGATGAGATCGCCAGTGGGGCGATCGCCCTTGGGCAGGCCACAGACCGCAGCGATCGCTACATTGACGACGACGAACTGCGCAGCATCTTCAAAAGCACCAGCGAAGAGCACCTGCAAGCCCTCGATGACGGTCTGCTGCACCTCGAAAAATACCCCGACGACCAGGCCCTGCTCGAAGCCCTACTGCGCGATGCCCACTCTCTCAAGGGCGACAGCACCATGCTGGGCGTTGGTGATTTAGGCAAAATCGCACACCAGATCGAGCACCTGCTCGGCCTGGTCAAGCGCAACGAAGCGCCCCTGTCGGCCGATCTGTGCGATCGCCTGGCCCACGGCATGGTCGCCATGAAGCAGCTTGTCCATGAAGCTACCACTGGCGAACCCACCAACGTCAACGTCTTCTACGTACTCGCCGAACTCATGGGCGCATCCCAANNGNCCMSCCAMYSNCRCSMTMSSYYNCCWCWYCWSSSMTARCMWMMMYACCTCCCTCACCCTCACCCCCCGCATGCTCCCTCACCCCCAACCCCGACACCCTCCTCACTGAAACCTCTAACTACCGCATTGATACAATCCGGGTACCCACCCACAACCTCGATTTGTTGATGAACGACAGCGGCGAGCTAACGGTGGCCAAAACCCGTGTTGCCCACCGCCTGACCGAGATCGACGCCATCACCAACCTGTGGGAAGAGTGGAGCCGCGATCTGCTCATCAATCGCTTTTTGTTCCACGAGGCGCAGCAGGGCAAACCCGTGTGGCCACAGCTCGAAGGCTTCCACCACCGTGCCGAGCAGCGGCTAGAACAACTGGGCACCCTGGCCGCTCAGATCAGCAGCGCCCTGCACGAAGACACCGATCGCCTGGAGCGAATCACGGGCCGCCTGGAGGAGGGCATTCGCACCCTGCGACTGATGCCGCTATCGACCATCTTTAACCTCTTTCCCCGATTGGTACGCGATCTCGCTCGTCAGGAAGGCAAACAGGTAGAACTTGTCATCGAAGGCGGCGACACCCGCGCCGACAAGCGCATTCTCGAAGACATGAAAGACCCCCTGCTGCACATGATTCTCAATGCCATTGACCACGGCGTTGAACCTCCGGAGGAACGGCGACGACAGGGTAAGCCCGAGGTCGCCACGATTACCCTGCGCGGCTCTCAGACCGCTACCAGCATTGTGCTGGAAGTCAGCGATGACGGACGCGGGCTCGACCTCAACTCTATAAAACAAACCGCCGTGCGCCGAGGGCTATACCGCCCCGAAGAGCTAGAACTACTGACTCCCAACCAAGTTCGATCGCTGATTCTCAGCCCCAGCTTTTCGACGCGTACCAGGGTGACTGAGATCTCAGGCCGAGGGGTGGGGCTAGACGTACTGCGCACCAACGTCGAGCGGCTGAAGGGCACCATTGAGGTACAGTCTACGCCGGGACAGGGCTGTACCCTGCGCGTGCAGTTGGGCACCACCCTGACAACCGCCCACGTGCTGCTGGTGGGGGCGAGCGGCCAAACCTTCGCTCTCCCCGTAGAGTTTGTGCAGACCACCTGCCTGGTGCAAACCAGCGATGTTTTTACCCTGGAGGGCCACAGCACCATTGTCTACGAAGACCACCCCATCTCGGTAGTGTGGCTGTCTGATCTGCTGAATCTAGCCAAGCAAACCGCGCCTGAGGCCCCTTCCCGTCGGGCGCACCAGCGGCTTTCCTGCATTATTGTGCGGGTGGGCCAGGACCGCCTGGGCGTTTTTGTCGATGCTCTGATCGATGAGCAAGACGTGGTACTCAAGCCCCAGAGTCAGCTGCTCAAGCGGGTGAAGTACATTTCTGGGGCCACCATTTTGGGGACCGGCGACGTGTGCCTGGTGCTCAACCCTCAAGATTTGATGTCGGCCGTGCGTCACCGGGCCGGGGCTTCAGCCTTGCCGCAGGAGGCTCTGACTCCGGTTGACTTACCCAGTGAGCCTCGGCCCAAGCGCATTTTACTGGTCGAAGACTCGATCGCGACCCGCACCCAGGAGAAACGCATTCTTGAATCGGCGGGCTATGAGGTTGTCACCGCTGTAGACGGCATGGATGGCTTTAAAAAGCTTCAGTCGCGGGACTTCGATGCCGTTGTCTCAGATGTGCAAATGCCCAATCTCGACGGGCTGGGGCTAACCCAGCGCATTCGCCAGCACCGGGAATACAACGAGATTCCGGTAGTGCTGGTAACGACTTTGGCCAGCGATGACGATCGCCGTCGAGGAGCCGAGGCCGGGGCCAATGCCTACATTCCCAAGGGCAGCTTTACCCAAGATCTGCTGTTTGAAACGCTGAATCGGCTGATTTTAAGCTAGTTTTGGGCCTTTACAAAGGCCATTGAAAAGCGATCGCTGATGTGGGGCAAGCGGTGTTTACCTCCATATCAGCGATCGCCCAGTTGAGTTCAATTGAGTTCGGTGAAAGACGACCCCAGCAGGCCAGTGCCAAGACCAAACAGAACGCTAGTTGTCGTCCAGCGATTGCGGCAGCAGCCTGCCCATAACGGCCTTGAGCCGCTCAGGTTCGCAGGGCTTGGTGAGGTAGCCTGAGGCTCCGGCCATGCGGGCCTCTTGGCGGTCGGCCTCGGTGTCGCGGGAGGTGACCATAACAATGGGCAGGTTCTTAAACCGGGGCAGGCTGCGTACGGTACGGCACAGCTCAAAGCCATCAATACCGGGCATCGAGATGTCGAGCAGCAGCGCTTCAACCGCTTCTTGATAGATCACAGAGAGGGCATCTACCGCGTTGTCGGCCAAGAGCACCCGGTAGCTGGTATCTAAAGCTCGTTTTATCATTTGCTGGCTAATTAAGCTGTCATCTACCGATAAAACAGTTTGCTTTGTGGCAACACAGGTGGACATAAGTCGAACAACCTCTTGGGGTCAACACGGGCGCTTACCTATAGTTATGCCCAAAAACTCCACCTTTTCATAACGTACTTATACTTAATGGCACAGTATTTAGCTGAGTATCTCAACATTCCCCAGCCGCCACAGTCTTTATCGTCAAAACTTTGGTGTTATAGTGCTGATTTTGCAGAATTGGGAAGGATCGGTTGAGCATGGAGTTTGACGCGATCGCGCGATCGCTAGCAGAGGCGGGCCGCTACTTGGCCAGCCAGGGTTGGGCACCGGCCACCAGCGGCAACTACTCAGCCCGACTAGACGATGGGGCGATCGCCATTACCGTGTCGGGGCGCGACAAAGGCCAGCTCACCCCAGACGACATTATGGCGGTTAACCTTGAGGGCCAGCCCCTCAGCCCCGGCAAGCGGTCTTCGGCAGAGACGCTGCTGCACACCAGCCTGTATCAGGTGTATCCAGCGGTGGGGGCTGTGTTGCACACCCATTCAGTCAACTGCGTCAGCCTGTCGCGCTGGCTGCTGAGGCAAGGCCACAATAGCCTGGTATTGACTAACTACGAATTGCTCAAGGCCTTTCCGGGCATTACCACCCATGAGGTAGAGGTTGCCGTGCCCATTGTGGCCAACAGCCAGGATATGGTGACCCTGAGCGATGCGGTACTGGCCCAGCTTGAGGCTTTGACAACCCCGGTGGGGTACATCATTGCGGGCCACGGGCTGTATAGCTGGGGGGCGACGGTGGCCCAAGCCCGGATGGCGACCGAAGCCCTGGAGGTACTGGTTAGCTGCGCCCTTCAAGACCTGTTACTTAGCCAAAAACTGAGTTAGCACCTTTAAACTTAGAGATATAGCCAATTCTCTAAACCACCCTCTGACCTAAAGGACAACTGATGACCCTACTCCGCATTTTTAGCGACCAGGATGGTGCGACACTGCTGGACGAATATCGGGATGCCGAGGCGATCGCCTCGGCCCTGGCCAGCGCTGGCGTGCGCTTTGAGCAGTGGCAAACCCAGTCGCCCCTGCCCCAGGACGCCGAACCCGAAGCGATTTTGACCGCCTATGCCAAAGACATCGATCGCCTCAAGGCCGAGAGCGGCTACATCACCGCCGATGTCATTCGCATGCACCCGGAGCATCCGCAAAAAACTGAACTGCGACAAAAATTTCTCGAGGAGCACATCCATAAAGAAGACGAGGTGCGCTTTTTCGTGGAGGGGCAGGCCGTTTTCTATCTGCACCTAGGCGATAAGATCTATGCCACCCTCTGCACGGCTGGCGACCTGATCGGCGTACCCGCCAACACCCCCCACTGGTTTGACATGGGCGAAGCCCCGCAGTTTGCCGCCATTCGCCTGTTCTGCAACCCCGAGGGTTGGGTGGCCCATTTTACCGACAGCCCCATCGCCAAAGGATTTCCTAATTACCATGCCTTTGCTTGACCAGCAGCCCCTAGGGGCAATCGTACTGGATATCGAAGGCACCACCACCGACATTGCCTTCGTCAAAAACACCCTGTTTCCCTATGCCGAAGCGCGGCTAGAAGCTTTTATGGCCGATTTAACGCCCACGGCTGAGGGGCAGGCTATTTTGGCCCAGGTGCGAGCCGAGGTTGGCAACGAGGATCTGTCTATTGACGACTGCATTGCTCAACTTCTGACCTGGGCCAGGGCCGACCAAAAAGTAACCCCGCTCAAAGCGCTACAGGGCATGATTTGGGATGAGGGCTACCGCACCAAAGCCTACTACAGCCATATCTATGACGATGCCGCTGCCTACATTCAGGAGTGGCATCGGCGGGGGGTGCCGCTCTATATCTATTCGTCAGGTTCGATCGCGGCGCAGAAACTGCTGTTTGCCAACACTATCGTCGGCGATCTTACCCCCTGCTTTAGCGGCTATTTCGACACTACCACTGGCGCTAAGGTAGACCCTAATTCTTACCAGAAGATTGCCGAAACTTTAGGAATACTTCCCCAAGAGCTGCTGTTTTTGTCGGATCATCCCGGCGAGCTGGCGGCAGCGCGACAGGCCAGTTGGCGAGTCTGCGCGGTACAACGCCCCGGCACGCCCGATTTTGAGCCAGACCTACAGGCCATAAAGCACTTTGGAGAACTGCCGATCGCCTTTAGTGAGGCTTAATGCTGAATTCACGTTGGTTAGCCCACGGTTGGGCTGGGCAAACACCGTTTGCCCCTACGTAAGCCGCCGACTTAGAACCTGGTTTATGCGATTCGGATATGCTCTAGCTTGCTCTAAAAATAGCCGTCCCTTCGACTCCGCTCAGGGAACGGCTATGGCTGTTTTCATTGTTGGGATGCCGCACTAACGGCATGGGTAATTGGTATGAGACCAGCTTTTCAACCAGGATCCGATACGCGTTAGAAAAAAACATCGC
Organism: Nodosilinea sp. LEGE 06152; assembly: GCF_015207525.1. GTDB lineage: Bacteria > Cyanobacteriota > Cyanobacteriia > Phormidesmidales > Phormidesmidaceae > Nodosilinea. The sequence goes on from NZ_JADEWR010000002.1 coordinate 502,434, forward strand.
AATGCCTGGAAGGAACACTGCGATGTTTTGGGCCTGATCGTTCTAAGTCAGGATTGTTTTGACTACTCGTAGAGCCAGCCCTTAGCGGCGGGTTCCCAGCTGACCAGCTCGGCATCGCTAAACCACAGGGCAATCTCGGCCTGCGCGGTTTCGGGCGCATCGGAGCCGTGGATGATGTTGCGGCCGACGGTGACGCCTAGGTCACCGCGAATGGTGCCGGGTTCGGCCTCTAGGGGCTTGGTTGCGCCGATAATTTTGCGGGCGGAGGCAATTACGCCCTCGCCTTCCCACACCATGGCCACAACCGGGCCAGAGGTGATGAAATCAACCAGACCGGCGAAAAAGGGGCGCTCGCGGTGCACGTCGTAGTGTTTTTCGGCCAGTTCGCGCGAGACCGCCATAAACTTCATGCCGACCAGGGTAAAACCTTTGGTCTCAAACCGGCCGATGATGTTGCTGATCAGGCCGCGCTGAACACCGTCAGGCTTGATCATCAAAAAAGTGCGTTCCATAGATACCTGTTCCTAATGCGTGGTGAAAGGGTTGGTTGCGAAAGCGTCTGTGGTTGAAAGACCTTTTCTATGCTGGGAAACGGTGGCCACTTTGTAAAGGATTTGGCCAAAGTTTTATGGTTTGAGCCCTAGGCATTAAGGTTGGGCCAGTAGCGATCGCGCTCTGCATCATACCGCCAGCCGCAGCCGTCGGGGTCGCGATCGCGGCTCCACTGCCCAAAATGGGGCTGGCTGTGATGGTTGACTACATCGGTGACGGTGCAGCCCAGCCGCTGGGCCAGGTCGGCGGCGGTCAGCGAGAGGGCGAGCGGGGCGGCCCTGACCGCCGCTGTATTCGGCGAGCGAAAGGTGTAGAGCACGTCCCCGGTGGAGGTGGGCTCAAAGTCGCCCCAAAACTCCTCGGCGCGCTGGTCGAGAAACTGGCGGGCTTCGCGGCCGGTAATCTGGGCTGCGATCGCAAAGTCGAGCACGCTCAAGCGGCCCTGGTGAGCAGCAATTTGAGCATAAAACACCCGGTGCAGCGCCTTTTCTCGCGCCTGCCGCCGCCGCCAGAGCCAAACTGCACCACCTACGAGCCCGCCGACCACGAGCCAGGGCAGCAAGAGCTGAATCAGCAGTACCGTGGCCAGGGCGGCCCCGGCCATGATTAGGGCCATCAGCAGGCGATATTCGAGCCCGGCACCGGAGCTGTGGAAGGGCCGCAGGGGCATACCGTCCTCAGAATTGGTTTAGAGAGCAAAGCGGGTTTGCCCAGTAGTGCAAACCCAAGTAGTGCGGCACTTCAGTAGTGTGGCCTTTGATTTTAGCCACCGGAGCAGCCTGGGGTCAGCTAAAATGCTGTCACGTCCAGTTGCACTGGGTTTACCTGCTGGTTTTGCCAGACCGTTTTGGCCGACCGCTCGGTTTAAGTCAGCCGGGTAAAGCCGCCCTGGTGTTTCTTCCTATGCTGCCACAGCCGCCCCCATGCTGACCTTTGCTACCCCTACTGACGAAGCCCTGGCTGCCCAGCTCATGCAGCCCTGCCTAATTCGTGTAGTCGACAATATTCGCAAGCACACCGAAACCCTCGACTGGCGCAGCGACTACCTGGAGCAGGTGCGCTGGCCGGGAGATACCACCGCCGCCCAGCGGCAGCAGGTTCGCGATCTGGCCGCCCAGCTAGAGGGAGCCTCCCCGGCAGAAGCAGACGCCATTCGCCAACAGCTCGGTCAGCTACCCACCCCAGTGCCCGGCTACGAGCTGCAGCTCACCCAGGGCGCTGGCGCAGCGGAGGAGCCTCGAACCGCTACCCTTGACGTGTGGGAGCTGTGTTTTGCGGTGTGCTTTAGCGACTACCGCCCCGACCAGCCCGTGACCGTTGATCCGGCGCTGCTCGACCCTGACGGCGAGATCAACTGGCTCACCCTTGACGAAAAGGCGAAGGCCCTGGTCGAGCAGACAATTGGCCAGGCTATTGGTCAGGCCAGAGCCACGGCGTAGGCGGGCCATACGGCACAATGGAAGATATACCCCGACGCCTAGTGCTACTACAATGCTCGACCTGCACAGCCACACCACGTTTTCAGACGGCACGCTAACCCCAACCGAACTGGTGGCAGCGGCGATCGCCGCCGGGGTAAAGGCGCTGGCGATTACAGACCACGACACCCTGGCCGGGTGGGATGAGGCTCTTGAAGCATCAGAAAAGGCATCAAAAGAGGCATCAGGCGAGACCCTGGAGGTGGTGCCAGGGGTAGAGCTAAGCACGGTAGAAAACGGGCGATCGCTGCATATATTAGGCTTTTACCCCAACCGCACCCGGTTAGAGCCGCCCCTGAGCGAACGCATTGCAGGTCGCCGCCGCCGCGCTCAGCAAATGGCTGATAAACTTGCTGCGCTGGGCTACCCCATCGAACTGCCTGCAATGTCGGGCAGCATGGCCCCAGGCCGCCCCCACCTAGCGACAGCGCTGGTCAAGGCTGGCCACGCCACCACCAAGCGAGAAGCCTTTGACCGCTGGCTGGGCGACCACGGCCCCGCCTACGTGCAGTACGAAAAATTTTCGGCCGCCGAGGGCATTCAGCTGCTGCGAGACTGCGGTGCGGTGCCGGTGTGGGCACACCCTTATTTATTTAAAGGGTCGACTGTAGATGCCCTCATGCTCAAGCTGGTAGAGGCGGGGCTGATGGGTGTTGAGGTGTACCATCCCCACCACAGCCCCAGCGATGTGCGGCGTCTAGAGGAGTACTGCCACCGCTACGGCCTGCTGATGACCGGCGGCAGCGACTACCACGGCCCCTCAGAGTCCAAATCTTCAAAATCTGCGGGCAAGGGCGGCGCTAATGCCAAGCAGCCATCTAAAAAACAAACCGATGCTCCTGTGGGGTTAAACCACCTGCAGCTTCCTCTGGCGCTGCTAGAACCGCTGAAGCAGGCCGCAACGGGTTTGGCCTACCATAAATGACCCGATATGAATGACCTGACGTTTGACACCCTGGGTCGGGCGCTGGCGGGCATCTTAACCCTCGACCCTGAGGCATTTTTGGCCCTACGCCGGTTTCCGACCGATACCGTTGACGCCCTGGCGCTGGCGGTGGTGTTTGTGGCCGGGCTGTCTCAGGCGGTGGCTCAAAGCATTATTTTGTTTGTCAATCGGGTGAAACCCCTGCGGTTTGGGCTGAGTCTGGTGCTGGCGGCGCTGCTGTTTGTGGCGGGCTATCTGTTTTGGGCACTGAGCATTTGGCTGGCCAGTCGCTGGTTTTTAGATCAGGCCATTCCGTGGCAGGCGGTGACCGACAGCCTGGCCTTTAGCTACCTGCCGCTGGTATTTAGCTTTTTTGGCGCGATGCCCTACCTGGGGGTGCCGGTGCTGCGGCTGCTGCTGGTGTGGAACCTGCTGGCGGTGGTGGTGGGCTTTGCGGTGCTAGCCAATCTCACCGCCATTCAGGCGGTGAGCCACGTGGTGCTGGGCTGGGTTGTGCTGCTGGTGCTGCAGCAGACCGTGGGGCAGCCCGTTGTCAACCTGGGGCGGTGGCTTACCAATCGCACCGCCGGGATGAAGCTGGTGGTCAACCGCGACCAGCTCAAGACCTTAATTGCGGCTTATTCTCCAGTGGTAGAGCCGATGGAGACCATAGACGAAGATCGCTCTGGCAAATCGATCGCGCCACCGACCGTACCGAGTTCTGCTGAGGCGATCGCGGCGAATCCATTGTTGCCTGCGGCCCTAGAAGAACTCTCTCAGCGGCGATCGCGGCGGCTAGACCTGCTGTGGATTTACCTGGGGCTGGCCCTGCTGGCCCTGCTGGTGGCCCTGAGCCTAGAACCCCTGCGAGCGGTGATGACCACCTGGCAGGGGCAGAGCCGGACGGCTCGCTGGCTGGCCGACTTGCTCTGGATCGGTGCGATCGCGCTGGTGGTCGCCGCCATGCTGGCCCCCCTAGAAGCCCTGGGCTGGTGGGCTGGCTGGTACGGCGATGGGGTCGATACGCTCAGCCCCGAGCCGGTGAACGAACCAGATGGTGGCCCGGCCTACCCGCGCCGGTTTATTGTCTACCTCGACGGCATTAACCAAGCTACCGCCGATTATCAGCCCGCCGTCGCCCGCTATCTCGACGAGCTGAGCCACCACCTGCCCGCCAATATTGCCCTGGTCAAAGGGCTGATTCCCTACTCGGTGCTGAACCGATCGCTGACCCAAGACCGACCCCTAGCCTTCTTTTGGCGCGGCATTGAGTCGTTGACCAAGCGCCTCGGCCCCTGGGTTGGGATGGTGATCAACCTGCGCAACATTTTGATTGTGGCAGTGTCTGCAGACCAGCGCTTTGGCCCCATCTATAACCAAGGAGTGGCCCAGCAGGTCTACGAAAGCCTGGTGCAGGCTGGTTACCCCACCGCAGGCGGCATTCCCCTGACGCTGATCGGCTACAGCGGCGGTGGCCAGATCGCCCTGGGTATTTTGCCCTTTCTAAAACAGGCCCTGGGAGCACCAATTGAGGTTATTTCTCTGGCGGGGGTGATCAGCGGCAACGGGCGCGCCACCGAGGCCGAGCAGATCTATCACCTGGTGGGCACCAAAGACCCCGTCGAGCGCCTGGGGCCTGTCATGTTCCCCCGCCGCTGGAAGGTCGTGCCGCTGTCTTACTGGAACCGGGCCAAGCGCAAGGGCAAAATTACCCTCATTAGCCTAGGACCGGTGGGCCACCAGACACCGGGGGGCGTACTGGACGACCAGGCAATTTTGCCCGATGGTCGCAGCCACCTGCAGCAAACCCTCGATCTCACCCTCAATATTTTGGTGGGCGACCTGCGCCAGCACCTGAATATTCAGCGAATTCAGGTGGTTAAGCTGGGCAATTACTACCACTTTCAAAGCGCGGCCTTTAACCACCCCAGCTACTACCCGGTGCAGCAAACCCTGCCCGCCCCCTGGTACCGCCCCGTGGGCGACTGGGTAGGACGGCTAGTGCTGCCCGAGCCGGAACAACGTCCCCATCTAGACGACGTGTGGATCGAACTGCTGCACACGCCGCCCGCCTACCGTGCCTGGCTAGGCCAGCGAGTGCCCCTGCGTTGGCAGGGTGAAACCGATCTTAAAAAAAGGTTTCAGGCTGTTACCCGCGACATTCACTTCAGCGCTGAAGCCGAGGATTCTCATCGTCAGGGGCTAATTTTGCCCACCCGCCTCAACCATTGGCGACTGGTCACCCCCCTCGAGTCGCTAGCAGGGGCTCACCCCATTGATGACATTATTATCAAACTGCCGGAGCCCGTGATGGTAGACCAGGGCTTGCCCCCTCATCCCCCCACCGTCTCATCTGCCTCGCCCACCCAATCCCTCACCCTCACCATCGTCTACGAACCAATCCAAATCTCTGGCTCCTATACTGCTCTGGTGCAGTTTTTAGGCCCAGCCGATGATGCCCTAGAGCGCTACCGGGTGGTTCACTACAACACAGCCACTCATGCCTTTGACGGGCTAAGCGAAACGGTGCGGCTGCCTACGGTGGTGTCCGACGACAACGGAGTAGCCCCCTTTACCAACGCCGGGCTGGAGCGATCGCCCCAAAACAGCACTGGCTGGTATATCTATGGCGCTCAATCCCACGATGGCGAGTTTGTGGTGCAAGCGCTGCGGCCCCGGCATCTGTTTCAGCTGCAGCCCGATCGCATGATTACTAGCGATCGCCAGGGTCGGCAGTACCTGCGCCGCGAGTCGTGGAGCAATCTAGAGCAGAAAAAGGGCACGGCCGAGTCGATATTAATTGACCCCAAAGCCCCTACTGAGCGAGCTGCCATTGCCCAGTGGCAGGAAGGCGATCGGGCGCTGCTGGTGCATGTCTACGGCGGCATTGGTGGCCAGAAGCGTGAGCCCGCTGCTCAGGGGCCCATCTATTTTGGCCACTTCGCCTACGGCATTGCCACTGTGGTGCGCGACCCCCTGGCCAACGAACTACAGTTCGACATCCACTATCACCAGGTTTACACCCACAACCGGCGCGGGCTGGTGGCGGGCACCCTAGACTGGTCGCTGTATATGGGCGATCGCCAGTGGGGTTTTATGGGCACCCGGCCCGTGTCGGATATTTTGATCAAGCTGCCCGCCTATACACAGCCCTTCGACTTTGGCGGTCGGCCCTGGTCGGCGCTCGATGACCTGCGCCTGGAGCTAGAGCTGATGACGGCCCGCTACCGCACGGGCGATGGCACGGGCGTCACCTATGTTGGCCCCGCCAACAACTGCGCCCAAGACTCTAACCAGGCCATGTATGCCAGCGCCATTCATATAGAAGCCGCAGTCATTGCCCACTGCGCCACCCTCAAAGCCTGGGAAGCCCAAAACCCCGACCAGGCCAAGCAGTTTCAGCAGCTCCTTAAGCTGCGCCGCAACCTTCAGCAAAAGCTGTTGCCCTTCGGCAGCGCCCGAGCTGACTGGGCAGACGAGCAAGAGTCTTTGGGCAGCAACCTGTCAGATTTCCCGCTTAAAACCCTGGGGCGAGGCCTCCTAAGCTGGCGCACCATGCTGCCCCGCAAAGCCAGTGACACCATGACCCAGCTCTGTCTAAGTCATGGAGCCGCCCTCTGGGTACTGCGCACAAACCAAATTGGTGGCCACGATCCCGATATTTCACCCCTGGCCCCGTTTACGCTGTAGGCCTAAGGGAACCAGGTACGAACTATCGCTAACCCATCCTACGTTTGAATTGGCCCACCCACTTTAATACGCAGGTCGTTCAGCACATACAAACGCGGCTTATTGGTAGCAGTGTCCGCAACGCGTAACTTGAGATTGCCACTGACACAGCCTGCCCTACTAATTCGTCATAGCTCTTCTGACTTGCCTCAGTAGGTTATTCATCCATCTCAAATCTTGTTGCTTTCAAAACGACCCAGAGGTAACTCAGCTATTTAGGATATAGCCATCGCCTAGAATGTGTTCACGACACCAGTTCTTTTGAACGGTGGCAGAAAATCGATCGCTGCTTAACGGAGCACAGCACAAGATTGAAGTTTATTGGCTCATTTCAAAGCGACTTCGCAACAGGGCTTGGAGCCCAATCAGCTCAAAGACCATGAAACTGCAGACAGCTATAGCACCTGAAACAATCAATGTGACTCCTATCCAAGAGAGCGCATCTCTAATCCAAGCTAATAGCAACAGGCTGCCAACTATCCAAAAAACCTCAATTCCGATCACTAGCCAAACTGCAATAGGTACAATTTGTCTCGTGCAGGCCACACCACAAACATACAACCCAATGCCTAGTACACACAGCCCTAAAACTCTAAGTGCCTCTTGTGGCGAATAACCAAGTAAAGAAACAGCATTGTTCATGAGGACGTGAGCCAGCGAGTCTGCAGCAACTGTTAATATCGCTCCATAAGCAAAGCATACAGTGCTGTCGATGAGAAGAATAGTTCTGAGAGACGGCATAAACGAACTCCTTTCTGCACCTTCAATTGCCGAGTCGTTACCGAACTTATATTCACAGTAAATTCTAGCTTCTAAAAATTTGACTGACTCAGCAGGTAGTTCTGTAACGATGTTTCACACGGCTAATGAGGCAAGCTGCCTATATGCTAAGCGCTGGCCCTACTAGATAAGCCCCCATACTTTCTGCAACCTCGCAGAGCAGTTTAGCGCTGCAAAGCAGACTGCACTTTTAGGTCACCCATGTGGGGCTGAAGTCTACCTCCAGAGCAGGGCAGATCAAGACCTTCGGCTCCTTATTAACGGGATTGGGCAGCCCAAAGCGCTGAACCTGGGCATTCTAGCCTTGCCATTTGTATAGAGGGGTTGCCCAAGGTGTCGTTATTTATTGTCTTGCTGGTCATTGGTGCAGTGGTTGTGGCCGGGTTCTCAGTGCTCGTCAGTAGCCAGGGCGCAACGACAAAATCATCTGCCCCTGGGCAACCCGCCTCCGCCTCAGAAACCGGAACCGCCCAGACCCACACCTACAGTCGTCAAAAATTTCTGTTTACCAAAGCCGAACTCAGCTTCTACCGTGCTCTACAGGCGGCGACGATGGAACAGTATCAAGTTTTGGGCAAAGTGCGCGTGGCCGACGTACTCAAGCCCCAGACCGAAAACCGAGGTGACTGGCAACGGGCATTTAACAAAATCTCAGCCAAGCACTTCGACTTTGTGCTGTGCGATCGCGACAGCTTCAGGGTCTTAGCCGCCGTGGAGCTAGACGACAGCAGCCACCAGCGTGTTGATCGCATCAAACGCGACGACTTTCTCAACCAGGCCGTCAAAAGCGCTGGGCTACCCCTGATTCGCTTTCCAGTACAGCCCGCCTACGAGCAAGAGGCTCTTCAGCAGCACATCGCCCAAACCCTAGGACTACCCCAGCCCGAGAAAGTCAAGCCAAAGACCAAGCTAGCAACGCCCACCGCCAAACCAAAGCCAAGACCAAAGACCCCTCCCACTCAACCCTAACCCCAGCCCCCCACCTACCCATCCACCCATCCACCCGCCTACCCATCCACCCATCCACCCACCTACCCATCCACCCACACCCTGCGCCCTATACATTTTCTGTTAGGGTTGTGGGTGGCATTGAATCCGCAATGATGAAGCTACTCTGCATTAGCAACGGCCACGGCGAAGACGGCATCGCAGTTCGCGTTCTCAAACAGCTGCGTCAGCTGCCGGGTTCGCCCAGCCTGGCGGCCCTGCCCATTGTGGGTGAGGGCCGCGCTTACGAAAAAGCAGGTATTCCCATTCAGGGGCCGACCCAGGCCATGCCCTCCGGCGGCTTCATCTATATGGATCGCCACGAGCTGCTGCGCGACTTACAGGGGGGGCTGGTGGGGCTAACGTTGGCCCAGCTTAAGACCGCGCGGCAGTGGGCCAAAAGCGGCGGCAAAATTTTGGCGGTGGGGGATATTGTGCCGCTGGCGATCGCCTGGCAGAGCGGGGCCGAGTACAGCTTCATCGGCACCGCCAAGTCAGAATACTACATTCGCGATGAGCACCACCGCCTGCCCGGACGCCCGCTTTTGGAGGGTTGGTCGGGCTCGGTATACGTGCCCTGGGAACGGTGGCTGATGGCGCGTCCTCGCTGCCAGGGGGTGTTTTTGCGCGACCAGCTCACCGCCGATACGCTGCGATCGCTGGGGGTGCCCGCCCACTACCCCGGCAACCCGATGATGGATGAGCTAGAGACTCGCGCTGAAAAACTGACTCAAATCACCGCCACCTTTCCCCCGGCTCCGGCGCGGCTCACGCTGGCGCTGCTGCCCGGCTCGCGTGCGCCTGAGGCCTTTGACAACTGGCAGCGCATGGTGGAGGCGATCGCGTCGGTAATGGAGACCTTTGGCGATCGCCAAATTCGGCTGCTGGCCGCCCTGGCTCCCTCGCTAAACCTGGCCGCCTTTAAAGACGTGCTGCTCGACGCAGGCTGGCAGCCGGTCGCGGGCGAGTACCCCACATTTCAGCGCGGCAATGGAATGCTGGTGCTAACCACCAACGCCTTCGCCGAGTGCCTGCACCTGGCCGATGCGGCCCTGGCTACCGCAGGCACCGCCACCGAGCAGGCCGTGGGTCTGGGTAAACCCGTCGTCACTTTCCCCGGCTCCGGCCCGCAGTTTACCTACGCTTTTGCCGAAGCCCAGTCCCGGCTGCTCGGCCCGTCTATTCTGCTGCTCAGCCAGCCCAGCGAAGCGGGGGCTGCCCTACAAAGGTGCCTGGCCGATGCCCCTCGGCTGCAGCAAATCGCTGAGAACGGTCGCCGTCGCATGGGACCACCGGGGGCGGCGGGGGCGATCGCTGAAGCCCTGCACCAGCACTACGCCCAGCCGCCCTATTCCGACGCCACCTCTTGGGCTGCCTGATTGCGGCTGGGGTCGCCGTAGCGAAACGGTCCGGTCTGCATTCGCACCTTGGTACGCAGTTCGGCGGGCGCTTCGGCGGCTCCCCAGTGGGCCTGAATCGCCTGCAATAGCTGGTCTTGCTGCACCCGCAGGTCAGGAATATCCCAGCCTTTGTTGATAATGGCAAACCAAACCGGCCCTTTCTCGGCGGTGGGCACCATTCCTGCCAGGGCGCTGACCTCGGCCAGGCTGCCGGTTTTAACGGCGGCAGTGGGGGGCAGACGGCGATCGATCAGCGTGCCAATATCCTCCCCCGCCACTGGCATCACGTCTGCGACCGAAAAGCCCTGGGCACTTAGCTCGCGCTGCAGCGCCACCGTCATCGCCACCGCCACTCGGGCCGACATCTGGTTCTCAACCCCCAGACCCGAGCCATTGGCCAGGCTGAGTTCCCCCGCCGGTAGTTCGGCCGCTGCGATCGCCTTCGCCATTACCTGCCCCGGCCCGCCCGCCAGCTCACCCACCAGTTCAGCCATCACGTTGTTGCTGTAGATATTCATCGCCTTGAGAATGGCCACCAGCGGCAGCGACTGGTGCCGCACCACCCACTCGATCGGCACATTCTCCAGATCAGCCGCCGGAATCCAGCGCGCGTCGCCGTCGATTTGCAGGTTGGGCTGGGGGGTGCCGGGGGCCAGGTTGCCGTAGGCCTGCCGAGCTTCTCCAGTCCAGGTGGCAACCGACATAGCCTGCTTCAGGTCGGCCAGAGAATCGGCCCGTTCCTCCTCAAAATTCATGGTGAATGGGCCAGTCACCAGGACTTCCCCCGTCACTCGCTGAATACCCAGCTCCTGTAGGCGGTTGGCCAGCGCAATGCCTTCTTCCCACACAAACAGCGGGTCGCCGCTGCCCTGGATGACCAGATCGCCGTTGAGCACGCCATCACTCTGCAGCGTGCCCCGCAGGCCAACCAGGGTATCGAAACGGTGGTCGAGGGGCCAGGTCTGCAGCGCCGCCAGCGTGGTGGCCAGCTTGGTCAACGAGGCGGCGGGCATGAGTACGCTGCCCCGGTGCTCGGCCACCACGCTCTGGCCCACCTGAATCCAAATGCCCTGGTCGGGCACAGACCACCCCTGCCGCCGCAGTCCGGCAACATAGTTAGCCACGATCGCCTCTACTACCGGGTCGCGAGCCAGTTCGGCAATCCACGGCGACTGCCACTCAATTTGCAGGGCAGTGGGGTTAAGGCCCGAGGGCTGCAGGGGCTTGGGTTCTCCCGTGCCCAGCAAAATCGAGAGCAACCCCAGGGGCAGGGTCAATAGCGGTAGGGCAGCCACTGGTTGCGAGTCCTCCACGCGGTTATGGCCAAAGCGATCGGCCGGGGTTCCCCGACTAAGATACACCAGTTGGTTGGAAGTGGATGGGTAGGCGGGTAGAAGGGTGGATGGGTAGGCGGGTGGATGTGAGTAGCCGTAGGGTGAGCAATGCCCACCAGCTTTAACCCTGTGCTATTCGGATTAGGCACCGCCCACCAGCCTTAACCCTGTGCCATTCGGATTAGAGTGTTAAACCTGTGGTGTTTCAGGTTCTCATACCCTAACCATTTTTAAGCCGGTCTTTCTATGATTGTCTGCATTGCTGACCTGTTGAGTGCCGATGAGGTAGCCCGCCTTAGGGATGGCCTGGCTCAAGCCGAGTTTGTGCCAGGGGAAACGACGGCGGGCTGGCACGCCAAGCTGGTCAAGCAAAATGAGCAGGCGGCGAAACAGGCGGCGGTTGAGCCGTTAAAGGTGATGGTGCGGCAGGCACTGACCCGCAATGCGCTGTTTCAGGCCGTGGCCTGCCCCAGGATTGTGCATTCTCTACTGTTTAGCCGCTACGGTGCGGGCATGAGCTACGGGCGGCACACCGACAACGCTCTAATGGGGGGCGCTAGCTTTTACCGCTCCGACCTGTCGTTTACGGTGTTTTTGAGTGAGCCCGAAACCTACGACGGTGGCGAACTGGTCATTGAGGGGGCCGACAGTGAGCAGCCCTACAAGCTGGCGGCGGGGAGCGCCATTGTGTACCCCTCCACCACGCTGCATCGGGTGGAGCCGGTGGTGACGGGCGATCGCACTGTGGTAGTGGGCTGGGTGCAAAGCCTGGTGCGCGATGCTGCCCGCCGCGAGATTTTGTTCGATCTCGAAACGGTGAAGCGCACAATATTTGCCCAAACCGGCAAGACCCCTGAGTTTGACCTCTTAAGCAAAACCACCGCCAACCTGCTGCGTCGCTGGGCCGAGTAGGGGTACAGAGCAATCGCCCTCGACTCTACAGGAACCATTATCAATAAAAAAGCCTGCGATCGCGCACTGCACCGGGGTGATGTACATCACGAAGCTTCCCCCTGCTCTCTTTTACAATGCGGAGCTTGGGCAACCAAAAGCTGCGGGAATCTAAAACCTCAGCTCGGTTGTATTGCCAACGTCCACTGGGTTAGAACAGGTTCGACGCAGGGGTATTGCACGGCAATGCCCCCACCGAAGGACTTTGCCTGACAACAGGTCTTGCCTTAGTTCTATTTGACAGTGATTTGCATTTGAAATACAGTCTAAGACTATCGTTTCAACTTGATCTGGGTTTTATGAACGCTCGATACAAGGCTGTAGACCTGTTTTTGGCTGCGGGGTTGATAGTTGCCGGAGCGCCAGCGGTCGCAGGCGCAGAGGTTATGCCGGGGGCAACCTCTGCGAGCAGCCGTGCCGATGCCACTCTGGTGGGCCAGGGTGCTGTCTGCCAACCCGTTGCTATAGATGGCGGCGGTGAAGGCGGCGCTGAGGGTAGCGAGGGCGGCGAGGGCGGCGAAGGCGGCGAAGGCGGCGAGGGCGGCGAGGGCGGTGCCGCAGTACCCGCTGAGGCCGTGGTGCTAGCGCCCGAAGAGCAGTTCAGCGATCGCCAGATCATTACCGACTTTGTCGATGCCTTAGTTGTCCCCAACTACGAGCAGCTCACCGAGCGATCGGGCGAGCTGTCTGAGGCCATTGCCGCCTTTGTAGAAGAGCCCACCGAGGAGACCCTGACCATCGCCCGTCAGGCCTGGTTGGCGACCCGCCAGCCCTGGGAGCAGAGCGAAGCCTTTGCCTTTGGCCCCGCCGCCTCGCTGGGGCTCGATGCCGAACTCGACGACTGGCCCCTCAACGAAACCGACGTGCAGGCGGTGCTAGAGAGCGAGAATGCCCTCACCCCCGAGTACGTAGCCGGTTTGCAAACCAGCCAGAAGGGCTTCCATGCGATCGCCTTTCTGCTGTTTGGCACCGATGCCGACAAGCCCCTTAATGCCTTTACCGAGCGCGAGCTAGAGTATCTGTCCGCCATTGGCCCAGTGTTCGACCAAACCGCCAACGCCCTGCTCACCAGCTGGACTGAGGGCATCGACGGGTTTCCGGCCTACCGCAGCGAGTTCGTCGAGGCGGGTGAAGACAGCGGTGCGTACCTGAGCGTGCAGGCCGCCGGAGAAGAAATTGTGCAGGGCATTCTCGGCATTTTAGACGAGCTGGCCAACGTCAAAATTGGCGAGGCGCTAGACACCCAAAACCCGTTCTTGCTAGAGGCCCGCTTTGCCCAAAGCTCGCTGCAAGACTTTCAAGACAACCTGCTGAGTGCTCAAAATGCCTACACGGGCAGCTTCGCGGCGGGCGATACCCAGGGCAAAGGGCTACAGACATTTGTGGCCTCGGTCAATCCGGCCCTCGATGCCGAGATTCAGGCCCAGATGGAAGAGGCTCAGGCGGCGGTGGCCGCTATTCCCGGCCCGATCGAAACCACTCTGTGCGACCCCAGCGCTCGGCCCCAGATCGAAACCGCCCAGGACAGCATTTTGGCGCTGTTTGAAACCTTCGAGCAGCAGGTGCTGCCCCTGGTACAGCAGTGATCTACTCCTGGCTCAGCCCTCGATACCGGGGGCAAACCTGGCATCGTCAGCTAGTCCTTGGGTTAGTGGCCCTGGTCGCGGGTGTTACTCTCTCGGCCCTGCTGCGATCGCCCGCCTATTCCCAAACCCCTCGCCCCCAGGCGGGCGGCGACACTACCGTCTACAGCCGCACCTCCCGCGCCTTTGAGCAACCCGCCCCTAACCTAGATGCCTACTGGGCCGAGCGCCACGCCGTGGGCGATCTCGCCTTTGAGGCCGCCTTTGTCACCGCACCGGCCCAGGTCAACCCCGGTCTTGGCCCGCTGTTTAACGGCACCGCCTGTGCCGGGTGCCACATCAAAAACGGGCGCGGTCTGCCAGAAAAAGGGCAGCGGGCCGTGCGTGTCAGCCAGCTGGAGCCGGGCCACGGCACCGTTACCGATCCCTTCACCCAGGAGGCCGAGTCACCGGGTGCCAATACGCCTGCGGTGCCCGGCATTGGTCTGCAGCTGCAGGAGCAGGGGGTGTACGGCCACGCCCCCGAAGCCATCGTGCAGCTAGACTGGCAAGAGCAGACGGGCACCTACGCTGATGGCAGCGAGTATCGGCTGCGATCGCCCCAAATTACCCTGCTGCACCTCGACGACACCCCCTGGCCAGCGGGAATTGCGATCTCAAACCGGATTGCACAGCCCGTATTTGGGGCCGGTTTGCTGGAGGCGGTGCCCGAGGCCGAGATTGTGCAGCGGGCCGACCCGAGCGATCGCGACGGCGACGGCGTATCGGGTCGCCCCAACCGAGTGTGGAACGTGGTAGACCAGCGCCCCACCCTGGGCCGCTTTGGCTGGAAAGCCAATACCCCTACCCTGTTGCAGCAGTCGGCAGCGGCCTACGTCAACGACATGGGCATCAGCAACCCCCTCTTTCCCGAGGCCGATGGCCAGACAGACATTGACACAGACACCCTAGAAGCCGCAGAAGCCTACGTGCAGACCATTGCGGTACCCGCCCGCACCCTCCTAGATGACCCGAGGGTGCAGCAGGGAGAGCGCTTGTTTTCAGCGGCCAACTGCACCGCCTGCCACCTGTCCGAACTTCGCACCGGCACCCACAAAATTCCGGCCCTAGCCAACCAAACCATCCACCCCTACACTGACCTGCTGCTCCACGACATGGGGCCTGGGCTGGCCGACGGGCGGCCCGACTTCGAGGCCACCGGGCAGGAGTGGCGCACGCCACCGCTGTGGGGCGTGGGGCTAACCCAGACGGTGCTGCCCTTCGCGGGCTTTTTGCACGACGGTCGCGCCCGCACCCTAGAAGAAGCAATTCTCTGGCACGGCGGGGAGGCCGAACGGGCAAAAGAAACCTTTCGGGCCATGGCCGCCGCCGATCGCGCCGCGCTGATTCGGTTTCTGCGATCGCTCTAAGCTAAGCGTCAATGCAGTTGTCTTCGCCTTCGCTAAAATGAATCGGGCAGCCAGCACGCCTACTCCTCGATAAAGGTGTCTTCTGCCTCTAGGTCGGGTAGCAAAACGCTGGCCACCTCGGGAAAATGCCTTTTCATACAGTTGTCGCAGACCCCGTGGGTAAAACCGACATCGGAGTGTTGTTGAATAAACGCCTCCACGGTTGACCAGTAGCCCTGATCGCTGCGGATGCCCTTGCAATAGGAGCAAATGGGAATCAAGCCGGCCATGGTCTCCATTTTTTCCAGCGCCTCGGCCAGTTGTGACGACACCCGCTGTAGCTCCAGCTGCATCACCACCTGACGGGCTAGAGCTTCTAACGTTTTGATTTGATAGTCGTTTAGGGTTCTGGGTTTGCGGTCGATGACGCACAGCGTACCCAGGGCCTGACCACCGGGCGAAATCAAAGGAACGCCCGCATAAAACCGAATGCCAAGCTCACCCGTCACCAGCGGATTGTGGGCAAACCGTTCATCCTCGGCGGCATCATTCACAATCATGATGGCCGGGCTCAATATGGCATGGGCGCAAAACGAAACGTCTCGGTGGGTCTCCTGCGCGACAAGACCCACCTTAGATTTAAACCACTGCCGCTCTGCGTCAACCAGGCTAATCAGGGCAATGGGTACATCGCAGATATAGGCGGCCAGCGAGGTGATGTCGTCGTAGGAATGCTCAGCAGGCGTATCTAAAACCTTGTACTGCCTGAGCGCCTCGAGTCGATCAGCTTCTTGGGTTGGGGTTTTGGCTCTCATCGAACTGCCGCACTGCCTTATTTGATTTTATAAACGTCATTTTAGAAAGCTCCCCCAGGAGCATGTAGCTTATAGACGAAGACTTGACAGTGCTTAACGTGTGTCGCTGGGCTGACCTCACTCCGGCAAACTTAGCTGCGAAGAAGCCTGCGCTTAGAGAGCCGATCAAACGGCGGCACTATGGCGTCGAAAGCTTAAAGGAGGAGGGGCAAGACCAGCCTGATACCACGCAAGACAGAGATATCTACAGAACCTTTAATAAAGTGTTACATTCATAGATATGAAGTCCCATTAAAAGGAATGTCACCATGGATATTCGTCAAGAATTGCCCCTGGAGCAACAGTTTGAACTTCAGGTATTTGAGCAGCAGGTGCGATCGCTCTCCCAAGAAGATGCCCAAACCCTGCTTGTGCAGCTAAAAGAGTCAATGCTGTACCAAAGCACCACGTTTCGGGAAATTCTTAAAACCACCTGGGGAATTGGCAAAGGCCCTGACTTCGGGCAAGAAGCATTGGCAGAAGGATAATTGCCTAGATTAGAAACACCAATGTTCTCAAAGCAACTTATATTTGGGGCTCCCACTAGTCACTAGCCCGGCTTTCTTCAAGCACTTGAAAAAAGCCGGGTTAATAATTTTGGGTTGAGCATCGAATTGCTTTTCGGCCTAAGGGGTAGACCTAATTGTCAGTATTCGATTGTTATATTAAAACCAACTAAGAGCGCTGAAGGGCCAGCACCTCGTCCGAGGTCATTGGCTCGGCAGTCATGGTGTAGAGAACGCCGTCGCGTACCGACACCAAATTTAAGTAGTAGCTAGCTTCTCCCGGTTTGCTGACGGCGTAGACTCTGACGCCAGAGTCGATGGAGAGCACGTCGCCCGTTACATTGCTGAGGGTGTAGCCCTGGGCCTCTAGCCGCTCTTGGAGAGCACTGGCAGCCCCACGCCAGCTGCTGCTAACGGGGCTGCGCCAGCAGTCGGCCATCCCTTCGCAGGCGGCCTGAGCGCCCTCTAGGTGAGGGAAGTTGGGGTAGGCAGCAGGKGTTTCGGGTTCAGATACGGTTGGCGGCGGCGGTGGGGTAAACGCGGCGGGTTCGGGGGGAATCGCCGTAGGCGAGGCCGGGGACGACTCTACTGGGGCGACCGGCTGAGGGGCAACTGGCCGAGGGGCGACCTGAGGGGCGGGCTGCATCCTCGGTGCAACGACATCGGGCTGAGCCGGTGGCTGGGCTAAATTTTCGGCGGGGGGTGCTTCTGCCGTGGCAGATTTGGGCAGCACCGTTACCGCAACGTCTTTTAATTCGGCAGGCGCTTCATCTGTGACAGCGACAGGCTGGGGTTCGCCCGTGGGGCCTGGTACCACGAGCACCAGCAGCACACCGTGGGCCGCTAGAGAGGCGAAAACACACAATGGCCCCAGCCAAGCGCGCGCTTCGCGAAGCGATCCATGCTGTTTAGCAACGGTGCGGCGTAGGGTAAAGGTCGAGGGAGCCAGTCTGGGAGCCATTGTCGAAAGGGTGCGATCGCAGGTGCGGTTAAGCTAACAGGACTTATTCTTCTTAGGCCATTCTAAGGCTATTCTTCCATTGTCTCAAGTTCCTGCTTTTGAGGCAGCTAGGCTGGCAGAGAGGCCAGTCATCAACGGCAGGAGTGTCAAAACTGTCCACTACAGCGTTGGCTTTAAACTCTAGCTTTATCAAGAAAGGCTTTCAATAAGCTGTACAATGCGATCTGACTTCTCAATAGTTTGAGGCGTTCGCCTGAGGTGCCTGAGACTCTGTTGAGACTTAATTTTTTGAGGTAACACCCTATGAAACTAGGAAGACGTACATTTTTGGGGGCGGGTGCTGCCGCTACCGCTGTCGCCCTGGGTCAGCTGCGCCAGCGCCCCGCCAATGCTCAGTTTGGTTTTGGCCGGGGTCGAGCCGTCAATCTTTACTCGGCCCGCCACTACGACACCGACGACCAGCTTTACGAAGGGTTCCGTGAGGCCACGGGCATTCGCGTCAACCTGGTTGAGGCCGAAGCCGACCAGCTAATCGAGCGGATCAAGAGCGAAGGGCAAAACAGCCCCGCCGACATTCTCATGACCGTCGATGCCGGTCGCCTCTGGCGCGCCGAGCAGGAAGACCTGTTCCAGCCGGTCACCTCCTCAATCTTGAACGAGGCGATTCCTGAAAACCTGCGCCACCCCGATGGGCTGTGGTTTGGCCTCACCAAGCGGGCGCGAGTGCTGGTATACAACAAAGCTACCGTAGACCCCGCCGAGCTTTCCACCTACGAAGACCTGGCCGATCCCAAATGGCGCGGGCGCATTTTGGTGCGTAGCTCGACCAATATCTACAACCAGTCGCTGGTAGGCTCAATAATTGCCGCCCACGGGGCCGAAGAAACCGAGGAGTGGGCACGGGGCCTGGTGGCCAACCTTGCCCGCAATCCGGAAGGGGGCGACACCGATCAGATCAAGGCGGTGGCGGCTGGTTTGGGCGATATCGCGATTTCTAACACCTACTACTTAGCCCGCTTGGCCAAGTCTGACAAGCCCGAGGAGCAGGCGATCGCTGAGCAGATGGGCGTATTTTTCCCCAACCAGGGCGATGGTCCTAACGGGCGCGGTACCCACGTCAATATCAGCGGGGCCGGGGTGGTCAAGACCGCACCCAATGCTGAGGCGGCGGTGCAGTTTCTAGAGTACCTGGCTAGCCCCGAAGCCCAGCGCATTTTTGCCGAAGGCAACAACGAGTACCCTGTGGTTGAGGGCGTGGCGGTTGACTCGGTGGTGGCCGGTTTTGGCGACTTCAAAGAAGACTCGCTGAATGCCTCGGTGTTTGGCCGCAACAACCCCGAAGCCCTGCGCATTACCGATCGCGCTGGCTGGGCTTAAGGGCTTCAGGGGTCAGGTGCCTTGCTAGATCCCAGGGGCTTTGCTTCTCATCGGACAGGCACTTGGCCCCTTCAACTAAACCTCTTGTCGCATCAGTCTCTATTAAAAATAGAGACTGATTTTTTTATTGAAGAAGGTTGGGCTGCGATCGCATTGATTACCCCTCTAAATCTCAACGCGAAACCACAGAACGACGTCTGAAAACATGGCCGACCCTAGCACAACGCGAAAGTCAATGAGGTTTTCAAGTGATTCACCGGGAATAAACTTATTGCCGTCAACGGCTTCGTGCAGCGATCGATAGACCTTTTGATCTAGCGTTCTAGATTCAACTACCTTACTGGAAGGGATGTTTTCGTCGCCCTGAAGATCGTTAAGGGCAATGATATATTTAACCGAAGTAGAAAGGGGCAGCACTTTGTAGGTCAAAATCGGTTTTGCTAGCAGGGTGCCTTTGACAAAATTATTGGGCAATTCAAATTTACGCACGCGCTTGACCTGATCAGCTTTTAATTCAAAGGGCTCGTCTTCAAGCAAAATGTAATTTGCAACTTGCATAGCTCGTCCTCAATGTATGGGCTTGTATGAGCTAGTTACACCGAGCGATCGCCCCATTCCGGACGGTCTTTTATTGTTAAGAAATTACCCACCTATCCGAGCAAAATTGTGGCGGCGGTGGTTTTAACAATTCAGAAAAGCCACTCAATGCGGTCAGGAATTGCGGGCCGGGCGGCTTGATAGTGGGTTTCGCAGAGGAGGTAGTCGCTGGTGTAGGTGGGCATACGCTTGAGCCCGAGCTGATGATGGTGAGGATCTGCTTCGCGTAGAAAGGCGTGTAGGGCCAGAATGCCGAAACGCTCGGCTTCGGTGAGCAGACTATCCTTCAAACGATCGAGTTCGGCACCAGAAAATTCGCCCTCAAGCAGAGTGCCGGTGGCGGCTTTCATGGCATCCAGGGATTGCTGGATGTTCCAGTCGTTCATTGTGGTTTCGCCAGAGTAGAGGTTGGTCGCAGGCACGGCGAGGGGCGGCACGGTTTTTAGCACCCGCGAGACGCGGTTATCACAGGGCGCAACTTTGATCACCCAGTCGCAGGGAGCTTCAAACTCATAAACACCCACATCGGGCTGATGAATTCGGTGCTGGCATCGGCTTCGCACCAGAGATGCAGGCGATCGCGCTGGTCAAAGAGCTACCGTCAGTTGCCGTCAGTGGGTTCTAGGGTAAATAGGCAAAGGCCTGCTTTGGCTTCGTTGGCGATCGCCCGCATGATGCCCATTCCAATTCACCTCATGAGCCATGTGCTGTTCACGCTAGCGGCAGCTTTGCTGCATCCAGGCCGGAGGTGGCGATGCCGTGCTTCTTTCCCGTCGCCGGGTCTTTCTTCGCCAGCCACCGCTTCCGATCCATTGAGCAAAAGCCGTAGGTGAGCAGGAAGCGATCGCGCAGCCTCTCCAAAGGAGAATCGCGCCCAAATTCATCGATCACCGGGTCACTGAATAGCCTGAATGGGAGAAACTTGGCTTGGGCAATTCTTGGGCAGTCCTGCACTCAAATATCCGAAAGCCTGACAAAACAATTCTTTTACGTTATAGAAACTGTCTCAAAAAAACTACAGCATTTCCAGTAAGCCAGGGCTAGCCGAGGTTCAGACAGTGGCTAGAGTGGAGCTATAGCTGTTTGAGCAAGTATTAGACCTCAGCTATGCCTTGTTCTGAAGCCCCATCACCCGACAATATTTGTCATCCTAGGTGTCCTGCTCTCCCCAGGCTGATATATGGTCTTTGCAGGGCAACAGAATAGCCCATAGAAGGTACAAACTACCCACACTCAGCTTAATTTTTCTAAGCTAAGTGAGGCAAGGGGAATGCCGCAAGTTTTTACGGGAGCTGGCGCTCAACGGAGAGGGAGGGATTCGAACCCTCGTGAGGTGTGACCCCCAAACAGTTTTCGAGACTGCCGCATTCAACCACTCTGCCACCTCTCCAAGGGGCTTTGCTATTCTACCGCTGAATCGGATCTACAGACGACTCTACGGCAAAAAAACGGTAAAAAAGGCAGCCTCAGAGGCCGTTTGGCAGGTTGTTTGAAGCCGCGCCCTTTGCAGGGGTACCGCAATCCGGGAAGATGAAGTAACTCTGTTCGCCCCCGTTAACGGACTGCTATGGTGCCTGGTCTTTCTGACGATTTGCTGGCTGAGAAACTGATCGACCTGGCCCTAAAGCGGGGAGCCGAAGCGGCGGAGGTGCTGCAATCGCGATCGCGATCGCGCCCCGTATTTTTTGAAGCCAATCGCCTCAAGCAGCTCGAAAGCTCGGCTGCTCTGGGCACGGCCCTGCGGCTGTGGGTGAATGGACGACCGGGGCTAGCCGTGGCCTACGGCAATGTGGACCCCGAGGCGATCATCGATAAAGCGCTGGCCATCAGTGCCCTCAACGACCCTGAAACCGTTGATCTGGTGGAGGGCAGCCGCCGTGCGTACCCGGATATGGGCCAGGAGGTGCCGGTGGAGCAGCTGATCGAGTGGGGCCAGGGCATGATCGATTGCATTCGCAGCGCCTACCCCGAAGTAATTTGCGGCGTTGACGTCGAGTGCGATGTCGAAACCACCCGCATTCTCAACACCAAAGGGCTCGACTGCCGCTACAGCGACGCCACCCTGAGCAGCTATTTGTCGGCAGACTGGGTGCGGGGCGACGATTTTTTGAGCGTGAGCGACGGCCAAACCCAGCGCGATCGCCTCAATGTCGAGACACTGACCCAGCAGGTGTTGCAGCGGCTGGCCTGGGCTGAGCAATCGGCGGAGGTCGAAACCGGGCGCATGCCCGTGATCTTTACCGCCAAGGCTGCCGACATGCTGTGGAGCACGCTGCAGTCGGCGCTCAGCGGCAAACGGGTGCTGGAGCGATCGTCGCCCTGGAGCAATGCCCTGGGCGAGCAGATGACATCGTCGCGCATCACCCTGCGGCAAGACCCCGAAGCGGGGCCGTTTAGCTGCCCCTTTGACGACGAGGGCACCCCCACCCAGCGATTGGTGTTTATCGACAAAGGGGTGGTGACGCTGTTTTACAGCGATCGCGCCGTGGGCCGCACCTTGGGGGCCGAGTCTACCGGCAACGGCTTTCGCCCCGGACTGGGCAGCTACCCCACCCCCAGCCTTTACAACACCCTGGTGCAGCCGGGCACAAAATCGCTAGATGAGCTGATTGGCAGCGTTGAAAACGGCGTGCTGGTCGATCAAATTTTGGGCGGCGGGGCAGGCATTGCCGGAGATTTTTCGGTGAACATCGACCTGGGCTACCGCATTCACCGGGGGGAGCTGGTGGGTCGCATTAAAGACACCATGGTGGCGGGCAACGTCTACAGTGCACTCAAAGACAACGTAGAACTGGGCAGCGACGCCGACTGGAATGGCTCATGCTACACCCCTTCGGTGCTGCTCGACGGGCTTTCGATTACGAGTGGTTGACCGGCTGGCACTGGGGGCAAATGTAGCAGCGTCGCCCCCCAATCACAATTTTGGCGATCGCCGTGCCGCAGCGGTAGCAGGGTTTGCCCTGGCGGCCAAAGGCCCAGTGGCGGTAGTCGCGGCGGCGGTAGCCGGTCTGCTTGAGGTGGGCGGCCAGAGCCAGGTCGTTGGTAATGCCGTTATGGCGATACGACTGTTGAGGCAGGGCCAGGGCGGCCTCGGCAAAGGCGGCAATTTGCTCAGGAGTGCAGTCTACGGGCCGTTGAGCGGGGTGAATGCAGGCCACATACAAAATTTCGGTGCGCAAATAGTTGCCAATGCCACCGAGGAAGCCCTGATCGAGCAGCAGGGTGGCAAACTGGCGGCGGCGAAATGGGGCACTCAGGGTTCTGGCTTCTACGTCAGTGGGGGTGACGGTAGCATCGAGGGTATCGGGGCCGAGCTTGGCGATATAGGGGTGGGTGAGCACCGCATCGGCACTCAGCACCTCGATATCAGAAGCGCTGTAGAGCAAGGCCCACCGCCGCGAGGTCTGCACCGAAAAGCGCAGCTGGCGGCGACTGGCCGGAACGGCATCGGGCTTACAGATCACCCAGATGCCGTAGAGCTGGTTGTGGCTGTAGACCGCCAGCCCATTGTCGAATCTGGTAACCAGGGCTTTGCCGTAGGGTTTAACCGCCGTCACCGTGTGACCAACCAGCTCATCCTCGTAGGGTTTGAGCCGATCAAAGGCGAAGAACACATCAGAGGCGACTTCGCCTGCGATCGCCCGCTGAATTTTATCGGCAGCGCGGCGAATTTCGGGGCCTTCGGGCATGGGGTTACCGCTGGTAGCCCCAAAAGTCCATCAGTTCGCGGGCGCGGGCAGCCCCTTCGGCATCGCCCTGGCGACCGTAGAGAATGGCGGCCAGCTCCAGATTAGAGAGGGCCTGGGCCTCTAGCCCCTGACCGTGGAGCGCCAGACCCAGGTTGTAAAAGGCGGCGGGGTCATCGGGCAGGGCATCGACCACCTTGCGGTAGGAGAGCACCGCCTGCAGGTACTGCTCGCGCTCCAGCAGCAGTTCGCCCAGCAGGGCATGGGCCGCGACGAGCTCGGGGTCGAGTCGCACCGCCCGCAGCAGGTAGTCAAAGGCGGCCTCGCGATCGCCCTGCTGGTAGAGCACGTAGCCCATCTGGTGCTGAGCATTGGCGTTTTGAGGTTCGACCCGCAGCGCCTCGCGCAGGTTTTTGGCGGCCTCGGCGTAGTTCTCTTGCAGCAGGTAGATGTTGGCCACGCTGACGTGGAGGTCGCCGTCGTTGGGGTTGGCCCGCAACCCCTGATTCAGGTAGGTGAGGGCCTGGTCGTAGTTTTCTTGCTGAATGTAGAGCGAGCCTAGCGCCTCGTAGACCTGGGCATTGTTAGGGGCAATGCGGGCCAGGCTCTGGTAAGTTTCTAGGGCAGCGTCGTAGTCGCTGCGCTCGATTTGAATGCCGCCAATGCCCAAGTGAGCGTTGACCTCACGAGGGTTGGTGCCCAAAATTTCCCGATAGGTGGCCAGGGCAGCGTCGAGCTGGCCATTTTTGTACTGGCTATGGGCCAGGCCGTAGCGAAAGGCCAGGTTACCGCCGTCAAGGGCGATCGCGCTGCGGTAGGCATTGATCGCCTCGCCGTAGTTGCCCTGCTGCACATAGAGGTAGCCAATGCCTGAAAACAGGCGGGGATTTTGACGATCGATGGCGGCAGCCTGCTGATAGGCCGCGATCGCCCCAGCGTAGTCGCGGGCCGATACCTTGGTTTGGCCCTGGCGCAGCAGGTCATCCACCTGCTCCTGCTGAGCGGCGCTGAGGCCGTTGCTGCTGTTCTGCGCGACCCACAGCGGCGGCACGGGTTCTGGGGCCTGGCCAAACTCGTTGAGAGCTGGGGATGGCGGCACTGGGGCAGCAGCTTGAACGTTGGGCATGACCACCCAACTGCCCATTAGCCCACTCAAAATTGCGATCGCCGCGTGACTGCGTTTCACAGGAAACTCTCCTTACTGGTAGCCAAGTCGTTAAGGGTCCATTCCATATATTACAACTTGCCAACCGCTGTAAAGAATGGTCACTGTCGCACCGCCAGCCTCGGGTGATCCCGTAGCATTTAAGTATCAGGGTACACCAAATAAGAAAGCCCTGACCCGCTACACGCATCGCTACAATCTGCTTACATCAACATCCTTAAGCCGCGAGGTGCCAGTCATGAAAGGTCTGAATCTCTCAGTATTTGGCTACTTTTTTGATGGGTTAATGCAATATTTTGCCGAGCCCGTCGGCAGAATCTTTGGCCCCGACGACGACAACTATCCCAAAACCGGGGTACAGCCCTTTGATGGCGACACCTACGCCCAAACGGTCGAAACTCTCTAGACAAAGCCCAATGTTTACAACTTATTCTGTATCCAAAGCCCGCTTGCTAAGGCAGTAAGCGGGCTTTAGCATTTATGGGTAGACTGCTGTGCAGAATGCTCTGGAGCGATGCCGGTAGGGTTTAGGTCTCCATCGGCTTTAAGTGCTGTGCTGTGTCTCCAAAGCTCGTATTCGCTGATATCAATGTCTTCATTCCAAACGATTCCGTACCCACCTGGCTCAAGGGTAAAGCTCTTGAAGAAGGTAGGCTGCCGAAGGAGTGCAAATATTGGTTTCTCTAAAAGAGGGCTGATGTCGTAGTCTTTGATGGTTTGGTTGGTGAAGGTGACTCTGAGGATGCGATCGCTAATCGCTTCAACTTGACAGATTTTTGGATATTCCATGCCTGTATCCGACCTTACTTCAGAGGACGTTTGAAAAGTTGACTGGGCAGTAAAAAAGCTCACACGGTCTAGGCTGAGATTACGAACACTACAGCCCCGTGAGAGCGATGAGTAAAGCCTACACCAGCAATTTGACCCATGACCAGTT
>NZ_JADEWR010000020.1 GCF_015207525.1 Nodosilinea sp. LEGE 06152
CATCCTCAATGCCATGGTGAGCCATGACACCCTCTGGCAGGCTCCAGCTTGCTCATTGCCGCCAGCTGCCACCCTCATGGCAGCTACTACATAGCAGGGTGAGCTTGACAATCAAGATAATCGCTACCGTAGCTGCAATCAGTGGATATCATACTGATATGCTCACCCAAAATACCATTCAGCAAATTGCCGATCGTATCGCCGATCGCTTTCACCCAGAGAAAATCATTCTCTTTGGCAGCTATGCCCGTGGCGAAGCCCACAACCACAGCGATTTAGATCTCCTCGTTGTTTTAGAAACCCTGCCCCCACGGGGTCAGCGCAGTGCGCCCATTGTCAAAATGCTAGCCCAAAGCTACGCCGAACCCATAGATGTTGTCGTTCGCTCAGCCCAGACACTCAAAGATTGGGAACAGGTGCCTGGCAGCTTTGCCCATCAGGTGCTCAACGAAGGGATTGTGCTCTATGACCGCCAAAAGCAGCCTGCCTGAAGCCTGGCTTGCCAAAGCAGAAGCCGATTTGCAAGCCGCTGAGTTACTCCTCAACGCAGCTAACCCTCTACTAGATATTGTCTGCTACCACGCCCAGCAATGTGCTGAGAAATATCTAAAGGGCTATCTTGTGGCCCACAGAGTCCAATTTAAGTTTGTGCATGAGCTAGCTTACCTGACTCGCCTTTGTGTAGAGCGAGAACCTGAGTTCTCGGAAATAATTGATATCGCTTCAGAACTACAAGATTACGCTACAGGCGTGCGATATCCAGATGACGATCTTGACGAGCCTACTTTTCAAGAAGCCCAAAAAGCTGTCAACTGTGCCAAAGAAATTCGGACTTTCGTTATCCAACGAATATAAAGTGTCCGAAGCGCTTGGGTTCATGCTGCGTCTGAGCAACCTACTGAGCATCGGGGAAACCTTAGCTATATCCGTGGGATGCGCTAGATAAGGAGCATGGGGCAATGAAATTTAGTCTGGTGATTACCACCTACAATCGGCTGGAGCTGCTGAAGCGGGCGATCGCCTGCGGCCTCAACCAAACCGTGCCCTGCGAAGTCGTTGTCGCTGACGATGCCTCTACCGATGGCACCGAGGCGTATGTGCGCAGTTTGGGCGATCGCGTCGTTTACCACCGCAATGCCCAGAACCTCAACCACGCTGCTACGGTGAACAACGGCGTGGCTGTCGCTAGCGGCGAGTGGGTCAAGTTTCTCGATGATGACGACTATCTAGCCCCCAACTGTATTGAGAAAATGACGGCTGCGATCGCTCAGCATCCTCGGGCCGTGCTCTGCTCCTGCCAAGCCATTCAAGTTGATGAGCACGGTGCTGAAATTCGCCGCACCCCGGCCACCGGCCCTGGCCAAGTTTTCTACATTCCCCAGAGCGCTATCCACTACGGCATGCTGATGGATCAGGTGCCCTTTGGTACCCCCGCCCAGGTCGCGGCTCGCCGTGATGCCTTTTTGCAGGCAGGCGGCTGGGATACCACCATGACCACCAACTACGACGACATCGACGCCTGGGTAAAATTGGCCGACTTTGGCGATGCGCTGTTCCTCAACGAATGCTTGGCCTACCGCACCATCTGGGCCGGCGGTTATGAGCAGAAGATGTCGCTCAGCCATCGTATGGCGCTGAATTTGACCATCAAGGAGCGCATTTATGGCCGGGTGAGCGAGGGATACCGCGATCGCATTCCGACCCTAGCCGCCATCGAGCAATACCTGCACCTGCACTGGGGGCTGGTGGCCCTGCGGCAGCGCCAGGTCGGCACCGGGTTATCCCTACTCGCGCCTGGAATGCTCTCGCCCCAGGCCTGGCGACTGCTAACCCAGGCCCGCAAGCTGCGCTCCACCCTGGAGGCCGATAGCCTGGTTCCTCGCACCGTCTTGGTGCATTAGGCTTGGTGCATTAGACCTGGGTATGATAGAAACACCCATGCGTTGGATCAGGTAATGCAGGCCAGTGACTCGTCAGAGGGATTTCAGCAGCAGATCTTGTCAGAGCTGCGCCAAATTAATCAGCGCCTTGACCGGGTAGAGACTGACATCGGCAACGTCAAGACTGATATTGGCAATGTCAAGACTGACCTGGGCCGGGTAGAAATCGATGTTGAAAAGCTCAACTTCAAGTTTGACACCTACCAGAACGCCTCTGACCAGGTAACGCGGTTAGCCACCACCATTGTGATTGCGGCAGCATCAGTGGTGATTTTGTCGCCGGTTTTGCAGGCGATTACGCCTGCGATTAGCGCTTTGGTGACGGGGGTGGCGGCGGGCAGCGGCTGATAGTAGCTTATGCCGCCAGCAAACCATCATCCATTAAGCAAATACGACGGTGCGGTTGCCGTAGACTAGGGTGCGGTTTTGCAGGTGCAGCCGCACGGCGCGGGCGAGCACGATGCGCTCGACATCTTTACCTTTGCGAATTAGCTCCTTCACATCGTCGCGGTGGCTGATGCGCACCACGTCCTGCTCGATGATTGGGCCTTCATCAAGGTCGGAGGTGACGTAGTGGGCAGTGGCCCCGATAATTTTTACCCCCCGTTGAAAGGCTCGCTGGTAAGGGTTCGCGCCCATGAAGGCGGGCAAAAACGAGTGGTGAATGTTGATGACGCGATCGTACTGGTTTAGAAAGTCTGAACTGAGTACCTGCATGTATTTGGCTAGCACTACCAGGTCGATGTTGTATTGCTGCAACAATTCGAGCTGTTTTTGCTCCTGCTCGGCTTTGGTGTCTTTAGTAACCGGCAGGTGCGCAAAGGCGATACCAAACTGGTCGGCAACGGGCTTGAGGTGGGGATGATTGCTGACGATTAGCGAAATTTCGGCCTTGAACTCTCCCGCCTTGTGCCGCCACAGCAGGTCGAGCAGGCAGTGATCTTGATGGCTGACCCAAATCGATAGGCGCGGCACTGCGTCAGAAAAGTGGAGCTGCCAGGTGGCCCCTAAGGGTTGCGCGATCGCCGCAAACGCTGGCCCGATGATCTCCCTGGGCAGGTTGAACCCATCTAGCTCCCACTCCAGCCGCGACAAAAACAGTCCTGCCTCGGGGTCGCGGTGCTGGTCGGCGTGGAGAATGTTGCCGCCGTTGGCGTAGATAAAGTTAGCAATTTTGGCTACTAGCCCTTTTTGGTCGGGGCAGGAGAACAGCAAAATAGCGGTGGGAGAACCCATAATCAGCAGCAAAACAGATCGGTTGGCTTAGCGTAGCATCTGTCTCGGTGCTCAATTAGTGGTTTCAGGCTCGCTTTGGGCAGGTGCTGGCTCAGCCGAGTCGTTGGCAGCAGGGGTTTCTGCTTCAGGGGTTGGAGGATTCGCAGCATCTGGTGCAGGAGAGGTCTCTGGAGCCGCTGAGCCTTCTGCGTTAGGGGGGGCTGGAGATGCGTCACCCTCGGGGGGCACAGGGGCTGAGGTCTCAACGGGCATCTTCCACTCCTCTAAGGGGCGGTTGATGCCGTTGGCTACATCGCGGGTAACGACGAGCACAGAGTACTCCTGTCCCTCGGCTGGAGGCCAGGGATCGGGGTCGACCACGGCATAGTTGGCACTGCCGCTAAAGTCGGGGCCGCCCAAAATGAATTCGTGCTCAGTGCCGTCTTTGAGCGTGACGGTGACCATGCCGACCGGGGCGTTAAAGCCAAAGTCGGTGGCTTGGTCAGCAGTCATGGTGACGGTTTGCAGGGGTGAGTCGGTGTTGAGGCGGCTAAGCAAGAAGGCCACAGCCCCCGGTTCGGCCAGGGCTTCGTCCGGCGCGGTCATCTGCCAGTTGCCGTCGGCGTCCTGCTCAAACACCAGGGTCTCGTCACCGCGATCGACGGTGAGGGTGGCGACATCAGCTTCTTCAAAAGCCAGGATGGGCTCGGTCGATTCGCTCTGGGTAGCGGTTTGGGGAGTCTGCGATCGCTGCGACTCGGCAATTAGCACCCCGGCCCCCAGCAAAAAGGCGACTCCGACCAGAATCAATGTACTGCGCTGAAATTTCATAGCCCTCAAACCGCGACGCTTAGAACCAGCTCGATCGTAATGTGCTGATCCATACTACGACCTGAGGGACGAGTTTATAGAAATGAGGCGAATAGAGCGGCCTCTTTTGGTACAGGAAACGACCAGCAATCGTCTGAGGGGTAGATAGCGTAGGATGCCAGTTTGGCACCCTACAAACTATTAATCTACGGCTGGAGGCACGGCGCTAAGCGGCGGCGAGAGCCGGGGCGGGTGCGTTCGTAGTCGAGAGCTGGGCCAAAATGCCGTTGACGTTGGTTTTGGCGTCGCCAAATAGCATCAGCGTGTTGTCGTTAAAGAAGAGCGGATTTTCGACTCCGGCGTAGCCCGACGACATGCCGCGCTTGAGCACCACCACGGTACTGGCTTCCCAGACTTCCATCACGGGCATACCGGCGATCGGGCTGTTGGGGTCGTACTTGGCGCTGGGGTTGACGGTGTCGTTGGCTCCAACCACCAGCACCACATCGGTGGCGGTCAGGTCGTCGTTGATTTCGTCCATTTCGAGCACGATGTCGTAGGGCACGTTGGCCTCGGCCAGGAGCACGTTCATGTGGCCGGGCATGCGACCCGCCACGGGGTGAATGCCAAATCGCACCTGCTTGCCCTGGCCTCGCAGCAGGCGAGTGATCTCGGCTACGGCGTGCTGGGCTTGGGCTACGGCCATGCCGTAACCGGGCACAATGACCACGCTCTGGGCATTGGCTAGCAGGTCAACGACTTCGCCCGTCGTCGTGCTGGTAGCGCTGCCCTCAATGGCAGCAGATTTGACAGTGCCGCTGGCGGTTTCCCCAAAGCCCCCAAGTACCACGTTAATGAAGGAGCGGTTCATGCCTTTGCACATGATGTAGCTGAGAATGGCTCCGCTGCTGCCCACCAGCGCTCCGGTAATAATCAGCAGGTCGTTGTTGAGCATAAAGCCCGCTGCCGCCGAGGCCAGACCCGAGTAGCTGTTGAGCAGTGAGATGACCACCGCCATGTCGGCCCCGCCGATCGCCATTACGATCACAATGCCGAAGATGCCCGCGATCGCCGTCATCGCCCCCAGCGCAATCATTGGCATATCGCCGATTGCGGTTAGGAAGGGGACGCCAAGGGCTGCGATCGCCCCCAACATGCCCAATGTCAGCACGTGGCGGGCGGGCAGCAGCACCGCTCGGCTGGGCACCCAGCCCCGCAGCTTGGCCACCGCGATCATCGATCCGGTAAAGGTAACGATGCCGATGAACACGCCGATATAGATCTCGACCCGGTGAACAATTACGTCTCCCCCGCTCAGGGCGGCGCTGGGCTGGAGATATTCGGCAAAGCCCACCAGCACAGCGGCTAGGCCCACAAAGCTGTTGAGCAGAGCCACCATCTCGGGCATATCGGTCATTGCCACGCGGGAGGCGGCCAGTACGCCAATTAGCACACCAAGACCGATGGAGCCAATCTGAATCGGGTAGCCCTGGCTGATGGCGGCGGTGGCGGCAAAGGCGATCGCCATGCCGAGAATGCCCAGCAGGTTGCCCCGCTTGGCGGTCTCTGGCTGCGACAGCCCCGCCAGACTGAGAATGAAGAGGGCGCTGGCGACGATGTAAGCGGTGGTTACGAGGTTGTTTTCCATATCCTTGGAGAATGCGTGGGTAGGCAGTTTTGAATTTTGCCTTTTGAATTCAAAGTTCAAAAGGCAAAATTCAAAGTTCAAAAATTACTTATGGAACATATTCAGCATCCGCTGGGACACCATGAAGCCGCCCGCGATGTTGACGGTGCCGAGGAAGAGGGCGATCGCGCCCAGGATCGTCATCGGTGAGGTGATATTGCTTGAGATCTGGAGCATGCCGCCGATGATGATAATGCCGCTAATGGCGTTGGTGACGCTCATCAGGGGCGTGTGGAGGCTGGGCGACACGTCCCAAATCACCTTCCAGCCCAAAAAGCTGGCCAGCACGAAGACGGTCAGGTGGGTCATAAACGAGGCCGGTGCCCAGAGACCGATGGCGACGCAGGCTAGGCCAATCAGAACGGGCCAGAGCAGCTGGCTGTACCAGGGTTTGGGGGCTGGGGTGGCATCTTGGGTGACTGGGGATGCCGATGAGGTGCTGGGTGCTGGGGCGGGAGCCWCSRYCWTSSGYRRYGGCCAGGTCACCTGGCCGTTATGGATGACGGTGGTGGCGCGAATGACCTGGTCTTCCATATCAATGGAAAACCCTTCGGCTCCGCCCAGGTCGCTGAGCAGATGCACCAGGTTGTTGCCGTAGAGCTGGCTAGCCTGGGCGGCCATACGGCTGGGCAGGTCAGTCAAGCCAATGATAGTGACGCCGTTGTAGTCGATCACCTCGCCGGGCTGGGTGACTTCGCAGTTGCCGCCTTGCTCAGCGGCCAGGTCGACCACCACTGAGCCGGGTTTCATGCTCTCAACCATTTCGCGGGTAATTAGCAGCGGCGCTGGTTTGCCGGGGATCAGCGCCGTGGTGATGATGATGTCGACATCTTTGGCCTGCTGGGCAAACAGAGCCATTTCGGCGGCGATAAAGGCCTGGCTCATTACCTTGGCGTAGCCGCCTTCGCCGCTGCCGTCTTCTTCGAAGTGCAGCTCTAGAAATTCTGCGCCGAGGCTCTGCACCTGCTCTTTGACCACCAGGCGGGTGTCAAAGGCTTTGACGATCGCTCCCAAGCTCTTGGCCGCGCCGATCGCCGCTAGCCCGGCCACGCCAACGCCAATCACCATCACCTTGGCGGGGGGCATTTTGCCCGCGGCGGTAATCTGGCCGGTAAAGCAGCGACCAAAGTGGCTGGCGGCCTCAATGACCGCTCGGTAACCGCCGATGTTGGCCATCGAGCTGAGGGCGTCGAGCTTTTGGGCGCGGGAGATGCGCGGCACCGAATCCATGGCCAGCACCGTGCTGCCCTGACCCGCCATTTGCTCTAGCAGATCGGGATTTTGAGCGGGCCAGATGAAGCTGACCAGGGTTTGATCGGGCCGCAGCAGGGTGGCTTCGTGGCGATCGAGGTGGGGATGGTGCTGGGGCGATCGCACCTTTAGCACCACATCGGCAGCCTCCCACAGGCTGGTAGGGTCTGATACGAGGGTGCAGCCAGCGGCCTCGTAGGCGCTGTCGGTAAAGCTGGCCCCGGCCCCGGCCTGGCGTTCGACCAGCACCTCAAAACCCAGCTTTTGAAGCTTTTTGGCCGTGTCGGGGGTGGCGGCTACTCGCTGTTCGCCGGCAAAAATTTCTTTGGGAATGCCAACTTTAAGCGCGGTGGGCGTGGCATCTGCCACGGCGGCTGCAGAATTCTCTTGGGGTGGTGCGATGGTCATAGGTAGTGGTGAGAAAAGAAATGGCATCAAACAACGAAAAGACAGGCCGATAGAGACTTGGCCAGAGACTAAAAAATCTTTAAAACACGCGATCGAAACACCAATGAAAACCGTTGAAGGGCAGAACTAAGCGCTGTCCGGTCAGTGCTACAGCCAGCTTAAACCATGACCCAGTTTTGCCCTCCGTTTGCCTAACATTGCCCACAGAGTACGCGTGATCTATCCAAAAAACTAACGTCCAGCCCCAATAGCTTTTGGCTCTATTGATGAACACTTATCCAGAGTTGGCAGCATAGCGGAGTCTGCTTTTGCAGCTAAATCCCTGTAGATTTTCTGGTGAGTTTCTTGGGGTTTGCTCCAGCTTGCTGACTCTTACCATCCTCTCTAGGGCTATAGATGGCCTGGATATTCAGATTGTTTTTCGATTTCCATGAGACTCATACAAGCAACTCATACAGCAAGAAACTCACGTAGTGTGGCCCATCATAATTGGCTGGCGCTCTCTGGCATGGTAAGGGGCAGGTCAAAGCACGGGGGTAAAACTTTAAGATTGTTTTATGAGTCTTGGGCTCCATGCCGATTAATTGTCAGCAAGGGGGAATAAAGTTTTTTTTTGTGAAGTTATTGCCCCAAAAAACTGCCCTTAATCGCTTAATTTTGGGCGTTAGCCGCCAATAGAGTGACCAGTTCTAAAAAACCTTCTACTTCACAGGCCTGAGATACGTAGGCCGGGTGGTAGGTGAGATGTTGCCAGTAGTCTTTAACGTTGGCGACTCCCACCGAGTGGGGAAACAGATCGGGAGCAAACAGGCTTTCGTCGTTGGGGCTGTCGCCCAGGGTAATGACCTCAGCTGTGGAAATTGGCGCAAAGTGGCGCTGCAACACCTGGAGCAGCCCCGCGGCCTTAGACTGGCCCAGCTTAAACAGATGACACTGCACGGTGCTGTAGGTAAAGCCCCAGCCCAGGGTTTGGCATAAATCTGCGATGGCCTCCAGCTCGTCCTCGGACAGCGCTTGGAGGTCGAAGGTCCAGTCGGTGAGGCGAAAGCGGTTGTCGTCAGACTCGTGCAGCTGAGGCCAGCGCCACTGCAGCTGGGTGAAGGCTTCGCTGAGCTGCTGGCGATGGGCAACCAGGTCTGGAATGTCGACCAGTAGCTCTGGGGCCGCATTGAGAGGAAAGTAAACGCCGCCGTTTTCGGCCATGGCCCCGGTGATGGGCAGGTAGTGGGCCAGACCGTTGACCCACCCCGCCGATCGCCCGGTAACGAGCATGACGGGGAGGCCCAGGTCTTGCAGCTGCTCTAGCCCGTTGAGTAGGGCAGCGGTAAACTTGCCCTGGCGGGTGAGGGTGCCATCCATGTCGGTGGCCAGCAGCTTGAAGGACTGAGAAAACCCACGGGTGGGTAATGGTTGAACTTCGCCCATCGGGTCTACACTTTGTGGTTACTGTAAATAGGGTGATGACTCTGAACAGCCTGTGTGCCTGGGGCCATGCGATCGCGCCATTTACCTGCTGGTAAAGTGAACGCCAGCCTCTACTGCCAGCCAATACTGACTTTCTGTTATGAGCACGTTAGCACCGGATCAGCGTAACTACTACTATCTTTTGGAGGGCGGGCGAGCGGGGGTGCACAAGCCCATTCTGGCGGCGCTCTATGAGGTGCAAAACCAGCCTCATCTGACCGATGGCGAAACGGGGCTGGGTA
The DNA here is from genome assembly GCF_015207525.1 of Nodosilinea sp. LEGE 06152. Lineage (GTDB taxonomy): Bacteria > Cyanobacteriota > Cyanobacteriia > Phormidesmidales > Phormidesmidaceae > Nodosilinea. The sequence goes on from NZ_JADEWR010000020.1 coordinate 9,018, forward strand.
TTGCCCCCGTCCACCAGATTGAGATGGCGGAGGTCGACACCTTTGCAGCCCAGGTGCAGTACGGGGCCAACACCATTCGCAGCCTCACCAACGGGCTAATTGAGCAGGGCTGGAGCGGGGCCGACATTTGGGATGCCAGCGTGGGGCGCTACAGCGATCGCTTTTTGCAGGCAGTGGCGAAGGGGTTTACGCCAGCGGTCAGCGATCCGGCTGCTGCCCAGCTCGAACCCAGCGACCCGGCCGCTCTGCTGCAGGCCTACCTAGACGACATCAGCACTGACTACAGCGGTGCCCAACTGCCCCAAAACCTGGCCAAGCTAGACTCGGCCCTGCTGGCCTTTGCCGAGCGCCTGCCCCCCAATTACGGACGGCTCGATTTTCAGCGGCAGGCCCTGGTGGAAGCAGTGCGCCTGTGGCGACAGCTCAACACCGACGAGGCCGCCTACGAGGCCCTGGGGGTGCCCGCGATCGATCAGGTGCCCGACGAAGCAGCCCTTGACAACGCTCTGGTGGCCTTTGTGCAGTCGGCGGTGCGCTACTACGCGGGCTACCCTAACCAGCGGGAGGCGCTGATTCGCCTGGTGCAGCTGTGGCGCGAAATAGATACCCGCGAGGAGGCGATCGCGTGGCTGCTCACCAACGACCCCTTCGCCTCCGAAACCAGCCTGGAGATCATTGATCCAGCCCTGATCGCCTTTGTGCAAAAAATTCCAGACCTCTACAGCGGCCAGGGCGACTGGCGCTTTGCCCTGACCGAAGGCTACCGCCGCTGGTTTGGCCTCGACTCGCGTACCACCGCCATTCAGCGCCTGGGGATCAACCCCGACGACCTGGCCCAAAATACTGAAAACCAGGCGGCTCTGGTGGCTGCAGCCCGTACTCTAGATCGCGCTCTGCTCGACTTCGCAGCCAGCATTCCCACCGCCTATACCCAAACCGAGCAGCAGCGAGAAGCCCTGATTCGCCTGGTGCAGATCTGGCGGCGGCTGGAAGGACGCATTCCCACCATTCAGTCGCTGTTTGAGGACGTGCGGCGGCTGGAGCGCGCTGCCCCCACTGCCCCCGAGGCCATGCCCGCCCCCGTGCCCCACCCCGCTCCACCCCGCCCCGCCCGCTGGACACCCACCAACCTGCAGCTGGATGCCAGCATTATCCCCAACGGCAACTTTACCTGGGCCGAGGCCACCCGAGGTGGTTCGCGTATGCCCCCCAACCAGGCCACCGTCGACGCCATTGTGCGGATTGCGGCACTGGCCCAGCAGGCCCGCGATCGCATCGGCCGCCCTTTTCTCATCACCAGCTGGTACCGCCCAGCGGAGATCAATCGCCGAGTCGGGGGCGCATCCGAAAGCCGCCATATTGTTGGCGACGCGATCGACTTTTACTGTGTGGGCCTCACGGGTAACCAGGTCTACTGGGCACTCGACCCCTGGTGGCCGGGCGGGCTGGGCCGCTACGGTCAGTTTCCGGCCCTGGTACATATTGACGCGCGGGGGGTGAAGGCGCGGTGGAGGCATTAGGGTAGATGGGTGGATGGGTGGGCGGGTAGGCGGGTAGGTGAGTGAATGGGGGGGGATGAGGAAGGTGAGGGGGTGACGAAGGTGAGGGTGAAGGGTCTTTGCTTATTACCGACCCGTTAACAGAACAGAGGTTTAAACCGATGATCAATCACTCCTTTCCGTTGGGTCCAGGGCGGCAAAGCTTTTGCTGGCACTCCTTTGGAGTGACGGTCCCTGGTCGATGGGGTCTGGGGGCGATCGAAAAGTCCCCAGCAGCAAATCTGGCTTTGAACCCACAATCTCCATTAAGCCCCGCCCCGCCTCCCATCAATCAAACGAAGCCATGACAAACGAAGCCATAACAGACGCTCCCTCAGTTACTGGGCACGAACTCTGGGCCTGGCGGCAAAACGCCTGCCAAGCCGCCCAGGCTGCAGGAGTTGAGGCGCGGGAAGTGGACTGGCTGCTGATGGCGGTGGCCGATGTCGATGGGCTGGCGCTGAAGCTGGGCACGGTGCAGGGGCGATCGCACATTACCCTACGCTACCCCCTCGCCGAGCTAGAGCGACGCTGGCAGCAGCGGCTGACCCAGCGGGTGCCGGTGCAGTATTTGGTGGGTGAAACCCCCTGGCGCGACCTGACACTGTCAGTGTCCCCAGCGGTGCTGATCCCCAGACCTGAGACAGAATTGATCATTGAGCTGGCGGCGGCGGCGATCGCCAATAGCCCGATTGGAGATCAGCTAGCCACGGGCGTTTGGGTCGATATGGGCACGGGCAGCGGGGCGATCGCCCTGGGGCTGGCCCAAACCTTTTCTGCCGCCAGCATTTTGGCCGTCGATTTCAGCGCTGAAGCCTTAGCGATCGCCGTTGAAAATGCGACCAGGGTGGGCCTGCGCGATGGGCAAAGCCCAACCCCTGATGGTCAACGCATCACCTTCTACCAAGGCTCCTGGTTTGAGCCGTTGGCAGCCTATCGGGGCCAGATCAGCGCCGTAGTCTCAAACCCGCCCTACATTCCCTCAGCGCTGCTGCCCACCCTCCAGCCGGAGGTAGTAAACCATGAACCCGCCGCTGCTCTAGATGGCGGCGACGACGGCCTCACAGCGTTGCGCATTCTTGTTACCCAGGCCCCCGACTACCTAGTGGCGGGCGGGCTGTGGCTGGTCGAAACGATGGCGGGCCAGGGAGAGAGCGTTAGAGACCTCCTAGAGGCGCAGGGCAGCTACCGCGACATTCACATTTGGCTCGACTTAGCCGGGCGCGATCGCTTTGTGCAAGCGACCTACGCACCCGAGTAGATTGGGCCGGAAGTGGTGACACCCATCGATTAGGTTGAATACTCTAATGAACCGACAAACCAGAGGCCAATGGAACAGATTCGAGCGGTAGTGCATGGCGTTGTGCAGGGGGTTGGATTTCGCTATCACACCCGCCATACGGCCCAACAGCTGGGCGTTAAAGGGTTTGTGCGCAACCAACCCGATGGCACTGTCGAAATAGTGGCTGTGGGCACCAGCGACCAGCTAAACTCCCTGCTAGATTGGGCAAACCAGGGACCGGTGAGTGCCCAAGTTACCAAGGTAGAGGTTGACCCCCATACCGGATCAGCTCACTTTGATGACTTCACTATTGAGCGGTAGAGCGTTGCACAACTCATACCGAATCCTGTTTGAACCACCCAGTTTGTAGGGGCGTAGCATGCTACGCCCCTACGGGATTCCTGTTTTGAATCGAGGTTTTTCCAAATCGGATTTTCTCTGAAAATAGCCGTCCCTAGCCCCTTTGGGGCGGCTTCACCAACGACTTCGCTCAGGCCCAACGACTTCGCTCAGGCCCATCGACTTCGCTCAGGGAACGGCTATAGCTTTTTTTATCGTTGGGGTACCGGGCTTGCGGCATGGACGATTGGTATTAACCGCCATCGCCGCCGCGCTGATACTCCCAAAAGCGCTGCCACCAGTTGCGCGGTTCCTGCTTGGGGCCGTCGTGCTCGGTGGGGCGATCGCTAGGGCCATCGACCACCAGGCTGCCCACGTAGTCGGCATCGGCATAGACGCGATCGATCTGCTGGCGAATTTCGGCCATGTCGGCCTCCGAAACCACACCGTTGCTGGTGGCTTTGTAAAACTGCACCGTGACCCGAATTGGGTAATCGGGGTCGCGCTCAATGGCGAGGTTGTCAATTTCGGTAAACGGCCCCTCCACTGGGCCGTGGCCAATCACTGCGGCCTCGACATCGCTGGGGGCGCGGCTTTCCATGGTTGGGGCAGCAGCCGAGGGTATACCCATGTCGAAGGACTGCCACATGGGCGATCGCTGCTTGAGCGGCACCTGAATCAGCAGCACCATATTCAAACCCTCGGCATCGTCTTCGACCACCTCACCGCCTGGGCGCGAGCTGCTGGGAGCCTCCGGCTGGGTTTGAAAGTCGCTCAGCCGCTGGCCCGTAAAGCTCGCCCGTTCGCCATCTTTGTTAAAGAACAAACGCTGGCCCCAGGTGCGCCCCGCCTCAAACCCGTCGCGCTGGTTGTCGATCACGGTGACGCTAGTGCCCTCACGGGTGGCGAGAATCGTGAGCACCGCCGGGTCGCCAGGGCGCGACTGGTAGTTAAACAGCACCGGGTTAAAGGTAGCTAAACCCGACTGCGGAATGGGCAAAAAGCAGGCCTGGGCGCTGACTAAGACATGGCTATCGCGAGGGGCTAGCAGCGACTGCCGCCGCCCGGCCCACGACTCGGGCTCGTGCAGATAGCGGCGCAGGTCGCCCAGCAGCTCGTTGAGGGGCACCCGCCGCAGGTCTTCACCCCGCTCATTGCCCACCTGCACAAAGAAATTCTCAAGGGGAATATCGGCGCTGATGTCTTCGAAGTTGGGGTGGCGAATCACCGGCATCAGGTGAAGCTGATAGCGCCCCGTTTCCGGGTCGTGCTGCTGCACCTGAATGGTCATATCGCTAATGTTTGGCCCTACCGCCGACCCGTAAAAGCGCCCAGTATCTTCCCAGGTGACGTTGAGCACATTTAGATCGAACGACTCGGCCAGTTGGCGAGCGATGGGGTCGTATACCATGGCCTGGGTGCGCTCGATCACCTGGCGATCGCGGCTGTACTGCTGGCGCTGCACAATCGGCGGCACCGAAGACAGCTCGGGGACAGTTAGCTCTGCCGCCTGTAGCTGGGTAGGGACGAGGGCGATGGGCAAGGCCCCGCTCGCAGCGAGCGCGCCTAAAGGTAACCAGACGTTGAATGGGCGTTTCATCCTCGTACTCCTTCCAGACCTATGCCCTTAACCTACGGGAAGGGGCGGGTGGAGTCAGGATGGTTACAGAAACTGAAACTGCTGTTCTCGGACGCGTTCCTAGCCTCTACTGCTTGATTGGAATCGATGGCCCTGCACTGGCCCCCAGCTGATGCAGCGCCGCCAACACATCCTCCAGCGACACATCTTCGCCGCCAGCCATATTTTCTTCAGCGGCGACCTGAAGCTCTCGGGCGTCGTACTCCCAGCGGTGTAGAATTTCCACCTTCTGCTCTAGGGTTAGCTCCTGGTTGTTGCACACTTCAAGCGGGGTCGCAAACGCGCTCAATGGGTTGACTATCGCTTTATCAATATCCATGGGCACCTCCTGGGGCAAGTCGTCTGCTCTCATCCTAACCAGATAGAACAGCCCCAGGGACTTCTACAGAAAGCTGGTTACCGCGATCGCGCCCTGAAGCCGTTGAATTGGGTTGCATCCGATTCGCACAGTAGCAGGGACTGTACGCATCAGCGATCGCGCCAGATTAATATTGGCTGGCTAGATTTATCAAGTCGCCGTGTACCGCTAGCCAAACGCAGGGCGGCTCGCGGCTGGTGTAGTCGACCCGGTGGCGAACGTGAGCCGGTATCAGCACGTAGTCGCCTGGTTCCATAGCGAGAACAGCGCCATCCTCGTAGGTGAGCGTGGCGCTGCCTTGTAATAGAATTACCCACTCAGCCTGGCTTTGGTCGTACCATTCACCGGGAGGTGTCGTTTGCCCTGTTGAGACAATGCGCTCAATTCGCAGGTGGGGCGTTTCAACCAGGGCCGTAAACACCTCCACCGCAGGTAGCGGGTCGGGCAGCTGAAATAGATTGCCGGTGGAGGCAGGGGGCATAGCGCAGTGATGCCGTGCCCTAGTCGATCGAGCAGCCGTCTTGGTCGCAGGTGACTTTAGACGCTACCGCACTTTCGGGCACCACGGTAAACCCGCCCACGCTAACGCCCGTAACGCCGTACTGGTCGCGCAGCACCTGGTTAAAGCTGGCAATAATGTCTGGCAGCTGCTGCTCTAGTACAGAGCGCACTTGATCGGCCTCGGGGGGCGGGCTGCCAACGGTTTCTATAGGCATAGGTTTGAGCCGGTAATGTATGCCTTATTGTAGAGTGCCAAGAAATGGCAACTCAGTTTGCGTTACGGCTCTACATATAGAAACGTCACGCTGGTTCTACCGTGTTTGCTCAATAGCTGAGCACATAGGATGACGGCTGAAACACTTAGCATTGAAACGCTAACAGGCGTGTAAGTGCCCCAATCAATTCGGTGCTTGCCAATTCGACAACGCCAGATCTTAGCCACATCGCCATTAACTGCTTGGGATAAACCGGCACTCGCTCTCATTAGCTGCAAGCGCTAACGACTTGGTGCAGGGCTCGCGGTTGGGCGATCGCACATAAACCCACTGCCCCTGCACTCTGAGCCCTACCTGGTTGGTTCTAGCATTGAACGCCAAATCCGCCTCACCCGCAGAAATAATGTCGGTAGAGCCGCGATAGACCTGGTGGCACGGCCCCAGCCAGTGGCAGTTCAGTAGCATAATGTCGCCGTGGTTGTCGTCTATGGGAAAGGCCACATAGACGGCCCGATAGGTCGTGCGCCAGAGCGAGACAACCTGACTAGCTTTAGGAGCGTAGCCTAGAAACAAAGTTGGCAGCAAGGCTACGAATAGAAGCACCTCGACAAGCAGCAGTACCAACAGTTTTTTGACGCCTCGGTGCGCGCTGCGTCGCCAGTTTGGTTTGAGGCTCATGAGCAGCAGCACGCAAAGGGTCATTCCCCCCAGGGCGATCGCAACTATCCCCACGAGCAGCAGCAGTAGCGCGATCGCCAGTAGCTGACTGTAGGCCCAGGCCAGCCCGTGAAACCCAACCCCCCGGCCCGAGACGAAGGGCAAATACCACAGCCAGCCCAAAGCGGTTAGCAAACCCCAAATGGCAAAGACCCAACGGCGGCGATCGCGGCGGGCGAAAAGCTGACACACAGCGCCCGCGGCGCGGGCGAAGGATGAGCCAGAATTACGACTTTTGGAGCTGTGCATCGTCAATAGGGCGTGAGCTAACCCAAGGGTGGCTCAGCCTATGCCCTATTGTCATCCTCACTGGCAAAGTAAGTTGAAAAAGGCCAGCCTGAGCACAAAAACGTCAGTACGGTTGAACTTTTAGCGCAGGTTTAGTAGGTTAATGCTGCGGGGAATGATTCTAGGCGGGTAAGGGCGGAGTTCGCAGCTCCGCTCTTACCCTAATCATCCCAACTTATCTCGGGTAGGTCGAGATGACTGGCATCATTCTAGATCCGGTCTCTTGTATTGCCGAAACGAGGGATCTGGATAGTTCCCCGTTTTCTTTACCGAAAACGGAGTTACCCGTATGTTTCAAGAATCTGACGCAGAGGGCATGGCCCCTGCACTGTTTACCCTGCCCACCTACCGCCAAGAAACCCTGCGCCACATTTTGCTCGGCGACTATGCCGCGCTGATGGAGGCGATTAACCAAATGGCGGCGCTACGCTACTGCGACAAAATCGCCTGGTCAGACCCCATACCCACAGGCCGCAGCGGCGAATACCTCAGCGTAATGACCCGCAGGCGAGGGGTGACAACAGGCTAAATAGCTTAGTAACCAAAGCCCCAGAGTTTTTCAAAAATTCTGGGGCTCTGGCAAAAAATGTGAAAATGAATAGTTACAGAAGCGCCGAACTGTCGTTTTAGGTAATGTCTAGCGATACTTCGCAGCTTCTTAAGCACTTTTTTGATCCGCCTTTTCTTTTTGCACAAGAAAATCTATATAGTCTTGAAGATGCAACAGTCTTGACTGAGAAAGTTGACGCAACTTGGCTAGAATTTCCTCTTCCTGCTGTAGTTGACTGAGGGAGATAATTTGCGAGGCGTCTACCTCAACAGTTACGTTGGGCACATCAAAGCCTTCTAAACTATAGCCATCCTCTTTACCTTCCTGGCTAGGATAATGCTCTACTATAGTGGCAATATCGCCTCTTTTAAGGTGATACTCTGGTAGGTCTTTGGCCAGAGCAACTTGAGAAAATAAAGGAAATGTCTTTGCCATTAGCTTTCTCCTTTATCTGGTACTAAGGTCACAAATTTAGTTGTTCCGTTTGCCACCATCCAAATAGTTAGAATGCTCAACTCAATACCATTAACGCCTCGAAGTTTAGTGCTAATACAATATTTGTCACCGTGACGAGTTGTTTCAAGAAACTCTGCTGGCTGAGATAAGACTTGAGTACGTATGTCTTGTTCGAGCTGCTGCCAATTGGTTAAGCTGTACCCGGCTTGAGCGAGAAACTTAGACTTGTCGTCTTTAGGCAGTAAGACAAGTAGGTACTGGGTTAGCTTCTCTTTTGCAATGACTGCGTCTTGAGGGAGATACACTGTACGTTGATGGCACCATAATTAACCTATTCTACCCTGTGGGTTTTCGTACATGTAGCCTCTCGATTCTAGCCGATCGCCCTAAACAGTCCCGTGTAATGAAGGGCTAGGTAGTGTGAGGCGACCAAGTTAGCGGTTTATCAGGTGCAACGACCCATGCTCGAAGTTGCTGTCCAAGGTTATTAATGGCAGCAACTTCAGTACGAATAAAGAAACTTGTTTGGGCATGATCAATTGACATTGCATTGTTATCAACAGCAAATTCAATGGCAGCATGACCAACCGAGTCAAACAGAAATGCCCGAACAAGCACGAAGTAAGCCCATTTGCCAGTTCGATCACCTAACTCAAACCGCACCTCATCTTGTATGCTTTGCGGAAACTTGTAAAAATCGGCCCCAAGAGCATCTAAATTCTCTGGATAAGTGTAGAAGTCTTGAACCCCAGAAAAATAGCCATTGCTAGCACTAATTTCAACACGCCAAGCTAAATCATCGTAGAGCAGTCGTTTGAGCGAGATAAAGGCATTAGCCATCAGCGAAATACAGAGGACTACCATCATTATTTATGCTGGTTCCGCGTCACAGACTCCCCTATAGCCGAGCCTGCTGTATCACCAACTTACATTCCCACATACTCCTGGAGTGACTTCACTTGGAGGGGATTTTGTTGCAGGGAACCGATCGCAGCGGTGGTCGCCTTCGCCCCCGCAATCGTGGTGATAATCGGCACCTTGTAGGCCAGCGCCGTGCGGCGAATCGAGCGATCGTCTTCCTGAGCGGTGCTGCCCGCTGGGGTGTTGATGATTAGCTGAATGTCGTTGTTTTTGATCGCATCTTCGACGTTGGGGCGGCCCTCGTGCACCTTGAGAATGAGATCGACGGTGAGCCCTTCGTCCATAAGGGCGGCGCGGGTGCCGGAGGTGGCGATGACCTTAAAGCCCATCTTGGCAAAATCTTTGGCGACGGGGATGACGGCAGCCTTGTCGCGATCGTTCATGGAGATGAACACGGTGCCTTTGAGCGGCAGCTTTTGGTTGGCCCCCAGCACAGCTTTGGCGAAGGCTTTGCCAAAGTCGGCGTCGATGCCCATGACTTCTCCGGTGGAGCGCATCTCAGGGCCGAGCAGGGCGTCGGTACCGGCAAACTTGTCGAAGGGCAGCACCGCTTCTTTAACCGCAATGTGCTGGGGCAGCACCTCTTCGGTGAAGCCCAGTTCGGCCAGGGTTTTGCCTGACATCACCCGCACCGCCAGCTTGGCTAAAGGATGGCCGATCGCCTTCGATACAAAAGGTACCGTGCGCGAGGCGCGGGGGTTGGCCTCGATGATGTAGACCTGGTCGCCCTTGACGGCAAACTGAATATTCATCAGGCCGATGACGTTGAGGCGCTTGGCTAGCTTTATTGTCCAGTCGCGGATAGTGACGAGGGCGGCGGGGGGTAGGGTGATGGTGGGCAGCGAGCAGGCCGAGTCGCCGGAGTGAATGCCCGCCTGCTCGATGTGCTCCATAATGCCGCCGATTACGACCTGGCCAGAGTGGTCGGCGATCGCATCCACATCCACCTCGATCGCGTTCTCCAAAAACTTGTCGATCAGGATCGGGTGGTCGGGCTCGACCAGCACCGCGTAGGTCATGTAGCGCTCCAGGTCGGCGTCGGAATAGACGATTTCCATGGCGCGACCGCCCAGCACGTAGCTGGGGCGCACCACCACGGGATAGTCGATCTGCTGGGCCACCTTCAGGGCATCGTTGTAGCTGCGGGCCATACCGTTGGGGGGCTGCTTGATATCTAGCTCACGCAGAATGGCCTCAAAGCGCTCCCGGTCTTCGGCGGTGTCGATGGAGTCGGGGGAGGTGCCCCAAATTTGGGTGGATGGGTGGATGRGTGGATGGGTGGATGGGTCGGTGGGTAGGGGCAGACAACCGTCTGCCCTGGCGGAGGATTCTAGATTGGACAGGTATTGTTGGAGGGGCACGGCCAGCTTGAGCGGGGTTTGGCCGCCGAACTGGATGATGATGCCGACGGGGTTTTCGGCTTCGATGATGTTGAGCACGTCTTCTTTGGTCAGCGGCTCAAAGTAGAGGCGATCGCTGGTGTCGTAGTCGGTCGAGACCGTTTCAGGGTTGGAGTTGACCATGATGGTCTCGTAGCCGTCGTCCCGCAGGGCAAAGGAGGCGTGGCAGCAGCAGTAGTCAAACTCAATGCCCTGGCCGATGCGGTTGGGGCCACCGCCTAAAATCATCACCTTGGGGCGATCGCTGGGCAGCACCTCGGTTTCGTCTTCGTAGGTGGAGTAGTAGTAGGGGGTAAAGGCCTCAAACTCGGCGGCGCAGGTATCGACGGTTTTGTACACCGGAATCACGCCCAGCTCTTTGCGGTACTGGCGCACGGTGTCTTCGTGGGTTTGGGTGGCATAGGCAATTTGGCGATCGCTAAAGCCCTGGCGCTTGACTGCCCGCATCTGCTCGTAGCTCAGCTCGCTCAGCTTGGTGCGCTTGAGAAACTTTTCGGTCTGCAACAGGCCGTAGAGCTGGTTGAGAAACCAGGGGTCGATGGCGGTGAGGTCAAAGATGTCGTTGACGGTAAGGCCCAGCTGCATGGCGTGGCGTAGGTCAAAGATGCGCTCGGGGTTGGGGGTGCGGAGCTTGGGGCGAATTTCGTTCAGGCTGGGCAGCTTTTCGGCCCGATCGCAGCCCCAGCCCGCCCGGCCAGTTTCGAGCGATCGCAGCGCCTTCTGAAACGACTCCTGAAAGGTGCGCCCGATCGCCATCGCCTCGCCCACCGACTTCATCTGCGTGGTCAGCGTCGAGGAGGTGCCGGGGAATTTTTCAAAGGCAAAGCGAGGAATTTTGGTCACCACGTAGTCGATGGTGGGCTCAAAGCTAGCCGGGGTTTTTTTGGTAATGTCGTTAGAAATTTCGTTGAGGGTGTAGCCCACCGCCAGCTTGGCCGCAAACTTGGCGATCGGAAAGCCTGTGGCCTTTGACGCCAGGGCCGAGCTGCGCGACACGCGGGGGTTCATCTCAATCACAATGAAGTCGCCATTGTCGGGGTTGACCGCAAACTGAATGTTCGAGCCGCCAGTTTCCACGCCAATCTCGCGGATGATCTTGATCGAGGCATCGCGCAGGCGCTGATACTCTTTGTCGGTGAGGGTCTGGGCGGGGGCCACCGTAATCGAGTCGCCCGTGTGTACGCCCATCGGATCGAGGTTTTCGATCGAGCAGATAATTACCACGTTATCGGCCAGGTCGCGCATCACCTCTAGCTCGTACTCCTTCCAGCCCAGCAGCGACTGCTCGACTAGAATTTGCGATACCGGGCTGGCGTCGAGGCCCGATCGCGCGATCGTTTCAAACTCCTCCTGGTTGTAGGCGATGCCGCCGCCGGTACCGCCCATGGTGTAGGCGGGCCGAATAATCAGAGGGAAAGTGCCGATCTGTTTAGCAATCTGCCGCGCCTCATCCATAGTTTCGGCTAGGCCCGAGGGGCATACGGGCACATTGATGCGCGCCATCGCTTCTTTAAATAGCTTGCGATCTTCCGCCATTTCAATCGCTTCGAGCTTGGCCCCAATCAGCTCGACGCCGTAGCGCTCGAGCACCCCAGTTTTGGCCAGGGTCACCGCCAGGTTCAGCGCCGTCTGGCCGCCCATGGTGGGCAGCATGACGTCGGGGCGCTCCCGCTCGATCACCCGCTCCACAATTTCGGGGGTCAGCGGCTCAATGTAGGTGCGATCGGCGGTCTCCGGGTCGGTCATGATGGTGGCCGGGTTGGAGTTGATCAGCACCACCTCGTAGCCCTCTTCCCGCAGCGCTTTGCAGGCCTGGGTGCCCGAGTAGTCAAACTCGCAGGCCTGACCAATGACAATCGGGCCAGAGCCGATCAGCAGAATCTTTTTGATGTCATCACGGCGGGGCATAGGCTGCACAGGTGCGTATGAAAAATCCAAATCATTCTAAGGGCTAATTGCCAGATTCGTTTGCTTAGGTTGCGGCATTCCGACGCGATTCTTGGCGGGATTCCCCAGGTCTGTGAGCCAATGTCAGCGTTTAGTGAATTTAAGCCAAACTCCCGCACCCAGGATGAGGGGTAAAAGGTTTCAGGTGGAAGGTTTAAGGGGCCAAATCAAACCTCGCACCCCAGACCCTACACCTTGCACCCTACCCCCCAAAAAGTACCCGCGCGGGTACTGCGATCGCCCCTACCCCCTTGCCATGATGGGGCCATCCACCGAGTTGAACTACACGAGGTATGCCATGACACGGCACGGTCAAATGTATCTCAGAGACGCTGCTCCCCCCCGCTTTCGGGTTCCGGCTCGGGGCCGCTTCGGCAGAATGTTTCGCTGCACGCGCCCCTTTGCCCAAGATACCCCCGCCGTTCGCCAGGCCCTGATGGCGCTGGGCAAAGCCGAAGGCATTATGGACCCCGGCCCCACTAACAACCCCGACAACCCCGCCATTCCGGCCGGATTCACCTTTTTGGGTCAGTTCATCGACCATGACCTCACCTTCGACCCTACCTCTAGTTTAGAGCGCCAATCGGATCCTGAGGCGATCGAAAACTTCCGCACCCCCTCCTTTGAGCTAGATAGCGTTTACGGCGCTGGCCCCACTGCTAGCCCCCATCTATACGACAACAGCCCCGCCAATCGCGGCAAGCTGTTGATCGACAGCGATCGCCCCCACGACCTGGCCCGCAACAGCCAGGGCACCGCGCTGCTGGGCGACCCCCGCAACGACGAAAACCTGATTGTGTCGCAGCTGCACCTGGCCTTCGTCAAGTTTCACAACGCGACGATCGACAAGCTCAAGGCCGAGGGCGTCAACCCCGGCCAGCTGTTCGACGAAGCCCAAAAGCTGGTGCGCTGGCACTACCAGTGGATTGTGCTGCACGAATTTCTGCCGCTGCTAGTGGGCCAGAAGGTGGTCGACACCGTGCTGCAACGGGGCCGCCGCTTCTACAGCACCCGCTGGCGGCGCGAACCCTACATTCCGGTGGAGTTTTCGGTGGCGGCCTACCGCTTTGGCCACAGCCAGGTGCGCGGCGGCTATGTGATCAATGACGGGTTTAGGGCCGCGATTTTTGTGCCCCCCGGTTCGGGCGGCAATGACCTGTCGAGCGGCAAACCGTTATCTCCTGAGCGGGTAATGGACTGGCGCAACTTCTTCAAGCTGGATGACACCAAAACTCCCCAGCTGAGCCAGCGCATTGATGCCACTATCTCGCGGCCCTTGTTTCAGCTGCCGTTTATTCCGCCCAATATGGCGTCGAACCCGGCCTCGCTGGCCCAGCGCAACCTGCTGCGCCACCTGACCTTTGGTCTACCCTCGGGCCAGACCGTCGCTCGCCGCATGGGCATTGCGCCCCTGTCTGCCGCTGACCTGGCGGATGTGGCCGCGATCAGCACCGAGTTGGCCAACAACACGCCCCTGTGGTTCTACGTGCTGCGGGAGGCCGACAAGCGCGCCGATGGCCAATCGCTCGGCCCCGTAGGCGGTCGCATTGTAGCGGAGGTGTTTATCGGCCTGCTGCAGTCTGATGAGCTGTCGTATCTCTGCCAAGAGCCCGACTGGATGCCCAGACTGGGAACTGGCGGTGACTTCAAGATGGCCGACCTGCTGAAATTTGCTGGCGTAGCTGAGCCTCCTGCCCTGCCTACCCCACCTGCTCCCGCTGAGACTCCTCAACCTGCCGAGGTGTCCGCTAGCTAAGGCTCATCTCCAACGGCTACCTGACCTGTAGGGGCGCAGCATGCTGCGCCCCTATAGCCGATCGGGCGGGCAGGGGCAGGCCGGACGCTGGGGGCTGAGCTGGCGTAGGGTGCCTAGGTAGTCTTCGAGATCGCCAAACTCGGCGGGGTTAAGGCGGTAGTAGATCCAGCGGCCATCCTGACGGGCGGAGATCAGCCCGGCCTCGCGCAGGGTTTTGAGATGAAAAGAGAGTTTGGATTGGGCAATCTCCATGCGATCGCACAGATCGCATACGCACATTTCCTGCGATCGCAGCAGCTCGATCACCTCCAGCCGCAGCGGGTCAGACAGGGCCTTAAAGCGAGCCAGTAGGGTATCAGACCGTTTCTCTAAAGCCGGAGCCATCTGCTGCGCAAGGTAAGGAAATCACTAGACCCAGCGTAGCAAAGCGGCGCGATATCTGCTGCGCCGCCAAATGCTACGATAAATGCCGCTTTGCCCTTCGCCCTGCTCCCCGGAGCGCTGCATTTTGACCCAGGCTTTTTCCTTTAGCTGCGACGCTCGCTGTAGCCACACCCAGGCGCGGGCGGGCACCTTCACCACCCCCCACGGCCCCGTCCACACGCCTCGGTTTATGCCCGTGGGCACCCTGGCCAACGTCAAAACCGTCACCCCGGCCCAGCTCGCCACCACCGGGGCGCAGATGGTGCTCTCCAACACCTACCACCTGCACCTGCAACCCGGCGAAGACATTGTGGCTGAGGCGGGGGGTCTGCACCGCTTCATGGGCTGGAATGGCCCCATGCTAACCGATTCGGGCGGCTTTCAAGTGTTTAGCCTCAGCCAGATGCGCACCATTACCGAAGACGGCGTGACGTTTAAATCGCCCAAGGATGGCCGCATCATCAACATCCGCCCCGAAACCTCGATTCAAATTCAGAACGATTTGGGGGCCGATGTGATCATGGCCTTTGACGAGTGCCCCCCCTACCCGTGCAGCCGCGAGACGATCAAAGCCTCTACCGATCGCACCTGGCGCTGGCTTCAGCGCTGCGTTGAGGCCCACAAGCGCCCCGATCAGGCACTATTTGGCATTGTGCAGGGGGGCGTCTATCCTGACCTGCGCACCGAGGCGGCCCAGCAGCTAGCCACGCTCGATCTGCCGGGTTATGCGATCGGCGGCGTCAGCGTGGGCGAGCCGCCGGAGCTAATCGAAACCATTGTCAAAGCCACTGCCCCCTGCCTGCCCGAGCACAAGCCCCGCTACCTAATGGGGGTGGGCACCTATAAGGAGATGGCCCAGGCGATCGCGGCTGGGGTAGACCTGTTCGACTGCGTCATTCCCACCCGGCTGGCCCGCCATGGCGCGGCCCTGGTGGCAGGCGAACGCTGGAACCTCAAAAACCAGCGCTTTCGCCGCGACTACACCCCCATCGACACCGACTGCCCCTGCTACACCTGCCAACACTTCACCCGCGCCTACCTCTGCCACCTAATCCACGCCAAGGAGATGCTGGCCTTTACCCTGATCTCGATCCACAACATCACTGAGCTGGTGCGGTTTACCCAGCGCATTCGGGAGGCCATTGTGGGCGATCGCTTTGCCCAAGAATTTGCCCACTGGCTGGTGCCAAACTCGGCAGCAACCTCCGTAGACGCCCCCCACCCGTGATAAAATGCGAAGAAAATTTACCAATTCTCAGATTCCAGCCAGAGCGCTAGGGTGCGGCGGGGTCTGGGTCTGGTCTGTCCCGGCTGTGTAACGAGAGGATAATTATTCAATGGACGTCGCAATGCTGCTGGCCAAACTGCCCGAGGCCTACTCCCTGTTCGATCCCCTGGTAGACGTGCTGCCCATCATCCCTGTGTTTTTCCTGTTGCTGGCCTTTGTATGGCAAGCTTCCGTCGGCTTTAAATAAAAAGTGTTTCAGCTTTAGCTAACAAAAACCCTAAAGCTTTTATAGCTCTGGGGTTTTTGTTTTTGGGCTGGCCATTAGCGTTGCGCAGCCTGGTTCGACAAGTTCCCGTGGTGCTCTTCCCATTCTTTGATGATCTGATGCTCAATCTTGAGGGCTTTCCACCGGGGCAAATTTAGATTGTGATGCAGCCGTCGCAAATGGCTGATGGCCCGTCTATCGAGGGTCAGTACTGGGGCGTGATCGCTGGCCCCAGAAGCAGACGCTAGAGCGCTGGCATGGTGATTAACCAAGTGCCTAACCGCTGTTGTGTAGCGGTGATAGGGCTGCTGGGCCGCCTCTCGAATGTGTTTAGTGATCTCGCGAGTGAGCTGCAAATGCTGTCGTAGAGTCTCTAGGTAAATCTGACCTATAGCATCGATCTGACCATTGCTACTCTCCAGGCAGTAGCGCACCTCGTGACGGTACTGTTCCTGCCGCAGCAGCTCATCGTCTGAAGGGCTGGCCAAGGTCTTGGGCAACTCTAAAGAGCTGCCCTCAATGAGGCGATCTAGCTCGCGCACCAACCGCTGTTTATCCTCGTGAAACGCTTTAGAGCTAATAGGCAGTCCATTGCGATGAGGCAGCTCTTTTAGACCATCAGGCAGCATATCCTCCCTGGGCATCACCACGCCGTCTATCAGTAGCGGCACAACGCGAACATTGTGACAGGTTAAGGCTTCCTCCAGCTCTATTCTTACCCAGTCAACAGGCTTGTTCCAGTCGCCGCTACTTAAGCCAGAGGCTGTAATACTGTTCAACCATTTCGCCGCAATTACCGGCAGCACAACGGCGCATTGACTGAGGGTGTCTCTAATATACTGGCGAATGTCTTCACCCTTAGGGATACTTTTTTCATCTAGAAAAACAGCGTCTTTGCCATAGGTTTCTTCTAGATGTTCGTGAATTTTGCGGGTAATGGTTTGGCTATCGCGGCGGCGGTAGGAAAGAAAAATGATTGGCATACTTCACCCTTGAAGCTCCCTAAGTTGCCCCTATTAAAGACCAGGTTTACAATTGTGGAGCCCCGATTCAATCAGCACTGATATACTGAGCCAACGACTGTCAGCACCATTGCCTCAGCAAAAATGGTCCACGATTTTAACTCAGTCAACAGTTTCCAGCTTGCGATTACATCCCTAGAGAGCGTGCCAAACCCAAGGGGTATCCATGCTGACGTTCAAGTTCTAGCTAGCGACATTACCCGGCTAAGCGGCTTAGAGCACACAACCTTTGACTTTGTCCCCCGTTCCCAGCGCCATCCCTCCGGTCTGGGTACAGCTCCCGTCAATGGTGCTGCTAAGCTATATGTAGGGCTGTGGTTTGAGGCACCGCTAGATAAGTTTAGGGTAGTGCTCAGGTGCGTGGGCAACTGGCTCGATCGCACCGCTGAGAAATACAGCTTTGAAGTTAAAATTCCGTCTGCTCAGGCGATCGCGCAACAAATAGACCAGGCAGACGTCAAAAATCCACCGGCCTACACTATTACCCTCGCCACTAATCAGGCCAAAAAACTGGCTGAACTGCTGCCCCTGGGCGAAGCGCTGCTGCCACCCCAGGAGCTTTATCTCACCAAGGCTAAAGACTATGTCAATACCTTTGGTGAGCTAACTCCCGCCGCTAGGGCTAACTTACTGTTAATGCGCCATCGCATGGGGCTTGCCAGTGAAGAGACCAGCGACCTCAATGCCAGGGCGATGGGGCCGTTCAAAACCCTGGGTGACAAGTACCAGCACTTTCGTCGAGAGCTGCTGGTGTGTAAGCAGGAGAGCGACCTCGATAGCGAGCTGTGGCAGGTGATGCAGGCCAAGGCCGAGACGATGAGCCTGCCCGAGGCCGATACTCAGTTTCTCAAGGCCGAGCGCCTTAGCACTCTGCGTCAGGAAGCCGACCGAGTGCGCCAGCAGCGGGAGGCCGAGGCCGAAGCCGAGCGCCAGCGTTACCGAGAGCAGCGCCAGCGCTTAGATCACTACCGCCACGCCTTTGTAGGCCTGGTAACTGATGCGCTGGTACCACTGAACCTTGCACCCGATGCCGCCCAGTTTCGTCAAGCCATGATGGCTCAGCTCTCGGGTGCGGAGTTTAACCGGGGCCGCTTGATCCAGGCCCGAGAATTTTACAACCTCAGCCCGCAGGAGGCCGATGCCCTTGAAAAGACCGTTTTAGATGAGCTGTATTTGCTATCTGGCTTACTATAAAGTTGCGGCGGAATGCTTTGGCTAAAACCCGGTCTTGGGTGCGTCTGTGAGGTGCTGGCTTGGCGCAGGATATTCAATTTTCAATCAGGTTTGTAGATCCTCAGTACAAGAGCGACGATGTGGTGACTGAGGTTCACTACCTGATTGAAGATCTGCGCGACCTCAATGGCATGAGCCAAACTCGCTTTGAACCGATCTCAGAAATTAGAGATGTCGCCGAAATTCGAGTCGGGGTTACGTTTGCGGCCCCCTCAGACCTGCTAGGGCCAATTTTGCGGCGGCTGCGCGATCGCCTCTACTACAACCCGATCGCAACGGCTTTCTGCTTCAAAATGGCTGACATCATGCTGTGCATCGAAACGCACCAGGCTGACGATTTACTAGGTTTCATAGCCGCAGCCCAAAGCGGACTGCTGTTTGCGCCCGAGCGCGATTACCTGGCCGAGGCCGAAACCTACAGCCGCACCCAGGGCGAGCTGTCGCCCACCGAACTCGACAACCTCAATCTGCTGCGCCAGCGTCTGGGCCTCACGGCGGAGCAGGCCGAAGTGCTCAACGCCAGAGCGGCCAGCCCTTACCCAACCAAAGCCGACAAGCACCGCCACTTTGAAGACATGACCGCCGCCGAGTTTAGCCGTTTGCGCGCTATGGACGAAGGCCCGCCCTTTGCCTCCAAAGACATTTGGCCTGTGCTGCAAGAGCTAGCCGAAAATTTGGGTTTGCCTTTCCTCGAAGCAGAGGCCATTTATCAAACGCACCAGCAGCGCTATCACGACGATACCAAGCTCAAAACCGAGCAAACTACGGCTAAAACCGCTGAAGATGGCCGTCTGTCTGCCGAGGCTAAGGCCGAAGCCGAGCGCCAAAAGCAGGCTCAACAAACCCAAGAACGCCTCAACCAGTACCGAGACCTGTGCCGCCAGACCATGACCCACGCTATTTACCCCTCTGAGTTTGATCAGGGCCGCCTTGACCAGGCCCGGCGACTGTGGGGTATTTCTGCCGAGCAGGCGCTGCAGCTGGAGACAGAGGTGCGCGATGAGCTGTACGGCGGGGTGGCGTCGGCTACTGGGGTTGACTACAATCGCCTGCGCAACCTGCTGCACCAACAGGCCTGGCACGAAGCCGACATGGAAACCGAAGTTCTAATTTTGAATGCCCTCAACCTCGATATGCAGCCCGTGACCGCTGCCACGATGGAGCGACTATCGACGGTTGATTTAACCACTATTGACGGCCTTTGGAACCGCTATAGTAAGGGGCGCTTTGGGTTTAAAGCCCAGCAGCAGGTCTACCGAGGCCAGCAGCAAATTCAGGCCGACGATCGCCAGCGGTGGCTAGCCTTTGAGGAGGCGTTGGGCTGGCGCGAGGCCCCTTCGCTGTTTTCCCGGGGCTACAAGCCCTACCACGACCTCACCTTCAGCCTCGAAGCGCCCCCAGGCCACCTGCCCACCTGGCGCTGGTGCTGCCCCAGTTTGAGCGATCGCTACAAAATCAACCTTGAGATTATGGCCGCTGTCATCCACCATCTCAACACCTGCATGCCCCTGGAGACCGTAACGGTTCCGGCCCTCGATACAGCGTTTCCTACCCAAATTGCCTAACCGGAGGGCTTACCCGTGCTCGCCAGCGCCACCAATAGCGGTTTAGAAGAAGACCTCAGCGAACTCAGTCTGCTGCTCAACGAAGAAGCTTGGGAAGAGGCCGATCGCCTGACGGCCGATCTACTGCTAGACGCCGTAGCCTACAACCAAAATGCCATGCGCTTACAGGGAGTCAGCCCCCGCCAGCGCCCTTATCTCACCACTGAGGCCGTAGCGGCTCTGCCCTGCCAACTGCTCCAAGCCATCGACGATCGCTGGCAGAGGGCCAGCGGCGGGCACTTTGGCTTTTCGGCCCAGCTTCAGATCTACGCTAACCTGCTAGAAACCGTGGATTTTGACCCAGACCTAAACAACTGGTCTACCCCCCATCCGTTCTTTGAAGACGTGGGCTGGCTGATGCTGGTTGCGCTGCGACCCGTGGGGTTTCTGCGGTTTTACAACTGGCTAGAGTTTGACCTTGATGCCCCCAGAGGCCACCTGCCTGCGCTCTGGTACTGGAAAATACCGCGCATGGTTTCCCTGCAAATGGGTGGCTTCTTGACCGGCCAGGGGGGGTGTTTTGGCGACCTGGCCCGGCTCGATGCCATGATGCTGCGGCTCTCGCGCTGCCACCAGCTCGGCGGGTAGTACCGCTGCGCGGAATTCAAAATGCGAAGTTCAAAATGAATCAGCCACCGTAGGGTTGGCACTGCCCACCGGTTATAGCCATCGCCAGGACGGCTAGGACATGCTAAAGCTTCTGGAACGATGGCTATACGTCAGTTCGCTGCCCGAGTTTTCGCTATGGCAGTTACTGATGTCCTAAGCGAACTGACCACCGCTATAAATCAAAGAAAAAGTTTTTCAGAAGTTGCTTAAAGTCAGAGGCCCCGTGGACAGATTTAAGGGATGTCGTTAGTCCAAAGCGATGGGCGACTGAGGCTGCACCTGAATGGTGACCTCAGCCAGGTAGGGCAACTGCTGGTGCAAGTGAATTCTGAGGTGGGAGGCGATCGCCTCCCCCGCTGCCACCGATAGCCTCGGCTCTACCGCCAAACTCACCTCACCGTACAGTCGATGGCCCAGCCACCGCCCCTTGACCTCCGTTACCGTAGCGGCGGCCTGCCCAACGCCGTGCTCTACCTCGTGGCGCAGACGATCGAGCACCTCTGGCTCTACCCCATCTAGCAGCCGGGTAAATACCGTTTGGGTCGACTGCCAGACCACCCGCAGCAGCACCAGGGTAATTACCAGCCCCATCACGGGGTCGGCCCAGGGGTAACCCAGCCCCACCCCCAGGGCACTAACCAGCACCGCTAGGCTGACTAGGCCATCGGCGCGGGCGTGCAGCCCATCAGCCACTAGGGCGGCGCTATTGATCTCGCGCCCCACCCGTAGGCGAAATAGGGCTACCACCTCGTTGCCCACAAAGCCAATTACCGCTGCCGTCGCCAGTGCCCCCAAATGGTCTAAGGGCTGGGGATGGCGCAGCCGCTCAATCGATTCGTACCCAGTAATCAGCGCGCTCAAAAAAATCACCGCCACGATCGCCACCCCGGCCAAATCTTCAGCTCGGCCATAGCCGTAGGCAAAGCGGGGCGAGGGCTTGGCGCGAGCCAGCACAAAGGCCACCCCTAGGGGCACCGAGGTCATGGCATCGCCCACGTTGTGAATTAGGTCGGCCATTAGCGCGACGCTGCCCGAGAGAGCAAACACCACGGCCTGGGCGATCGCCGTAATCATCAGCCCCACAAACGACCACTTTACCGCCCACAGCCCCCGCTCCGAGACGGCAATCTCAGGGTCTACAGCCCCGTGGGTATGGCTGTGATGGGAATGCTTGTGGGAGTGCTTGTGGGAATGTCCATCGTGGTGGTGCTGTCCGTGGCTGTGGGCATGATCTGCCAGGGTGACTGAAGCGATCGCGCCCTCCATAACGCCATCCAATGCGTCCGAGCCAGACAAGTGAGAAGCCGGGTTAGCCATAGTTAGCGAAAGAGCTACTGAAGCGCTATAGTAACGGCTCAAAACCGAGTCTGACCACAGAGATCACAAAGATAAAGGTCCCCATAAACGAGGCTCGGGTTCGCCTGTGCAATACGTGCGTTTGGTTATGTCGCTCTTAAGCAATGGGGCCGGGGAGACAGCACCTGTCTCCCCGGCCCCAACCAGCATTAGCCGCAGGAGCGGCCCTTAACCTCGGTCAGACTTTTGCACCAGGTGCGCCTCTAAGAACCAGAGACGCATGTCAATGGTGCGAGAAACCTCGGTATAGAGGTCGGCGGTGTCGGCATCGCCCAGGTTGTCGGTGGTGTCGATGGCTTCGCGCACGTGCTTACCGTAGGCGGCAAAACGCTCAGCCAGGGCGGTGACGTGCTCAGGGCCTTCTACCGCATCAACGGGGTACTCAGGCAAAATCGACTCGGCGGCAGCCATACGGGCCGTGCCCATGGCAGTACCACCCAGGGCGGTAACGCGCTCGGCCACCAAATCCACAAACCCTTCCAGTTCGCCCGCCAGCTCGTCAAACAGCTCGTGCAGCTGGTAGAAGTTCATGCCCTTCACATTCCAGTGGGCCTGCTTGGTCTGAGTCTTGAGATCGAGGGTGGCGGCCAGCGTTTGGTTTAGTACGGCACAAACCTGCGATCGCACCTCAGCCGACATATCAATACGGGTGGGGTAAAACCCGCGCTTGGTTTTAGTTTTCTCAGCGGTTGCAACCATATGGCCTCTCTTTGTTTTGTCAATCGAATGGATAACCAACAAACCTGTGATGCTGCCTGCGGGCCTAATCTTGAAATCCTACCACTACGGCCCCGGCTTCTCCTAAATCATACTCGTTATGAGTACGACTTGCAACCCGGCCCAAGCGTTTATGCCGGTTTCTACAGCCGCCAAGGACCTGCCGCCGCCCCAAGTTATGCTCTGAGAACGGCTTCAGCACATTCTCTCAGCCAGTGAGCCGGCGGTTCATTCTTCTATGGCGGCCTATATCGGTTAAGCCGCGATCGAAAAAACGGCGGTAGCTTGCTGGCCAAAGCCAACGCTACTGGCCAAACTCCAAACGCACCCGTTCTACCAGGTCAGCCGTCACCGCCTCGGCCTCGGCCTCGCGAGCCACATCTTCAATGCGCTTGCGGGCCTGGGCACGCACAAAAAACGGAATATTTTTGAGCTTAGCCTGGGCATCAGCTGTCCAGGGAAGTCCGTCAGCCATTAGCGAAGTCTGCTCCCAATTGCAACGAATGCCCTAATCCTATACATCGCTTCGCCGCCAATGTGAGGTTTTTGCCAAGGTGTAACGTTCCATCGGGAATTACAAGCAATGGCGGCGTAGATTATGGTGTCGGTTCGCTTTCGCCTACCTCAGCCCGATCGCTAGATCATCCCCAAACACCTGGGCCTTTGAAACCAAAGAACGCACCAGCCAGGCTGACGTTTACCCCCCCAGGCGCTGGCGTCGAAAGCTGACTCAAGTTAGCTCACCCAAGCCCTGGAACTCAAGCCCTTGTTCTAAAGTCCTGACGGGTGGGAACAATAGGCTCAGGTTGGCAAATGGCCTATCGGCACACGTTTAGACACGTAACTAGAGAGCGTCATGGTAGCAACACCCCACTACAAGAAAGATGAAGCCGCCGCCCTGCCCGATCAGGAGTTTGGCCTCCCTACTCTGGGAGAGGAGGATGAAGGGGCGGACATCAGGCTCCAGGACTTTTCTGCTGCCGACGCTGCTGACAGCGACTTCGAAACCGATGCTGCCGCCATGCTAAAGGGCAAGCGCACCACCGACCTGGTCCGCCTCTACCTGCAAGAAATTGGTCGGGTGCGCCTGCTAGAGCGCCACGAGGAAGTCTCTGAGGCCCAGGCTGTGCAGGGCTACATGCAACTGCTAACCGATTTAACCCAGGCCGCTGACGTGAATGGTGGCATCTTAGCCATCTACAGCAACCTGCTCAAAACCCGCGATCGCCTCTCATCGCAGCTGGGCTATCGCCCTTCCCTAGAGCGCTGGGCTACTGAAGCCGAGGTGCCCATCGCCGATCTCAAACCTACGCTCGCCGCCGGCAAGCGGGCCTGGGCCGAGCTCAGCAACCTCACCGTACCCGAGCTAGAAAAGGCCATCTCCGAAGGCATTCGCGCCAAAGAGCACATGATCAAGGCTAACCTGCGACTGGTGGTCTCGGTCGCTAAGAAGTACCAAAACCGGGGGCTAGAGCTGCTCGATCTAATTCAGGAAGGCACCCTGGGGCTAGAGCGGGCGGTCGAAAAGTTTGACCCCACCAAGGGCTATCGCTTTAGCACCTACGCCTACTGGTGGATTCGCCAGGGCATTACGCGGGCGATCGCTACCCAGAGCCGCACCATTCGCCTGCCCGTCCATATCACCGAAAAGCTGAACAAAATTAAAAAGGCCCAGCGCAAGCTCTCCCAGGAGAAAGGCCGCACCCCCTCCATCGAAGACATCGCCCGCGAGCTGGATATGACTGCCGTTCAGGTGCGCGAAGTGCTGTTGCGCGTACCCCGCGCCGTCTCCCTCGAAACCAAGGTGGGCAAAGACCGCGACACCGAACTGGGCGACCTGCTCGAAACCGACTGCATGTCGCCCGAAGACATGTTGATTCGTGAGTCACTGCGCCGCGACCTGCAACAGCTGATGGCCGACCTCACCAGCCGCGAGCAAGACGTCATCAACATGCGTTTTGGCCTCGGCGATGGTACCCCCTACTCGCTGGCCGAAATTGGCCGCGCCCTGGAGCTATCGCGCGAGCGAGTGCGCCAGATCGAGTCGAAGGCGCTGCAAAAGCTGCGCCAGCCCAAGCGCCGCAACCGCGTTCGCGACTACCTCGAAGCGCTGAACTAGAAGATGATTCGCTGTTGAGGGACGGGGTGCCTGTGGGAAAAGCTCAAGATCTGAGCTATTGCCCAGGCACCCCGTCCCTTTTCGCACAGCCTGTCTAAGACTGGGTTTGGGGATGCTGCTCTGCTCCGAGCAAATTGTTGGCTGAATAAGTAGGAAAGCCTAACTAAACGTAGCCCTGGATCGCTGAAAGCCTTGCTGTGCGGTAATCAGCATGTTGATTATTTAGATCTACCTACTTAGCACCACCGATGGCTCCCAACGACTCGAATATTAGCCACTGTGCAAAACCGAGAAAGTTTAGAACTTCAAATCATCGCGCTAACGCTGCCACCAAGGACTTGCCAACCGCTTTCCCCCTTGCGCCAAACTCTCATATAGCGGTAATCACCTGCAAAGGCATTTCCTAAATACGTACCGCTCAAGAATATTTGGGCTGATGCAAGAACAAAGTGTTCGCTCCAAACACGTATTTCTAGTTCTTTGGGCACAAACTCGTGAAACTGAGTGCCGCCAGTGCGGTGCAGGTCCAAGTCCATTGCTTTGGTTGCCAGTTCGCCAGTTGGCCCAGCAAAAAGCAGATCATCGGCAATAAGTGTGTCTAATTCAGATACGTCGGAGGTTGACATGGCGGCGTAAAGTCGCGCTTCACACTCACGAATTTGAACTTCAATTTCTGAATCCACGTTTCTCACCACAGTTCTAACTACACTTAACTATTCTGCGTTACAGGTTTCCTCATCAACCTACCTCAACTAATAGTCAGTCGCCCTACCTACACTGGACAACCTGATTGACTGACACAACTTTGGAAAGCATTGATATTCCGTAGGTTGGGTGGCGCGATAGCAGAACCTAACAGGCCTCGGATTATTGGCTAATGCTGGGTTTCACTGCGTTTCACCCAACCTACATTAAAAATGTGTCAGGCAGTCAGCTGGACAACTCGGAGCGATTGGCAATGAGAGAACTCATGCTAGGCAAAAAGACTTTGAACGTACGCTCTAACCAAACTTGTCATACGCTATCGCTAGTAAATGTTATCAGCTAGCACTCATATCTCGGATAACTTCATTCCTTTTACCTTTTACTGCGCGGTAGTACCAACGACGAAACCTCAAGGAGGGTTCGTCAGTAGGCACGTTATATCCTTCGTTTACATTAGAAACTTCACTAACTTGTGACTCAACCATAATACGATCATCATCGGATGCTGCAAAGAAATCATCGAAGTTGAAGTTGCTTTGACCAATCCCAGGATTGGGCAAAAGAACCTGCATGAATCGCATTTTATGCGTGTTGATCGGTATGGCAAAGAAATGGGGAAGAAGAGGCATTCCGTCTAGATTGAGAACGATAATATTCGGTTGATGCCAGTCAATCTTAGTGCCAGACGGTAAGGTGTTGAGTTTATTAGTAACCTTCATCCCGTCTGCTGTTGAGGTAATGCTGATTTGGGCGATCGCATCCTTGTGTGCTGCATCGTTGAGCTCGCCACCAAATGAGTTTCGATGAACAAAGGGAAGATGCAAGTAATCTAATGAGATGTCGACTGCTCTGGTCCAATGAGCATTCCAAATCTCATGGTGAATGATGTATCGGTCATTGGGTTCCAACAAGCTGGACGGTAACTGGGGAGCTGATGCGTTTTCTGTTCCTGTAAAAATCCATACCATCCCCGCGATTACCCTTGTAGGAAAACTCACAACTGACAATTTTGATAGATGAGCCGAGCTGAGCGGGTTAAAAGGAACACGAGTGCAGGTGCCATCAGTATCAAATTGCCAGCCGTGGTAGGGACATTCAATGCACCCACTCTCTGTGACTCGGCCTCGTGAGAGAGGAGCACCGCGATGGGGACAGAGATCTGGCAAAGCTGAGAACTGACCTCCAGCATCACGAAACAGGACTAACGATTCTCCAGCTAGTTCAATCGCAATCGGCTCGGCTCCAATTTCAGCAACGGGTAATACTGGAGTCCAAAAGTTTGGGAACATCTCAAACACGGCAAAATTTGGTCCTTAACGAGTGCTTGCGTGTAACTCACCATAGAGCAGCACTCCTGACAGCGTTATGTCAGTTGAACCCAAACAATTTTATTCTTTCTAGATTAAAACTCGTGTATGCTTCAAGGCTAACCTCTTCCGGAAACCCAATGTCCAAGACAAAGTCGAGAGATTTGATTCGATCAACACGGAAATCTCTGTAAGAATTCCTGAGTTGGCACCACGTACCAGTAGTCCATTTTCCGCCCCAAAAAAATAACCCAAGTGGGAAGATGACTCTCTGAGATGTTTCCTCATTCAGGCTTAGATACGTAATCCTAACCGTTTGCTTTTGTTGAATTGCCCGGTAAAGCTCGTTCCAATGTCTCAAGTTATGGTCATTTAAACCCTCGCCCAGAGCCCGAACGGGCGTGTAATTGGGATTTAGGCTTCGTGATGGTAAAACGGCTCCTATTTTGTCTAAAAGTGTTTTTGCCGCCTCTGCTAAGTCACTTCCTGTTGATCGCGACAGCATTTCAACACCTAACATCAAAGCGGCAATTTCATCATGGTTTAAAGTTAGGGGCGGCAGCTCAAAATCTTCATCTAAAGCGTAACCGACACCTGGCTCACCATAAACTGGAATGCCGCTTACAGAGAGATCATCGATGTATCGGTAGATTGTACGTACAGAAACACCAATCCGTTCGGCTAGCTGCTCTGCTGTAATCGGTTGGTGAGACCTGATGATATTCACTAATTGAAAAAGACGGTCAGCTTTCCTCATTTCCTGACATCAAATGATGTTGCTGTTTGAGCCATATAGTAATTAATTAGATAGAGCTAATTTGCCAAAATGCCTCTGCTGCTCAAATAGACAGATTGTTTGAGCCTAATTCCTTAGAAGGATCAACGGGCTACGGGTAATTGCATAATAGCTTTCCCAAGGCTAGTGGAGCGACCCAATGCCCATACCGCCCAGCGCCGCAGGAGCCACTTCCGCCCCTAGTTGCGAGCGGAGTCGAAACGCGGTTACTGAGTGGAGCCGAGACGCGGTTACTGAGCGGAGCCGAGATGCGGTTACTGAGCGGAGTCGAAACGCGGTTACTGAGCGGAGTCGAGGTGCGGTTACTGAGCGGAGTCGAGGTGCGGTTACTGAGCGGAGTCGAAGTATGGATGGTCATTCTGGCGAAAACCTTACTCATTGAGTAAGAGGAACTTTGAAGAGGCTTATTTTCTGTAGCGAAAGTAGAGATTCCCCCTGCCCCCTTGAAAAGTGGGGACCGGAGCTTGCCTACCCCTCGGGCTCTACTCCCAACGCCTTTAGCTGCTCGGCCAGGCGATCGGCTCGGTCCTGAGCGGTGGCCGCTGCTTCCTCTGGGGTGGGCACCAACTCGCCGGAGGGGTGAAAGTAGCGCAAGGTATTGTCTTGAATGCCCAGAAACAGGTTCAGTACCTCGCTCCAGCGTTGGCCAGATTCATTGGGGATGATCGCATCATAGTGCTGCCCCACTAGTCGGTAGCCCTCAAACTCTAGCGTCTCTGGCGAAAACCAAAAATACTCCGGGGTTCTAAATCGATCTTGGTAGAGCACCTTTTTGAGAGTGCGGTCTGCTCTGGCCGTGGCCGGAGACAGCAGCTCGATAATTAGATCGGGGTATCGGCCGCCTTCTTCCCACACCACCCACGATTTGCGGGGGCGTCGCTGGGTTTGGTTTACCAGGAAAAAGTCTGGACCTCTAAAATCCCGGTTCTTGAGCTGTTCACGGCTGAAGTAGATAGTGAGGTTAGCGCCAATGAAAAAGTCGGTGCGCTCTTTCCACAGCCACTCCAAACAGGCTACCAGCAGTGCCAGCTGAGCGTAGTGCAGCGAACTTTCCATCTCGGGCTCATTGCTCTCTAGCTGGGTGGCATCTGGCATCAGGTCGGCCAGTTCTTGCGCGGTCATCACCATTGCCCGTCTATCCTCAGCGCTAGGTACCCTCATTGTAAGTTCAGCGTTGCTAGACATAGGTGTGAATCAAGCATTCAGCGGCCCTCGCAGGGGCAAACGACCGTCTGCCCCTGTTCAAATTCATGCCCTAGTGCAGCAACACCGCAAGCTCAGTTCTGGCAACAACCCTTGAGTCGCTAGCTGCCCAGCCCTGAGAATGCACTCTCGGTCTACACATTCAGCACTGTGAGCTGGCTCAGCAGAGGGTCGACCAGGGTTTGATGCTTGTCGGCCAGGAGCTCATCCATGTAGGCTTGCAGGCGTGCGCCCTGCTCCAGGTTGGGCACGTACACTTGACCGTTGGGGCGGGTAAGTAGGGGTGTGGTGGCCAGCCTCATTAACTCATCGTTGTCAGGGGCTAGCACCAGAGGACCGCTGCCGGTGCTGGGCAGCAGACCGGGGGGCAGACGACCTTCGAGTAGGGCCATCAGGTGGGCCTGGCAGGCTTCCACATTTAGCCCCCGCTCCTTCAGCAGATGCAGAATGCCGTTGAGGGGCATGGGCTGCTCGGGCAGGGCGCGCAGCACCTCCATCAGCAAGAACATGTCGCTGTACTGGTGGCGCGTGAGGTCGAGCACCTGGGGATAGCGCACCAGGTTGACCAGCCCATAGGTGACTCGGCTACAGCTGGGCGGGCGATCGCTGTGGTATGTATCCTGCACGATGGTGGCGTTGGGAAACTTCTGTCGCAGCCAGCGGGCTATCTTGGGCAACGAGGCGCTGCCACCCGTGCAAATCACCTGGTTGATGCCCTGGGTATTGAGCCCCGACTCGCTCAACAGTCGGTTGAGGTGGCCATTGATGCGCTGAATGTAGGGCAGAATGATGCGGTCTTCTAGATCCTTGCTGCGCACGATCCAGCGTTGGTCGGCCAGCTCCAGCTCAAACTGGGGCTGGTGCTGAAGGATGATCTTCAGGTGACGGGCCGCTTCTAGTACGCTCTGCCCTAGCAGGGAGGCTTCTAGGCGCTGGTAGAGGCGCTGACGGCGGGCGATGTCGGGTTCTGCCGGGCGCGGCATCTCGCAGCTATCGAGGTCGAGGTCGTGCCAGTGGGTGCCAGCCAGTTCGGGCATAGCAGCCTGCCAGCCCCAGCCTGCAGCTTCAGCAGAGCGACCAGAGCCTTCGGCGGGGCGGCTCTGGCGACGTTCTGCCGGGTGCAGCAGGTGGCAAACGATATCGAGGTCGATGGCGTCGCCCGCGTAGCTCATCGAGTGCAGGGCAAAGTCGCTGTAGGAGAGATCGCTTAGGGCGGTGGGCAGGTTGACAATACCCACCTCGGTCACGGTAGCTCCGGCGGAGAGTACCACCGTACCCCCAGTCCAAGGGCAGGCGTAGAGGGTCTGCTGCTGCATGGGCTGACCGTTGCCCTCGGGCAGCGGCGTAGACGGGTCGGGCAGACCCGAGAGCACTGCCGCGATCGCATCTTCGACAAAATAGATATCGTCGGGGCTGGCGATTAGCCTGGCTCCGAGCACTGCCTCTCGCAGGTTGAAGGTGTAGGTGTCGGGCCAGTTGGCTGGGTAGCTGACCACTATTCCCTGCAGCTGATTCAGCGCCGAGACGATCGCCTGGGCATCTAGGCCCACCGCTCCCACCGTGAAGGCTGCCTCTGGGCTGAGCCCCTGGGGCAGGGTCGCCAGC
The DNA here is from genome assembly GCF_015207525.1 of Nodosilinea sp. LEGE 06152. GTDB lineage: Bacteria > Cyanobacteriota > Cyanobacteriia > Phormidesmidales > Phormidesmidaceae > Nodosilinea. The sequence goes on from NZ_JADEWR010000020.1 coordinate 39,117, forward strand.
AGCTCGCGCAGGCTGTCCTGAAAGATTTGTAGGGGCAGGCGATCGCGGTCAGACCACTGAATCTGGGGCTGATAGACCCCATCGCCCACTACCGCTGGAATGCTGAGTTTGAGGTACGGCTTCAGGGCTTTGAGCAACACCGTGCCCTGGTCGGCAGCGTCGCCATCGCTCCAGTTTACGGTCAGGGCCGAAGACCCAATGGACTGTACCTGGCAGCTTCCGCTACCATTCCCTGTGCTCACCGAGGCCAGGCTGGGCAGCCGAAAGAACTTGTCGGCGGTAACTCCCGAAATGGCGTTATCAACCCAGTAGAGCGGGTACACCTGCCCGCCGCGCCGCTCTAGCAGCACCGCTGATAAGCCTGTGGTGCCCACATCTAGACCCAAAAACCACAGCGGAGCTAGCGCTGCTGCCTCGGGCTCGTCAGCCTCTGGCGGCGCTGGAATCATAACAGGCTCGTCTTCGATGGCGTCGAAGTCGTCAGTGCTCTCTAGCTCAGCACTCTCTAACTCAGTTTCATCTATGTCGAACTCAGCGGGCAGATTGCGATCGTCAAGGGCAGGTTCAGGCTCAGCCGGGGGAGGTGGGGCTATAGGGTCGAGCACAGGTGGGGCGATCGCTTCCGGTGCTACCGCATCTGGTGCCACTGCATCAAACGCCCTAGAGATAATCTCTTCCAGCAGATCAACGGGTAGAACTGGCCCGGCTTGATTGAGAGGCTGAGCTGGCTCGCCTGACTCTAGATTGAGGCTTGCTAGGCTGTCTAAGTTTTCTTCTAAATTAAGCGTCTCTGGTTCTAGCCCCTCTGGCGCGAGCGCTTCTGATTCTAGAGATTCGAGCGCGGGGGAATCTAACCCAAAGACTTCTGGTTCTGGCGTTTCTGATTCTGAAGATTCAGGGGTGAACAGATCTAGCCCAAAAGCTTCCGGCTCTGGGGCCTCTGGTTCTGAAAATTCGGATGCGAGCGAATCTAACTCAAAGACTTCTGGTTCTAGGGATTCGGGCGCGAGCGGATCTAACTCAAGAGCTTCCGGCTCTGGGGCCTTTGGTTCTAAAGCCTCTGGCGCTAAGGAGGACTCCAGGGCGGTGACTTCTTCTAGTTTAGGCGCACCAAGATCCAGGGTATCGAGATCTAGCGCATCGAGGTCAATGGCTTCAGGACCAGGGGCTTCAGGCTCCAGGGTAAAGAACTCGTCTAGAGAAAAATCTACTGTCGCCGCTGAAGCTGGAGGATCTGCTAGCGAAGCCTCGGTCAATGCCTCGTCTACCGCTAGGTCTGCTGACTCAGCGTCTGCCGACTCCACAGGCGTAGAGGCTGCCGTGAGGGGCCAGGTTTCAGATAGCGGGGACTGGTCAGAGACAGATTCTGAAGTCGGTTCTAGGTCGGCTTCAGAGAGCCAGTCGGCGATGTCACTGTCGCCAAAAGCGGCTTCTGCACTGGTCTCTTGCTGGGGGCTGGTTGTATCCTCCAGGGAAAGATCGTCTAGGAAAAGGGCCAAATTGTCATCGGGCGGGGCAGCAGCCTCTGGTTCGAGCCGGAGGTCAAGGTCGAGATCGAGGGAGAGGCGATCGTCCGCCGGGGCAAAGTTCCCGTCAGGCTCATCGTTTTGAGCGGGTTCCACGGGTTGCGAGTCGCCCTCGTCTTCTACTTCGAGCCAAATTGGTTCCGCTATAGATGGTTGGGCCGGAGGCGACTCGGGGGGGGCGATCGCCTCGAGATCCAAGTCATCTAAGCTGAGATTGAGGTCGAGATCAAGGCTAGGGGCTGGGGTAAGGGGCTCGATCGGCTCCCCCAGCAAGGCGTCGAGATTGATGAAATCAATCATCGCTTCCATCGATTCGGCCGTCTCCGCCGCTGCCGACTGAATGGGGTCGAAGGGAGCGGGTGGCTCTGACTGAGCCGCTAGGTCAGTTTCTGCAAAAGAACCTGCCCCCGCCGCGTCCAAAATGTTGTCGAGGCTGATTTCGCGCTGCCAGTCGGTGGCGGTTTCGTCCTGGGTGTCTTGGGGTGGGAGGGTGGCTTCGGGGCCTTTAGACCAGCCTTCTCCTAGCGCCGCTAAATCGTCTAGCGAGCCAGGCCTCGCCTCAGTCGGTGTGGCCCCAGGTTCATCTGACTCGGGCTCATCCAGGCTGAGGTTGAGATCGTCGAGGGTAATCGAGAGGGATGGCCCTGGGGGGTTGGGTTCGGGTGCCGCAGCTGCCATACCCCAGGTGTCTAGCGTTAGCTCTGGTTCTGGGGTGACGTCTGGCCCGGTAACTGTTAGGGATGAATCGTAGGGAGGTTCGTCTCCCAGGCCTAACCCCGCTAGGGTGACGTCTGGGGTTGAGGCAGGTGCAGGCTCTCCCAGGTCCAAACCCGTCAGGGTGAGGTCACTTAGGTCTGGCCGATCGCCTGGCTCAGCCTCTGGGGTTGGCCCAGCCGCCAGACTACTCTCTGAGAACAAATTGGCGATCGCATCGTCCGGCGGTGGATCGGGCCGCAGGGCAGATTCTGGCGGGGCGCTGGCGCTGTCTGTTGGTGCCGGGTCAAAGTCGGCCAGGGTAAAGTCGTTGGCTCCCTCTGCTTCTGAGCCAGAGATGGAGCCAAACTGGGCGTCAGATGTGAGGTCGTCTAGGGTTGCGCCAGGCCGGGGTTCTGGGGCCAGGGGTGTCAGTGGGTCGAGGGTAAGCTCGCCCAGCAAGTTTTCTAGGGTAAGCGAGGGGCCGGTTGGGCCAGTTGAGGGTGCTGCTGGCGATCGCTCTGGGGCAGGCGGGCTGGGCTGAGTCGCATCGGCCGACAGCTCGGTGAGATCGCCCAGGGTTAACCCCGACTCGCCCAGGGCTGGTTCCTCTGGGCCCAGGCTCAAATCTAGGTCTGACAAAATTGAGGCCAAAGACGACGTATCCGATGAGGGGGCAGGCGTCGCATCAAGAGTATTAAATAGATCCTCAGACGCAAGATTCCCAGGCTCAGCGGCCCTGGGCGATATATCGCCAAACAGATCAACTCCTGAGGCACTAGCAGAGGACTGATTGAAGCGTTCGATACTTGCCTCGTCAGCGATCGGTGCTTCCAATGCGTCTGAATCACCGAACAGGTCTAATCCCGAACCCTCTGGGGCTGAGGGTTCTGGTGCAGACGGTGACTCAGTGTTGACCAAGTCTGAGCCGTCAACCAAATCTAGTCCTGAATTTGCTGGGGCTGGGGGTTCTGGTGCAGACGGTGACTCAGTGTTGACCAAATCTGAGACATCAAGTAAATCTAATCCCGGAACTTCTGGGTTTGGGGTTACGGGTGTAGACGGTGGTTCATCGTCAACGATCAGATCTGAACTATCAAACAGATCTAGCGACGGGGTTTGGAGATCCGGTGCAGACGGTGGCTCATCGATAATTAGATCTGAACTGTCAAACAGATCTGGCAACTCACCGGCGCGGGTAGCGTCGGGCGCAGCCAGGGTATCGCCAAACAGATCCAGCGCTGCCAGGTCTTCGGTGGGTTCGGCAGTAGGGACGCTTCCCAAAGCGATCTCGTCGCGAATTGCAGCCTGTGAGTCTGTAGGCGATATGTCAAAGAGATCTAACCCCGATTCGTCCCCCGGTTGATCGATGGGGGCCGGGACAGTGAAGGATTCGTCATCATCAGTGACCGCGTCACTGAAAAGATTGACGCCGAGCTCCTCAGCGGCAGCAGATGCCACCGCTGGTGCCGCGTCATCAAACAAATCGACGCTGGCCAAATCGGCGGAAAAAGATGATTCAGGGCCGAGTAGGTCAGGTTCACGTGGGGTCGAGTCAGCTAAGTCGGCAGGTAAATCAGCATCTAACGCCGACAGATCGAGCTGATCTAGCTCAAGATCAGGGGCCGAAGGTTGCTCTACCTCTAGGGCTAGCTCGTTTGAGAGGTCGATGCTGAGGTCAGGTGGGGAGCCAGCAGCGGCGTCTTCACGCCCAAATGCGTCTAGTTCATCGGGCTGTAGGGTTTCAGGAGGGGAGGGGGCATCGGCCTGCCAATCGAGGCTAAGCAGATCGGCTAGATCGGTTACCGCTGCCTCGGTGGGGCGATCGGCGTCGGGCGATTGGCGGTTACCTTGGTCAGTCTCCTGAGCGAGATCCTCCAGGGAGAACAAATCGCGATCGGCACTCTCGGCGGGTACCGCTGCATCCGAGGGGGGGAAGGCATCTTCGGGCTGGGGCGTGGGTTCAAAGAAGCCCGATAGGCCAGGTTCCGCCGCCACCTCTAAATAGTCGAGGTCCTGGCGGAGCTGGTTGATCATGGCCTCGTCTAGGGCCAGGTCGTAGCTGCTGGTGACGGGCAGCTCATCCTGGGTTAGTAAATCTTCGTCGGGTGAGGCGGCCATAAATTCGCCCTCGCTGTCGTCAGCAGCGCCTTCTAAGTCGCCCGTTTCTCCAGGGCCAGGGGGTAGCAACTCGTCAAACGATTCTATGGTCTCCGGTAGGTTAACCTCGACAGCCGCTAGTGAGCCAGCCAGGATGGTATCGAGGGGGTCGACGGTGGCGTCGCCAAACAGATCCAGATTGTCCAAATTGCTGCCCGAGCGTTCTGGGCTGACCTCCGCCTCTGCAACGTCGGCAGCCTGTATCAGCATCGCCAAATCGTCAGGGTGCGGCGGCTCGGCAGCTGGCGGGGGCGGCYCGGCGGCGATCGCCCCTGTAGCTTCAGCGGTATCAGCGGGGCGATCGACATCCAAAAAGAGATCCACGGCATCGTCCGTGCCAGTCTCATCCCCAAGCTCGGCAGCACTGGCTTCGGCGATGCTGGCCTCATCGGCTTCAGCAAAAAAACCGCCGCCAAACAAGCTCTGGTAGAGGTCGTCTAGCGCTGTTTCGGCTTCCATCCCAGCCTCGGCAACGTCGGCACTTAGATCGCTCCCTCCCTCTGGCAACGACACCGCCGGGGATGGGTCGGGGGCGGCGGCATCGAGGCTATCGAGCAGCGGCAGATCGAGGGGAGACGCCTCAGCGTCGTCGAGGTCAAGGGCCGCCTCAAGGGCTTCATCCAGCTGGAGTTCGGTAATATCGTCGTCGAGGTCAACACCTAAATCGAGGGCTTCCAAAGCCAGGTCGACCTCCAAATCAGGGGACAGGCTCCCTCCTTCGGCAAAGGTGTTGTCTGTCGAGGTTTCTGGGGCAGGGGTGGCGAGGTTGGGCTGGGGCAGCTCTCGCCGCTGGCCCGATTCTAAATAGGCCAGGGTTTCCTGGTTGATCTGCTGGCCCAGGTGGTTGACCAGGGCGCTAAACATCAGCTCGCCCTGCTGGCCCAGGGTGTGCATCTGGTTGAGGCCCTGGTTGAGCGAATTTTGGTAGCTGTAGATGCTCTGCTGCAGGGTCTCAAACACCGATCGCAGCGATTGATCGAGCCCTCGCATGACCTGGTCTGACTGAGCCTGAATTTGCTTTAGAAACTCCAGTCGCTGGGCTGGGGTGAGGCCAGGGGCATCGGGGTCAGACTCAGTGCCTTCGAGCAGACCGTAGGCGTTGGCGGTGGCCGACTCTAGCCGCTGTACCGACTGGTCGACCTGGTTGCTCAGGTGGGCCTCCAGCTGGTGGGCCATCTGCTGGAGGGCGGCCTCCCAGCTTGGCGGTAGCTGGTGCAGCGCTGCTGTCTGATCAATTTGCGATCGCTGCTGTTGAAGCTCCTGCACCTCCTGCAGCAAAAGCTCTCGCTGCTGGCGCAGGGTCGCCACCTCGTTGCGCAGCGGGTCTAAAATCTGCATGGTTTGCCCGCGCAGGTACTGCATCTCCTGCAGTAGCGCCTTGAGCACCTGGCTCGCGGCCGCCGTCGTGGGGTCATCGGGTAAACCGCTGGGGCCGGGGGGTGGGGAACCAGCTTTCATCTCCGCCAGGTAGGCCCGTGCTCGGGCCAGCAGCTGACGCTGATTGGCATCATTTGACATGACCCAGGGCAGCCGGGGGGCGGCTTCCCCCAACATTGAGTCAATTTCGGCTACCAGAGCTTCCAGTTCGTCCTGCTGCACAGCCACCTCTTTGCTTATCTTCCCCAGCGATTGCCAAAGTGTATGTCAGGCCCCTTTAAAAATCATCACGGTAATGCCCTAGTGCTGCTGCTGTTAAAGGACATAGATTGATGGGTTTAATTGGCTTCAAAGCAAGCTGGAATTGAGTTTGGATCTTAACGGCGATTCGCCGAGCGCTCCCTCCGGGAATCGCCTCTGGTCTGCCCGGGAAGGAGTGATATAGTGCTAAGACTTTGGATTCCACCGCCAAGCTACTAATGAAGAATTCTACCCCTCCCCTGGGATAGGATTGGTTGAGGCGATTTAATATCACTAACTTAAACAAAAAAATTAATGTTGGGGTGGTCAATTGATGGATGCTCGCTACAACCCTCGAGATACCGACGCTGACTTAAAACTTATTCGATCGGCGCTGCTATTTCAGGATTTGCCAGAGGAGGCTGTAGCGGAAGCCACCAGCCACGTGGTCTCTCGTCGCCACCCAGCCAACCAGGTGATTTTGCTGGAAAACGACTGGGGCAGCTCAGTGTACTTTATTTTGGAAGGCTGGGTAAAAATTCGCACCTACAACCTCGACGGCAAAGAGGTCACCCTAAACATTCTAGGCAGGGGCGAGCTGTTTGGCGAAATGGCCCCGCTCGAAGAGGTGCCCCGCTCCACCGATGTTATTACCCTAGTGCCCACGGTGATTGGCAGCATGCCCGCCAGTGACTTTGTAAAACTTCTAAATACCCAGCCTCTGGCCGGCATTCGCCTGTCGCAGCTGATGGCGCGGCGGCTGCGTCAGGTCAACCGGCGGCTGCGGCTGCGCGAGTCTGACAGCACCTCGCGGGTGGCCGACATCATTCTCTTTTTGGCCGATGGGCAGGGGCAGCGCAGCGCCAGCGGCGTTGAAATTCCCAACCTGCCTCACCGCGAGTTGAGCAGCCTCAGCGGTCTGGCGCGGGAGACAGTCACCCGCGTACTGAGTAAGCTAGAGAAGAAAGGGTTAATTGTGCGGGAAAAAGATCTAATGAGCATTCCCGACCTCAATGCCCTAGAACGCCTGCTGGTTTAGCCATCCATGAGTCATCCCCCCGACCCCACCCCTGGGGCTAATTTTGTGCCCCCGGCTGAGGCTACCGCGAGTGACTTCGATGGGTTAGACACCTACCTGGAGTACCGCACTCCCGAGGCCGAAACCGACGGGCCAGATCTGTCGCACCGCCTCAAAGCTGGCCCTCTGGCAATGGTTGAAACGGCCTTTTTAGCCAGCACCGCCGCGCTGATCTGGCTGGTGAATACGTACTTTCCGCCGGGGCCAATTCTGCGAATTTTGTTTCCGCTGCCGATGGCGCTGGTTTACCTGCGCTGGGGGCCACGGGCGGCGTGGATGTCGGCCCTGGTGTCGGGGCTGCTGCTCTCAGTGCTGATGGGGCCACCCCGCAGCCTGCTATTTCTGATTCCCTACGCGCTGCTGGGAGTACAGCTCGGCTTTTTTTGGGTGCGCCGGGCCAATTGGTACATCTCGATCGCGGTTGGGTCGCTGCTGGGCACGATTGGGTTTTTCTTTCGGCTATGGCTGTCGTCGGTGCTGGTGGGCGAAGACCTGTGGGTGTACCTGACTACCCAAGTTACCCAAATGCTGAACTGGGGGCTGGAGCGCCTGGTGGGTCTGGGCGTGCTGGATGTAGGTGTGCTGGGCCAGGCCAATGTACAAGCGGTGCAGATCTTAGCCTTGGTGTCGGTGCTGGCCAGCAATGTGGTGTACCTGTTTACGGTGCATCTAGCGGCCTGGCTGCTGCTGGGGCGGTTGGGCGCGAAGATACCGGAGCCGCCGGGGTGGGTGCAGGATTTGTTGAAGGAGTAGCAGGGGGTAAGGGTTTAGGGTGCAAGGTAAAAGGTACAGGGTTCAAGGCGGAATTTGGCCCTAAACCCTATACCCTTTTCTGAGATCGCTGTTTGTTGGAGTCGTAAGTTCTGTGGGTGAGCCGTTGATAAAGGTTTATACGCAGAATCGGCGGGGGGAGGATTGGCTGGGGCGGGTGCGGGGGTTGCGGCCTGGGCTGGTGCTGACGCTGGGGTTTACCGAGACGGGGCTGGTAGAAGGGATTTCGGCGGCGGGGGCGACACCGCGCGATCGCACCTTTACCGCCCTGGCCGATGCCGAATTTATGGTCAATGGCCTGACGACAGCCCTCAAGTATCCCCTGCCGCCGCTTCAGGCAGGAGCTTCCCCAGCGCTAATTTCTAAAGCTGTTATCGCCGAGCAGGGAATTCCCCTCGTCGTTCTCAATGCTGGATTGCCCCAGCCGCCGACCGTCCTTCACCTGGATTTGGGAGGGAAGCGAGCGCAATGTCTGAGCACCGGGGCAGCTTTGCCGTTAGATGTGGTGTGCCACCTCTGGCGGCAGGGGTTGGCCCAGGGCGAATTGCTAGGGAGCAAGAGCGACTACCTGCTGCTGGCGGAGTGTGTGGTGGGGGGCACGACTACGGCATTGGGTCTTCTCACCGGGCTGGGGCTAGATGCAGCGGCGCGAGTTAACAGCAGCCACCCCATCTGTAACCACGATCAGAAGCAGGCTTTGGTTACTAAGGGATTGTCGCTAGCAGGATTGCCAGAGCGGCCCCATCCCCTAGCGGTGGTGGCGGCGGTGGGCGACCCGATGCAGCCGGTGGTGGCGGGGATGGCGATCGCGGCTAGCCGCACCCGGCCCGTGCTGCTGGCGGGGGGCACGCAAATGCTGGCGGTCTATGCGCTGATGGTGGCGATCGCGGCGGCAGAAGGCTGCGACTGGAATCCACAAAACATCGTGGTGGGCACCACTCGCTGGGTGGCGGAGGATGCCACCGGAGATACGGTGGGGCTGGCGGAGCTGACGGGGGCCTGTTTGATGGCGACCCGGCTGAGCTTTGCAGCGTCGCGGTTTGAGGCGCTGCGGGCCTACGAGCGGGGGTTTGTGAAGGAGGGCGTGGGGGCGGGGGGATGTGCGATCGCGGCCTCGCTCTACCAAAACTGGGGTCAGCCGGAGCTATTGGGGGCGATCGAAGCGCTGCTAGCGCAAAAGTCTCGGCTAGAAAAGCCCTAGGAGCTTTGCTGACGAATCCACCGCCGCAGCGACTTCACTACGGCGTTGTCGTCTTCCCCAGGAGCCATCTGCAAAAATGTCACCAGCATTTGCGATGACACCTGAGGAAACGTAGGGCTAACCTCGCACTCTACGTATTGCCCACCAACAAGCGCATAAAAAACCAGCCCTCGCCGCTGGGTGTATTGCCACACCTCAGGAATTTGCAGCTGTTGATAGATCGTAAATCGCCGCTGGGCCGAGCTGGTAATGTCTACTTCTACCGCAAGGTCGGGGGGTGGGTTGGTGCGCAGGTCGAGTTGTAGGGTGCTGATCTGGTCGGCGTTTTGAATGTAGTAGCAGGAGTCGGGTTCGACCCCTTGCTCCAGGTCTTCCCGCTCTAGAGTGGTGGAGCCGTAGGCTTTGATTTTGAGGTCGAGTTCTTCTGTTAAGGCAGTGATGATGCGGTCTAGCAGCCGATTTAGCACTTCGTGGAGGTCAGAGGGCATGATGATTTCTAACGTGCCTTGGTCATAGGCCAGCCGCGCAGCCCGATGGTCGCCCATGTCTTGCAGTAGGGCCTGGTATGTGCTCCACGACACGCGTTGCAGGGTAATGTGCTGACTAGGGGATTGCAGCAGGGTGGCCATGGCCTTGCTCTGAGTGCATTTGCTTCAACTGTAGCGGAATTTTCTCGCCACGCTAGTCAACGATGGAACCAATAGGTGAAGCCGAGGAAACTGGCCAGCCCAACTATTTGAGTCGGGCTGGCAACCAACGCTAAATCAGTGACTTAACCCTGGCATCTTGCTGCGCGCTACTCCAACAGAATGGTTTTGGTCATGATCACCATCCACGTCTCGACTCCGCTCGACGACCGCGTCTCGACTCCGCTCGACGACCGCGTCTCGACTCCGCTCGACGACCGCGTCTCGACTCCGCTCGACGACCGCGTCTCGGTGCTAGGCGGCACGGGGATGGGGTTGCTCCAGTCGTTGGGGTCGGCGTAGCCGAGGGCATGGAGAATTTTGATGGTGCGGTCTAGGGCGGCGAGGCTGCCGTAGAGCATGTGACGCACTTTTTCGGGGGTTAGGGGTCGGGTGCCTTTGCTATCCCCACTGGGCGGCAGCGGTAGGGAGCCGGCCTCTGGGTTGTCGCTGGCGTCTGGTTCAAGATATTCAAACATCGGTTCTGTTTTCCTGTTTTGTGGTTGAGGAAGACAGAACGCGAAAACCCCAGCCACCCGCAGTTGAAGTGCAAACTGAGGGGGCTAGGGTACGATGAGCCTAGCCTCGCAATCTGCGTGCAAGATTTGCGGGGTTAGCTGTCTGTTGGTGTTCCAGCACCTTCAGACAGCGCCAAGATTTTCTTTTCGAGTTCTGCATGGCCACCGTTTTGCTCAAACGGCTTAGTGGATGAGTCTACTGGTACGGACGCGCCCCGTCAACCGTGATGCAAATGAGAACTTCACCCAAAAAGATATGAAGAGTTGCTAACGAGCTGCTGAAATCAGTTTAATATGCGGAAAGTTCCTTGTGATCTCCCATTTTTGGGATGATATGCGGAAAGTTTCGACCCATCATCCCTATTTTGGGTAGATAGATCGAAACATTCGCTGTAATAAGATTGTTAGCTTATCTGCAAAATCCAAGTCTGCGTACTTAATGTAGAAAATATTTGACTGGCATCAACTATGGCTTTTGTGAAAGATATAAGAATTGCAGATAATGCAACCCCAGCTGCGGCTACATCTCGTATTGTTGCTCAACGTCTTGGTAAATCACTTCGAGAAAGATTTCAAGACTCTATACATAAACGTGAATGCGAGCCCTCCCAGGATGATTATGATGTGAAAATGGCTAGTAGAGCTATAGCTGCGTTTTCCATATATAACTTGGCTGTAGTAGATGATGCCACGGCTGGGAAAAGCGTATGTGATAGTTCTGAAGACGGTTGTATTGATGCTTTATGTGTAAATCACAGCGAGAAAAGAGTGGTGGTGGTTCAGTCAAAATTCAACCAAAGAGGTAATAGTACTTGGACAAGAGATGATTTCCTGTCATTCAAAGATGCATGCGAAAAACTTCAACTAGAAGAGTATTTTCGATTTGATCGAATCTTGCAGCAAATGGCTAACGACATAGAAATTGGACTTGAATCTCAAGATTATAAATTTTTATTTGTAATGGCACACACAGGAAAGCGTGGCGCTGCCGAGATGATTCTACATGATATGCAAAGATGGCAAGATGAACTAAATTCAGCAGCTCTTGCCCCTGCAAACACTCCGCAAGACGATCTTCCATTTCAAGTACATCTTGTATCTGCTGAAGATTTAACAGAGTGGCTGCAAACTGGAACACATGTGAATATTGATCTTGATGATGTTGAGATCGAAAACTATGGGCAAAAAAATGAGCCATATTTAGCATTCTATGGACAAATTAGTGGTGATCAAATACTAGAGTGGTGGGAAGCACATGGAACCCGTTTATTTGCCAAAAATATAAGAAATCTACTAGGCAGTACAGATGTTAATGAATCAATTGGAGATACTGCCGTAAATAATCCGACAATGTTCTGGTATTACAACAATGGAATTACATTGCTAGTTTCAGAAATATTGCCGAATCGTCGTAATGCTAATAGAGGTACTGAAAGAGGTACATTTAAATTTCTGAACGCCAGTGTCATTAATGGTGCTCAAACAGTTAGTACAATTGGTCAAGTATTTAAAAATATTACTGAAGAAAGTAGTGCTATTCTCGCTCAGATAAAAATTCCTGCAAGGTTTATCAAGGTAGCTGGCAGTGAAAATGCAGAAGCTGCTGCAGCTATCACCAAAGCAAATAACCATCAAAATAGAGTGCTAGGAAGAGACTTCGCGTCGCAACACTCGGAGCAACTAAGAATATCAAAAGAACTTGCTGTAGAAAACTACCAATATCAATTATTAAGAACAGATGATCAACACATCCATGTTGATTCAAGCACCATAGATTTAGACGAGGCACTTGATGGTCTAGCATGCTTGACTATGTCGGCATCTATTATTGCTACGTTGAAAGATAAAAGAGGACGATTTTTCGAGAATCTGGATGGTCAATTGTATAAAAGTGTCTTCAATCCTACAGTTTCAGGCATTAAGGTTATTAATGCGGTTGTTCACCTTCGTGTAATTGAGCGGCTCATAGATTCTAAGCTAAGCACAACAGACAGAAGTACGCATAGAAAACGTCACCTCATTATTACTCATGGGAATAGGGTCATAGCAGCTCTTCTATTAAATAAAGTGAGTAATATAGCAACTGCTACAGAGTCAATCTCACCGGATGAAGGACTTTTATCAAGTAAACTTGATTCCATTGTTGATGAAGCCGAGCAATACTTTGAAAGAAACTATACAAATGCTTATCCAGCAAGATTCTTTGGAAACGTTGAAAAGGTCAACGAAATACTTAACGTATTGAGTGATGGGCTATAAAATCAAACGATGCCAAGCACATGAAAAGATTACTTGCCGTCGCTCAGCTAAGTCATTAGCTCATCCCATTTCTGGGTTGAGGCCGTATCTACTCTTTCAAAGTTAAACGCTACTTGCTTGCCTCGCAAAGCAAGTGTAGAGTCATCAAAGATGAGACGTAGAAACCGGTTATCGATTTTAGACGGGTGGCTTCTGCCTACTTCAAGGAAGGGTAAGCACACTGCAAAGCAGGTATGCCCCGGCGCAGACTCTACAGAAATGGTGCCGTGGTGGCGGTTTTTGACAATGCGAAGCATCGTGGTTAAGCTTCATCAACTACCTCTCAACCGGTGGAGTTGGCAGAACCACAAGTTCACCAATATCAACATTGGGAGGTTGCGAGAGCGCAAATAGCACCGTCCGAGCCACATCATCAGGACGCAGTGCATCGGGCTTCGGGTCATCAAAGAACGGTGTATCTACCATACCCGGTTCAATTAGAGTGACACGCACCCCCGTGCCGCGCATCTCCTCTCGCAGGTTGTAGCCGATCGCTGAGACAGCCCATTTAGAGGCTGCATACATAGAACCTTTCAGCACTGTGCGGCCTGCGATCGAGCCAGTGATGATGACATGACCCTTGGCTTTCCTGAGTTCTGCTAAGCTGGCCCGCAACGTGTAGGCGACGCCCAGAATATTGGTGTTAACGATGCGTTGCCAAGACTCAACCGGAGCCCCGGAAAACCCACCCGGTTCACCGCCACACCCGGCATTAGCAAACACCGCATCTAGGCTGCCAAACGCCTCTACGGCGTTGGCGACCAACTGTTCTTGCGATCCATAGTCAGTGACATCACAGGCAAAAGTGCGAACTCTATCGGCATCTAGTTCTTGCGCTAGTTGATCCAGCTTCTCAGTAGAGCGGGCGGCCAAGACAAGGTTGAAACCTTGCGCTGCCGCCTGTCGGGCCGTGGCGGCACCAATACCTGTAGATGCGCCGGTAATCAGTAGAGTTCTAGTCGCCATCTTAAGTTTCCTACTCTGCCACGAATCTCCATGGTTATCTTGCCACAGATGCCTATGGGGCAAGGGCGGCTGGGGTTGGGTGAGCTAGAGCGCATCACAGTCGATGCGCCATTTTTGCTTACCCCAGGGGCAAACACACCGCAAAGCAGGTATGCCCCGGTGCAGACTCCACAGAAATGGTGCCGTGGTGGCGGTTTTCGACAATGCGCAGCACCGTTTCGAGGCCCAGGCCCGAGCCTTTGCCGACGCCCTTGGTGGTAAAAAATGGCTCGTAGATGCGCGACTTAATCTCTGGTGGAATGCCCGGCCCGGTGTCGATAATTTCTACCCGAGCGTCGCCCTGAAAATGGCAGGTGCGCAGGGTGAGGGTGCCCTTCTCGCCCATGGCGTCGATCGCATTGTCGATCAAATTCGTCCACACCTGGTTGAGTTCGCTGCCGTGGGCCATTAGCTTGGGCAGGGTGGCATCGTAGTCGCGCTCCACCTTAATGCCCTGCTTCAGCTTGAAGGCAAACAGCCGCAGAGTGTCTTCTAGCCCCTGGTGCAGGTCGACCATCTGCTGCGCGCCCTGATCCATATAGCTATAAGACTTCATCGATTTGATCAGAGTGGCGATGCGCTCGGCCCCGTGCTGGCCGCTCTGAATCATCGACATCATTTCAAAGGAGAGGGCCAGCCAGCGAATGCCCATGTCGCGCAGCTGGGTGGGGTTGTCGCGCCAGGGGGCCATCAGCCGTTCTAGGGTGGGGATATCGATACCCGCCAGGGCCAAGGGTTCGGCCAGTTTCCAGGCTTGGGTCGCGCCGTAGTCTTCGAGCCAGTCGAGCAGTTCCTCCTCGCGATCGCTCAGGGTCGCCGCATCGGCTCCGCACTTGAGAATGGTTTCGTAGCCCGCATCCCGCACCCGCTGCCACTCCGCCGATTCGGCTTCGTCGGGCTGCTGCTGGCCGTAGAGCATATTCATTTTCTCTAGCTCGCGAATGGCGGGCACCATTTCGCTGAGCGATCGCACCAGGGCCGCCGCCGGGTTATTCAACTCGTGGGCCAAGCCCGCCGACAGCGTACCCAGGGCCGCCATTTTTTCGCGCCCGCGCAGAAACGACTCCAGCCCCCGCACCCGCTGCTGCATCAGGCGAAACACCTGGCGCTCAAACTCGCGACACTCGTGCAGCAGGGTGAGAAAGTCGGCCCCGGCGATCGCATGGATCTGACAATCTGACATTGCCTGGAGCGTCACTGGGGCGGGCTCGTCCGTGAGCACCGGAATTTCGCCGATGTAGCCGAGGCCTTCGTGCTGGCCGATGGGCATGGCCACACCCTCGCTCTGGCGGGTAATACCGAGGCGACCCGAGGCAATCACGTAGATCGTGGTGGTCAGGTCGCCCTCTCTGACCAGGTAGTCACCCTTGGAGAGCTGAATGAAGGTGGCGCGATCGCACACCCACTCCAGGCGCTCCGGGGGCAGGTGGTTAAAGGGCGCGATCGCCTGCAAATGCTCCAGACAAAGCGTTGACGCGCTCATCGCACCGCCCCCAAGTACTGGTGAACGAACTGCACGCAGATTGACCCTTCGCCCACGCCAGAAGCCACCCGCTTGATCGACCCACAGCGCACGTCGCCCACGGCAAACACGCCGGGTAGGCTGGTTTCGAGCAGAAAGGGGGGCCGCTCCTGAGACCACACCTGGTGGGGTGGCACTCCCGTACTGGCCAGGTCTGGCCCGGTGAGCAGGTAGCCCCGCCCATCCCGCTGCACCAAATCTTCTAGCCAGTCGGTGTGGGGAGTGGCCCCAATAAAGATGAATAGCGACTGGGCGGGCACGGTTTCGGTGGCCCCAGTGATGGCATTTTGCAGCACCAGCGCCTCTAGCTGCGTCCCTCCCTTGGCCTCGATCACGCTGGTGTGGGTTTGCACGGTGATGTTAGGTGTCGCGGCGATCTGGTCGATTAGGTACTGCGACATGCTCTTGGTCAGCGAGTCGCCCCGCACCAGCATGGTCACCGACTTGGCGTACTTGGCAAAGTTCATCGCCGCCTGTCCTGCCGAATTCGCTCCGCCGATAATGTACACGTCTTCTCCTTCGCAGGCCAGGGCTTCGGTTTGGGCCGCGCCGTAGTAGACCCCCGCCCCGGTGAACTGCTCCAGSCMMKSTSWGNTTGNKCMGNMKCCAYGMGAYCSCCRGGGCNKAMWWTCWCMSCCTGNSTGCNYGANTKTCGCNWGYYKKCGCTGAGGGTGAGCAGCCGGTAGTCGTTGTCGGTGCGCACCGACTGCACCGACTGGGGCGTGAGAATTTCGACCCCAAAGCGGCGGGCCTGGCTGACGGCGCGGCGGGCCAGGTCGCTGCCGGAGAGGCCCACCGGAAAGCCCAGGTRGKTCTCAATGCGGGAGCTGGTGCCCGCCTGGCCACCGGGGGCCTCGCGCTCGATTAGCACCGTGTGCAGCCCTTCGGACGCGCCGTAGACCGCCGCCGCCAGCCCAGCGGGGCCACCCCCGACGATTACCAGGTCGTAAAAGGGTTTGGCCGCCGTAGTTTGCAGGCCAATGCGAGCCGCCAGCTCGGCGGTGGTGGGCTGACGCAGGGGGTCGCCATCGGGGAACAGCACCAGGGGCAGTTTGGGCCCCGTTACACTATCGGTCACACAGCCAGCCAGGGTGCGGGCCTCTTCGCTGCGTTCTACATCCAGCCAGCGATAGGGGATCTGGTTGCGGGCCAGAAAGTCTTTGATTTCATGGCTCTGGGGATTCCAGCGATCGCCCACCACCCGAATGCCCTCAAACGGGGGCCGAAAGTTGGCCTGCCAATCGGCCAGCAGGTCGTCAATCACCGGGTACAGGTTTTCCTCCGGCGGATCCCAGGGCTTCATCAGGTAGTAGTCGAGGCCGACCTCGTTGATGGCGCGAATGGCGGCATCGGTGTCGCTGTAGGCGGTGAGCAAGGCCCGCTTGACGTCGGGCACCAGCGCGATGGCCTGCTCTAGAAACTCCACGCCGCTCATTTCGGGCATACGCTGATCGACTAGCAGCAGCGCCACCGGATCGCCGCGCTGCACGATTTGCTGGAGGGCTTCGAAGGCCGCCGCCCCCGAACTGGCTCGCATGACGCGGTAGTGCTCGCCGTAGTGCCGCCGCAGGTCGCGGGCGATCGCCTGCAGGACATCCGGGTCGTCGTCAACAGTGAAAATAATCGGTTTGGCCATAGCAGAGACCTGAAGGGGGCACTGGGTCTAGCCCTTGACGGTGAAGAGAGAACAGCCAAAGGCGTTGCTGCCCAGTGTAGCCGACCGTTCTTTCAAAAATCTGCGTGGGGCTATACCTCAGCCACGGCCTACAGGTGCCTACAGCTCGACCGGGTGCTGGCCGTAGTAGGGCAGTACCGACGACCAATCGGGGCGATCGCCCCCCTGCCAGCGCTGGTGTGCCAGCGCCAAGACCTGCACTACGGTCTCGGCCAGGTCATCCCCCGCGATCGCGCGTTGCGAGGCTTCAGGATGGCCGGCCAATGCAGACTCCCAATCCTCTAGGGTCAGCACCTGATCGGGTTGTACGGCTGCCAATCCCTCGGCCGTTGGTTTGTAAATGGCGGTAAAGAGCTGTCCGCGCTGGGCCTGCATCTCCACGGCAATGGCTGAGCTAGCTTCAGTCGGCGATTGCTCTAGCGCCCGCTGGGCTACTGCCGCCAAACTCGATACTCCAAATAGCGGTACCTCTAGCTGCTGGGCCAGAATGCGCGCCGTCACCACCCCAATGCGGGTGCCCGTGAATCCGCCCGGCCCCTGGGCCACGGCTAAAAACGAGAAATCTGGCCAGGCGTAGGGAGCCACAAACTCGATCAGCAGGTGGTGCAGCTGAGTGGACAGATCGCGACCCAGCGCCCAGGTCTGATGGCGGGTTTCGCCGTCAAAATTGCTCAGGGCCAGCCCCAGGGCGGGGCCGCAGGTGTGAATCGCTAGGGCTAACATGTGCTCAGGTTGGGTGTTCAGACTGATCCAGACTATAGGACAGAACTGATGCAAACAGCCTGAGTCTTCTTTCTTGGTCACGGTCTGAAGGCTGTTTACAGATTTTGAGCACGATGTCCTGAACGGTTCGTAAAAGCCTGAAGAATGATTAGGCGCAAGTGTGAACCGAACCAGACAATGAAAAACAAACTAATTTACCTTGGCCTACACGGCCTGTTGGTCGCCGTCTGCTTTGCCCTGGGCGATACGCTGGGCTTTCCCTGGTGGCCTACTGCAATAGGCTGGTTATTTGTAGCCTTTCTGGGCAATCAGGGGCTTTGGAATGTGGCCAGAAGTTTTCGTTGAAATCGACTCAACTTCCAGTAAGTTTTGTAAAAATTTTTCGTCCTCGCTAGAAATGCCGGGAGCAGGCCCCTATAACCCATAAAATTAACCAAGACGCACCAGCTATAGCTCCAGGCATCTGGTGTCTGCTGTTACAGGTTTATCCATGAAGAATCGCTGTCTTCCCGCCTGCCTGATCCTTAGAAATATTGCTTTAATCCTTACGTTAGTCGCTGGTAGCGTAATGCTAGGAGCAGAAATTCACGCCTCGGCTAACCATCAGCACCAGCAGACCCAGGCCTTGCGCAAGCTATTTGTCTACCAAATTCTGGTGGGCTTCGAGCAGCAGCAGTAGGCTGTACCCCTTGCCGAGACAAGTCAGCGAGCCATGTCAGACCCACAGGCCAAAGCGTTTAAAGATGCTGTGGTTAACCACCTAAACCAGGTAGCTCCGGTTACCGCACGGGCCATGTTTGGGGGCTACGGGCTGTACTGCGAGGGCACCATGTTTGCCCTGATTGCCCACGAAACGCTCTACCTCAAGGTAAATGCCACCAACCAGGAGCACTTTACCGAGGCAGGCATGGGGCCGTTTACCTACGATCGCAACGGCAAACCGGCGACCATGTCCTACTATCAGCTGCCAACAGCGGTGTACGACGATCTGGAGCGTCTCCAGGAATGGATTGAGGTCTCGGTGGCGATCGCCCGCCAGGCTAAGCGCAGTCAGCGGTAACCCGACGGGCGACCCAGGAGCACCGTGACCGCTAGACCCCAATGGCGGAGGGAACAGGGTCTTTTTTGGCTTTTTTGGGTCGATTGATCGGGTCCATGTAAGCCTCAAGGCGCTTAAACGCGATCGAGGCCAGCGACGTCATGATCAAGTAAACAATCGCCACCGCCAGATAGATCTCAAAGGCGCGGTAAGTGGTGGCTACCGTCAGCTGTCCCTGGCGAAACAGTTCTTCAAAGCCGATCACCGCCGCCAAACTGGTGTCTTTGATCAGGGTGATGAACTCGTTGCCCAAGGGCGGCAAAATACGCCGAAAGGCCTGGGGAAAGATCACGTAGCGCATGGTCTCGACTGGGTTCATGGCCAGCGATTCGCCCGCTTCCCACTGACCACGATCGATCGACTGAATGCCGCCCCGCAAGATTTCAGCCAGGTAGGCCGCCACGTTGAGGCTGAGGGCCAAAACGGCGGCAAAAATGCGGTTAAAGCTGAACTCAAAGCCCAAGTTTTGAAACAGGGCGGGCAGGCCGAAGTAAATCATAAACAGCTGCACCAGCATGGGCGTGCCGCGAAAGAAATCGACGTAGATGCGGCACAGCCAGCGCAGGGGCTTAATCGGCGAGATCATGGCAAAGGCGACCAGCGCCCCCCCAATCAGGCCAAAGAAAAACGAGAGCGCCGTCAGCAAAATGGTAATCCACGCGCCCCGCATCAGGTTTTGAAACAGCCGACCCCAGGCTAAACCCGTGGCGGTGCCTGCCTCAGCCAGGGCCGGGGCCACCGTTGGCAGCTCTGGTGGGTCGGCGGAGAACCAGCGCTGGTAGATCTCGGCGTAGGTGCCGTCCTGCAGCAGGGTGTCGAGGGCGGCGTTGATCTCGGCCAGCGCCTCAGAGTTTTTTGGCAGGGCGATGCCGTAGTATTCCTCGGTGACCAGCTCGCCGACAATTTTGATGCCCTGCAGGCTGGCTTCGTTGATGGCGTAGAGCGTCACCGGCAGGTCGTTGACCACCGCATCAACTCGGCCATTTAGCAGCTCTTGCAGGGCCAGGGGCGCGCTGTCAAAGGTGCTGATGGTGGCCCCTTCTACCTGACCGGCCTGCTCGGCCCCCGTGGTGCCAATCTGTACGGCAATGCGCTGGCCCGCCAGGTCTTCTAAAGAGTTAATGTCGGTATTGCTTTCGCGCACGGCGATCGCTAAACCTGCCTCAAAGTAGGGCCGCGAAAAGTCAATGGTTTGCGCTCGCTCGGCGGTGATGGTCATGCCGCTGATTGCCGCATCGATGGTGTTGGACTGCAGGGCAGGCACCAGGCCGTCGAAGGGCAGACTGATAAATTCCACCTCGCGTCCGGCGGCTTCGCCGATCGCCTGCATCAGTTCAATGTCAAAGCCGGTCAGGTTGCCCGTGGCGTCGTCCCGCATTTCAAAGGGGGGAAAGGCGGGTTCGGTGCCCACTTCCCACACGGGTGCGTCCTGGGCCAGCCCCGCAATCTGAGCGGCTCCCAACCCCAAAACTAGCCCCAGCACCAGGGCCAGCGCCCGCTTCAGCCACCGATTAGCAAAGATCCGAGTCGTCAACATGCGAGGAACCATGGGCCAGCGATCACCTTTGAACAGATAGCACACCCCGTGCGACTGCCCAGGGTTTGAGGCACCATAATCAATTCTATATAAGTAAAAATGTTTTCTACAATACAGATACCCCAGAGTGCCAATGATTCTCTGTAGGGTATAAACGCCATCCGCTCAACCCACTATTGGTTTGGCCCCCATGACAACAGCAACTCTGCCTGCGATCGGTACCCCCGTTATTGCCTGCGAAAACCTTTACAAGAGCTACGGCCCAATTGAAGTTCTCAAAGGGGTGACCACTGCCTTTACCAAAGGCGACGTGGTGTCGATCATTGGCCCCTCGGGCTGCGGCAAGAGCACCTTTTTGCGCTGTCTCAATCGGCTAGAAGCCATTAACCAGGGCCACCTGGAGGTCATGGGGCAGGATGTCTCGGCTCCCAAGCTGCCCCGGCAGTCGCTATATCACTTGCGCAGCCAGGTGAGTATGGTATTTCAGCACTTCAACCTGTTCCCCCACCTGACGGTGCTCGAAAACCTGATGCTAGCCCCTCGCAGGGTGCTCAAGTTTCCGGCGGGCGACTGCAACGACCTGGCCAAGCACTACCTGGACAAGGTGGGCCTAACCGATCGCGCCGATGCCTACCCCGAGCAGCTTTCCGGCGGGCAAAAACAGCGGGTGGCGATCGCCCGCAGCCTCTGCATGAAGCCCGTCGCCATTTTGTTTGATGAACCCACCAGCGCCCTCGACCCAGAACTCGTCGGCGAGGTGCTGGGGGTCATGCGCCAGCTTGCCGAGGAGGGCATGACGATGGTGGTCGTCACCCACGAAATGCAGTTCGCCCGCGAAGTCTCAAACCGGGTGCTGTTTTTCAACGACGGCATCATTGAAGAAGAAGGCATTCCAGGGAACGTGTTTACCAATCCCCGCAGCGATCGCCTCAGATCCTTCCTCAGCCGCCTCAGCCAAAACTAGGAATTGGGTGCTCTCCCACGTCCCTAAGCGCAGTCGAAGGCACCGATTAGCAAACGCAGGGGTGAATATTCATTCTCCAACCGCTTCAGCCAGTGGCGGGAGTTTACCCCCATCACTAATTTCTGCTCTGGGTTGTCTCTTGCGCGTATTGACGCTAAACTTAGAATCTTTGGAAATTGCTTCCAACCTAGACATTGTTCGGAGAGTAAACGTTTATGGCGCGATATAGAGGCGCTCGCCTGCGGGTTGTCCGCCGCTTGGGTGAGCTACCGGGTCTGTCCCGCAAATCCCCCCGCAAGGCTTACCCGCCTGGGCAGCACGGCCAAGACCGCAAGAAAAAGTCTGAGTACGCGGTGCGGCTAGAAGAAAAGCAAAAGCTACGCTTTAACTACGGTCTGACCGAGAAGCAGCTGCTGCGCTACGTGAAGAAAGCCCGTCGTGCCGGTGGTTCGACCGGGTTGGTTATCCTACAGCTGCTTGAGATGCGGCTCGACAACACCGTATTTCGCCTCGGCTTTGGGCCGACCATTCCCTCGGCGCGGCAGGTGGTCAACCACGGCCACATCTGCGTCAATGGCCGCGTAGTTTCCATTCCCAGCTACCAGTGCCGCCCTGGCGATGTGATCACCGTGCGCGATCGCGACGCCTCCAAGAAATTGGTTGAAGCCAACCTGGAGTTTCCTGGCTTAGCCAACGTGCCCGCCCACCTCGAACTCGACAAAGCTAAGCTCACCGCCAAGGTCAACGGCATCATCGAGCGTGAGTGGGTAGCCCTCAACATCAACGAGCTGCTGGTGGTTGAGTACTACTCCCGTAAGGCCTAAGGCTGCTGGACCTTACCGGATTTGGTGTCGCTGGCCGATGAGGCTAATCGCTTACCGCCCATAACGCATTACTCTGAATAGATTGATTCTTGGTCCCTGGCCCGTCAGCTAGGGGCCATTTATTTTGGCCGTTCAAGCTTGAGTTAGCGAGAATAGAAGGGTCACCCCTACGGACCACGCCCATGCCGTGTCAGTTGTGCCATCGCTCAGTGGCTGAGCTAACTGAACATCACCTAGTGCCGCGCCAGTACACTCGACGGCGCAAACTGCCCATTAGCGACACGGTGCTGCTGTGTCGCCCCTGCCACAAACAGATTCACACCCTATTTGACAACCACACCCTGGCGCGCCAGTTCAACACCCTAGAACGCCTACAAGCCGAACCCAGGCTACAGAAGTTTGTCGCCTGGGTGAGCAAACAGCAGCCCGACAAACGGGTTAAAAGCTATCGGTAGGTGGCCTTGGCGCTGGAGGCTGTGGAAGCGGAGGTGGCGGCCGTGCTGAGAGTACCGTGCACCACCAGCACCGAGCACTCGGCATGGTGCATGACGTAATTGCTGACGCTCCCTAGCAGCAGTTCGCTAATGCCCCGACGACCGTGGCTACCTACCATAATCAAATCCGCCTGCCACGAATTAGCTACGCTGCAGATCGTAGCGGCAGGTTCGCCAGCAACCTGGGTAAATTCAGCGCTTACGCCAGCAGTGCGAGCCGTTTCCAGCTCCTGCCGCAGTTGGGCAATACCCTGGGCTTCAAATTCTTCCCAACGCTTTTGATACAGCCGCCAGGTAGAGTCTTCGAGCACTGGGTAATAGGCCTGGTACGACCGAATCGGAATGCCTGGGCTGCCTTCTTCGTAGGCCGAGAGCACATGGCAGAGCATGAGATCGGCCCCGGTGGCGCTGGCTAGGTCAAGTGCTTTTTCAAACACTGCCTGGCGATGGGTTGAGTTGTCGAGAGCAACCAAAATTTTCTTAAACATGGCGGTGAATCTCCTGGAGTTCAGGCCCGCGTTTTAGGCTCTCTGAAGAATTCAGCGCTAGAGACAGGGGAGGAGCCAGGCCAGCGGCGTTCGGCTACACCTCTATTATAAAAAAGCGGTTAGCCCAATTTCGCTGGCCGTAACAATGCCTTACGGTCGGCCTGGCGCGATGATCGCGATCGCCCTACCTGCGATGGCCAGCGAAGTGATATCTGGTGGAGTTAACCGCTAGGGCAGAGGTACCCGCTTACCTACAGTGGCGCACTGGCGCGATCGCAGCTGCCCCCTAAGGCCTCCACCACCGTGCAGGTATTGGCTACCAGCATGGCCTGAACGGTGTCGGCGTCGCTCCCCGGTTCACCGGGGCCTTCGACATACAACGGTTGTTCGGCAACCGTCACTCCGGCGTCTTTAGCGACCGATTCAATCAGCTGCGGGTTGGTGGTATTTTCAGCAAAAATGGCGGGTACCTGCGCGGCCTTCACCTGATCGACTAGGGCCGTCAGCGCTCCAGGGGTGGGCTTTTCGTCGGTAGATAAGCCGCTGAGCGCACCTTTGACCTCAAAGCCATAGGCATCGGCAAAGTAGCCAAATGCCTCATGGGTGGTGACTAGCTGCCGCTGATTAACTGGCACAGTGGCCACCTGGGTCTGAATCCAGCGGTCGATTTCGGCAAACTGACTGGTCAGGCGATCGGCATTCTCGCTGTAGAATGCGGCTTGATCAGGGTTGATCTGGGCCAGCGATTCAGCGATGACGGTTGCTATGGCGGCATTGTGGGTAGCGTTGTGCCACACGTGGGGGTCGGGCACTAGCTCAGCATTCGCCGTAGCGCTTTGGTCGTCCCCATGCTCGTGGTCGTGGTCGTGCGCCGCTTCAGCCCCGTGGTCGTGGTCGTGGTCGTGCGCCGCTTCAGCCCCGTGGTCGTGGTCGTGGGCTGCACCCATAAGTGGACTAGGCACCGCCGCCTCGAAGACAGCCACCCGTTCAGCGTCAGTCGTGCTGTCTTCGACCATAGCAATTAGGCGAGGAGCCGCATTGTAGCCGTCGTAGAGAATTAGGTTGGCCTGCTCAATCGCCTGGCGATCGGAGGGTTTGATCTGGTAAGTATGGGGGTCAACGCCTGGCTCTAATAAGCAGGTGAGCGCCACCGTTGTCTCGGCAATCTGCTCAGTTAAATCGCAGATCACGCTGGTAGTGGCTACCACGACAGGAGCGTCAGCCTGAGCTACCGCCGCACTCCCATCGGCTGGTGCAACGGCTGCGTCGTCACCACTACAGCCAACTAGACCCAGGGCCAATACCAGCCCCAGGCTAGGCCAGCGACCCGCTGCCGCTAACCCTATGTTTAAAACCATTGCCTCTTCCTCCTGAAATGAATAACTGGGACTATGATAGTGATAATGGTTATCATTTCATGGGTGTCATGCTAGAGGTTCAAAACCTGTCTGTCAACTACCGGGGTGTTGCGGCCCTAGAGGATGTTTCGCTGTCGGTAGGGGCGGGGGAACTGGTGGGGTTAATTGGCCCTAACGGGGCTGGCAAAAGCACTCTCATTCAGGCCATGCTGGGGCTGGTTCCCAGTCGAGGGCAGGTGTTGTTTCAGGGGGTGCCGCTGCGGCGACAGCGGCGGGCAATCGCCTACGTTCCTCAGCGATCGCGCATCGACTGGGACTACCCCATTACCGCCGGACAGGTGGCGATGATGGCCCAGTCGGCCCTAGCTGGCTGGTTTCGCCAGCCCAGTCAGCGCGCCAAACAGCGCGTTACCGTTGCCCTAGAGCGGGTGGATATGCTGCACCTGTGCGATCGCCCTATTGGACAGCTCTCAGGTGGTCAGCAGCAGCGCGTGTTTTTGGCCCGCGCCCTGGCCCAAGGAGCCGATCTGCTCCTTTTAGACGAGCCCTTCACCGGCATCGACAAAAAAACTGAAGCCCTCATGCTGGGCATTTTTGCCGAGCTGCAGGCGGAGGGCAAAACTTTGGTAGTGTGCAACCATGAGTGGGGCGACGCTCTGCACCGCTACGATCGCCTGCTGCTACTCAACCGCCGCCTGCTCGCCAACGATACCCCCACCGCCGTCATGACCTTCGACAACATTCAGCGCGCCTACGGCCAGGGTCCACAAGTGAGTCATACCCGCAGTGCCTACGCCGACTTTTTTTGCTAGGTGAGGCAGCAGGCAAGGTGATATCAGTCTGTGTTCACAACAGTTTTAGACTAATCATCAAGGAAGACTTGGTTGAAGATTGATCGCTTAATCCTAAAAACCATCTTTATAGAACGTGCATAAAGCGCATCTAGGCTAACAACTCTGAACTTTTTACCCTTTCTCATTCTATTAGTAGTGGCTAGTGTGCCTTGAATATCTAAACCCAGCCGCATGGCTCCTTTTCTAGCTGCAAAATCATCGAAAAGAGCATAGTCTGCGTTTAGTTTGACCCCAAGAGCGTTCGCATCAGATTTCCTTTTCCCTTACGCTTCAGAAAGCTACTATTCACCCAATAAACAGGTTGGGTGAAACATTGAAGCGATCAGATAAAATTTTTGCTTCTGCTTCATTAATAGCTCTTGTGCCATTTACAATATCTGCCACGACACTGCTAGAACCAATCAGACCCACTAGATCAGCAGGCTTAGTATTACTAGCTTCCAAAATATGATTAAGAACCTCTATCGGTGACGCCTCCGACATAGGATAATTTTCCGTCTCATAAGCTTCTACTAGCAAAATTAACAATTTGTATAGTGCTGTTTGTTCAACCGTTCTATCTGAATTGAAAGCCAACGACTCTACAACGGCTAAAGTTTGCTCATATTCCTCTTCGGTCTCGATAACTTTTGGAGTGAACTGGGAGAGCAAATTGGTATAGATCGCTCGATCAAAAGTAAGGGTCATTTTTCCACTTATCCTTGTCGTAGTCAGCGTGAGTTAAAAGATATTTGTAAAAAATAGTTTGACTGCCATAGTCAATCCCGACAATTAAACGGTATTTATTTCCCTTGATGTTGAAGACAGTGAAGTTGCCAACGGCTTCAGCGTCCCGATAGATTTGTCTGATATCTTCCAGGTTTTCCCATCGGGCCTTTTTAGCTACGCTATACCAGGCTTCGACCACTTGCTTTACATCAGGATATTTAGCTACGTCATTCCGCAGCTTACGGATCGAGATTAAGTGCATCGTTATTGCCTAGAGCTAGGCCTTTAAACATCATAGCCTTGCCAAGAGTTGGATTGAGTACATACCACAACACAAAACAAACCTCCCCTATGAAGACCACAGGGGAGGTTTGAAAGATTTACCTAACTAATCCAACCTAGCCAAAGCGGCTAGAGGTTGACGCGATCAAGAAGGCGGCGTAGGTGAGGATGTAACCCACCGTGAAGTGAGCTAGACCCACCACTCGACCCTGAATGATCGACATGGCAACGGGCTTGTCCTTCCAGCGAACCAGGTTCGCCAGGGGAGTGCGCTCGTGGGCCCAGACCAGAGTTTCGATCAGCTCTTGCCAGTAGCCGCGCCAGGAGATCAAGAACATGAAGCCCGTGGCCCAGACCAGGTGTCCAAAGAGGAACATCCAGGCCCAAACCGCAAGGTTATTCATGCCGTAGGGGTTGTAGCCGTTGATGAGCTGCGACGAGTTGAGCCACAGGTAGTCGCGCAGCCAACCCATCAGGTAGGTCGAGTTTTCGTTGAACTGAGCCACGTTGCCCGACCACAGCGCTAGGTGTTTCCAGTGCCAGTAGAAGGTGACCCAACCAATGGTGTTGAGCATCCAGAACATGGCCAGGTAGAACGAATCCCAGGCGGAGATGTCGCAGGTGCCGCCACGGCCGGGGCCATCGCAGGGGAAGCTGTAGCCGAAGTCTTTTTTGTCGGGCATCAGCTTGGAGCCGCGAGCATCCAGCGCACCCTTGACCAGGATCAGGGTGGTGGTGTGCAGACCCAGGGCGATCGCGTGGTGAACTAGGAAGTCGCCGGGGCCAATGGTCAGAAACAGCGAGTTAGCGTTGCTGTTGATAGCCTCAAACCAGCCAGGCAGCCAAACGGCATTGGCGGTTTGAGTCACGCTGTCGGGGTTCGACAGCAGCGTGTCGAAGCCGTAAAGCACTTTGCCAGAGGCGGCCTGCACCCACTGGGCAAAGACAGGCTCGACTAGAATCTGCTTTTCGGGGGTGCCAAAGGCGGTCACTACGTCGTTGTGAACGTACAGACCCAGGGTGTGGAAGCCCAGGAACAGCGATACCCAGCTCAGGTGCGAGATAATCGCTTCTTTGTGCTCCAACACGCGATACAGCACGTTGTTGTAGTTAGCCTTCGGGTCGTAGTCGCGCACTAGGAAGATCGCGCCGTGGGCAAAAGCCCCCACCATGATGAAGCCAGCGATGTACTGGTGGTGGGTATAGAGCGCCGCCTGGGTGGTGTAGTCCTTGGCCATGAAGGCGTAGGGCGGCAGCGCGTACATGTGCTGCGCTACCAGGGAAGTGACCACGCCTAGGGCCGCCAGGTGAAACGCAAGCTGGAAGTGCAGCGAGTTGTTATAGGTGTCGTAGAGACCCTTGTGACCCTCGCCCAAACCGCCTGCGGGGGGCTTGTGAGCATTCAAGATTTCCTTGATGCTGTGACCGATACCAAAGTTGGTGCGGTACATGTGCCCGGCGATGATGAAGATCACCGCGATCGCCAGGTGGTGGTGGGCCATATCCGTCAGCCAGAGCGACTGAGTCTGAGGATGGAAGCCGCCCAGGAAAGTCAGAATCGCAGAACCAGACCCGGTTGCCGTACCAAAGATATGGCTAGAGGTGTCGGGGCTCTGGGCGTAGACTCCCCAGTTACCGGTGAAGAAGGGCATTAGGCCTTCGGGGTGGGGCTTCATCGAAAGGAAGTTGTCCCAGCCCACGTGGACACCGCGAGACTCGGGGATAGCTACGTGCACCAGGTGACCCGTCCAGGCCAGCGAGCTAACCCCAAACAGACCAGCCAAGTGGTGGTTGAGGCGAGACTCGGCGTTTTTGAACCAGGACAAGCTGGGTCGAAACTTAGGTTGCAGGTGCAGCCAGCCCGCGAACAGGAAGATGGCCGACAAAATCAGCAGGAAAACAGCGCCACTGTATAGGTCGTTGTTAGTTCGCATGCCAATGGTGTACCACCAGTGATAAACGCCTGAGAAGGCGATGTTCACCGGGGTCGAAGACCCGGCCTGGGAGAAGGCATCTACCGCAGGCTGGCCAAAGTGAGGGTCCCAAATCGCGTGGGCGATCGGTCTGATGTTGAGCGGATCTTTGATCCACTGCTCGAAGTTGCCTTGCCAGGCGACGTGGAACAGGTTGCCCGACGTCCACAGAAAGATGATTGCCAGGTGGCCAAAGTGGGAGGCGAAAATCTTCTGGTAAAGATTTTCCTCCGTCATGCCGTCGTGGCTTTCAAAGTCGTGGGCGGTGGCAATCCCGTACCAGAGCCGCCGTGTGGTCGGATCGGCAGCCAGGTCCTGGCTAAATTTAGGGAATTTAGTTGCCATGAATCAAAACGGATTCTAGTACGACATTTGAGTCATGAGTGCGGTTGGTAGGGGCGCAGAGCTATCGCTCAAAGCGCCCCCAGGAGATTCCATGACGAGAAACCTAGCCCACCGCGATAATTCTTGCCAAGAAGAAGGCCCAGGTCGTGGCAATACCGCCAAGGAGGTAGTGGGCCACACCCACAGCCCGCCCCTGAGTGATGCTCAGAGCGCGAGGCTGAATCGAGGGAGCCACCTTCAGCTTGCTGTGCGCCCAGACGATGGACTCAATCAGCTCTTGCCAGTAGCCGCGACCGCTGAACAAGAACATCAGGCTAAAGGCCCAGACGAAGTGCGCGCCCAAGAACATCAGACCGTAGGCCGACAGCGCCGAGCCGTAGGAGCCGATGACCTGCGAGGCTTGCGCCCAGAGGAAGTCGCGCAACCAGCCATTGATGGTGATGGCACTGGCGGCAAAGTTGCCACCCGTGATGTGACTCACCGTGCCATCGGGGCTGACCGTGCCCCAGATGTCAGACTGCATCTTCCAGCTGAAGTGGAAAATCACAATCGAGATCGAGTTGTACATCCAGAACAGGCCGAGGAACACGTGGTCCCAACCGGAGACCTGACAGGTGCCGCCCCGACCAGGACCGTCGCAGGGGAACCGGAAGCCCAGTTCGCCTTTGTCGGGAATGAGGCGGGAGCTGCGGGCAAACAGCACACCCTTGAGCAGAATCAGCGCGGTCACGTGGATGGTGAAGGCGTGGATGTGGTGCACCATGAAGTCGGCGGTGCCGAGGGCCATGGGCATCATCGCCACCTTGCCTGCTACTGCAACCCCAACGCCACCGAAGACCGGGCTAACGCTGGCGAGCGCGTTGGGCGCGGTGTTACCAGCAGCGGCAGCGTGGAAGCCTTGCACCCACTGGGCGAAGATCGGCTGCAGCTGGATGGCGGTATCCGAGAACATGTCCTGGGGACGACCCAGGGCGCGCATGGTGTCGTTGTGGACGTACAGACCAAAGCTGTGGAAGCCGAGGAAGATACACACCCAGTTGAGGTGCGAGATGATCGCATCGCGCGATCGCAGCATGCGGTCGAGGGCGTTATCTCGGTTTACTGCTGGGTCGTAGTCACGCACCATGAAGATGGCGGCGTGGGCACCAGCCCCCACAATCAAGAAGCCGCCAATCCACATGTGGTGGGTAAAGAGCGACAGCTGAGTGGCGTAATCCGTCGCCAGGTACGGGTAGGGAGGCATGGCGTACATGTGGTGCGCCACGATGATGGTCAACGACCCCAGCATGGCCAGGTTGACCGCCAGCTGAGCGTGCCAGGAAGTGGTCAGGTCTTCGAACAGGCCCTGGTGACCGCGACCGCCAAACAGCAGCGGGTCGCCCTGGTGGTTGTCCAGAATCTCCTTCATGCTGTGGCCAATGCCCCAGTTGGTGCGGTACATGTGGCCCGCAACGATGAAGAGGACGGCTAGCGCCAGGTGGTGGTGAGCCGTATCCGACAGCCAGAGGCCGCCAGTGACGGGGTTCAGACCGCCCTTGAAGGTCAAGAAGTCAGAGTACACGCCCCAGTTCAGCGTGAAGAAGGGCTTTAGTCCCTCAGCAAAGCTGGGGTACAGGTCGGCCATCAGACTCTTATTGAGGATGAACTCGTGGGGCAGGGGAATAGCCTGCGGAGCCACGCCAGCATCCAGCATTTTGTTAACAGGCAACGCCACGTGGATTTGGTGACCGGCCCAGCTCAGGCAGCCCAGACCGAGTAGGCCTGCCAGGTGGTGGTTCATCATCGATTCCACGTTTTGGAACCACTCCAGCTTGGGTGCCCGCTTGTGGTAATGGAACCAGCCGGCAAACAGCATCAGGCCAGCCATCACCAGCGCCCCAATAGCGGTGCAGTAGAGCTGGAAGCCGTTGGTGAAGCCAGCGCCGCGCCACAGCTGGAATAAGCCAGAGGTGATCTGAATACCGTGGAAGCCACCGCCCACATCGGCATTCAGGATCTCCTGACCGAAGATCGGCCAGACTACCTGAGCGCTGGGCTTGATGCCCGTGGGGTTGGCCATCCAGGCTTCGAAGTTTGAAAACTTAGCGCCATGGAAGTACATGCCGCTGAGCCAGATAAAGATGACGGCTAGGTGACCGAAGTGAGCGCTAAAGATTTTGCGCGAAATGTCTTCTAGGTCACTGGTATGACTATCAAAATCGTGAGCGTCGGCGTGGAGGTTCCAAATCCAAGTGGTGGTTTTGGGTCCCTTAGCTAAAGTCCGATCAAAGTGACCCGGCTTGCCCCACCTCTCAAAAGAAGTAGGTACTGGATCCTTATCAACGATGACTTTGGCTTTCGCCTCCCGCTCGCGCGGGGTAGTTGTCATGGAGACTCTCCTCTCTCTAGACAAAAGCAAATCGAGAATCAATCGCCTTGGCTAAAACTGTACCCAAGGGCGCGATCGCTTACGGGTACAACCGATACTTAGGCGGTGATTGCTCTTGAGCATTATAGTCTCGCAATTTGACGCTTTTTGACGGCGGTTAACAATAATTCAATCTGCGGAATCCCTTGATCCATAGGGCTTCTGGAAATGCTCTGATCACAAAATTGATCTCCGAATCAGGCTTCTATTAACAAAACTCAATAAATGACCGGGGCTATATCGCCAAACGGGCGATTAGGCCCTCTTTTTGTTAATTAATGTTAATTATCGTCGCTCAATGCTTGATCTTTGGCGGGTTGTAAAGGGCTTTGACTTTACGAAATGGTGAACCCTGGAGCTGTAGCTGGGGGTATGACCATTCAGAAGGCATCGACCATGACTAGGGCTATTGATGTTAGCGGCAGCACCATGGCGGGAAAGACCAATGGCTTCGTGCCCACCTGTGAGGGTCGGGGATCGGGTCGATAAACCGGAGCCTGAGCTGTTTCAACTGTTACATTCTCTTAGTCACATTCCCTTAATGCCACACGCTCGATCGGTGCCTCGACCTTACGCTTTGAACTTAATCGTGCGTTGTGATGCCCATCATGGCGAGCGGACGCGTCACCTGGGTATGATGGCTCCACCCTTACGCTGCTGGCAAGAGGCTTGCCATCGTTCTGTCGTTGCGAGGTGCAGCGGAGGTCTCGATGGAGACTTGCGGTGGTGAGGGATAAGCCCTACCGTAATGACCTTGCGCTATGACTCCAAAACCCGAAGTGGCGATCGCCATTCTCTACCAGGGCGATCGCTACCTCCTGCAGCTGCGCGACGACATTCCCACTATTGCCTGGCCGGGCCATTGGGCCTTTTTTGGTGGCCACCTAGAACCGGGCGAACTGCCCGACGTTGCGGTGTACCGAGAACTGCAGGAAGAAATCGGCTATGACGCGCCCCAGCTAGCGCTCTTTAAACGATCGGAATCTGAAACTGTGGTGCGTCACGTATACTACGGGCCGCTGGTGGTGCGAGTGGAAAGCCTGGTGCTGACAGAAGGACTCGATTTGGGCCTGTGGAGCGTTGAGGACATTCACCGAGGCTGGCGCTACTCTGATCGCGCTCAGGCAGAACGCCCCATTGGGCCGCCCCATCAGGAACTTTTGCTCTCTTTTCTAGGAGCTGCCATCAACTAACTGCTGGTAGTCCCAAGATTAGTGCTTACAGCCCCTAGCCTTTTTTGAGGTCGGATGTGGCAACGCTGATGGGATCAGGATTGTCGCCAAAATTGATGGCACGCCCTGAGGCAACGTAGGATAGAACAGGCTATCTAGACTAGATAGAGTGCCGTCTCCTGCTGCCCTATGGCTGAATCATCCGAACAGCTCCAGCTTTTTTCTGCTGACCCGGTGGCGCTGCCCGACTACCGGATTCGGGAAAGCAGCCGCGCCCGCCATGTCTCGATCAAGGTGCACCTCAACGGCCAGATCGAGGTGGTTGTTCCCAACGGCTTTGACCACACTCAGGTGCCTGAGCTGCTGTATCGGCGGCGCGACTGGCTCTGGCGATCGCAGCTGCGCCTGGCCCACCAAACGGCAACCCTGACCGATGAGCATTTTGAGGAGAAACCCGGTCAGATCGAGGTGCGATCGCGCCACCAGACCTGGCAAGTCAGCTACCAACCCGCCTCTACCCGCACCTTGGCCATGACCCAGAGCGGCCCCCAAGCCCTACTGCTGCGCGGCCCGGTCGATAATAACGCCGCCTGTACCGATCTGCTGCGCCAGTGGCTTAGCCGCAAGGCCCGCGCCGAATTTGCCCCCTGGCTGCGCGAGCTGAGTTTTGTGCTCAACCTGCCCTTTGACCGCATTTCCATTCGAGGGCAAAAAACCCGCTGGGCTAGCTGTTCATCCAATAGAAACATCAGCCTTAACTACAAACTGTTGTTTTTGCCACCCGAACTCGTTCACTACGTCTTTGTCCACGAGCTGTGCCACACCGTGCACATGAACCACTCCGCCGCCTTTTGGCAGCTGGTGGAGGAAAAGCAGCCTGGGCATCAGCGGTGTCGGGACGAGATTCGTGATGGTTGGCAGTATGTGCCGCGCTGGGTCGAAGACTGAGACACTTTTAGGGAAACAATCTGCTTCAAATGGCAGCTTTTCCAGGCTGACAGAGGTGGTCGGTTAGAAACTAAATCTGCTGCTGGGGCCATTTCGCTGGCCTCAGACCCCCTTCTCGAAGGGCGTTCCGCCGCCCTTCACCCTACGGAAAGGACTAGCCGATCATCGGTTTAAACCTGTGTTCTGTAAATCAACCTGTCAGCAGCACTGAACTCTGAAGCTTCCAACTTTCGCACCGTCCCCACCCGCCTACCCATCCACTCGCTACTCGTTCATGGTCTTGTAGGTGGCGACTGCGGACGGAGAGATGCGGTTGAGGTAGCGGAAAATCCAGTATTTGAAGATGGTGTCGAGGATGACGGGGAAGGTGGCGATAAAGAGGAAGATGAAGTCGCGGTTGGCAGGGAGGCCGAGGTGGCGGGAGAGGCCTTCTAGCAGGATCTCCCAGCCGTGGGGGGAGTGAAAGCCGACGAAGGTGTCGGTAAAGAGAATAATGATAAAGGCTTTGGCGCTGTCGCTGAGGCCGTAGACAATTTCATCCATGAAGGATTTGACGTTGGCAACGTCCTGGCGGCGGTAGATGAGCAGCAGGGCAAAGGCGATCGCAGCCAAGATGTCGGCAAATACGTTTTTGACGGCGCTGGCGCTGCGATCGCGGTAGTCTTCCTCAATCTCGCTGGCTTTGGTGCGCACTCGCTGCTCAATGTTGAGTTCTGATAGGGGGGGGGCTTTGCCGATCAGCACTTCAAAGCGCAGCCGTTCCTCGAACTGCTGTAGCTCGTGGAGGGCTTCTTCTTCCATTTCGATATTGAGAAAGACTTCGGCCTCTTCGCCCCCGGCCCGGATTCGATCAACAATTGGCCCAACAATAAAGGCTTTGGTAAACTGCTGGGTCAGCAGCGGCACAATCACCAGCAGCAGCACAAAGCGAATCGCCGCGGTGGTTTTTGATTTGGAGTTGCGAAACTCTTTCACCACCTCCTGCTCGGCGTTGGGGTCAAGGTCTTGGCGGATGCGATCGACGGTGCGCAAAATCGATCGGGGCAGCACGTTAACGCGATCGGAGAGGCCTGCTGCCCGCGTACCGTCGGGGTTGAGGGGGTTGGCAACAGGGGATTTGGCCCCATTCTGGCTGGCTAAATTTGCCCCGCCGCTCCGGGCCTGGTTGGCTTTAGATCGCAGCACCTGGGCCGAGGGGGCTGGTTCCAGACTGCCGTTGCCCCCGTTGGCGAGGGTGATCACCCGCTCAGGGTTGGCATCCAGATTGGCGTAGCGGGCCAGCACTTCATCCACTAGGCGCAGCTTGCGAAAAAACATCGCCTGCTGGTCAATCACATTGACGGCCAGTTCGTCGGCCTCAGAAGCGGGCAAATCTACTTCCATAACGCGCGATTCGCTGACCCGCACGATGGATCGGCTGGCCCGAAATTCGGCCATTCGCACCTTGATCAAGTTCAGGTATTTTCTCAACTCGCCCTGAAAATACTCCATGGCGCTGTCGCCGTAGCTGCCGTAGCGAGTCGAGATGGGGTTGCCACCAAAGTACTCACGCTCGATCGCCACAATCATTTGAGCGGCTTCGTAGGCCTGGTTGAGGG
>NZ_JADEWR010000021.1 GCF_015207525.1 Nodosilinea sp. LEGE 06152
TACGGAGTCACAGGCTCCTGGCGATTTTTCGAGTTTTATCCTTAAAGGTGCGGCGACCCAAGCTACACGCGGTTTGCTTAACCTAGGGTGGGACGGTCTGCCACACTTTTTAAGATACAAGGGTGGGCAGTGCCCACCAGCCTTAAATCAGCGCCCTTTAACCTGATGATGACGACTGCTTCAGGATTGTATTACTCAGCGCCACCCACTGCTCAACACTGAGATCTTCCCCTCTGGCGGTGGGTTCGATTCCTAAGTTAATCATGATCGCCTCTAGCTGGTCTCGATCGATCACACCCTTGAGATTGTTGCGCAGCATCTTGCGCTTGCTGCCAAACCCCAGCTTGACCAGGCGATCGAACCCAGCCAGATCATCCGATGGCAGCGCGGGCGGGCGCGGCGTGATCTTCACCACTGCCGAATCGACCTGGGGCGGCGGCTGAAAGGCACGGGCAGGCACCGGGCAAACCAGCTCGCAATCGGCCAAATACTGCACCCGCACCGACAGTGCCCCAAAGGCTTTCTTTCCAGGCTTGGCGTAGAGCCGCTCGGCCACTTCCTTCTGCACCAGCAGCACGATCGCATCGTAGGGCTCTGGATTTGGCGCAGCCAGAGTGCCCAGCAGCTTCTCTAAAATTGGCCCGGTGATGTAGTAGGGAATGTTAGCCACCACTTTGTTGGGCAGGCCAAAGTCAAAGTTTTTGTCCCGCGAGACGGCAGCAATGTCTAGCTCTAGAATATCGCTCGGCACCAGGCGAAAGTTGTCGTGCTTGGCAAACTGATTGTTGAGCTTGCGGACCAAATCGCGATCGATCTCCACGGCAATCACCGCGTTGGCCAAGGGCAGCAGCCAGCGAGTCAGCGCCCCGGTGCCGGGGCCAATCTCCAGCACCGTATCCTGTCGGGTGACGGCGGCGGCCTCCAGCATGCGGTGGAGCACTTTTTCGTCGGTGAGCCAGTGCTGGCCAAAGCGTTTACGAGTCGGTTGAGAGAACATTATTTAATTAACAACCCGTGGTAGGCTCTCGCCCAGATGTCATACCCAAAGTGTCATACAAGGAGAGAGAATGGCGTTCTTCTCAGCTTGGCTAACGGTCTTTGCTGTCAGTTTAGTGGCAGTTGTCACCCCTGGCCCTGATTTTGCCCTGACGTTGCGCAATAGCCTGGCCTACTCTCGGCGGGCAGGACTATTTACCGCGATCGGCGTTGGCGCTGGCAACCTGGTTCATGCCACCTATTCTTTGATTGGCATTGGCGCTGTGATTTCACAATCTATTCTGCTGTTTAATCTCTTGAAATGGGTTGGCGCTGCTTATCTCGTCTACATTGGCATCAAGTCTTTAACCGCTAAGCGAGTGGCGATTCCCCTTTGGGGACACCGCGTGAACGCGTCAGAAACCACTAAGCAGCAGCGAGATATTGGGCGTTGGGCAGCGTTTCGCATCGGGTTTCTAGGGAATTTGCTAAATCCCAAAGCAACGCTCTTTTTTCTGGCGCTATTTACCCAAATTGTGCAGCCTGCAACGCCAATGGTAGCGCAAGCGGTTTATGGAGCAACCGTCGCGGCTGTGGCACTGGTTTGGTTTGCAGTGGTGGCCGTCGTGATTTCTCAGCAGATTTTCAAGCGCCATATTCTGGCCATTGCCCACTGGCTGGAGCGTTTAACTGGGGTAGCGCTCATAGTGCTGGGGGTGCGCTTGGCTGTAGCAGAGGCAAACGAGTAGCCCACGCCAGTCCGGGACACCGACGTTAGACGAAAGCGTGAGCTGTGGTTTAAACGCTACAGTTCAACCTCTATAAGGCTGTCAGTGAGACCGCCCGCCCTGGGAACCCTAAACATTGGTTAGCCCGAGGCTAGTGAATGGCACCTGTTTCCGACAGAGGACAACTGAAAACCTGGAAGGATGATCGAGGCTTCGGCTTTATCAAACCCGAAGGTGGTGGCAAGGACGTATTCCTACACATCAGCGCATTGCCAAGAGCCAGTCGCCGTCCACAAATCGGAGATACGATCTTATACGAGAAAGTGGCTGAACCTGATGGCAAGGTACGTGCCGCTAGAGCCTCGATTCAAGGTGTCGTGACCGTTCCACAACAAACTACTAAACGCAGCCCAAACCCCGACCCCCGGCCCGCTAGGCGCAAGCCCAAACAAACGGGTTGGCTTGAATCTCTCACAGGTATTGTCGGCCTAGTGATTGTCGCAGCCTTTGCCATTCCATCTGTTTATAAAAGCATCTGGACTCGCCTGGACACCAATCCTCCTGCCTCATCCATTACGCAGCCAGAGACTACCACTCCTCCAACACCTATTGAAGCGGTCATAGATCCTAGCTGCGTTGTCAAAGGTAATATCTCGATTTCAACTGGCAAGAAGCTGTATCACGTCCCTGGCATGGAAGATTATGAGGGCACAGAGATCCATCTCGACGAGGGAGAGCGGTGGTTTTGCACCGAGGCTGATGCGATCGCGGCGGGCTGGAGCAGAGCCCCGCGATAGCCACACCTTGCTGGCTTTCTAGATCGGGAGATGCCGTCACAAGACTTGCGGTCTTGTTATCATCCTGACATTGCCGTTTTTGCGGTTGTTTGCCCATGTCTGTTGCCTTAGCCACCCCCCTGAGTCAAATCGTGCTGTCTCCCGGCAGCGCGATGACCGTGTCAGGGTTAACTTGGCAGCACTACCAGCTTTTTCTAGCAGAGCTAGGCGAGAATCGAGCTACTCGCTTGGCCTATAGCGATGGCAGCTTGGAGATTCGGATGCCCAGTAAGCTCCATGAGATTGTCAATCGGCTGCTAAGCAAAATTATCTTTGCCCTAGCGGAAGAACTGGGGTTAGAAATTGTGGATTTGGGTTCAGCGACCTGGAACCGAGAAGACCTGGATAAGAGCATCGAACCCGACAGCTGCTTTTTTATTCAGAATGCCGAGTTAGTGCAGGGGTTGAATCCTGAGATTCCCTCAGATCTATCGCCAGATCTGGCGGTTGAGGTGGATATCGCCGGTGGATCGGATCAGAAATTGGCGATTTACCAGATGCTTGGGGTGCCAGAACTGTGGCTTTACCGCAACGGCCAGGTCAAGATTTTAGACTTGCGCGGCGAGCGAATCCTTGAATTGGAGAGCAGTTTGGCCTTCTCCGCAGTATCGGTAGAGCGGCGTTGCATAATTGAGAGATGAGTTAGGGTGATCTGCGATGCAATGTCCAGAATGTGGAGCCACTCACATCCGTAAGAATGGCAAGCGGAAAGGTAAACAAAACCACATCTGTGTAGCCTGCGGTCGTCAGTTTATTGAGGCCTATGAGCCTCACCGAGGGTACTCGGATGAGGTCAGACGCGAATGCCTCAAGATGTACGTTAACGGCGCTGGGTTTCGAGCGATAGAGCGAGTCAAAGGGGTGCACCATACGACGGTCATTACTTGGGTGAAGCAAGTGGGCGAACGCCTCCCCGATGCTTACGCCCCTGAAACGACGCCAGAGGTCGGCGAACTCGACGAGTTGGAAACCTTTGTAGGCTCAAAAAAACAAGATTTGGCTGTGGACAGCCGTTGACCACTTCAAAAAAGGAATCTTGGGTTGGGTCTTAGGCGACCATAGTGCCGAGACGTTTCAACCGCTTTGGACCCTGGTTGGCAGCTGGCAGTGTTACTTCTATGTCACCGATGGATGGACGGTGTATCCCAGCTTTATTCCAGCAGGCGATCAGATTGTCAGCAAAACCTATATGACTCGGGTTGAAGGAGAGAACACTCGATTACGGCACTATCTAGCCCGTCTGCACCGCAAAACGCTCTGCTACTCCAAGACCGTAGAAATGCTGGCTCACTTTGTTCGCTTGTTACTTCACTACCTCAAGTTCGGCGATGTGCCAGTCCCGTCAAGGTTCATCTCTTGATTCAGCAACGCCCGGTAGAGCAACTGCAAGCATGGGTTGCGCTACGAGGAACTGGGACTGATCTAACCGTGGTCAAAGCAGTCCGACAGTTTATTTCTAAGACTAATTAGCGTTCACCACTCATTACCGACCTAGATAGTTCAAAATACCTCGGGCGATGCCGTCGGCGATGCGATTCACTGCCGCAGGGTCGCGGAAGCGGGCGGCGTCTTCGGCCCCGGTGACGAAGCCGGTTTCGACCAGCACCGAGGGCATGGTGGTGTAGCGCAGTACGTAGAAGCGGGCCTGGCGCACACCGCGATCGCGCATACTGACATTCTGCAGCACCGCGCTGTGGATGCTGCGGGCCAGCCGCTCACCGCTGGAGTAGTAGTAGGTCTCCAAACCATTGACCTCAGGGCGATCCATGCTGATGGCATTGGCGTGAATGCTGACGAACAGGCTGGCACCGGCGCGGTTGGCGTACTGGGCGCGGGCGTCGAGATCCACAAAGACATCGCTGCTGCGGGTCATGAGCACAGTAATGCCAGCGGCCTGCAGCTGCTGCTGCACCCGGTTAGAGACGGCGGTGTTAATCTGCTTTTCTTGCAGGCCGCCGATGCCCACGGCACCAGGGTCGCGCCCGCCGTGGCCGGGGTCGATAACCACCACGGTCGCCCCCTGGGGAATGGGAGGCAATACTGGATTAGAGGCTACCGCCGGGGCCGAAGCGCTGAGAATTTTGGCGGGCAGGCTGGCGGCAACCAGGGCTCGATAGACTTCGTCGGCCCGCTGCTGATCGCGAAAGAGCCCCACCTGCACCACATCCTGGCCATCGACGTTGGTGCGAAAGGCCTCGGGTTCTACAGCCCGCACCTGTTGCAGGGTGTTGGGGCTAGTGATGGGCACCACCACGCGAAAGTGGTTGCCGGTAGGGGTAGTACCGCTGGGTGGCGGCGGCGTTTGGGCAATGGGGGCGCTGGGTACGGTGGGCAGCGCCGGGGCTGGTGCCCCTTGAGACAGAGGCGGAGCGGCCCCAGCGGCCAGGCGCACATCCAGCGGGGCGTCGTGGGTGAGGTAGATGTGGCCAAGGGGCTGGCCGTTGTAGGTGCGGCGAGCCATTTGCCAGCCGGGGTTGAGCTGAATTTTAAGAAACCCATTGGTGCGGCCATTGGTGCGGCCAATCTCGATCGGTGGAGCGCTGCGATCGCGGGTGGGCCGAGCAAACAGCACCAGATCATTCTGTCGGGCCGATACCTCCAGGCGGTAGTGCACGCCCAGGTCCTGGCCGTTGACGCGCACCGAGTAGCCGTTGCCGTCGGTCTTGCGATCGCAGGCTCCAGTAAAGTCAAAATTGAGCAGCAGCGGGTCGATTGCCACTGGCCCACTCCCCTGGTTTTGCTCCTGCCAGCACTGCCGCTGGTTAGGAACCTGCTCCAAAATCATTAGGTTATAAAAGGCCCCGTCGCGCACGGGAGTAGCGATCGCCACGGCCAGGCTGGGGTCGATGGGCTGCTGCTCAAACTGTTGTGCCCTGGCGACGGGGGCGGCAGCCAGCCCCGCCAGCACTACGGCAGCGGTCGTGAGTAGCGTGTTCAGTGGACGAGACAGCAGGGCCATAGCGGTTGGTGTAGCGGTGTGAGGAGTGGAGTAGCGATCGGGGTCTAGCGCTGGCAAGACTCCTAATGCTACTCACGATTGTGGCGATGGCAAGGGCAAATTGCGCAAGCAACGTGTCGCAGTTTACCAATTGTCCTTACCGAAGGCCTTAACGAAGACAAAACCGGCCTAGGAGACCCAGGCCGGTGGCGGGGGCTAAATCGCCCCTAGAGCTACTTTTGGAGGATGCGTTAGCGGTTCAAATCTTGGAAGGTTTGGTAAGCCTGCTCGGGGTGATAGATATGACAGCGCCCCGTAATTGTCCGCATCAGATCGAGGGAGAACGTGGTCTCTTTCATCAGTGGAGCCCAGTTTTCTTTCAGCGCTGCGTAGGCAGGCCGCAGGTTGTAGGACGGTATACCCACTGAGATATGGTGGGGAACATGGACGTTGATATCGTGGCACAGCACTTCAATCCACTTCGGGTAGTCACAGTGCAGGGTGCCGGAGAGCTGTGCTTCGGCTTCGTTCCAGGTGTCATCGTAGTGGAACTGAATTTCGGGAATGGTGTGGTGCACCAGGGTAAAGGTGCTCATCCAGAAGTGGTAGCCCAGCCAGGGCATTAGCCAGTACTTCACCACGCCCCAGGGGCCAGCGAAGTAGAATAGAGTAGGGAAAAACACCGCCGCAAAAATCGCTACCGCTGCAATCGAGCGCATTACCTTGGCATGGTCGCGGGGTTCAAAGTTGCGCAGGTCAAAGTGCAGCGCTCCCCAGTGAGCCACCGATGCCAGCCACCACAGCCAGCCCCGCATAGCCTGATAAACTGCCCGCAAGAAGCCGCCAGCGCCAGAGTATTCCTCCTTGCTCCAGGGAGCCCAGGCGTTGTCAATCTCCATGTTGTTGGTGTGGCGGTGGTGAATGTCGTGGAGCAGCCGCCAGCTGTGGAACGGGTAGAGCAGCGGCAGAAACATGATGTGCCCCAGCCAGT
Organism: Nodosilinea sp. LEGE 06152; assembly: GCF_015207525.1. Lineage (GTDB taxonomy): Bacteria > Cyanobacteriota > Cyanobacteriia > Phormidesmidales > Phormidesmidaceae > Nodosilinea. The sequence continues at coordinate 6,469 of NZ_JADEWR010000021.1, forward strand.
TGTTGACCCAGCGGCGGTTGGCAAAGGAGCGGTGGCCGCAGTCGTGGCCAATCACAAAAAAGCCAGTTAGCGCCGTGCCCGTCACAAACCAGGCTACGGGCAGTAGAAACCAGGGGGAGAAGGCGATCGCAACGTAACTCAGGGCTACAGCCCCGACGCTGAGCAGCACTGCAGTCCACGCTTTGCGGGGGTCTTTTTGAAAATAGGCTTTAGGAATAGTTTGAATAACCTGCTTTAGAGTCAGGTCGTCATACGGATTTGTATCCGCGGCTCTAGCGGAAGGCTCAAAAATTGCAGTCAAGGAATAGTCTCCAGAAAAGTTAACGTGCGAACATCGGGGCTGGACTATTTGCCCAAAAAAAATCTGTTCACCCCGAAGGGAACTGAACAGAGCCTAAGCTTGATTGCAAAATCGAGATATCAACAAGCCGAACTAGCTCAAAAACTTAGATAACCGCTGCAAACAGCTTAATGGAGCAAAGACTGGCCCATAGGGACGCTTATAATTCCTTAACAATCATATCATGCTGGGTTTTGCTTGCTAGGTGCGTCCAGAGCTTTATCCCGAATTTTTGCAAAATAAACCTCAATTTGTAGCATCAGCACACAAAAAACCGGGTTTCTGCGAGGGTGCCCAGAGGCATCGCTGCAGAAMCCCGGTCTTTACGAACCTGTGCGAGAGCTATCCGCGAGGGTCTACGCGAGGCTGGCGGCGAAGTTTTGGCCGACCTCCTCTCCACTCAGGGCGCGGTTGTAGATGGCGACCAGGTGGTACTCACCCAGCCAGGGGCGATCGCCCGTCAGCTCATTACCTAACGCTAGGCGAAAGGCCGCATCCCAGTTAGACAGATCGCCGTCGATGGCAGCGCTCTGCTGCGGTTGCCCGTTGATATAGAAGGTGGCAACGCCAGCGCGATCGCGGGTGTAGACCAAATGGGTGAGCTGGTTGAGGCTGACCTGACCCGCTTCTAGCACCTTGGCATCGCCATTGCTCCTCGTCGTGGTGGTGCGCAGGCGGGTCACATACTTATTATTGCCCTGCCCCAGGGTGACGTTGCGGTTGTCGGTATTGGCTGAGAGGGTGACAATCCGCGCTGGCAGCTGGCTGTAGGTTACCTGGGCAGGTTTAACCCAGGCTTCTACCGTTAGGGACTGGCTGCGCTGAATGGCCTGACTAAGCCGGGTGGCGGGGCCACTGGTGGCCAGCAGACTAGGCTGCTGCAGGGCAATACCCTGGCTCTGGGGTAGCCGCGCGATCGCGCCATTCACCAGAGTTAGATCCAGCGCTGGCTGCAGCCCGGACTGGTCGCGGATGGCGTTGCCGGTGCCCTCCCGGAAATCGTAGAGGGCTTGAATGCCGGTCACCACCCGCTGGGAGACGATGACCCGAACGGTGTCGCGCCCGGTCAGCCGTCCGTCGCTGGCGCTCAGCTCCAGCACGTAGGTGCCCGCCTGGGAGAACTCAGCCTGGGCGGTGGCCTTCTTGACATTCTTAAGCACCGCCGAGGTAGGGCCACTGAGCTGTTTCCAGAGCAGAGTCGGGCTGCCAGCGGGAAGGCCGTCGTCTTGCACAGTGCCTGACAGAGTGGCGATCGCCTTGGGCGTTGAGCCATCGGTGGCGACGGGTAGACTTAGCACCTGGTCGGCCCCCGCATCGACTACGGGGGGCTGGTTCACCCGAATGGTGACGTCGTCGTGGGTGGCGATCGCGCCGTCGTTTGCCGTTAGCCGCAGCACGTACTCGCCGCCCTGGGAGAACCGGGCCGTGGTGATATCGCTGGTGGCATTGGCAAAGGTGACCGTGCCGGGGCCGCTGACCCGACTCCAGGTGAGGGCCACACGACCGGGCTGCAGGGGGAAGCCGTCGTCACTGACGGTGCCATCGAGTTCGGCCAGAGCTGGAAAGTCGATACTCTGATCGAGTCCGGCGTCGACCACCGGAGCCTGGTTGGCGGTGATGGCCACCTCGCGGCTGGCGGCGAGTTCTCCGTTGCTAACGGTGAGCCGCAGAACGTACTCGCCGCTGGTGCGGAAGGTGACGGTAGTGGTGGGAGCCTCCTCATCGCCAAAGTCAACCGGTTCAGGGCCACTGACCAGGCTCCACTTGGCGGTTAAGGTACCCGCCGGATCGGCCAGACCGGTATCGACTATGTCACCCTGGAGCGCAGCGGGGGCGGGCAGGTTGACCAGGGGATCAGCACTGGCCCGGATGGTGGGAGCTTTGTTGGCGTGAACGGTAATATCGGCCACGGTGGACAGCAGCCCGTTGTTGGCGGTCAGTCGCAGCACGTAGGTGCCGCTTTCGGAGAACTGCGCGGTGGTGTTGGCCAGGGTGCGATCGCCAAAGGAAACCGTGCCAGGCCCGCTGAGCTGACTCCAGAGCAGGGTGAGACGTCCCTGCTGAGGATTGCCTAGACCGCTTTGTACCTCAGCCGTTAGCTGTGCCCGATTGGGCAACTGCACGACGAGCGTGTCGGCAGCGGTGATAATTGGCGCGTGGTTGAGGATAACCTGCACCTCATCGCTAATGGACTGGGCCTCGTCGCCCACCGTTAGGCGCAGGGTATAGACGCCCGCTACTTTGAAGGGTTTACCGTCGTGGTCGGTGGTGCCGGGGGCGGTAAAGCTAACCGTTGGCTCCAGGCTAGCTGGGTCGCTAAAGGCGACCGGGGCGGGGCCGCTGGGCTGGCTCCACAGCACCGAGAGATCGCTGTTGAGCAGTTGGTCGTCGACCGCAGTTCCCCTGAGCAAGAGGGGGCCGGGGAAGGTGACCACCTGGTCGGTACCGGCAGAGATCACCGGGGCCAGGTTGGCGTCGGCACCCACCTCAAAGTTGGTGGCAATTTCGGCGGCGGTGAGGGCGCTGCTGTAGAGGGCCACTAGGTGAAAGTCGCCCAGCCAGGCGCGCTCTTGACTCAGGGGATCGCCCAGCTCATTGCCCAGCGATAGGGCAAAGCTGTCGTCCCAGTTGGCCAAGCTACCGCCGATCGCTCGCTGGGCCACTACCTTACCGTTGATGTAAAGGCGGGTTTGACCGCTGGCTTCGCGGGTGCAGACCACGTGGGTGAGGGTGCCGGGGGTGAGGGTACCGCCCGCTAGAGCGCGATCGCTGGCATTTCCATTCGTCTCGCTGGTGCGCACCCCAACGTGAATTTGGCTGCCGGTCTGACCCAAGATCAGGTTGCGGGCACTGGCCCCACTCGACAGGGTGAGAATGCGCCCCAGGCCGGGCTGGTTTGCCTGCGATGGGTTGATCCAGGCCTCCAGGGTAAACTCGCCGCTGGCTTTGATAGCGCCAATCAGGCGGCTGGTGCTGGCGCTGGTCAGGCGAGCGGGTTCCTTGAGCGCCAGGGCAAAGGGGGTAGTTTCGCCCTGTACTGTGAGCGGTGTGGGTTGACCGGCGATCGCCAGATCCACCGGCACCCCAACACCAGCGACATCGCGTACGGTGTTGCCCCCGTTGGCCAAACTGTCAGCGAAGCTGTACAGGCTGAGCAGGCCGCGGTTAATGCGTGCCCCTACAAACACCTGGAGGTCGTCGCTGTGGCTGAGCACACCGCTAGCGGTGATCGTCTCTGCCGTCAGGCGCAGCAGGTAGACGCCGCTGGCGGTGAAGGTGGCGTCAGTGCGCAGGGCATCTTCATCGTAGAAGGTGACAATGCCGGGGCCGCTGATCGCTTCCCAACGGGTGGTCAGGGCTTGGGTGGTCGTATCGCCCCGCCCATCCCGCACCAGCTCGCCCAGCAGCTCCAGGGGCTGGCGAAAGCCAATTTCCTGGTCATTTCCAGCACGCACCAGCGGCGATTGGTTAACCAAAACGTTGAGGGTTTCGGTTGTAGACAGGGTGCCATCGCTGGCGGTGAGGCTGAGCCGGTAGCGGCCAATGTCGCTGAAGCTGGCGATCGCAACCGGGCTGTGGCGATCGACAAAGCTGACGGTGGCCCCAGCGGGCTGCGACTCTACCGCCCAGGTGACGAAGATGGCGTCGGACGCGAGGCGATCGTCGGCCACCGAACCGGGCAGGGTAGCCTGCACCGCCTCATCCTCGAGGCGCAGGGTTTGGCTGCGGCCCACTCGCACCACGGGGGCAGCGTTGGGGGCGCGCTCGCCCTCTAGCAGAGCGGTGAGTTCGGGGCTGTCGGGCAGGCTGGTGGTTTCGCTAACGCCGTAGAACAGCCGCATAAATTCGGTAATGGTAGCCGCGTGGGGTTGCAGCTCCGGCATAAAGGTGGCAATGGTGTCGTGCACCGCCTGCGAAAATTCGCCAAAGTCGTCAACCTTGTCGGCCACAAAGGGGTCGAGCCGCTTGATCAGCTCAAAGTTGCTGTCGATGCTCAGCTCCCGCATCTTGGCCTCTAGCGCCGGTAAGGGCTTAGTGCTGCCGATTGGGGGCAGCACCCGGCTGATAAAGGTAACCCGGTGGAAAATGCGCCAGCAGGGAGGCTTGGTGCCGGGGCCTTTGTTGGCGTCGCGCAGGCCGCGCAGGGCCAGGGCGTTGGCGTCGGTGCTTTGCTCTAGCCAGATCGGGTCAACCACCTGACTAAAGAAGTGGTCGAAGTGGTCGGCCTGGGGCTCTAGATAAAAGGTCATAAACCGATAGGCATCGACCCGGCCAGGATGGCGCAGAGCCTTGGGAGTGAGGGGGTTGCTGTTGTCGAACAGCACATTCCCTGCTGCATCGCGCAGAAAGACATCGCGCTCTACATTGTCGACGCTAACATCGACCGAGAAGGCATTCTCAGACTGCACGCTCTTGTTGGCCTGCACATTCAGCCGACCGCCAAACAACGCCTCAAAGCCGAACTTAAAGCCCACGCCGCCGATCGCCACGCTGAGGTCAGCGAAGGCTCCGGCCAAGCCCTTAAAGGCGTAGGAGCCGCCGTAGCTCTCCTGCACGACATCCATGGTTTCCTGGGTTTCGGCAAACAGGCCGCCATCGGCGGTCCAAACGTAGGTGTTGGCCAGGTTGCGCTTCTCCAGCCGTGGCAGGTTGTCGAGGACTTCCTCACTGCCCAGGTCGCCCTTTTGGTCAAATAAGACGTTTTGGCGACGACCCACCGCACTCGCATCGTACTGGTCGTAGTAGGCCCGCACCCGCTCCTCTTCGCGCTGGATGCGCTGCTTGAGGGCAAAGGCTTCGACCGGCTTATAGAAGCTGCTGTCGTTGCTGTAGGTGAGGGCGTTGGGGTAGGCGGGGTCTGGCGTGAAGCCGACTTTGCCGTCGAGGGTGCCCTGCTTGGTGTACTGCGGGTTGAGGGGGAAGTTAATGATATTGCGATCGGGCGGAATGTCGGGGTTGGGGCGCATTTGGTACGACACCAGGGCGCTGTTGTGCTTGAGCCTGAGGGCAAACACGTCGGCGGTTTGCGACTGCACCAGGGCAAAGCCCATGTTTTCTGGCACAAACCGACGACCGACATCGCCAAAGGCCACTGCGTTGGGGGGTTCGACAAAGCCCTGGAGCTGCTGCTTGCTGGAGAGGCTGTTGGCTAGTTCCAGGCTGGTGCTGCCAGCGCTGAGCCAGCCCAGGGAATGCTCAAATTTGGCCCTGAGACCAAAGGAGCCATCGGTATCGGTGGAATCGACCACCAGGCCAATGCCAGCGGCAGTCTTGATCTTGGTAAGTAGCCCGGCTGTCAGCTCAAAGGTAGAGTCAAAGCCGTTTTCTTTCTCGGCTGAGAAGGTGAAGTTGGTTTTGCTGGCCTGCTTCAGCTCCACAGAGCTGGCCCCGTTGTAGTCGGCAAATTCGCCCAGCACGACGCTGGTGCTGGTAAGGTTTTCGCCAGGAACCGGCGGTGCCCCTTCAATAAAGCCAATTAGCTGTGGGGCAAACTGCACCTGACCGACCCACTCGGTCACCAGTTCACCCACCTTAAACCCGGTGATTAGCTCCCACTGGCCGTCTTTGATCAGGCCGTAGCAGCGCTTGTAGATGCCGAACAGGTTGCCATCGACATCGGTTTGCAGGTCACCGTACTCCTGCACGGCAGGCGGGCTCTGGAGGCGATCGCTGAAGGGCGTTCTCACCCCGGCTAGAGCGCTGCGCACCTGGGGTGTGTCTTCGCCAATGGGGGCGGTGGAGAGCACAAACTCGGTGCCGTGGGTCACCAGCTTATTGTTTAGCAGGGAGTAGTCGGCCAGAACATCGGGCTGATTTGTGTCGAAGGGGTAGTAGGCAATCAGGTCTTCGCGGTTGTCGAGGAACTGCTCGTTTTCGCCCAGCAGGCGGCGGAACAGATTGTCTTGAACCTGCTCTAGAGTGCGGGCGGTGCGCCAGATGCGCACTTCTTCTAGCTCGCCCTGGAAGCATTCTTGAATTTGACCACCGCGCTGAAGGCCGCCCAGGGTGAACTGGGCCTCGGTGGCGAGCAGGGCGGCGCGGTCGCCCGCTGGCACCAGTTCGCTGGCCATTAGCTGCCCGTTACGGTATAGCACCAGCTGCGACCCGCTGGGGTTGGGGTCTTTGACCCACTGCACGCCGCCTTTAAAGCGGGCATGGCTGCCGCCCTTCGAGTCAAAGGCGAGGGTACCTTCCGCCTCTTCAAACTGCCACCAGGAGAGCAGCCCTTTTTCGCCGCCCTGAATCGTGGGCTTGAGGCTGCCCGCTTCTAGAGCCAAATTCCAGAGGCGAATTTCGGCCAGGGTGCCGTCTAGGGGCGCGATCGCCTGCCCGTTCTCAAACACTCGGCGGGTCTGCGTCAGCCGGTTGGCGTCTCGCTCTAGCTCGGCGGCGCTGGCCTCGATACCGGCGGCCTGGGCAATCAAAACCGCCTGCTGGGGTGCAAACAGCTTGCCACTGCGAACCAGCAAAGCCGAGAACGATAGCGCTACCCCGTTAATGCTGTCTAAGTCGCTGCCGCCGTGGCGCAGGGAGGCCAGGGCAAAGCCCGAGCCAAACTCCAGGGGCGCATTGCTGCTGCCAATATCCACTGGCTGCTGGGGCTGTCCGGCATTGAAGCCGGGGCTGGGGCTGTCCTCATTACGGCTGTCTTCTACTCGGGGTTTGCCGCTGGTGTCGCTGCCCGTTTTTTTGTACTCAAACAGGCCGTAGGGTCGACCGCCGGGGGTGTTGGCCTGGCCATCCACAAAGAACTGAATCACGTCCCAAGACACCACATCGACCCCCGTTTGCTGGTCGTCGTTGTTGCGCACCGGGCTGGTAATGCTGTGGCGCTTGCGGGTCACGGTGACGGTGTGGAACTCGGTGGGGCGAGCGATCGGCTCGGAGACAAACAGGTGCTTGTTGCCCTTGACATCCTCAAAGGCGAAGACGGCGCGCCCGGCGGGGTTGAGGTACAGGGCGTAGGGCACGTGCTGCTCGGGGTCTTCGGCGGTGCTGATTTTGCCCTTGGTGAGCAGGGCGCGGGGCTGGCTCAGGTCGTTGACCTTAAAGGCCACCTCCAGCGTGAGGTCGCGGTTGAGGTCGAGGGTGAGATCTTTACCCGCATCTAAAAACGTGGTGGACTGGCCGTCGAGCCGCACCCCGTAGGACTGGTTAAACGCCACGGCCAGGTGGTTCCAGTTGCCTGCCGCAATTTTTTGCGAGGCCTGCACCAGCTGCTCGCCCACTCCGGCAAATACCGAGTAGGCGGGCATGGGCGACTCGATCGCCTGGGGGTTGCCCACCAGGGTGCCGTGATGGCCAAAGCGAGAGTGGTCGGTGGCTCGCCGGTTGCCAAAGTCGTCAAAGCGCCAGCAGGCTACCAGGTCGGTTTCGTTGCCGCTGATCTCGCGAGCCATGTCGGCGGCGATGTCGCTCTGGGTGCGGCCCCGCTTCCAGACTCGGGCTTCGGCGATCGCGCCGCTCAAAATGCGGCTGCTGATGGCCGGGTGAGACCCCAGTCCCCAATCTGCTGCAACCTGAATGGCCCCCACCGTTGCGGCCTGCTCGCCAATGGCAATGCCGTTGCGATACAGCCGCCAGTGGCTGCCGTCGTAAACCCCGGCCAGGTGCACCCAGGCTGCCCCGGTGCGATCGGCGGCGGGCATGACCACAGAAACCTGATGAACGCTGCTGGTGCTTTGACAGCCAGCCTCATAGCGACCGTTATTGAGCCGCAGGTAAACCTGGTCGCCGTCGGCGTTGCCGTGCACGATGATGTTGCCGTTGTTTTCGTCCTTGGCGGGTTTGACCCAGGCCTCTAGGGTAATTACCCCGGCAAAGTTGAGGTGGTCAGCGGCGCGAATGTGAACGACATCAGTGCTGCCGTTGAGCTGAATGGCGGTACTCAACTCCTCGCGCTTGAGGCCCAGCAGGTAGGGGGTGCCGGTAGTACTGGGCTGGGGCTGGTAGTGCAGAACCCGCGATCGCAGGTTGGCCTCGGCAATTTGGCCGGGCCGCACCCAGGCTTCGAGGGTGAGATCATCCTTGGGCGAGAGCTGGCGCAGCTGCTGGCCAAATGCGGCGGGGGTATCAGCTTCTAGCCGGGCGTAGCTATCCTTGCCATTGAAGGCGTAGGTGTGACCCGGAGCTTCGGCCACCCAGCGGCTGGTGAGTGTAATGCCGCTGCGCACGGTGCCGTTCTTTACCCCCTGTCCGGCCCCGTTGGCAATAAAGGCCAATAGCCGCGAACCCGAGGACAAATCGACACCGGCCTGGGTGGTGCTGGCCTGCACCTCGTAGTCATACTCCAGAAAGAAGATCGGCAGCGGCTCGGGGCCGGGATTGGCCAATCCAGCGGCGCGAATGCTCAGCTCCGTTTTCCCCTGATCTACGCCAGCGGTGAGAGTAGCCTTGAGGTCGCCAATGAACAGGGTAGACCCAGCGGGCAGCGAGCGGTGAATGCCCCCGGCTACCGTCACGGTTTCGGCCCGACCTGCGGTGACGGTGAGTTTGCCGCGACCGACAAAGGTGCGATCGCCCGCCAGCCCATTCAGCACCTTGGCAAAGCCCTGGGGATGCCGCGGCACCTGCCGCCAGGTTTCCTCAATGGTTTGATCGCCCGCTTTCATCGTTAGGGTAACGGTACAGGTAAAGGCGGTTTCGGAGTCAGCGACATCCACGCGAATGCGGTCCATTTCGGCCTCGGTGGAGCGGGCAAAACCAACCACGGCTTCTGCCCCCAGGGCGTCGTTGAGGGTGTAGCGAGCCCGCTGGGTGAGGGTTTTGTAGTAGGCAACAAAGAACTGGTCGTCGGCACCTCTAAAGTACATCGCCACGTTGCCCACGGCGCTGTCAAACAGCAGCGGGGTATCGTCTGACCAGGCAAAGGCCAGCAGCCCGCCCGCGATCGATAGGCCGCTGGCATCGCTGTGCACCACCGACATGGCAGCGGCAAAGCCTTTGTTTAGAAGAGTTTGCAGGGCGGCCAGGGTGGTGCGATCGCTGGTTACGGCCTGCTCTAGCTGTCGCCGCTGGCGGTCTAGGTCGGCACGCAGCGTGTCGATATTGGCGCGAATGGTGGTCAGCTCGCCCAGCAGAGTGGCGAGGTCGATAGCCAGGGAGTCGAGCGATTTCTGCAGCGCTTCGCAATGGGTACGAAAGTCTTTGTTTTCAGAGATATCTAGACTGGAGATGCGATCGTTGTAGTCGCCACCGACAAAATCGGTGGTTTCGGTAAACGGTTCGGCAAACCCCTTGTCTTGGCCATTGTTGCGGTTGGCGTGCTGGTAAGCCGTCACCTGCAGGGCCGGAATCGACAGCCGCCGCCCCCGATCTACCCGCACAAAGGTAGAGATTCTGATGCTGCTGATCCGGTCGTTGAAGCTGTGCTGGTTGAGCTGGGTATAGCCGACAAACCGTGGTGAGCCGGCATTGAGCCCAAAGGAGACAGCGCGACCGCCAAAGTTAGCGTGCTCGTAGAGGGTAACCTGGGCGTTGCTCAGAAAATCTTCGAGCTGCTGCTGGTCGCGCTGGCCGTTGGCCTGCAGGTCGCGCAGCTCGCGCAGGCGGTTGAGCTTGGCCAGCAGGTTGAGGTCGTTCAGGCTGCCCGAGGGCACGCTGCTAGCGATACGGCGGTTGGCACTGGTCGGGCCGGCGGCGGCGATCGCGTCATCCACAATCGCAAACATTTGGTTGAGATAGTCGATCTCCGTGCCCAGGGTGTTGGCTCGCTGGGTCTTTTGGGTGATCGCCCCCTGCAGGGTCTGAATGCGCGCTAGCTCAGCGTTGACATCGATGGTGCGGGCGGCCTGCTGCTTTTGGGTAATGGTGGCCTGCAGCGCATCGATCTGGGCCAGCTCGGCACTCACATCGGCCGTATCGTCGGCGCTCAGCTTTTGGTCTACCAGCTGCTGAATGGTCTGAATCTGGGCCTGTTCTGCGCTGACATCCACCGGGTTGCCCTGGCGCTCTACCGCCACAGGCTTGAGGGCCAGGTTGTCGGGTACTTTCGCCAGTCTGCCGCTGGCGGAAACGCCAAAGTCGAGGGTGGCAATCTCGTTGTGCTCGCCGCCAGCGGCCTGAGTCGCCACCGCCAGCATCACTCGCGCTCCCTGGCGCATGGGCTTGGCCTGCTGGTCGTAGCCGCTGCGGGCTTCCTCCTGCTGAAAGTACAGCAGCGAGGCAATGCCCGATGCAATGGTGCGGCCCTCAACCTGAAAGCTGTCGCGGCTAATGCCAGCATTTTCGCCAATTGGCGCGTCAGATACGACCCAGGCGCGGGTGGCAAAGTCGGCGCTGAGCGCAGCGGGGGCGTGGTTGCCGGTTTGGTCGAGAATGCCCTGGCTTGGCCCCTCGTCGAGCCGCCAGTAGGCCGCCAGCCCCAGCTCGTGCCCGGTCAAGCGCAGGCCGCGATCGCTGCGAATCTCCCGCTCCGAGCGGGGCCGTTTCCACAGCCGAATTTCGTCAACTAGCCCCAAAAAGCTGCGCCTGGGTGCTCCAATCAAGCGAACGGGGGCATTCCCCGGCTGTTTGCCAAAGCTGGCTGTGCCCTCAGCCTGCACCTCGACAGGAAGGCCATTGACGTAGAGGTGATAGCCGCCATCGTCGGTGCCGTCGCGGAACACCACCGCCAGATGATTCCACTGGTTCGATCGCAGCACCTCTTCGGTGATGAACGAGTGGAACTCGGTACCATCGCCAAAGCCCACCCGCACCCGCCGGTTCTCCACAATCCAGATTGAGGGCGGCGCGGCGGCGGTCTTGTCGTCGCCTCCCAGCAGCGCCTGCTCTAGCTCGATGCCGGGTTCGGGGGCACTCACGCGAGGAAAAATCCACGCTTCCTGGCTAAAGCCCTGGCCCAGCAACACCCCTGGGGCAAAGACAACATGATCGCCATCCTGGCTAAAGTCCAGCGCTGTCTCGGCGGCACCGCTGGTGGTGGTGGCTTGGGTGCCGCGAGTGTTAAACAACCCCTCCGCCGAGCGCTCCACGTTGTAGGTGTCGATCAGGCCCGTAGCGGCGTTGTAGGCAAAGATTTGCCAGCGCATCACCTCAGCAATGTTGGTGGGCAGCAGCACGATCGAAAACCGCCCATTCTGCAAATTGCGAATGAACGACAGTTCCTGGGTGGGCTCAAAGAAGGGCTGATCCTGCATGTCGCGCGCGCCCAGGCTGTCTTTGGTGCTCTGGGGCCGGGTTTTGCTGCGGCTGCGGCGAAAGCGCACCTCTAGATTGAGCTTGAGCTGTGGCACCGGGGCGGCTTCTCCGGCCTGAGCCGCACCCGAGGCCCCCGACAGCACAAAGCGATCGACCAGCAGGGTCGAGTCGACGATAGGAATTTTTTGCTGCTTGGGGCCTTCCACTGTAATGCGGTCGGGGTGGTTGGCCGCGATCGCCTGGCGAAACACGTACACAAACCGCCCGTCCGACATCGCTTGAAACGGGGCATCCGCCGTCAACCGCGCGGTTCTAGAGAGAAACTTGTCCTCTTCGTTATCGGCTACGACCACGCCGGGGTCTACCGGGTCGCGGCTGCCCTTTTTCACGGTCGGCAGCAGCAGCTGGTCGGCCACGCCAAAGCCCACTTCGGCAATTTCTTTGGGAAACTCCAGCTCCTGAGGCTGGTCGGCCCAGCCGGTCACATCGAGGGAATTGCCTTGGCCGTTGAGGTTGAGCACAGAGTAATAGATGCGGCGCTGGTCATCCATAGCCATGGCAATTACGCTGCCCTGATGGCGTACCAGCACAGGGTACTTGTAGTTGCGATCGCTGTAGCGCTTAATGAAGCTGTCTAAAACGGGGGCTTGAACAGTCATGAAAGGTTCTCCTGGAGGGGGTTATAACGTTTGGCAGAGAGCAAACCAAGGCGAAGCGCTGGGTTACTCTCCCTAGGTCGTTAGGGGGAACGCAGAGAGAACTACAGGGAGAATGCCGATAGCTGCGGGATGGTTTTGGTGATCGCTCTCACCAGCGAGGATGATTGTGACAGTCCCGTTGAGTGACACATCGCCTAGCCGGGCTGGCCAGCATCCCAAAACTAGAAACCTCCGGCAGTCCACAATGGGGCTACCGGAGGTTTCTTAGGGACTGATTCAATTGGGGGTACTGAACGCAGGGATGAATTAAAACTTCAACGTTCAATTAACGACGGCGGCGGGTAAACCCTAGCCAGGCCAGTGCTCCACCAATCGAAAAGACCAGCGGCATAAAGGCAGCGGCGGCGCGGTAGTGCACATCTTCGGTTGAGTCGAGGCTAATGGCGTCGTAGATAATGCCCTTATCGCCCACGGGCACGGTCCAGTAGTCGGCGTGGCTACGGGTGTCGTCTTCGATCGCCACTTCCCAATCGCCTGGTATCGACTCATCGGGCACAAAGGCAAAGCGCCCCTCGCTGTCGGTGGTGGTCGTCATCCAGGGCTGGTCGGGGTTGTTGGGGGCGTAAATGCTGACCGTTGCGCCCACAAACGGCTCGCCCGAACTGAACTGCGACTGAAACTCAAGCTGATTGTCGAGGGTGTAAAAGGTTTCAACCTGATGTGCGCTTGCCTGGGCCGGAAACCCCACCAGAGCCAAACACATGACCAACGCAACAAGCAACCGTTTCATAGCACAAGCGATCCGTAATATTCTATGTGGCTTTATTGTAGCGAGAGTTGCCCGGCGCTGAGCCGAGGTGTAACGGTTCAGCCCTAGTGATCAACCGCATTACACTGTGGAAACGATGGGTGAACGCCTTTGCTTTGGCTCGTCGCTTGAGTAGACAGCGATAGGACGACAGCGGGTAAGGGTATGGGTTGGAATACGGTAATGCTGGGGCTAGATGGGGGGCTGGGGGTGGCGCTGGTGGCGATCGCAGCCTTTACCTGGAAGCTCACCCAGTCGCTGAAGGCGGCCCCTCGGCTGCAACCCGCCGCCGCTGCACCGCCAGAGGCATCCGTGGACGTGATTATTCCGGCCTACAACGAGGCTGAAAACATTCGCGCCTGCATAGAAGCGGTGCTGACAACCGCCCTACCAGGGGCTAAGCACTTCGAGGTTTGGATTGCCGACGATCAATCCACCGATGCCACCGGGTCAATCGCCGCCGAACTCGCGGCTCAGCACGCCAATATCCATCACTTGACGGTGCCGCCGCGCCCGGCGGGGGAAGTGTGGCACGGCAAAAACTGGGCCTGTGCCCACGCGGCGCAGTTTGCCGAGGGCGACTACCTGCTGTTTATCGATGCCGATGTGCGGCTGTCGGCAGGGGCCATACCCGCTGCCCTGGCCGAAGCTCAAGCCCACCGGGCCGATCTGCTGAGCTGCGCGCCCAACATCATCATCAGCTGCTTTTCTGAATGGCTGGTGCAGCCAATTATGATGAGCACGATCGCGATCGCCTACGACTTCCAGGCCATCAACGACTCGACGGCGGTAGACGATGCCTTTGCCGCCGGGCCGTTTATGCTGTTTCGGCGCGCCGCCTACGACGCCATTGGTGGCCATGCCGCTATCCCCAACGCGATCGTGGAAGATGTGGAGCTGGCCCGCCAGGTGCGGCGGCACCAGCTGGCGCTGCGCTACGTGCTGGGCATCGACCTGCTGGGCGTGCGAATGTATTCATCGTTTGGCACCCTGTGGGAGGGGTGGACGAAAAACTACTACCTGGGCACCGAAGAAAATTTGCCGCTAACGCTGCTGTCGGCCTTCACCATTGCCATGGTGTTTGTCATGCCCTGGGTGGGGCTGCTGGCAAGCCTGATCGCGCTCCTGCTCAGTTCCGAATTTTCCTGGCCTACAGCGATTTTGTACGGGTTGACGGCGTTGACTCTGGGAGCCTACGGGCTGCTGCGCTGGCTGAGCTATCGCCAGGTGGGGGTGCCCCTGCGCTACTGGTGGCTGAGCAGCGTGGGCGGCCTGATTGTGGTGGCGATCGCGCTGGTCTCCATTGTCAAAACCAAGACCGGCTGGGGCTGGACCTGGCGAGGGCGATCGCTTAAAGCGTCCTAGCTTCTGGGCGCGTACATCATCACCAAGACCCCCAGTAAAACCACCCAGCCGCCCAGCAGATCAAAGCGATCGGGTTTCACCTGGTCAACCAGCCAGCCCCACGCGATCGACAGCACAATGAAAATTCCGCCATAGGCTGCGTAGGCTCGGCCAAAATGGGTGGGTTGCAGCGTTGGTACCGCCCCGTAGATACCCAAAATTGCCACGCCCAGCACCGCCAGCCACGGGCTTTTGCCCTCCCGCAGGGCCAGCCAAACCAGGTAGCCGCCGCCAATTTCACACAGGCCAGCCAGCCCAAACAACAGCAGTGATCGCACCATAGTCAGCCTTTAGGAATGATTTGAAAGTTTTAGTTCGACCACCTCGATGCCCAAACCGATCGATCCGTAGGGGCAAACGGCGTTTGCCCAACCAGCTGAGGGGTAACCCAAACAGAACTTAGCCTAGTGGCTGCCATCAGAAATTTTTGGCTCCGGCGCCAGCCCCAACCGCTGCCTGACTGTTTCCAACGGCATTTCCCACATGTCTTCAAATCGTTCTCCCAACAGAAAATCGGCCTGCTGCCCCAGCTCTAGCCCTCGGCGGCGGTTGGCCAAAATATCCTGCGTTTGCCCTGGGGCCAGGATAGGGTACAGCGCGCTGGCCAGCCACAGACCTAACCGCTGCGATCGGCTGTAGTTTTGGGCGATGGCAAAGGCCAGCACTCCCATTTCGCCCGCGTAGCTGGTGTCGAACCCCAGCAGTACGTGAAAAATGTCATGGGTGATGGCGTAGCGCAGGGCAAACACATTGCGCTGTGCCACCTCGTCTAGGGCGGGGCTAACGGTAAAGGGGCTGAGGTGATTGGCCCGCATGTGGTGGGCGTACTCGTAGCCAAAGGTGCCCTCGGGCAGCTGGCTCAAGGCCTCCAGATCGATCGGGGGATAGTAGCCTACTACCGGCTCTAGCTGAGCCATCACAGCGGGGTTTGCCCCCGCCCCCAAGGCATCGGCCTTGAGCAGGGCAAAGTCGCCCAGTTTAGTCGCGTCCTGGCTGCGGACTGTGCGAATAGCTCGGAGCAGCTGTTTGGGTCTGATCATGGTCGCGTTTTTTAAAAACGACGTTGAGGCCCGACTTGGGTCTCAGGGTAGGAATGAGGTTCATGGTGAGGTCTTGATCGGGCACCAGTTCCCAGGTGTAGTGGCGCAACAGATGGGCCGCCACCAGCTTGATTTCGAGCTGGGCAAAGGCCAGGCCCAGGCACACCCGAGGACCGCCGCCAAAGCCCACCAGGCTAAAGTCAAAGCGCTTGTGCTCGGCCCGCTCGGGGCCAAAGCGATCGGGGTCGAAGGTTTCGGGGTCGGTGTAGATGCGGCGATCGCGGTGGGCCGCATCTATCCTATACAACGCCATCCAGCCCTCGGGCACCCGGTAGCCGTTGAACTCAAAGGCCTTCACCACACCGCGAAAGCCCCCGCCCACTGGCGGGTACAGCCGCTCCACTTCTTTGACAACTTGGTCAAGGTAGGACATTTGCCGCACCTGCTCCAGGGCGATCGCATCGCTACTGGCCATCAGCGCCGCCTGCTCCTGCCGCGCCCGCTCCCACACCTCGGGGTGCTGCGCCAGCGACATCACCAGCGAGGTCAGCATCGAGGTGGTAGTTTCGTGGCCCGCAAACAGCATCAGCAGGGCCTGGGCCTTGATTTCCTCTAGGCTGAGGCGGTTGCCCGCTTCGTCTTCGCTCTGCACCAGCAGGCCCAGGGCATCGTGGGTGGGGTGGGCCTGGCGTTCTTTGACCACCTGCTCAATGTGATCGAGCAGGCGATCGCGCGCCTTGATGGCCTTACCAAAGGGCGTCCAGCCCCAGCGCAGCGGTGGCGAAAACAGACCGTTGGTCAAATCGGCAAACCACTGCGACATTTGGGCGCTCTGGTCACCGGGTTCGCTGCCCAGCAGCAGCGTGCTAGCAATGTCAAAGGTGAGCCGCTTCAGTTCGTCAAACCAGGTGAACTGGCCCAGGTCTTCCCACCGCTGGGCGTAGCGATCGGTGAGGGTCTGCATGGTGTCTACGTAGCCAGCCAGGGCAGGACCGTGAAAGGCGGGCATGAGCAGCTTGCGGTTGCGGCGGTGCTCGTCGCCCTCCTGCAAAAAGAGCGATTCGCCCAGCAGTTCTTTAAAGGTGCCAGGCCAGCCCTCCCGCCAGGAGAAACAGTCCATGTGGCTGGCGAGCACAAACTGGTTGGCCTCTGGCCCCATCATCACCACCGTCGGACGGCCCAGCAGGCGCGTTTTGAAAATGGCTCCATACCGGGCCTGGCGCTTGCGGGCAAACTCGGGGTCAAACAAAAAATTGAGGGTTTCGCCCACAACGGGCAGACCAAAACTGCCGGGGGGAAGGGGCGGCGAATCTGGAGAAGAAGGGGCCATACCTGGAAGCGATGCGATGGTCAAAGACCAGTCCTCGTAAACCCGATTCTGTCACCGTCCGCGCTGACGGTTCAAAGCCAAGGCCCAGAGAACTAGCGCACTCTAGCGTAACGCACACCAGGACGGTACGCTGTGAGCGAGGTTAACCAGTGATTTATCAGACGTAGGACCTGGGAGCATGCCTGCTAGGAAATGTTCCTCAGAAGTATGTTGTGAAGCTAAACGACGCCGAATTGAGCCGCATTGAATTTAGTCCTAGCCGCCATCACCAGGATGGTTAGGACGGCTTAGTCAGGCTCAGCAGGCCAACGCTGACGGTGACCAGCAGCACCCCTAACCCCTGCACCAGGGAGAGCTGTTCTTGCAGTACGCCCCAGGCCAGCACTGCCGTTAGGGCCGGGTTGGCAGCACCCAGCATGGAGGCAGCGGTGGCCCCTACCACGCGAATGCCCAGGTTGTTGAGCACGTGGCCGGTGAGGGTGGCGATCGCCGACAGCAGCCCCCCCATCCACAGCGCGGGCCACAGCAGCCCCGCCAGCTCCCCCGGCCACAGCAGCAAGCACGCCGCCGACAGCACCAGCGTCACCGCAAAGCTAATAGCCGTAAAGGGCACAGGGTGAAAAGTTTCAAAGGCTTTTTGGGCGGCCACGGTGTAGAAGGCGTACACCACCCCCGAGGCCAGCCCAAAGATTACTCCCAGCCAGCTTTCGATCGCCGCCCCCGTCATGGGAATCGTCAGCGCGCTGCCCAGCAAAATCAGCGCCAAGATTGCCCAGCGGCTGGTGCTGGGGCGTTGGCCAAACCAGTACCAGTCGAGCAGGGCCGTGTAAACCGGAAAGGTAAAAAACAGGGTCAGCGCGATGCCTGCGGCAACGCGACCCACCGACACATACAGCAGCGCCAGGTACGAAAACATCAGCCCGCCGCCCGCCAGGGCCAGGTAGAGTTCACGGCGGTAGCTGGCCGAGCCTAAGCGGCGCAGGTCAGCCCACATAGCAGGGTATACCGGCGGCAGCAGCACCGCCATCAGGGGCACCCCCACCAGCATCCGCATAAACATCAGCAAAAATGAGTTGGGCAGGGTTGGTTCTACAAAGCCGCCGGTTTCTACCAGACCCAGCAGATTAGAGGGCGTAAACAGCACCCGCGTGATCAAGTTTTGCGCACCAAAAAAAACCGTTGCCAGCAAAATTAGGACGTAGCCGAGCATGCATTTCCCTTCTTGCTATACCAATCGTCCATGCCGCTAGCGCGGCACCCTTAGCAATAAAAACAGCCATAGCCATTCCCTGAGCGGAGTCGTTAGTGAAGCCGCCCCAAAGGGGCCAGGGATGGCCATTTTTAGAGCAAGTCCAGCTTGGGATCTGGAGTTTTTCCCGCAGGCAAAACTGCACTTCTGGACCTGGGTAAAGTTTAGGTGGGGATGGCTTTTGTCTCGTGCCCCACTGCCCAGCATTCTACGGCAGGCGGTAGCTGGCCACCCGCACCACCAAATCTCCCCCCTGAGGATTGTGGGTAAACACAAAGCTGCCCGCTTTGGTTTCGTGGCCCGAGAGAAAGTCGATCTGCTGCTCGCCAGTCTCGTCGTCGGTTCCCTCAAGGTTGAGTTCGGCGGTCACCTGCACCATGCGAGCAATGCGACCGCCGGTGTTGGTAATGGCAAAGGGTACATAGTAGCGGCCATCGGTTACGCGCACCGCCTCAGACACCGTCACCGCAAAGGCGGGGGGCTGGTTTTGGTTGGTTTGCCAGTCAAACAGAATTAGCCCCACCAGCCCCAGCAAAATAACTGCGGCCGCAATAAATGTCACCCATTCGGCTGCAGAGCGCTGGGTGAAGCGTTTAGCCGCATCGGGCGGGGTGGGGCCGGGGGGGTTGGGCAAGTCCATTAGATCAGGATACGCCCTGCGGCCCCACCAATGGAGGCCGGTAGGCCCAACACTAAGATATTGCTCAGCCACTCTGACCAGGGGTCACTGGGGTTGAGCTGCTGAAACAGCACCAGCATGGCCAGCGAGGCCAGCAGCGCCACCAGGTAGGCCACTAGGGTTTCGGTAATGGGGCTAAACAGCAGACCCCGCTGCCGCCGCTCGGCGCGATCGGTAAAGCCCGAGGCAAACACAATGGCATAGGAGAGGCCCAGGGAGGCGGCCATAATCAGCAGCAGCCACAGGGGCGGCAGGGCGGCGGCCAGCAGGGGCACCTCTTCGGTGGGGGCAATGCTAAAGGCAATCAGCACCGCACCAATTAGGGCGGCATCGAAATCGACCAGGGCATCGCGCAGGTTGCTCAGGGTGGGGGAAACCAGCCGAGGCGATAGGGGGGCCGTAGTACGGCGATCGCGGCCCTGCTTGCCCTGCAGCGTCGAGCGCGCCAGGGCTACCCCTAGGGCAAAGGGCACCGCCTCAAACACCACCTTGCCCAGCACCTCTGACAGGGGCGTAGCCAGGGTAATGCGCCGCAGCAGCACCAGGGCCAGCGTTGCGCATACCACCCCAATGGCAACTGCTTCAATGCTTTCGAGTAGAGCCTCCAGGGGATGCAGGCTGAGGGTCTGCCGGAACCCTTCGACCTGGGTGAGCAGCCCTACCCCCACCAGGGTAGCTCCCAGCACCACCAGCAGCCAAAGGGGGTCGGTGGCCGCCCCAATCGACCACACCTCGACGGTGTACAGCAGCGGAATGCCAAACAAAAAGCCGCCCACTGCACCCTGCAAAATCGCCTGAAATTCGCCCAGCCAGATATTGGCCTCCGGGTGGGAAACGGTTTCTGGGGTGGAGGTGGCCATCGTGGAGACCTCAGGTTTAAGGCGGCAGGGAGTCCCTTACCTAGAGCATATCAAGGGCTGCAGCGATCGCGGCTAGCCCATTCCAAAGCCCTTCGCCGCCTGGGTCATTCCGAAACCTTAGGAAAATCTCTAGTATTGCTGGGGTTCGACCAAATGCCCGCTAGCGTGAACAGGACAACCGTGACGACACGACCACCCCTAGTGCATTGCAAGGATCGTTCTATGACCCAAGCTAAATCAGGCGACAGCGTTGCCATTCACTATACTGGCAGGCTTGAAGACGGCACCGTATTTGACTCATCACGCGATCGCGACCCCCTCGAGTTTGCCATCGGCAGTGGCGAGGTGATTCCGGGTTTTGAGGCAGCGGTGGTGGGCATGACCCCCGGCGACGCCAAGACCGAGGTGATTCCGGCCGACAAGGCCTACGGACCCCATCGGGAAGAAATGGTAATGGTGGTCGAGCGCCACCACATTCCTGACGATATTCCGCTGGATGTCGGCCAGCAGCTGCAAATTCAAGGGCCCCAGGGCCAGATTGTGCCCGTGATGGTAACCGATCTCTCTGAGGCCGATGTCACCCTCGATGCCAATCATCCCCTGGCAGGAGAAACCCTCATTTTTGACATTGAGCTGGTGGCAATTCAGGCCTAAGACCTGGCCCAATCCCTATCCAAAGGCTTACTTCGAGCAGCTATTTGCCCTATCCCCCTCCACCCCAGGGGGATAGTTTTTAGCAGGGGTGGCGATTTATGATGCCAAAGGCCTTTAACCCCCAAGGAGCCCCATGGCCTACGAATTGCCCCCCCTGCCCTACGCCTACGATGCTCTAGACCCCTATATCTCTAAGAGCACGCTGGAATTTCACCACGATAAGCACCACGCCGCCTACGTTAGCAAGTACAACGATGGCGTTAAAGGCACTGACCTCGACAGTAAACCTATTGAGGAAGTGATTAAGGCGATCGCCGGTGACAGCTCCAAGCAGGGTCTGTTTAACAACGGTGCCCAAGCCTGGAACCACACCTTTTACTGGAACTCGATGAAGCCCGGCGGCGGCGGTACTCCCTCTGGCGACCTGGCCAGCAAAATTGACGCCGACTTTGGCAGCTTTGACAAATTTGCCGAAGAATTTAAGACCGCTGGGGCTACCCAGTTTGGCAGCGGCTGGGCCTGGCTGGTGCTCGACAACGGCACCCTTAAGGTGACCAAAACCGCCAACGCCGACAACCCCCTCCCCGCCAATCAGGTGCCTCTGCTCACTATGGATGTCTGGGAGCACGCCTACTACCTCGACTACCAAAACAAGCGCCCCGACTACATTGAGACCTTCCTAAAGAATGTCGTGAATTGGGATTTTGCCGCCAGCAACCTCGCCGCTGCGTAGTTTGGCGATGACCGTCAGTCGTGCTCCGCGACTCATAGAGGTGAGCCGTAGCTCACCTCTTTTTTATTTAAGGTCGTCCCTAACCCCTACGCCTTAAACCTCACGCCCTTCCCCCTATGCTGTTTGCCGACCCTGACTATCCCCACGTCGTGCTGTCGTTTACCTACCGAGGTTTCTTCCTGGAGCTTGACCAGAGCATTGAAGGTGGAGTGCCGATATATGCCGTTTGGGCCACGCACGATCGCGGCTGTGCCGTGGCGGTACCTGGGGTTGTCAGCCGCACCGAGGCAATTTATAAAGCCAAGCGCTGGGTCGACCAACGGCTTAAGCCACCGGGTGAGGCCGGTAGTAGGTTGTAGCCTGGGCCAGCCAGCTATCGACTTCGGCGGCGGGCTGAGGTCTGCCAAACCAGTAGCCCTGGCCACAGTCGCAGCCAAGTCGCTTGAGGGCGCTGACCTGCTCCGAGGTTTCAATGCCTTCGGCGATCGCCCTAAAGCCCAGCTGCCGCCCCAGGTTAATAATGGTGTGCACAATTTTTTCGTGGCTGAGGCTGGTTTCCATCTGGCTGACAAAGGAGCGATCGATCTTGAGGCTGGTGATGGGGAAGCGGTACAGGTAGCTCAGCGACGAGTAGCCGGTGCCAAAGTCATCAATGCTGAGGGCAATACCCCGCTGGCGCAAGCCGTTGAGCACCGTAATGGTGTCGTCGATGTTGTCGATCAGCATGCTTTCGGTGATCTCTAGCACCAGGCTGCGGGGCGAGAGATTGGCATTGTGCAGCACCTCATCGACTCGCTCCAAAAGACCATTGCTGTGCAGCTGCAGCGCCGACAGGTTGACGCTGACCGTCAGCCCCAGGGCCTGGGAGTAGGTGCGCTGCCAGGCGGCCATTTGGCTACAGGCTAGCTCCAGCAGCCTGTAGCTGAGGGGCACAATCAGCCCGGTTTCTTCGGCCACAGAAATAAATTCACCGGGCATCACCAGGCCCCGCTGGGGGTGCTGCCAGCGCACCAGGGCCTCAAACCCTCTAACCTCAGCCGTTTGCAGGTCAATAATGGGCTGGTAGTAAAGCACAAACTCTTCGGGGTGGTTCAGCAGGGCGCGGCGCAGTTCGGTTTCGAGGGTAAGTCGGGCGATCGCGCGATCGTGCATACCGCGGTCAAAGACCTGGTAGCCGTCACGCCCCCCGGCTTTGGCCCGGTACATGGCCGTATCGGCATCGCGAATCAGGTCGGAGGCCGACTGGTAGTGGGCAGCGCCCATCACCAACCCCAGGCTGACCGTGGCAAACATCTGGTGGCTGCTGAGCTGAAAGGGCTGGCGCAGCATCTCCAAAATCTGCTCGGCTATGGCCTGGGCCTGATCAAAACTGTCAATATCCTCCAGCAGCACCACAAATTCAT
This sequence comes from Nodosilinea sp. LEGE 06152, assembly GCF_015207525.1. Classification (GTDB taxonomy): domain Bacteria; phylum Cyanobacteriota; class Cyanobacteriia; order Phormidesmidales; family Phormidesmidaceae; genus Nodosilinea. Next base: position 28,767 of record NZ_JADEWR010000021.1, read on the forward strand.
CGCCCCCCAGGCGCACCGCCAGGTCGGTCGATCGCAGCACAGCCATCAGCCGACTGGCCACCTCCATCAGCAGCTCATCGCCAATCAGGTGGCCCAGGCTGTCGTTGACCACCTTAAAGTGGTCAATATCTAAGAACAGCAGGGCAAAGCGGTAGCTGCTATCGCTTTGGGCGTGCAGCAGGGCGGTTTCTAGCCGCTCCTGGAGCTGCTTGCGGTTGGGCAGCCCCGTCAGGCTGTCGTGGCAGGCGTCGTGCTCAAGCTGGCGGCGCATTCTCACCTGGTCGGTGACATCGCGAGAGGCGGTCTGAAGCTGCACCACCGCGCCAGCGGCATCGACAATGGGCCGCGTAAACGTCTCCAGCCAAATATAGTAGCCCTGGCGGTGGCGCATGCGGCAGACCACGGGCTGTAGGGTCAGGGGCTGGCCTTCGGCAGGTGGATGCAGGTAGCGCTGACATTCCGAGAGGTCGTCGGGGTGCACCAGGGTACAGGGATGTAGACCCATCAACGATTCGGGAGTGTAGCCCAGCAGCCACTGCGCTGAGGGGCTGACGTAGAGGTAGGTGCCGTCGAGGCTGTGCAGACAAACCAAATCGCTCATGTTCTCGGCCATCAGGCGAAAGAGGGCAGCCTGCTGCTGAATTTCAGCGTTGGCACGCTCAACATCGGCTTTAGAGCGCTGCAGGTCGCTAAACGACGCCTCTAACCGTGCCGCCATGCTGTTAAAGGCCTGGGCCAGCCCCTCTAGCTCCTGCATACCAGTCGGGCCGATCTCCTGGTTGAGGTGGCCGTCAGCAATGGCCTGCGAGGCTGAGCTAAAGGCATTTAGGGGCCGAGTAATCCAGCGGCTGGTGTAGAGGCCAGAGGCGATCGCACCGGCCAGCGCCAGGGCACACAGGGCGATCGTATTGCGGCGACTGGCCTGAATCTGAGCCATAAAGTCGTCTTCGGGCATGAGCACCACAATCAGCCAGTCGAGCCCGTAGTCGTCGCTAACGGTAGCCACCTGCATAAACTGGCGCTTGCGATCGAGCTTAAACTCAGTCTGCTGGGGCTGAATGCGGCGACCATCGCCCCCCGACTGGTTGAGCAGCAGTTGGGCACTGGCCCGAATCAGAGGGTCCGAGCTCGTCACCGCGTAGGACCGCTGCGGGCGACCGTCAACCACCTTGTAGGGGGCGATCGTTGAGGTCGCCACCAGCAGGCCCGATCGCTCCATAATGAACGCCTGCCCGTGCTCACTAATCGGCATTTCCCGCAAAAAGCGGCTGATGTGGGTGAGGAAGAAATTATTGCCCAGCACGCCAAGCAGCTTGCCGCTGTCGTCATACACCGGTCTAGATGACGAAATCGCCAGCACGGGCAGGGCATGGTACGGAAAAATTTCGCCCCACACCGGGCCTTTCGCCTGCACCGCCGCCCGGTACCAGGGTCGGGTTAACGTACTCCAGTCGGGCGTCGACTGCACCAGTTCAGCGGGCTGCCCTGTGGCTACATCTACCTCCAAAAACTGAATGTGGTTGTCTAGGGAAGGGCCACCGCGCATCAGCTGGTGAGCCTGCTGGCCCAAAATCGTGTGGCCCACAAACTCGCCGTTGGCCTGACCCCAAAAAATGGAGTCAATATAGCCAAATCGCTGCGACTGCCGCATGAAGTGGCGAAATAGATCTGCTTCATTGGTTGGGTCAATCTGGCCCAGGGTAATGGCATCGTAGTTGAGCTGGTTGACCAGATGGGAGGTGGCCAAAAACTGCTCGAGTTTGTAGTCAATGTGGTGCGAGACCGCATCGCGCAGCTGGCTGGCCACCTGGTTCACCGCCCGCTGCCCCTGGCGCATCGACAGCCACCCCGCGAGCCCTACCGCCACCGACACCTGCAGCACAAAGGGCACCACAATCAGCAGCCGCAGCGGAATGTGGCTCAACGCACCTCGGTTTGGCACTGTAGGAAAACGATGCCCCATGTAGCAGGTAATACCAACAACCTTATTAGTATTCCTGTCTAGGGCTCAAACTAAGCCTCCGACATCACATTTAATGAAAAAGAAGCCAACTGGTCTCCGCCTGCCTCGCCTAACGCTGGCTCAAACGCGCCGCCACAAACGCTTCTAGCCGATCCATACCCTCTAGAATGGTCTCCATGTCGGTAGCGTAGGAAATCCGAATGGTGCCCTCCGAGCCAAAGGCAATGCCGGGAATAGCGGCTACGTATTTTTCATCCAGCAGCTGGGTACAAAAGTTGAGGGAGGGCATACCCAGAGCGCTGACATCGACGTAGAGATAAAATGCGCCTTCGGGTTCGCCGCAGCTGAGACCGCTAATAGCCCGACAGCGATCGATAATGGCCTGCCGCCGCTCGGCAAAGGCTCGGCCCATGGTGGCCACGCAGTCCTGGGGGCCTTCGAGGGCTGCGATCGCGCCGTACTGGGCAAAGGTACATACATTCGAGGTGCTGTGGCTCTGCAGGGTGCCAACCGCTTTAATCAGCTCCGCTGGCCCAGCCAGGTAGCCCACCCGCCACCCGGTCATTGAGTAAGCCTTAGCAAAGCCGTTGCTAATAATGGTGTGCTCAAACGCCTCGGGCGACACCGCTCCAATGCTCAGGTGGGTGGCTCCGTCGTAGAGAATTTTTTCGTAGATTTCGTCAGATACCACCCAGATATCGGCCTCAACGACCACCGCTGCCAGGGCCGCGAGTTCATCGGGCGGGTAGACCATCCCGGTTGGGTTGGAGGGGCTGTTGAGAATAAACAGCTTGGTCTTAGGGGTAATGGCCTGGCGCAGCTGCGCTGGGGTAATGCGGTAGTTTTGCTCAGCCGTGGTGGGCACTATGACTGGCGTTCCCCCCGCCAGCTTGACCATTTCGGGGTAGCTCAGCCAGTAGGGGGCCGGAATAATCACCTCGTCGCCGGGTTCAATCAGGGCCATCATCAGGCCGTAGAGGGAGTGCTTGCCGCCGTTGGTGACAATGACATTCTCGGGGCCGTAGCAGAGGCCATTGTCCTGCTGTAGCTTGTGGGCGATCGCCTGTTTTAGCGCCGGTTCACCCGCCGCTGGGCCGTAGCGCGTTTTGCCCGCATCAAGGGCCGCTTTGGCCGCCGCCTTAATGTGGTCGGGGGTATCAAAATCGGGCTCTCCGGCGCTAAAGCTGCATACCGGCAACCCCTCTGCCTTCATGGCCTTGGCCCGGGCCGAAATCGCCAGAGTCATAGAAGGAGTTACACAGGTTACACGGTTTGCCAGGGCTAATGGGGGCACGGCCATACCTCAACGAACATTGGCTAAAGGCTGCCCCCAAACGGCGCGTCAGGAGACCATGCCTCAACTCTAAACTCAGGCCTGCAACCAGGTCTGAACTCAGTTACACAAACACATTCCCCATAGATTAGATCGTTTAGTCGGTTATGACTATTGCAGCCAGGGGTTTTTCCGCGATCGCAGACATTTGTTTAAGCCACACCCTAGGGTGCGTGATCAATTTTGGCGAAAATCCTTATTTCTATCAGCGTTGCCATGGCCAACCCAGAAACAGGCCAGGAGCTGTCACTGCCGTTCTTGGGACATCAACCGTTGATTGATGACAGCCCCTGAGCCTTTTTCCCTGCGATCGCCCGCCTCATTTTTAAAGGTTCAGTGAACATTCTGCGATCGCCACGGCGGCTTTTAGCCCTCGCTGGCAGCCTGGCCTCGACTTCACCCCGTCCCTAACCCCTGCAGATAGGGTGAATTCAGCCATTTGAGCGTGCTCCTCTAACGAGGGTAAATCCGTGCCGAGGACTACTAATCTTTCAAAATCCGCAGATTTACCGATAAAGATTTTCCTGACTGACGGTGCACAGGTTTGTAACTAGGACTAGAAGCGCTAACAAGGCCACGTCCTATGCACCCTTCCTCCAACTGTTCCTTGATGACTCATCTGGCCTGCGCCGTTAGCCTGGGCCTGCTGATTACGGCCACTCCCCTCGGGTTATCTGCCGCACTCCAATCCTACGCCGAAGCTAACCTCAGCGCCACCACTCGGGCTGAGGACGATCGTGGCAGCGGTCGGCTCAGCCGGGTACCCGCGATCGCTAACATAATCAGCTTTCGCGGCAGTGGCCGGGTCGACCCGACTCCCCCGACATCTTCTGCGGCCCGGCCTGCCCACCTGGCCTACCGGGGCAGCGGCAGAATTGCTAAGCCAGGCACCACTGCCTAAAAGACTGCCCCAGGCAATACAAAAGCCGAAGGCCGTCAAGGCCTGTTCTCTAGCCAATTCACCGAGCCAAATTAGCCCCAGGGGCTGGTTGGAAATGGTCGGTCTTTGCGTCACACTTAGTATCAATCAGGGAGAATAACCAAGGCCGATCAACATCCAGTTAGATCTGGCCCAAGCGTTAAATCAGCAGAGCCAGACTCAAAGCTTTATAAACTCAAAGTATTTATCTCAAGTTCACAAGCTTACAGATTCTTTTCTAGCTTTTAGACTAAGCTGTATTTGCGTATTTCTGGCAATTTTCAACGGTTTCGCACCCTTAGCAGCGTGGGCCGCGCTACCGCCTGTTGTTTTGAGTTTTCCCAAGTCCGATGGCTGAACCTCTTGTTTCTATGCCCTTGTCTTCCCTGGCGGTAGAAGACGAAGCGCTCATTCGCCGCCTCAGCCCCAGCGCCATCGACCAGATCTTGCTGTATATCGCCTTTAGCGCCATGCGCACGGGGGGTCATCGCCACGGTGCCTTCCTAGACGCAGCAGCCACCGCAGCCAAGTGCGCCATCTATATGACCTATCTGGAGCAGGGCGAAAACCTGCGCATGACGGGTCACCTGCACCACATTGAGCCCAAGCGGGTCAAGGCCATTGTCGAAGAAATGCGCCAGGCCCTGACCGAAGGCAAACTGCTCAAAATGCTGGGTTCCCAGGAGCCTCGCTATCTAATTCAGTTTCCCTACATGTGGCTGCGGCGCTACCCCTGGCAGCCAGGGCAGTCGCGGGTGGCGGGCACCTCGCTCACCAGCGAAGAAAAGACGATTTTAGAGAGCAAGCTGCCGACTCCCTGCCCCGATGCCCGCATCATCAATTCGTTTCAGTTTCTAGAGCTAATCGAAATTCTGCACGAAAAGTCGCAGGATGACCTGCCAGAGGATCACCGCGTGCCGCTCAGTGAAGCCTTGGCCGAGCACATCCGGCGGCGGCTGATTTACTCGGGCACCGTAGCTCGCATCGATGCCTCCTGGGGAGCCTCCTACTACGGGCTGGCTCGGGCCTCCTACGCGCCGGTCGATGACCAGGAGCGCATGTACGCCATGGTGGACGATACGGCCCAGTACTTTCGCATGATGCGTGAGTGGGCTAACGGTATTTCAGGCACCATGCGGGTGCTAGAGGAATTGGACATTCCCGCTGTCCATCGAGAAGCCGCCCTGCAAGAGCTAGACGAGGTGATTCGCACCTGGGCCGACAAATATCACCAGCCCGGTGGCGAACCGACGCTGCTGCAAATGGTCATTGGCCACCACCTAAAATAGCTGCGATGCCGCTCTTCAGTGTAAGGCGGATGCGGTGTTTCAACCAGGTCTAAACCAAGCCGTTGACGGCACTACCCCGCCCTAGGGGGCTGCGATCGCAGCCCCCTAGGGCATTTCTCTGGGCTTACCGACGACGCACGGTACGACCAAAGCTGGGTAGCTCAACCGCTGCAATTGTCTTGATCTTTTTCTGCGATCGCAGTGGGTAAACCAGGGGTGAGGGCGAGGCCTTGCCGCTGCTGCTGAGGTAGGCTGGCAGAGATGGGCCCGAGGCGGTGGCCACCGGAGCCGCTACCGAAGCCGCCAGCGGAGTCGCCGCCGGGGTCACCATCACCGGAGCCGGAGCCGCCGGGGCCGCAGCCACTACCGGGTCTGCAACTGGAGGCCGCTCGAAAACGGGCACCGGGTCCGCCGGTTCAGGCTGGGCGGCGGCAGGCTGTGCCACCGAGGCAATGGGCTCACCCCAGGGAGACGGTTCGGTAAAGAGAGACGGTGTTACGACAGTTGGGGTCGCCGATTCGGGGAGCGATGCTGGCTCTAGCCAGGGGTCAGTGGCAACCGAGGCAGCGGCAACCTCTGGAGCGGGTTCAGGGCCGGGCTCTGGATGGGATACTGACTGGGCGACAACTGGGGCTAGTGGTTCAGCGATATCTATCAATGGCGCTGGGGACTTGGGTAAGTCGCGCTGGGGTGCGGGTACATCGGGCTGGGGTGCTGGACTCGGCCCGGTTCCCCGCAGGCCGCGCAGCAGGTGAGTCAGGCTAGGATTACTGGTCGACGCCCCTGGCCCGGCTGACCAGGGCTGAATTTGCTGCGATCGCGGCATGGCAATGGGCTGTCCTGGCTCTTCTATAGCAGAGGTCAAAAGCTGCCCCTGCACAGCGGTAGGGTTAGTTGTCGCAGCCCCAGGCGTCATGTTCAAACACTTTTCCAAGGCAGCCTTAAACTGTAGGGTATAGCGCTGCTGACGGTGCAGTCGCGCCTTGAGGTCGCGGCAGGTTTCTTCAGCCTGGTGCAACGCCGTATTTTTCTCGCTGAAGCGCTGCTGGAGTAGAGTGCACTCGCGCTCGAGCTGGGCCACCCGCTGCTGACTCACCTCTAGCTCGGCCTGTAGAGTTTCATTGTGAATTGTGGTGCGCCTGAGACCGTCGTTGGCGATATCCAGCTCGCTGAGCAACTGGGCGATCTGCTGCTGCACGGGACCGGGGGTGGCGGTGACAGGCAGCGCACCAAGATGACTCTGGGCCTGGTTGCGCTCAACTTCAGCCTGGAGGGCCACCTGCGATCGCTCCAGATCGTCTTCTAGCTCGGTAACGCGCAGCAGCAGCGCGTCGTTGCACTGGTTGAGGTCTTGAATGAGCTGTACCAGGTTCTCTGGGTCGGGCTCAATGGCTCCGTCCGCAGTCTCAGCGGCAACCGACGGCACCAGCTCATGCTGCAAAACCGTAGAGATATCGTCGGCCTCGGCTGCAAACCCCGAATCGTCTGCCAGGGGTAACTGGCCAGGTAGCGTCACCGTTTCCCAACCATCCCCCATCTGGGTTGGAGGGTAGATTATGACCTCCTCACCGCTGTTTGCCGAGCGGTTGCCTTGGGGCTCTGGGGAAGCACTTGAAGCCGTAGTGTCAGTCATAATGGTGCCTGATCCTGGTCGCGTAGTCTCACATTCAACACTCAACCACTAAGGGGGGCTGCTGACCCCAAGAGTAGCTAATTTTGCCAATTTATTCACTTTTTTATTGATTGTTTGATTACAACACGTCTGCTTTATGTCTTTAGTCTATCTTTTACCTCTTCTTTTTAATTACTCCCTAGGGTCAGAGGTGGGATAATTAAAGAACACATCCGCCCTGCGTAGTCAGCCATTCGAGCATTCAGTATCACCGCCATCAACCGCTGGCCCTGGGCCAGCTTTAAAGTTTCCGGGAACCCGCCCACTGCCCTTGATAGACATAGAGGTAGATGAAAAGACTGCCCGCCGCTTTCGCGATCGCCGCCAACCTCAGAGACACCTAAATTGTCTACTATGAGGTGCAGGGGAAGGGGCGGAGGCAAAGCTGGCAGCACTGTCGTTTTGGGTTAAACAGCGTTAGATAATGATCAGATCAGGGTTTCGCACCGCACTCCTGGTGGCCGCCGCTGGCGTGGCTCTAGCCACCACCGTCACCTGTAGCCAGTCTACCGATTTAGCCACCGCTCCGACCCCTGCAAACGAGGTGGTAGCCCCAGAGCGAGATCCGCAAACCCTGCGGTTGCTGTACAGCCGCTCTGCTATCACCCTCAACCCGCACCTGGCTACCGGCTACCAAGATTTTGAAGCCGCCCGCATTGTCTATGAACCCCTGGCCAGCTATAACCAGGCGGGGGAACTCGTGCCCTTTTTGGCCGACGAGGTGCCATCTACAGAAAATGGCGGCATAGCCGCCGACGGCACCTCTGTCACCTGGACCCTGCGCCCCGATGTAACCTGGTCCGATGGCGAACCATTTACTGCCGACGATGTGGTGTTTACCTTTGAGTTCATTCGCAACCCGGTAGTAGCGGCAGCCACCGCCCAGTACTACGAGGGGGTTAAAAGCGTCGAGGCGATCGACAACTACACCGTAAAAATCACCTTCACCGACCCTACCCCGGCCTGGTCAGTGCCCTTTACGGGGCAAACCGGGCTAATTTTGCCCCGCCACATTTTTGAAGAGCACAACGGCCCCAGCGCCCGCGATGCTCTGGCTAACCTCCAACCTGTAGGTACTGGCCCGTACCAGACCGTAGGGTTTGAAAGCGGCACCGTCATCTACGAGCCCAACCCCAGCTACTGGGGCGGACGGCCCGCCTTTCAGCGCGTAGAACTAGTCGGCGGCTTGGCCCCCTACGCTGCGGCCCGCGAGGTGCTGCAAACCAACGAGGCCGACTTTGCCCACAACCTCCAGGTTGAAGCCGAAGCGCTCAAGGAGCTAGAAACCGACGCCAGCGGCCACGTGACTCACCTGTTTGGCTCTCAGGTAGAGCGCATTATGCTCAATTTTGCTAACCCCTTTGCCCGCACCGAAGACGGGGAGCGCTCTAGCCCAAGCATTCCGCACCCCTACTTCAGCGACTTGCGGGTGCGCCAAGCCATTAATTTGGCGATCGATCGCGACACCATTGCCAAAGAACTCTACGGTACCGCCGGCAAACCTACCGCGCAGCTGTTAGTAGCGCCCCTCGACTACCAATCTGAGTCGATCGCCTATACCTACGACCTAGAGCAGGCCAAAGCCCTGCTGGATGAAGCAGGTTGGGTTGATACCAACGGCGACGGTCTGCGCGAAAAAGACGGCGTTGCCCTAGAGGTGCTGTTTCAGGCGGCGGTGAACCCGGTGCGCCAAAAAACCCAGACCATTGTCAGTGACAGCCTCACGGAGTTAGGCATAGACGTGCAAATTGCGCGGGTGCGCCTGGATGAGTTTTTCTCCGCCGACCCCAAAGACACCCAGAGCCTCAACCACTTCTTTGCCGATATGCAGGTGTACTCGATTGGCAACGAAAACCCTGACCCCACCACCTACATGGGCTGGTGGACCTGTGCCAAAATTGCTTCCCAGGCCAACCAGTGGCAGCAGCCCAACAACGCCCGCTACTGCAACCCCGAGTACGATCGCCTTTGGCAAGCAGCCAAACAAGAACTTGACCCCGATCGCCGGGCCGAGTTATTTCAGCAAATGAATGCACTGCTAGCCGAGGATGTCGCGGTGATTCCGGTGGTGCATCGGGCCATGACCAACGCGGTCAGCGATCGCCTCACTGAGGTCGAATTTACCCCCTGGGACGCCAGCACCTGGGCCATTAAAGACTGGCAACCCCTCCCCAGCGATTCTTAACAGAGCGCTGGCCCTGCTTTGGGCAAGAGCATGGTCCGGCAAGCCCCCACATCTTTTGTGGCGTTTTTGTGGTTTTCTGGACCAGCCAGGGCAGAATGGTTACTTGTAGCAAGTGACCAACTCTATGACCTCAGAACCCGCTGTTACCAGTCCGGTGGCGTCTCCCCTAGCCGCGATCGCCCTCAAGGTAGCTGGCGCGATCGCCATTCTGTCAGCCCTGCTAGACTTTCTCATTCTGCTCATTCCCCCCAACCTCACCAACGTGCAGTGGCAACTAGCCACGACCACTCAACTGGTCGATCGCGGCATTGTGCCCCTAATCGGCATCGCCTTGCTTCTGGCCGGGTTGTGGGTAGACAACTCTGTCGGTCGCAGTGCCCAGCGCAAGAGTCTAACGACTGACCTGCGCTTTTGGGTCTGTGCGTTGGCAAGCGTACTAGGGCTGGTCTATTTGCTCCTCATCCTGCTGCACCTCAACGCGGTGCGCCTCTCTAGCCAAACGGCCCTAGCCCAGGTTGGCACCGAAGCCAGCCAAGCCGCCACTGAACTGCAGCAGCGGCTCTCCACCGAGCTTAGCCAGCAGCAAAGCCAGCTAGGGGCAGTCCTGCAAAACGAAGAACTCCTCAACCAGGCGATTCAGAGTGGTCAGCTACCGCCCGACATTGAGCAGTACCGCAACGACCCCGACGGCCTGACCCAGTTTTTGCAGCAGCGGGCCGACCAAGCCCAACAGCAAATTGAAGCTGAGATTGGGACCCGTCGAGCAGAAGCCGAGCGCCGGGTCAGAACAGAAGCCTGGCGCTCAGCCATCCGCATCTCGGTCATTAGCCTGCTGCTGGCAGTCGGCTTCTCCATTATTGGCTGGCTTGGCCTCCGACGGCTGCTGTCGCTTACCCGATCAGCCTAGGGCCTGCATAATCGCCTGCTGAGCCGCCGCCCGATAAATCTCCTTCAGGTGACCCATCACCACAGGTGCGTCCTCTGGCGGCAGCGGCATTCGACCCAGTACATCTAGCACCGTGGTCTCAGCCGGAGTAATCACAACCAGTTCTGGGTCTAAGGGTTCGCTGTAGGCCCAAAACTGCTGCAGGTTGAGGCCGCTAGAGGCAGTTCTTAGTTCTGCCGTGGCTCCACTGTCTTCGCTCACCAGAGACGTTTCTGACGGCACAGCGCTGCTCTGTCGCCGCTGCCGCAGGGCATCTAAAATGCTGTCGCGGCTGCGCCCCCGCAGCTGAAACAGCACAAAGGGGTCTTCTCGAAAGAAATCGCCTAGCTGGTAATACACCGCCGCGATGTGCTTACAAGGGTTTTTGGGGTCAGGGCAGCTGCACTTAGAGTGCACCTCCGACAGGTTAAATGGGTACAGGCTCAGCCCGTTGGCGGTAAAAACCGCCTCAATTTCAGCGGGCATTTCCCCAGCCAGCAGCTGGGCCGAATAAATAGCCTGCTCCGAGAGGGAGTCAATGACGTAGTTCCAGTCTTCGTCGCTAAAGGCGTCGAGCCAAATGGAGAGTTTATAGGGTTCTTCGGCTGTACCCTGAACCAGGGCTGTCACTTTAGCCCCCTTGTACTCCAGGCTGAGAATATGGCCTTCCCGAGCGTAGATACGACCGCGCTCCAAACGTTTCTTAAACCGATAGGTATTGAGCAGCTCAACCCAGCGCTGCACCCACCAGGCTTCGTCTTCAAGGGCGTAGGCAGGGCTAGAGGCAGCCTGATAAGAGGTCATAGCAAACGTATGCCAGAGGGTGGTGGACTGTAGATTTGGGGTTGGAGGGTCTAGCTTGCGCAGGGATGCGATCGCCGAGCCAGTAAACTGACTAAACACACTAGCGAACTATCCACAGTTTACAGCCCCGAGAAACGCTGGGGTTCCCCAGGGCTGAATCAATCGGCGGCCTTGGTCAGAACAACTAGCGACCAATACCGTGGTATTGGAACCCAGCTCTCACCAGCATCTCCCGGTCGAGGACGTTGCGGCCATCAATCAGGATGGGGCTGTTCATGCGCTGCGCCATATCGGCGTAGTCGAGGTCTTTAAACTGCTGCCAGTCGGTGACCAGCACCAGCGCATCGCAATGGTCAGCCAGACGAGTAGCGTCGGTTTCAACCACGACACCGGTTAACCCGTGGCGCAGCCCGCTTTGCGAAACAATCGGGTCATAAGCCTTAACCTTGGCCCCCAGGCGATTGAGCTGCTCAATCAAAATTAGCGAGGGCGCATCGCGCATGTCGTCGGTGTCGGGCTTAAAGGTGAGACCCAGCAGACCTACGGTTTTGCCCTTGAGAATCTTGAGCACCTGCTGCAGCTTCTCCAGGGTAATCTGGCGCTGACGATTGTTGACATCTACCGCCGCCTTGAGCAGCTGAGCTTCGTAGCCGTAGTCGTCGGCGGTGTGAATCAGGGCCGCCACGTCCTTGGGGAAGCACGAGCCACCCCAGCCAATGCCCGCCTGCAAAAACTTTTTGCCGATGCGAGAATCTAAGCCAATGCCCTGGGCCACCTGGGTAACATCGGCTCCCACGCGATCGCAAATGTTTGCGACTTCGTTAATAAAGCTGATTTTGGTTGCCAGAAAGGCGTTAGACGCGTACTTCACCATTTCTGCCGAGCTGAGGTCAGTTACCAGCACCGGCACAGGGGCAGCGTTGGTGTCTTCGGCAAAGCGCCGCTCTACGATGGGAGTGTAGAGTTCCTTCATTAGGGCAATGGCGCGGGGGCTGTTGCTGCCCAGCACAATGCGATCTGGGTTGAAGGTGTCGTACACTGCCGAACCCTCTCGCAAAAACTCAGGGTTGCTAACCACATCAAAGTCAGCTGCCACCTCAGGATGGGTGGTTTCAGGAATACCGCCAGCAGGTACGGGAACCAGCTGCCGCTCTGCGACCCCGTCGAGCACAATCATGCGTACCCAGTCACCCGAGCCAATCGGCACCGTAGACTTATTCACAATGACCTTATAGCCACCGTTGAGATGAGTACCAATGCCCTTGGCCACGGCCTCAACATAGCGCGTATCGCTTTCGCCCGTGGGCAGCGCTGGGGTGCCCACCGCAATGAAGAGCACATCCCCATGCTCAACCCCCGCCTTCAAGTCAGTGGAAAACTGGAGGTGACCCGCCGCCATGGACGACTTCATCAGCTCGGATAGACCTGGCTCAAAAATGGGCGATTGCCCAGACTGCATGAGCTTAACTTTTTCCTCATTCACATCAATACAAACAACGTCGTGGCCCACATGGGCTAGGCACACGCCGGTTACCAAGCCCACATAGCCGGTGCCAATCACACATACACGCATAGAAGATACTCCTTAATTTATGTACTCTCGATAGTTCCCTAGCAGGCTAGATAGCATCTATCTGCTCAGCGGTAAGCCCACGACGAGCCAGCCCGGCTGTGGGCAGCCCACGGTCAACCTACTACAGAGTGTAGGGTCGATGGCCGTCCCGTAGTTGTTCCTTGCTGACTGAATCGATTGCGAAAATCGTCAATGGTGAGCTTCAGACCCTCCTGCAGAGGTACCGTTGGGTTCCAGCCAAGGAAAGTTTTGGCGCGGGTAATATCGGGCTTACGCCGCTGGGGGTCATCCTGAGGTAGCGGTTTATACACCAGCTCAGCATCGGGGTTAACCATCGACTGCACGGCTTGGGCCAGCTGCAAAATAGTGTACTCATCGGGGTTACCCAGGTTAACCGGGCCGATGTAGTCACCGTTCATCAACCGCATCAATCCCTCTACCAGGTCAGACACGTAGCAAAAACTGCGGGTCTGTGCGCCGTTGCCATAGATGGTTAGAGGATTGCCCTGCAGTGCCTGCACCACAAAGTTGCTCACCACACGGCCATCATTTTCGAGCATACGGGGACCGTAGGTGTTAAAAATGCGGGCTACCCGAATATCAACATTGTTTTGGCGGTGATAGTCGAAGGCGAGGGTTTCAGCCACGCGTTTGCCCTCGTCATAGCAGCTGCGAATGCCAATAGGGTTGACATTGCCCCGGTAGTCTTCAGACTGGGGATGGACCTCGGGGTCGCCATAAACCTCAGAGGTAGAAGCCAGTAAAAACCGGGCTTTTACCCGTTTAGCTAACCCCAGCATATTTAGGGTGCCCATCACATTGGTTTTGATGGTTTTTACCGGATTGTACTGATAATGCACCGGTGAGGCGGGGCAGGCCAGATGGTAAATTTGGTCAACCTCAAGCCGAATGGGTTCCGTTACGTCGTGACGAATGACTTCAAAGTAGGGGTTGTCGAGCCAGTGCAGCAGGTTGTGGCGATGGCCAGTATAAAAATTATCCAGGCAAATAACTTCATTACCGGCAGTCATCAGACGATCAATTAAGTGGGAGCCAATAAACCCGGCTCCACCAGTTACTAGAATTCTCATGGGCAATCTCAATAGGGCAACATTTGTAGACGACGAGGCGCAGCTTTTTACTCAACTTACTTTTCCCAGGGTAAAGTATCCGGAGATCAAACTCCTATGGCTTTAGTTTTGATGAATTTACTAATTCTTCGTAAAGTTTCGTTTGTGGCATAGGAGCCGTTGTTTGCCTGCTAAGCTGCCCCCACAATTTAATGAATGCCCTCTGCCCACTCTTTGTTTACGGCACCTTAAAGCCGGGAGAACGAGCCTTTGCTAATTTCTGCGCCCCCTACCTCGTGGATAGCCAACCGGCTTTAGCGGTAGGGCGGCTCTACCATCTGCCGCTGGGCTATCCTGCCATGACACTAGAAACGGGCTGGGTGCAAGGAATGCTGCTCACATTTTCCAGCCCCGATTGTCTACGCTCCATTGATGCCTTTGAAGAGTACTACCCCGATCGCCCCGAGAGCAGCGAATATCAGCGCGATCGCCACCTTGTCTTCGATCTTCAGCACCAGCCCTTAGGAACCGCCTGGGTTTATACCATGACGCGCGATCGCGTCACCGCACTAGCAGGGCAGTGGCTACCCCAGGGCCACTGGAGCGAAACTACAGTCCCCTGAGTTCGAACAAAAAAGGCTCTGCCAAAACTGGCAGAGCCTTAAATTGCTAGAACAACCTAGCCAACTAAACAGTTAACTAAATCAACTTAGAAGCGGAAGGTGGCACGAATGGCACCCCAGAGACCAGTGTCATCGTTACCAGCAAGACCAGAGTTGATGTCACCGTAGATAACGGCGGGAGTGATGGTCAGGAACTGGTTGAAGGGAATCTCGTAATAACCTTCAACAATGAATGGGTTGTTAGAACCAGCAACAAGACCATTAGTGGGCAGTTGACCACCATAGACACCCAGTTGAGCACCCTCAGCCAGGAAGTTGTTGAAGCCAACACCAGCCGTCCAGCTGAAGTCGTTGCCACCCTGGAAGGTGGTGTAAGCACCGTGACCAGCGACGAAGAAGCCGCCAAAGTCAAGGTTCAACAAACCAGCGAAGGTATCAGTGGAGCCAGGAACACCAGCGTTAACACCGTCGCTGTGCAGGTAGGCAATACCAGCATCCAAGAAGCCGTCACTCAAGAAGCTGAGCTGAGCGATGTAGCTTTGGTTGTTAGCAGCAAAGATACCAACACCGGGATTAGTAGCACCACCGGGGTTAGAAGCGGTGTAGCCAGCGTCAAGCACAATGTTGTCGGTAAGCGCGAAGCTCAGACCAACACCAGCACCGTTGGAGGTGCTACCACCGAAGTCGTAGAACTGAGGACCACCAGCATCAGCCACGGAGGGGCCGTCGAAGGGCACGATGGTGCTGGTAACCCAGTCATCGCCCTGGAGACCACGAGCAGCGGCAGTCACCGTCAGGCGGTTGCCGATGGGGAAGCTGTAGTAGAAGTCGTCAATGGTGACGTCGTAGTTGGCACCACCAGCATTAGCTAGACCACCCAGAGGGTTGATGGCGTTGCCGTCGCCGCCCTGGAGACGAATGCGCAAGCGGTCGTTGCCGGTGAAGCTGGAATCGAAGTTTAAGCGAGCCCGACCTGCAAAGCTGGTGCTTGACTCCCCAGTGACGGTGTCGATGGGGGTAACCAAGTTGAAGTCGGCCTGACCACGTAGCTTGGTGGTGGTGGAGAACTGCTGAGCGCGCAGGGTAGCGGTTTCAGCTTCTAGGGCATCAACGCGACCGCGCAGGGTAGCCAGTTCAGCCTGGAACTCTTCTTGCAGGCGACGAATGGTAGCCAGGTCGTCGGGGTTGATGCCCGACTGAGCAATCAGAGTCGCAATTACATCCAAGCAGGAGTTGAGACCAGCGGCAAACTCGAAGCGAGTTAGGCTACGCTGACCGCGGAAGGTGCGGTCGGGGTAGCCCTGAATACAACCGTAGTTCTCAACCAGACTTTGCAGCGCCTGGAAGGCCCAGTCGGAGGGCAGCACGTCGGTTAGCTCAGAAACGCTGGTAATTTGAGCTAGTTGAACAGAGTCTTGATCGAAGTTGCTGACCTGAGTGGTGACAGCAGCTTCAGCTGCGATCGCAGAGCCAGAGACGGCTACAGCCGCACCCAGAGCAGCGGGCACAGCCAGCAGGGATTGCCAAAATAACTTAGCCATTCGGTATTTTCTCCTCACACCTTATACAAGGCTTATCGTGTACTTCAAAGCAGGTTTGGCCTAAACCATCCCTCATCTAACAGGCGCAGACTTAACCCCAAAATGGGGACAAAGTTGCTGAGCTTCACGTACATCCAAAACCGATAGTAGCAGATATACTCTGTATCGGCTAGATCGGTTTGACCAAGAAGGACAGACCGATATCTAACTGACCCAGACGTACGCTACTAGTGCAGAGTTCCCTAACTACAGGCAAGGGGCGACAGCAATACGATGGCTTCCTGAAAACGCGGCGTGGCTGGCGCTGAAACGCTTGGATTGAGGGGTTTGAGCCAACCACCGAACTCCGCGAAGGAACTATAGAGACGCTGGAAACTAATGCTTCCAGCGTCTCTTATTAGGTTCTAAGGTTTAGAACCTGAAGGTGGCACGCAAAGCACCCCAGAAACCGGTCTGGTCAGTGGCACCGGCCAGGCCCGTGTCACCATAGATGACAGCAGGGGTGATGGTCAGAAACTGGTTAAAGGGAATCTCGTAGTAACCCTCAACGATAAAGGGGTTGTCAGCATAGCCGGCTAGCTGAGGCAGTTGACCACCGTAGACACCCAGTTGAGCACCCTCAGCCAAAAAGTTTTCGAAGCCAATACCAGCGGTCCAGCTAAAGTCATCCCCGCCGTTGAAAGACTGGAAAGCGCCATGACCGGCGATAAAGAAACCGCCAAAGTCGAGGTTTAGCAGGCCAGCGAAGGTATCAGTAGCTCCGGCGGGGGCAGCAATTCCGGTATTGTTAAGCGCGAAACCCGAGGACAGGTCGTTGTGCATATAAGCAATACCTAGATCTAAAAAGCCATCGCTCAAGAAGCTGAGCTGAGCAATGTAGCTCTGGTCCGCAGCGGCGAAAATACCAACACTGGGATCGGTAGCACCACCGGGGTTAGAAGCGGTGTAGCCAGCGTCAAGCACAATGTTGTCGGTCAAAGCGATGCTAACCCCGGCACCGGCACCGTTGGAACTGCTGCCGCCGGTCGCGTAGAACCTGGGGTTGCCAGCATCGGCTACAGCAGGCCCATCAAAAGGAAGAATTGTGCTAACGACCCAGTCATCGCCAGAAAGACCACGGGCTGCAGCGGTGACGGTAATGCGGTTGCCGATGGGGAAGCTGTAGTAGAAGTCGTCAATGGTGACGTCGTAGTTACTGCCACCAGCATTCGCTAGGCCATATAAAGACTCAAAGGCATTCCCGTCGCCGCCCTGGAGGCGAATGCGCAAGCGATCGTCCCCTGTGAAGCTGGAGTCGAAGTTGAGGCGAGCCCGAGCAGCAACGCTGGTGCTGGTTTCGTCGGGGATGGTATCAAAGGGGGTAATTAGGTGGAAGTCGGCCTGACCACGTAGCTTGGTGGTGGTAGAGAACTGCTGAGCGCGCAGGGTAGCGGTTTCAGCTTCTAGGGCATCGACGCGACCGCGCAGGGTAGCCAGTTCAGCCTGGAACTCTTCTTGCAGACGACGAATGGTAGCCAGGTCGTCGGGGTCGATGCCCGACTGAGCAATCAGAGTCGCAATTACATCCAAGCAGGAGTTGAGACCAGCGGCAAACTCGAAGCGAGTTAGGCTGCGCTGACCGCGGAAGGTGCGGTCGGGGTAACCCTGAATACAACCGTAGTTCTCAACCAGACTTTGCAGCGCCTGGAAGGCCCAGTCGGAGGGCAGAACGTCGGTTAGCTCGGAAACGCTGGTGATTTGAGCTAGTTGAACAGAGTCTTGATCGAAGTTGCTGACCTGAGTGGTGACAGCAGCTTCAGCTGCGATCGCAGAGCCAGAGACGGCTACAGCCGCACCCAGAGCAGCGGGCACAGCCAGCAGGGATTGCCAAAATAACTTAGCCATTCGGTACTTTCTCCTCACACCATTAAGGAAAGTTTAAGCTCTATTGATATGTATTCTCAAGAGAGACACGAGGGAAGCTTACCATGAGAGGCTTATGCCAGGTTATGCAATTGACAATAGATATTATTTCTAAAACCCACAGAACGAATAAAAAGCGGATCTGTATGCCAAATTAGCTGGGCATACAGATCCGCTTGGCGGTCGAAAACGTGAGCGAGTGAGCACACCAAGTTCGAGCGCTGCTCCGAGTTAGCCTAGGGCAGAAATTGTTTGGGCCATAGCAAAGTCTTTCTCGGTTAGCCCTCCAGCATCGTGAGTGGAGAGACTGATGACTACGCGGTTGTAAGAAATTTGCAGGTCGGGATGGTGCCCAGCGGCCTCGGCCGGTTCGACCAGCTGGTTGACAAAGTCAACGGCGGCAACAAAGTCGTTGAAGGTGCGGGTGCAGGTAATGGTCTTACCGTCTAAGCTCCAGTCGGGGAGCTGGCCGAGTTGGGCTTGAATGTCGCGATCGCTAAGTAGTGAAGCCATAGTTATGAGGAGGTGGGCTGCCCTTTCATCTTAAGGGTGGAGCGCTAGCTAGGGCTGCGATCGCTTTTCTGAGCTTTTGCTCTTAAAAAACTCCAAAAAACGTAAATCTCTTTAAAAGCTATCCGCCCCTGCCAGGGGAAGACAAGCTTCCGAAGCAGGGGCGGTCTAGTTGGATCTTAGGTTGAACCTGACTGCCGGGAGGAACCCTGTTCAGCCAGCTTCGAGAGCTTAGCTAGTTGCCGAAGCAACCAACACTGAAGCTAGAGCACAGCCCCGGCGCACAGCCGGCTGATCTCAACCTGAAGACCCACACGTTTACTACTCTCTTGCATGGGCATCACCTCCTGAATCCTACACGGTAAAATCTGTAGAGATAGCTGCCGTAACAGCGGCATTACTCGTAAGTTAGCACAATAATTTCTAGCTGTGGCAGAAATTGCGACCTTGTTAAGAGGTTTAATTTGCGATCGCCAGCCATAGCGCCATTTCAGTACCTTAACTACCCCACTGATGCCCTTCAATACCTCTGTACCGATCGTCGAGAGCAGCCTAGATGAGTACCTACAAGCCTGGCTGCTTGAAGATGTTGGCCGTGGCGACTGGACCACGATTGGGCTAGGAGAGCTGGTGCAGCAGCCGGGGTTGGCGCGTTGGGTGACTCGCGCCCCCGGCGTAATCGCGGGATTGCCCTTTGCTCGCCGCCTATTTCAACAGCTTGATAGCGATCTCAGCTTTGAACCTCTGGTCAGCGACGGCGACGCCTGTGCCGCCGACACGACCATTGCTAAAGTCAGCGGCAATCTGGCGGCCTTGCTGACGGGCGAGCGGGTGGCGCTGAACCTGGTGATGCGTCTGAGCGGCATTGCCACCGCCACTCGCCAGTACGTGGAGCAGCTCGCCGGTAGCCCCACCCAGCTCGTCGATACCCGTAAGACAACCCCTGGCCTGCGCCAGCTCGAAAAGTACGCTAGTCGAGTGGGCGGGGCTGTCAATCACCGCCTAGGTCTGGATGATGCGGTAATGATCAAAGACAACCACATTGCCGCCGCTGGGGGCATTGGGGCGGCGGTAGCTCAGATTCGACCGGCCATTCCCTACCCGATGATGGTGGAGGTCGAAACCAGCTCTCTCGAACAGGTCGAGGAGGCGATCGCCTGCCCGGTGGACATCATCATGCTCGACAACATGCCCCCGGCGATGATGAAGACGGCGGTTGAGCGCATTCGGGCTCAAAAACCAGCGGTCAGGATTGAGGCGTCTGGCAACGTTACCCTGGAGACGTTAAGGCCAATTGCGGCGACGGGGGTAGATTTCATCTCTAGTAGCGCCCCTATTACCCGGGCTCCGTGGCTAGACATTAGTATGCAAGTGAGTTCTAAAGCGGTTTAACCCGAGGTAACCCATGATCTTAACCACCGGCCCCAACGTTGACGGTCGCCAGGTCATTCAGTACTGCGGCCTGGTCAATGGCGAAGCCATTTTAGGAGCCAATATTTTTAAAGACTTTTTTGCGGGTATTCGCGATGTCGTGGGCGGGCGATCGGGAGCCTACGAGCATTCTCTGCGTCAGGCCCGCAACACGGCCATTAAGGAAATGATGCAGGCCGCAAAAGAACTGGGGGCAGACGCCATTATCGCCATCGATATCGACTACGAATCGCTAGAAATCAACAACGGCGGCAACATGCTGATGGTGGCCGCCAGTGGTACTGCAGTGCGGCTGGCGTGAGCAGTCTTTCGCCTAGGAACCGGGTTCCTAGCCGCAGCCCAGGCAGATTCCAGCGACTTGGTTAAGGAACCGGGTGCCCCAGTTAGCTATCAACAGCGTGATCCTTCAAGTCGCTGAGCGCAACGTGCTCAATGGCAGCGGCGTGGGTGGCTTCAAGCACTACCGGGGGGGCAACCCCAGCCTCTAGGGCTTCTTGCCAGCGGGGGGCACACAGACACCAGCGATCGCCCGGCTTTAGCCCCGGAAACTGAAAGGCGGGCACAGGAGTAGAGAGATCGTTGCCTTGGGCTTTGGTAAAGGCCAAAAATTCAGGCGTCATCTGGGCGCACACAACGTGAACTCCCATATCACCTGCCCCTGTATTGCAGCAGCCATCGCGATAAAAGCCGGTCATGGGCGAGGTGCAGCAGGGGGCAAGGGAAGTGCCCAAGACGTTGGTAGCAGTGATCATGGGAAAGTCCTTTGGGAACGGGGTAGAACGGTGTTGACTCGCTTTTAATCTACCGCAAGACCCAGCCCACCGTAGCGACTCAAAAAGGGGCTGTCTTAGCCGACAGCCCCTCAGCAGAATGAGTTTAATAAGCTTGACGACGGTGGAAAAACACGGCCAGAAGAGCCGAGCCTAAACTTCGACCGTGGTGACGGAGTCTACAGCAGCATCGGTTTCGCCGGCTTTGGGCTGCTTGCGCTTGTTCACGTACTCCAGCGCGATCTGGGATAGCTCAGTGACGAGCAGCGTAGTCAGCAGGCCGTCATCAACCCAGCCAATAATGGGCAGAAAGTCAGGGGAAATATCGATGGGGGACACCAGATAAATCAGGGTTCCTAAAACCAAGACCCAGCGATATTTGCTGTTGCGAAGGGTTGCTTTATACCAGTTGTAAAAGGAGG
This sequence comes from Nodosilinea sp. LEGE 06152, assembly GCF_015207525.1. Taxonomy (GTDB): domain Bacteria; phylum Cyanobacteriota; class Cyanobacteriia; order Phormidesmidales; family Phormidesmidaceae; genus Nodosilinea. Next base: position 49,699 of record NZ_JADEWR010000021.1, read on the forward strand.
CAATCACATTATTCATTGAGCTATTCCCCTATGGCTGATGTTTAAATCATGTCAGAAATACTGGCGATAACACAGTGTAGAAAACTGATCTAAAACCGTGGAGAGCCGCACCCATCCCATTTTTTTGGGGTCACTAGAGCTTCTGGGTGCTCCGAGCCGAAATGCTAGACTACGTAGGCAAAGATGACCGAAACGCGTGGTTCTGTGAACGTATTGACGAAACTTGGCCCCCGCCAGTTAGGGGCAGCGACAGCCATCGAGGTGCCGATCAGCATTGCGCCCATGATGGATCGCACCGATCGCCACTACCGCTTCTTTATGCGGCAGATTACTCGGCGCACCCTGCTCTACACCGAAATGGTGACGGCCCAGGCTATTCTGCACGGCGATCGCGACCACCTGCTGGGCTTTACACCCAGCGAAGCGCCCCTGGTGCTACAGGTGGGGGGCGATGACCCACAGCTATTGGCAACTTGCGCCCGGGTCGCCGCTGACTTTGGCTACGACGCCATCAATTTAAACGTGGGCTGCCCCAGCGATCGCGTGCGCAGCGGCAACTTTGGAGCCTGCCTGATGGCGCAGCCCGAGCGAGTCGCCGAGGGCGTGGCGGCAATGCTAGCGGCCAGTTCGCTGCCGGTCAGCGTCAAGCACCGCATTGGAATAGACGACTGCGATCGCTACGAGGACATGGCGAATTTCGTTGATACGGTGGCCCAAACCGGCTGTCGTCACTTTACCGTTCACGCCCGTAAGGCTTGGCTGCAAGGGCTTAGCCCCAAAGACAACCGCACCGTTCCCCCGCTGCGCTACGGCGATGTGCACCAACTGAAGCAAGACTTTCCGCACCTGTGGATCGAAATCAACGGGGGCTTTACCCAGCTCGACCAGGTGAGCGAACAGCTCGATCAGGTGGACGGTGTGATGGTAGGGCGAGCTGCCTACGACCAGCCCTACCTGTTCTCAGCGGTGGACCAGCGGTTTTTTGCCGCAGGCGAGCCTGCCCTTAGCCGTCAGCGGGTGGTTGAGGCGCTGCTGCCCTACATTGACCACTGGGTCAGCCAGGGGTTGAAGCTCAACAAAATTACCCGCCACCTGCTGATGCTGTTTGCTGGACAGCCCGGTAGCCGCCTGTGGAAGCAAATTTTAACCGAGGAGTCGTGTAAGCCAGGGGCCGGGGTAGAGGTAGTGCGGCAGGCCATGGCGGCGGTACAGCGGCAGAGCGCCATTCAAACCCAGCTAGGGCAAACCCAGCTAGGGGGCCTCGGTCACCCCCTGAATCGGGGCTAGGGGCGCAGGGATCCAGACGAACGGGTAAACGTACTCGTCGGTACTGGTCAGGGAGGTCAAGTCAGTGCCATCGGGCCGAACCTGATACAGCACCTGAGTGCCCATAGAGTCGTCGGGCGGAGTGGCGGTAAAGGCGATCCAGTCGCCGGTGGGCGACCACTGGCTTTCTAGAACGTTTTGCAAGGGCTGGCTGGTGAGGGCCGTAAACTTTTGATCGACCAAATCGAGCCGAAATACGGTTTGCTGCCCTGCCTGGGGCCCCGAAGCCAGCACCAATTGCTGACTGTTGGGTGCCCAGCTTAGGGCATCGTAAAAGCCGGGCCGAGTCAGCACCTGGGTTTCGGCCGTATTGACATTGACCAGGGCAATCACTTCCTGGTTGCTAAAGGGCGGATTAAACGGTTGGTAAAAGGCGATGTAGCGACCATCGGGCGACCACAGCACCCGACTGCGGTAAATCTGAAAGTCAGCAGCGGGGGTAAGAACGCGGCGATCGCCCCCATCGATACCCACGACATTCAGTCGCTGAAAGGGGTAACTGCCTTCGTAAAAGGCCAGGCGCGTGCCATCGGGTGACCAGGCCAGAGGGCTACCGGCAGCGCCATAGGTGCCAGGGGTTTGGGTTACCCGGCGAGGTCGGCTGCCGTCTAGGGCCGCGACAAAGATATGCTGGCCTGTCACGTAGGCCACCTGACTGCCATCTGGAGCCAGAAATAGGTCAGACTCCAGGGTTTCAGGCGAAATGTCCAGGGGGGTTAGCGCTCCGGCAGGAGTATTGAGAAAAAGCCTGACCTGACCCGGCCCACCAGCCGTAAAGGCCGGACAGCGCTGCAAGATGACCAGGTCGCCATCGCTCTGCCAGGCGAGATCGAGGGTAGGGGGGCGCTGGCAGTCGCTGGTAAATACCAGTTCTGGACCATCGGAGCCAGGCTCAAGGCGGTAAACTTCGCCATAGTTTTGGACCACCGCCAGCCGTTGCCCGTCGCTGGACCAGGCCAGGTTATTAAAGGCGCGATCGCCACCTGTCAGCAGAGGCTGGCGATCGCCGCCCCCAATTTCTAGGCGAAATAGCCCCTCTGGGGTCGCAAACGATAGATCAGCAGCATGACCCGCCGCCACAGCAAAAGTCATTAGCCCAGTGGTAAGCACCGCCACAGAGGGTTTAATCACAGTTCCACGTCCTTGCACATTCCATGTGTGATCATAGCCACGACCCGGACCGCTACGCCGATCGATTTAGCCACAAGTTTGACTGACCTGGCCAACTGTCGGCGTTTAGTTTCTGGGATGCTAGAAGCACTCCGCCCTGCCAACTGCGGTACTAGTCCTGAGTTGGACCGCTCGTCAGTAACGATTAGCCGTTCAGGCAGAGCGTTAGCACCGATGCTGTATCTATTTCTTCAGCTCATGAACATGATCAGCTTGTTTTTTATCTTTTTGATTTTCTCCTTTGTTCAGCCCGCTATTCAGCGCCGCCTAGTAGAATCGCGACGCATCAGCGCCATTCGCAATCTAGAGCAGCAGCGAGGCAGCCGGGTAATTTTGCTCATTCATCGGCAGGAGTCAATTAGCCTGCTGGGCATTCCCATCTCCCGGTTCATCAATATCGAAGATTCTGAACAGATTTTGCGGGCCATTCGCCTCACGCCGTCGAACGTTCCCATTGACCTAATCCTGCATACCCCCGGTGGTCTGGTGCTGGCCACCGAGCAAATTGCCCGAGCGCTGCTGCGACACAGCGCCAAGGTGACCGTGTTTGTGCCTCACTACGCCATGAGCGGCGGCACCATGTTAGCGATGGCCGCCGACGAAATTGTGATGGATGAAAACGCCGTTTTGGGGCCGGTGGATCCACAGTTGGGAAATGTGGCGGCAGCCAGCATTCTCACGGTGCTGGAGGCCAAACCGCCCGAAAAAATTGATGACCAAACCCTGGTTACCGCCGATTTGGCCCGCAAAGCGATCGCGCAGGTGCAGCAGTTTGTGCGCGCTCTGCTAGAAGATGCGATTCCTCAGCAGAAAGTCGATCCGGCCAACATTGACAAAATTATCGATCGCCTCACCACGGGCCAGGTTACCCACGACTACCCGATCGCCGTGGAGGAGGCGACCGACATGGGCCTGCCAGTGACGGTGGGCCTGCCGCTGGAGATCTACAGCCTGATGGATCTCTACCCCCAACCGATGGCGGGACGACCTACGGTGCAGTATATTCCCATGCCCTACCAGAATCGGCCATCGCTGCCGGTGGGGCAGGGGCGATCGGATTAAAGGGTGGGCTTGTAGATGAGTGAGAGGGATGCTTAAAGCAACGTCGTCAGACATACGGGGTACACGTACCACTATGAAAAGGGTTTTACTTACGGGAATGTCTGGAACGGGTAAGTCGAGCGTTATTGAGGCACTTCGTAAGCGTGGACTTAGAGCGATCGATCTAGACGAGCCAGGCTGGTCGGAGCACGACGATGAGGGCAACCAACAATGGTGCGAACCGCGTGTGCAAGAAGCATTAGAATCGGCTGGTGATGACACGCTATTTCTTAGCGGATGTGCAGAGAACCAAGTGAAGTTCTATCCCCAACTTACTGACATCATCTTGTTAAGTGCGCCAGCCGAGGTGCTTGAGGAACGCTTGAAAACCAGAACTAACAACCCCTACGGCAGGCGACCAGAGGAACTTGCAGAAGTTCTTTACTATCTTGAAACGGTTGAGCCGTTGCTGCGACGTGGAGCTACATGCGAGATCGAGACGACTATACCTCTCGACCAAGTTGTCGAAGAGGTTCTGGAGCATGTATGCCTAAGCTAGCCTCTGCTTCAGTCCTGTTCCCCCATAACCTCAATGCGCTCGACCGCTCAGAGGTTATCTGTAGGTGTTCAAGGCTATCACGGTGAGTGATTGGGATCGGCCAAGTAATTGACGATCGCGCTCGCAATTTGCTCGTTGCCATGTTTGGCGATCGCCTGTGTCCGGCGGGGCGGGTGTAGCGGCTGGCGCAAAAAGTCCCATTCGCCGTGGAAAAATTCGTCTGGGGTTAAGACTTGGTGCCAGCTATGGTCCTGCATGCCGTTGACCAGCACCGGGCCTTCGGCAAAGTCGTTGCGGGTAATGGTGACAATCGGCAGGTTTAGGCGGCAGGCTTCGGAGAAGGTGCTAAACCCCGGCTTTGACACCACCCGACCACATAGGGGCATCACATCCACGGGGCGAAACCCCTGCCGAGGCACCTTAAACAGGTTGGGCAAGTCAGGCGCGTCGTGGTCGAAAGTGAGAAACTGCCAGTCTGGAAACTGAGCCAGGCGATGGTAGGGAATGCTCTGCAAGCTCAGTCCGCCAAAGGTGAGCAAAACCGTGCGCGATTGAGGGGTTTGGAGCTGCCACTGGGTTCTGAGAGCATCTGGCTCGTAGCGGGGCGTACCGCCAGTGAGACCGACATTTTCGAGCGTGGGGAAGGCGGTCATGGGCTCGTGAAAGGGCAGCCGAAACAGGCGATCGCACTGGCGAAAGCAGTCGCCAATCCAGTCGGCGATCGCGGTGAACTCGGGGCCAAAGGCTCGGTAGATGAAGTCCCAACCAAAGTTGCTCATCATCCAGCAGGGGATGTCGGCGGCATGGGCGATCGCGGTTGCCAGGGGCGGAATATCGGCCAGCACCAGATCTACTTTCCGCTGCTTGAGATAGGCCGCTTCGGCAGCAACGGTAGCCTGCTGGTGAGACTGAATAGACCGTAGCTTGGCCAGGGTAGCGGGCAAATCCATCCTCAAGCTGTCGGGCTGAATCACCCCAATATCAAAGGCGACCGGCCGATACTCGTACTCTACCGGTAAGTATTCATCGAGCAGCCACTGGGGCGCTGTCGTTGCCATCACCAGATCTACCTCAGGCCACAGGGCTTTGACCGCAGCCGCGACGGCAGCAGCCCGAGTCGCATGGCCAAAGCCGTGGTTAGTAATCGCGACATAGAGGGTAGGACGGGACATAGCATTCTTGTTTAAAGGCAAAAAGGCCCGCCTTACTCAGGCGAGCCTTACCATCGTCAGGGCAACACCTTACAGCTGGGGCACAAACTGCTGCTTGTCGGGTACCACCGTGTATTCCGAAACAATCTGACGGAACTCATCACCGTCGATGGTCTCGCGCTCGACCAGCAGATCGACGAGGCGATCGACCAGGGCGCGATTTTCCTCCATGATGCGCTTGGCGTTGGAGTAGCAGTGCTCGACAATGGTGCGCACCTGGCCATCAATGCGCGACGACACCTCTTCAGAATATTCTGAACGAGAGAGCCAATCGCGGCCCAGGAATACCTCGCCCTGGGAGCTTTCGAGTGACAGAGGGCCGAGGTCAGACATACCAAACCGGGTTACCATCTGCCGCGCCATGTTGCTGACCTGTTGCAGGTCGTTACCGGCTCCGGTGGTCACCTCTGCGTCGCCAAAGATCACGTCTTCAGCGGCGCGTCCGCCCAGGGCACCAGTAATGCGGGCCAGAATTTGAGCGCGAGAAATCAGCATCTGCTCTTCGCTGGGGGTGAACCAGGTCAAGCCCTGGGCCTGCCCACGGGGAATCAGCGTCACCTTTTGCACTGGGTCATGGTCTTTGACCAGAGTACCAATGATGGCGTGACCAATTTCGTGGTAGGCAATTAGTCGCTTGCTCTTGCTGTCAACTAGAGGCGTGCCCTCCATACCGGCGATCACGCGGTCTACGGCATCGTCTACCTCAGCCATGGTGATGGCCTCTTTGCGGCGGCGAGCGGTGAGAATGGCGGCCTCGTTGAGCAGGTTAGCCAGGTCAGCGCCGGTAAAGCCGGGAGTGCGACGGGCGATTGTCTCTAGGGAAATGTCTTCAGACAGCTTTTTGTTGCGGGCGTGAACGCCAAGGATTTCGACTCGGCCTTTGATATCGGGCGGGTCAACCATCACCTGGCGATCGAAGCGACCGGGACGCAGCAGGGCCGAGTCAAGCACGTCGGCCCGGTTGGTGGCCGCGATGATGATGATGCCGGTGTTGCCCTCAAAGCCATCCATCTCGGTGAGCAGCTGGTTGAGGGTTTGCTCGCGCTCGTCGTTGCCGCCGCCAATGCCCGCACCCCGCTGCCGACCGACAGCGTCAATTTCATCGATAAAGATGATGCAGGGAGCGTTTTCTTTGGCTTTTTTGAACAGGTCGCGCACGCGGGAGGCCCCCACGCCGACGAACATTTCCACAAACTCAGAACCAGAGATGCTGAAGAAGGGCACGCCTGCTTCGCCTGCGATCGCCTTAGCTAGCAGCGTTTTACCCGTTCCTGGAGGCCCAACCAGCAGCACGCCTTTGGGAATGCGCGCCCCGATCGCCGTAAAGCGCTCGGGCTTCTTCAAGAAGGTGACAACTTCTTCTAGTTCTTCTTTGGCTTCGTCAATACCGGCTACATCGTCGAACATGATGCCGGTCTTGGCTTCCATCATGAAGCGAGCCTTAGACTTACCAAAGTTCATCGCCTGACCAGGGCCACCCATGCCACCATTCGAGCGGCGGAACAAGAAGAACAGGCCCCCAATCAACAGCAGCGGAAACAGCAGGTTGCCCAGGGCACCCACTAGAGCACCGTCGTTGCGCGGCGGGTGGGAGTCGAGGCTGATGTTGGCGGTGCGCAGACGGCTGACCAGGTCCGGAGAGTTGCCCGGCAGATCGACGCGCCAGCGCATAACCCGGTTGTCGAGGTCGGGGTCTACGGCTTCTACAATGGCGGTGCGGCCACCGTCGTAAAGGTCAACCGCCGTTACCCGCCCAGCATCGAGATAGTCGAGAAAGCGACCATAGGTAAGGCGGGTATTGGCCGCATTTAGCCCCATGTCAGCGGGGGCTGACGAAAACGCTCCTTGCCACAAGAAAAACCCTATTACCAAAAGCGGCAGGGTCCACAGTAAGGCTACTCGCCACGAAAATTTCATACCTATGGCCTCTATTGACTAACGTGCACAGTGTTAACGGAGCTTCGTTAACAGATTTTCAGTTAACGGTTTTTGACCGAGCTTGGCCCTACGTCTATGATGCCTGGAACAGGGTGTTACCGGGTATTAGCGTGGTAGAACCAAAAAGCGGCAGGAAATTATGAGATAAATCTTTACTTAATGTAACGTAAGCTGTGGAACTCGGGCAAACCCAAGCTGGAATTAGCGACACCTGGGGGCAACACCCCACAGATGCATAGCGTTTGCCTAACTTCTCCTCTACTGTTTACTTTAGCGGGTTATCGGGCTGAGAGTGCTGCCGCTCAAACCCAGCCGGGTTTTTATCGAGACGTTCCACCGGGCTGGGTTCGCGTTCTTGACCAGGACAATTTCTTCAATGGAATACGTTCGCTTAGAAACGTTTTGAGGCCCAGGAGGCCTTAGATGCAACCTCGCCACCCTGAAACTGTTTGGGTCAAAGCTACTCTGCTACTGGTCAGCACTCTGACCGTCATGGCCGGGGCCACGATCGCTGCCTCACTACCCACTATGCGCCAGCACTTTGCGGAGGTGCCCAACGCCGACTACTGGGTGAGGCTAGTGCTGACGGTGCCGGCCCTGTTTATCGCCCTGGGTGCCCCGATCGCAGGCACAATTATCGATCGCTTTGGGCGCAAGCGCTGGCTGGCGTTGTCGGTATTCACCTACGGCTTGGCCGGCAGTTCAGGTTTCTTTCTAAATGATATTGGGTGGATTTTGGTCGGGCGACTGGTGCTGGGCCTGAGCGTAGCGGGCATTATGACCACCGCCACTACCCTGGTTGCCGACTATTACCTGGGGGTTGCCCGAGCCCGATTTTTGGGGGTGCAGGCGGCGTTTATGGCGCTGGGCGGCGTGCTGTTTCTCACTCTAGGTGGCTACCTGGCCGACGTTAGCTGGCGGTTGCCGTTTTTGATTTACCTGACGGCCTGGCTGCTGCTGCCGCTGGTGCTGCTGGTGTTGCCCGAGCCGGTGCGGGTCAGCCGCGCCGAGGCCAAGGCCTTGGCCACTGCCCACCCCGAAACCGTTCCGTGGACCTTGCTGGGGGCAACCTTTGCGATCGCCCTGCTCACCCAAATCGTGTTCTACATGATTCCGGTGCAGCTGCCGTTCTATTTGCAGCAGCTGAGTGGTGCCAACGGGTCGCAGAGCGGGCTCGCGATCGCCCTGGCCACCCTGGCCGCTGCCAGCAGCTCGCTCAGTTACCAAAAACTCAAGGCGCGGTTCACCTTTACCGCCATCTACGCTCTGGCCTTTGGGCTGATGGGGGTGGGCTACCTGGTGATCAGCCAAGCGACGAGCTATGGGGGTGTGCTGGTGGGGCTGGCGATCGCAGGTCTGGGCCTAGGCCTCTTTACCCCCAATATGACCGTTTGCCTCACGTCGGCTACCCCAGAAGCCCTGCGAGGCCGCATTCTGGGCGGCCTCACCACCAGCTTTTTCTTTGGCCAGTTTATATCGCCGCTGGTCAGTCAGCCCCTCAGCCAGCAGCTAGGTCTGGCCGCCACCTACGGTTTGGCCGGGGGTCTTATGCTGCTGCTGGGGGCCATTACCTTGGGGGTAATGGCCCACTGGCGAAGGCTAGCTCAGCGCCAGCGCCTCCTTTAGACGGGTCGCGTCAAATCCGCGCTGCCGCAGAATCAGCCACGATTCCATCAGGTCTGGCCCCTGCAGGGCACCCATCAGCGCCGCCCGCAGCGATTTCATCACCAGCCCTTTTTTGACCCCCTGGGCCTTAGTCACGTCATTCACCAGCGCCTTGAGGTCGTCGATGGTAGCGGGGGATTGTGCCGTCAAGCCGTCCAGAATGCCCTGTAGGACAGCGGGCACTCCTTCAAGCTGCACCTGGGCCTTGGCATCGTCGGCAAAGCCAACAGTTTCGGTGAAGAAAAAGCGGCTCTGCTCTACCACATCGGTGAGCCGGGTCAGGCTGGGGGCGAGCATCGCCATCATGGGCACAAGCCAGCTTTGGTCGGCCTCAGCGTCAACAACATAGCCCGCCTCTTGAAGGTAGGGCAGCACTAGCTCTAGCAGGGCGGCAGGCTCCATCGCGTGCAGATACTGGCTGTTGAGCCAGTCGAGCTTATCCCAGTCGAACTTGGCTCCGGCTTTGTTGACGCGATCGAAGCCGAATCGCTTGGCGGCTTCATCAAGGGTGAACTGCTCGGCGGCGTCGGGAGCCGACCAGCCCAGCAGGGTCATGTAATTGACCAGGGCCGGGGCCACAAAGCCCATTTTTTGAAAGTCAGAGATGGAGGTGACGCCATCGCGCTTAGAGAGCTTCTGACCCGTTTGATTCAAAATCAGCGGCGTGTGGGCGAACTCTGGCACCGCCGCACCCAGCGCTTCGTAAAGCAAAATTTGCTTGGCGGTGTTGGCAATGTGATCTTCACCACGAATCACATGGGTAATGGCCATGTCGATGTCATCGACAACCACAGCCAGGTTGTAGAGGGGCTGACCAATAGTGCTGGCGGAGGAGGCCCGCGCTACCACCATGTCGCCGCCCAGATCGCTAGCCTGCCAGGTCACCGTGCCGCGCACCATATCGTTCCACGCAATAGTGCGGCTGTCGTCAATTTTGAAGCGAATCACCGCCGGACGGCCCTCAGCTTCGAAGGCGGCCTGCTGGTCGGGGGTGAGATCGCGGTGGCGGTTGTCGTAGCGGGGGGCATGGCCTCTGGCTTTCTGGGTCTCGCGCATGGTTTCTAACTCTTCGGGGGTGTCGTAGGCGCGATAGGCCATACCCGCATCCAGTAGAGTTTGAATGGCCTGACGGTAGAGGTCGAGCCGCTGCGACTGGAAGAAGGGGCCTTCGTCCCACTCCATGCCGAGCCACTTGAGGCCGGAGAGAATGTTTTCGGTAAATTCTGGCTTGGATCGCTCTTCGTCGGTGTCTTCGATGCGGAGAATGAACTGGCCGCCCTTGTGGCGGGCAAACAGCCAGTTGAACACAGCGGTGCGGGCGGTACCAATGTGCAGAGTTCCCGTGGGGCTAGGGGCAAGGCGAACGCGAACGGTCATGGGGTTTCCTGCACTCTCAACAAAGGTTTCTAGACAGTCTCCTATTTTAGAGGGTTGGGGCGTTGGCCCTCAAGGCCAGTCCTTGACTATCGCATTGAGGATGAAAGCCTAAATCTCGGTAATAGGGAGGTGATGCGTAGGGTGCATTCGCGAAGCAATGCACCACCTAGGTTTTCTGTAGGAGCGGCGCACAATCCTGGGTAAAGGCCAAACCTACCGCTGGGGCCATTTCGCTGGCCCCAGCCCCCGGCTGCGCGCGTCCTGCGGCCTACGACAAGGACGTTCCGTCGTCCTTGACCTCCCGGAAAGGAGCGGCTGATCATCGGTTTAAACCTCTGTTCGCCAATGAGCTTGTAGGCAACATCCAATCTTAAGATTTTCAGATCCTAGCTGCTTTTTGCCACCATTCTCTCCCGTTCCCTCATCTCCCTATATCTCTTCACCTACTCACTCCCTGCCCCCGACTGCTGCACCCAAAGCTCTACTCCCTCCGCTAGGGTCTCCGCTAGTTGCGCTTGCTCCTGCGGGTCCACAATCCACTCAAACTCATTGGGGTTGATCATGAAGCCGAGTTCGAGGAGGACGGACGGGGTTACGTGGGGGCGGGTAAGGGCCAGGTTGTTCCAAAAGACGCCGTAGGAGGGGCGATCGAGTTCGGCGACGAGGTAGTCGTGGAGAAACTGGGCCAGGCTGTGGGCCTGGGGATGGAACCAGAAAGCACCGATGCCAGCGGTATTTTCGGCATCGCCGCTGTCGGGCAGGGCGTTGTAGTGAATGCTGAGGGCGAGGGTAGGCTCGACCTGGGCGATCTGGGCAGGGCGATCGTTGATGGCGACGGTGCTGTCGTCAGTGCGGGTCATGATCACGCGCGCCCCACGGGCTTCGAGGGCGGCTTGCAGCAGCAGGGATACTTGCAGGTTGGGAGTTTTTTCAGGCGTGCCATCGGGGCCGAGGGCACCCGGTTCTTCGCCGCCGTGGCCGGGGTCAATCAGAATGGTCGTGCCTGCTAGGGGGCGAGAGGCTTGAACGGCGGGGGGCTGTCGGAGGGAGAGCACCAGGGTTGTGCCCTCGTAGCGCAGCTTGTAGCCCCACTGCTGCTCGGATTTGAGGTTGATGCGGTACTGCACCTGGTCGGGCAGCACAGGGTGCCAGTCGAGGCGATCGACCAGCCCGTCATCGGTAACGAAGATGGTATCGGTTTGGGGGACGGTGTTGTGCAGGGTGAGGGTGAAGGTATCAGAATCTTGCTGCACATCAACCGGGACAGGGACTTGCAGGGGAAAGAGAATTTCAGTCCAGCCGGGCACCTGGCGGGAGGTAATGCCGCGAATCAGCGATCGCGGTACTCCAGCCCCAGCTACAGCCACCGTTTCGCTGGCCCGAATCCAGCCGCCGTAGTCGAGGCGCAGCCAGTCGCCCTCGCGACCTGTCACCCTAGCGCGAGTGCCTTGGGGTAACGGTGTGAGGCGTGAATAGTCGGTGCTGGGGCCGGTGCGGGCGACGCCAGCGGCAGCGGTGACTTCGATAACCTCGATCGCGCTAGGCTCCAGAACAGTTACAGAACCGGGGGCGGCATCTGTCACCGTAGAGCCACCCTGGGCGAGGCGGTAGACGGGCTGGCCCAGATCGCCCGGTGCCTCAGCCATGAAACAGCTTTCGTAGCGGCTGGGGCCAGTGGTGGCAATGGGGTTGGCCTGATCGGTCAGAACGGCTGAGTTGGGGGGCAAATCGGCGCGATCGCCCTGGGGCAGCAGGGTATAGATCTGCCCGGCCAGCGCTGCTGTGACGGTAGCATTCGCCGGAGCCACGGCCCCCAGGCACACCCAGTCGCCGGGCTGGCGAGCGATATCTGCTCCGGGCAGCAGCGAGCCTTCGGCAAAGCCCAGGGTTTCTGGCAGCACTGGCCCGCTAGCCACCCGCGTCACCGTAATTGACAGGGTTTGGTCGCCCTGGGTGAGGGTAAAAGTGTTGAGGCCAGGGGCCAGGGGCCGCGAGGGGGCAAAATGACCGGCCTCACTGCGATCTTCGATCGGTTCACCATTGAGCAACACCGGCTGGTCGGGTGCGCCTGTGCCAATGAAAAAAATCTGTGCTGCCGTAGTTTGATGGTTGTTGGGGGGATATACCACCTGAAGGGATGACTGAGCACTGGCCAGCGTAGTGATGCTGACCGTGCTGAGCCCGGCAAGGGCGGCTGCGCCCCAAACCCACTGCGCCATAGAGGTTAGTCCAATGCGATCGCTACCCAGCCAGTCTACGCCCTTCGGTGGCGTTCTCAAATCAGCAGCGTGCTCAAAACCTAGAATGGCCTACAGCGACTCGCCTAAGCCCTGATTCCAGTCTTGACCCAGCTGAATAGTGATGTCGGAATTGAGGGCACCCGTACTCTCAACCCGCACTTCGCCAATGCCCAAAAATCGATGCACCATTTCGGCGGTGGCCCCATCGCCTCGCTGAGCCACAATGCGGCTGATCGGCAGCGGATCGTTTAGGGTTTTGTCTACAAACACGTTGGAGTAGCCGCTGTCGCGCAGGGCTCTGGTGAGGGCCTGCACCGCTACCGGATTGTTGGTACTGTCTTGAATGGCCACCCGCACTCGGCTGGGGTCGCTGGTTGTGGTCACGGTTTGAGTGCCAAACCCAAAGTATTGATCAACCATGCCGTCAATGTCGTTGTAGCTGGGCAGCCAGTAGCTGGCCTGGTAGTCTTGGGGACGACTAAAGGTACCGGGCAGCATCAGCATTTGCACATTGGAGCGGTTGATTTGCGCCCCATAGCCCACCAGAGCCAGCAGCTCTTCGACGGTGAGGTTGGTATCAACATTAGATTGCACCACCGAGAGAATTTTGGGCAGTCGGGTAATGGTAGCTGGGTTAAGGGTCTGCTCGGCCAGCGCGCGCATAAACATTTGCTGGCGCTGCACGCGGCCAATATCGCCCTGCGAGTCGTAGCGGAAGCGCAGAAACTGAAGCGCTTTGTTGCCGTCGAGGGTTTGTTCGCCAGCCTTGAGGTTGATGTAGAGGTGCTGGCTGTCGTCTTGGTATTTCATGTCTGCGGGCACGTTGACCGTGACTCCGCCCAAAGCGTCAATCAGCTTTTCGACCCCCTGCACGTTGATGCGTACGTAGCGATCGATCGCCACCCCACCCAGCAGATCGCTCACCGACTCTGCCGCCAGGGCCGGGCCGCCATCGCGGTTGGCCTCGTTGAGCTTGGTCAGCCGACCGCGCACGTAGGTGCGTGTGTCCCTAGGCAGTGACAGCACCACCAGCTGCTCGGTTTGGGGGTTAAACCGCAGCAGCAGCATTGAATCTGACAGGCCCTCAAAGGAATTCACCAGAGCGTGGTAGCCCACATCCTGCAGCTCAGGCGGCACATCGGTAACATCGGTGGTCAGCACCTTAACGCCCAACACCAGAATGTTGACCGGACGCGTCAGACGCGGCAGACGCAGGTTGCCACTCGACGAAATCGGCGTCTCCTGGCTAAATGCCCCAGCTTCGTCAGCACTCAGCTGCTGCTGCATTAGCGGTGCCGCCGACAAGGAAACCGCCAAAAACGCTCCCGCTACGCCAGACACCGCCGCGACTCCGGCCAGGGCAATACCTACGCCCAACATGCGTGGAATGCGCCGCCGCTTTTGAACCGGCATTTTTTGAGAATGACCCTGGGGTGGATGGGCTTTGAGATGGTGAGAGTTACGTTGAGACACCAGGGACCTCGGGGGGCAATAAAAGTGAACGCTGTGTAGCTTGCAGGCCCGCCCAGTCGCTCACTAAAGAAAGAACCTGCAAAATTTTTAGCTGCATGGTAGCAGCAATTTAGACAACCGACCCACGTAATATAAGTCAGCCCTGCAAAATTGCGCGATATTAGCAAGCGATCGCCCCAGGACAGACTTAACCCTGCAAGCAAAGCTCCACGGCTAACTGTGGCCGAGGAACTAGGGCAACCGCTTGCTCAACCGACTAAATCCGGGCAAGTTGACAGATTTTCCCTGGAGCAGACGCACCATGAGCACCAGGTTAGTGAGGGTATAGCCCGTAGTTACCAGAGTATTGGTAATCAACAGCCGCAGCGACAGCCCTGGGGCCAGGTGACTGCCCGCGCTCAGCAGACCGTAGGTAACGACCCAGGTTAAAGCTAGGGTCACCACCAGCCGACTAACGGCCAGTTCCTGGCGACTACCTTGTTTCTGCCACAGGCTATAGGCCGCTGGCAACAGTCCAAAGATAGGGACCAGGTAAATCGTTAGCTTGAGGCGTTCTAGGGTTTCCCCCGAGGCGGGGCTGGCTCTTTTCATAGACCTTGGCTCTAGACAGAGGGTGAGAAAATTCACGGCAGGACATGCCCAGATTATGCCCCACACCATTGGCTCAAGTGCACCCACCCTGTGCAGAATGCCAAGTGGGCCGATCGCGCACCCATCCCCCAGGGCAGTGCCGCTAGAACCCAACCCTCAGCAGGGCATCCCAGAGCTGGTGAGCTAAAGAAAGTTTGGTGCAGGGCGCAATGGCGAACTTATCGCCCGATCGAGTGAGCAAAACCGCCTGATTGCGATCGCCCCCAAACCCGCTCCCTACCACATCGATTGGGTTGGCCACAATCGCGTCTAGCCCCTTGCGCTGGAGCTTGTCGAGCGCAGGGGCAACAATATCGCCGGTCTGGGCCGCAAAGCCAATCAGGCGCTGGTGAGGCGATCGCCTTTGGGCCAGGTCGGCCACAATGTCGGGCACCTGGGCCAGGGGTAGAGCCCCTGGCAGGTCGGCCTTGGCGAGCTTGGTCGTGGCCTGGGTGGCAGGCTTTACATCGGCTACCGCCGCCGCCATTACTACCCAACTGGCCTGGGGTAGGTGGGTGAGCATGGCCAGGTGCATCTCCTCAGCCGTGGTCACGCCCACGGCTTGCATACCCCCCACGCGGGCCGTGAGGGAGTCGTCTAGGGGACCGTGAACCAGGGTGACAGTTGCCCCTCGGTGCAGGGCCGCCTGGGCCAGGGCAATGCCCATTTTGCCGCTGGCGGGGTTGCCAATAAACCGCACCGGATCTAAAAATTCGCGGGTGCTGCCGGTGCTAATCAACAGATGCTGGCCCACCAGGTCACGCTTGCCCCTGGTGTGCAGCAGCGAGTGAATGTGGATGAGAATATCCTCAGGTTCGGCCATGCGCCCGGTGCCAATGCGATCGCAGGCTAGCACCCCACTCCCCGGCTCCAGGCTGTGGTAGCGATCATCCTGCAAAAGCTGGTGCCAGTTGCGCTGCACGGCCCGCTGCTGCCACATGTCGGTATTCATAGCCGGAGCCAGCAGCACCGGACAGGTCGAGGCCAACACTGTATTGGTCAGCAAATTGTCCGCCAGGCCGTGGGCCAGCTTGCCCAGCGTATTGGCGCTCAGGGGCGCAATCACCAGCAGTTCAGCCCATTCGCCAAGTTCAATGTGCAGCGGGCGACCCTGGGCGGCCTGCCAAAACGATTCGTCGGTGTAGGCCGGGTGGCGCGACAGGGTCGCTACCGTCAGCGGCGGAATGAAGGCCTGCCCCTGCTGAGTCAGCACGGCCCGCACCGCTACGCCTGCTTTGGCTAGCGAGGAGATCACAGAGCACACCTTGTAGGCAGCAATGCCGCCGCTGATGCCCACCAGGACCCGACGAGCTTCCAAGGTTGTAGACCTGTCCGTCATGCCCGATCCGAATGCAGAAAACTCGATTTAACCATAGACAAGACAGGGCGAACACTGGCTCGTCCCTACCAAGCGGGGGTATGCAGTCAGAATTTGGGGCTAGACGAGCTACGACTCATCGTAGGGTTCGAGGTCGAGCAGGTAGACGTAGGACTCCACCAGCTCAGGCCGCTGAAACGCGATCGCCCGCAGCAAGTGCCAGTCTTGCAGCCCCTCAAAGGCGCTGTCGTAGGCGTCGGTCTCAAGGCGACGGGCCAGCTCAGCCACCGTATCCGGTGTCATATCTGAGACAGCCTGCTGCGAAACATGTAGGCTTTGCATAGTCTTTTCCCCCGTAGCGACATCTGCCCTGCTGCTGCGCGATCGCCCCTAGGGGCCGGTCCTTGACCATCGCAGTCTGGGGTCAGTTCACCTGCCTTCATCCTAAAGGGTTGGCCAGAGTATTCTGCCGACCCTGCCTCAAATCTTCGCAAAACCCGGCAATTAAACCCATGACCTGAGGTGGTATTTCATGCCCCATCGCTATTTCGTGCCAGGTTACGGGTTGCCCCTGAGCCGCCAAAGCCTCTTTAGCCTGGTAGGCCAGCGCGATCGGCACTACCGGGTCAGACGTGCCGTGTACCAACATTACCGGGCGGGGGCTGACCGGGGCCTGGGCGGCGCTGTGCAAGTAGCCGCTGAGCACAACCTGCCCCGCTAAGGGCAGCTGCGGCCCCACGTCGAGCGTCATTGCGCCGCCTTGGGAGAACCCAGCTAGAATGGTGCGCTCTAGAGGAATGCGGGTGGTTTTGGTCAGATCGAGCAGCCAGCTCTTTAGCCGCGCCTGGCTGGCTTGCAGATCAGCCTGAACCGTAAAATCGTGGGGACGGCGGAAGTCATACCCGGCCGGAAAGCCATACCACATGCGACCTCCCAGCGCTTGGGGATGGGGCCAGGGCGCATCGGGAAAGACCATCATGACCCCGTCAAGGCTCAGATAGGGCGCTAGCCCCACCAAGTCGGCGGCATTGGCCCCCCAGCCGTGAAGCGCCACCAGGCACCAGTCGGCGGTGCCATCGGTAGGGCCGTAGGTGAGGGCCTGCAGGGGTGGGGAGGTGGGTGACATGGGATTTTGGATTGGCGATTTTGGATTGGGGGAGGCTATTGAAACTTCGGGGAAAGCATCAATAGCGGGTTAGCGATGGCGCTGACGGGCCTCTAGCCGCGATCGCTTCTCTGGGGTCAGCTCAGCATAGCAGTGGGGGCAGGAGATACCCGCTTCGTACTCGGGAGCGGCTTGTTCAACGGGGCTGACGGGATGACCGCAGCCCAGACAAAGCTCGTGGTCGGTGGGGTTGAGCTGGTGGTCAACGGCAACGCGATCGTCAAAGACAAAACAGTCGCCCTGCCACAGGCTGTCGGCCTCAGGCACGGTTTTGAGGTAGTTCAAAATGCCGCCCCGGAGGTGGTAAACCTGCTCAAAGCCCTGCGATCGCAGATAGGCCGTGGCCTTCTCGCAGCGAATGCCGCCGGTACAAAACATCGCCACTTTTTTGTGCTGGGCCGGGTCGAGGTGGGTGGCTACGTAGTCGGGTAATTCTCGAAAGGCGTGAGTCTGGGGATTTTTTGCGCCCTTGAAGGTGCCCAGGTCTACCTCAAAATCATTGCGGGCGTCGATCAGTACAACGTCAGAATCGGTGACTACCCGGTTCCAGTCGTGGGGATCGATATAGGTGCCGACCTCCTGCTGGGCAGGGTTGATCTCGGGCCGCCCCAGGGTGACAATTTCGGGCTTGAGCTTCACCTTCATGCGCTCAAAGGGAGCGTGAGTGGTGGTGGATTCTTGATGGGTAAAAGCCCCTATCTCGGGATGCTGGTGGAGCCATTCTAGAAGTTGATCAATGCCTCGGCGAGACCCGGCCACAGTGGCATTTAACCCTTCGCTAGCCAGCAGAATTGTGCCCCGCAGCTCCCAGCCCAAGCAGCGTTCTAATAGCTCGGCTCGCAAGGCCCCTGGCTCGCTCAGCGGCACAAATTTATAAAAGGTGGCGATCACCCAATTCATCGTTCGACCCAGCCACAAAGCCTCAATTATAAGCCCTGCGCCTGGTACACCTCAGCGGCGGCGCGGTGCAGCAGCGAGTGGCGAAAGATCAAGTCATCCATCGATTTGCCGTAGCCACCGCCGATAACGCAGGCGACGGGGTAACCTCTGCTCACACAACAGTCGAGCACAAAGCGATCGCGCCCAAAAATCCCCGTGTTGCTCAGCGCCAGCTTGCCCAGCAGGTCGTCGCGATGGGGGTCAGCTCCAGCGTCGTAGAGCACCAGGTCGGGCCGCACCTGGGCCAGCAAATCGGGGAGGTACTGAGCCAGACAGTCCAAGTACGCTTCATCTTCCATGCCCAAGGCCAGGGGCACGTCGAGATCGCTGGCCTGCTTGCGGGCGGGGAAGTTTTCCTGGCAGTGCATGGAGAAAGTAAACACATTAGGATCGTCGCGAAAGATCCAGGCGGTGCCGTCGCCCTGGTGTACGTCCAGGTCGAGAATCAGCACTCGCTGCACCCGGCCCTGCTGTTGCAGCACGCGGGTGGCGATCGCTAGATCGTTAAAGATGCAAAAGCCAGAACCGTAGTCGGGAAAGGCGTGGTGGGTGCCTCCAGCGGTGTTGCAGGCCAGCCCTCGCTCCAGGGCCAGCTTGGCCGTGAGAATAGTGCCCCCCACCGCCGTACAGGTGCGTCTGACCAGGGCGCTGCTCCAGGGCAAACCGATGCGGCGCTGGGCCTTGGCATCTAGCGTGCCCTGACAGTAGGCGTTGACGTAGGCAGGGTGGTGCACGAACTCCAGCCAGCCCTGGGGCGGTTCACCCGGCTGATAGATCTGATCGGCTGTAATAACGCCGTCTTGCAGCAGGCGATCGCGCAGTAACCGAAACTTAGGCATCGGAAAACGATGCCCGTCGGGCAGGGGAGCCACGTAATCGGGGTGATAAATGACGGGAAGCTGACTCAAAACCCCTACAAAAACAAGGCCTACATTACATAAAGGATGACAGCGATCGCCGCTGGCGCACGTCTAGAGCGTGGGCCACGCTGCCCTCCGGCCAGTCTAGGGCCAGGTCGGCCTCATTGGGCACCACCGCTGGGTTATGAGAGGGCAGCGAAGCCACCGGCAGCGTGGGCGGAATCGAGCGATTTTCTAACGGCTTCGGCCTGGGGTCTGCCTGTGGTCTGTTCGCCACCGGCCTGGCCACCGCTGGGGATGGGGGACGAGGTGCAACAGGGGGCTGGGGCGAAACCAGGGGGCTAGGAACCGGCAACGGGGGTGCTGCAGCCTCCACAATTCTGTGCCCGGGTACCACTACCCCATCGCGCTGGGGAGAGTAGGGGGCCAGGCGTTTGGGCTGGGGATGGGGCGCAGGGGCCTTAACCACCGGGCGAGGGCGAGTTTTTTTGTGCTTGGTCGGCCGGGCCGACGCCCTGATCTGCTGAGTCAGGACAAAACAGCCGAAGCCGCACAGCCCAACCAGGCTAAACAGCGCCCACAGAGCAACTGGAGCAGACGTAACCGGGCCAGGGGCGGTGGCATCAGCGGGGGCGGCATCAGCAGTATCAGCGGCAGTCGGTAAAGACGGTGGCAAGGCTTCAGCGACGGTGAGAGGCGCTTCGCTGTAGGTCGCATCTTCAATTGGCTCGTTGAACATCAGCCCGTGGTAGGCGATCGCAGAGACACACACCAGGGCCAACCACAGCCCCCCCAGCAAAAACAGCGGACGATAGGCAAGCAGCCGCGCCCAAAACAAGCCCGAGGTTACTGTCGGATCTTGGGCCTCAGAAAATGGCGCTGGGGGAGTACGCAAGGGCTGCTTAGAAAAATGCTGTGTCATAAAAGTCCACCTGGGGCCACTGGTTCACACACCGACCGCTGCCCATAACCCCGCTACGGCCACCCAATAAAACCAATTGTATGCGGTCTTGCTTGCTCGCGCCAGCCGTGAATAGGCCAACCGCAGCCATGTCTCTACTCAAACCGACAGCCCTTTAGCGCAGCACCATAGCGGGCACAAAATTTTGGGGATCTTGGGCCACCCAGCCCATCGCAGAATTGAGCCGTACCTCAAAGAATACAAACGATTCGTCATCGCTAGCCCGGGGGGCTACCGGGCCCAAGCGATCGCCCTGGCGCACCGTCTGCCCAGCCCGCACCTCCAGGGCATCTAAGTTGGCGTAGCGGGTTTGCAGGCCCTGAGGATGGTTGATAACGACCAGGTTGCCGTAGACCGAGTCGCTGCCAGCAAAGGCTACGGTGCCTGGGCCAACCGCTAAAACCGGCGTGCTGACGGGGCTAGCCAGCGCCACCCCAGTGTTGAACACCAGTTTGCCCTGGGCTGGGTCGGGCTGCCAGCCATAGTTAACAATCACCTGCGATCGACTCGGCAGGGGGTAGCCCTGGAGCGGGCTTTGGCGCTCAGCCGGAGCCGCGGCAGCCGTAGTTCGCACCCCCGGAAACCAGTTTACCCCTGGCACAAAAATCGCCGTGGGCACTGTGCCCACGCAGCCGTTGACCTCAAATAGCACGTCGGCCCGACTGTTGTAGGCCTGGGCCACCTGCTCCCAGGTTTGACCTGGGGTTACACTCGCGCGAATGCCGTTGTAAGGCGGAATCAGCAGCTCTTGACCAGGGCTAACGGTGCCCCCCTGGGTAGAGGCGTTGAGACCCATGATGGTGGCGGGTAGCAGGCTGTAGCGCTGGGCAATGGTCGTCAGGGTTTCGCCAGGGGCCACCCGATGGCGAGTCAGCCGCGATAGCACCGGTTGAGGACAGGCAGCCGCGCTGGTTTGGGCGATCGCCTGAGGTGACATTCCTAAGGGCGCTAAGCCAGCGATCGCCAGCCCGGCCAGTAGGCCAGGCACCCAGGGTCTGCGCCCTGGACTCAGGGCCAAACCGGAGATCCACCGACGCGGGTTCCAACTCGTATGTAAAACGTGTAACACCATACAATTTTTGCGTTTTAGCCCAATCTAATGCTGGCCCCACAGGCGATCGAATATCCCCCAGAGGGTACAGCCTCTATAATAGGCAAGACAGGCTAAATTGCTCAGAGGTAGGGCTTGAGAAGTCGCTCGTCAGTAGTAATACCCAAAGCGGTACCCAGAGTAAGCGTCAGAATGTTCTGGTGCCTGGCGCAGGTTTCTAACGCGGGCCTTGCCAGTTATTTTCCGCTAGAGAATATTCGCTAGAGTATGATCATCCCCAGCAGTGGACAACCTTGGCCACCTGTGGCCGGGCTAGGTTTAGCACAGGCATAGTAGCAGAGGTCATCGGAATGGATGCGTTGCCAAAGCAGTTTTCTCCGCCGGTTGCGTGGGTAGCCGCAGCCCTAGTCGTTGGCGGTGGCGTGGGCTGGGCAGGCCACTACTATGTCTCTCGGGCAGGTGCAGAAGACGCTGCCGACGCCACTGGCGAGATTGTAGAAGAGACTCCTTCAACCCTCACGACCTCGCTGACTAAGGCAGCCGAACCAGCCCAAGGCGCACCAGCCATTGGTCAATTTGGGGGCGAAGACCAAAATTTTATCGCCCAGGCGGTCGAGCTGGTAGGGCCAGCGGTAGTGCGCATTGACGCCGAGCGTGCCGTGCCCAGCATTGGCCCCGACGCCTTTAACAACCCCTTCTTTCGCCGCTTCTTTGAGGAAGAAGGAGAACTGCCTCCCTCTGATCTGCCCGACCGTCTGGAGCAGGGCACCGGGTCGGGGTTTATTCTCTCTAACAATGGCCAAATTATTACCAATGCCCATGTTGTTGAGGGCGCTAAAACCGTTCAGGTCACCCTGCGCGACGGCCGCGACTTTGAAGGCCAGGTGGTAGGGGTTGACTCGGTTACCGATGTCGCCGTGATCAAAATTGACGCGGCCGACCTACCCTCGGTACGGTTGGGCAGCACCCAAGAGCTGGCTCCCGGTCAGTGGGCGATCGCCATCGGCAACCCCCTCGGTCTCGACAACACTGTTACCGCAGGCATCATTAGTGCCCTGGGGCGCAGCAGCAACCAGGTGGGCATCCCCGACAAGCGGGTGCAGTTCATTCAGACCGATGCCGCCATTAACCCCGGCAACTCGGGTGGCCCCCTGCTCAACGACCGGGGCGAAGTAATCGGCATGAACACCGCCATTCGCGCCAATGCCCAGGGGCTGGGGTTCGCCATCCCCATCGAAACCGCCAAACGCATCGCCGACCAGCTGTTTGCCACAGGCGAAGTGCAGCATCCCTTCCTGGGCATTCAGATGGTGGAGCTGTCGGCGGAAATGGTGGAGCGCATTAACGAAGAGCAGCAGCTCAACCTCAAGCTTGAAAACGACGACGAGCCCGGCGTGCTGATTGTCGGCGTGCTGCCCGACAGCCCGGCTCAGGCCGCAGGCTTGGAGATTGGCGATGTCATTCGCTCCATCGAAGGTGCCCCGGTCGATAGTCCTCCTGACGTGCAGGCTCGGGTAGAAGCCAGCGCCATTGGCGACACCCTCGATCTTGAAATTCACCGCGACGGCCGCGATCAAACCATTGCCGTCAAGCCAGCCGCCCTTCCCACCAACCTGCGCTAGGGCAGTAGGCACCTTCCCTACCTACCTACTCTCCCACCCTTCTGCCGCCCAACCGCGCCCCGGTGCGCAAAATTTGCCCCGCCAGCACCGCTGCCCCAAAACCATTGTCGATATTGACAACGCCAATGCCCGCCGCGCAGGAGTTGAGCATGGTCAGCAGGGCCGAAAGCCCGTTAAAGCTAGCGCCATAGCCCACGCTGGTAGGCACCGCCACAATCGGGCAGTCGGCTAAGCCTGCCACCACGCTGGGTAGCGCGCCCTCCATGCCAGCGACCACAATCAGCACATCCATATCACGGATGAGTTGGCGGTGGTGCAGCAGACGATGCAGCCCGGCTACTCCGACATCCCACAGACGCTTGACGGTAAACCCGCACAGCTCAGCGGTAATGGCCGCTTCTTCGGCCACCGGCAGGTCGGCGGTACCCGCCGTAAGCACGCCAATGGTACCTGGGTACTGGGCAGCCCGATTTAAGGGCACCAGGGCGCAGATGCGAGCCATCTCGTAGTACAGCGTCTCTGGAATTTGCTGCTGCACCTGGGCGTAGACCTCGGGTTCAATTCGGGTGGCCATTACTACCGGGTTGCGCTGGTGCAGGCTGCGCATAATTTGCACAATCTGATGCACTGTTTTGCCCGGCCCCCAGATCACTTCGGGAAAGCCGGTGCGCAGGCTGCGGTGGTGGTCAACCTTGGCGAAGTCGTCGATGGGCTCAAAGTCGAGATATTTAAGCCGGCTAAAGGCGGCATCGGGGCTAAGCTGCCCTTGGGAAACAGCATTTAGCAAAGCGCGTAGGGCGTCGGGCTGGGTCACAGAGAAATAGTTTGAAAAAATGTCACAGGGTTGACATACTCAGGCTACCTCAGTGACATACTCTGCCCGTACATTAATTATTAATCGTTCACTCCTCAACACCCCAAAGCGCCGCTGGCTGAGCCAGTGGCGCTTTTTTTGCGTTCGGACACCGACAAGGCATCCGGAAACTGAAAGGGCTACTCGTATTAAGTGAACAGGCCGTGACACAAAAGACCGCCGCTGGCTGAGCCAGTGGCGGCGTGCTCTTGAGGGAAACGGCTCTGTTGTGACGCTAAGTGTAATTTTTATGAACCGGCATCTATTGCATCGGCACCTAGGCGCAATCGCCCTGACCAGCCTCAGCCTGGTTGCTCTCACGCTACCTGCAATCGCTCGGCCTGAGATCGCCAGCGGCGACCAGCTGTTAGAGACCAACGTGGAAGGCTGCCTCTCCCGCGCCGATCGCCTGATCGATGACCTGGGGGTAGAGTCTGACCAGGGCAGCATCGATCGCACCGGCTACTTTGAAGACGGCAGCTTTCGCGTGCTGTGCTACGGAGCAGGCGATGCCAACAGCCTGGCAGTCGTCTTTGCTACCCACGATCAGTCGGCCGAGATTGCGTCTAACTTTATTCAAATGATGCTGAGCGAACTGTCTCAGGGCGAGCCCGTGTCCCAGCAATAGGCGTTTGGCCCGCCAATCCAAAGCTTTGGATTGGCAGAATCAAATTTGCACTCAACGCTCAGCCCTTCTTGGACAGGCAAACAGCGAATCGCCCTCCCTGATCTATGCCCTAGGCGTAGATGTGGGCCGCCTTCAGCATGTGGTAGGTAATCAGCAGCTGGGTCAGCGCCAGGGGGTAGCTTTGCAGCGTTTCGCCTGTCGTGCCCACCACCTTGCCAATGTCGGTGTTGCCCTCAATGCTGCAAAACTGGCTCAGGGAAGGAATTTCGTTGCACAGGGTGCGCTCTAGCTCTTGCACGGGTTTTTCGGTGGCGTGGCCATCGATTTCGAGCACGTCCACGGGCTTGCCCATGTCGCGATCGAGGCCCATGCGCACCGCATCGCTGAGGGAGCCGCCGTTTTTATCTTCGAGCAGGTGGGTAAAGTCGGGGTGGGGAATAGTGGGCCGCATAACGAGTCGCACGTTGAGCAGCAGCTCATCCTCGCTCTTTTCGTTTTCGGGGGGGTAAAAGGTCACTACCACGTCGGCCCACTGGCGCTGGGGACGAATAAAGGCTTCAGAATCGTGTTCTCGCGCTTTGATCTGCTCGATCACTTCTTCGGGGGTGTAGCCACGCTTGCGGGTGTCGCGCTTGATCTTCCAGTTGGCGCGCAGGTCTTCGGGCGGGGCCAGGTAAACTTTGACATCGTAGGCATCGCGGCAGGCGCGGGTCGAGTAGCCCAGCAGCCCCTCAACGATGACAAAACGCTGCGGCTCGATGTATTCAGGCGCGTCGAACTCGCCGCTGCTGTGGTTGTAGATGGGTTTGAGAATGGGCTGGCCCGTCCGCAGCAGGCCCAGGTGCTGCTGAATGATGTCGATGTAGTTACAGTCGGGGTGCAGGGCTGAGATGCCCATCTCTTTGCGCTGTTTGCGATCGTAGCGGTGGTAGTCGTCCGTGCAGATGGTGGTGACCTGGTCTTCGCCCAGAATTTGGGCAATACCTCGGGTCAGGGTCGTTTTACCTGCGGCGCTATCGCCCACAATACCGAGGATGATCGGACGACTCATGAATTCCTCCAGGGTTCTAGACCAGTGATTAGTTTTCACTATTGTAGGAACTAGGGGGTTCTCTCACAAACATTTGCAACCTGCGTACAATGATTAATTCGGAGTTTTTTCGCTACGTTGCTGGCCCTTCGGCCAATCCTCCCGTTCTAGAGAACCGTGTAACGTTCTATGGCAACCCTAGACCGCGCTGAAAGTACTGATGCCGCTGTAGCTGCGCCCCCGTTGCCGGAGCTGCTGGCCCCAGCCGGCAACTGGGACTGCGCCAAAGCAGCAGTAGAGAATGGGGCCGATGCCATTTACTTTGGCCTCGATCGCTTCAACGCCCGTATGCGAGCCGAGAACTTTACCGAGGCCGACTTACCGGAGCTGATGGCGTTTTTGCATCGGCGGGGGGTGAAGGGCTACGTTACCCTCAACACGCTGGTGTTTCCCGCAGAGCTAGCCGAGGCAGAGCAGTACCTCAAGACGATGATTGCGGCCGGGGTAGACGCCGCCATTGTGCAAGATATTGGCATTTGTCGGCTAATTCGCCACCTATCGCCCGATTTTCCCATTCACGGCTCGACCCAGATGACGGTGACCAGTGCCGCTGGCGTTGAGTTTGCCAAGGCACTGGGCTGCCAGCTGGTGGTGCTGGCGCGGGAGTGCTCGATTAAAGACATCAGCAAGATTCAGGCCCAGCTGAGCGATCGCAACATTACCCTGCCGCTCGAAGTTTTCGTCCACGGAGCGCTCTGTGTAGCCTACTCGGGCCAGTGCCTAACCAGTGAAGCCCTAGGCGGCAGGTCGGCCAACCGGGGCGAGTGCGCCCAAGCCTGCCGTATGCCCTACGACCTGATTGCCGATGGGGAACGGGTGAACTTAGGCGATCGCGCCTACCTGCTCAGCCCGCAGGATCTCTCCGGTCTCGACGTGCTGCCTGACCTCGTTCAAACCGGGGTGAGCTGCTTGAAAATCGAGGGACGGCTTAAAGCCCCGGAATATGTGGCAAACGTGACGCGAGTGTACCGGCAAGCTCTAGATCGACTGTCAGCGCAGGTCGAGGAACGTGGATCTGGGGATCGCTTGGGAGCTGAGAATGATAGCTCTGCGCTGACCCACGCTACGGGAAGATCTGATTTACCTGCCCGCCCACCTACTCATCCACCCACTCACTCATCCAGCCATCCACCCGCCCACCCACCTACTCACCCACCCTCCCACTCATCCCCCGAAGACCGCTACCAGCTCGAAATGGCCTTTTCCCGAGGCCTCTACACCGGCTGGTTTGAGGGCATCGACAACCAGGCCCTAGTTCACGCCCGCTTCGGCAAAAAGCGGGGAGTGTATCTAGGCGAGGTCAGCCGCGTTACTGAAGACGCTGTTTTTCTCAAAGCCCAGGCTCCGATCAAAGCGGGCGATGGCGTAGTGTTCGACGACGGTCACCCCGCCGAGAAAGAGCAGGGGGGCCGCCTTTACCAGGTGGATGCCGTTGGCAAAGAAACTCGGCTCAAGTTTGGCCGCGACGCCCTTAGCCTGCGCCGCATTCACCCCGGCGATAAAATCTGGAAAACCAGCGACCCGGCCCTGGATAAAGAGCTTCAACAGACCTACAGCGGCGATCAGCCCAGGTTCACACGGCCCATCATGATTAAAGTGCATGGATCCGTAGACCAGCCAATGACGGCGATCGCCCGCGACAGCCAGGGCCACATTGCTCAAGCTACCTCCACCATGCCGCTGGTAGAAGCTCATTCAAAACCGCTGACGGGCGATCGCCTCCAGCAGCAGCTAGGCCGCCTCGGCAACACCCCCTTCCACCTCGGCTCCCTGCATAACCACCTGGAGGGAAACGTCATGATCCCCGTCAGCGAGCTAAACCGACTGCGGCGGGAACTGGTGGAACGACTGGAGGAGGAGCGATCGCGCCCCCACCCCTGGCAACTGCGCAAGGGGGCATCACTACAGGACATCCTCCCCAACCAACCACTCCCTACCCCCCACCCATCCACCCATCCACCCACCTACCCATCCACTCCCCACCTCTCCACCCTCGTTCGCAACCGCCCCCAGCTCGCCGCCGCCACCGCAGCAGGCATTGAGACTATCTACTGCGAGTTTGAGAACCCCGCCACCTACCGCGATGCGGTGCAGTGGTTTCGGACTAATCAAAGCCACGACGATCAGACAATCTGGGTGGCCCCACCCCGCATCACCAAGCCGCTGGAGAACTACATTCTCGACCAGGTCAAGCGATCGCAGGCCGATGGCTACCTGGTGCGCAACTACGACCACCTAACCTACTTTGCCGACCAGCGCTGCGTGGGCGATTTTTCGCTCAACGTCGCCAACGCTCTCACGGCGGATTACCTGCTGAGTCACTGCGGGTTAGAACGGGTGACGGCCTCCTATGACCTCAACGCCGAGCAGCTGATGGATCTGCTGCGATCGGCCCCGCCAAAGTGGTTTGAGATCACCCTGCACCAGCACATGCCTATGTTTCACATGGAGCACTGCGTGTTCTGCGCCTTTTTGTCTGATGGCAAAGACTTTCGCGACTGCGGTCGCCCCTGCGAGAGTCAGCAGGTCAAGCTGCGCGACAGAGTTGGCACCGAGCACGTTCTCGTGGCCGATGCAGGCTGCCGCAACACGGTCTTTAATGGCGTTGCCCAAACTGGGGCCGAGTACGCCCAGCGGCTGATGCAGGCGGGGGCACGGCACTTTCGCCTGGAGTTCTTGAATGAAAGCCCGGAGCAGGTGGAGCGGGCGATCGCCCAGTACCGCCAGCTATTAGCCGGAGACATCAGCGGCAGTCAGCTCTGGCGCACCCTGAATGTGCAGAGCAAGCTGGGGGTTACCCGTGGCCCCCTAGACTCTAGCCGAGGTAACCCCCGCCAGGTTCGATAAAATGCAGGGAACACTACGTTGACCCGTACTCTCGGTAGACAGCATGGCGATTAAACCCATTCAGTACGAAGCGCTGCTCTCGGTCTGCACCGACCACGAAGGCGCGCTAGAACTGCTCAAGCGCCATCGCCCCTACCTGGAAGCCGTACCCAGCATGCGGCGGCCCGAAGAAAGCTTGATTACACTGCCCCTGCCCAACGTGCGGGTGCGCGATGCTGTACACCTGAACCCTCACGGAGCGGGTATGCCCCCTGGCTCTGTGGTAACGCTGCCCTGCGATGTCGCCCTGCTGATGTGCGACCCCGAGTGGAAAATCAAAACGGGCGTCGAAATTTTTGTCTACATTCACCGCCCCCACGAAGATTTTTCGGATTTGCTGATGCGCTGGCGGCATACGCAAATTTTGATCGATCGCGGTTATGAGTGGCTGCTGCCCCAAAAATATGCACACCTGCTCAGCGACGGCACCGACAAAAGCCACCCGCTCTTTGTGGTCTTTCCCGAAACGCCGGGCCATATTTTGCAGGGGCTGCAGGGGGCGGGCCTGCCCACCGTCATCCTGCCCTTTGACGCTGTAGTCGAAGACTCGACTGAAGCACCCAGCACGCTCGACATTGGCGATATTCCAGAGCTAGACGACATCGACACCAGCGCCTTAGAATCACCCGATGAGTAAACGCTGGGTTCTCTTTCAGTCTCCGGTTTGGCACTGGGGACGCTGGTTTGTGCTGGGGTTTTTGGCCCTGCGAGTTGGCTTTTGGCTGACAGCTTTTCCCAACCCCGACGAAGCCTACTACTGGCTCTGGGGGCAGCGCCCGGGCTTTTCTTACTACGACCATCCGCCCTTTCACGCCTGGGTACAGGGAATATTTGCGGTTCTGGGACGCTCTACTCTGGTGCTGCGGCTGCCTAACGTCATCAGCAGCGGCATTTTAGGGGTTACGTTCTACCACATCTGCCGCTATCTCTACGGCGAGCAGGGCCGCAATCGCTTCTGGCTGGTCGTTTTGCTGGGCCTGTCGTCGCCGCTGTTTTTTTGGTACCTGGGGCTGGCCTGGCACGACCACTGGCTGGTTACCTTTGCGGTAATCAGCAGCTTTTTGTTCGTGCGCTACGTGGATGAGGCCGTCAAAAATCCTGGCGCTGGTGGAAGCAGTCAAAACCTGTACGGGGCTGCCCTATTTTTGGGTCTGGCTGGACTGTGCAAGTACAATGCGCTCTTCGTTGGGCTGGGCTTTTTAGCCCTGATTGTGACTGACAAGAAACGGTGGCAAGTGCTGAGCGATCGCCGCCTCTACCTGGCCCTGGGGCTGCTCTTTCTAGTGCTCTCGCCCATTCTGATCTGGAATATTCAGCACGACTTCTTTTCGTTTCGCTTTTACCGCGATCGCACCGCTGGCGGCGGCCTCAGCCTCAACCTGCTACAGCCGGTGGTTTTTCTGGCCCTATGCGGCCTCATCCTCGGCCCCATCCAAACCTGGAGTATCGGCCACCTCCTGAGAAAACGGGGTCAAACCGCCATCACGCGCACCACCTGCTACCCCGCCCTGGCGCTGTGGGTTTTTGGTCTTTCTACCGCCGCTTTTACAGCGCTATCAACCGTTTCGGTGGCTTTGTTCTACTGGAATATTTTGGCCTATCCGCTGCTGCTGCCGTTGCTGAGCGATCGGTTTTACCGCCCTGAGGGGGCAAAGCCTGCACGGGCTGGACAGCTGGCGATCGCTCAGGGGTTAGGGTTGTTTGCAGCTACAGCCCTGGTTGGCTACTACACCGTGATTCCCTTCAGCACCTTTTTGGGCGCAGTTGATCCTGACGGCGCAGCGCTCTTTGGCTGGCCCCAGGTGGCCCAGGAAGTCACCGCCCAAGCCCAAACCCTGGATGATCCGCTCCTGTTGACAACCGACTACCGCTCGGCCTCGGCCCTGGCCTACCAGCTCGACAACCCGAACGTGCTGGCCATCTCAGGGCGGCTTGACCAGTTCGACTTCTGGTACGATGCCGCCGCGTTAGACGGTCGCGATGCCGTGCTGCTGGGCGAAACCTGGCACCCCATCTGCCCCACTCACCTGGCCATGTTCGATCGCGTAGACCCGCCCAAAACCTTTGAAGTTCGGCGCTTTGGCCAACCGCTGCAAACCTATCAAATCATGAGAGGCTATGGCTTTAGGGCTGGCCCAGAGGGTTATCCCCTCAGCCCAGACTATCCCCTGGCGTTTACCGGCAACGGTGAGCAGTGTGAGTAGTTTAGGGAGTGTATTTCAGGCCGATCGCTAGCTAGCCTGCCCATTACCGCCACAATCCGCTAAAATAGTGTTGCTCAAGCCCTCTGGGTTTGGGCTCCTTTAGCAGCAATGTTTTGGGAGGTGGGTCGAGGCCCACTTTTTTATTGGCATTCTTTCACGGCTGAGATGGTACATCCCCTTATTCCCCAAGTGCTCGAGCTGGCGGCCCCCGTTGCCCAAGAGCTAGGGCTAGAAGTGGTTGAAGCAGTTTTTCACACTAACCAGTCTCCCCCGGTGCTTCGCATCGACGTGCGCAGTTTAGAAAACGAAGACACCGGCCTAGACGACTGCGAAAAAATGAGCCAGGCCTTTGAGGCCGTGCTCGATACCAGCGACATCATCCCCGACACCTACGTGCTGGAGGTGTCAAGCCCAGGGGTTTCTGCGGCCCTCGAAACCGATCGCGACTTTGTAGTGTTTAAGGGGTTTATGGTCGAAGTTGCCCTGGCTGAGGCACACAAGGGCAAACAGCTGTGGGTGGGCCAACTAGTCCGCCGCGACGATGACGCTGTCGTGCTCAGCCAGAAAGGAAAATCTATCACCCTACCTCGCCCCCTGGTGACCAGGGTGGAGTTGAGTGATCAAAGCCCCGACTAAAGGTTCTACCCGCCTAGCCCGCCGCATTCAGTTTTGCGATTGACACAGTTTCATGTATTGCCCCAGTTTTATTGCCCAAAGGTGAGTAGGTTATGTCGCTAGTAAGTCTGCCAAATTTGCAGGAAATGATCGATGTCATTAGCCGCGAGCGCAATTTGCCCAAGCACGCGGTCGAGAACGCCCTGCGAGAGGCCCTGCTCAAAGGATACGAGCGCTACCGCCGCACCCGCGAAATCGACACCCACTTCGACGAAGAGTACTTCGACAACTTTGACATTGAGCTAGACGTCGACGACTACGACGATCAGGGCTTTCGGGTACTGGCCACCAAAACCATTGTCGACGAAGTCACCAGCCAAGACCACGAGATTGCTCTGTCTGAGGTGCGCGAAGTAGCTCCCGAGGCCCAGGCAGGCGACACTGTGGTGCTCGATGTCACCCCAGACCAGCGCGACTTTGGCCGGATGGCGGCCATTCAAACCAAGCAGGTACTGGCTCAAAAGCTGCGCGACCAGCAGCGTAAGCTCGTTCAGGAAGAGTTTCAAGACCTCGAAGGCAGCATTCTCTCGGCGCGGGTGCTGCGGTTTGAGCGCCAGTCGGTGATTATGGCGGTTGTCAGCAGCGTGGGCCAGCCCGAGGTCGAGGCCGAGCTGCTCAAGCGCGACCAGTTGCCCAACGACAACTATCGGGCCAACGCCACCTTCCGCGTAGCGCTCAAGAAGGTCTCCGAAGGCTCCCATCGCGGTCCACAGCTGCTGGTATCGCGGGCCGATGCGGCCCTGGTGGTCGAGCTATTCACCAACGAAGTACCCGAAATTGAGGACGAGATCGTCCGTATTGTGGCTGTGGCCCGCGAGGCCAACCCACCGTCTCGCTCGGTTGGCCCCCGCACCAAGATCGCTGTCGATACCTTAGAGCGCGACGTGGATCCAGTAGGGGCCTGCATCGGAGCGCGGGGATCGCGCATTCAGGTGGTGGTCAACGAGCTGCGGGGCGAGAAAATTGACGTCATTCGCTGGTCGCCCGACCCGGCCACCTATATCTCGAACGCCCTCAGCCCCGCTCGCGTTGACGAAGTGCGCCTGGTCAACCCCGACGATCGCCAGGCCCATGTGCTGGTGCCCGAGGACCAGCTCAGTTTAGCGATCGGCAAAGAAGGACAAAACGTGCGTCTGGCCGCTCGGCTGACCGGCTGGAAAATCGATATTAAAGACTCCGGCAAGTACAACTACGAAGAAGAGGACCGCAAGATTGCCGACCTGATTGCGGCCAAAGAGGCGGCGGCGGCCGAAGCCGCCGAACAGGCTGCTGAGGAAGCCGAGGCAGCGGCCTGGAGAGCCGCAGCCGAAGCCGAACGAGCGGCCGCCGAAGCCCGCGCGGCAGGGCTAGAGGTCGATGACGCTGCCAATGACGCAGCAGAAGAGGCAGAAGCCTCACTCTCCGCCGCAGAGTACGAAGCCAACTCCCCCGAGCCCACGGCTGAAGCCGCTGACCTCGATGTTGACGCCGAGGCAGAGGATTTAGACACCGAAGCCTTAGATCAGGAGGAAGCCCCAGAGGAAGAGGCCCCAGGAGCGATCGCCGAGGAAGAATAGGCTTTAGAGAAAACCCATGCCACCTAACTATCGACGCTGTGTCAGCTGTCGGCGAGTCGGCCCCAAAACCGAGTTTTGGCGGCTGGTGCGGGTTCACCCAGACCGTACTGTGCAGCTAGGAGACGGCATGGGGCGATCGGCCTATCTGTGCCCCCAGGCCGACTGCTTACGCCAAGCCCAAAAGAAGAGGCGGCTAGGGCGGGCACTCAAAGCCAACGTGCCAGAGGAGCTATATCAGACCCTCTGGCAACGTTTGGAAACAGCGGTGGCCGACCCCGGAGCGGGAACGACCTGACCCTTAACCCAATAGCTCCCGACAGAACCTATGATGTGAGCAGGAGGCTTAACCAAAAATTTTTGCAACTGAATTGTTCCTGGGGACGATACCTCTGAGATTCTGTTCATTGGGGAAGCAACTGATTACACTCATAGTATGGGTATCTGACTGACCCCTCTTGGAGTCAGTAAACTTGCTTAAGGTCCCATGTCCACCTAGCCTTGGTTTACAATGCCATGCTAGGGCTAACGTATCCGTCAGAATGGTTTGATGTCGTTTTGTTGGACGAAGCAGGTTGGATTATGTAACAAGCTTGACTAGCGTAGGGAGTTGTGGATGAACGGCAAAGTGAGAATTTACGAGTTGTCGAAGGAATTGAATTTGGATAACAAAGACATCTTGGCGATCGCAAGTCGCCTCGATATTGCCGTGAAGAGTCACAGCAGCACCATCGCTGAGTCAGAAGCCGATCAAATTCGTTCGGCGGCGCGGCAGGCGCGCACGAGCAACGGCCCCAATCGGCCCGATCGGCCTCGCCCGGCAGCACCGGTCAAAAATGGTGCTCGTCCTGAGCGCAAGCAACAAATTTTAGAAATTCGCCGCCACCGGGTTACCCCCAGGGCAGACACTGAGGCCGCAGTCCCGCCTGCCCCCAGTACCCCCGCCCCGGTAGCCCAGGACAGGCCAGCGCGGCCCAGCCCCGATAACCTCTCCAAGCCGCCGAGCCGGCCTGGGGTTACTCCCCGCAGCAGCCAGATTGATAGCCCGCCCAAACCCCAGGCTCCCAGTCGCCCTGCTGCCCCCCCTGCCGCTCCGGTTGAAGCCAGCACCGAAACCGTCGAGCGCCCAGAAGCCCCGCCCGCCAAGCCTAAGCCAGAGCTAGTTAGCCCTGTGTCGCGATCGCGGCCTGAGATCAACGAGCGCCCGACAGAGGCCCCTGAGGCAGCGCGGCCACCGCGACCCGTCATTCGCCGCGATCGCAGCAGTAGCCCCCCCGATCGCCCGACGGAAGGTGCGGCCCGCCCCACCATCCCCATTCGCGAAATCGACGCTGACGAAGACGTCCCTCGGCTCAAGCCCAAACCAAAGCTGCGGCGGCCCAATGCCGATGCCGAAACAGCCAGAGCCGAAACGGCCCGCACCGAGCCCGCCGCTGGCAGTGATTCTATCTCTGTGATTGGGGTAGGCGGGCTCGACGAGTCACAGCCTCGCCGCCCCTCACCGCCTCGCCACAAACGCGAAGAGCGCGAGGACGAGGACGATGACCAGAAAATGCGGGAGAAGGCCAGCAAGGTTGGCAAAACCAAGCGCCGTGGCCAGGGCGTGCTGGGTGAAGACGAGGAAGACCTCGACGTGCTGGTCGATGAGCTAGATGAGGATGACGATCAAGTCACCGATGCTCAAAACCTGAGCATTTCGCTAGCTCGTCCGCCTAAGCCCAAGAGCGCGGGTGGAGCCAAGCCGTCGTCGCCAACGATGAAGAGCCACAAGCCTCAGCACCGTGAGAGCGGCAGCAGCGGGCGCTCTCGCCGCGGTCGTCGTGGTGAGTCTCAGCCCACTCAGGAGCGTCCTGAATTTATCGTTCTCTCTGAGGGTCTGACGGTACACGAACTGGCCGAGCAGATTCTGGTGCCCGAGACCGAGCTCATTAAATCGCTGTTCTTTAAGGGCATTGCCGCCAATATCAACCAAACCCTCGACATCGAGACCGCCAAAATGGTGGCCGAGGAGTTTGAGGTCATGGTCGAGACCAGCCAGGTCGAATCGGAGGCCAAGAAGGTCACCGAAATGATCGATGAGACTGACCTTGAAAGTCTCCAGCGTCGACCACCCGTCGTTACCATCATGGGTCACGTTGACCACGGTAAAACTACCCTGCTCGACTCGATTCGCAAAACCAAGGTGGCCCAGGGTGAGGCCGGTGGCATCACCCAGCATATCGGTGCTTACCACGTCGATATCGATCATGCGGGCACATCCCACCAGATCGTCTTCCTAGATACCCCTGGTCACGAGGCCTTTACCGCTATGCGGGCCCGGGGTACGCGGGTTACCGACATAGCCATTCTGGTGGTGGCGGCCGATGACGGTGTGCGGCCTCAAACCATTGAGGCGATCAGCCACGCCAAGGCCGCTGAGGTGCCGCTGATTGTCGCCATCAACAAAGTCGACAAAGAGACAGCCAATCCCGATCGCGTCAAGCAAGAGCTGATGGAGTACGGGCTGGTGCCTGAAGAATGGGGCGGCGACACCATTATGGTTCCGGTTAGTGCCCTGGCTGGCGACAACCTCGACAGCCTGCTAGAAATGATCGTGCTGGTGGCAGAGGTCGAAGATCTTCAGGCCAACCCCGATCGCCCCGCTCGCGGTACCGTCATTGAGGCTAACCTCGACAAGGCTCGCGGCCCAGTGGCAACGCTGCTGATTCAAAACGGCACCCTACGGGTGGGCGACTCTCTGGTGGCTGGTCCCGTCCTGGGCAAAGTCAAGGCCATGCTCGACGATCGCCTACAGCGGGTTCGAGTAGCCGGTCCTTCCTTTGCGGTGGAGGTGCTGGGCCTTAACGACGTGCCTGCCGCTGGCGATGAGTTTGAGGTCTACGCTGACGAGAAAACCGCTCGGGCGGTGGCCGACAAGCGCATGCTTGAACAGCGGCAGTCCCGCCTACAGCAAGCTATGGCGTCTCGTCGGGTTACCCTCAACACGATTTCGGCCCAGGTGCAGGAGGGCGATCTCAAGGATCTCAACCTGCTGCTCAAAGCCGACGTGCAGGGGTCGATCGAAGCCATTCTGGCGGCACTTCAGCAGCTGCCCCAGAACGAGGTACAAATTCGGGTACTCCTGGCCGCCCCCGGCGAAATCAGCGAAACCGACGTCGACCTGGCGGCAGCCAGTGGTGCAGTCATCATCGGGTTCAACACCACGCTGGCACCTGGGGCACGGCAGTCCGCCGATCGCCAGGGCGTCGATGTGCGCGACTACGAGGTGATCTACAATCTGCTCGACGATATCCAGGGGGCTATGGAGGGCTTGCTCGAGCCCGAAATGGTCGAAGAGCCGCTGGGTCAGGTCGAAGTGCGAGCGGTATTCCCCGTGCGCAAGGGAGCAGTGGCAGGCTGCTACGTGCTCTCCGGCAAGGTGACCCGCAACTGCAACCTGCGAGTCGTGCGAGGTGGCGAGGTGGTCTACACCGGCAAGCTCGACTCCCTCAAGCGGATGAAAGAAGACGCTAAAGATGTAGCGGCTGGGTTCGAGTGCGGCATCGGCATCGACAGCTTCAGCGATTGGAAGGAAGGCGACATCATCGACGCCTACCGTCTGGTCACCAAGCGTCGCACCCTGGCCATGGCCTAGGTACCCCGAGACAGCCCGACGACTGTGTACATAACAACGGAGTAGGCAATGGCACCCTGGCGCTACGATCCATACCTGTGGGTACATCTGGCCGGTTTGGCGACTGTGCCCCTGTGGATCGACCTGTGCCTGCTAGGTTTGGCGGTGGGAAACCCCACCCTGCCGGGTCTGGAGCTGGGTGTCATTGTTGGGTTGGGGGTGGTACCGGTGCTGGTAATGCAGCTGCGCCGCCCCTTCTACATTTACAGCCTGCCAGGCATCGCCCTGCGCCCCGCCGCCCTTAGCGACGACCAACGCCGCCAGCTTAGTCAGTTTCGCCAGTGGCGAGTGCGGTTGGCGGCACTGCTGGTACCTGTGCCGCTGGTGTGGGCATTAGTAAAGCTTTACCCTCTAGCATTTTTAGCCCGCAATATTACCCCTTTTGACGACTGGGGGCGGCTAGGGGGTGTTGCGATCGCAGCGGTCAGCTTCTTTTTAGCCAACTTGTTTCTACAGGTGCCTGTAGCAGTGCTTCAGGTGTTAGCTACCCCCGATCGCCGAATGGCGGCGGTGCCGCCCTACCCCACTGAGGCCATAGCGGCTGATTTTAGCTGGCTGGGCCTGTCGGTGGGTAAGCTTTTGCCCAGCCTGGTTCCTCACGATCCAACTCCCCAAGCCAATCAAGACGTTGAGATTGACAACGAAGATGTGCAACCAGAGCATCTAGGCCTAGAGCATCAAGGCCTAGAGCACCAAACCTCGAACTTAGAATCTTCAGGTGTAGATTTTCCTGCGAGGGATCACGCTATAGCGGATGCGCCAGCGATCGCCCCCGTGACTCCAGAGACGGCCTTAGCGGATGTCACTGATCCCGAACCAGTCGAGCCTTCTGAAGAGCTATTAGAGCAGGATGATTTGCCAGATTCTCACCCGATTTACACCACTCCAGCAGCCAGTCATCATCAAGTAGCCGTGGTAGAACCTTTGGGGGAAGAAGAGGCTGGAGAGGGGACAGATGACGCAGAAACAGTCGGCCAGACGGCAATAGGTCATTCCGGTCGTAACGACTCAACCCTGCGGCATCCTGAGGTTGATGACCCAGACGAGGGATCCTCCCCCGACTTGGTGAGCCACCTAGAACCGTGGCCCGTCGTGCCGACGCCTACCCCTGAGTTCACCAGGGGAACATTGCGGCATCCATAGATATTTCTCAATTCTTGAGACTGTGGTTTTTGTCACAATCGCAGTGGAACGGTTGCGCTATCTTGTATAGGTGGTTGTCTAATCAATCGGGGTTTTGGCTGGCTCGCCGGTTGATTGAACCGCCCCGAACGTTGATACGACCTTAGGGTTTAACGTTGACCTAGATTTTTTAGAGGCAGCTATGGCCGTAACTCGCTCTGCAAGCTCCACACCGCTTTCTGACCACGCCCGAATTTGGTATAGCCTCAAGTGCGCGATCGCCAGCAGTTCCGGCTTTAAAAGCTGGAAGGGCGAACTTCCCAGCGCTGAGGCCGAGGCAGCTCCGCTTGACCAGCTCGTGCGTCGCTATCTGCGCGAAACCCTAGAGACCCTGGCTTACTAAGCTCCGTAGTACTCCTTGTACCAGGCTACAAATTTCCCAATGCCTACCTCCAGCGGGGTGCTGGGCGCAAAGCCAACATCGGCCATCAGGTCACTGACATCGGCGTAGGTCGCAGGCACATCTCCCGGCTGCATCGGGCACATTACCGTTTGCGCTGTTTTTCCCAGGGCTGACTCAATGATCTGGATGAAGCGCAGTAGCTCCACCGGCTGGTGGTTGCCAATGTTGTAAATCCTATAAGGGGCCTGGCTGTCGCTGCTGGTTTGGGCACCTGCTTTGGGAGTGTGCGCCATCACTCGCACCACCCCCTCTACAACGTCGTCCACGTAGGTAAAATCGCGCTTCATCTGGCCCTGGTTAAACACCTGGATAGGGCGATCACCCAAAATAGACTCAGCAAACTTAAAGTAGGCCATATCGGGCCGCCCCCAGGGGCCATATACCGTAAAAAATCGCAGCCCTGTCGTAGGGATTTGGTACAGGTTGCTATAGGCGTGGGCCATTAGCTCATTGGCTTTTTTGGTAGCCGCGTATAGCGACACCGGGTAATCAACTCGATCATCCACCGAAAACGGCACTTTGCGGTTGGCCCCATACACCGAGCTGGATGACGCAAAGACCAGGTGATCGACCCCCATCAGGCGACACCCTTCTAACACGTTGAGAAACCCAGAGAGATTGCTGTCGGCGTAGGCAAACGGATTTTCAAGGGAGTAGCGCACCCCCGCCTGGGCCGCCAGGTGAACGACGTACTGAAAGCGATGGTTGCGAAACAGGGTCAGCATGCCTTCGCGATCGAACAGGTCGAGCTGCTCAAAGGTAAAGCCTTCATCGGGGGTGAGCTGAGCCAGGCGATCGCGCTTGAGGCCTACGTCGTAATAGTCATTGAGATTATCAATGCCGTAGACCCGCTGGCCGCTATCTAACAGCCGCCGAGCCACAAATGAGCCAATAAATCCTGCTACCCCAGTCACCAGTACAGCGATAACCGTAGCCTCCTAGGGCGAATCGATTGCATCCAAAATTGCACTCCGAAATTGCATCCAAAATAACCTCAGTTGCAGATGGTTTCGCCCCCAAAATCTTAAGTCTTTTGCCTAATTTTACCGATGGCGACCCTTGCCATCAGCCATTGCCGCCATCGGTGCTAGGATCAGGCCAAAGAAACCAAAAAGAATGGTAAGAGAGAAAGGACGTAGTCGTACATGCAAGAATTTGAAAAAACAATATCCTTTGGTGGTCGCGATATTCACCTGAGGGGTGGGCTGTTGGCTCCCCAAGCCGGGGGCGCAGTGCTAGTGCAGTCGGGAGAAACAGCCGTTTTGGTAACGGCAACCCGCTCGGCAGGACGTCAGGGCATCGACTTTTTGCCCCTGCTAGTTGACTACGAAGAGCGCCTCTACGCCGCCGGACGCATCCCCGGCGGATTTTTACGTCGGGAGGGTCGCCCCCCCGAACGCGCCACTCTGATTTCTCGCCTGATTGATCGCCCCATGCGGCCCCTGTTTCCGCAGTGGCTGCGCGACGACATTCAAATTGTTGCCACCACCTTGGCGATGGACGAACAGGTGCCCCCCGATGTGCTGGCCGCAACCGGCGCTTCAATTGCGGTGCTGCTGGCCAAAATTCCCTTCTACGGCCCCATGGCGGCGGTGCGCGTAGGCCTAGTCGGTGACGACTTTGTCATCAACCCCACCTACAGAGAAGTGGAAACCGGCGATTTAGACCTCATAGTTGCAGGTTCTCCCGACGGCGTCATTATGGTTGAAGCCGGGGCCAACCAGCTGCCTGAGGCCGATGTCATTGAAGCCATCGACTTTGGCTACGAGGTCGTGCAAGACCTGATCAAAGCCCAGCTAGAGCTAATTAAAGACCTGGGCATTGAGATCGTCACCGAGCAGGAACCCGAAACCGACCCAACCCTGTCTACCTTTATTGAAGAAAAGACTGCTGCCGCCATTAAAGAGGTGCTGAAGCAGTTTAGCCTCACCAAGCCCGAGCGCGACGAAAAGCTAGACGCCATCAAAGAGGAGCTAGCCGCCGCTATTGAAGGCTTAGAGGACGACAACCCAGTCAAAGCAGCGGTAGCTGAGAATAGCAAAGCCCTGGGCAACACCTACAAGTCAGTCACCAAAAAGCTGATGCGGCAGCAGATCCTCGACGAGAAGGTGCGGGTCGATGGCCGTCAGCTCGATGAGGTACGCCCCATTTCGTGCCAGGTGGGGCTGTTGCCCAAACGGGTGCACGGGACCGGGCTGTTTCGGCGTGGGCTGACCCAGGTGATGTCGGTGACTACCCTGGGCACCCCTGGCGATGCCCAGATGATGGATGACCTCCACCCCGACGAAGAGAAGCGCTACCTGCACCACTACAATTTCCCCCCCTACTCGGTGGGAGAAACTCGGCCCATGCGATCGCCCGGTCGCCGCGAGATTGGTCATGGTGCCCTAGCCGAGCGAGCGCTGGTGCCGGTGCTGCCGCCCAAGGAAGAGTTTCCCTACGTGATCCGCGTCGTGTCGGAAGTGCTGTCGTCTAACGGCTCTACTTCGATGGGTTCGGTGTGTGGCTCTACCCTGTCGCTGATGGATGCCGGGGTGCCCATTACCAAGCCGGTCAGCGGAGCCGCCATGGGGTTGATTAAAGAAGGCGAAGAAGTTCGCATTCTCACCGATATCCAGGGCATTGAAGACTTCCTAGGCGACATGGACTTCAAAGTTGCTGGCACCGACAGCGGCATTACCGCCCTGCAGATGGACATGAAAATCACCGGCCTGCCTATGAAGGTAATCGCCGACGCCATCAACCAGGCCAAGCCCGCCCGGCTGCATATCCTAGAGAAAATGCTGGCCACCATTGACACTCCCAGAACGGAGCTGTCGCCCTACGCCCCACGCCTGATCAGCTTCAAGATTGACCCTGAGTTAATCGGTATGGTGATTGGCCCCGGCGGCAAGAAGATCAAAGGAATTACCGAGCAAACGGGAGCCAAAGTCGATATCAACGACGACGGCACTGTGACTGTGTCCTCCATCGAAGGCGAAAAGGCTCTACAGGCCAAAGCTCTGATCGAGGCCATTGTCTTCAAACCCGCCGCAGGCGACGTGTTTGTGGGTAAGGTAACCCGCGTCATCCCCATTGGGGCTTTTGTAGAGTTTATGCCTGGACAGGAAGGCATGATTCACATTTCGCAGCTCGCCGACTATCGGGTGGCCAAGGTTGAAGATGAAGTCAACGTTGACGACGAAGTCATCGTCAAGGTGCGTGAAATTGACGGTCGTGGTCGCATCAACCTGACCCGCCTCAACATTCACCCCGATGAGGCCGCAGCGGCGCGCGAGGCAGCGGCACTGCGCTAGAGCAGTGGAGAGATGAGGGGCTGAGGAGGTGAGGCGATCGCTCTCATCTCCCCATTCCTCCATCTTCTCTACATCCTCATCTTTCCCCTTACCCTGCCCCCGAATCAAACGTTGCACGCCGCAACATTTGATTCGGGGGTTCTTTTCTTAGTACGATGCAATTCTGTATACCTAGCCTCTAACCTCAAAACATCGTGCGAAAAATTGTTATTGCTGGCAACTGGAAAATGTACAAGACCCAGGGCGAGACCCTGGATTTTTTGCGTCATTTTTTGGGGCAACTGACCGATACACCCGACGGGCGCGAAATCGTGCTGTGTGCCCCATTTACGGCCCTAGGAGCACTGTCTAAAAGTCTGCATGGAGCCAGAATTAAAGTCGGTGCCCAGAATATTCACTGGATGCCCGAAGGTGCCTTTACTGGTGAAATCTCGGGGGATATGCTGCGCGAGCTGGGGGTGCGCTACGTAATTGTGGGCCACAGCGAGCGTCGCCAGTACTTTGCCGACACCGACGAAACGGTGAACATGCGCCTGCAGGCCGCCCAGAAATGCGGCCTCACCCCAATTTTGTGCGTGGGTGAAACCAAAACCCAGCGCGATGCTGGCGAAACTGAGGCGGTGATTGCTACCCAGATTGAGAAGGGCTTGGTGGATGTTGACCAGAACAATTTGATTATTGCCTACGAACCCATCTGGGCGATTGGCACTGGCGACACCTGCGAGTCGACCGATGCCAACCAGGTAATTGGCGGCATTCGCAAGCTGCTTAAAAATCCCGATGTCAGTATTCAGTACGGTGGCTCGGTCAAACCCAGCAATGTCGATGAGCTGATGGCCCAGCCTGAGATTGACGGGGCCCTGGTTGGCGGGGCCAGCCTGGAGCCCGACAGCTTTGCCCGCATTGTCAACTTTCAGTGACCTGGGGCACCATCTGCCCTACTTTCTAAAGTCATCCTGGCGAAATCGAGGCACTTGAGGGCTAAAACCTAGAATAAGTGGACGCCCGGCACTGACCGAAGGCGCTAGTCTGGCGCACTTGTTTGAGGAATTGAAGGGTCGACCATGAATGTACTGGTGATAGATGTTGGCGGTAGTAACGTCAAGATTCTAGCGACGGGCCAAACCGAAGCCCGTAAGTTTGCCTCTGGCCCTACCCTGACGCCAGAGGCTATGGTAGCCGGAGTCAAGGAACTGGCGGGCGACTGGGCCTATGAGGCGGTGGCGATCGGCTATCCCGGACTGGTGCAGAAGGGGGTGATCACCAAAGAGCCCCACAATCTGGCTCCCGGCTGGATCGGGTTTGACTGGGAAGCGGCTTTTGGCTACCCGGTTCGCATCATCAACGATGCGGCTATGCAGGCTCTGGGCAGCTACGAGAGCGGTACCATGCTCTTTTTAGGCCTGGGCACCGGACTGGGGTCAGCCATGGTGGTAGAGGGGGTAGTTGTGCCCCTGGAGCTGGCCCATCTTCCCTACAAAAAAGGCACCTACGAGCACTATCTGGGCAAGCGGGCTCTGGAACGGCTGGGCAAAAAGAAGTGGCGTGAGTATGTAGAAACCTGTGTGAGTCAGTTGACGGCAGCGCTACAGCTCGATGATGTCGTGATCGGCGGTGGTCAGATCAAGGTGCTAAAAGAACTCCCTACGGGCTGTCGCCCCGGCCACAATAGCAACGCCTTTGTGGGTGGATTTCGCCTCTGGGAACCCGGCCGAGAGCGCTTTACGGCTACTACCTAGAGCATCGGTACAGCATCTACACTTGTATAGGTCATAGCTAGGGTGTCGGCTGATCGGCAACGCTTTCTGGCTGGCTGGCATCGCAGCCTTGGGAAGGGTTAATGGGTTGCACATAGCCCTGGTTGTAGGTGCTGCCATCGGGCATGGTGGCAAACTCTAGCCGTGCCCCGGTCAGGTTAGCGTTGGTGAGATCGGCCTCGTAGAGGTCGGCGTAGCGCAGGTCGGCCCCGCGCAGATCGGCGTTAGACAGATCGGCCTGGCGCAAAATAGCGCCGTAGAGGCTGGCCTCTGAGAGATTGGCCTGGCGCAGCTGAGCTGAACAGAGAGCGGCATCGCGCAGTTCGGCCTGGGTAAGCGAGGCGTTGGTCAGGTCGGCTTTCACCAGGCTGGCATGGAGCATTTGGGCCTGGCTCAGGTCGGCCTGCACCAGAATCGCTTCTGACAGGTCAGCTCCCTGGAGATTGACCTGATGCAGGGTGGCCTGGGTGAGGTTGGCCTGGTGCAGCACGGCGTTGATCAGCTGGGTGCCGTTCAGGTTGGCCTCGGCCATATTGGCCGCTCGAAAATTTTGGTTGCTGAGGTCTTGGCCACTGAGGTCGGTGGCGGCCAGGTCACACCGCTGGCAGCGGCGATCGCCGCTTGCATTGGGGGGTGCGATCGCCGATCGCGCGGTAGCGACCGTTTCTGTGGCGACATCGGTAGCGGCATCGAGGGCTTGGTAACGGCTCAGCTGCTCACGCGCCACCCGCAGTGCCGTCGGGGTAACGGCCGTTAAGAGCACCAGCAGGCTGACTAATATATTCCACCGCATAGGCTAAGCCGGAGAGCCGGTTCAGAGAGGTTGCACTCCAATACTCAGAGATGCCGTGGTCAATCAGGACGGCCAGCATTAAGTTGCGATAGCGGTGGGCGGGTTTTTATGAAGGAAATCAAACCGTTGCTAAGGAGCGCTGGGATGGCCGTATAAATACGTAGACGCGCCCGAGGTTTCATCAAAGTATCACAGAGTACTGGTGGGGAATTCGCAGATTCTTGCTGGTCTATTGCGTATTCTGGGGGAGATCCCGTCGAGGGTGGCCTGCTCAACTCAGTATGTTCCCTGTTATGGATAATTC
This sequence comes from Nodosilinea sp. LEGE 06152, assembly GCF_015207525.1. Classification (GTDB taxonomy): domain Bacteria; phylum Cyanobacteriota; class Cyanobacteriia; order Phormidesmidales; family Phormidesmidaceae; genus Nodosilinea. The sequence goes on from NZ_JADEWR010000021.1 coordinate 93,542, forward strand.
ACCGTTTCGTCGTATTGTTTTGCCCGCCCTGCTCGCCTCTAGCGCTGGGTTTGCCGCCCTCACCTGGCCCATGGCCTCTGACCAGGCCGTGCAGGTGTCCGAGCGGCTCCCTGAACCCTTTAGCCGCTGGGCCGACTCAGCCCTAATTCCCCATCAGCACAAAGAGTTTTCGATTCGCTATATCGGCTTTGCGATTCTATCGAGCGTTGCCATTGGCATTGGCACCGCTGAGGTCATGCGATCGCAGCAGGGGCGATCGCAGCGTCGCCAGAGCCTACTCAATGAGGTACTGGAAGCAGCCAGCGATCGCCCACTAGTCGACCCCACCGATATAGACTACGCCGTTGCTACGCCCGGTGCCGAAGCCGCCCCACCAGCGGAAACCGAGCGTCCTACCGTCGCCCTTGACTGGAGCAGCCTGCTGCAGGGCACGGCCAAAACCAGCCCTCCAGACTCGGACCCGACCGATGCCGGGCTGCTCTCCACGGCCCTAGAAGACCACGCTCTGTATCACATTCAGGGGGCCAACCAGCAACAGTGTTTGGCCCTTGCCGTAGAGGGCGCATACTACCGCTACTACCGCAGCCGCCCCGACGTAGACAAAGCCCAGAAGCTGGTGCAGCAGCTGCAGCAGCAGGGTAAACAAGTGATCGCCACAGTAGATGACAACAGCTATGTCGTGTGGGTGCGGGAGTCAGAGTCACCCCAGCAAGTGGTGCCGTGGCCCCGCCTGACGATCGCCCAGCAGGGGTGACCCGGTAGGCAAACGATAGCCGATCGCTGACTATAGCCGTGCAATGTTGAGCAGTACAAAAGCATGAATCTCAAAACGCTAGAACATCTTTGGACAGCTTTTGTGGAGGGGGAGCGAGATTTTACCGGCATCAATCTGGCCGGGGCCGACCTTAACCACTGGAGCCTGGCCAGAGTCGATTTTTGGGGCGCTGACTTTAGTCGAGCCAACCTCACCAAGGCCAACTTTCGCCGCGCTAACCTCAAGCAGGCCCAGTTTAGCGATGCCAATTTATCGGGAGCCGATCTGCGCTGGGCCGATCTGCGAGAAGCGGTGCTCACCGGAGCAGACCTCGATGCCGCTCGCCTAGAAGGTGCCCTGTATAACGCTCGAACTCAGTTTCCCGAAGGATTTAACCCTAGCGAAGCCAGCATGTGGAGCCTAGAACCAGGTGCTTCCCTAGCCACTAAAGATCTGCGCGAGCGCGACCTCGGGGGCGCTGACTTGACCGCCGCCGATCTGAGCGGTGCGCTGTTGGTCAACAGTCAGCTGTTTGGGGTCGTGCTGAAAAAGGCCAATCTGCTCAGCGCCCTCATGGGTGATAGCGACCTGCGCTATGCCGACCTGCGCCAGGCCACCCTGATGCTGGCCGACCTGCGTGGGGCCGACCTGCGCGGGGCCGACCTGCGCGGGGCCAACCTGATTGGCACCAACCTGCGGGGGTGCCAACTGGCCGCCACCAACTTAGAAGGAGCGCTCTACTCCGACAGCACTCAGTTTCCCCGTGGGTTTCAGTTGCCCAAAACCCTGCACCATTTGGCTCCGGGGGCATCGCTGTGGGGGGCTGACCTCAGCGGGGCCAGGCTCACCGGAGTAGACCTCAGCGGGGCCAATTTGGCGGGGGCCAACCTCATGCACGCCGACCTCTGGGGAGCCTGTTTGGCGAACGCCGACCTATCGGGGGCCAACCTGCTGGGAGCCAACCTGCTGGGCACCGACCTATCAGGGGCCAACCTCAACCAGACCAACCTCATGCAGGCGATTATCGATCTGCCGGGGGAGCGAGCCCCGATGGTTGCTCTCAACGGCCAGACGGCTTGAGGGTGATGGGTGAAGCTGTACTGAGCGTTGTCTAGGAACTACCTGCGATCGCCCTCATCACTAAAGCAGCGTCATTTGGCTGCCGTCGTTGGGTAGAGCCTCGTCGTAGCCCAGGTGGCGACGGGCGGCGGGGGTCACCATTCGCCCTCGGGGAGTACGCTGCAGATAGCCAATTTGCAGCAGGTAGGGTTCGTAGACCTCCTCAATGGTTTGGGGGTCTTCGCCAGTCGAGGCGGCCATCGTATCAAGGCCAACGGGGCCACCGCCAAAGTTTTCAACCATCACCGAGAGCAGACGGCGATCGGTCCAGTCGAGGCCGCAGGGGTCAACGTTAAATAGCTCCAGGGCTTCGGCCGCCAGGGTCGCCGTTATTGCACCAGCCGCCTTGACCTCTACGTAGTCGCGCACCCGCCGCAGCAGGCGGTTGGCAATGCGGGGTGTGCCTCGGGCGCGGCGAGCGATTTCTTCGGCCCCAGCGGGTTCGATGGGGGTTTTTAGCACGTCGGCGGTGCGCAGCACAATGGGAGTCAGCTCGTCGATTTCGTAAAACCGCAGCCGCTGAATCAGACCAAAGCGATCGCGCAGGGGCGAACTTAGTGCCCCAACCCGCGTTGTCGCCCCCACCAGCGTAAACGGGCAGAGCGGAATGCTGCGGGTGCGAGCCGACTGCCCCTTGCCGATGGTGATATCGAGCCGAGAGTCCTCCATCGCCGGGTACAAAATTTCTTCCGTTACCCGGGGCAGCCGGTGAATTTCGTCAATAAACAGCACATCGCCGGGCTTGAGACTCACCAGCAAACCGGCAATATCGCGGGGACGCTCTAGGGCTGGGGCGGTCGTAATTTTGCAGGTTACCCCCATTTCCTCAGCCAAAATCAGGGCCATGGTGGTCTTGCCTAGTCCCGGCGGCCCATAGAGCAGCAGGTGGTCGAGCGGTTCTTGCCGTGACTGAGCTGCCTGAATCGCAATTCCCAGAACTTCTTTTAACGCCGCCTGACCGATGTAGTCCTGCAGGCGCTGGGGGCGCAGGCTGTCTTCTGGGGCTGTAGTTGTTATTGCCGCATCCGTTGCCGCACCCGCAGACTCAGCCTGGATGTCTTCTGGCTGCATGTCGCCCCCTTTGACCAACGAGAGCAGCGGCTGCAGGGTCTCAGCATCGGCAGGTGGCGCTGACGGTTTAGACCTAGTCGCCTTAGTCTTAGCCGCCTTGGGCTTGGCCGAGTCGTCGGGAGTATGGGAAGAGACAATGGCCATAGAGGAACCCAAGGGTCAGCCCCCCTATGATACTGTGGTGCATTTGCACTATCAAGCCATTGGCCAGCCCTACAGCAGAATGAGCAGCCCCAGGCCAAAACCAGCTAGACCCATCATCGCTGGGCCAAAGCCAGTCTCACCGGCCTCTGGGGGAACGCTGAGATCTTTTTCAAAATCGCACTTGAGGCAGTGATACACCGTGGGCTTGTACTCCACAATGCTGTGCACGCCGCACTTAGGACATTGCACGCTAGGCGGAGTGAGGGTAGATACAGTCATGGCTACACACCTGATGAATAAAGGGCTATTAGCGAACCTTCAACCTGAACCTGGGTTAACGTTCGTTGGTCAACATCAGGAAACACAGCTATTAGCATGGAACACAAGCCCAATCTGCACGAGGGGAAAAACTTCTGAAAAATTCTGTTCTGAATTCAGGAATTCTTTCCCCAAGCAAGTGCTATCGCCGCCGCAGCCACATCAGTACTGCCAAGCCTAAGCCAATGACTGGCAGCACCAACAGAGCAAAGACCCCCAGACCAATCTGCTGCTGCACCGTGAGGGTAATGCGGCGGTTGGTGACCTCGCGGGGCCGAATGGAGAGCGTGGCATCGGTCTGCTGCCCTAGCCAACTAATGGCGTTGAGGAAGACATCGCCGTTGAGCTGTTGCTCAAACAGCCCGTCGGTTGCAAAGGTGGCGTTGCCAATCACGACCAGGCGTGACTCCGGCGGCGGTTCACCTTCGGCAGCGGCGGCTCCATCGACCGGGCGGCTGAGGGCTACACCTAAGGTATAGGGGCCAGAGGGCGGTGCATTTTCGTCGTACTGTAGCTCGCCTTCAGTGGAGAGAGCTTCGGCCCGGCTCTGGGGATTGCTCTGGAGTAGAGGCGTTGCCGTCACCCCTGGCACTTCTTCGACATTGACGGGGCGCACTAGGGGAAAGAACGATCGCCCGCCGCCAAAGTCGCGGGTGATGGGGTGGTCGCCGTAGTCGGTGACTAGCGGAGCGGCCGGGCCGAGGCCGACCAACTGGCCGCTACCGGAGGTGTCGAGCACAATGCGGTTGTCGAGGCTGACACCCCAGGGGTCGAGCAGGGTGTCGAGGCCGGGGCTGGTGCGCGGGTCGATCAGCAGCATGAGACTGCCGCCGCCGTTGAGGTAGGTTTGTAGCGCGTTAACCTCGGGCTCAAAGAACTCGGCGGCGGGGCCAGCTACCACCACCACGCTGGCGTCGTCGGGCACAGTACTGGTCTGGGAGAGATCGAGGGGCTGCACCACGGCGCTCTTGTCTTCTAGGGCTGTAGCAGCCTGCAGAAAGCCGGTGTCGCTGCCGTCAATGGCAAACTCCTGGTGACCCTGGGTGAAGTAGACGGTGAGGGGGCGATCGCTCACCACCTGATCCAGCGCGTTGGTCAGCGTGCGCTCCGACAGTCGCTCGCTAGGGCCAACATTCTGCAAAAAGCGGCGAGTCTCACCGCTTTCTACAAACACCATGCCCGTCTGGGTAGCGCCAAAATCCTGAGCCTGGCGGGGGTCGTTGTAGGGGTTGACGTAGTCGAAGGTAAACTGCGGCCCGGCCTGGCGATAGCTTTCGAGCAGCTGGCGATCTTGGGGGTTGGGCAGCGGGTCAAAGACGACGACGCGGGTGGGGTTTTCGAGCGATCGCACCACTTCCTGCGACTGGGGCGCGAGGGTAAACAGCTGGTTCTCGGTCAGGTCTACTCTACTGGCGTAGCGCACCGCCAGAAAATTGACTAGCGCCAAAATGGCCAGCACTGCCAGGGTAGACACCAGCGCATTCGCCCCGGCTTCGGTCGAGCGCTGCGCCCAGAACCGCCCCTGCCCCTGGTTGCCCAACACCAGACCCAGCAGCAAAAGACCAATACCACCCACCAGCAAACCCGCCGGTAGCAAAGTCCAGCCGGCCACAATGCCTGCAATCAAACCCGCCGTTACCAGGGCCAACCCCGGTAATGCCAGGTATTTCAGATACTTTTGGTAGGTCGCAAACGCTTTCATCGCCATAACCCGCTACTACTAACCTGCCTGCACGCTTAATGAATTGCTAGAGCTTTAAGACCGCTGGAAGCGAAGAGTTTCGATCGACTGAGCTGTTAGGTAAAGCCCCAGCCCAATAAATGAGAGAAACAGCACCAGACCGCCGGTATCAAAAATGCCTTCGGTGAAATCGGTGAAGTGCTTGAGTAGAGACAGATGGGCGATCGCGCTACCCACCACCCCCGGTAGCCCCTGGGCCACTGCATCGACAAGCCACAGCAGCAAAATTAGCGCAAAGGTCATAATCGCCGCCAGCACCGTGCTCTCGGTCAGCGACGAAATGAACATACCCAGCGCTAGCACGCTGGCTGCCATCAGCACCAGACCCAGGTGCGACAGTAAGAATACCCCTGACCCCGTAGGCGGTTCGGCGGCCCCCAGGGCGATCGATTGGCACACCATCAGCGGCAGCACCATCGCAATATAAAAGCTCACCACCGCCAGCAACTTGCCCAAAGCCACCGCCCAGTTGGTTACTGGCGAAGTGGCCAGCAGTTCCAGCGTGCCCTGCTTGCGCTCGTCGGCGTAAAGCCCCATCGACAGCATCGGCAGCACAAACATTGAGAGCGACCCCAGCAGCCCCACGTAGGCCTTGTTGAACTCGTAGGCTACATCAAAGGGGGGCGACGAGGGCATGCCCATCTGCACGGCCTGGTCGGCCATCGCTGCCTGGGCCAGAATGCCCTGCGGCCCTAGCAAAATCGCCACTAAGAAGAAGCCCCCCAGCAGCCAGAACACGGCGGCAATGATGTATGGCAGGGGTGAGGCGAAATAGCTTTGCAGCTCACGCTGGTAGATGGCGAGGATGTTTTTGAGGAGAAGGGTCATGGGTGGGGAGTGGAGAGTGGATGGGTGGGAGGGTAGGTGGGTGGATGGGTAATGGTCCCTGAGCGGAGTCGTTCGCGCTAGCGTCTCCCGTAGGGAGAAAGGGGGGTGAGGGAGGTGGGGAGGATGAGGGCGAAATCCAAAATCCAAAATCGCTAGGTCTCGGATTGTTCTGGCGTTGGTTCGACTGTAGGGAGTTCGGGGTCGGGTGTTTCGGGGGAAGCCGTTGCTCCCGTGGTGGGTTCGGTGGTGGTGAGGTTGAGGAAGACGTCTTCGAGGGTGGCCTGCTGGCGGCGGAGCTCGTGGAGTTCGAGGCCAGCGTTGACCAGAGCGGAGGATATCAGACCTCCCAAGGCGCGATCGGCTTCTGCGCTTACCCGCAGGCGGTGGTGGTGCTCGGGCAGGTGTTCAGGCCCAAGTTGAGTTACCTGGCGCACGGGGGTCAGTTCGCGCAGGAGGCGTTGGGCAGTGGTGACATCACCCCTAACTTCTAGCTCGTAGACCGCTTCACCGGAGAGGCGGGTGGTGAGGTTGTCGGGGGTGTCGGTGGCGACGACCTGGCCCCGGTTGATGATGGTGACGCGATCGCAGGTCATGCTCACCTCCGGCAAAATATGGGTGGAGAGAATGATGGTGTGGCTGCCCGCCAGCCCCTTGATCAGCTGCCGCACCTCGTTGATCTGGCGCGGATCCAGTCCTACCGTGGGTTCATCCAAAATAATTACCGGCGGATCGTGAATAATCGCCTGGGCAATGCCCACCCGCTGGCGATAACCCTTGGACAGCTTGCGAATCAGCACCTTGCGCTTGTCGAGCAGACCGCAGTGATCCATCGCGATATCGGCCCGCTTTTGGCGCAAGTCGGCGGGCACGCCCTTAATTTTGGCCACAAAGTTGAGAAAGCCCTGCACCGTCATGTCCGGGTACAGCGGCGGCGACTCGGGCAGGTAGCCGATGCGCTGGCGCACCGCCATTGAGTCGGTGTGGACGTCGTAGCCCGCCACGCGGGCGGTGCCTTCGGAGGCGGGCAGGTAGCCCGCCAAAATCCGCATGGTGGTGGTTTTACCCGCCCCGTTCGGCCCCAAGAAGCCTAAAATCTCCCCAGGCTGCGCCCCAAAGGTGATGTCTCGAATGGCCGTGGTAGACCCGTAGGCTTTACTCAGGTGCTCAACTTCAATCATGGGTGTAGAACCGCCAGCAAACCAGTGGATATTGTACTGCTGATTACAGTAGCGATTATTTCTCCCATTGCGTTTAAGTCGCCGAATCTAGTCCGCGGTTTACTTTCCATCAATAAATGAGTGAGGATAGAGATATTAGGGTGATTTCTGAAAAATTTCTGGCGTTGCTGAATCAAGAGATGAACCTTGACGGGACTGGCACATCGCCGAACTTGAGGTAGTGAAGTAACAAGCGAACAAAGTGAGCCAGCATTTCTACGGTCTTGGAGTAGCAGAGCGTTTTGCGGTGCAGACGGGCTAGATAGTGCCGTAATCGAGTGTTCTCTCCTTCAACCCGAGTCATATAGGTTTTGCTGACAATCTGATCGCCTGCTGGAATAAAGCTGGGATACACCGTCCATCCATCGGTGACATAGAAGTAACACTGCCAGCTGCCAACCAGGGTCCAAAGCGGTTGAAACGTCTCGGCACTATGGTCGCCTAAGACCCAACCCAAGATTCCTTTTTTGAAGTGGTCAACGGCTGTCCACAGCCAAATCTTGTTTTTTTGAGCCTACAAAGGTTTCCAACTCGTCGAGTTCGCCGACCTCTGGCGTCGTTTCAGGGGCGTAAGCATCGGGGAGGCGTTCGCCCACTTGCTTCACCCAAGTAATGACCGTCGTATGGTGCACCCCTTTGACTCGCTCTATCGCTCGAAACCCAGCGCCGTTAACGTACATCTTGAGGCATTCGCGTCTGACCTCATCCGAGTACCCTCGGTGAGGCTCATAGGCCTCAATAAACTGACGACCGCAGGCTACACAGATGTGGTTTTGTTTACCTTTCCGCTTGCCATTCTTACGGATGTGAGTGGCTCCACATTCTGGACATTGCATCGCAGATCACCCTAACTCATCTCTCAATTATGCAACGCCAAATTTCTTTCCCCAATAGTGAGCAACTCACCCATCCTCCCTTACCCATCTCCCCCCTTTCTCCCTAATGGAGACGCTAGCGCGTTGGCGAAGCCTGTCCACAGGACAAACGGCTCCGCTCAAGGACCATCAACCTACCCATCTACCCTCCCACTCACCTACCCATCTACTCTTCACCGTGGCGAACAAGACTTCCGATTCCTCAGTATCATCGCCCGACCCCAAACCTGGAGCAACCGACTCACTGTGGCAGCCCTCCTGGCTGCACTGGCTAATTTCGGCGTTGAGTGGAACCGTCGAAATCGAGAAGGAAACCGCGAGGCTGAAGCAAGAGAACGCGAAGCTCGCCGAGAAAGAGAAGAAACTCGAAGAGAGCAACAGGCGGCTCTTAGAGATAGACAAGAAGTACGCTACCGTCAAGCCCAAATCCGATATCAACTAGACCCCGGTGAGGCAAACCGACAAGAGCTGGAGTCGGTGTTGGCAGCGCTGGAGGAGTACGAGCAGACTTTAGACGAAGCTCTCAGTTCCTCACTTTAGGGCAAGGTTGAGGATCGCGGGTGGCTAGGGAGCAGTGATCGATCAGGCAGGGCTGATTGTAGGCATCCTCAGTCTCCAGTGGTGGCGGCGGCTGGCCAAAGATCATTTCGCAGCTAAAGTCTTCAAAGTTCGGCACCATGGTGAGCGGGATGCCGAAGTCTTCGGTAAAGAAGCGCTGGGTGGGTAGCTTGCACATGTTGACGCACATGCCGACACAGCGGCTTTCGTCTAGGTAGCGGCACTTTTTGATGTGAACGCCGCTGCGCTGCTGCCGTGTCTGTCCTTCCTCATCAACAAACTCGACGGTTTTGACCTCGCAGGGGCCAACCAGCCACTCAAACAGCTGCGTGGCAAACCAGGCGTTCAGCTCACATACCAGTCGAGTGGGCGAAAACAGGTTGCGAATCAACCACAGCACCTGGGTGGGTATCAGAGACTTGAGCACCACCGCCACCAGGGCCTGCTGCTGCTGGGCATTGCGCCCCTGCATGATTTGGCTAGACAAATCGACAAAGCCGTCGTAGCCGCTGTGGGCGGTGTCTTTGCCCACGGCCTTGGCCATCTTGCGGCTGAAGAGCCAGATAAACAGGCGATCGCCCAAACCATCCTTATAAACCGCTTTTTCTGAGCTGGGGCCAAGACCCGTGGCCGGGGGCGATGCCATAGCGAACCAGGAATAAGTACTTACCCCAGGGTAGTACTTACCCCGGTCGGGTGACAGTGCCCCGTTAAGGTGTGAACACCGAACTAACCCGCAGCGCTGCCCGCAAACTGCTGGGCATAAAACTGGGCGTAGCGGCTCTGGTTGGCCAGCAGTTCGCTATGGGTACCGGCTTCGATTACCTGGCCCTTTTCCATCACCAAAATGCGGTCGGCGTCGCGCACGGTGGCCAGGCGATGGGCAATGATGAAGACGGTGCGATCGCTCATTAACCGCTCTAGGGCCTCCTGCACCAGCGCCTCAGACTCGGCATCAAGGGCTGACGTGGCCTCATCCAAAATCAAGATGCGGGGGTTGAGCAGCACGGCCCGGGCGATCGCCACCCGCTGTCGCTGCCCTCCCGAGAGGTTCACGCCGCGCTCGCCCATCCAGGTGTAGTAGCCCTGGGAAAACTGGCTGATAAAGTCGTGGGCGTTGGCAATGCGGGCGGCCGCTTCGACCGCTTCAATGTCAAACTCTTTTTGGCCAAAGGCGATGTTTTGGGCGATCGTGCCTGAGAACAGCGTGGTTTCTTGAGGCACAATGCCGATCTGCCGCCGCAGGCTGCGCAGCGTCACCGTGGCCACATCCACATCGTCGATAAAAATTTGGCCCGACTGGGGGTCGTAGAAGCGGGGCAGCAGGTTTACCAGGGTCGATTTACCTGCCCCCGAGGAGCCCACCAGGGCAATTTTTTCGCCGGGTAGAGCGAGCAGATCTAGGTTTCGTAGCACCGGCTCGTCGGCCTCGTAGCCAAAGGTGACGTTGCGGTACTCGACTCGCCCCGTGACCTTGGGTAGCTCTATTGCGGTGGGCAGCTCGCGCACCGCTGGCTCCAGATCCAGCAGCTCAATGACGCGATCGACCGAGGCTTCACCCTGCTTAAACTCGCCGTAGTTAATAATGACGTGATTGACCGGGTCAATTAGCATTAGCGCAGCTACCACGTAGCTGCCAAAGGAAGCTCCGGTTAGGTTGCCTTCGGCGATCTGCCAGGTACCCACCAGCAAAATCAGCATCACCACCACGGCATAGGTAAAGCCCACTACCGGGTACTGCACGGCCTGCAACCAGGCGGCCTTGTATTTGGCCTGGCGGTTCTTCTCGGCCTCTAGGGTAAAGCGCTCAACTTCGTAATCTTCGGCGGCAAAGGCCCGCACCAGGCGAATACCGCTAAACACTTCGGTCACCAACGACGACAGGTCAGACACCAGATTCTGACTGCGCCGCGAGAACTTCAGCATTTGCTCGCCAAACCACCCCGCTAGTACGGCCAAAATGGGCACTAAAACAACCGCCGTCAGGGTGAGCTGCCAGTTAAGGTAGACCATGTAGCCCAGCACCACCACCAGCTGCAAGACGGAGGGCAGAAAGTCGTGGAACAGCTTTTGCACTACTTCACCGATGCGATCGATATCTTCAGTGAGCCTGTAGGAGAGATCGCCGGTTTGGCTGCGCTCAAAGTAGGTGAGGCTGAGCCGGTGAATGTGGGTGTAGACATCGCGGCGCAGATTAAAGGCTACCTCCAGGGCAGCTTTGGCCATCAGCGAATCTTGAATGTACTGACCGATCTTTTGAATCGCGAACCCGGCCATGGTAATGGCGATAAACCGGATAACCAGACGCACATTGCCGTCTGCCAGCTGAGTCAGAATGTTGCCTGACAGCCAGGCCAAGATTGGCCAGTAGGAGACAAAAATGATGGTGCCCAGCAGCGCCTGAAAGATGGTTGGCCACTCGCGCCGTACGTAGGGAGCAAGCGTCCAATAGTTGGAGCCTTGAGGGGGGCGCTTTGGGGTCAAGGGAAACCTTCGCGATCGCGATCACTGTTCAACCACGCTACCAGGTTTGGGCTCGATCTGCTTTGGCCCTGTGCCATTTTGTGCTTCCCGCTAAGTCCTCAGGTTGAGCTTGAAAGGCAAAGCACTACAATCGACCCGTAGCCCACGTTTGAGGAATGGATTGCGAATGCCCACGGTTATTGTCGCCACCGGAAACCCCGGCAAGCTCAAGGAGATGCAGGTGTACCTAGACGATCTAGGCTGGCAGCTTGAGCTCAAGCCCGATGAGATTGATATTGAGGAAACCGGCGCTACGTTTTTAGAGAATGCGCGACTGAAGGCGGCGGGGGTAGCCAGGGCGCTGAACCAGTGGGCGATCGCCGATGATTCTGGTCTGGAGGTGCACGCCCTCGGCGGTGCCCCCGGCATCTACTCAGCCCGTTACGCCGACAGCGACCAGGCCAGAATTGATCGCCTGCTGAGGGAGTTGGCAGCATCGGGCGAGCGCGATGCTCAAGGAGCCGCCCAAAGGAGCGAACGCAGCGCTCAATTTGTTTGTGCCCTGGCCGTGGCCAACCCTAGCGGCGACATCGTGCTCGAGACCGAGGGCATCTGCCCCGGCGAAATTTTGCTTGAGCCTCAGGGTACAGGGGGCTTTGGCTACGACCCAATCTTTTACCTGCCCGCTCTGGGTAAAAGCTTCGCTGAAATGTCGCCCGCCCAAAAAGACGCCCACAGCCACCGAGGCATTGCCTTCGCCCAGCTCATGCCCGACCTCAAAAAACTAGCCCTGGAGTGACTCAATGTTTGCTGAGTCATTCCAGGGCCAAAGATTGCGTTCTAACCTGCGATCGCCCTTTCGCGATCGCACTTCCGGGCCAAGCTTGAACCCTTTCAGACTAGATCGGTAGGCTAGGCCTCACGGTTGAGGAAATCTTGCAGTTGCCCCAGAGCAGCCCGACCAATGTTAAACACAGCCCAGCTTGCGGCTACAGCAATCGGCAGTAAAACAACAACGACTCGCCAGTCCATCGGGCATGCCCTCCTAAAACGTTTTACTTAAACAGTTGTCACAATTTTCTCATAATGTACACCACATGGGGCGATCGCAAGCACAGAGATTTAGCAGTTTCCCCCTGAGGTCAACCTCGCCTACCAAAGACAAACAGCTTGGCCCAATACCAAAAGAATCTGCCCAAACTCAGGCTCCATAGGCCCTAGAGCGATCCTAGCGCTTCAAGGGACAGCCTGGGTCAACCTGATTAGGTTTAATACTGCGCTGGCTTGGCGGCTAGGAGCACAAGCTGATGGGTCAAAAGTTAGTTCTGGGACATCGAGAGCAGGCATTGTCCTCACAATGCTAGTGCTTGCCGGGATTAAGTTAAAACCTGGCGGACGATTGACCATCGCATCCCATCGTACGCGTAAGCATAGAAGCAGTAAAGCCAGCCCAACTAGCGAAAAAGTGAGCATCCTCTCGTAGGTGCGCCAAGCCAGGCCAAACCTCTAGACGAAGGCCAATAGAGCAGGATAAACGATAGATCGAGGCCTATCTTGACACCTGAATTCACTATGTCAATATCACCAACGGTAGATATCGCTCTCACTCTTTGTACAGAGAGTATTTTGTTTTGTTAAGCCTAATATTGGAGCAGCAATAGCGTCTAGAACCGACTTGATACCGGTTTTTGGATGGATTGCTGCCCTGTGTGTTGGTTGTGTTTGTAGATGACTGACCAGTTGGTCAAATGGTTGGCCAACTGGTTGGCGGCAATAAGTATTGAATTACGTCTCTGCTCTGGCTTGCCGTAGTCACAGATCTTAGTCGACGAGCCCTGGAGATAGCTCAGTGGGCCAAGTCCGGCGAGATAGGGCTGTAGCGGCAGATGAGCACGTATACCGCTATCGCTGGGAGCCAATCTAGCCTGTGCGCCCTCGCCTTAGCAGTACGGCCTGGGTACAGCAGATTAGCGTAGCTGACTTTCTAGCATTGCGGCGATCGCACTGAAAAGCCCCCCTGCCCCAAGAATCGAGTTGCTCTTGGGGCAGGGGTGTCCTTTATTTACAGATGCTGTGGGCGATCGATATTGGCTTTAACAGGGCGCGATCGCACTACCCGTCTGGACGCTTAACGCTCGCCCCGTCAACTATTCGTCCGGGCTATAGCCTTTTCTCTTAATTCTCTAGCCACTATTTTTCAGCCTGTGCTTAACAGCGAAAATTTCTTTAGACAAAGAATAAAGCCGTACCCAATCTATATCTTTAGACCGCTAGAAACCTTTTAATTTAATTCGTCCAGAGTTATTAACTTGTGAAAATTTCGCTTACCAAGGAAGGCCGTGATTCTGTAGTTTGTTACTTAACCTGTCTTGGCTCTAAGGATACTCAAGCTTTTCCGGAGCGTTCTTCTAAAGCGTTTTCAGGCAAGTTTAGTGACCTGCGAGCTTAGCTGCCAAACGCTGAAACCTTTAATTTCAGGCTTTTCTTTGGCCTTCCAACGAAAAGGCACTGGGGTTTCAGGCCAGTTCCTCATGCCTACACGGCCTATTTAAGCTTTCTATAGACTCAGGTTATATCCGTCTATGCAGTAGGAAGCGCCTTTATCCGCTCTGTATTTTCGAGTAGAAGAGAGGAGAGTCCCATGACCATAAGTCCCCCTGAACCGGGACAAAAAGTCAGGGTCGTGGTTGATAAAGACCCGGTACCAGTCTCATTTGAGCGATGGGGCAAGCCGGGCCACTTCGACCGCACGTTGGCCAAGGGGCCCAAAACCACCACCTGGATTTGGAACCTTCACGCCGATGCCCACGACTTTGACAGTCACACCAGTGACCTAGAAGATATTTCCCGAAAAATCTTCAGTGCTCACTTTGGTCACTTAGCCGTCATCTTTATCTGGCTCAGTGGCATGTATTTCCACGGCGCTAAGTTTTCGAACTACGAAGCTTGGCTCACCAACCCCACGGGCATTAAGCCCAGCGCCCAGGTAGTCTGGCCGATCTTTGGTCAAGAGATCCTGAATGCTGATGTGGGCGGTGGTTTCCACGGTATTCAGATCACCTCCGGATTGTTCCAGTGGTGGCGGGCCAACGGCATTACCAACAGCTTCCAGCTCTACTGCACCGCCATTGGGGCGCTGGTGATGGCTGGCCTGATGCTGTTTGCCGGCTGGTTCCACTACCACAAGCGGGCACCCAAGCTGGAGTGGTTCCAAAACGTGGAATCGATGATGAACCACCACCTGGCTGGGCTGCTGGGTCTGGGCTGTTTGGGCTACGCCGGTCAGCAAATCCACGTATCGTTGCCCATCAACGCCTGCATGGATGCGATCGATGCCGGGCGGCCTTTGACCATCGGCGGTCGAGTGATCGATTCGGTGGGGGCCATACCATTGCCCCACGAATGGATCCTCAACAAGGCCTTGATGGCGGAAATGTATCCCAGCTTTGCTGAGGGACTGAAGCCCTTCTTTACCCTCAACTGGAACGTATACGCCGACTTTCTCACCTTCAAAGGCGGTCTGAACCCCGTCACTGGCGGCCTCTGGCTGTCGGATACGGCTCACCACCACCTGGCGCTAGCCGTCCTCTTCATCGTTGCGGGCCACATGTACCGCACCAACTGGGGCATTGGCCACAGCA
>NZ_JADEWR010000022.1 GCF_015207525.1 Nodosilinea sp. LEGE 06152
GCGGGTTGGGCCGTTTCGTTGACGATCTGGTTCCCGACTTCTTTGGCGGCTCCGACGAGTACCCCAACGAACTCAATCCCTTCGCGATGTACGAGGGCGCGCTCATAGACCCTGGGATAGCTCCACCTTTTACTGGCGGCCAAAGTCCGGGTGTCAACTATCGAATCCGCTACAGCGTGGGAGGGGTTCCACGCGAAGGGGTGATCCCTTCCATGGACGTCTACGGCCCTGTCTCCGGCCTAACGCGGCAAGAGACGCCCGGCCCTGGGCCTTTTGGTGAATCTTATGGCATTAGCTACCCCGGCACAGTAAGAACCTCTGCTGGAACCTCTGTCCAAGTTTTTTTGAATTTGGGCGGAGCATCATTCCGATGGATCAATTCTGTCAACGGGGAAAGCGCGTTTTCCGTCACAGGCTTAACCGTCACACCTTGGTATGGAGAACCAGACACCGGGGGTGATCCACCGGGTGGAGTAGATGCGGTACGTGCTCCCAACCCAGCAAGGCAGGCTACGCCTGGCGCTGCCCCGCGCACTCTGCCGTCACCGGCACCGCAACCTACGCCAAGCGATACCTCTTGGCCAGAGACCGCGCCCCAGGACGTGCCCGATACCACTCCACTGGCTTCTCCGGCTCCGGTTCCCAACTTTTCGCCTACGCCCACAGAAGAGCCAACCACCACCACCACGCCGAAGCCAGTTCCTCAGCCCACCGACCTGGAATCCCCGAGCGAAACCCCCTCTAACCTGGCCGATAACCCGCTGACACCGCCCGCAGAAGACCCGCTGACTCCAGTGGACAAAACGAAACCTACAGGGGGGCGATCGCCTATTTTGGGCGGCCTTCCGGGCACGTTCAGTGGTTCGTCAACATCGCCCCTAGAAGTGGCCATTCCAGTGGTACTGCTAGAAGGGGTGAGGCAGAAGGTCAACACTCCCACCGCTGATCTAACCAATCGCACCCAGCCCAATCCCAGCGTGCAGGTGGTCAAACCGCAGCCAGTTCAAACAGCCAATCTACCCCAGCCGCCAACCTGCATCTACGAGCGGCAGCGGGTGATGGACATTCAAAACAAGGCGACCGACACCCAGCAGCGAGCCGCTAACCCGGTGAGCGGCTTTCCTGGCCTGTACGGAATCGGAATTGAATCGCGGTTGAAGCTAGGGCAGACTTTCACCTTGCTAGAAACTCTTAATCAGTTTCTAAGAAAGGCGTGGGAGACCACACGTATGCAAAAGGTTTTGGATTTTCTAACCTTTGTTGGTGTGATGCACAACGTTTCAATGCTGAGCCGCGACATTGGAGAAACGTTTTTCTATGTGCTGGGGCAGGGATTAGATATTATTGGCATTGACGATGAAGAAGGCAACCAATTAGATATTGGCGAAATCGTTGGCACAACAGTTAAAAACTACGTTCGCTCTGTCTTTGGTGATGCGTTTGTGGATGGTGCGATTGATTCTTACCGTAAAGCAAACCGCATCGTTCAAAGCGCATCTATGATTATTTGGACGGTTCGAAGTATCTCAGACTCGACTCAGGACTTGCTTGAATGGGTGGCTGAGAACACGGGCAAAATAGGTAATGCCCTGCTTAGATTTGGTGTCGTTGGAGAGCGAGCCTATAAACCCATGAGCGAACGCGCTCAAGCTCAGCACCGCATGAGGACTCGTTTTAGCAAGCTAACCGACGCCGCAGAGCGAACAGAAGATATTGTTAGCTCTGCTTCAGTAGCCACCAGCAACGTTTTAGAAATTCAGGAAGAGTCAGGGGAATTACTCGAAAACTGGCAAGGGTTTAAATCTTCTGTGATTGAAGCCGTTCCCGATCCTTGGCTGGCTAATCAACCTGTAGAATCTCAGATTGCAACTGAATCAGCCGCCAGTGCCAGCCCTAACCTAACCGCTAGCGACGCTGAAAGGACTAATTAGCCATGCCTTTACCTCCCGACTTCTCAGAACAAGAGCACCTTCAAAGTGTTGTCAGAAAGTGGATGAATCGAGAGATACGAGATTACTTTAGAACGTCTGATGAAGGTGAGTTAGACGAAGACATTACAACTCCAAAAAGTTCTTTGGCATGGGCCTGTAGCCATAAAGACACCGATAGCTTAATCATGACTCAATTGCGCTGGTTGCTATTTGAGCGAGTCAGATTACAACGAATCCAAGTGCCTATTACTGGCATCCCAACAGGAACATTTCAGCCTACTCGTAGGTTTAAGCCTCAAATTCAGCTCTATTTCCAGGAGGATTTGGAGGACGTAGACGTAGAATTTGCCCCGGTAACCGGCGAGGTGAGTTTTAGACTGATGCAGTACGACAGCGACACCATAACCCCGGCGATCGCCCAGGTGCTCGCTACTCGGGTGCGCTCCAACTTTGCTGTCGGTGGTGGTTACCAATGGCGCAAGGGACGAGGAATGCTCAGCTATACCGATAAACGGAAAGGGTATCAGCTGCAAATCCTTTGCCGAAACGAGGGCAGCGGGCGAGAGCTGGTCGATAGGGTGCTTGACGTAGGACAAGACACCCCCGATTGGGAAAAGGCAAGCTATAGCGAAAACTTAGAAGAGGGGGCCGCTTACCCTGTGATTCCGCCAACAGAGCGCATTTATGGCGAAATTAGGCGACTGCCCCGCCGTAGGCCGATCGCCACCGTCCGGTTTCAATATGCCTTGCTGCACATTTGGGGCCTGCAAAACCCTATTCCCCTGGTTGATCGAACTGGCCTTTGGCCCTCAGAGTTGGCAAGTTAATGTCTCGCCCGCAGTTCTTAAAATTTGTCGGAGAGTCATAGCCTTTCCGCCGAAAATCTACCCACTGCGAGTCGGGCAGCATAGGCATAACGTTTTTTAAGGTGGATTGTTATGGGTAGACGGTATTCAGACATTAAGCGCGCAGCCAAGCTCCAGCAGGGGCTGACCAACTACATTAACCATTTACAGACCGCGGCAACACGCCCCAGTAAGGTGGGCACCCGAGGGGCGCGAGACCTGAGCCAGATTGTCTACATCGAACCCTTTACCGTTGGCATCGAAGCTGACGAAGTGGTTCAGGCACGGTGTAGCCCTACATCGTTTACCACCCTAAGCACCGCCATCAACGCTAGTTCTATCGCCAGGGTCACCGCTGCCCTAGGTGCTAAGACCGTGGTGAACTTCCCCAAGTTCTCGCCCGCTCGAATCGTACTGTTCCGCAATAACACCCGAGCGGTCACGGTGGCCACTAGCGATGTGACTGGGCTTCAATATCTGAAGTACAACGGCAATCGCTTTAGCTGCCCCTTCGGTGCAACGGCTGATATTGACGATCAGATGGACTCCTTCCTGGATGTCAAGGCTCGGCTGCTGACCGCCAACGCTGCCGCCGCCGTCAAGCGCGTCAGCCTGGTGCGAGAAAAAGTAGGCGTTGAAGCAATCTAAGCTATGGCTCTGGACATTTTCGACCCATTCTCTACCGTCTTCCGCAACCTCGACTCTAAGGGCGACCAGCGCGACCCCAGGGCCGAGGCCGAGGCCCTGGCCGTCCGTGAGGGGCTAATCGAAGACCTCATTAACGGCACAGGGTACCTCGACACCACACTGGACTGTCTAGCCGAGCAAGGCATCGATCCCGACGCCTGGATTAACCAGGTGGTAGACAACCTCGAGTGGGGCATTAGTTCAGGCATTGAGTTTACGAGCAACGAACACGGCCTATTACTACCGAGAACTAACCATGACTGAAGAAGAAGAGCTATATCAACAGACTCTGGCAAGCCTACGCCCCCGCCGTCGCCGCGTTAAACCGCCGTCCTTTAATGAGGGTGAGGAGCTGATCCCTGCTGGGGATTCGGCACCGCCTCCAGCTAAGGCTGCCGCCAAACCAGCGGCTAAACCCGAGCCCAAGGCCGATAAATAATGCCCTGGCAGACTCTAGGCACGGTTAACCCTAACCTGTTGAACTGGGAAACTATCCCCGCTTCGGTTCTGGGAAACCTGTTTAGAGTCCGTCAGAACTGGGTTGGGGAGTGGCCGGGGCAGGGCTACATCAGGCTGCGCCTGGTGCAGGCCGATGGTAGTTTTTACGAAATGGGGCGGCTCTACGCCACCCGAGACGAGCAGCTGATCACCTATCCCCTTGACCCGGTGCTGATAGAGGCGGGCTATGTGGCGCGGCGGTTTCAGCTCAAGCTCAATATGCGGGCCAGAATCTTCGCGGTGGCCAACTGGCAGGTGACGATCGAAGAGTATCTGCCCAGCGATGACGACCCGTTCCAAATCATTGACGGCGGTACTTATGACAACGGGAGTTAGGCTCAAGGCGAAGCGCACCACCGGCAGCGGGCCACCGCCTGAGCTGCTGTTTGGAGAGCTGGGCTACAGCGATGCAGACCAGCAGTTCTACATTGGCAGGGCCAACCCCGCGTTACCCCCTTCTACCTTTGGGGCAAGCGAAGCCCCACTTGCCCCTGTAGCCTTCTCGGGGGCCTATGCAGACCTCACGGGCATTCCAACCCTTACCGACTACGGCCCGGCGATCGCCGCACTCACCACCAGCGACGAAGCCCAAAACACAGCAATCGATGGCCTGGCGGCTGACATTGCCCTACTCGATAGCAGTCAAACGACCCAAGACATCTCCATTGCCGCCATTGAGGACGAGCAGGGCGCACAGAATAATGAGATCGCCTCTCTTATCACCACCACCGGCAACCAGGCCGCCACACTAGCCGCCCTGGCCTCAGTGGCCAGCTCCGGCAGCTACGCTGACCTCAGCGGCAAACCGGCTCTATTTTCTGGGGCCTACGCTGACCTCAGCGGCAAACCGGCTCTATTTTCTGGGGCCTACGCTGACCTGTCGGGGAAGCCAACCATACCCGCTGGGTTTACCTATGACCAGCCAGCCGAGCCGATTGCTCCAACGGTGGGGCAGACCTGGCGCGAGCGTAGCAATGGAGGGTTGATCGTGGGCCAGTGGCAGTGGAGCGGTAGCCTATGGCTGAGCGATTTGGAATACGATTCGGGCGGCGTACCAGAAGTTGCGAATATTTCTGCCTCCACTGTATTTAGGGCATCGCTGCCTTTTAGATGCTTACTTAGTCGCGCCGTTATACGAGTTGGCAGAGGGGCTGTCTATAATGCAAGCAACTATATTAATTTTCAGGTCAGAGGGGTGGGGCCATCCTCAGTTGTAGCAATAGGCCCTTTGTTTACCGGAAACACGGCTGAAATCCTTGCGACTCCTTCAGGCTCAGTTTTTGAAGTAGGCATAAATCTTGAGTCTGTATTCAACCCATTAGTGGGTGGGAATACTCCTCTTTTTATCTGGGTAGAAACGTCCACGTTCGGCAGTCCTAGCCAATTAGTAAGAGGCACCGCCGTTTATTCCTACAGAAAAATTCGATGAATAGCATAACCATCCAGACCGTTGACGGCATCACTCATGGCCCAATCGAAGTAGTAAATAGCGTTCCAGAGCTTGCGGCATACTCAAACAGTGTCGCCACACAAAACGCCTTGCAAGCGGCCTACGATTTAGGAAACTGGGAGCCCTACGAGTCGCCTCAGACTGAGCCGGAGCCACTGCCGCCCGACTGGCCCGCCTTCCGCCTGGCGCTGCTGAAGTCGGCCATGTTTCGAGCCTGGTCGGAGCTGTTGCCCGCGACCTGGCGGGAAGACCTCAAGATGGCGGCTCTGGTGGCCAACGCCGAGGCCCTGCAGGTTACCTATAACCACTGCGCTGCCCTAACGCTGCCAGGGCCTGCCGCCGTTGCTGAGTGGCAGCAGATTGCTGACCAGAACCAAATCCCCGTGACGTTTATCGTTGCCTCGGAGTAATGCCCACCCTTTCCCTTTACTTTGGTTTAGATTTTGCCGATGAGGACTGGCGCGGCTTGACCTACCAGCTTGACTGCCCTGGAGGTAAGCGGGGCGGTGAGTGGATTTTAGGTCGGGCACCAACGAGCGACCTAAGGATCAGCATTCGCAATGTGAGCAGGCGGCACGCGGCGATCGCCTATTCCTATGCCGCCGATCGCTGGTCTATTCAGGACTTGGGCAGCAGCGAAGGAACGTTTCTAAACGGCAGACTATTGCCCCCAGGTGATTTGCAACCGCTCAAAATTGGCGATCGCTTCTACCTGGCTGACAACTTGTTAAACGTTGTCGAGGATGAGCAGGATACGGTGGGCGGTGACTCTGGCCCACCGACGATCGCTAGCACAGAGCCGCTAGATTACCGGCCAGTTGAGCCACCAGCACCAACACCAGCACCAGCACCGCCGCGAACCTATGCCGATACGGCATTCTATGCGGTGCAGTGGTTGTTTTCGGGCTCGACTGTGTTGGGCAAGGTTTACCGAGTTGTGATGCTCGCTGGGGCTACGGCTTTCGTCGTGGCCCTAGTTGATTTGGCCCAACGTTAGGGTTTTGTACGAAATTAGGTAAGGCCGGGGGGAATGATAAAACAAGAGTTTTAGGTAGCGGCAATGGGCAAAGCCAAGCTTTATCTTTGGGGACTGATTGGTTTATCGGCGGGGTTAGCTGTCCTGAGCCAGAAGGGAAAGGATTTAGACCAGTCAACGCAGCCGGTGAGCCCTGCCGAATACCAGGCTGAGGTAAGTAAAGCAATTGCAGAAATAACGGATATGGACGCCCAAGGCGACATGCGTTATCAACCCAACTATGAAGCGGCGATATTGGGCCTTGATGCTCGATGCCCAGAGAAGCTCTCGTCGGTGCTGAATCTTTCGTTTAACGAAATCGAGGCCAGGGGAGAGGATGGGATTCAATTTGCTTTGCTCAATGAGCTAGAAGACACGCTTTATATCATTGAGCAATCTGGCCAACAGCCTACGGAATGCGCGACATTCATCTCTCAAAGCTCCTACGAATAAAAAACGCCCCCTGGTGTGGTTGGGGGCGTGGTGTGTTGGTTTGAAATTAACCCTACTCCCGATTTCCCCACAGTTCATCAAAGGGATTCTTAAACTGTGCTTCAGCCTCTTTGGCTCTCTGCTTAGACTCGGGAGTGTTCCAATACGCCTCTCTTTGGGCAGCTCTGGCGCGTAGTTCAGCGTTTCGCGCAGCTGCTCCGCTGCGGCCTTCAGACTGGTTTTCGGTTGCCATGGTTTTACCTAGTAGTTGTGCTTGAAGATTGCGATTAGGCCGCTGATGATAGCGGCGGCGGCGATCGCCACCAGTAGGGGGCGGCTGAGCCAGGCCCCGGCGAGCAAAATCAGCCCATAACCGATCGCTCCGTAGGGGTAGCGCTGGCCCCAGGCCCAAGCGCGAGCTGGTGCAGTGAGAGCCAGGCGTAGGTAGGTCACTCGTTTGGCTCCTTCAACCAGTCAAAGGTGACGGGGGAATGCTCGCCTATGGTTTCAGCCTGAGCTAGGGCGCGGGTTTTGTAGCTTCTCAGATAGCGGTAGTAGGCGGCTTCCTCAATGGCTAACTTTTGGGCGGCGACTGAGTTGCCCTTGCCGCCGATGTCGAGCCGATCGACCAGGCGGAGCAAAATTTCATCGCCAAAGGTGAGCAGGGCCGCGAGCAGAAGTAAGACTAATGCCATGGTCAAAGACTCGACAGGGGAAAGCATTAGCGATTGCCAGGTTAGGAACTGCTGCACCTTAAAAGCGATTGCATTAGAGCCTATATCAATGACATAAACGCCAATTAAAACCCATCTCCAAAAGAAGTCCATTAGGGCTGAACCACCTACCCCATAAAAGGGATTCATCCCCATTTGCTGCACTGCTCCTGTGCAGAGCTGAACGACAAAGATTAGCAACGCCAGCACCAGGGGAACGTACTGAGGCAGCACCATCATGGTGAAGCCATCGTAAGAGACCTTGGCATCAAAAACGGTTAAGGCAACAGCACCGACCAGTGCCAGGAACTTAATCGCGTTAACGCGCCTATGTCCAATTCTTTGCCCTGGGGGTTTCGGGAAATGTGCAGTGTTTGCCATCTGTTTTAGGCTCCTTCATAGCGGTAGTATTCGAGGCGTTTGGCAAAGGTGTCGCGCCGTTTTCTGGCGGCATCGTAGGCTGCGCTACGGCCTGGGGTGACCCCCCAGAGAGTCTTGATAATGTCGTTGCCTTTAGGGTTGAGGCCGTCTTTCTCAAGGTGGCGGCAGTAGGTCTCGAATTCGTCGGCCTGCTCTGGCTGGAGGGGGTCATAGGGTGCCCCCATGGTTTTGGGTGGCCAGTCTTGCGAATCGGCTGTAACCCCCGGAATTCCGTGCGAATTCGCATCTGGGCTGTTTTGCGAATTCGCATTGTCGCTTTGCGAATTCGCATTGTCGCTTTGCGAATTCCACTCGAATTCGCTCGAATTCCGCTCGAATTCGATGGGCTCAACGGTAGGAATTCCGTGGGTCGAATTCCCCGGCAGCCAGGTGGTGGGTAGGGGTGGCACATCAGCCATGGGGTGATAGTCGTCTGAACAGTCG
Source organism: Nodosilinea sp. LEGE 06152 (assembly GCF_015207525.1). Lineage (GTDB taxonomy): Bacteria > Cyanobacteriota > Cyanobacteriia > Phormidesmidales > Phormidesmidaceae > Nodosilinea. The sequence continues at coordinate 8,436 of NZ_JADEWR010000022.1, forward strand.
GGCTTTACTTCCGTGAACCACGCATAAATGCCGCTGACAATGATTCCGACCAGCAGCAGCAGACCCATCGCGCCGCCTTCACCTGGGGCCATAGCGGGGGCAGATTGAGCTGTCATGGGGGCCGATGATTGAGCGCTCCACTGACATAAACCACGCTGATAAATGACCTCGCCGGGGTTAGTAGTGGTGAAGCTCTGGCGGTTGGGAATCTGATTAGAGAAGGCGTAGTTCTGCCCTAACCAAAAGTGCTCCCAGTTGCGGCCATGCTCATCAGTGGACAGTGAAACTTGGGCGCTTTCGCAGTTGTTATTCATAACTGAATTTCTATCCCCCCGTCCTTGAGATACTTAACCTCTTTGCCTTCAGCCCTTAATTTGGAGGCCCATTCTTGCACCGCTTTGTTTTGTTCCTGACGGTACTTTTCGTATTCGTCTGCTTCCTCGTGGCGGCCTTCAATGCGAAGTGTTTCTAAGTATTCATCCATGGCTTTAGTTTTTAAAACGACAAAAAGCGCCCCCCAGGAGAGTGGGGGCGCGGGCTCAGCAACGGTTATTGGGTGGCGGCTAGAATGCGTACCGCTTTGATGTGGGCAGACATGGCCCCGATCGCAGGGTTGTTTACCCTGACGGCCTGGGCTGTGGCGATCGCATCGTCTTGCCCGATGTGATGCAGGGGCAAGTCAGCGGCCTGGTTGTCAGGGTGGGAGGATGCGAGGGTGTACGGGTCTCGGTACATAATGAAATTGCCCTTCGTGGGGTAATCCCAGGGGTCTGCTTTCGACGGCTCTGCCCCTGGGGTTTACAAATTTGTTAGTCGGTGCGCTGCTGGTTCAGAGCTGTGATCAGGGCGTCGGCACGTTGAACAGCCATATCAGCGAGATCGCGGGGGTAAGAGTGGCTGTCTATAAGTTCCGCAGCCAGTAGCCCCTCCATGGCTTTTGCAGCAAAATATTCGCGTTTGGTGAGGCCACATTGGCCAAAGGCGATCTCCCCAGCATCAAGTGGAAATATGTTGTCGTTTGGGTTTGTCATGACTACGCCACCCCAACGCGAAACGCGCCGATCGCATCCACCAGACCATCTACCTCGCCCTTAAACTTGGGGGGCTGAGTAGGGCGGTAATACTGCCACGCCTCACAGAGCTCGCTATAAAGCTCGGCCTGGATGGGAGTGAGCTGCCCACCGTTGGCGCGCGCCTTTTTGGACAGGGCCAGCAGGCTGGGGCGTATAGAACTGAGGTTGCATGGGCACTGAAAATTAGCCCCCGGTGGAGGGGCGGGCGGTTGATTCATAATTGGATGGTTCCTGTTTACTAGATAGACAGTGGACTGAGGGGGCTAGCTTTGCGGGCGGTCCCCTTTTTATTGCTCGAAAAAGTCATCAGGCAGGTCTTTCAGCTCACACTTCAAAATCGCGCAAAGGGCTTTAACCTGGCGGATTGTCAGTCTTGCTTCAGAACGACCTTTGACCCAGTTTCGATAACTGTGATCGGTTACTCCCAGAGCTTCCGAAACGGCCTCTTGAGTAACACCGGCTTTCATCCGAAGGACTTCCAACGGTGACTCCTTCTTGGAACTTTGCTCCATAATAGCGTAAACCCATTTACGGGTAAAGTCGTTTACGCTATCCTTTCAATGGGAAGCGTAAATCGCTTTACAGGTCAATTCACTCGGCGGAATCGCTTGCCGGCTTGCCCGCCGAGTGAAACCCAATTATCCCAACACTCGACGCTGATCCATGAAAGCTACAGAGCCAACGCCACGGCATCCGAATAGGCACTAAAAAAACGGCGATCGCCTTCTGAGGGGGCGATCGCCGTTTTTGTGACCAGTAAGTACATCTTCTCCAACAGGAGCCATTATGCAACGAAAACCATCAGACCATAGCCAACGGCCCCAGCAGACCCAGTTCAGAGGGCCAGAGCAGTGAAGCAGAAGGACATCGCACTACCCAGAGACCTCAACGGCCAGCGTCTCTGCCAGCTCTTCAGCTACCCGTGGAAGTGGATAGAGACCCCCAGCGACACCCCCACCGCCGACTGGAAGACCAACGACAAATACCCCATCAAAGCCCGAGTGCTCTGGGCCAAGTGGCAAGACGCCGCCACCATCGTCGGCGTCAGGTTTGCCCCCACCACCAGCTACGCCATGATCGACATCGATGCTGGCAGCGACTACATAGAATCCACCCAGCGCATTAGATGGGCATTAGAGACCATCGGCATTACCCGAGTCATCATCGTGCGCAGCTCCTGGAGCGGTGGCCTCCACATCTACATCCCCTTCCCCCACCCCTACCGCACATTTAGCGTGGCCTGTGCCATTCGGCAGTGCCTAGAGGCCCAGGGCTTCAAACTTGCCCCCGGCCAGCTCGAGGTCTTTCCCAACGAAAAGCCCTATGGCAAAAGCTGGGTCGGTGAGTTCTTTGAATACAACGGTCACCGCCTGCCGCTCCAGCCCGGCACCGGCAGCGTCATCCTCGACGACGACCTGCAGCCCATCAGCCAAGACCTATCGCGGTTCTTTGCCCTCTGGGACAACGCCGTGCAGTTTAACGACCACTACGAAATCTTAGAGGCCCTCAGCGTGGCCCGTGGCAACCGCCGCCGCCACCGCCGCAAAGCCAACGGCAAATGCCAGGAGTGGAAAGACGACCTAGAGACCGTCATCAACGAAGGCTGGACCGGCCACGGCCAGACCAACGACATGCTGAAAGCGATCGCCACCTATGGCCGCGTCTTTGAAAGGCTCAGCGGCGTAGACCTGCAACGCTACGTGGTCAAAATCGCCCTCAACCGCCCCGGCCTAGACGAATGGTGTAACCACACCTATGAGCTTGCTAAGCGGTGCATCACCTGGTCCAGGTCCGTAGAGAAGTACTACTGGCCCATGGGCAGCGAACCCCTACGAGAGAGGAAAAGCCTAATGGATGTCTGCACCCAACGCGCCAACGAAGCCCGCGATCGTATCGCCGCCGCCGTCAAGCAACTTTGCCTGGATGGCCTCAACGTAGGCCAGCGGGTTAAGGCCATCATCGCAGAGGCCCACTGTAGCCCCCAGACCCTCTACAAAAACTGCGATCTCTGGCACCYSWMYCYAKANCNACAYSTRAMRCYKSYRACGMMNGMTNAGANGYGYNGATCKCRGYSRYCNCCRGAKSMTWWAMRMMAARAAAWMSTRAACAGCCTCGAAAGCGCTGATATAGCGGCGTTTACACCTTTAGGGGGAGAGAATGAAGTGTGTATTTTGGAGACCGCCCCTTTAAAAAATTTATCCTCCGGGGGGGAGAAGAGGGGGTCCGGGGGAGAGGAGGGGTTATCCCCAGCACCAGCACCAGCACCAGCACCAACACCATGGCCCCCTCTAAACTGGCAGCCCAATTACTCAGGGGGTAGCCATGCTTAGAGAACGCCCCATCCTCCGCCAATATCGCGGCCCCCAGGCCGCCGATGCTGCCACGCCAGCTACCGGTGGCGAAGATTTATCCGACCTCATCGCTCAGGCCGATGTTCTCCGGCGGCTGCTGGGCTACGAACTCTGGATCGACTTAACGGTCCTATGCGACGGCAATGACCCCAGAGACCTAAACCGCCGTGGTCTGGTGTGGCTAATCGGTCAGTTTGGAGTCATGCAAAGGGAGGGCAGACGCCATATCAGCGCGTGCCGCCGCCCTCGGCAGCTGCCCCTGCTGGGAGGTGCGATCGATGGGTAGAAACCCCAAATGGAACAGCCCCACCGACTCCGTGCGGCTGCCCAAACACGCCATCCCCGCCGCTATGGCCCTAGCCAGGCAGCTCGACAACGCAGAGGCCACCCGCCGCCTGCTGGMTAACGTACAAAACCCCCCAGGCCCCTATCTGGTCACTCTGGAGGATGGGAGCCGCACCGAAAGCTACCTTATCGATCCTGACCCAGAGACCCCACCCGAAACCTGGGCCGAGGCCGATCGCCTGGTAGAGCAGCTGGTGGCAGAGCACGGCTATAAAAACCTGCTGTACATCATTGGCCGTATGGCTCAAGCGTGGGGGAAGCCGGTAGAACTGGGAGGTCGGGGCGATGCCTAACAAACTTAACGATCAATGGGTTACCACCGGGGCGGCCTGCAAAGCCCTGTGCATAAGCGACAAACAGCTTTGGAAATTACGTACAAAACTCTTTAAGCAGGGTACTCACTACCGAAACATCGCCTTACCCCAAGCGGCCCGACCTACCTACCGCTGGCACTTGGCCCGCATAGAGCAGCTGCTCAGCCTCTCTCAGGAAGAAAGGGGAGCTTGAGGCCGATCAGCCCTCGCCATCAGCACCCGATACGCCCGGTCGTGAACCTCCTCGCTGATCCATCGGTGGTAGGTCCGGCAGTGCACATCGACACTGTGCCCCATCTGCTGCGCGGCCAGCTCCACCGGCATACCAAACTCTAGGCTCCTAACCGCCCAGGCGTGGCGCAGGTCATAGGGGCCGAAGGGCACCCCGTAGCGCCTGAAAGCCACCGTTACCCGATGGCCTAGGGCGCTATTGTTCGCGCCGGTGCATGAGGGCAATTGGGGACAGTTGAGCCCAAATTGCTCGACCCACTCCGGGTACAGCGGGTAGACCCGGTGAAAGTTCGTTTTGCTGCCGTCGAGCACCAGCAGCACCGGCATCTTCGAGAAATCTAGGTAGAACAGCTCATGATTCCGCAACCCATAGGCCGCCATCAGCCCATAGGCAGCCTGCCACGTCGGATTGGGGATGTTGGCCCACCACTCGGCAATCAGCGCGTCTGGGGGCACCTCGCGCACCTCTGTGGTGGTAGTTGAGTAGTGACCCTTGAGCGGGCTAAAGTCGCACTCCAGGCCCGCAAACTTGGCCAGCCGCCCAAAGCAGTCGCACACCCGCTTGCGTGTCCTGGTGTCCGGGTCTGTGGCCTTAATGGTGTCCCGCAGCAGCTGCACGGTCAACGGCTTTCCCGGAGGCAGCTTGCTAAATGCCTTGAGATAATCATCGCGCCAGGTAGTCTCTGTTTTTGAGCTGCGCTGGCGACGGGTAAAGTAGTCTCGCTCGAAGGCTGTGATCCAATCGGTAACTGTGCGGCTCTCGCCGGTGGCTCCATAGTCAGCCCAGTCAAACTTCCTCGCCTCTAGCAACAGTCCTAGGCGCTTGGCCTCGACCTCCGCCAGCTTAAGCCCCGCTGGGTTGGCATGGTGGCCCAGAAAGAGCCGCTGCTGATATGGGCCGTGCCTGGAACTACCCGGCCTGGGTGGCAACGTGGCTCGCAGACAGAGCCGCTTACCACTCACCTCGATCGACACGCCTACCCTGCCGGTACGCAGTCGGCTGTTAGCCTGCTTCAATCTGCCCTGAAAATCCATGCGCCTAAAATCCGTCCTAAAAACCTGGGGAGTGTTAGGGAGTGTTAGGGAGCATTAGGGAGGGTTAACAAAACGTAAACCGCCTAGAACTCCCTGGCTGTAGGAGTTCTGGGCGGTTTGCAGACATTAAAAAGATGGCTCAGGCGTGATTTGAACACGCGACCAAGGGCTTATGAGTCCCCTGCTCTACCACTGAGCTACTGAGCCATAGCGTATGATTTTGCCAACCAGAGCTGCGCTTTATTGGTCAGCCAACAGTTAATGAATCTATCACAAAATAGACAAGATACCAAGTCGTTAGCGGCAATTTTGCCAAGACTTTTGCTGAAGTCAGCAATCCGCTAGACCAGACAGCGAGCCAATAAATCTATTAGCCCGCTGTCTGATCACAAGCGCATCAACTAGCGACTTGGCAGATAGGCCATCGGGTTAACAGCGCCACTGTTGGGAGGGTGAATCTCAAAGTGAAGGTGAGGCCCGGTGCTGTAACCAGTACTGCCCATCTCCGAAATCTGCTGGCCCTGGCTGACCTGTTGACCCTCGCGCACCAGCAAACGGCTGTTATGGGCATAGCGGGTCATACTGCCATCGGCGTGGCGAATGTCCACCAGGTTGCCATAGCCCCCGGAGTTCCAGCCCGATCGGACCACTACCCCTGAAGCGGCCGCGACAATGGGCGTACCTACGGGTCCAGCAATGTCGATACCTCGGTGCATGCGACCCCAGCGCCAGCCATAGCCCGAGGTAAATGTTCCCTGGGTAGGCCAAACGAAGCCGTTAGACAGAGCGGGTGCCTCGGGCAAAAACTGATCGGCTCCCGGCATCATGGGCATGTTGGGCGTGACGGTCTGACCCACCGGCAGGTTAGGCGCAACCCGATAGGCATCGGCCCCCAAAGGTGCCGCAGCCAGCAGCTGGCTGGGAATAGCTTCGCTCTCGGGGCGAGCAGAATCTGCCTGTACGGGTTGTCCAACAGATTCAACAGCGGGTTCGGGCACCGTGCCAAGAGCGGCAACGGTTTGGGTTTCATCCTTGGCAGCATCGGTAACCGTCCACTGGGCTTCGGTGGTTTGAGCACCTTCTCTAACCGCCAAAGCTGTAGCACTAGCCGGTTCAACACCGCCGACCGCTGGTTGTGCCAGTGCCGCGGGTTGAGGAGCGTGATACTCAAGCGATACCCTGGCGGGAGCAACTGCACTGGTACGGCTCCGCTCTAGCTCTTGACGGGCCTCACGGATGCGGGCATTCAGCTCGTTGCGATCGACTAGGGCGCTGTTGGACTCACGGATGCGGGCTAGATGATCGCGGATAGCTTGCTCGCGGGTTATGGGAGCAGCCGCCAGCTCACTCGTCGATGGGCTAGGAGTTTCGGGAGCTTCGACCACCTCAGCAGGAGCTGAAGCCACCGGAATACTAAGGCTGTCGCCAACCAGCAGAGCCTCTGGGCTATCTACAGTGCTGTTGTGGCTGAGCAGTTCATCTAGAGTGACACCGTTGCTTGAGGCAATCGACCAGAGCGTGTCCCCTGGTTTGACCTGATAGGAGCGCAGAGCACCAGTGCTCGTGACGGCCTCCGTATTCGACGACCGCAAAGGCAGCGCCGCCAGGGTCAAGTCTTTCTTAACGCTTGCGACCTGAGTGCTAACGGCGGCGGGCACAGGGGCAGGTTGGCGACTGGCTACAGGCACATCTCCCCCGTCGTATAGGGGCAGGCTGGTCTGGAGTGAATCGGCCTGGGCTGCCTCAACAGCAGGCTGAGCAGGAGCTACGGCATTGAGTTGAACCGCCTGCTGATCTGCGGAGGGCGCGCCTTGAGCGTCAGCAACCAGCCAGGATTGACTTGGTTCAGAAGCTACAGGCTCAGGAGTCAGTACCTCGGAGGCCGCCTGAGCGGAAGCGCCAGCGGTACTGGCGATCGCAGCCGTTGCGGCGGGCTCGGTCGCATCGTCGGCAACAACTTCGCCTAACTCCAGCTTCTCAGCGTCGGAAGTGGCTAGAAGCGCCTCAGAAAGCTCATCTTCTGCACCCAGAGACAGGGCTTCATCTAGCTCCCAGGCCTGCTTGAGCTCATCTACTGAAGGAATATCGCCAGTGGGCAGCAAGCCACTGGCAGCAGCCAGGTCACCACCGACACCACCAGCCACCCCAGCTTTAAGGGCCAAGCGAGAGGTTGCCGTAGCAGTGGTCAAGTTATCCATGCCCACGGACGGCACCCGAATAACCTGCCCCACACGCAGCGTGTCGTCGGCAACAATGCCGTTAGCTGCCTTGATAGATTGAACATCAGCTTCGTGCTGAGCCGCAATTTTCCACAGGCTCTCGCCGGGTTCAACCTTGTGATAGGCCGATGAACTGGCCGCTTGGGCCGACACTAGCTTAGGCGTTTGGCCTTGCTCGCGATTGGCAGCGGGCAATACAGTCAAGTGAGAGCCGTCGGCAGCTAGGGCTAGCTCGGGTTCGGTGAGCAGAGGAGCAGACGCTCCAAACGATAGGGCCAGGCCCAGCATGGCTGCCGAAGTTTGCACTCGACGATAACCTCCTGAAGTCTCCGATTGAGTGTCACTCAAACTAGAGGGTAGACAATCAACTTTAGACTCTTTGGGAACTACGCGTTTCAAGGAACGACCTCCTGTAAACCAGCGCTTAACAGCCCGTAGAACGCCTTATCAACCAGCCAAGAGGGAACTGTCCAAGGGGCAGAAACCCTGTCTTTGCAAAAGTTTTGAGGCAAGCTGCTAGCAAAAGAACAACAACGGATCGACAGATTTACGCCTTGGCTTGGTAACAATAACCCGCTTTGGCAACCTAGGCAAGTTTACATGACTTAACACGAAAATCAATACCCAGGCATTCTCTGTCATTTCCCTGAACCCTAGGCTCGTGACCGGGAACTTCACGTGCACAACATAAACGTTTAACCCTAAAAAAAAGTATTTGGCAAGCGTATTGCCATGGCCCTGACCGAGAAAACACATCGGCACAAAATCGGCACGAATTGAGCACAAACCGGCTTTGGTAAGGGACGAATTGCCGCTAAAAGGTATGAAAAGCCTTGGCCCCGGGGCATGATCGAGGTCCTGCCCCGGGGCTTCGACAGGAGCTTATAGCCCTAGGCAAAACCCAAAACAGCGGGATGAAAGCCAGGTCATATAAATTTCTTATCTTGGCTGCCCCAAATTTGTATCCCTGACAACCACTTATTTTCTGAGCCGTTTTTTTGAGCCGGGGGTTGTTAAATAGAGGCCTTTTTGGAGGGATAAGCCCCAAAAGCTGTTGGTACAACCAGGGTTTAGAGCACGCCCTTAACAGGGTTAAGTCGAAGCCATTTCATTACTTCATGGCTATTGAACAGTGCAATCTAGGCACAAAACGTTCTTTAGAGAGGGCCTTGAGTTCTAGTTTCGTCAGCGCTGGGGGAGACGGGATAGCGATCGCGCTGGCAGAACTGGGGTCTAGCAGCGTGCAGGTTCAGGCCAGGGCGGAGTCGGGATGAGAGGTTTGCAGCTGACGCAGGGCCTCAAAGAGAGCAACAGCGGCACTAACCGAAAGGTTAAGACTGCGGACGATGCTGCGATCCATGGGGATAAAGGCAGTTTCGTCACAGCTGGACAGGATTTGCTTGGGCAAACCCTCGGTTTCGCTGCCAAACAACAGCCAGTCGTTGGGTCGATAGACCATATCTGTATAGTTACATCGCCCAGAGGTACTAAAGCCAATGGTTCGTCCTCCCTGTAGACGCTGCTGGGCCTGAAAAGTTTCCCAATCGGGGTGCAGGGTGAGGTCGACCTGGGGCCAGTAGTCTAGGCCAGCGCGCTTGAGTGCGCGATCGCTAAGGTCAAACCCAAGGGGGCCAACCAGGTGTAGAGGCGTTGTTGTAGCGGCACAGGTGCGGGCTATATTGCCCGTATTGGGGGGGATTTGGGGATTGACCAGAACAATGACAGGCATATAGACCAGAACTAGAACAGGGGGCACGACCCACTGGGTCAAGGCTTATTCACGGCAAGGGAGGAAATGTCTAGGGGATATAGATTTTATTAATACTTCCTTCGGTGGTTCCACCCTATTCGAAAATTGTTTTATGAGCGGGGGGATCGGGTTCTACTGAAAAAGCTTTCCTTATTGCACCTATAAGTAATTTCTTACCCTTGGCTGGACCGCATTGCCTCAGGCGGCACAGGGCTCGCACAGTTCCTGGGCTAGGAGCGCCTCAGTGGTTGCGACCTCTGCGATCGCATTCTGCACTACCTGGGCGACCGACTGCCCGGCTCCGTGCTGCCGCAGCCAGCGCTGGGCCTCGTTGCCCTCCCGCAAGATCTTCTTGACCGGACTGAGGAAGCAGCTAATGCCGTTAGCTTTGGCAATCGGCGATACTTCCTCATAGAGCTGCTGTATCCACTGCCGGGCCAGGATGGGGCGACCGTCCTGCCAGTGGCGCAGTTCGGCATCTAGGCTGTGCTTGGCCACGGCGGCTTCGTTGGCGTCGGTGAGGGCCACCAGATCGTCATTGCGACGGTCTGCAGGAAACTCACTCATGAGCAGCGGATCTAGCTCAGGGTTTTGAATAAGCTGAATGAGCCGTGCCTCAAGCAAGGCGGTGACAGCGAGCAGCGCCACCGGGTCGCTGATTAGGTCACAAATTCGCAACTCCAGTCGATTGAGGTTGTAGGGGCGGCGATCGCCGTTGGGCCGCACCGCCGACCACAGATGGCGCACGTTTTGCATGGTGCCTGCCGCTAGCTGCGCCTCCATCCACTGAATGTGGTGGGCGTGGCTGGTAAACAGGGGCACCAGAGCCGGAGTTTTTGGAAAAACCTGCCAGCGGCTGGAGTGGGAGCCCGTGATTTGACCACCCAAAAACGGCGATGAGGCAGTCAGCGCCAGGTATAGGGGAGCTTCGACCCGCACCAGGCGGCAGGCCCGCATCAGCACATCTGGATCTGAAATGCCGATATTAATGTGGACGCTAGCGGTAACTACGGTGGTGCCGTAGGTCTGCTCGATATAGCTGTGGTAGGGGTTATGGGGGTCAGACCGATAAAAGCGATCGGTTGGCCCCAGCGCTAGCGCGCTGCCGGGTATCAGCGTGTAGTCGCCCAAGACCTTGAGGTAGCGGCGCAGCTCGTGGCGAGGGCGCACTAGCTCGCACAGCAGTTTTTCGTACTGACAGAGGGGTGGGGTGGTGTACTCCACATTGCGGCTGTCGGGTTCGCGCACAAAGCCGTTGAGATCGGCCACAATGCGGTCGGAGAGACCGACAATTTCCCCGGCTGGGGTACCGGTATACATCTCAATTTCAAACCCTTTCGACAGCAGCACGGCATTCCTCGCTGGAGACAGCACACTATATATAGTCAGATTCAGTCAGCTCTCAATCATCCTATCGATGACCGGCCACCCCTTCGCGGCTGGAGCAGCGGCTAGGGTAGCGCTGCGGTAGCCAGGGCGATCGCACGGTTGGCCGCAAAGGCACGGGCAATGGTATCGCAGCGCTCGTTGCCCACATCGCCCGAATGGCCGCGCACGTACACCCACTGGAGGGGACGATCGAGGGTTTGGTTGACCTCGGTGGTGACCGCGTCTAGCACTTCCCACAGATCGCGGTTAAGCACGGGCTTTTTGGCTGAGTTCACCCAACCCCGCCGCTTCCAGCCCGCAATCCACTGGGTGATGCCCTTCAGCACGTACTCGCTGTCGGTGTGAATGGTGACGGGCGTGGTCTGGCCGCTGTCGCGCAGCAGGGTGAGACCCGCGATCGCCGCCTGCATTTCCATGCGGTTGTTGGTGGTTTGGGCGGCCCCGCCACCCAGTTCGTGTACGCCGCCGTCGGTCAGGTACAGCACGGTGCCCCAGCCGCCGGGGCCAGGGTTACCGGAGCAGGCTCCGTCGGTATAGATTCGCTCGATGATGGCCATGTTGATCTGTACAATCCTTAAAAAATTGCGGGTTAACCCCTGTAATGTCTGGGGTTTGGAGGGGCATCCTAATGCTAAGAGTATTCCATCTAATAAACGTCTCTTTAAGAGATCGCAACCTCAGCCAGTTGGGTCTGCTGCCGCAAAACTTCAGAGCACATATAGCTGGAACACTCTAAGACCGAACCGTCCTTTATGGATGCCACACCCAAGGTCATGGGCAGGGTGCACCTACCTTCGTCACGCTACCCTCACGATGAGTTAACCCCATGATGCTACGAGAACTGGAAGCCTTTGAGGCCTGCTGGCTAGATCTTAAGGATATTTACCCCACCAGTGGCCAAGACAACACATTAATTGCTCACGCCATGGGGCAATTAGTCGATTTACTAGAGAAACCGGCCCGGGTGGAGCAAAACCTTCCTAGCCACCTAAAAACGCTGTTTCGGCAACTGGCACTGGCCTATTTCCGAGGCTACTCGCGCGAAGCAGGGGAGGCTGAGGCAGCCCTAGTCGACCGCTCGCCTGTTTCGCCACCCTGCCCTACCAGCGATCGCCAGCGTCGGCAGGAAATTTCGGCGGCGGTAGAGCGAGTGAAGGCACTGGCCCAAAAGACCCAGAGTCGCATGTGCACAGCGCGAGGGCAGGTAACCCACTGTGCCCTCTCTGAACTAGAAACCCTGGTCATTGACTTTCCAGAACACTGGCAACCGGTGGCCTAGCCCAGCCGGTGGCGATGCCCTGCCCCAAACCTCTGCTCTAAGCCCTCGAACCAGGCCCCTGAGATAGGGTGTAGCAAGGTATCTTAGTGCTATGGCCTACGAACCTTTGCACCACAAGTATCGCCCCCAGACCTTTGGCGCTCTGGTGGGGCAAGATGCGATCGCAACCACCCTGGCCAATGCCCTGCGCCAGCGGCGCATCGCTCCGGCCTACCTCTTCTGTGGCCCTCGGGGCACGGGCAAAACCTCCAGCGCCCGGATTCTGGCCAAATCGCTCAACTGCATCGCCCAAGACTACCCCACTCCAGAGCCCTGCGGCACCTGCGAAACCTGCCGCTCGATCACCAATGGCTCGGCCCTCGACTTTATTGAAATCGACGCCGCCAGCAACACCGGCGTCGACAACATCCGGGAGCTGATCGAGCGGGCCCAGTTTGCCCCGGTACAGTGCCGCTACAAGGTCTACGTGATCGACGAGTGTCACATGCTCAGTACGGCGGCGTTTAATGCGCTGCTCAAAACCCTAGAGGAACCGCCCAGTAATGTGGTGTTTATCCTCGCGACGACCGACCCCCAGCGGGTGCTGCCGACGATTATTTCTCGCTGCCAGCGGTTTGACTATCGGCGCATTCCCCTAGAGCCGATGATTGGCCACCTGCGAAAAATTGCCGATCTAGAAGAAATTGCCATTGACGACGACGCCCTGCGGCTGGTGGCCCAGGTGTCGCAAGGGGGGCTGCGCGACGCCCAAAGTTTGCTCGACCAGCTCAGTCTGCTAGAGCCACCGGTTAGTGCTGACGCCGTGTGGGACTTAGTCGGGGCCGTGCCCGAGCGGGATTTGCTGGCCCTCGTGCAGGCTATTCTCAGCGACGACAGCACCACCGTGCTCGACAGCGCCCGCAGACTGATGGATCGAGGCCGCGAGCCACTGATTGTGCTGCAGAACCTGGCCGGGTTCTACCGCGACCTGCTAATTGCTAAAACGGCGGGCGATCGCCAAGATTTAGTCGCCATTACGCCCCCCACCTGGGCCGACATGCAGGCGTTAGTCCAAAACCTGGATCCAAAACTTTTTTTGCTAGGGCAACAGCACCTGCGCGCCGCCGAAGGACAGGTCAAAAACACTACCCAACCTCGACTGTGGCTAGAGGTGACGCTGCTGGGGCTGCTGCCATCTACCCTGGCAGGGCAGGCAACGGGGGTATCTGCAGGTACGCCTGCGATCGCCTCTCCGCCCACAGCAGGCGCGATCGCCAAGCCAGCCCCACCCGTTAGTCCACTTCCCCCATCCGTGGCACCGCCCGTAGCCGATGCCTTAGACGTCCCCTCCCCAGCGGTAGAATCTGCCAATGGGGTAGCACCAGTAGCACCGGAAGCATCAAGGTCTGAGCCAGCTAATGGAGCAACGCCTGAGCCCCAAACCCCTGAGCCAGTCACCGCATCTAACTCACCCCCGCACAACGGTCAGAATGCTCCGCCTCCCGACTCCAGCACTACTCCAGTGCCCAACCTAGACCAGCTTTGGCTTCAGGTGATTGCGGTGCTAGAGCCCCTGGGCACTCGCGCCCTCATGCAGCAGCAGGGCAGCCTACTCTTTTTTGATGGCGTTGTCGCTCGGGTGGGCATCAGCTCTAGACCACTGTTTAAGATGGCCCAGGGCCGGGTGGAAAACGTCGAAGCGGCCTTCCAAAAAGTTTTGAGCCAAAAGGTGCAAGTTTCCCTGGAGGTGCTGCCCGACCCAAAGCCTGAGGCACCAGCCCCCACAATCGCCCAGGCCCCAAGCCAGGATATAGAACAGCGGCCAGCCCCCGTTGAGCTACCCCCTACCCCACTCCCCATTTCTGAGCCACCGGTCCCCGCCGCCCAAGCCGAGGTGAATCCGGTAGATACCCCGTCGCTGCCAGCGATCGCCAGCGACTTTGATCGAGCTGTCAAAAACTTTGCCCACTTTTTTAACGGTCAAGTTGTCGATTTAGACGATGGCCTCGGCATTGAAAACACACCACTTAAACCCTCTGAGGCAGCGGCTAAGCAGCCATCCCATCCAGACAAGGACGTGCCGTTTTAGAGGTTGATTTGAACATCTTCAATCCTGAAGGCTCACACGCATCCGGCTTGCCCAACCTCAATTCGAAGCCAATACCTGATAGCAAATCCGAACCGCATTACCCCGATTTCTAAATGGCCAAACCGTAGGAGCGTAAGCGTAACCAAGGAGGCTCTATCTTGGCATTATTCGCCCTGTTGCATCGGGGGCGATCAAGAAGGATTTATCCTGAAGATAGCCGTTCCCTAGCCCCTTTGGGGCGGCTTCACCAACGACTTTGCTCAGGAAACGGCTATGGCTGTTGTTATCGTTGGGGCTGCTGTGCTAGCGGTACAGACGATTGGTATGAGCTGAGACATCAGCCTAAAAGCTTTACTGAACCACTACAACGCGAATACCGTCGCTAGTCTGATTTTGGCTGATGCTCCTGATTACGCCTCCGGGTTCGTATTCAAGCGACACATCATCAATGCTCCGAACCTGGCCTTGGCTAAAGTAGCTAAAGCGTACATCGCCAATAGACGCTAGACGACCGCTGCTGAAATAGCTAAAGCGAATGCCGTTAATACTGCTGATTTGACCACCGCTGAAGTATTCAAAGCGAGCATCTCCAAGGGTACGGATGCGGCCATTGCTGAAGTAGGTAACCTCTGTAGTGAAGTCACGCTGGTCAATTGTCAGTTGACCATTGGCATAGACTTTAAAGCGCGCCCCAGGAACCGTGACAAAGGTACCTAATACATTTCCAAGGGCGTCTACATAGATTGCCTGAAAGCCTTCTTCTCCTAGCTCAAGGGCACTGTCCTGGTATTCAAAATTAGCTTGGGTGGGGTAGTTTTGGTTGGCCTCGGCTATCGTGCCTAGCCATGGACTGAATAGCAAGTTCGGGCTGGCGCTGATTCCTACTGCCACTTGGGCGACAGCTACACTCAGGGCTAAGCGGAAAAACATGCTATGTCTCATGGTGACAACTTCGGTTTGTCTAAATTTCTCAAACGCCCAGATTGACCTAAGCTTTTGGAACAGCTAATTTTCTCCTGGCTTACCCGCATCAGGGGCAATGAAGGTAGTCAGCTTAAAGGAGCAATGTGTCCTCTAGCCGCACCTACTCCTTACAAAGACGTTTTCTTTAACCAAAGGTGCCGCCGTTCCAGCCCCACATTGCGCCAGGGGCATCAACAAACTCAATATAGGTGCGATTCTTGGGCACTCCCAAGGCCGTTTCTAGCTGGGCGCAAAACTCCTCACTCATGGCGCGGGTTTTGGCGCTGCCCATGGTACCCACACTCTTAATTTCTACGTAGCAAACTGGGTCTGTGGTACCGCCAAAGGTCATTGGTACATTAGCCTCAAAGGCTGTCATGACGTAGGACTCAGGTTTGCCGAGATGCTCCGCTAGCCTAGCAGAAAGATCCTTGAGTAACCCCTCAACTTGAGCTTGATTGGGAGAAGGGATAGAGGTTTGCACTTTAATCAGCGGCATGGCAGCTGCAACCCGAAGTTTTCTTGAAGTAAGGCGAGTCTAGAGCAAGGGGGAACGATTGGCTCAACCCTGTTTCCCCCTGTTAAGCACTGGCGTAGTTAGACTCTCTAGCCGCCGTAGTTCCAGCCGGTGCTCTCCAGCAGGAGCGGTTCGCCATCGCGATGGACAGCAGCCCCAACGACCTCGCCCACAAAGACGGTGTGGTCGCCGTGCTCTACAGAGCCAACTACGCGGCACTCGACATAGCCTAAGGTGTCTTTGATGACGGGGCAGCCGGTTTGGGGGGCGGGGTAAAACTCAATGTCTTCAAACTTGTTACCGACCCGACGCAGGGGCTTAAAGAAATTTTGGGCCAGTTCTTTTTGCCCTGCCTCTAAAAAGCTGAGCGCAAATACACCGCTGGCTTTGACCATGGCGTGGGAGGTGGAGTCGTTCTTGACGCAGTTGACCACTAGGGGCGGCTCAAAGGAAGCCTGCATGACCCAACTGGCCGTGAAGCCATTGAGGTCTTCCCCGTTTTTAACGCCACAGATATAGAGGCCGTGGGGAATTTTGCGCAAAAGCGTCTTTTTAGCCTGTTCGTCTAGCACAGCGTACCTACGGAATGCGTCTCTAGAGCGAGTTTAATACAGCGATCGCATTCCTCTCTACCCAATTGGGCATAAAAAAGGGCGCACCGCAGTGCGCCCTGATTGTGAGTGATGTCTCAAAGACTATTTGTTGGGCTGGGGAGTCATGCGCAGGTAGGGCTTGATCTCGGTAACGCCCTTGGGAAAGCGCTGCTTAGCTTCTTCAGTAGGAATGGTGGGGGAGACCACAACGTCTTCGCCATCCTTCCAGTCAACGGGGGTCGCTACGCTGTAGTTGTCGGTGAGCTGCAGCGAGTCAATCACCCGCAAAATTTCGGCAAAGTTGCGCCCGGTGCTGGGCGGATAGGTGATGGTCAACCGCAACTTCTTGCTAGGGTCAATTACAAACACGCTGCGCACGGTTACTTTGGCGTTCGCGTTGGGGTGAATCATACCGTAGAGGTCAGAGACCTTTTTGTCGTCATCGGCAATGATGGGGTAGTTGACCGAAACACCCTGGGTTTCGTTGATATCGCCAATCCAGCCCTGGTGCGAGTCAGCGCTGTCTACGCTGAGAGCAATAACTTTAGCATTGCGCTTGTCAAACTCAGGCTTGAGCCTAGCCACGCTGCCTAGCTCGGTGGTGCAGACAGGGGTGTAGTCGGCGGGGTGAGAAAATAGCACCACCCAGCTATCGCCAGCCCAGCTGTAAAAATCAATCTCACCCTCGCTGGTCTGCTGGGTGAAGTTAGGTACCTGATCGCCAAGTTGAAGCGCCATCTCAAATCTCCGTTAGTCTGTGCAAAAAACGTTGCCTAGCGTTCACTTTCGCTATTCTCCCATAAACCCCGGTATTCCGGTCGGAGTTTAGAGGATTCTTTTAAGAATTGTAGCGCAAGCCCTTGGCAACGCGGCACCGGCACTGGTACCTGGTTGGTTCGCGCCCCACCTACTAAAAGGCACCCAGGAATCCCAGGTGCCTTTTAGCACTGTACTCTACCAGCAAAAGCCTGCAGCCAGCCCTGTGAAACGCTTGAGAAACTCTACACCTGGCGATCGAACACCTTGGGCGCGTAGGCACTGCACCCGTCGCAGGGGCCCATGGGGTTCATGGCACAGCGCAGATAGGGCGATCGCGCGTTGAGGTCGCAGGTGATGTCGCCAATCATGTAGCCCATGCCGTCGACGTAGTGCAGGTCAGTATTGTTGTCGAGCAGTTTGGCCATGCTCTGCCCCAGGGCCGTTGGCACCGCAGCACTGCCGCACTTCTCATTGCGGTCAGCACGAACGCTCATCCACGCTGACACAATCGCTGGGGTGAGACCGACCACAAAAATTAGGACAATGACGAGCATGAAACCGACTTAGAAACTAGCACGATCATCCTAACTCGATGAATCGGCTGGTCATCCGTCAGCAGCAGGGGATTGGTACATGCCGTTGCGTTACTTAGTCTTTCGCAATATTGACCGCCGACCGACTTTGCCTTGATTACGCTGGTGGATACAGCCTGCAGCGCTAATTGCGTTGGGCAGCAAGCGACGAAATAGCATCCAGAAAGTTCCCGTCTGGAGATGTTGTTTCGATAAATTTAGGGTTAGGCTTTGAAAGAGAACGGTTTTTGCCTCAGTTCTCGACCAAAACAGGGGTGTTTATCCATCACCTGAACAAGATCCTGAACTTTCCAGAACTTTCATGTATTGGCGGATTCTGTTCTATGACCGATTATCTAAACATCCTGTAGACTCGCGTGTGCTCCAAAGCTAAGACCGGGTAGGGCCACAGGACATTGTGGAGGTTCGCTCCTCAGTGATAGCGCCTTACCCGGCTTTTTATTTTTAAAAACCCATGCCGTCAGCCGTACCTAGCAGGGATTAGCCCGATCGCGTTGGCTCGGTAAAACAGAAACTTGCTACAGTCATTCGCCCCTTCTCCCGGCTGAGCCTTAGCTGGCGTGGCCTTTCGCTAAGTCGTTAGTTAAGAGAAGCTGCTCAGACGGCGGCTTCAGAGTCGCCATTGAACGAGTAAACGTTCAGCCACTCCTCAACAATGTAGGGCGCTACCACCAGTCGCGCGACAGTTCCGTTAGCTAAAGGCACAACCAGCGTGAGAGGGCCAGGGCGCTGAATATGGCTCAAGATCGTATCGATATCGTACTGAGCCACGTTCTCTGGCAAGTTTTGAGTTTGAGAATCGAGTGAGGGCACCGCTGCCCACTGAGTTGCAGTGCCAGTCTGCACCGATAGCTCACCCTGGCGATCGACCAGTCCTTGCCCCGGAAACCCTACCAACCTCAGGTATACGCCCTCTAAATGCCCTTCTCTATAGCGCTTGAAGACCGTTGCCTGCCAGGCCACCTCGTTTTGGTCACGCAAACTTTGGCGCGATCGATAGGTCGTTTGCCCTGGTTGTTCGTGGTAAGTATGCACAGAGGCCATTGCTGGCTCGGCTAAGGCCAGTAGCAGCAGACAGCCCAGCAGCAGGGCCAGAATTGTGAGCCGCAGGGCGCGCCAAAGATGAGACATGGCATGGAATGTGATGGGGTGGAAGGGTGAGGAATGCAAAGTTCAAAATGCAGAACTCAAATTTTGAATTCCCAACTTTGAATTTTGCACTGACCAAAGATCACCTCTCCCCTCCTGATCTTTAGTCTACAGCTGGCTCATCTGGTTCAGCGTCTGCCGGTACCCAGCGGCTTCGCCTCGCTGCAGGTAAAGCTGGGCGGCCTGCTCAAAGTCGCGGCGGGCACCGGCATCGTCGCCGAGGCGAGCGCGCACAACGCCCCGGTTGTAAAACAGCCTGGGGTCAGCACTGTTGGGAGCGCTGACAATAGCCTGGGTGAGATCTTGGTAGGCATTTTGAGCCTGGTTTACCTGCAGGTAGGCCGTCCCCCGAGCAGAATAGGCTTCTAAGTAATCAGGCTGTGCCGCTAGGGCCTGACTGTAGTCATCGATCGCGCCAAATACATCGCCCGTAGAGAGGCGGGCATCGCCTCGAGATTTAAAGGCAGCGGCATAGGTGGGATCTAGGAACAGAGCCTCGGTATAGTCTGCGATCGCAGCGGTAGCATCCCCCGCCTGCAGTAGGGCATCGCCTTTTTGCTTGTAGGCCATCGCTGAGTCAGGGTTGAGCTGCAGCACCCGAGCAAAATCTTGCTGGGCACCGCCTAGGTTGTCCTGAGCGGCGCGAATAGTGCCCCGACTCATATAGGCTTCGGTCAGGCTAGGGTTGAGTTCAATGGCGCGATCGAGGTCTTGCAGAGCACGGTTGATTCGCCCCTGGCGGTAGGACACATAGCTCCGGTTGAGGTAGGCCCGAGCCATATTGGGATCAAGCCGTACCGCCTGATTCAAATCATCGAGGGCAGCATCGTAGAGCCCGAGGTGGTAGTAGGCTACCCCGCGCCCCATGTAAGCCCTGGGCAGGTCGCCCTGTAGCTCAATGGCGCGGCTAAAGTCAGCTACGGCATCGCTGTAGTTGTTAACCCGCTCAAGGGCAAAGCCCCGCAGCACATAGGCCGAAGGGTTATCAGGGTCAAGCTCAATAGCGGTGGAAAAGTCTTCTAGTGCCAGGTCATTGCGACCCTGTTGCGAATCGATCAACCCTCGGTAGAGGTAGGCATCGACCGCATCGGGGTTAGCCTCTAGAGCCGCATTAAAGTCAGTCTGGGCCTCGGTAGAGTTGCCCTGCCGGTAGTAAACGCTACCCCGCGCAAAGAGGGCGTTGGCGTTACCAGGATCTAAACTTAGGGCTCGGTTCAGGTCGATTAGGGCTCGATCGTAGTTGTTTTGATCGGCGTAGATCAGGCCTCGATACAGATAAGCACCAGCCAGGGTTGGATCTTTTTCAAGGGCCATATCAAAGGCTGCGAGGGCGGCTTCATAGTCGCCGCTGTTGTAGCGCTCAACCCCCTGGTTGTAGGCCGCAACAGCCGTCAAGCCAGGTTCAGCCGCTTCAGGTTCGACTCCGGTCTCGGCTTCAGGCTCTAGCTCAACGTCGGGTGCGACCATGTCGGATTCGGTGGTCGGGGTTTGGGCATAGGCCCCCAGAGGCGTTACCCCTGTAGCCAACCCCAGGCCCAACAGCACAACTAAATAACGCAATTTCATGGCTTCCCCTCCACCGATGGTGTTTGCAGATTGAGTAGATTGGTGCCGCCCCTCAGAGGGGCCGTTGTTAGAGTACCCACCTACGTTTCTAGCGATTATGCCCTGGCGCTAATGATAGGTCAGCTTATTTAGGTTGAGAGACGGGTTTAAAGAGTTTTTTTTAGAATTGTAGGGTACTCGGCGGCGGCCTTGTCCATTTACGACAGCGGCGAGCAGCGGCAAGGAGAAAATATGGCGATCGCACGTTGGTCAATTGGTATTGTGCTGGGGGTCTTGCTGTGGCTGGGGCTAGGGCACTACGTTGAAGCCCAGAGCGAGGCCCGCATAGACTCGCGGTTAAACCGCCTAGAATCTGAGCTTGGACGGCTCAGGTCGCAGGTGAGACAGATAGAATCTCAGTTCTCCATTCCCAGCCGCCCGGCTCCCAATCTGCCCACCATTACCCCACCCGTGGCTGAGCCTTCCCTCGACGAGCAGTTCGACAACCTGGCCACCCTCGCGATCGAACTGAAGCAGCAGGTCAGGCAGCTTGAAACTCGAGTCACGCAGCTTGAAAGAGCGGGTTCCTAGCCCTAACCGACCGAACTTTGGTGAAAGAGGCTTACGGCTGGATCTTCACTAAATTTGCTGCTGCTGAGGTCAATGCTCTCACCTCTACAAACCCAGGTTGGCCTATCCAATCGGGGCTTCGCTAGCCAAGACTACTCTTGCCCAAAGTAGCGGTTCGATCGAATCAGTGTGGCAAGATAGCATCGGCGTTTGACGGGTACCCCGCTGTGATTTGGATTGACTGGGCCATTGTGGCCGTCTATATGGTCTTCAGCCTAGCTTTGGGTCTGTACCTCTCTCGCAAGGCAGCGGGGGGGCTGGTGGATTTTTTTGTGTCGGGGCGATCGCTGCCCTGGTGGCTGGCGGGCACCAGTATGGCGGCTACTACCTTCTCTATCGACACGCCGCTATACATCGCTGGCGTAGTCGGCACCCGAGGCATTGCCGGCAACTGGGAATGGTGGAGCTTTGGCATTGCCCACGTCGTGATGATCTACGTGTTTGCCCGGCTGTGGCGGCGTTCTGAAATCATCACCGATGCTGAGCTAACGGAGCTGCGCTACGGCGGGGCAACAGCGGCCTGGCTGCGGGGCATTAAAGCCTTTTTATTTGCGGTGCCGATCAACTGCATTGGCATTGGCTACGCCATGCTGGCCATGGTTAAAGTGATCGACGCCCTGCAAATTTGGCAGTCAGTTGGTATTGAACCCGGCGAAAGCTTGAAGCTGCTAAGCGTGGTCGGGGTCAGCGTGCTGGTGCTGATCTATGCCGGGTTTTCAGGGCTTTGGGGGGTGGTGGCAACTGACTTTTTCCAGTTCTTTTTGGCGCTGCTAGGGGCTGTAATTGTTGCCGTAGCGGCGGTGATTAATCTGGGCGGTATGGGCAGCCTGATTGACCAGGTGAAGGCCACCGGGGGCACCGATCTACTTGCTTTTGTGCCCCTAGAGCGGGGGGCGGGCGGCTGGTACCAGTGGAGCGAGACCGCAGGCATTTCTATCAGCACCTTTTTGGCCTACGTGACGCTGCAGTGGTGGGCCTTTCGCCGCAGCGACGGGGGCGGCGAATTTATTCAGCGCCTGGCTGCTTCTAAAGATGAGGCCGAGGCTGAAAAAGCCGCCTGGTTTTTCAACATTCTGCACTACGTCATTCGCACCTGGCCCTGGGTGGTAGTGGCCCTGGCGGCGGTGGTCATCTACCCCAATTTAGAAGACCGAGAGCTGGGCTACCCCATGCTGATGCTCGACTTCTTGCCGCCGGTGCTGCTGGGGCTGGTGGTGGCTTCGCTGATTGCCGCCTTTATGAGCACGGTTTCAACTCTAATTAACTGGGGTGCGTCGTACCTCACCAACGACCTGTATGGGCGGTTTGTGCGCCCCACTGCCACCGAAACCGAACTGGTCCTGGCGGGGCGAATCGCCTCAGTGGTGGTGACCGGCCTGGGGGCGATCGCCGCCTTCTACTCCCAGGATGTGGCCACGGTGTTTCGCCTGGTAATTGCGATCGGTACCGGGCCGGGCCTGGTACTCATTCTGCGCTGGTTCTGGTGGCGCATCAATGCCGCGGCTGAGCTAGCCGCCATGCTAGCCGGATTTGTGGTGGGTTTGGTAACCAGCGTCGTGCCCATTTTGACGATTACCGACTTTGGCCTGCGGCTGCTAAGCACCACCGCCATCACCACGGTAATTTGGGTCGCCGCCATGCTGCTTACCGCCCCTGAAAGTGACGCCACGCTGGATACTTTCTATAGCAAAGTACGCCCCGGCGGCCCCGGCTGGGCTCGCCAGCGCCAGCGTACCGGCCTTTGGCCTGCTCAAGCCCTGGACCGCGACCTGCTGAGGGCAGGATTTGCCCTACTGCTGCTGCTGGGGGCGATGCTGGGTGTCGGCGGCTTTTTGCTCTACCAACCCCTCACCGGCTGGTTTTGGCTGCTGATTGCAGTAGCTGGCTGGGTTGGCCTACGACGCATGGGCAAGACCGCGCTGCCCATGTCAAGGCCGGGGGTAGATGAGCCGCCGGGATGATGAGGATACGGGGAGATAAGCGATAAGATGAGAACATCAGTTACATCCCTTCACACGCGATCGCCCTATGTCGTTTTTCCGGTCTTATATTGCCCCTCTGCTAATTGTGCTGATTTTTGCGGTGGCGATGCTGGCGGTGAGCGCCCGTATCTTTTTACCCAGCGACATGATGGCCCCCGCGCCGATTGAAGAACCCATATCAGCGGCAAATGCTGCACCAATAGCCCAAACCGATGGGATGTTGCCAGAGTTATCAGAGCTGATTCACGGTCCTGAGAGCGATCGCGTTGCCGGTTAATCTGGCGCGGCAGGCTGTCTTCAAATTGTTACTAATTCAGCTAAAAGGAACCCCCTGGCAGACATGTTTACCAGGGGGTTCTAAACGTAGACTTTATGTAACCTTTTGCCTGTAACTCAACATATTGCCAGGAATAGAATGCCAACAGTAAATGGCTTGGGCAAGATGTTTTTGAAAGCGATTCGGAGACAGCAGCACTTTGACTGATTAACTTGAGAGTTTTCCTCAAGAAAGTTCCGATTAAATAGAGATGTTCAAATGCCGTCGTAAAGAAACCATCGCGTGGGGTTTATAGCGTCTCTGGGCATTTCTTACAGAGCTCTCTATCAGTTACAGAGAGGAAATATCAACAACCAAGTAAAGTGCTGCTGGTATTTGACGAAATAGATTCAGACGTTAACTCGATAACGTACCTCCTATTTAAAAGGACTGAACTATTTGATCTGTCAGGGGAAGCAATCAGGTTTTGGTGTCAGGTGATTCACTTCCTTATCTATTAAGATACTCCCCGAGCTTAGGCATGGCTAGTGATGATACCAAAGTTTATGGTTTGGTTAATGGCTGCTCTCATAGCTTTGGAAAAACCAGAATTTCAACTCTGCCTGGAACAGCCGGAACGCCTGTAGACAGGGCAGTGGAAGCAATGCTGCGGGTACGTTCAGACGCTACTATTGATAGGCGGCTATCTCAGTGGAGGTAG
This sequence comes from Nodosilinea sp. LEGE 06152, assembly GCF_015207525.1. Lineage (GTDB taxonomy): Bacteria > Cyanobacteriota > Cyanobacteriia > Phormidesmidales > Phormidesmidaceae > Nodosilinea. The sequence goes on from NZ_JADEWR010000022.1 coordinate 32,198, forward strand.
CCTGTTGGTTTAAGGCAATGGCCCAAGGGTAAGGAGCGATCGCAGTGACGCAGATAGAACAGATCACGGGAACCGGCATTTCTCTACGAGGAAACGACATCGACACCGATCGCATTATCCCGGCTCGATTTCTCAAATGCGTCACCTTTGACGGGTTAGGCGAGCAGGTGTTTGCCGACGACCGCGCCGCCTTAGAGGGCAGCCACCCCTTTGACCAGCCCCAGTACCAGAGCGCGACGATTTTAGTGGTGAACCGCAACTTTGGCTGCGGCTCTTCGCGGGAGCACGCTCCCCAGGCGATCGCCCGCTGGGGCATCAAAGCTGTGCTGGGCGAAAGCTTTGCCGAGATCTTTTTTGGCAACTGTGTTGCGATCGGCATTCCCTGCCTGACGGGCACCTCAGAGGTAGTGGGGCAGGTGCAGGCCGCCCTAGAAGCTGATCCAACCGCCGCAATCACCCTTGATCTGGTCTCGCAAACTGTACAGTTTGGCGCTAGAACCGAGACCGTAGCCATGCCTGAGGGTGTGCGTCAGGCCTTTTTGGCGGGCACCTGGGATGCCTGCGGCCAGCTGGTGGCCAACGCTGAAGCCATTCGCGCCACAGCGGCTCAGCTGCCCTACGTGGCCTGGTAATCGAAACACCTGACTAGAACCACAAACTACCCAAATCAAAAATTGCGGGTGCACGCCACCCGCGCCATACCGCCCATAGATTTGCAACGGCCTGTCGATCTTGCCGCCAAAATAGGCACTCTCTAGGGAGATCCCTCACCCCCGGCGCGGGCTGCTGCTATGGTTTCATCCGCTGTGCGATCGCTTACTCCCTGGTTGCCGTTAGAATCGGCGGCGCTGCCGGGCGCAACAGCCTCTACCCTGAGCAATACGGTGTGTCGTATGGCTTCTCTGGCGATGGAGCAGCCCGCCCTAGAGCAGGTACCGGCGGTAGCGGCGGCGCTAGAACGGCTGGTGGAGCAGAGTATGGCGCTGCGATCGCCCACAGGCGGTTGGCCCACTAACCTTCCCCAAACCCCAGAGAACCTCGGCGCTTACCTGAGCGAGGAAACCTGGGAACTCCTAGACGCCCTAGAGGCTGCCCAATCGGCTTCCCCACCAGCGACAGCGCCCGGTCTCATCCCCATCACCGTTCTGGTGCCCCACCTGCTGTGGATGCTGGCCAGCGGCGGCTACGAGGTCATGCGCCTAATTGAAGGGGTCCAGGCCAGCGTTGCTGGTCCGGATGGCCAAGGGGCAGCACACATTGTGCGTCTGGTGCCAGTGCTGATGCTCACTACCGAAGAAGCCCGCTACGCCCTCGATCTGGTTACCCAGAGCGACCCGGTGCCCTCCCTTCACCTGGCTGAGACGACTGACCTGCGCCTGCTAGACAATGACCTAGACAATCGCTCCTGGCGCTGTCAAGATCTGCTGGAGCAAGTGGCCCAGATCCTCAGCTATGCCCAGCCAGGCCTGGCTCCTTTACTGGGCGATCGCTGCTCTGTCGAAGCCCTGCGGCCCTTTCAGCCCTGGCAGCCCGCTACCCTCAGCCTGCACCTCCACCTGGCCCAAATGGCGGCCCCATCGCAACCGCGTCCCTCAAGTAGCCCCGTGGCCACTCCCAACGCGCTCTACCTGCCGCCAGACGAGACGCAACGTTCTAGAGCTGAGGCAGGCTTCACCCTCGACGATTTTGCCAGCACGCTAATCGAAGACCCTGGTGATGCTACGGCAGGGGTGTTAGGCAACTGGCTAACATTTACCGATGAAAGTTGGATTCAGACCTTTCTAAGCACCTACGCCCAGCGCGCGATCGCCCAAAACTTGCTCCAAATAGCGCTAGCTGGCAGCGCTACGTCAGAGCAGCTGCGCCAGCGCGAAGCCTTCTGCAACCTCATTACCTACACCGCCACCGACCTGGTGCAGGGGGCCAATGGCCTGTTTAAACACACCTTTGTGCACGAGCCGGTGCTGGTCGCCGACCTGTGGCCCCGGCTGCGCTGGTACCTGGCCCAAAGTTCAGAACGCGTGATGCAGTTAATGGGTGGAGTCTCGGCCCAGGTGCTACCCCCCGGCCTGGGCTGGCAGCAGGGCAGCCTCTACCTGCGCCCGCTGATGCAGCTGACAACTCCTCACCGCAGCTGGATTCTCGACCTAAGCCGAGGGCGACTGCTGCCCACCAGCCCCCTGGCCCTACCCACCGATGCCGCCGTAGACATAGCCGACGCCCCCTGGCGCAATCCGCTTACCGTGGCCGATCTAGACGCCCTCATCGATCGCGACCTGGGCACCTCTACCCCAGCCATTGCCGCTATGCGCCAAGGCACCCCCATTCACCTGCACAGGCTCGATGCCGACTCCGGCTGCCAGGCGGGCCAGCTCACTCTAGACTGGTGTTTCACCCTACAAACCACTCTGTAAAAAGTCTGTCAATGCCGTCTGTCAGCAGGGTCGCTCAAAACAATCCCTTCCCAGTAACACGGTGGTTGTAGCGGTTGCAAGGCCGTAAGTTTTATGGCGTTTTTACGGGATATCGTTCCGCGGCAAAGCTTAGATCGCCTAGAGTGAGATCGAACGTGGCGCATCCAAAGGCGTTTGATATCGTGTCTTCAGAGCTGACTCCAGGGCCTATCTACCTCTACAGCATTTGCCCCCGACCGCAGCAGCCCCTAACGCTACCCCTGGGGCTAGCCGAGCCTACCCAGCTGATTGCCGTCAACAACATTGCCGCCGTAGTCGAAACCGGCGTTGACCTAGAAACTCTGCAAACCGACGAGCCACGCCTGTTAAATGCCGTGCTCAGCCACGATCGCGTTATCTGTGAGCTGTTTCAAACCACGCCGTTGCTGCCCCTGCGGTTTGGCACTCAGATTGCCTCCCTCGACCATCTCAAGGCCCACCTGGCAACCCAGGGTGCAGACTACGCCGCTAAGCTTGAAACCCTGGCTCCAAAAGCTGAGTACCAGCTCAAGCTGATTGCCCAAACGGTTGAGCTACCGCCCGTGACCGCAGGCCTAACCGGGCGCGACTACTTTTTGGCCAAAAAGCAGCGCATTCAAGACCAAACCACCAGCCAAGAACAGCAGCAGGCCGAACTCAGCCAGGTGCTCGACCACATCTACAGCGCCTATAGCGACTGTGTTGAAGCCGAAGGCCCCGCCGGGGAAGCCCGCGTCTACATCCTGGTCGATCGCGGAGATGAAACGCTATCGCAGCGGGTGGAGGAGTGGCGATCGCAGACCCCCCACTGGAGCCTCGTTCTCAGTGAGCCGCTCCCCCCGTACCACTTTGTCTAGCGATTTTGGGTTTAGATTTTAGATTTTTTGAGGCCCACCCCAATCCAAAAGCCAAAATCGCAAACCCAAAATCGCTACGGCCCGACCTGAAACTCTGGATACGCCTCCATCGCGTGCTCGCCCAGGTCAAGGCCTTGAATTTCTTCGGCTTCAGAAACCCGAATGCCCACCGTGGCCCGCAGAGCCAGCCAGCACACCAGGCTAAAGGTCACCGTAAACGCCCCTACCACGACAATGCCCAACAGCTGCACCAACACCTGCTGAATGCCGCCGCCCATCAACAACCCAGCCAGGGGGCCAGACTCCTGGTCATACCAGGGAAAAACGCCAGGGGTAACGCTAAACAAGCCCAGGGCCAGAGTGCCCCACAGGCCGCACACCAGGTGCACCGAAACCGCCCCCACCGGATCGTCAATTTTGAGCCCGTCTAGTAGCGTGACCGAGAACACCACAATAACGCCTCCCACCAGGCCAATGAGCGCTGCGCTTCCCAAGGTCACGTAGGCACAGGATGCGGTCACCGATACTAACCCCGCCAGCACGCCGTTGATAATCATCGACAGGTCGGGCTTGCTGAGATAGATCCAGGAGGTGACGGTAGCCGCTAGCCCTCCCAGGGCAGCCGCAATATTAGTTGTCACCACAATGTGGCTAATGGCAAAGGGATCGGCGGCCATTGTAGATCCGGGGTTAAAGCCAAACCAGCCCAGCCACAGAATGAGACAGCCCAGAGCCGAAATACTCAGGTTGTGCCCCGGCATCGCCACTGGGCGTGCCTGAAAACGGCCTCGTCGCGGCCCCAGCAAGATTGCCCCAATCAGCGCCGCCCAGCCGCCCACGGAATGCACGACCGTCGACCCGGCAAAGTCGTAGAAACCCAGGTTAGACAGCATCCCGTCGCCCCAGATCCAGTGGCCTGTGATCGGGTAGGAGATGCCCACCAGCAGCAGGCTAAAGATGAAGAAGGCCAGAAACTTAATTCGCTCGGCCACTGCCCCAGAGACAATAGTAGCCGCCGTACCCGCAAAGGCGAGCTGAAAGAAAAATTTAGCGTTTAAGGGCACTCCAGCCCAGCTCAGAGCATTAAAGGTGCCCCGATAGGCTTCACCAACGGCAGGGCTATTGTCGGCTCCCTGCAGCAAAAACCCCGAAAGACCAAACAGGGGATTGCCGTTACCAAACATGAGGCCGAAGCCCATTACCCAAAACGCTAGGGTCGAAAGGCCAAACACAATCAGGTTTTTGGCCAGCAGGTTGACGGCATTTTTGCTGCGGCAAAAACCGGTTTCGAGCATACAAAAACCAGCGTTCATAAAGAACACTAGAAACCCGGCTACCAGTACCCACACCGTATCTAGGGCGACTTGAAGGTCAGTGGTGCTAACCCCCTGGGCCAGAGCAGCCGGGCAAAGCATTAATAAATTACCCAATGTTAGCCAGGGCACATAGCGCCATCGCCCTCCCGGCTTTCCCAGCGGATGCAGTGGTTGTTTCAAGGCCCATTCCTGCGGCTGCAGCATAACTCGACGTGTCTCCCAATCGGCTTTCTCTAATAAGCCCATAGGTTGCCACGAATTACTGTTAGTGGTGCAAGTTTTTATACCGCTGTCAGCCTCGCCGAAGAAACGCGGGCCTGATTCACAGGACCGTACCTTTAGGCGATAGCAGCTTAGCCGTAGTCAGGCTCAATCCCGGAAACTGAGGAGAACGCAGTAGTGCCTCTCCTTGCAACTCCTGAGCTTCGTATAGGCCATCCACCAGCGTCAGCACTGTCACCACAGCCTTGGCCGGGTCAACAATCCAATACTCTGGAATGCCCCGAGCCGCATACTCCGATCGCTTGTAGCGGTAGTCTCGGTCTTCATTGACTTTGCCGGGCGAAACCACCTCAACCACCAACAGAGGCGATGGCATGTCTTCAGTAATCGTGCTGCGACCCGTGTCTTCTAACAAGGCCGCCAAGTCTTCGCCCAACACCAGCAAATCTGGAATCCGCACTCGTCCAGATACCACAATTTCGGTATCCATTCGGCGCAACCAGTGCAAGGGCAAGACTTGCAAGAGCTGTTGCAACAGAAATAATGAGACCAAAACATTTCGCGAACTCTCGGGCGGCATCTCGATCACGTCCCCATCCACAAATTCGCAACGGGCATCTGAGTCTGTTTCCAGACTTAAGAAATCCGCCAGAGAGAGCTTAGTAGCAACCATCGATAACCCCAGGCAACCGTAGGGTGGGCACTGCCCACCAGGATAGAATCAGCCGATAGCCGATTCCCTAACCCCAATTCTACTCGTCGGCCTCGGGGTCGTAGGTAGAGGCGATCGCCAGTTCCTTGAGCTGAGCTTCGTCTACGCCTGAAGGGGCCTGGGTGAGCAGACAGCGGGCCTGCTGGGTTTTGGGGAAAGCGATCGCATCGCGAATCGACTCCTCACCCGCCATCAGCATGACGATGCGGTCTAGCCCGTAGGCAATGCCGCCGTGGGGCGGAGTGCCGTACTCAAAGGCTTCGAGTAAAAAGCCAAACTTGTCGCGGGCCTCTTCTTCCCTCAACCCAATGGCTTCAAACACCTGACTCTGCACCTCGGGCTGGTAGATGCGCAGGCTGCCACCGCCGATTTCGTAGCCGTTGAGCACCATGTCGTAGGCGATCGCGCGGGCGGTCTTCAGGTCGTCAACATCCTCAGGATTGGGTGCCGTGAAGGGGTGGTGCAGGGCTTCGAGGCGCTGCTCGTCGGCGTTCCACTCGAACATGGGGAAGTCGGTCACCCAGAGCAAGTTCAGGCTGTCTGTGGGGATCAGGTTCATTTCACGGGCGATCGCCTGCCGCAGGCGGTCGAGAGTGGCATTTACGGTATCGGTTGGCCCCGCCCCAAACAGCAGCAGGGTGCCGTCGGTCGCCCCAGTGCGGCGCAGCAGTTCCGCCATTTGCTCAGGGCCGAGGTTGTCTTTAATCGCCCCGATGGTGTCTACTGCGCCATCGGCCCGCACCCGCACGTAGGCGAGACCTCTGGCCCCGGCATCGGCAGCAATTCTGAACAGGTCGCCGCCGGGCTTGATGCGCACGTTGGAGATTTGGTCATTGCCGTTGGGAATGGGCAGCACTTTGACGATGCCGCCGTCGGCCACCGCGCCAGAAAATACCTTAAAGCCGCAGTCCTTCACCAGGTCAGACACATCGACTAGCTCCAGGCCGTAGCGGGTGTCGGGCTTGTCGCTACCGTAGCGATCCATCGCTTCGGCGTAGGTCAGCCGGGGAAAGGGGCGAGGAATGTCGATGCCCTTCACGGCTTTAAAGATGTGGGCCACCAGCGCTTCGTTGAGATCCAGAATCTCGTCCTGGGTCATAAAGCTCATTTCCATGTCGAGCTGGGTGAACTCGGGCTGGCGATCGGCGCGTAGGTCCTCGTCGCGAAAGCAGCGGGCGATCTGGTAGTAGCGATCGATCCCCGACACCATCAACAGTTGTTTAAACAGCTGAGGCGACTGGGGCAGAGCATAAAACTCGCCGGGGTTGACCCGCGAGGGCACTAAATAATCGCGCGCGCCTTCTGGAGTAGAGCGGGTAAGAATGGGAGTTTCGACTTCGTAGAAGCCTTCTTGATCTTCTAAAAAGCGGCGAATGGCTTTGGTCACCTCGTGGCGAATGCGCATGTTCTGGGCCATGCGATCGCGCCGCAGATCCAGATAGCGATAGCGCAGCCGCAGGTCTTCGCGCACCATCTCAGAGTCGGCGGTGGACACCTGAAAGGGCAGGGGCTTGCGCACTGCGTTGAGCAGCTCAATGGTGTCGGCGTAGATTTCCACTTCCCCAGTGGGCAGTTTGGGGTTGACAGAGCCTTCCTGGCGCTGGCTGACTCGACCCTCGATTTTGACTACGTACTCGTTGCGCAGCTGTTCGGCCTGGGGATAGGATGCCGGGGTGCGCTCGGGGTCGCTGACAATTTGAACAACGCCCGTGCGATCGCGCAAGTCCACAAAAATAACGCCCCCGTGGTCGCGGCGGCGATCGACCCAGCCGAACAGGGTAACGGTACTGCCAATGTCGCTGGCCCGCAGGGTGCCGCAGTAGTGGGTGCGCATAGTGAGCTGCTTATATTTCAAATTTCAAAACCTTCCCATTATCTAGGATAGTGGCTGAGCTTGAAAGCAAATTTTTTGAGCAATTTGCGGTGGCCTTTAAGTCAGCGTTTCCTGAGCAAAATCAGAGGTCTTACAGCTAGGTGATACCAACACGCCGTGTCCCCAGACGAGAAAGGGAACATTGGCCTACAGTCGAATAGAGGCTTTGATTCGACAACGGCAGGTTTGAGGATATAGCTATGGTTCGGGTGCGGTGCGGGCAACAGTGGATAGCCGATATAGACGCGATCGTCTTTGATAAGGATGGCACCCTGGCCAACTCCCATCAACTGCTGCACCGCACGGCTCTGGCGCGGGCAGAAGCCTGTGCAACAGCGGTAGGGGCCGACGATGAAATGGTACAGGCCTTACTGACCTGCTTTGGAGTTTCCCCCCAGGGCATAGATCCCGATGGACTGATGGCAGCGGGCACGCGCGAGGCCAATCGGCAGGGGGCCATAACGGTATTGGTGCAAGCGGGTTATCCCCAAGAAAAAGTGACGGCGCTGGTAGCCGACTGCTTTGCGGCAGTGAATGCAGCCCGCAACGGCAAAGCGGCCCACACGCCACCCTTTGAGGGCACAGCAGCTATGCTCAAGCGGTTGCACCAGAGCCCCTTGAAACTAGGGGTGCTGTCGTCCGACAGCCCGGCCTATGTAGAAGAATTTTTGCGCTACTACGACCTGATGCCCTGGGTGGATGAGTGGCAGGGTACAAAGCCAGAGGATCCACCCAAGCCAGACCCGACGCTGCTGGAGCAGGTGTGCGATCGCCTCCAGGTCTCAGTGGCACGTACCCTAGTCATTGGCGATAGCTGGGCCGATCTAGCCCTGGCAGAACGGGCTAAAGCAGCGGGCTTTGTTTCAGTGTCAGAGCCCTGGGGGCGATCGCCTGTCCCCGGCGCTACCCTAGTACTTAGCGATTGGGATGACCTTGAAGTCAACGCCTGAGCTTTACTCCCCTCCCGAAAGTGGTAGGGGTGGGGCAAGCCCTGACTAACGGAGATTTGCGCTATGGTCTCGTGGGTTCTCAAAGAATGGCAGGTGGCGATCGCGGCGCTGCTGCAAGGCGACACTATTCTCTTGCTGCGAAAGGGCGGCATTCGTGAGGCTAAGGGGCAGTTTTCGCTGGTGGCCCGCGAGGTACTGCTGCTGCCCACCCTAGAGCACCAAAAGCTGGATTTACTGAAGGATGAGTTTCGGTCTTTGGCCCATTCTGGTCAGGCTGATCAGCCTGACCAGGTGCAGTTTGAGGGTTGGGCGGCCATTACCCATGCCTTTCTGCTCAAGGCCGAAACGGAGGTGGCCCCGCTGCTGCCCTACCTGGTGTGGAACGAGCAATTTGTGGCCGAACGGCTGGCCTGGCAACCCGATCGCCCCCTGTACGCCCTGCTGCTGCGGGCCTATCGGTTTCAAAATTCTCTCATGCTGCCGCGCCACAAGGGCTACAGCGGTTGCCGATCGTGGGTAGACATTGGCCAGGAGGTCGAGGTCGATAGCCATACCCCAGCGCTACCAGAGGCGGCCTACCAAGAACAGGTAGAGGCTATTGTGGCAAGTCTGCCTTTGGTAACCCCGCTCCTGGTGGAGTAGGGGTAATCATCCCTTCCAACGCGGTTTGCAGGTCAGCGGTGAGCCGGGCCACGGCCTGTTTGCGGTTGGCTTTGTAGTCGGGCCAGCGATCGCTCACCGAAATTGCCTCCCCCACCGTTACTACCGCTCGCTGTGGCCCCAGCTTAGGCCGGGGGAAGGGGTTTTTGCCCTGAATTAAGCACCCTATGTCGCGCAAAATCATTACGGTTTCGGCAAAGCGCTCGGCGGAGGGGCACTGCTTCACATAATGTCCGGTGACGGCGACAAAGCTTTCCACCAGGCGCATGTGCCACATCCGCAGACTGGCTTCTTCCGCCTCGCGATCGGCTAGCCCTCGCTCTACCTCAGAAGGAGGCGGGTTGCCAATCACATCCTGACGAAAAATGCGATCCCACCCGGCCTGCTCAATGCGGCGACAGCGATCGATGGCGCTGCCCTTAGCGGGGAGCTTAAAGTAAGTTTCGGCTACCTGAAGCGCTGCATTCATCAGGGCTTCAAGGCGCTTCGCGAAGTCTTCGGGGTCTGCCTCAAGACGAGTATCCGCTCCGGCATCGCCTAAGGCATTGGTGGGCAGCACGACGTCGGGGGTGAGGCGGGGCTGAGCCAGAGCAGCCCCGTAAACCCGCTTGTAGTAGCCCTCCACAAGCGTCAGCAGGTGTTCACCCAGGGTATAGAGCCGCTGGTAGCGGTGCGCCATAGCGCTCTCGCCAGCATCTCCAGGCGCGTAGGCAGCGGCGGGAGCGGTCAGACCATTCTCGTGCTCCAGCCGGTCGAGCCAGCGATCGATTTCTGGCCAGGGCGGGGTGATGTAGCGATAGACAATACCTAGGGGCGCGATCGCCACCCCTTCGGTCCGGCCCTGGCTGTGCATATCTTCCACACACCAAAACCCCATTTGGGCTACCCCTGGCTCCAGGGGGCTGACAATTTCGGTGTGCCCATTGTTACCGCCCTCGGGCGCAGCGGCTAGGGGAAACTGGCCATTGGCCAACAGGTTGCGGGCCGACCGCAGCCCCTGGCGATCGACCTTGCCCCGCTGAATGGGCGTGCCCCCCAGGCGACTGTAGATCCACCCAACCCAGTTACCAGCCCACAGCGGGATGCCGCGATCGTAGATGAAGTGGCTGTGAACCGGACGATTTAACTCAACGCCGAGCTGCCTGGCTCGCTGGGGCACCGCGTACCACAGCAAATGGGCCAAACAGTAGGAGTCCAGCGGGCTGGGATGGCGGAAAGCCAGCAGCAGCCGGGTTTCTTGATTGTTGAATGCTCGCAGCAGATGTACCAGGCCATCGGCATTGATAACGTCTACCCGCCGAATCTGTTCGCGCCAGCGCATCCAGTAGGGCAGACCCAGACGCACCAGGGCCAGCACTCGCCGATCTAGCGCGGGGGGAATGAAGTCTAGGGGCGGCTGGGCGCGGGTGGAGAGGTTGACCACAGGTTCATCCCAGGGGCGAGAACACCCCGATGATATAGCAGAGCAGGAGCAAACTCCTCAGCTTCTGGGAGGTGATTAAAGCCCCTCAGTAAATTTGCGGACAAATCATAAAGCTTTTATAAGCAACCCCAGCCCCAGGATTGTGCAACCCGTACAAACCCAGTTTAATGGCAGGAGCCAAACCCGACCGGGCCAGGCGCTTGAGAAAATCGTCGCGTGTAACGTACACATTCCCTAAGGAGTTTCTACAACGCCCTGGGTCCAACGCCTAGAGCGCCGGTGCATTAGACCAGGTACACCGCAATCGCGACCACACAGCGAAGGGCTACGGCCCCGTCTGCTGCGGTCAGTGGGTGCCTTTTCTAGAGACGTAGTTAGTGGTAGATGACGGTTCGCTATGGTTTCCTCACAGTTTTTTTCTGCCAACGCAGGGCGGCAATTCGCAAAGCGTTTAGGATCCGACTCGGAACGAGTATCCGTACCGGAATTACCTGGTACAGCCCCTCAAAGCCTCGATAACGACCCGGCGGCTTCTCCCCCCTGGATTTTAGACACCCTCTTTCGCAATCTAAGCTACGACCTAGAGCAAGTAGCCGATGTCATCGACCCCATTCTGACGGCCCAAAACCACTGCTACCGCACTGACTGGTATGTGCAGGGCATTGTGGCCGAAGATCGCGCCTTTCTTAGCACCAACATCAACACCGATCGCGCCATCCAGGTCACCCTCTGCGGCACCCGCTGGCTGCTGGGCCAGGGCGGTCGCTGCACGGTAGTCATACCCCAGCCTGGCATTGCCGATTGCCATGCGGCCCTCAACTTTGATCCGCTGCGGGGCTTCTTTCTTACCGACCTGGGTACCAGCGGGGGCACCTGGGTGAATGGCCGTCGGCTAGCTCCGGCCCAGCGCCACTACCTGCAAGATGGCGACCTGGTGAAACTGGGCAGCCTGCGGTTTGAGTTTTTGCAGCAGTGCTGCGATCTGCCCGTATGGAATGACGACTAGCCGCGCTGGTAGCGCATCCCCGGCAGCTGAGTCACCAGGCCCAGCAGCTCTAGCTGTACCAGAGTAGCCAGCACCTCGCCAGTCGGCTGGGCGATCGCCTGCACCAGCTGATCGAGGGTGGCGGGCTCGTCGGTGATGGCCGCCAGCACTTGAGTCATCGCTGGCGACAGCGGCGGGGTTGTGCTGTGGGTGAGGCGATCGCGCGGCCCATCAGTTCCACTAGCGTCTGGCCTACTGGCGTTTGACCCAGCGGTCTCGAGCTGGGGCAGCTGGCCCAGGGCGGTGATCAGCGTCATATCGTTCAAAATCATTTGGGCACCCTGGTTAATTAGCTCCAGACAGCCCTCACTGTTGAGGTTATCTAGCGAGCCCGGCACCGCAAATACATCGCGGCCATAGTCGTTCGCTAGCTGTGCCGTGATCAACGCCCCTGAGCGGGCTGGCGCTTCGGTGACGACCACCGCTCGGCTGAGTCCGGCAATGATGCGGTTGCGGCGCGGAAAGTGCGCCCGATCGGGCGGGGTGCCGTTGGGGTGCTCACTGAGCAACAGCCCCTGGCGAGCAATGCGCTCGTGCAGGTCGCGATTGACTGAGGGGTAAACCTGGTCAACCCCAGTCCCCAATACCGCGATGGTCAGCCCGCCACTGTCTAGGGTCTGCTGGTGGGCGTAGCGATCGACCCCTTTGGCCAAGCCCGAAACTACGATCACATCGTGGTGGGCCAGCTGCTGAGTCAGGCGACGAGTCCACCGCTGCCCGTAGTCAGACGGGTTGCGGGTGCCCACAACCCCCACCGAGGGCATCAGCTGCAGGGCGTTGGCCAGCTCCAACCGCCCCCGATAGAAAACGATGGGCGGCGGATCGGCAATTTCGTAGAGTAGGATTGGGTACTCAGCATCAGCAGGGGTCCAAAAGTTGGCGTGCTGCTGCTCGTAGCTAGCCAACAGCTCCAGGGGCGACACGCGCTGCCGGTACTCCACCAGGCTAGACCCCAGCCCCAGCCCAATACCTTCAACCTCCAGCAGCTCGGCCCCGCTAGCGTGCCAGGCAGTAGTCAAGGTGCCAAAATGGCTGCACAAACGCTTCAATAAAATTGGGCCCAGGCCCTTAGCCTGAGACCAGGCCAGCCAATACGCTCGTTCTACCATGCCGGGCGGTGAAGAATTGCTACCGCTCATTGTGCCCGTCTGCGACCCAAGGGCCGCTATCGACGCGCTCTAGGTAAGCGCTGCGTGCGGCCGCGCCTAAAGAAATTGCTAAGGGGCAGTCGCCTGGGGTTGAGCTGACGCAAAGGGGCAGGTAGCTCTAGGGTGGTGGTAGGTTCACCTCCAGGGGTAATCCACCAGGCGTGAATGGTGCCCCCGGCAAAACCAGCTATGGCCCCCAGCAAAATACTGGGCACCACCTCGTAGCCCAACAGCAAAAATAAAAACAAAAAGACCAGCCAAATTTTTAACGCCTGGGGAATGATCTTATCGGCCACCGATTCGTCCTCTCTGGAACGCTAGTGAGGCAGGCCAAGCACCGAGGCCAGAGCCTATGCCCCTACTATAGCGATTAAACTATATCGACTAATTGCTGAGGCACAGCCTGGGTGGTATCGATCGCCCGCACCAGCGGCTGCTCGCTCTCGGTAAACGGCTCCATGTGCTGGCGCTGAAGCACGGCCACGGTGGCATCGGCAATGTCGCCCGCGCGATCGCGCACCCGCTGCTCTAGCACCGCCGCCGGAGCCGTGCAGTGCAGAATAGCCAGAGGTAACCCAGCTTCTTGAATCTGTGCGATCGCGTTTTGTCGCAGCATTTGGCGATCGTACTTAGCGTCAAGAATTACCGGGTACCCCGCCTGAGCTAGAGCCATGCCTAGGGTGAGGAGGCGATCGTAGGTTTGCTCAGTCATCGCTGGCGTATACAAGCTGTCGTCCCCGCGCTGGTCGAGCGACACCCCGGCTAGGTGTTTACGCACCGCATCGCTGCGCAAGTGAATAGCGTTAATTTGGCTGGCCAGCAGTCGCGCCGTAGTCGACTTACCCGACCCAGATAGCCCTGCCATCAGGTAAATCTGGCCGCGCTGGGGCTGGCACACCGACCAGGCCAGGCGGTAGTAGCCCGCCGCCGTCGCAGCGGCCTGCTGCTTGGTGTCCTCATCCACCCCAGGGTCGTTGAGCAAAAACGAGGTCACCTTAGCCCGCACGTAGGCCTGACGGCTAATGTAAAGGGGCAACAGCTGCACTCCCTCCCAGTCGCCCGTGCGCTCTACGTAGTGATTCAAAAATACAGTGGCCAGGCCAGCGCAGTCCTTAGAGAGCAAATCCATCACCACAAAGCCCACGTCGTACATCACATCGACGTAGCGAAAGGGCTCATTGAACTCAATGCAGTCAAATAAGTAGAGCCGATCGCGCCAGCGGCAAATGTTATTCAAGTGCAGGTCGCCGTGGCAGGCCCGAATCCAGTTTTGGGCGATCCGCCGCTCAAAGAGATCTCGGTGGGCAGCAAAAAAACTGTCGGTGTAGGCTTTGGTTTCGTCGAACTGGGCCTGAGTCTGGGGGCCACCGATGTAGCTTTCCGTTTGGGCGTAATTTTCGTCAAAGGCCTGGCGAATTTGCTCTACTGCGCCAAAGGTGCGAATGTGGTCGCTGGTTTCGGCCCCCAGGTGAAAGTCGGCCACCGCCACCGCCAGGTCTTCCATCAGGGCGTCGGTGAGTTCGCTGCGATCGTACAGGGCGCTAAGCAGCGTGTCCTGGGGAAACTGCACCATCTTGACGGCATATTCCACGGGCATACCGCTACCCAGCTCGTAGGTATCTCCTGCCTGGCCAATGGCAACCACCTCTAAGTAGAGCGGTCCGGCACCGCGCTGGTTCAGCCGCAGTTCTTCCTGGCAAAAGTGGTGCCGCTTCTCCAGGGTGGAATAGTCTAGAAACCCAAAGTTCACCGGCTTTTTCACTTTGTAGGCGTAGTCGCCGGTCAGCAGCACGTAGGATACGTGGGTTTGCAGCATCCGAATGGGCTCAACGACCGGATGGGGGTAAAACCCCGGCTGACACATCTGCTGAATTAGCTCAGGAAGCGCGGAGACAGCCATAACCTACCTAGAAAGAATCTCATCAATACTAAGCGGGGGCGGAGACATCTTCCCCACCCCCGCCAATTAAATGCTAAAACCGCTCAGCGGAATCAGCCTTAGGGCCAAGGTCGGCCTACTCAGCTGCCAACGGTTCCGCCGCAGCCGCAGTGGGGCTGTCGCCGTCACCGGTTTCGGCCATACGGCCCTGGAGCACGGTAGCAACGGTTTGAGTTTGGTCGCCTGCCACCACAGCGCCCTCAGGCAGTACCAGGTCGGCAACGGTTAGTGAGTCACCTACGCTCAGACCAGACACATCGACGTCAATGGTTTCGGGAATGTCGATCGCCTTACACTTGACGGTGACTTCGTTGACTTCGGTGTTGAGCACGCCGCCTTCGTTTTTGACACCCGTAGGCTCACCTACAAAGTTGAGCGCAACGCCTACTTCGACCGCATCCTGCGCTTTAACCGCAAAGAAGCTGAGGTGATACACCAGATTTTTCCAGGGGTGCGACTGCACCTCCCGCAGTAGCGCCTTGCCGTTCCACGACATGTCAGGAATTTGCAGGTCAATCATGGTGTTGTTGACCGCTGCCTTGCGTAGTAGCATATCGGCCGCATGCTGATCGACGGTCAGCGATACCGACTCGGTGCCGTCGTGGCCGTACAGCACGACGGGCAGCAGACCCTGACGGCGCAGCGCGTTGGGCTTGGCTTTAGGATCGCGTGATTTACATTCAATAGTCAGTTCCATGGAAAATCCCCCCGTTGATAACAGATTAAAAGACAAACTTTGCCGAATCCCTAGGCTACCTGAGACTCACCATTCTCGTAGAGCAGCGCCCGCTTTGGCCCGTGGATGGGGTCTTCTACGATGATGGTCTGGTCGCGGCTAGCTCCCAGCGACACGATCGCAATCGGCACCTCCATCAGCTCGGCCAAAAACTTGAGGTAGTCTAGGGCGGCTTTGGGCAGGTCGCTGAGCGATCGGCAGTGGTCGGTGGGCTGTTTCCAGCCGGGCATCGTTTTGTAGATTGGCTTGCAGCGGCTAAAGGCCTCGGCACTGGCCGGTAGCTCTTCGCAGCGCTCACCATCGAGCTCGTAGGCCACGCACACCTCGATCTCATCGACATCGTCGAGCACATCGAGCTTGGTGATGGCCAGGCAGTCGAGACCGTTGATGCGGACGGCATAGCGACCGATCACGGCGTCAAACCAGCCACAGCGACGGCGACGGCCCGTGGTGGTGCCAAACTCAGCGCCGCGCTCGCAGAGTAGCTCACCCACTCCACAGGTCAACTCGGTGGGGAAGGGGCCTTCGCCCACCCGCGTGGTGTAGGCCTTGGCCACCCCAATGACGCGATCGATTACCGTGGGGCCAATGCCCGTGCCGATGCAGGCCCCACCCGCCACCGGGTTAGAGGAGGTGACGTAGGGATAGGTGCCGTGGTCGAGGTCGAGCAGAGTGCCCTGCGCCCCCTCAAACAGCACGTTTTTACGCTGGCGAATAGCCTGGTAAACGTGCAGCGAGCTATCAATAATGTGAGGCCGCAGCCGCTCGGCGTACTCAATGTATTCATCGATAACCGCAGCAGGGTCTAGGGGCTCTAGATCATAGAGCTTTTCGAGAATGCCGTTTTTGTATTGAATTGTCCACTCTAGCTGCTTGCGCAGGCGAGCGTAGTCCATCAAGTCAATGACGCGAATGCCGATGCGCTCGGACTTGTCAGCATAGGTGGGACCAATGCCGCGCTTAGTGGTGCCAATCTTGTGGTTGCCCCGACGCTCCTCTGCCGCCTGATCAATTAAGCGGTGGTAGGGCATGGTGACGTGGGCAGCGTTTGAAATAAACAGGTTTTTAGACGAAATCCCTAGCTCGTCGAGCTTATCGAGTTCACCGATCAGCGCCTTAGGGTCGATGACGGTGCCGCTGCCAATTACGCACTCAGTATCGGGGTAGAGAATACCGGAGGGAATCAGGTGCAGCTTAAACGTCTGATCTTTAACAACGACGGTATGCCCTGCGTTAACCCCGCCCTGGTAGCGCACAACCACATCTGCCGAACGACTCAGCAAATCGGTGATTTTGCCCTTACCTTCGTCGCCCCACTGGGCCCCAATTACTACAACGTTTGCCAAGGGAATTCAGCTTCTAAAGTTCACACAAATTCCCATTATCACTAAGCGAATGGAATTGTGTCAACTCACTTCTTTTGCGTGCCTGGGCTGAGTCAGCTCTCTCTACAGCCTGAACCCCTAGCAAATTAAATGTATTTAACCTTATACCCCCCAATCAGTAAAATATGCGATAGAACAGATGGATAACGAATTTACATTTCTTTAGAATTCCTTCCGATTTTGCGATGGCTACAAGACCGGCCGCCTAGAGCAGCCCCTGAGAGCGAGCGGTCAAGCGGGCGATCGCAGGCCTACCAAACCCCATAAACCCCACCAAGGCGGAGGTTACCGTGAGTCTATATGCTGAACTACACCGCCACCTGGGCGGCTCGGTGGTACCCAGAGTGCTATGGCGCTACTTTGAGCGCAACCGCCCCGATCTCTCAGGCCAGTTTGCCGATTACCCGGCATTTGAGCAGTTTTACACCCGTCCCCGCAACACCCTGGCGGAGTATCTGGAGCTGCACACCCTAGTCGAGAGCGTGCAAACCCACGAAGCGCTGCCCTACTTTATCTACCGCCTGATTCGCGGAGCGTACATCTTTGAGAACCTGGCTTATCTAGAGCTGCGCTATACCCCCTACCTGCGCACCCCCGAGCATTTGCCCCAAAATCAGCGCATTGAGGCGATGGCTGAAATCGTAGAAATTGTGGGCCGAGCCAGCCAGCTGCCCGAGTACCCAATTGTGACTAAGCAGATTCTCTGCATGCACTCGCGGCTACCCTACGAGGTCAATCAAGCAATTGTAGAGCTAGCGGGACAGTACCCCGACTACATCTGCGCGGTGGATGTGGCCGGGGGCGATGCCAACTACGGCGATCGCATTGATGAATTCACCCAGCTCTACCAGCGCGCCCAAGACCTGGGCCTCAAGACCACCGGCCACCTCTACGAAACCGTAGACGGTGATCACCCGCAGCTGCTGCCCTACCTGATGCGAATTGGCCACGGCATTCAAATTCCGCTGCGGCACCCAGAGCTGCTACCCGAGGTCGCGGCGCGGGGCCAATGCCTGGAGGTATGCCCTACCACCTATCTCAAGACCGGCACTCTGGATGATATCCACCAGCTCAAGGTGGTCTTCGATCGCTGCTTTGAGGCCGGAGTCGATATCGCCATCTGCACCGACAACGCTGGGCTACACAACGTGCGGCTGCCCTTTGAGTACGAAAGTCTGCTCACCCATGACGTGATTGGCTTTGAGGAACTGCAAGCCTGCCAGGAAGCCGCCTTTCGCCACGCCTTTGCCTGGCCCCACAGCCTGCCCCCCACTGCCCTCCTGACGGACATGCTGCAACTGCCCAGCAAAGCCCATCCGGTCGATAGTGAAGGGGTACTAGCCCTGTCCTAGGGGATTGGGGTTCAAGGTCTGGGGTTCAGGGTTTTAGGATTGATCTAAGCCTTGAACCCTTGGAAATAAGGACCTGAGTGTCCACATTCTGTAGGTTGGGCATCCTGCCTACCTGAGGACAGCCGAGACGGATATCCCGCAGGGTTAAAGCCCCGGTCTTAAAGCTTTGAACTCCAAATTGTTGCCTCAGGTAATTCAGGTGCAAGATTTAGCTGCTATTGAGCGACAGGGATGGCAGGCCCTCTCAACCAAGGGAACTGCTGGCCAGCAGTTCTATAGCCAGGTGCTGCACGACCGGGCGGTTATGCTGCTGCCGGGCGGCATGGTGCTGCGGGGCAAGGCGGATATTTTGGCTGCTCTAGCGGCTCAGCCGTGGCAGTCGTTTCACCTGGAAGACCTGGAGGTGATGGTGCTATCACCAGCGGCTGGGATCGTGACCTACCGGGTAAGTGCCCAGCGGGCAGGCAACGCTCCGTACGCGGCGCTGATTAGCAGCACGTACGCGATGAGCGACGGTGAGTTTAAGCTGATGCTCCATCAGCAGACGCCGATTTGAGTTTGCTCAGAATTGCGCTGCGGGTACTGGCTGGGGATCGGCTTTGACCGGTAGGTGCGGGCGATCGCAGAAGTCCTTGCCAATATTCTTACCCACACATCCTTATACAAATCGTCCATGCCGCTAGCGCGGCACCCCCAACGATAAAAATAGCCATAGCCGGTCCCTGAGCGAAGTCGAAGGGACGGCTATTTATAGAGCAAATCCGATTTGGTAAGCCCCGACTCACGATCAGGAACTCTGTAGGGGCGTAGCATGCTACGCCCCTACAAATCGGGGGTATTCATTCCGGCTTTGGTACTACCCACACAGAAGGGGGTTCAGACAAACCTGTCTGAACCCCCTTCTGGATCAATTAGCTAACTTAGCTGATGAGAGCTTAGTAGCCGCCGCGAGAGAAGCTGTCGCCGCCGCCTCTGCGACCGCCGCCGCCACCAAAGTTACCACCGCCACCACTGCGATTTTCGCGGGGCTTGGCTTTGTTGACCTTGAGGTCGCGGCCCATCCACTCAGCACCGTCTAGGGCTTCAATGGCGGCGTCTTCTTCAGCATCGGCACCCATTTCGACAAAGGCGAAACCGCGCATGCGCCCGGTTTCACGATCGGTGGGCAGCTGAACCCGCTTAACAGACCCGTACTCTGCAAATACAGAGGTTAGATCCTCAGCGGTAGCGTCATAGGACAGGTTGCCTACGTAGATTGACATGGTTGGTCTCCAAAAGTTAAAGGACGTGTAGAGCAAAATTTTGGAGAGAAGTCTGTCAATGGAAAAACGGAAAAACTCGTTAGTACTAAAAACAAATACTGCTAACCAATCTCTATATCTCTTGAGACACCCTAGCATGTTTGAAAAGAGGATGGTGCACTGGAAGGTGAAGTAGCCCAAAAAGTTGACCCAAGATTATCAAACCCGGCCAAAAACATCGCCTGCAGGCTACTGTGTGGCTGGTGTCGTCATGTAAAGATTTGTGTTTTGATGATGCGGGCAGTGCTGGGACATCGCCGTGGGAGAATGAACGTTTAATTGAGACTTAAGTATGCCCGCCGCCTATATTGAAAACGAAACCGAGTTTGACGCGCTGCTGAGTGCGGAATCGTTGTTTGTAGTTGACTGCACTGCGGCCTGGTGTGGCCCCTGCAAGCTGGTTGCACCACTGATGGATAAGCTGGCCGATGAGTACGGCGATCGCGTCAAAGTCTTCAAGCTCGACCTCGATGCCAACCAAACTGTGGCCCAGCGTTACGGTATTCGCAGCATTCCGGCGGTGATGTTCTTCCAGCAGGGCGACGTGGCCGAGACCCTGGTGGGCGTCAAAAAGTATGACGAGTACACTGAGACCCTGGGCAAATACCTGGGTTAGGGCCTGTAGGTGATGAACCTGGCTCGTTAGGTACGCTCTGGAACCGTTCGCTTTACCACATGCCAGAGGTCACCACCGTTAGATCCGGCAGCGCCGCTTCCCCAGCGAGGAATGGGGGTGCCTGGAGAATTTCTGGCTCCCGCTCAGCGCGATAGACCTCGACCTGACGGTCTTGCACGTTGATTAGCCAGCCCAGGCGACAGCCGCTGGCTTGATATTCTGCCAGCTTGGCCTGGAGGGGTTGTAGGCGATCGCTCTTAGAGCGCAGTTCAATGACAAAGTCCGGGCACAGGGGCGGAAATGAATCTTGCTCTGCCGGGGTGAGGGCGTTCCAATGGGCCAGGCTGACCCAGGCCACATCGGGAGAGCGTTCGGCCCCGTTGGGCAGGCGAAAGACTGTGGATGAGTCGAACACGACGCCCAGCTTGCTACGGCGGTTCCAAGACTCGATCTGATAGGTCAGGTCGCTATTGCGGCGGCCTGTGTTTCCTCCGGTGGGGGGTATGAGTACCAGTTCTCCGGCGGCGGTAAGTTCCAGGCGCAGATCGCGGTTGGCCAGGGCCAGTTGCTCAAACTGCTCATGGGTGAGGCGAATGACCGGGCTGAGATCGAGGGTGAGGGCAGTCATAGTCAAGCCTGAGCGCATGCCCCATTATGAAGTATTCCTAGGAGCCAAAGATCTAGGCAGAACGCCCACACCCCCGTAGACTGAGGACAACCGATTGATCCAACAGCAGAGCGGGCGATATGGAAATTCTTTTTGTGGCAGCGGAGGCAGCGCCCCTGGCCAAGGTCGGCGGCATGGGCGACGTGGTGGGGTCCCTCCCCAAGGTGCTGCGCAAGATGGGGCACGACGTGCGCATTTTTATGCCCTACTACGGCTTTTTGCCCGACAAGGTTGATGCGCCCATTCCAGAGGAGCCAGTGTGGCAGGGCAATGCCATGTTCAACGACTTTGCGGTTTACGAAACCACCCTGCCCGACTCTGACGTGCCGGTGTACTTATTTGGTCACCCCGCCTTTGACCCCCGCAAAGTCTACGGCGGCGACGACGAGGCCTGGCGGTTCACCTTCTTTGCCAACGGTGCCGCAGAATTTGCCTGGAACTACTGGAAGCCCCAGATCATCCACTGCCACGACTGGCATACGGGCATGATTCCGGTGTGGATGCACCAGTCGCCCGACATTGCCACAGTGTTTACCATTCACAATCTGGCCTACCAGGGGCCGTGGCGCTGGGAGCTAGAGCGCATTACCTGGTGCCCGTGGTACATGCAGGGGCACAACACCATGGCGGCGGCGGTGCAGTTTGCCGATCGCGTCAATACCGTGTCGCCCACCTACGCCCAGCAGATCCAAACCCCCGACTACGGCGAAGAGCTAGAGGGGCTACTGTCATTTATCAGCGGTAAGCTGACGGGCATTCTCAACGGCATTGATATTGAGTCTTACGACCCCGCCACCGATCGCTACATTGGCAAAACCTTTACCCCCGACAGCCTGGAGAATCGCCGCGCCAACAAGGTGGCGATTCAGGAAGAACTGGGCCTAGAGGTGAACTCAAAGGCCTTTTTAGTGGGCCTGGTGGGCCGCTTGGTGGAGCAGAAGGGGTTGGATCTAATTCTGCAAATTTTGGATCGCTTTTTGTCGTACACCGACGCGCAGTTTATTTTGCTGGGCACGGGCGATCGCTACTACGAGACCCAACTCTGGCAAATGGCCAGCCGCTACCGGGGCCGGATGGCCACCTACCTGCTCTACAGCGAGGGGCTGGGTCGCCGCATCTACGCCGGGGCCGATGCGTTTTTGATGCCGTCGCGGTTTGAGCCCTGCGGCATCAGCCAGATGATCGCCATGCGCTACGGCTGCATTCCGGTGGTACGCCGCACAGGCGGCTTGGTAGATACGGTGCAGCACCACGACCCCGAGCACCACACAGGCACTGGCTACTGCTTTGATCGCTACGAGCCGCTCGATTTATTTACTTGCCTAATTCGCGCCTGGGAGGGCTACCGCTTTAAGGATGCCTGGCGGGCGCTCCAGCAGCGGGCCATGGAGCAAGACTTTAGCTGGGACAAATCGGCGGTAGATTACGTCAAGCTCTACAGCGAAATGCTAGGGCTCGACTTTAACGATCAGCTTCCTAAGCCTCAGCTAGCGCCAGTGATGGAAGCGCCAGCCCCAGAGTCGACGGCGGCGGCGACTGCAGCGATGGATGCGTCATTCCCCAAGTCATCGTTACCAAAATGACCTGGGGCAACTCAACCTACTGGGGCAACTTTGGCCTGAGGCCAGAGAGCTTGAGGAGCCGAGGGATAGAGGGCGCGACTGTCTGTCACTTATGAGCGGTTTGCAAGGTGGAAAGTGTGGCAGATTAGTAGTTCCTGTTACACGAGGCACCGATGAGCGAGGGCAACGGTTCGGCAGCGGGAAATACAACTCCTTTAGGGCAGCCTTCGGACAAGGCAGACGCCCCTAAGCGTCGCCATATTGTGCTGACATCCCACCCCAGTCGGTCGGGCTTGAAAGGTGCCCCGGTTCGGTGGGGCGAGGGCGATCCGCTCCAGCGCGGGGCGATCGTGGCAACGGTGACCGACCCCAGCCACCGCAACGCCATTGGCACCCACTCCGGCTCCTATGCGGTGTATCGCGCCCTGGCCGTGGCCAGCGGCGTACTCCAGGCTGACCATCGACCTGACTTTACCAATACTTCGCCTGCGATCGCGATCGGCCCCTACCCCAGCTGGGCTGATCCGGAGAAGATTGTTTCTCTAGATCCTTTTGGGGCGCTGGTAGGAGATGTGTATAAGTCTCTGCTGGCCGAGGGCATCGACATTCGCCCATCGATCGCCGTCACCCGCGCTCACATCCAAATGCCGGAGCTGCTGGAGGCGGTGCGCCAGGGGCGGATCAAGGAAGACGGTGAAATTGTCAAGCCCGGCGGTGACCTGGTAGTGACTAAGGCCGCTGTAGAGCCGGTGTGGTACCTGCCGGGGGTGGCCCAGCGCCTGGGCGTCAGCGAAGACGATCTGCGCTACGCCCTGTTTGAGCAGACCGGGGGCATGTTTCCGGAGCTGGTGACGCGGTTTGACCTGAAGGTATTTTTGCCCCCCATCGGCGGCATCACGGTGTACATCGTGGGGGATCTTGACGCGATCGCCGACCCGGCTCGCCCCCTGACGGTGCGCGTCCACGACGAGTGCAACGGCTCGGATGTGTTTGGATCCGACATTTGCACCTGCCGCCCCTACTTAGTGCACGGTTTAGAGGAATGCATCGCTACCGCCCAAGCCGGAGGCGCGGGGCTGATCGTCTACTTCCGCAAGGAGGGGCGGGCCCTGGGGGAAGTAACCAAGTTTTTGGTGTACAACGCTCGCAAGCGGCAGGAAGGGGGCGATCGCGCCGATGCCTACTTTGCCCGCACCGAGTGCGTTGCTGGCGTGCAGGACGTGCGCTTTCAGGAACTCATGCCCGACGTGCTGCACTGGCTGGGGGTGACCCGCATCGATCGCTTTGTGTCGATGAGCGACATGAAGTACAACGCTATCGTGCGATCGGGCATTGAGATTGTCGAGCGGGTGCCGATCCCCGACGACCTGGTACCGCCCGATGCGCGGGTGGAGATCGAGGCGAAGAAGGCGGCGGGGTATTACAGCGATCGGGTTGCGCCGACGGAGGAGGATTTGGCCCAGATTAAGGGACGGGGTTTGGAGTAAGTAAGGATGGCGTCTTCAGGCAAGGATGGGGTGGTGGGCAGTGCCCACCCTACGGCGGTGGTAGCTTACCTGCAGAGTGCGGCGGCGGTGCGCGATCGCAGCTGCGCCCTCTTTGCCCTGGCGGAGCAGGATCAGCTCCAGCATTTTCGCTATCATCCCGACGCGCTACCTGCTGCTGCTGATTATGTCCTGGCGGTGATGCGGCAGCAGTACCCCGATGGCAATGTGCCCTTTCACTCACGCTGGCGACACTTTGAGGTGGCGGGGCGATCGCGGTTAGCTCTGCTAGAACCAGGTTTGTCCGCACTGGATGCCCTGGAACAGGCGCGGCTGAAGGTAGATTTGGCCATTACCAGCGTGCTGCTCGATGCCGGGGCCGGGAGCCGGTGGCGGTACGTGGAACCTGAGACTGGGATAGAGTTTCAAAGATCGGAGGGGCTGGCGATCGCCAGCTTCCACGCCTTCACCGCAGGGCTTTTTTCAAGCCAGCCCGATCGTTCTTGGCAGGCTGATGCTCACGGACTCACACAACTCACCACCGCCCACCTGGCCCAAGCCTTTCAGGTCAATGACGGCAACCGCCTGCTGGGGCTAGAAGGGCGGGTGGCGCTGCTGCAGAAGCTCGGTCATACCCTGCAAAAACAGCCGCAGTTCTTTGGTACAGACCTGTCCCGCCCAGGGCATTTGGTGGATTACTGGCTGACCCAGGCGACGGATAACCGGCTCTCGGCCACAACCATTCTGCAAACGATTCTTCAGGGTTTAGGCCCGATTTGGCCAGGGAGGGTGGAGCTGGCGGGCGTGAACCTGGGCGACGTGTGGCCCCATCCTCAACTGCCAGCCCCATCATCTGACAATGGCCTCGGCAGCAACCTAGTCCCCTTTCACAAGCTCTCCCAGTGGCTGACCTACTCGCTGCTGGAACCCTTGCAAGACCTGGGTCTCACAATCACCGATCTCGACCAGCTCACCGGCCTGGCCGAATATCGCAACGGTGGCCTGTTCATAGATTGCGGCGTGCTGAGCCTCAAGGATGCCGCCGCGCTTGAAATCTCCCACGCCCCCGGCTCCCCCCTGATTGTCGAGTGGCGCGCGCTCACCCTCTGTCTGCTCGATGCCCTCGCCGCCCACATTCGCCAAACCCTCGGGATGGATGCTGAGACCCTACCCCTAGTCAAAATTCTCCAGGGCGGCACCTGGACGGCGGGGCGGCAGATTGCAGCGGAGAAGCGGACTGGGGGTACCCCGCCGATTCAGCTTGTCAGCGACGGCACGGTGTTTTAAGTTCAAAGTTCAAAATGGAGAATTCAAAGTTTTGCACTTTGAATTTTGAATTCCCCCCTCCCCGTGCCCGCCCACCCATCCAATCACCCACTCCCCATGCCCGACCTCCATCTGATCGACCATCCACTGATTCAGCACAAGCTCACCCTGATGCGCCGGGCTGAGACCAGCACGGCAAAATTTCGCACCCTGCTGAAGGAAATTAGCCTGCTGATGGCCTACGAGGTGACGCGCGATTTGCCGCTGAAGCTAGAGACTATTCAAACGCCGATGACAACGATGGAAGCGCCAGTGCTGGCTCCAGAAAAAAAGCTGGTCGTTGTGTCAATCATGCGGGCAGGCCAGGGCATTCTCGACGGCATTTTAGAACTCATGCCCTCGGCGCGGGTAGGGCACATTGGCCTCTACCGCGATCCCCAGACCCTGCGGGTGATCGAGTACTTCTTTAAGGTGCCGGAAGATTTAAGCGATCGCGACGTTCTCGTCGTAGACCCCATGATCGCCACGGGCAATACCGCTGTAGCAGCGCTGTACCCGCTCAAGCAGGCCCAGCCGCGATCGCTGCGGTTTCTCTGTTTGCTGGCAGCCCCCGAGGGCGTGGCCCACTTTCACCGCGAGCACCCCGACGTGCCCCTCTACACCGCCGCCGTCGATGAAAAGCTCGACGAGCACGGCTACATTTTGCCAGGCCTGGGGGATGCGGGCGATCGCTTATTTGGCACCAAATAACGCAGTCAATAGTCACCAAGCCAGAGGTTGTGTAGCCTAGGGCAACGCTGCAACCCGCATTACCCTAGGCCCAGATAAGAACCGGGCTGAAGTTTGGGTCACTCAACGCATACTTTAAGGCTATAAAAAGAATGTTTTGTAGTAGCTTTAAAGCACTCTTGGTCTTAACTTAATCCATAGGTATTATCTGGAGCCGCCAACACCAACCATTAGTTTTTTAATATTCAAACTCGGTTTGATAACAGATTGATTAAGATAGTGAGCAGTAAGCAACCCAGCGCCAGGGAGACTGGCCCGAGCAACAACAGCGCAGCAATATAAAGCTCTTCTTAACCACATTGAGAATTTTTTACAAAGCTTTTGTTACATGCGAAAGCCTCTCCCTTCAAGGGATTCAAGCTTTTTCCACAGCTAAACCCATTCTTTGACGCACTAATTAACGCAACTTAACAGTTCTAAATCACCTATTCATAATATTTCCCTTAACAATTTTTTAAGTACCGTCAATGCTCTACGCAGCAACGCTTTAGGCATTGATAGACTTTTTTCTATCCGGAACGCAATGCTGTTTTAAGGGTTATGTAGGGGTCACACAAAGCCATTCCTGACAGTGCGGGGCTGCTGAGTGTTGGTTTGGTAACAGTGTTTTATTCGTGGCCAGTTAAAATGGGTCCATCGCGCCAAACGGCTGAGTTAGTGTTTAACGCAGTAGTTTGGTGGGTAAACAATATGTGTTGGGGTTTGTTGGTATAAAAGTCTTGAGTAATTAAGGCTGCAATGTCGAAGTAAATAGCCGAAGTTTGCCCTTGGCGGGGCGCTTGCGGCATCTGCTTAGAGTCTGCGAGCTGCCAGCGAATTCTTGGGTGACCATTACAGTATTAAGGGTTCTTATGGCTAAGCAATCTGTACACCTGCCCGCATCGAGCACAGAGGCCGAGGTGCCCCTGTCGCTAGGGGTTGCGGGAGATGCCATTCTCGATGCCGAGGCACAGGTGAGCCAAATACAGCAGGCGTTGGTCAACAACCTGCACTGGGTGCAGGGTAAAGACGAGCAGTTTGCCAACGCCCACGACTACTACACAGCCCTCGCCCACAGCGTGCGCAACCAGCTGCTGCAAAAGCGCATTCGCACCGCTAAAACCTACGCCGACAAGCGCGCCAAAACTGTTTACTACCTGTCGGCAGAATTTCTGATGGGGCGACAGTTGGGCAACGGGCTCATCAACCTGGGCCTCTACGACACCATGCGCCACGCCCTGGCCGACTGCGGCCTCGACCTCGACGAACTGCTAGAGCGCGAGGCCGAGCCGGGTCTGGGCAACGGCGGGCTGGGTCGTCTGGCCGCCTGCTTTATGGATTCGCTCACGACCCTCAATTTGCCAGCGGTGGGCTACGGCATTCGCTACGAGTTTGGCATCTTTACCCAGCTAATTCGCCAGGGCCACCAGGTAGAAGCCCCCGACAAGTGGCTTAGCTACGGCAACCCCTGGGAAATTGCTCGCCCCGACTACCGGGTTGAGATCAAGTTTGGCGGCCACACCGAGGTCTACAAAGACGGCGACGACGACTACCAGGTGCGCTGGATTCCGAGCCAGACGGTAATTGGCATTCCCCACGATGTGCCCGTACCGGGCTACGGCACCGAGAACGTCAACATTCTGCGGCTGTGGAAGGCCGAGGCTGGGGAAGCCTTTGACCTGGTTGCCTTTAACTCGGGCGACTACTTTGGGGCGGTAGCCAACAAGATGATCTCTGAGAACATCACCAAGGTGCTCTACCCCAACGACGAAACGCGCCAGGGCAAAGAGCTGCGTCTGCAGCAGCAGTACTTCTTTGTGGCCTGCTCCCTGCAAGACATCATTCGTTTGCACCTGCGCGACCACGGCGATTTGGCCAAGCTGGCCGACTCGGCGGCGATTCAGCTCAACGATACCCACCCGGCGATTGGGGTGGCCGAACTGATGCGCCTGCTGCTCGATGAGCACCACATGGAGTGGGAAACCGCCTGGCAGATTACCCAGCGGGCCTTTGGCTACACCAACCACACGCTGATGCCCGAAGCCCTGGAGCGCTGGTCGGTAGACCTATTTGGCAAGCTGCTGCCGCGCCACCTGGAGCTGATCTATGAAATTAACCAGCGCTTTTTAGACCAGGTGAAGCTGCGCTACCCCAAAGACCCCGCGCGCCTGGAGCGCCTATCGCTAATTGAGGAAGGCCCCGAGCGGCGGGTGCGGATGGCCAACCTGGCCTGCGTGGGCAGCCACGCCATCAACGGGGTGGCGGCGCTGCACACCGAGCTGCTGAAGCAGGAGGTGCTGCAAGACTTCTACGAGCTGTGGCCCGATAAGTTTAGCAACAAGACCAACGGCATTACCCCTCGTCGCTGGCTGCTGCAGTGCAACCCCCGCCTGGCTCAGCTGATTTCTGAAACGATTGGCGATCGCTGGATTACCAACCTAGATCTCCTCAAGGATCTAGAGGCCCATGTCGACAACGCCGATTTCCGCCACGCCTGGCAGGCCATCAAGCAGGAAAACAAGTGGAGTTTGGCCCGCTACATCTACGACACCCTGGGCCTGGAGGTCAACCCCGACTCGATGTTTGATGTGCAGATCAAGCGCATCCACGAGTACAAGCGCCAGCTCATGAACGTGCTGCATGTGATCACGCTGTACAACCGCATGGTGCAAAACCCCAATGACCACGTTGTGCCTCGCACGGTGATTTTTGGCGGTAAGGCAGCCCCAGGCTACGCCATGGCCAAACTGGTGGTGAAGCTGATCAACGCTGTGGCCGATGTGGTCAACAATGACCCCATTGTGGCTGGGCGGCTCAAGGTGGTGTTTTTGCCCAACTACAACGTGTCACAAGCCCAGCGGCTGTTTCCGGCTTCGGACTTGTCTGAGCAAATTTCTACCGCTGGCATGGAAGCCTCGGGCACCGGCAACATGAAATTTGCCCTCAACGGGGCGCTCACCGTGGGCACCCTCGACGGCGCTAACGTAGAAATCCGCGAGGAGGTCGGGGCCGACAACTTCTTCCTGTTTGGCCTCACTACGGAACAGGTGGCCGCCTGCAAGGCCGTGGGCCACAACCCCTGGTACTACTACGACACCAACCCCGAACTCAAGCGGGTGCTGGACGTAATTGCCTCGGGGCTGTTTTCGCCCGGTGAGCCCGACCTGTTTCTGCCCATTCTCGACTCGCTGCTGGTCGATGACCCCTATATGGTGATGGCCGACTACGCCGCCTACGTGCAGTGCCAAGAGCACGTCAGCCGCACCTACGAAGACCGCGATCGCTGGGTACGCATGGCCATTCTCAACACCGCTCGGATTGGCAAATTCTCTGCCGATCGCACCATCGCCGAGTATGCTCGCGATATTTGGAAGGTGAAGGCGGTGCCGGTAGGGGAGTAATAGGGAATGCAAAATTCAAAATGCAAAGTTCAAAATTTTGAACTTTGCATTTTGAACTCTTCCACTTCTTACTTGGGCGGCTCCCTCAGGGCCGCTACCAGCAGGCAGGCGATGCCGATGTTAATGCACACATCGGCCAGGTTAAAAATTGGAAAGCGAATTAGCCGAAAGTCTAGGAAGTCGATGACTTCTCCGGCCAGCAGGCGATCGATGCCGTTGCCCAGGGCACCACTCAAAATCAGCCCGTAGCCCACCTGCTCCCAGCGGTTGGGCAATCGTGCTTTGAGGCCCAGGGCAATTAGCCCCAGGCTGACCGCCAGCGACAGCCACTTGAGCCATTCGCCATTGTTGCTAAACAGGCTAAAGGCGGCACCGCTGTTGGTGACATAGGTAAAGTAAAACACCCCCGGCCAAATTGGCAGGGAATCGGGTGGCGTGGTGAGTTCAAAGGTTTGAGCCACCCACATCTTTGTCAGCTGATCGAGGGCTAGCCCAACTCCGGCGGCGATCCAAAACCAACGATTGCGCAATCTCATGGGCCTAGTAAAACAACAGCTGTCTCAGCACCAGCGACAGCACTGCCACAGCACACACTACCACCAGGTGGCCCGGCAGCGGCAAAATTGAGTAGCCCAGCAGCAGCTCCCAGTAGGAGGCTGATACGGTCTGCAACCAGCCTAGCAGGGAGGCCAGAGTTAGGTAAATAATACCCAGCCCGTGAATAATGCCCAGCCCGCTGAGACTGCTCAGGGCCAGGGTTTCGAGCTTGGGTGGGTTTTGAAAAGCCAGGTAGCCACACACCCAGCCAGCGGGCACAAAGCCAATTAAATAGCCAAAGCCGGGCTCGCGCACGTAGCTAAGGCCACCGCCCTGGGTAAATACCGGAAATTCAAACACCTGAAACAGGGCCAGCCCCAGCACCAGGTAGGCAATTTGCGAGAGTGCCGCCGCATTTTTGCCGCCCACGCAGCCGGTCAGCAGCACGGCTCCGACCTGAAAGCTCACCCCCAGCGATAAAATCGCCATCCCAGACTGACCCCAGCTCCAGGGAGCGCTGAGGGTAAAAGCTTCCATCCAGGTGGCCACAATGGTGAGAACCAACCCGATCAAGGCCCACAGTAGTTCAAATGGTGCTAGCACCGACGATGTCTTCACCCGTTAGCGGCAGAATTCAGACATTCACATTAGCAGGGATTGCCAGACTGGGCACGGGTTGAGCGAAAGATTTTCGCCCCGCTGGAAACAGAAATTCGGCGTGGTCAGCGATCCCCAAATAGCGCTGTGGATGGGGAATCTACTGGCAACAAAATAATGCTTTTGAAAAAGGAGTTGGGAACCGGATGCCTTCTGAGCAGCACGGCGATCTCCCCCTTTCGACTTCACCCAGCCCGGACGAGAGGTTCAGCGGAGTTGAAAGAGGGAGACGGCTAAATTATCGGCGGCAGGGGGTTAGAGAACAATTTCTAGCTCGTTTGTTCAGAACGAGGCTCTTCGCTCAGACTGGGGCGATCGCCCCAGCGATCGCGCTTCATCCACAGCCAGAGGTAGATCACGCCAACGATGAGGCTAAACAGCAGCAGCGTCAGCGACCAGGATATTTCGCCTGGCCACAGCCGCTCCAGCAGCAGCCCCAGCAGGTAGCCCCCTAGGGGAGCGGCGACGACGGATAGCGCAACCTTGCCTAGAAACGTGCTCAACCTGCTGTTTCTCGCTTTAGCCGACAGATCAGAAAGTTCAGGTTCGTCGGTAGTTGAATATTTCATGGCATCGTGAGGCTGCTTGCGGCTAGTTCCAGGTGCGCTCGCCCGACTCGTCTACGCGGGCCTGACGAATGACATCAGAAATCTCTTCGGCATCTTTGACGTGGTGCAGGGCCTTCTGGCCTTCTTCGGGGTCGTCGACCACAAAATAGGTGGGCACAACGATGTGGTCGCCGGTAATGTCAGGGGCATCGACGGCCACCTGCTGAGACTTTTCCTGCAGCGTTTTTTCGCCGTCAACGATATCCCCCGGATTGAGAACCATGTTCTCGTTTTCTTCCAGCATTTTTTTGTGGGCCGCCTTCTGCTCGGGCGACACTTCCTCAGGGGTCAGCGGCTGATGGATTTCCTGGCGCTGATCGGAGTTTTGGTCAGATTTTTGAGTAGCCATATTGTTTTTCCAGGTCTACAACTGGCCTTAGCCTAGCGAGCGATGCCGGGTGGCAACATCGCTCTAAGGAGACAAAACGTTGCTCTCTAAGGCGCGATCTGTCTCCTCTGGCAGATCATTGGCAGCCTGCTCAACTACAGGTTCGGGCACGCGCAGCATTAGCAGAGCCGACAGGCCGAGCAAAATGCCTCCCAGGGCCAGGGCCAACAGGCGATCGCCGTGCAGCAGATGGCGCATGACCCAGCCAAAGCCCAGCGACATGACAATTTGAGGCAGGGTGACAAAACCATTAAACAGGCCCATATATACCCCGCTCTGGCTTTCGGGCAGCTCGTCCATCAGCAGGGAGTAGGGAATCGACAGAATGCTGGCCCAGGCAATGCCCACCCCAACCATAGACAGCAAAATGGAGTAGCGATCGTGCACCAGCAGCAGCGATAGCAGGCCCACCGCCCCGGCCATCAGGCAGGCAGCGTGGGTCGTCACCCGGCCCCAGCGCTGACTCAAAGCGGGAATCAAAAACGAGACGCCCAGACACACCAGGTTATAGAAGGCGGTGCAGAGACCGGCCCATTCTACACCGTGGGCATAGCTGAGCGAGTCGCGACTGGTAGCCCCCAAAATATTGCGGGCGATCGCATTGGGCAGGTACAGAAAAATGCAGTAGACTCCCGCCCAGCTCAGAGCCTGCACCCCGGCTAGCTGGCGCATCATCGGCGGTAGCGAGGTCATGGCCTGGGCGATCGCCTGCATCGGGTTTAGCACCTCTGCCTCAGGCGCTAGCACCGGGTTTGGGGTCGACTGGGGCGACGGTTCACTGACCGTCCAAAAGGTGCCCAGGGTGCTGCCCAAACAGAGCACCGCCCCCACCATATAGGCACCGCCGATGACGGCGGGCACCCCGGTATCGGTCGCCTCGGCGGCGGGCTGAAGGTGCAGCAAATGCTCTAGCAGCCAGGGCAGCCCCGCTGCACAGATAGCCCCCAGGCCAATGCAAAACCCTTGAATAGAGTAGCCCCAGGTGAGATAGCGGGGGGCCAGCAAGTCGCCCACAAAGGGACGACTGGGGGCGACGCTAATGTTGAGCGCCAGCTGCAGCAGCCAGTACAGGGCCACCGCCTGAGTCAGGTTGGTAGCCCAGGGCAGCGCCACCAGGCCGACGGCCCCCAGCAGCGCGCCCCCCAGAAAGTAGGGCTGGCGTTTGCCCCAGGGGCTGACGGTGCGATCGCTCAGCTCACCTACAATGGGCTGCACCAGCAGGCCCATCAGCGGTGCCCCCAGCCACAGCAGCGGCAGCTGACTGACATCGGCCCCCAAAGACTCAAAGATAGTGCTGGCGTTGGCCAGCTGCAGGCCGTTGCCAATCTGCACCCCCCAAAAGCCCAGGTTCATCGTAATCAGCAGGCGCAAGCCCGGACGTTCGACGGTCATAAACAGCAGTAGGTAGTGGCAATAGCTGGCTAGATCCGTACCATCTTGGGCGCACAGACCCTGGTTCACATCCTTCTTGGGGTGCAGTTTGGTCTGACCTGGGTTTGGCTAGACGGGCAATTACAGGCTAATGCTGGCCACCGAACCACCGTCAACGCGGTAGTTGGCCCCCACCACAAAGCTAGATTGTTGAGAACACAAAAAGGCAATTACAGCCGCCACTTCCTGGGCCTTACCCCGACGCTTTAGCTGCAGATGAGGCCGCTCTTTTTCTAGGAAAGATGCGATCGCGCCTTCGACATCAGTACCGTTTTTTTCAGCCCGCTGCTCCATCATGGCGTTGGTCATGGGGGTGGCGATAAAAGCAGGTGCTACCGAGTTAACCAGCACGCCATCTTCGGCGTAGGCCTTAGAGAGGTTTTTGGCAAAGTTAAGCACCCCGGCTTTGGCCGCACAATAGGGCATCTCATCGGTGTAGGGCTGCACGGCATCCTCAGAAGTAACCAGCACAACGCGACCCCAGCCCGACTCGCGCATAGGCGGTATAAACGTGCGGCACACTCTCACTGCCGCCATTAAATCAACGTCAAGCGTTTCTAGCCACTCGTCATCGCTAATGTCTAAAAAATCACCCGTGGCACCGGTGATACCAGCGCAGTTCACCAAAATATCGACCTGACCGTACTGGTCTAGCACTTTGGTTTTAGCCGCTTCAATATCGTCTAAATTGCGCAGGTCGGTCTGTACCGCTATAGCTTCGCCAACCTTGTTCAGCTCTTTGAGCGCAGCATCTAGTTTGTCGTCGGTTTTGTCGAGTAGCGCAACTTTTACGCCTTCGTCGGCCAAAAGTTTGGCCGTAGCGCGACCAATGCCTGAGTCAGCGCCAGTAATCACGGCCACCTTACCTTTAATGCCAAAATCCATTCAATATTTCTCCTTGAATAATTAAACATCTACACAAATCTTAATAGTAGATTTATTCAGCGTTATCTGTAGGTCTATAGATTTACAAGTGAGGGGATTTTGTTAGTTCTGAGAATTAGGATGCAATTCTGTTTGTGATCCCAAATCGATTTTAATGAGGTTCGCATTTCCTCAATAAAGCCGGTATTAAGCAAAAAAATAGGGAGCAGTTCACTGCTCCCTTTGGTCAGATTCTAAGTAAAGAGACCAAATTGATATTTAGCGCTAGCGCAATTAGTCGATGGCTTTCTTAACCTGATCTTTTAGGTCTTCTTTGGCATGCCCAGCTTTGGACTCGCCCTGCTTAGCTTTACCTTCCATTTCAGTGGAGGTGTCGCCAGTTGCTTTACCAGCAGCTTCTTTTGCTTTACCTTCAACGTTTTTAGCAGTAGCTTCTGCTCTATCTTGAATACCCATGGGCTATTCTCCAATTCGATATGTTTATAGTGTAAGAGAATAGTTTGCTTTGCCTATCGGTCAATAGGAACACTTTTGTTGCAGAATGCCTTTGAGTTCTAGCTCTTCAAAACTGTCCGTTGGAGAATAAATAGACCTGGGCACGATCATCCTATACAGTGCTAATTTCAGAATCGGCGCTGCGATCGCTGCCGTAGTATCTGAGGCACCGCCGACTTGAGCGGTTGAAGGGCAAACCAGCGCTGACTGGAAAAACAGGGCTTGCGATCGCGATCGTAGCCGTACGTTCAATCACTCAAGCAGCCATCTTAAAGTCGGCATAAAAGGCTAGGTCTGCTCGCAGACCTAGCCTTCATATTCATAGCAGGTAGGGCTAAACTAGCCTACGAAGCTAGAGAACTTTTAATTAGAGAACTTCGCCTGCACCCTCGCCATCCTTGATCTCTTTCTTGAACAGAGTCAGCAGAGAGGGGGTAACAAAGAAACCAAAATAGATGCCCAGCAGACCCGTTAGACCGTGCAGGAATACATCAGGCCCAAAGAGAGGAAAGAGGCCAAAAAACGTATTTAGAACGGGAACAAAGCCCATGATAGTAAGGACGGTGTAATAGATACCTAGTTGCCCAGCAAACAGGCGTGAGCTATCCAGCGAAATGGCCGCTACGATACCCAGCAATCCGGTAACAATGTGCACAATATTGTGGGCAGTGTTGACGGGAAATAGACCCATTAGAGCACCATAGCCAGAAATCACCTCCAGGTTGCTAGCCGCAGAGTTAAAGGATTCGGGATGGGAGACCAGCGCCGGAACAAAACCCATGACGCCAATGGCGACATAGACAATACCAATTATTAGTGCAAATTTTTGTGTAGTCTTCATAACAGATTCGGCCTAAGCGCGACAACTGCAATCAAGTTAATAACTTTCAACAGCATCAACCTCTTTAATAAGGGGTAGCTCTCCCTACGTCACTAGGCAGAATGTAAAGCTCCTACCAGAGTTCAAAAGGATGATGAGAACAGCCATTCTCCTGTTCTAGCACCGCTTATTGGAGGTATAGCTACCGCCAGTATTAGGGCACACCAAAGCTTCAGCGATGGCTACTACGCAGATTTACCCCTCGGTTTTTTGCTGGTGGCAGCTCCCAATGTCCTCAGCCCAATGGCTGTCGCTATACCTGACTGCCCCTCAAGCATGACATGCAAAGCTAGCGGGTCAAGCCTCAAAGACTTCAAAATTGGTCCTTGGGCGATGGCTAATTTTTACTTGCTGCTGTGGCCCACAACAAACCCGCACTCGAGCAGATTTTCCCACAAGCATGTAGGGAATCTTGCTCAAGTGCAAGGGCGTATCATCAATTCTGGCCACAATCCCTAGATCATCAACGCTGTCACGCCCGATCCAAACAGGTTGGGGGCTGTACCGACTGATCATTGGGCCGTCACCAACTAATTGATGACAGCCCCTAGGTATACGATGACTTAAATTACGGTGTCATCAGGAATGGTGGCTCCTCGCAAAACGGTGACAATGCCGCTGCGGATATAGAACCCTTGATCCTCGCGATCGGCTTCTTCAACACGGTCTTTGTTGAGAATCTGCACGTTGCAGCCGATGCGAGCATTTTTGTCGATGATGGCGTGGTAAATGGTGCTGTTTGCCCCAATACCGAGGGGAGTTTTGGTGGTATCGCAGTTGCCCCGACGCTCAAAGTTATCTTGGTAATGGTCGGCTCCCATAATCAAGCTGTCTTCGATAGTACAGCCCGATTCAATTCGAGAGCGAATACCAATCACCGAGTTGGTAATATTGCATTCCTTGAGCACGCAGCCCTCGCTGACCATCGACTGAGAGATAGTACATTGCAGGTATTTGGTGGGCGGCAAATAACGAGCCCTGGTGTAGATGGGGGCAGATTCGTCATAGAAGCTAAACAACGGATTTGGCTGCTTCACCAAGGCCAAATTTGCGTTAAAGAACGACTCGATAGTACCAATGTCTTCCCAATAATCGTTAAACAGGTAGGCCTGTACCCGGTAATCTTTGGCAGAGTTGGGGAGAATTTCTTTACCGAAGTCAGTCTGGTCGGGGTGCTGCTTAAGCAGGTCGAGTAGCACCTCTCGTTTAAATAAGTAGATCCCCATGGAGGCAATGTAGGGTTTTTCCTTAGCCTCTTCGGCAGAGAGACCCAGGGTGGTGGTATCGACCTGCATTGCCTTGAGGGCATCGCCCTTGGGCTTCTCACTGAAGTCGATGATGCGACCGGAGTCATCAATTTTCATGAGGCCAAAGCTAGACGCTCGTTTTTCGTCTACCGGTAGTACCGATAGGGTAATGTCGGCATTGTTTTCGCGATGGTGCCGCACAAACTCGCGGTAGTCCATGCGGTACAGATGGTCACCCGATAAAATCAAGTACTCATCAAACTTCATATCCTCAAAGCGCCAGAGGTACTGCCGCACAGCATCTGCGGTGCCCTGAAACCAATCTAGGTTTTCGGGAGTCTGTTGGGCTGCCAGTACTTCTACAAACCCCTGCTGAAAGCCTGAAAAGCTATAGGAACGCGAGATATGCTCGTTCAGTGAGGCCGAGTTAAACTGCGTCAACACATAGATTCTTGAGATGTCTGAGTTGATGCAGTTGCTGATGGGAATATCGATCAACCGGTGCTTCCCGCCTAGGGGTACTGCGGGCTTAGCCCGAGTTTTGGTCAACGGGTAGAGGCGAGTTCCAGCGCCACCGCCCAATATAATTCCTAACACTCTGTTCACGATATCTCCTTGTTTGTAGCTTACGACTAGAGCGGTTAAATTGCGCCTTTTTGCGCTTTTTGAAGAACAGCACTGTTCCCCTAGGCTGCTCCTGCGATCAGCAGAGAGTCATAACTAAGCGAAGCTGCAGGGTCGGTTTTGTCGCCATAGAGTCGTAGCCAACCCATCGTTGAGATTGGCCACGATCGCGCTACTTGCGACGACGCACCCCACAGAAGGTAGAGTTCGTCTGCTGAAAACCACTGAAATTCTGACGGCTATTGCTTTTACACTCTAGAAATAAGCCCTTTTCTCTCCATTGACCTGTACCTAAGGGCGGAACCCTGCTGAACAAGCATTCAATTTTGTGAAGAGGGCGAGCAATAATAACAAACTCAGTCTAAATGGTTCTTAACAAAGACTATTTCTTTAATTAAGCTTCGATATGCGTCGAAACTTTTGAATTTCGAAGTCTATCTACGCCTTCTGGCCATTTCTTTTGCGTCTGTGGGTAGATGGGACGGATTTAGCTACGGCATACATTAGTTGGCAAGAATTGATTACCGTTCGCAATTCATTGCGTAGCAATTGAGAAGGAAAACACACCCATGTCTTACACCAACGAACCTGGCGCTTACAGAAACGAGCCCGGAACCTATCGGGATGACCCCACCACCAATCCTAACTACCGGGTTACTGAAACTACAACGACGATGCCCGTAGCTGAGTACCATGATTTGGTGCGCTGGGGCCCAATTCTTTCGGGATTAGTGATTGCGATCGCAACTCAACTTGTGCTGACCGGCATAGGAGCCGCCATCGGCCTTACCACCCTGGCAAACACGGCGACCCCCCAAGGCAATGCTAGCGAAGTCGGTACTGCCGTCGGTATTTGGTCCATTATTAGCCTGCTCATTTCGCTATTCATTGGCGGCTGGGTTACGGCCCGCGCCTGCGGCCCCATGAACCGCAAAACCGCTATGCTCAACGGAGCTATTCTGTGGGCTACCACCCTGGCTGTGAGCGCCTGGCTGCTGTCTACCGGAGTAGCCGGAGCCTTTGGCCTCGTTGCTCAGGGGGCCGATGCGGTTATCAACCAGGTACCCACTGGTTCACTGCCTGACGTTACCCAGAACCCCAACGTGCCCCCCGAGCAGGTTCAAAACGCTGCGGGCAACGCCGCCAAAGTGGGCTGGTCGTTCGCGCTGGGTTCGTTGCTGGGCTTGATTGCTGCCCTGGCCGGTTCTGCCACTGGTGCTCGCAGCCCCCGTACCGCAACCCGCTAAATAGTGGCTTAGCACTATCAATTATCAACACAGCAGACAGTTGAAAGGTAGGTTTAGGCCTACCTTTTTTATTGGCCTTTTTACTGAATAAAGCTATTATATCTTTCTGGCTATTTAAGTAAGAAAGGATCTGTACCGGAAGTTTGAGGTAAGCATAATAGCTTATCGACTAAGCTAGCTATATTCAACACATTTTATTAACCAATTACAGTGTGTACTCCATCAGATTTTCGTATTCTTGTCGTAGATGATATCGACGACAACCTCTTTTTACTGCAAACTGTACTGGAAACGGAGGGCTATGCGGTGGATACGGCTGGGAACGGCGGCACAGCCTTGGCAAAAGTCGAAAGCTCTCCCCCCGACCTAATTTTGATGGATGTGATGATGCCTGACATGAACGGTTATGAAGTAACCCGACAGATTCGGCAAAATCCAAACTTACCGTTTATGCCTATTTTGATGGTCACCGCCTACGACACAGTCAATACGGGCCAGGGGACGATGGCGGGTTCTCATCACTTTATTCGTAAGCCGATTGAGTTTGACCAGCTGTTGAACAAGGTGGCAACGCTATTGGAGTCGTGCCACCACCACCACGACTCAGCTTCACAGTAGTGGCCTAGAGTAGCAGGTCTGGCAAGAGCGTTATTTGATTAAGGCGGCGATCGCGGCTACCAGTTCGGCAGGCTCAAAGGGTTTGCTCAAGTGGCGCTGAAACCCGGCGGCAAGGGCCTGCTGCCGGTTGATTTCGCCAGCGTAGGCTGTCAGGGCTACGGCCTTAAAGGTGGGCTGTGTGCCCTGCTGAGCGAGCTGCGATCGCACCTGCTGCAACAGCATATAGCCGTCAACATCGGGCATGGCGATATCGCTGATCAAGACGTCTAGCTCTAGCTGAGGCAGCTGTCGCAACGCCTCGGCGGCAGAGGTAACGGCGGTAACCACGGCCCCGGCCTGCTCTAGCACCAGCACCAGCAGGTCGCGGGCATCAGCTTCATCTTCAACCACTAAAATACGCACTCCAGGTAGCTGGGCGGGCTGGAGTGCGCGGTGCAAAGCGTACGCGGCGGTCTCCTGGGTGGCGTCCTTGAGATTGCTTGGCAGCGGCAGCCGCACCGTAAAGGTGGCCCCCAGCCCAGCGCCAGGGCTGACGGCGGCGATCGTACCGCCGTGTAGTTCTACTAGCTGCCGCACGATCGCCAGACCCAGGCCCAGCCCGCCAAACTGGCGAGTCGTTTTGCTGTCGGCCTGGCGAAAGCGGTCAAAAATGTAGGGAATAAACTCTGGGGTAATGCCCTGGCCCGTATCGGTAACAACAATTTGGGCATGGGTTGCGCCTGCTGGCGACTGGGCAATGGGGTGGTCTGGCACTGGGGTAATCGCTTCTAGCCTAATCTTGACCTGGCCCCCCTCGGGCGTAAACTTGACTGCGTTAGACAGCAGGTTCCAAACCACCTGCTGCAGTCGACCGGCATCGCCCAACACGGGCGGTACGTCGGCGTCGAGCTGGGTGTGCAGCCGAATAGCCTTGGCCTCCGCCGCCAGCCGCACCGTTTCCATCGCCGCTTCGATGGTGGCTTTGAGCTGCACGGGGGTGATATCGAGGTTGAGCTTGCCCTGCAAAATGCGCGAGACATCGAGCAGGTCGGCAATTAGCTGAGTTTGCAGCTTGGCATTGCGCTCAATGGTCTGAAGGCCGCGGATCAGGGTGTCGGGGTCGGGCTGGCGCTTTTGCAGCAGCTGCGACCAGCCCAAAATCGGGTTGAGGGGCGACCTGAGCTCGTGGGAGAGCACGGCTAAAAACTCATCCTTGATGCGGTTGGCGGCCTCGGCCTCGCTGCGGGCGGTCTGCTCGTCCTGGTAGAGGCGGGCGTTGTCAACGGCGATCGCCACCTGGTGGGCCACATTTTCGGCCAGGGCCAGGTCGGTGGGGGTGTAGCGACGGTTTGACTGGGCCGTCACGAACGAAATTATCCCTAAAATTTGCCCCCGAGCGATCAGCGGCGCAGCAATACAAGACCTCAGCCCCAGCCCCTCCAGCAGGCGCAGGTGCTCGGGGTCTTGGGCCACCGACTCCAGGTTAACCGCTGAAATATCGGCCATTAGCTCGGTTTGGTCGAGGCGCAAAACTTGGGCTAACCCCACCGGGGCCCCTACCGGCTGGGGGTAGCGGCGGTGAAGCTGCCAGGCCAGCTCTACTTTGGCCGGGTCGCAGTGGGCTACAGCAACCCGCTCCATGCCCCGCTCAGCATTTAGCAGGTCGATCGTGCACCAGTCGGCAAAAAACGGCACTACCCGGTCGGCCACCTGCTGAAGTGTGTCGGTGTGGTTGAGCAACGAGGCCAGTGTAGTGCTGATATCGACCAACAGCGCCGAGCGAAACTGCCCGGCTTCGGCATCGATACGGGCTGTCTGTTCACGAATGCGCTGAGCCCGCTCGGCTTCGATTAGCTTGCGATCGGTAATGTCAAAAAACGAGGCCACCACGGCAAAGGGAGTAGATTCGTTGGGGTGAAACAGCGGCCGGGTGTTGATCGAAATCCAGGTCAGGGTGCCATTGGGCTTGTTTACCCCCATGACCACGTTGGACTGCGACATTCCGGTGCGCAGCGTGATCATGCTGGGATGCTGATCGCCAGGGAATGGGGAGCCGTCTTCGTGGATGGTTGACCAGGAGGGGTCGAGGGAGCTGAGCCCCGTCAGCTGTTCGACAGTGAGGCCCAAAATATCGGCGGCACTAGCGTTGCAGGTGTAGATAGTGCCGTCGCTGCTTTGTAAAATAATGCCTTCGGCAGTCGTCTCAATGACCGAGCGATAGCGTTCTTCAGAGGCCTGCAGGGTTAGTTCTGCCTCTTTGCGCTTGGTAATATCGCTAATCGAGGCAATCACATGGGTGATGCCATCCCTAGAGTCGAGCAGGGGCGAGGCGTTGACGCACAAAATTGTGCGGTCACCATCGCTATGGTCGAGGGCCATTTCAACTCCGTGGGTGGGCTGCCCAGTGTGCAGAACCCGCATAAAGGGCAAATCTTCGGTTGCCAAGGGTTCTCCCGCCAGATTAGTCACCTTCCAGGGTGGATTGTCGTAGCTGTGCTCGGCGAGTGCTTGGCGATTGCTCCGCAGTATCTTTTCGGCGGCGGAGTTAACCGTTACTATCTGACCCTGGGCGTTAAAGATCACAACGCCGTCAGGAATTGTCTCAAAAATGCTGGCCAACTGAGCCTCGCTGGCTCTGAGGGCGTCTTCCATGCGCTTGCGATCGGTGATGTCGTGCATTACTACCACCGCTCCCTGGGGGCTGCCATCAGCGGCGGCGATCGCCTGCCCGCTTGCCGACACGGTGCGGGCCTCTCCCCCCTTGGGGGCAATTACCATCTCAACCCTGTCTACGGCCTCTCCCTGCAGAGCCCGAAACAGCGGAATGTCCTCTTTACGCAACGGCGTGTGGCCATCGGGCTGATAGAGATCGTAGTAGTCAGCCCAATGCTCGGGGGGCAGCGGTTGCTCGGGTAGGCCGTGGAAATCGCGGGCCGCCTGGTTAAAAAGGGTCAAGATACCCGCCTGATTGCAGGCCACAATTCCTGCCTGTACGTTTTCGAGCAGCACGCGCAGCATTTCCTGCTCGGTTTGAAGGGCAATTTCAGCCTGCTGCCGCTCGGCAATTTCGAGCTGCAGCTGCCGATTGGTGCGCGAAAGCTCAGCGGTGCGCTGGGCAACTAGCTGCTCTAGGTCTTGCTGCACCCGCAGCCTGGCGGCGTCGGTGTGCTGGCGATCGAGCTCGGTGGCAATGCGCAGCGCAAAAATGGGCAGCAGCGCCTCAATCAGCTGAACATTGGTAAAAGGGCTACCATCCATGACCCCTAGCAGCCCCATGGGTGTGCCTTCGGCATCAAAAAACGGAATGGCGGCATAGCTGTCAATGCCCAGCGGCTGCAACAGCGGCGCATCGGGAAACTGCACCTTGACACCGCCGGGATAACAACACAGCTTGCGCTTTAGCAGCACCTGATGACAGGGGGTATGGTGCAGCAGATATTCAAAATTGTCGGCAATTTTTCCCTGTACGCAGGCGGCAATGGTTTTGACCGCATCCTGGCGATCGCCGTTGACCAGCCCAATGT
Organism: Nodosilinea sp. LEGE 06152; assembly: GCF_015207525.1. Lineage (GTDB taxonomy): Bacteria > Cyanobacteriota > Cyanobacteriia > Phormidesmidales > Phormidesmidaceae > Nodosilinea. The sequence goes on from NZ_JADEWR010000022.1 coordinate 74,433, forward strand.
AAGCGTAATCGACCCCCAGGGTGTGGGTCAGGTGCTGCACCAGAGCCGCGAAAAAGGCCGTTCCTGTCTGGGCGGCTACCCCTTGGGTCACAGCCACCAGGGCTGCGTCAATTTCAGCCACTCGGTGGGCGGCCAGGCGCAGGTCTAGCTCATCGACAACCAGGGCCGCCAGGTCGGCCAGCACCGATTGCTGGTCGGCGCTCAACCCATCGCGGGGCTGAGCGTCGAGTATGCACAGGGTACCTACGGCAAAGCCATCTTTGGTCAGCAGCGGTGCCCCAGCGTAAAAGCGCACCCCCGGCTCGCCATGTACCAGCGGGTTACTCGCAAAGCGCTGGTCTTGCCGAACGTCGGGCAGCACAAGCACCTGGTCAGTCAACAGCGCGTAGCTGCAAATCGAGGCCTGCCGCTGTACCATTTGCCGATCGAACCCGTAGGCTGACTTAAACCAGGCTCTGGAGTCGTCGACCAGCGAAATTAACGCCACAGGTACGTTAAATAGGCGGGCCGCTAGCGCCGTAATGCGATCGAATCCGGCTTCGGGGGGAGTATCTAGAATGTTGTATCGCCGTAGGGCTTCCAACCGTCCCGCTTCATTGTGAGGTAGGGGAGATGAGGGCATTAGCGGTCCAGAAGAGGCACTGGGGAGAACTGCGATGGCGTTCGCTAAGAGAGTGCACCGCACTTGGTTAACCCTTAAGCGATCGCAACATTAGTTAACTTAGGGAATTCATCGCTTTACTATCCTTAGGTATAGCTTAGAGTGGTCGAAACAGGGCTACGCTCCCCCCTTAGACAGGCCCGAGGGCAAGTCACCAATTCTCGCTACAATCCTTACATCGACAGCAATGCCACGCCCGACCCCCCAAAAAACAGGCTAGGGGCTGCAACCACTAATTTTTGGGCCATCAGCAGTTAATTGATGACAGCTTGTAGACAGGTTAGACCAAACTTTAGCCCGCTGGGCTGCTCTAGCTGAAAAAATCGGCAACCCGCCCTGGGCTGCCGATTTTAACTGAGTAGGTTGTGCTTTGATCTTGCCTAACTGGTTCTAAAACTAGCTGCAGGATGTTCCAGCTAAATACTTATCCAGGGTTTCACCCAACCGACCCAGCGAGTTACATCTTTAAACAAGATAGTTCTGGGCAAAAACCCTGGCGACCGGCCTATAGCCGTACGTCGGCTTAGCCCCGCAGGCCTAGATCGTAAGCTACTTCGTGAACGCCAGGAATAGCCTTGACATCATTGATGATCGCCTGAGCTTCGTCGCGGTTGTCCACTTTACCAGACAGTCGCACCGAGCCATTGGAGACGCTGACCTTCAGCTCATTGGGAGTCTTGCTTTCAACCCGGTCAGTGATCTCCTGATCACCCAAGGGTGTGCCCTTGGTATCGGCATACTCAATGCCCTGGTATTGATTGCCCTGGGGGGTTGTTTGGAGCGTCTCGTTTAGATCTTGTTGACCATCGGTTATGGCATCGCCATTGACGGCACCAGCAACAGCCGGTTGAGTAAATCCAACTAGCATAACCGCCAGGCAAACTGCGGTGACCAAACTAGCTTGTCCGGCCTTGGGAAGGCGTACCAGCCGCAGGGCTACCCCTAGACCAACCATCACCATTCCAATTTCTAAAGCAATCAACATGGGCTTTACTCCAATAACAAAAGACTGGTGAAGTCGTAATGCGTGATCGCTTGCTAAGCTTTACACTAAAATCTCAACAACCCTTAAAATCTAGATAACTCTAGATTAAGAGCGATCGCACTGGGCCTCACCGCAGGTCGATCAGTAGTTTAAGCAACTCGGCTTGAGTAAACATCTCCCGGCAGCTATAGGCTCGATATGCCAAAAGACAGAGCTTATCTAGCAAAGTCTTTTTAATAGTGATTACCGTCGGCACAACCGCTGACTGGGTTAATACCAAATCTAGGATCCTCATCTCAAGAATCCCTTCAAGATGCCTTAACTTTTCTTTTTATTTCTGCCTAGAAAATACTTGATTTCTCTCCAACACTGTTTAAGCTCGGCTGAGAGCGCAACATCTGTTTATAGTTTTGGCTTAACTACTTCAGAACAAACCCAGGCCCTTACCTCAGTTTCAACGCTTACTGGCGCGCCAAGTTTTACGGTTATTCCTAGGAAGTCTTTTAGGAGATGACACTTAGGAAGGTTTGAACGGCCCCAGGGGCCACAGCTCCCACCTGCATCGCGCCCTGACCTCGAAAATCTACAGCGCTGGCTCAGCCCGCAGCCGCAGCCTACCGTACTCAACCCAAGGGATTGCAATAGGTTGATGCTGCTTGGCAACTGCGATCGCACAGGTCGAACCTCCGCCTCCTGCCAATTTTGACAAAACCCTCCTTTGGACGATGAGGAAGGCTGAGATAAGCGTCAACCTGATAACCATTGATGGTAAGTGTGAGCACCTTAAGGCGTTTCAGTAGCGATTCAGCGGGGCCTCCGCGCCTCATCCTCAGTGGATTTTAAATTGTTCTGCTTCACCGTCAATTGAGACACCCTATAGACAATAAACCGTAGAGGAAACTTCCCATGACTACAGGAACTAGGATTCAGCAGGTCATCAGCAATCTTGAGTATGACTGGCTAACCGTCATGCAAAGCAAAGCCGAGGCTCTACAAGCCTACGACAAGTACATGCAAGACGCCCGTGACGCTAACTCCCAGGAATGCGTTGAGCTATTTACCCAGCTTAAGCAGACCGAGATGGAGCAGATTCAGGAAATTCGCAAGCATTTGATGAAGACCATGTCCCAAAGCTAAGGACATTTATCTACTACCACAAATAGCACCGTGAATATGCGTAGCCTTGGGCCTGGGTACTCCTGCAGGAGTACCCAGGCCCAAAACCGTGTCATCCAAATCTCAAGCCATACCTCTTACTTTAAAGAGAAGATATTAGCTTCTAAATCTCACCTAAGGAGTATTGACTTTGTCTACCAGACCAAGAAGTGGCTTCGAGAAAATTTTTCTCTCACTAATCTATTTCTAAAGGTAGGTCGCCTCAAGCAGCAGATTATTTACCATCAAAACACATTTTGAGTAATTCTCCTATGCAGACATTTGACGTTGTTATTATTGGGGCTGGCCATAATGGGTTAGTTTGCGCAGGATATTTACTAAAAGCAGGCTACAGTGTTTTACTGCTAGAAAAACGCGAGATTCCGGGCGGGGCAGCCACCACAGAAGAAGCCTTACCCGAAGAAGCTCCCGGTTTTTATTTTAACCTCTGCGCTATTGACCACGAATTCATCCACCTGGGACCTGTGGTCGATGAACTAGAGCTAGAGCGTTACGGCTTAGAGTATCTCTATTGTGACCCCATCACCTATTGCCCACAGGCAGATGGCAAAGCATTTTTGGCCCACCGCTCAGTCGACAAAACCTGTGCTGAAATTGCCCGCTACAGCCAGCGAGATGCAGAGCAGTACAAAGAATTCATGGCCTTTTGGGACACCCTTATTCAGGCTATTACCCCCGTATTCAACGCACCGCCAAAATCTGTTATCGACATTCTAGGCAACTACGGTCTGCACAACATGCAGGATTTGCTGTCGCTGGTTGGGGGCGTTGACAAGGCGCTAGACCTAATCCGCACCATGTTGAATAGCCCCCAAGACACCCTCAACGAATGGTTTGAGACCGAGGTAGTTAAAGCACCCCTGGCACGGCTGGCATCGGAACTGGGAGGGCCGCCCTCTCAAAAGACTCTGGCTGTGGGGTCGATGATGATGGCGCTGCGCCACAACCCCGGCGTAGCCCGTCCCCGAGGCGGTACGGGTGCCCTCGTCGAAGCCCTGGTGCGCATGGTTAAAGACAATGGCGGCGTCATTTTGTGTGATCAGTCAGTCGAGCAGATTTTAGTCAATGCCGACGGGCGCGTAGAAGGGGTGCGCGTAGCCGGTGGCCAAGAATATCGAGCCACCAAAGGGGTAATTTCTAATATTGATGCCCAGCGAGTCTTTCAAGACCTAATATCAGCATCCGATGCTCAAACCCTGGCTCCAGATCTGAGTGAACGGCTAGACCGCCGGATCGTCAACAACAATGAAGGCATTCTCAAAATTGACTGTGCGCTCTCAGAAATGCCCCGCTTTGAGGCCTACAACCACCAGGATGATTACCTGATTGGCTCGGTGCTAATCGCTGACTCGGTAGATCAGGTGGAAACAGCCCACACTATGCCCAGCCAGGGTCTGATTCCCGATCACGATCCATCGCTTTATGTGGTCGTGCCCACGGTAATGGACCCATCAATGGCACCCGCAGGTCAGCACACCCTTTGGATTGAGTTTTTTGCCCCATACGAGGTGAAAGGGGCCGAAGGCACAGGGCTGCTGGGCACCGGCTGGACCGACGAACTTAAAAACAAAGTGGCCGATCGCGTGCTCGACAAACTGGCCGACTACACCCCTAACCTCAAGCAGTCGATCATTGCACGGCGGGTCGAAAGCCCGGCAGAGCTGACCCAGCGCATTGGCGTGCGCAAGGGCAACCACTACCACATCGACATGACCCTCGACCAGATGGTGTTCTTTCGCCCCCTGCCCGAGCTAGCCAACTACCAAACCCCAATTGAAGGGTTGTTTTTGACTGGAGCGGGTACCCATCCGGGCGGGTCGATCTCGGGTATACCGGGGCGCAACTGTGCTCGCGTGTTCTTGAGCGTGCAGGAACCCCTGAAGTACAACCTGAAGGAAGCCGGTAACTGGCTCAAGGATCGCTTTAAGTCGGTGGCTAACCTCGGCCGCTAAAGCAGTGCGGCATCAGCTAAGGTTTACGCTGGCTGATGCCGCCTATTGAACGAGAGCGTTGATCGATATTTACATTTTTGGCACATTTTTAGAGGACATTGCTATGGCCGGCCAAGATTACCAGAATCAGTCTAACCAGGTGCCGTATCCCAATTTGCCGCCGCTGATCGACAGTCGGGCTACGGAATATCGGGGTACCGGCATTACAAGTTCGGTGGCTATTTTTGGGCATCCCATTCATCCCATCATCGTTATTTTCCCGATCGCATTTTTGAGCAGTGCGGCAGGCGCTGACATCGGCTACTGGCTCACCCAAGACTTCTTCTGGGCCAGGGCCAGTATTTGGCTTTTGGGGCTAGGGGTGCTGTCGGCTGTCGCTGCTGCCGTCACCGGCATGGCCGACTTTATCAATATTCCTCGGGCGCGTAAGCGTACCGCCGGATGGGCACACATGGCCCTCAATGTAGGAGCGCTGGTGCTCAGCATTATCAATGTCATTTTGCGGTGGGGCGACCCAGCTCGGGCTATTTTGCCCGTGGGTCTGATCATATCGGTAGTGGTATCTGTGCTGCTGCTGGCCAGCGGTTGGTTCGGAGGCGAGCTGATGTTTCGCCATAAGGTCGGCATCGTTGGGCCAGGTGAAACCATGGAGCGGTAAGCACCTAAGTTCCGTAGACCCTGATCCCGCAAGCACTTGAGGTGTAGCTATGACTTGGCAAAATCACATTGACTTTGACCACTGCACCACCTCCAACGGGTCTTCGCGCAGCTCTATGACACCGGGCCTAACCAACACCTACGACGAGGAGCTGCGCGAAAAAGCGGGTCAGCACGTGCCACCGCCGCCGCCGGAGTGCATGGGCCTGGAGGGCGAGTACGACGACTTTGGGCTGGTGCGCCGCCTGGCTGAGGCCCTCGATCGCGAGTCCGATTTGGCCGCCATCGACACCCTCACCCTAGTGCAGCACGGCAGCACCATTCAGCTCACGGGCCAGGTGGGCGATCGCACCACCCTGGAGCGCATTGTCGATGTGGCCAGCCGGGTAGACGGTACCCGTGAGGTTGACAGCAACCACGTGGCGATCGCCAACACCAGCGACGAGCCAAACAGCGCTAGCTGATTTGGTGCCCCCGGCCCACATTCCTGCCTAAGACAGCCTTGCTGATCGCATTCAGCCGCAGTTGGTCGCTTAGTCCACTAGCTGCGGCTGTTGTATGAGCAGACTGGCAGAGGCAAGGGGCTGGATACAGGAACACCGCACAGCTGGAAAATTCTTGGTCACAGCACACGTTAAAACCAGCCTGACCACTCAATAGTGCGCCAAAAAAATAATTGGTATCGAGTCCGCATTTCAAAAACCTCGAATCAAAACGGGCATTCTGTAGAGGCAAACAGTTATTTGTCCTCAACCAATCGGAGGTAAGCCATCAGGGTTTAGAATGAAACGCTATTTCTCGCTCACTTATTTTTTATACCACCGTTGCCAAATACCTGATGTAGTAGTCACGGCTCACAGGGGCAAACCAAAGAAATTTTTGGCAAAGAAAATTCAAGTTTTTTATGTGTATGTTAAATCTGCGTTGGGCTAACTTTAAGGCTAGCTCCAAAGAAGTAGATCGGCACTTAAATAGCGTCGGCTATTCAGCTCCAATGATAGATATGACTTTGGCCTGCAGTTATTAAGCTGTGATTGGATATTTCACTGGAGTCCTTCTCTATGCCTGCCACCTTAAACGATCAGAAGCGAACTGCGATCGCTGAGAAACTGGCCGACATCAAGGCCATTCAAAGCTTGATCATCGACAATGAGGAGCAGTTTCTAACCCAGTGCAACGACAATCACCTGCGCAAGCGGCTGGAAGACATGCTGGAAGACGACCAAAAAAACTTGGACATCGTCGAAACCGCTATCACCCAGTACGGCATCCAGGCCGAGCCTAAACCTACGGTGCAAGAGTTTGTCAGCCAGGCCAAAGACACCCTCTCTCGCTCTGAGCTGAGCCTGTACGAGAAAATGGCCCAGCACGAACTGCTCAAGCATGGCCAAGTCGTATCGGGTCTGGTGGTACACAAAGCGGCTCAGGTGGTAGGCCAAGACGTAGAAGCCGCTCTGGCTCCCCTCAATACCGTGAACTTTGAAAACCGCGCTCACCAGGAGCAGCTCAAGGGCATGCTTGAGTACCTTGGCACTCTAGAGCTAACCGGCCAAGAACCCCAGCAGGGGCTGTGGGCTCGCGTGCAGGATGCGATCGCCGCCGCTACCGGAGTTGTGGGCAGCGCCACCACTCAAGCATCAGACAGCGACTCGGCTGATGTCCTAGATCTGATCTTTATGGATCACCAAAAGGCCAGCACCCTAATTAGAGAAATTCGCAACGCTGACGACGCTGAACAAATCAAAGTTCTGTTTGGTCAGCTGTACAAAGACCTGCTAGTGCACTCCAAAGCGGAAGAAGAAGTCGTTTACCCCGCTGTTCAGCCCTTCTACGGCAACGACGACACCCAGGAGCTTTACGCTGAGCAGGCCGAAATGGAAAACCTGCTCAACGAACTCAAGTCTATGCCTTCTACGGGCGATGCGTTTATGACCAAAATCAAGCAGCTCAAGGGCGTGGTAGTTGATCACACCCGTCAGGAAGAGAGCACCATGTTTGCATCTATGCGCAAAAACCTCTCCCAAAAAGACCGCGAGCAACTGGGCGCACGATTTAAGCAGAGCAAGCAGACGCTGCAAAGCCAGATGTAATCGCGCTTTGCTGGCGATTCTACTGGCGCTTGTGTAAGCGCCAGCGCGGGTGAAATCAAACCGGCTTTGAAATTTAGCTAATTTGGGTTTCACCCCATCAGTTTCAAACGTTTCAATTAGTTCTTTAAGGAGCAATTCATGCAAATCGTAAAACGAGTTTTTAATCCTACCGCCCTGCGGCAGTGGGCCATTGTTTTTCTGGCTGGTTTGGTGGTGCTTGTGACCACGGCCTGTGGCGCAGCCCAGTCGTCTACACCCGCTAGGGACAGTGTCGGTAGTGCCGGCCCTGGTCAAAACGAGGCCATGTACCCTCACAAAGATACCGTCCGTGACACCAGCGCCGCCGATGCCAAGGCCGATCGCATGATTCGTCAGGCCGAGCAACGCATTGAGAGCACTGAAGACAATGCTGTGAAAGAAGCCGCTAAGAATATTAGCAAAGCGACCAAGCGGGCCGCCGACAATGCGGTTGAGAATACGAAGGAAGCTGCTAGTAGCGCCGCTAACGCAGTCGATCGCAACACGCCCAACAGCTAAGTTTTTAGCCACTACATGAGAAGGGTAGCGCTCCAGGCAGAAGTAACAGCAGGTTGCTTTTGCCTGGAGTTTTATCTGGGCCACAGCAACAGCGATCGCATCCCCAGCTCATCCACCTATCCCTAGTCACCAGCCTTAGCAACAAGCCCTGTAACAAGAAAATATGATCGTCAATCTTCAAACCGATGGTTGGGAAATTATTTACCACCGCGCCCACGCTCTTTTAGCCGCCCAAATTGCAGGTCACTGGGACTTTAGCAAACAGACCTACCGCCTTTACGAAACCATTGCCGCGATCGCCCACCACGACCACCTCGAAAAAGAGTGGGAAGAGGATCAGCTCACCGAGGCCGGTGCCCCCCTAGACTTCACCCTAGAGAAAGAAACGCAGGTTGAGAAGCTGCGCAAGCACGCCGATGAAGCCCTGTACCAGGGCCGCTGGGTGGCCATGCTAATTTCGATGCACCTCTGCTTTCTAAACCAGGGCAAAGGCGACGAAGACCCTGAGATAGCCGACTTTTTGCAGGTTCAGCGGCAGCGGCAGGCCGAATGGCAAGCCGAGCTAGAGATTAGCCAGGAGGATGCTGAAAAGGCCTATACCTTCATGCGGTGGTGCGATCGCCTCTCGCTCATTCTCTCCCAGCGTCAAATTCCCGCCGCCGGACGCAAGCTAGAGATTACCAATGGCCCAAGTGGTGAATCCTACAGCATTTACCAGCTAGATTCTGGCGATTTGAGCGTCACACCCTGGCCATTTTCCTGCGAAAAATTTACGGTTAAAGTAGATGCCTGCTATTTGTCGCAGCTACAGTTCTCCTCCAACGACGAACTTACTCAGGCGCTAAAAGAGGCTCCTCGCAAGTCGCTGGCCTGGACCCTCAAAAAGTCGGACTAAGCGAAATTTCAGGCCAAAAGAAGGGTGTTGCTTAACGCGGAGACGTTTTGCCTTCTAGCTTCTCTGCTTTGAGAAAGCCGGAATTTCAAAGCCTCCAAAACTTGGAGTACAGGGTAGCAACGTAAGGTTATGGCATTGACAGCGCCATGCCGCAATTTAGCAACACCGAAAAAAGTTGGGAGGCTAAGGCTATGGCGGAGCCCCATGGCGTCATGATGCAATTTTTCCATTGGTACACGCCAGCCAATGGCCACTTGTGGAACGAGTTTGCTAACCAGGCAAACGAGCTTGCGGCGGCAGGCATTACCGCCGTCTGGCTGCCGCCAGCCTACAAAGGCAGTAGTGGCGGCCTAGATGCGGGCTATAGCGTCTATGATTTATACGATTTAGGTGAGTTTGACCAAAAAGGCAGTATTCGCACCAAGTATGGCACCAAAGATGATTATCTCCACGCCATTCAGGCCGCCAGGGCCGCCGGCATAAAAGTTTATGCTGACGTTATTTTGAATCACATGGTGGGGGGTGATGCCACCGAAGACGTAGAAGCCACACCGCTAAGTCGCGAAAATCAAAAAGATGTAATCGGCGAAAACCGGATTGTCAAAGCCTGGACGCACTTCACCTTTCCGGGGCGCAAGGGCAAGTACTCTGTGATGGAGTGGCACTGGTGGCATTTTGATGCCGTTGACTACGATGCCAATGACAAACATCACGACGCTATTTACGTATTCAACGGCAAATTTCTTCAAGATGACGGCGACCTGGAGGACAGAACTACCGCTTTTTTGATCGGTTGTGATCTAGACACCCAGTCTAAGGACGTACGAGATGCCCTGAAGCACTGGGGAGATTGGTACGTCAAAACCACCCAAATAGATGGGTTTCGCTTTGATGCCGTCAAGCACGTCAGATCTGACTTTTTCTCAGACTTTCTACGGCACTGTCGCGACCAAAGCGGCAAAAATCTGTTTGCCGTGGGCGAGTACTGGTCCTCTGACCCCAGCCTCCTGCAAAGGTTTATCGATAGAACCGGCGGCGATATTCACTTATTCGATGTGCCGCTACATTACAACCTCAGCCGGGCCAGCAGAAGCGGCGATCGCTATGACTTGACCACAATTTTCGATCACACGCTGGTTAAGCAACAGCCAGCGCTAGCCGTTACCATGGTCGACAACCACGATTCACAACCGCTACAGGCATCAGAATCGACCATTGAACCCTGGTTTAAGCCTCAGGCCTATGCTTTAATTCTGCTGCGTCAAGCAGGCTATCCCTGTATTTTTTATGCCGACTACTACGGTGCCCATTACACCGATGTCGGTCGCGATGGCAAAGAGCAAGATATTAAGCTCGACAGCTATCGGTGGCTAATCGATCGGTTTTTACAGGTGCGACGCACCTATGCCTTTGGTGAGCAGCACGATTACTTCAACCATCCCAATTCTATTGGCTGGACGCGCCTGGGGGACAGCGACCACCCCGGTGGTATGGCGGTCATTACATCCAATGGCGGCAACAGTTCCAAATACATGAAAGTAGGACTGCCCAACTGCACCTACTACGATATCACCGAGCATCTCAGTTGCCCGGTAACCACTAACGATGAAGGATGGGCCAGGTTCAACTGTGCCGCAGTTTCAGTCTCGGTGTGGGTACCCAGAGACTAAGAATCGCTCGGCTTCTGAGCAGTACAAATCTTTTTAGCTCTGCACAAACCGCGCAAAAACTGACTTCGGCGCTGTGGTCCTATGCATAGCATAGGTTAGCGTAAACAGCTCAGCCACAAATAGCCCAACCCGACATTCTGCCCACAGGCAGATAGGATATTTCTATTCAGTAGCTAGAGTTAAACTATGCCCATCAAGCGATTAATAGGTCTTATTCGTCGATCGGTTCACTAGTCGACTCACTCAAGATAGGCCGATTAGTAAATCAATGGGAAGAGATTTCTAAGGTATCTTTATGTTTGCCGCTGTCAATAATCGAGATCTGAGGCAAAATGTCTCAGGTCACAGCTTTTCAACGCCAGAGAGCATTGATTTTGGTGCTCTGGAGAAAGAGTTTATTGATCTGCTAAATCTTGAAAATCTTGACCAACAGGTCACCCAAGCTCCCCAGTGTGTTGAGGCGCTAGAAGCGGCGATCGCCGCCGCGCTGCCGATGGCCTATAGCAATGCCTCAGAACCCGGTGATGAAGCGGCCCATCGGTTCTTGCAACGCATTTTGTACCGAATTAACCGCCTCAACCTGTTTTGGTACGACGACCTGCAGCACTACAAAAACGAGCGATCGCTCTACCTACAGTGGCTGCGCGATCGCATTGAGTCTGCCTGGCAAGCCTGGGAACTAGGGCAGATGGATGTTGCCTCCCTACAGCAGCAGGATGTGCAGCAAACGCTCAGAGAATGGTACGAAGCCGACCTAAACCCGCCGGTTACCGAAAATAGACGGTTCTTGCGCGAGGACCTCGACCGCGAGGGCTATCGACGGCTGCTGGCGATTACTTCCTTGGATGGCCTAGTAGAAGCCAGCCGCATGTCGCGCATTTTGGGCGGGGCCAGTAACGAAGTCCAGGCCATGTTGATTCGAGTGCTAATGGAAGAGTACGGCAACGGCCGCCTCGCCCGTAAACACTCTACTTTCTTTGCCAAAATGATGGCCGAAATGGACCTCAACACTACCCCAGAAGGGTATTTTGATCTGGCTCCCTGGCAGCTATTGGCTAGCATTAACCACAACTTTTTGCTAACCGAATGCAAGCAGTATTTTCTGCGCTACAACGGTGGGCTAACCTATTTTGAAATCGTTGGCCCCTCAATCTACACCGATTACCTGATGGCCGCCAAGCGATTAAATTTGAGCGAAGAGTCATCAGGATATTGGGAGCTGCACATTCGAGAAGATGAGCGCCACGGGCTGTGGATGCTACAGGATGTGGCACTCCCACTAGCGGAGCAATACTCTGACAAGGCCTGGGAAATTTTGCTGGGATATGCCCAAGAAAAGTTCATTGGAGAACGGGCTGGGCAAGCCATCATTCAGCAAATTCAGCAAGCATCTACTCCTCTACCGCGTGTTCACGCCGCCTAAATTGCGAGCCTTCTTTAACCTACTTACTTAAACCCCTGCTATGAACAAAAGCTTGTTGACCTCAGACACTGCGGTTGAGGCTAAGTCTCCCAATCAAGTTTTCTTTTGTCCTGAAGAATCACAATTTTATGCCCAGTGTCTGGAGAAAATGGTGCTGTCCCAAAGCACCTCAGAAGGCCCCATCGTTGAATTTGGGTCTGGGGACGGTAGTCCGGTCATTCAAGCACTGCTGAGAAGCTCCTTTAAAGGGGCAATTCAGGGCTTCGAATTAAACCCAGCGGCTTACCAATTGGCAAAGCTGAGAATTGAGCAGTATGGGCTAACACCTTATTACACCGTTCATAACGACTGTTTTTTTGAGGGTTCTCCAGCAGAAGCGCGCTGCCTAATCGCCAACCCGCCCTACCTGCCCGCTCCTGACAATCAGCTATACATGCCGTCTTTGCACGGCGGCGACGACGGGGCTGCCATTACCAATCAGCTCATTGCCCAGGGCTGTGAGCAGGTCATGCTGATGATTTCAGCCTATTCAAACCCTGTCAATACGGTTAACCACGCGCTCAAACTTGGGTACGAAGTGGTTGATTTTATGGTCACGCCGCTCAAGTTTGGCTACTACAGTTGCGAACCTAAGGTAAGAGACTCGATCGCAAAACTCAAGTGTAGACGTCAAGCGTTCTTTTCAGAGAGAATATACTTTTTGGCCGGGGTTCTTTTTCGTCAAAAGAGCGCCTCGACAGTCTGTCTCTCAGAAGAGTTTCTAAAAGTGATGACAGCACTTTAGTCACCATTGCCAACATTCAAACGGTTGGGTTGGGCGCACACCGTTTGCCCCTACGCAAGCCACCCGTTGAGAATCGAGGTCACGCAACCCAGACCTGCTCTAAAGCAATAGCCATAGCCGTTCCCTTCGACTTCGCTCAGGGAACGGCTATGGCTATTTTTATTGTTGAGGGTGCCACGCTAGCGGCATGACGATTGATATTAGTCGCGCAGCACGTAGCCGACGCCGCGCATGGTCTGAATTAGGCGGCTTTCGCCCTCAGCTTCGAGCTTGAGGCGCAGGTAGCGCACATAGACCTCAATGATGTTGGAGTCGCCCATAAAGTCGTAGCCCCACACCTGTTCGAGAATACGATCGCGGGTGAGCACCTGGCGCGGGTTGGTCATTAAATAGTCGAGCAGGTCAAACTCTTTGGCGGTGAGTTCGATCGCTCGCTGTCCCCGGCGCACTTCGCGGCTGCGGCGATCGAGGGTGAGGTCGCCAAACACCAAAAGCTCGGCATCTTGCGGCTCAATGCGGCGCAGGTGGGCGCGCACGCGGGCCAGCAGTTCTTCAATGCTAAAGGGTTTGACCACGTAGTCGTCGGCCCCGGCGTCGAGCCCTTCCACGCGATCGCTGACGTCATCTTTAGCAGTGAGCAGAATGACTGGCGTGGCGGTGCCGGTTTGGCGCAGGCGGCGGCAGACCTCGACCCCGGTTAGCCCCGGCATCATCCAGTCGAGAATAATCAAGTCGGGGGCCTGGTCACGGGCGGCCATCAGCCCCGAGAGGCCGTCGTGGGCCACGCTGACCTCATAGCCTTCGTAGGACAGTTCTAGCTGCACAAACTTGGCCAGCTTTTCTTCGTCTTCTACCACTAAAATACGGGCGCTCATGGGTTATCTCCAGCTTGAATCGGTATGCGAAGGGTAAACGCGCTGCCGCAGTTGGGCTGCGACTGAACGCTAACCTGGCCCGCCATCGCCTCTACCAGCGATCGCACCAGGGTTAGCCCCAGCCCGGTGCCGCCGCTAGTGCGAGAGCGAGCCTCATCCACGCGGTAAAACGGCTCAAAAATATCGCCCTGGCAAACTGCCGGAATGCCCGCCCCCTGGTCTTGCACCTGAATCGTAGCCCAGCCTTTCTGAGTTGTGAGCGAAACCTGCACCGGCTGCTGCGAGTCGCCGTAGCGCAGGGCATTGTCGATCAGCTCGACCAGGGCCGAGCAGAGCTTTTGGCGATCGACCGTGGCGATTGCCGGGGCGCAGGGGTTGACCTTAACCCGAGGTTGAGAGCTGGGCTGGGCCGTGGTTGCGATCGCCACCGCTGTATGAATCACCTCCTGCAAGTCGGTAGGCTCTAGCTGAAGCGCTCCCTGACCGTTTTCCAGGCGAGCCAGGTCGAGAATCTCGCACAGCAGGCGAGTGGTGCGGCTGGCTTCGGCAGCGGCAATTTCCAGCCCCTCCCGCTGGGCGGCGGTCAGGTTTTGCCCGCGTCGCAGAGTGCTTTCCAGGTAGCCCTGCACCAGCGACAGCGGCGTGCGCAGCTCGTGGGAAATATCGTTGACCAGGCGCTTTTGCTGCCCCCAGGCCTTGGCCAGGCGGGCCAGCATCAGGTTGTAGCTGCGCACCAGCTCTTGCAGCTCAGTGGGGGCAGCCTCCAGGTTGAGGGGCCGATCGAGGGTGTCGGCGGTAACCTGACCCGCCAATCGGTTCAGCCGACGAATCGGGCTGAGGGCGCGGCGAATGTAGAGGGCAAAGGCGATCGACAGCAGGCTGATCAGCACCAGACTGGCCAGCAGCAGCATCCGCACCAGCTGCTGTAGCCCCTGGTATTCAGCGGTGATGTCGTCGGCAATGTATAGGGTGGCTGGCGGTAGCCCAGACAGGTTGAGAGGGCTAGCGCATACAACAAGCTGCCAGCCCTGCACAGGCACAATTTTGACCCCCATGGGCACAGACATGCTGAGCAGGGCATCGCTAACGCCCGAGGTTTGCCACGAGCCCATGGTGAGCACCTCTGACTGGGCTAGGCTATCGCCCCCAGGCGTCTCGACCCAAATGGCTAGGTCGCCCGTAGCCCTATACTCAACCACCCGGTTCAAGGCCTCCTGGGGCGTCATGGTTTGGCTGTAGTAGCGCACGTCTTCCTGCAGGCGATCGGCGATTAGGGCGGCACCCTGGCGATAGCTGTTGAGCATAATCTGCTGCATCCGCCAGCCCATCCAGGTAGCCAGAGAGCCAATACCGACCAGCGACGCCAGCACCACCCCAGCGGTCAGGCGAGTTTGCAGCGACCCCGGATCGATGTTGCGACCCTGCAGCAGGTGACGAACGGTAGTAATTGGTGGAAGCCCAAAATGCGCCATAAACACGTGATTACAGAAAAGGCCAACGGCGGCTTAACGACTTGATCTGACTCTAACAGCCCATTCTGAGAACAGGCTGATATGTCTCCCCAGCCATACTTATGCAGTTCTCAGGCCGATCTCAGGGGAGCGAGATTGAATGGAATTGTCAGCGCAGGGAAAGGGTGTGATCTGGAGCTGCTTAACCCGTTCGCCTTGCGTCCTGTCATTTCACCTAAAGGTCACCTGAAGCTATGTCTATTAGACTTAAATCGCGGCCGGTATCGGCCACTGCGCTGCGTTTTTTGCTGCGGCTAGGCGTAGGGATGGTGCTTCCTCTGACTTTGGCGATCGCCCAAATAATCGCAGCGCCTCTGACAATCGCACTTATGCTTATGGCTCCAATGCCCGTCACCCAAACGACAATGATGGCCGCAGACCTGTCTCTAATTGGCTCGCTTCAGCAGCAGCTGGTTCAGGTGCTGGCCTGGATAGACGGGTTGGGGGCGATCGCACCCCTGGCCTTCATCCTGCTCTACATCGTCATCACCATCGCCTTTGTACCGGCCTCGGTGGTGACCCTAGGGGCGGGGGTAGTGTTTGGGATAGTCAAGGGATCCATCTTGGTCTTGGTTGGGGCCATGCTGGGGGCGACGGCGGCATTTTTGGTGGGTCGCTACGTGGCGCGCAGCTGGGTGGCTGGCAGAATTGCCAGCAGCCCCAGATTTCAGGCGATTGACGATGCGATCGCAAAAGATGGCCGCAAAATCATCTTTTTGCTGCGGCTGTCGCCGGTTTTTCCGTTTAACCTGCTCAACTACTCGCTGGGGCTGAGCCAAATTTCGCTTAAAGACTACGTGATTGGCTCAGTCGGCATCCTGCCCGGCACCGTTATGTACGTCTACCTGGGCTCGCTGGTGGGCAACCTGGCTACGCTAGGGACGGGCGACGGCGGCCCCCAAACCGCTACGGTGCAGTGGATTATTCGCCTTGTGGGTTTGGTCGCCACGGTGGCTGTGACCCTCTACGTCACCCGCATTGCCCGCCAAGCGCTGAGCGGGGCCCTGCCCAAGGAAGTAACCACCTCCAAAAAGTAGGGGCGCAGCATGCTGCGCCCCTACACAGTCCTGAACGGATGAATCTACCTCTCCCTAGGGCCGCTAATTGGCTCGTCCTCCTCAAGGCCCTGCTCTAGCTTGTACGCGGTAATCAGGCGGCTCATTTTGTGGCGCATTTTGAGGTGGGTTTCGACCCCTTCATAGGCGTAGCGGTTAAAGCCGCCCTGGTCGATCAGCTGCTTCAGGTAGCTGACGCGATCGCCCGGATTAGGGTGCGACGCAAACCAGCTAATCCCCCGGTTGCCGTACTCTTGTTCGAGGGTAATCATCAGGTTGTGCAGACCGTCGGCGGCGTAGCGGTTGTTGGCCAGCAGCTTGGTGCCCAAAATGTCGGACTGGCGCTCCATATCGCGGGAGTAGCTCGACACAATTAGGCCCGCGGCAATATTGGCCACCTCAGGAATGGGGATAAACGAGGCCAGGCTGGAGGTGAGGTTACCCCGCGTCACCATCTGAAAGCCGTGGGAGAGCACCGCGTGGGAGATTTCGTGGGCCAGCAGCCCGGCCAGCTCGGCTTCGGAATGGCTCTTGGTAATCGCTCCGGCGTTGATAAAGATCTTGCCACCGGGCAGGGCAAAGGCGTTGAGGCTGTCATCCATAATCACCTCAAAGCTGTAGTCAAACTCGTCGCGCCCCGCCAGCTCCGCCAGCTGCTGGCCCATGTCGTTGACGTAGGCCCGAATCTCAGGATCTTCCACGATCGGCAGCTGGCGCTTCACCTGCTCAGCCACCTGATGGCCCAGGCCGCTTTCGCCCTGCATCATCAAAATGCCAGAGTTGATTGCGCTAAACGGCCCTAGCAGCCCGCCGGTCAGAATGTACCCCGCCGCCCCAGTGATGATGTTTGACACCAGGTTGCGGGTCAGAGTTTGGTTCATCTCGCCGCGAAAGCGATCGAGGTTTTGCCGCGCCAGGGTGCTCATCGCCTCGGCTTCGGGGTGCTCGGGGTTGAGAATGGCAAACTGGTTGGCGGAAATGGCGGCCTCGATCCACTGCTGGCGGGCCATTTGCACTTCGGCCTGGGCCTTGAGCAGGTCGGGGTTGAAGGGATAGCGGGCGATCGCCGCCTCCAGTACCCCCAGCGCCTCGTCGGCCCGGTCGTTTTGCACCAGGTAGCGGGCGTAGAGGGCCTGCCCCGGCAAAAACTCGGGGTAATTTTCGACCAGCAGCTCCAGCGGCACCAGCACCCGGTTGGGGAACTCCGACTCAGCCCCGGCCTGGGCCTCGCGCCAGTAGACCTGCCCGGCAGGTGGCAAATCGGCGGGGTCAGTGAGGGGAGCGATCGCCGCCTCTGTCCCCGCCTCGGCCAGCCACTCAGGATCTTTGGCGACCCGGTAAAGCAGCTCAGCATCGGCGCGATCGCCCTCTAGGTACAGGCGATCGGCCTCCATCAGCACTTCGCTGCGCTTGGCCTGCTCGGGCGACAGCCCCGACAGCAGCAGGGCGCGGCCTACGGGCGAATCAAAATCGGGCTCGGCGATATCGGCCCCGTCCTCAGCCGCTGCCTCCGGCTCAATGGTCGGAATCTCAGGTTCCTTGGGCGGCAGCTTGAGGGTGCCGTCGGGCGGCTCCACGTCGCCTGTAGGCAGCGTGCTGTCCGGCAGCGAGGCTGGGTCAACCCGCAGCGTATCTTCGGCATTGGCCAACAGCCCTGGCGCTGATGTTGACGCTGAACGGTCTGCCAGCACCCCAGGCTCGGCGGCAAATCCTGGATTGCCCAGCCCCTGACTCAGCAGCACCGCCCCCAAAAAGCTGGCCAGTAGCGTTGTCATAAACCGCTGCGTTCGCCCCATGGTGTCTCCCTAAGTTTTTTCTCTAGTAGCGCCAATTACCTAACTAATGTGGGCCGTACATCCTGAGTATGAGGGCCTGTGTGTTGATGAGTTGGGGCTGTGCACAGGTTTATCCCTGCACGACGCTGTTTCCGCAACCAGGTTCCTGCCTCGCCCCTTCCATTTTGACCAAAGCTTTGCCAAGCCAGAATCCGTGCTCCTATAATTTTGTTAAATAAATGTAACGCCGGAACCTGTCACAACGGAGCCCCATGACTTTAGACACAATTCAACCCTGGCTCAACTTTGTTCACCCCATCACCATGTGGCTGCTGCTGGCCGCTACCCTCTACGCTCTGTATTTGGGCATCCAGTCTCGCCGCACGCGTCTGGCCGACGCCGAAACCCGCAAGGAATTGATTAAAGGCAAGTTTGCCCTCAAGCACCACAAGGTGGGCTCTGCCCTGCTGGCGTTTATGGTGATTGGTACCGTGGGTGGCATGGGGGCCACCTATCTGGAGGCGGGCAAGCTGTTCGTGGGGCCTCACCTGCTGGTGGGTCTGGGTATGGCCACCCTAATTGCGGTCTCCGCCGCTCTGGTACCCTTTATGCAGAAGGGCAACGAAACGGCTCGGCTCACTCACATCAGCCTCAACATGGTGCTGGTGGGGTTGTTTAGCTGGCAGGCCTTTACCGGCATGAAAATTGTGCAGCGGCTGCTGTCTGACCTTCAAGCCTCAGCCGGATCTTAATCTGTAGAATCAAGGTTTGGGTCAGCCCTAAGTCATCTCAATCTTCAGCGATCGCGGCCTAGGGCTTTCCCTTGGGCCGCGATCGCTTTATTATCTACCCCTCGTTCCCATGCAGAGCCTGGAAACGCTCGTCGGAGGCTCTGCCTCTTAAGTGAGCAGCAAAACCAAGGTGCCCAGGCGGAGCGACGGCACCAAGCCGAGGGCTGTCCTACAGCTCAAGTATCAGTACTCTAGGCCTGGCTATCGTTAGCACCACCGCCCGATCGCCGTCCCCAGCTCGACCAGAAGTGATGGCCTCGGTAGCTCTCGGGCAGCGGCAGGTTGTGGCTGTGGTGAAAGTCTTCTTGCACCTTGCGGGTCAGCCGCTTGGAGACCTGGCGCACCACCTGATTGAGCAGGCGATCGCCCGAGGACTTGAGCAGCGATCGCGGCACCGAGTTGAGCAGGCGCGGCATGTGAATTTTGACCGCCAGGCTCAAATCCCAGTCTACCTGGGTTAGCGCTGTCGCTGGCGGCACGGCCTCAGGAGACTCCTGCAGCCGCATCACGGCATGGAAATCGACATCGTAGCCCGGCGGTACGTAGCCAGGTACCGGCATAGTGTCAATTCGGTAGACCTGGTGGTCGAGGGGAGACAAATACAGGCCGACCTTGGGCTCTACTTCATAGCCCAGCACCGAAAAACGGCCCACTACCAGCGCATAGCCGTGGTCAGAGATGGGCTCCACCTGCATGGGTTGAGCGCAGCGGGTAAACCAGCCCCGGTGGCTATTCAGGTAGCGCCCTACCGTATCGATGTCGGCGGCCATATCCATTTTGCCGGCAAAGTACCCCTCTAAAACCAGCGCTCCACCGGCAGCGGGGTGGATTACTGGCTGACTGGCGATCGCCTCTAGCGGCAAGTTTTTACCCGTCTCATGCCCTACCACAATATCCTCGGTCGCTGTAATCAGCGGCAGAGCGGGGGTATTTTGAGCAGACGGTGTGGATTCCAGAGTCACTGTGCAACCACTTGCTTAAACAACATCAGATAGTTTGATTGCGCCAAAGCTTTCACCTATCGTAAGGCTTTGTATCTCAAGTGTGCCCCCTAGAACTGTTATACCCATCACGATTTCATCTAAGGAATCCTAGAACTGGCCCTAGGGCTGGTTCCTTTTTCAACGGTCATTCCGTAGAATCAGGCCAGTTGTCAACCCAGTTATCAACAGGGAGAGGGCGCAGTGAAAGCATTTGTAGCAGGGGCGACCGGGGCAACCGGCTCTAGAATTGTGAAGCAGCTTGTCAGTCGCGGCGTGCCGGTGGTTGCTTTCGTCCGCGACGCCGCTGCGGCCCGCTCTCAGCTACCGATCGAAGTCACGCTGGCCGAGGGCGATGTCACCGACAAAGACAGCATTCGCAGAGCGATCACCCTAGAGGGGCGATCGTCCACCAGCGGCGGCTGCACTGTTTTGATCTCCGCTACCGGTGCCCGCCCCGGCTTCGACCCCACCGCCCCCTACCAGGTCGATTTTGAGGGCAACAAAAACCTGGTGGATGTGGCCAAAGAAACCGGCATCGAGCACTTCGTCATGGTGTCGTCGCTGTGCGTTTCCCGCTTTTTCCACCCCCTCAATCTATTCTTCTTAATTCTTTACTGGAAGCAGCAGGCCGAGGCCTACCTGCAGGCCAGCGGCCTCACCTACACCATCGTTCGCCCCGGCGGCCTCAAAGACGATGACACCGACAGCCGAGCGCTGATCATGGCCCCAGCCGATACACTATTTGAGGGCAGTGTGTCGCGTGAGAAGGTCGCTCAAACCTGCGTTGAGGCGCTGTACCTGCCCCAGTCGCGCAACAAAATTGTCGAAATTGTGGCCCAGGAGAATGCCAACCCCCAACCCTACGAGGCGCTGTTTGCCGGAGTAGCGTAGCGGCACCAGGCAACAGGTCGTTGACGCTGCTCGCTCTCAGTATCTACAATGTAATTACTTAGCACTGAGCCAACACGCTATGGGCACGGCCATCCGAACGCGCATTGTCAAAATCGGCAATTCCCAGGGCATTCGCATTCCCAAGCTGTTGCTGGAGCAGAGCGGTCTAACTACCGATGTAGAAGTAGAAGTTGAGGGCGACCACCTGGTCATTCGTACCGCACCCCGGCAGCGAATTGGGTGGGATGCAGCCTTTGCCGCTATGGCCGAGAACCATGACGATGGTTTGCTAGACGACACCAACACCACCGACTGGGACAATGCTGAATGGGAGTGGTAGCCGAACGCTTCAATGTCTTTCTAGTTAACCTCGACCCTACTGTGGGCAGCGAAATTAAGAAGAGTCGCCCCTGCGTCATTATTTCTCCCGACGAGATGAATCGCCACATTGCAACAGTAATCGTTGCACCCATGACGACTAAAGTAAAGTCATACCCCACTCGTGTAGCCTGCCAGTTTGAGGGCAAGCATGGACAAGTTGTGCTTGACCAAATTCGCACCGTTGATAAAACCCGGCTAGTCAAGCATTTAGGGCAGATTGCCCCAGAAGAGCAGCGGCTAGTGCTGGCAACGCTGGCAGAAATGTTTGCAGAGTGAAGGGGGCGATCGCTTAACAGCCGTAAATTCATCGGCGCATTGGGACACTGCGGAAAAATCAGCGAATCTAACCCTGCATCCGATGCTGTGAGTAGTTAGGCCCAAGCGTACTAACAGTAGCGAAACTTAACTCTTAAACGCCGACTACGCGATGTGCTGACTATACCAACTCAACAAAGATTTCTGTAGTTGGGAGTTCCACTCATTGCCTGTACCTTAAAAGAACAGTAGAATCTAATTGAAAATGCAATAGTTTTCTTTGATTAATATAAGCAGCTAACAAGAATAGGAATTTCAAATATGCCTTTAGATCAACTCGAAGCGTTTTTAAAGAAAATGCAGTCTGAACCTGCACTTAAGAACGAGGTGCTCCAAGCATCAACTGCTGATGATGTTGCGCGAATAGCACTAAAACTCGGTTTTGAATTTTCAGGTGATGAATTACTGAGAATGTCAGGAAAGAAATTTGGCGGAGTTACCGTTATAAAAACCGATCTTCCTGGAGAGTATAATTAAGTACTTTTTGAATACCTAGTTGTACAAGCATAGGAAGAATTAACATCATACTTTCTTCGAATAAGGAGTGTCTTTCCCCGAATTAAACGCCCTCTCGAGCAGCTTTCATACGGAATCTGCCTTGGCTACCCCTGATTGGACTGAGCAAACGCCGTTTGCCCCTACGCAAGTCTCTTTGGAATCGGGGTTACACGATCCGGATTGGGTACCATAACTCTTCATAGGCCTAACGGTCGCGTTCACCGGACGCAGATATCCTTAGCAACTCAACCAGCCATTTTGGTATGTTCCGGTGCAGCGCGGTTGTTAGGCATTTTTAGTATGTACCTTTACGGCGCTCTCCAAATCTTGGTTCAGCACGAGGAGCCTCAATAAAACCGGGTGTGACAAGAGCATTTCCAGTTGCAAACATATAAGTTCTGAGAATGTCTGCTTGCACTTCTAATAACCACGCATTAGACAATAAGCCAAAATCGACAGCCTTAAGTCCAATATCGTTCAGTAGTTCGATAACAATTTGTTTGGCACTATCATCATCTCCAGCAATAAAAGCTTGTATGCCTGCATTTCTGAGAGCTGCCGCATCGCAGTTGAAAACTTCCATTGCCTGGTTATTCAATGCTTTTACAACTTTGGCAGAGGGAACGTCTTTTTGAGTTGCTTCTGCTAGAGAGTTGAGAAATTCTTCAGGCTTGTACTCACGAGGAAAATCTCGATTATTTAAATCTATGATGACTTTGCCTGCCAACACGGAGGTTGATGCTAGGAAACTTGAAGGCACAGCACGTACGGAGCTGATAATGACCTCACAAGATTCAGCAACTTCGTCATTCGTTCCACCAGTCGCACCTGTACCAATTCCCTCAGCTACGCCACGAGACTTTGCGGCATCGCGTGAACCGAAGGCTATTTGATGCCCTGCTACTGACCAAGCACCTCCGAGCACTCGCGCCATGTTACCACTGCCCCAAAATCCTATCTTCATACTCAAGTCCTAACTCATCTAGCTTTAGGTTAATCGATAACTACAGGATGCCTAACGACTAAGATAAGCGGCGGCAGACAACTTTTGCAACCCTACCAAAACTTCTCAAGCGTTCGCTACATCGACTTGTTATGCATCTGCCCACGGAACCCATCTCAAAAAACATCGATTGCCATGCTGCTCCGTAATTTCTGCACCCAACCGCTCATAAAAGCGAAGTCCACGGGTATTTCGAGCATCAGCATTCCAAGCAAGATGGCTACAGTCATTTTCCTTTGCAATTTGAGCTAATTGAGCCATTAATACTGCTCCTGCACCTTGACTTCTCATCTCGTCATCTACGTACAGATCATCAAGCCAAATGCTTGGCTGACCTGCAAATGATGAGTACCTGAATCCATATAATGCAAAGCCGACCTCATGCGCTGAAAACTCTGCAAACAAAACATAAGAAAAGGGAATTTTTCCGAAAAGTGTTTTGCGTATTTTGTCTTCGGATACTTGCAGCACACCAGAGAATGCACCAATGTTTCGGTCAAATTCTGATTTCTTCTGGATGAATGAGAAAATCAGAGATACATCATCAGGAGTAGCAGATCGAATTTTCATTGATCGAGAAAGCGATCGCTTCATAATTTCCAATGTTTAAGCTACCATACCGATATGGGCAGCGACGATTTGCCAAGTTCCGCTCGAAGAAACAGCCCAAACTCGCGTGAAACGAAAGTCACCATTCGCAGGGCTACCATTATAACTGCCAGACAATTGCATTCGGACTGAAACGATTGCTACCTCTTTATGGATTTGAATATGCTGCTCAGAAGGTTGCAACTCATGTATCTTAATCAAACCAGATTCATGGGCGGCTAAGTCATCTTCTTTTCCTAATAATTCTCCAAGATGGCTGGTGATAATAATTGTGGGGGCTAGTAGTTCATTCAAAACGCCTACATCAGAAGCAAGCATTGCCTGCCTGAGCCGTTCTTCGGCGTTGATAATCTGAGTTTCAACTGTTTCAGTCATAGTGTTTCTCGTCTGAATATCAACAAACAAACTGCCCTCTCACTACCACCGATGACTTGCGGCATAACGACCAAGCTCACCGGACACAGATGACCCCTGCCACTCAACCGACCACCTTTCGCCGTTCCGGTGCAGCGACTTGTTAGCCCTTGGCAGAAGCCTTATCTCTCAATACGTTTAAGCTCTTCACGAACTACCTTCCGCAATGTTTCCTCAAGTGGTTGGCGAATGGCTTGAATATGTTGGTGCAAAGCTTCGTTGATCAAAGTTTGGTAGTTTCCTCCACCTGCACTATGCACTTGTTCACGAAACCACGCCAAAACCTCATCATCTAGCCGGATCGTGATGCGCGTTTTGCCGGATGTTGTCGGGTCGATCGCACCTCGTTTCCCTTTACTAAAATCATACTCGGCTTCCATGATTATTCCTCCTCGTACTGCTGTCGTCTTTGTCGAGTTGCTTTGCGAGCAGAGATAAGCCGGAGCTCCTCATCTTTACAATGTGTAGACAACCACCAAAACGCTGCCAAATGCATCAACGCCGATCGTGATAAACCGTTCTTCACCAAACCGCTCGTCCGCAATGGTGATTGCCAGAACATCGGAAAAAACGGATACTGCATCAGTGAAGTCAATACCATAAGCAGCTACTCCCTGATAGCTTTGAGCGCAACTGCTTTGCTGCCAAGGATAATCGTGATGCACATCCCAACCGAGGACTAGAGGGCTAACGATTTAGCTAAGCGGCTTTGGAGCGCAGCGGAAAAGCCGTCCGGCGGAGGCCCGACAGGGCTGGCGCGAACTTGAGCGACTTGTTATGCTCATGCTTCAATACGATCACCATGACTTGACGGTGTTGACGTTACAACAAAATGCAGATCAATCTGACCATCAATTCTTAATTGATGTGGAGTATTGCGGAGAACGTGAAAGCCCTGGTGCTCAGTGAGCTGAAAAGCCTCACCATTAACCTCCAATGTGGCACAACCAGAAAGAACGAAGAAAAATTGTTCCGATTCTCCATGCAGGTGCCTTACTTCGCTACATCCGGGAGGAACACGCTCTTGGATGATACTCAAAGCCGCTGATTTGACTAAGTGCCACCCATCACAACCTACCCCCCACTGATAGTGCTCGGAATTTATCTTGGATACTACTTTCACTTTTCCTCCTAGAGCATAACGACGAGGTGAGGGTTGCGTTTAGCGATCCGTCTCGACCGCCTTGTTAGCCAAATTACAACGGTAGCGGACATCTGTGACCTGGACGTAATATCCAGGGACCAAAGGGCTCACTTTTTCTGCACCGTCCAACCGAAAACCAACTGCTTCATAAAAGCTTCGGGCAGATGGCAAAGCCGTCCAAAGCGTTGCCTCACTGAACCCTCGTTTCTCAAGCCCACGTAATGCAGCGCCAATCAGCTTTCGGCCAATACCGGCCCGCTGCTGATCGGAAGAAACGTAGATGGCGTATATCTCTCCCGTAGCCTTTTGGAGTCCTTCATTATCATGTGTAGTACCCGAGCTCACAAAACCGACGACCTGTCCATCAAGCTCGGCAACAAAAACGTCTACCTCATCGCTTGCCAAAACCTTGCGCCACCTTTCCTGGCGGTCGGCGTTTGCTTGAGGCGCGGAGAGCTCCGAGAGAATCGACGCTGGCACAAGTCCTCTGTACGTTGCCTGTTTTGATGAGACGTGTACTGCAGAAATCGCTTCAGCGTCTGCCACCACGGCTTTTCTTATCAAAGCACTATCTCTCATAAAAACTTCCGATTGCCATGAACAAAAGGCTAACGATCCCGATCACCCGCCACAGATAACCTATGGTGCTCACAGATAATCTCTCGGCGGTCGGTGTGCATGGGGTTGTTGGTCTGTGTTGCATATAACTTTAAGGGAAACTGCTCCATACTTGAGCCTCAATGAAAAGATCATATTTTCGCGTTCCGTCTGTTCGCCACTCTTCACCAGGAACGCCAAACTCTTCAATGACTCTGCAAATTTCACTCAATACAAATACTTGACCATGATACTTAGGGTGATAGAACTCTTCATCCGCCTGATTTTTTAACCAGTAACTGATCATGCTGTCTGGATAAGTGAAGCTGACTTGTTCAGGGCTAAAAGCCGACAGTGGAATCTGAATTGCGCTACTTTGTCCGTTGAACCCTTCCTCGATCCAGAGGGCTCGTTCAACTACAAAGTAATGAGGATAGGCAGTGATAGGCTGACCACCCTTACGAATAAATTCTTGTCTGAGCCAACCTTCTGTTTCTTGCCTGCGTCGTAGATACTTTCGAGGGTTACTAAATCTGTCATACACGGCACCTGTTCGATTACTTAGATTGGATATAACGTTCAGGGCTTCATTCTCAGCGAGAGAGGACAAGGTTTGGAACGGCTTATCATCGTTGTGATGGTAGTGCGTGAGAATCATTCGCAGTGTAGTAATCAATCATCAATTTCAAAGATACTCAACTTAGCCATCAATTCTATAACAACTGAACTTCGGCAAAGAAGCTTAGAAAACGATCACAATAGATAAGGTGAAGCAGTCCAACGTTCCCGCTCACCGGATGCAAGTAACCTTTGTGCTCCATCGACAAGTTAATTGCATTCCGGTGCAGCGTGGTTGTTATGCTGCTTAACTTAAAAGTTAAAATCATTGATATTAATATCAGGTTGATCAGTTCCTTCCTGATCAATAGCATCCATACTTGACCCTGGCAAAATTTTTTTATCGTTGCATGATAGAAAAGGAAGCCCGTTAATTTGAATTTCCATGGGAGATGAGTTTAGCATTCCCTCTCTCATCATGTACGCCACTTTTTCATAAAGCTCAAGTTTCTTTTGTTGATTTTCTATTTCTTTCCGCTCAATATCTACAGTTTTCTCCCTAATTTCTAATTCCTTCCTTTTAATTTCTAATTCTCTCAGTTTTTTCGCCTCTTCAGTATCTGGCAAACTTTCACTTTGCCTTTCAAGGCTAATCCTTTCAGCCCTTGTCTTGAGAGTTTCTTCTTCTAGCTTTTTGACACCTTCAATTCGTTTATCTAATTGCTCTGCAATAACAGCATCACGAGTTTTTTCTAAAACCTCTTTCACCTCTTCTTTTTGGAAAGCATCTTTCATGAAAATTTTGAGCTTAGTCCATAAACTGCCAGTACCTTGACTTTCGATCTCTACAGAAACCCCTGATATGGACTCTAAAACCTCAGAAAGTAGAAAAAGGAACTGAAAAATTGCTGCTGCACGAAACGTTTCTCCGGAGAATCTAATGACAACATCCCATTGAAAGCGGTATTTATCGTAACCTTTTCTCAAATTTATTGTGTCTTTACGACTCGAAAAACTACCCTGAATTACAAGTCCAATCTTCTCAGCAAGTTTTACCCCGATCTGATCTGTCTGCTCTTGATAACTCAAGTTGCTGACAAGTTCTTTAAGAGGTTCATATAATTTGGCATCTGGATCTTCTACAGCGGCTACTGCAAGATCTCTAACTGCTTCGGCTACTTCAGGATCGCTATTTGCCAATGCTTCAATTGCTAGTACAGCTCGACCATAATTTGGAGCTTTATCAGGGTAAGACTCGATATCAGAAACAGTCTCCGGAGATTTTTGTCTGAGTGAGGAAAGAAGCTTTGCGCTCTGTTCCATAACTTTTTCCCCTAACATCTCTCCAGTCTTCTCGAAGACTTTCTGGAGCATCATGATCGAGATCGCAACTATTACAGGATCCATAGGTTGTAGCTTTGTCTCTTTACAAGCTTCAATCTAACAAAGTTTATTTCAATGAAACACCTATGCCAAACAGTTTATTAGGGAACTTATTCTTCACTGAAGGGCAAGAGGCATAACGGCAAAAGTGAGCGGCGACAGATATGATCAAAGCGAAGTGCGAAGACTCTATACGTCCGCTCCACTGTGTTGTTCTACCGTGCAAACTTATCACAACTGAACAGGGCGTTCCCAAGGTTCACCATGCTGTCGATAGCCAACCCGTTTGAATGTAGAGATCATGGGCAAATTATTCACAGCCGTATCACAAAATATTCGCCAGACTCCGATTTCTTGTAATATCCGCGTTCCTTGTGACAAAAGATCGTTTGCAAAACCAAGCCCTCGATACTCCGGCACAACCCCGATGTAGTAGATTGTTCCTTCTTCTAACCCATCTTTAGTACACCCGTTAAAAGTGACCGGAAGAACAACCCCTACGATGTCTCCAGTTCCGTTAATCCCCATCTGCCACCAGTCATCTTGATAGGAGAACTCATCTCTAGCTGAATTCAAAAACATCTCAATCGCTGCATGAGGATCATCCTCTGATGCTCTTCTTTGATCACTTGGGTCTAATGATAAAGCCATTACACGTGTAACAACTGATACTAACTGACTGTCATGTTTTGCTTTCACTGGCTCAAAGGTCAGTCGCGGTGAAACTTCAATCAGTGGTTTCGGCTCTTCCCAAACGAAGGGCACTTTTAGAAAGGTTTGCTGACTCATAGGCAATTACAACAGGAATCTGTGAATCTCGCTGAACATGCTAAAAAATACTACAAACTAGGTTTTGTCTAGTTTCTAAACGCCTGCAAATAACCTTTAAACTACTGCCCCATCCAAGATTTAGCGGCAGAACTATGTATTAAGTGTCAGATCCGCTGGATAAGACCCCTACTCTCCAGAATTATCCAGCGGATCCACGGGATAATACCTGGATCTTAAGGAATTAAACATCATTTTTGCTGGATAAGTCCGTAACGTCCGGGTGTTATCCAGCAGATTTGAGGGTTAAGTATAGAGTTTGGGGGTATTATCCAGCATTTTTGCTGGATAACCCCTGGCTCCGGGGAATTATCCAGCATCTACCTATGTCACCGCCGCGCCTGCTTGACCAAGTGAGGGAAGCGATTCGCCTCAAGCATTTCAGCCTCAAGACTGAGAAGTCCTACGTACACTACATCCGAGATTTCATCTTGTTTCACGACAAGCGGCACCCGAAGGATATGGGTGCAGATGAAATTCGGGCATATCTCTCGCACCTAGCCATTCAACGAAACGTAGCTTCCTCAACCCAGTCAGTGGCGCTGAGTGCTTTACTATTTCTCTACCGCCAGGTGCTTCAAATTGACTTGCCCTACATTGACGACATTGAGCGGGCAAAGAAACCAGAGCGGCTACCTGTAGTATTTAGTCGCTCAGAAGTGAAGCAAATTTTGGCTCATTTAGATGGTATTGAACACCTCATTGTCAGTCTGCTCTATGGCAGTGGTATGCGCTTGATGGAAGGGTTGCGGTTGCGGGTCAAGGATTTGGACTTTGACTATGGGCAGATTACTGTGCGTGATGGCAAAGGCAAGAAAGATCGCCAGACCATGTTACCCAAGTTGTTAGAACCCCCTCTTCAGCTTCAGCTCCAGAAGGCTAAAAAGCTCCACGAGCTAGATTTGTCGTTGGGCTATGGCACTGTTGAACTGCCCTATGCGCTAAAACGAAAGTATCCCAACGCTAATCAGCAGTGGGGGTGGCAGTTTGTGTTTCCGTCTTGGAAGCGTTCCGTTGATCCTCGATCCAAGGTTGTAAGACGACACCATGTTCACGAGTGAGCTTTACAGCGAGCGGTTAGACAAGCCTTAAAACAAGCTAATATCACCAAGCATGGTGGGCGCCATACGTTTCGCCACAGTTTTGCCACTCATTTATTAGAGGATGGCTACGACATTCGCACGGTGCAAGAGTTGTTGGGCCACAAGGATGTGAAGACAACGATGATCTACACCCATGTACTCACATGTACTCAACCGAGGGGTTCGGGGTGTCAGGAGTCCGTTAGATATTGGTTAGGCAATACGGTTGAACTTACAGCCCACTTCTGGCAAGGTAAGACTGCGGGGAATGATTCTAGGCGGGGAAGAGAGGAGTTAGCGGCTCCTCAAATCCCCTGATCATCCCACCTTAAACCGGGTAAGTTGAGATGACTGGAATCATTGTAGTTCCGTCTCTTGCTTCACCACAGCTCTGGCCTCACGGCACAGAGAAAAAGAGGGAGCTGGATAGTTCCCCGTTTTCTTTAGTGAAAACGGAGGCCCGTATGTTTTTAGAACCCACCTCGGGGGATGAGTCCCCCGTACCGTTTACCCTGCCCTTCGACTTCGCTCAGGGCAAGCCCACTTATTGCCAGGAGACCCTGCGGCACATTCTGCTGGGCGACTACGGCGCTGTGACCGATGCCATTGGCCAACTGGTGGCGCTGGGCTACAGCGACAGAGTGGCCTGGTCAGACCCTATCCCCACCGGGCGCAGCGGCGAGTACCTCGCCGTAATGACCCGCAGGCGAGGGATGCGATCGTAGGGTGACTGGGCGGCGGCGTTGGCGTAGCCTCTCTGAAAGAGAATCGCCTAGATTGTCCCTGCCGCCCAGGTTCAGCTAGCTCCCAGGGGTCTTTCAACACCCTGGGAGTCTTAGCTTTTCAACCCATCTGCTGCTCCATATCGGCGATCTCTAGGCGGGTTTTGATCACCGTGTCGGGGTTGAGACTAATTGAATCAATCCCCTGCTCCACCAAAAAGCGGGCAAACTCGGGGTAATCACTCGGCCCCTGACCACAGATGCCGATTTTGCGGTTGTTTTCCTTCGCAGTTTGAATCGCCATCTTCACCATGCGCTTGACGCCAGTACTGCGTTCGTCAAACAGGTGGGCCACCAGTGACGAGTCGCGATCGAGCCCTAATGTGAGCTGGGTGAGGTCGTTAGAGCCAATGGAGAAGCCATCAAACACCTGGCTAAACTCGTCGGCCAGGATTACGTTGTTGGGCAGTTCGCACATGACGTACACTTGCAAGCCATTTTCGCCGCGCACCAGGCCGTGTTTAGCCATTTCTTCGAGTACCCAGCGGCCTTCATCGGGGGTACGGCAGAAGGGCACCATCAAAATCACGTTGGTGAGGCCCATATCATCGCGCACGCGCTTGAGAGCCTGGCACTCTAGGGCAAAGCCGTCGCGGTAGCGATCGTCGTAGTAGCGCGAAGCACCGCGCCAGCCCAGCATGGGGTTTTCTTCATTGGGTTCAAAGGTGCTGCCGCCCAGCAGGTTGGCGTACTCATTGCTCTTAAAGTCCGCCAGACGGACAACAACGGGTTTGGGGTAGAAGGCCGCAGCCAGGGTGCCTACTCCCTGGGCTAGTTTATCGATGAAGTAATCGGGTTTGTGCTCGTAAAGGGCGGTAAGCTGCTGAATTTTGCGTCTTTCGCCCCCGTCGGTGAGCTGATCGAAGTTGAGCAGGGCCAGGGGGTGCACCTGAATGTGGTTAGCAATGATGAATTCTAGGCGAGCCAGGCCGACACCGTCGTTGGGCAGGGCGGCCAGGGTAAAGGCTAGCTCGGGGTTGCCCACGTTCATCATGATTTTGGTTCGGGTTTCGGGCAGGCTGTCGATCTTGGTCGTTTCAACCCTAAAGGGCAGCTCGCCGCGATAGATCAACCCTTCTTCGCCCTCGGCGCACGAGACGGTGACGGGTTCTCCGGTGGTGAGTATCTGGGTGGCGTTGTCGCAGCCAACGATCGCAGGAATGCCCAACTCCCTGGCAATAATGGCGGCGTGGCAGGTACGCCCGCCCTGGTCGGTAACGATCGCGCCGGCCTGCTTCATAATCGGCTCCCAGTCGGGGTCGGTGCGGGCGGTGACCAGCACCTCACCGGGGCGAAACTGAGCGATTTGAGAAACGTCTAAAATCACGCAGGCCTCACCCTGCCCAATTAGATCGCCCACGGCCCGACCTCGGGCTACCGGCTCTACCCCCTTGGGCACATCTAAAATGTACGATCGCAGCTCGTTCTGAGCCTTTTGCGACTGCACCGTTTCGGGTCGAGCCTGCACAATGAACAGTTCGCCCGTAATGCCATCCTTCGCCCACTCAATATCCATCGGGCTGTTGGTGCCCCGCAGCTCGGTGTAGTGGTCTTCGATGGTACAGGCCCAGTGGGCCAGTTGGAGAATGTCGTCTTCTTCGATTGCAAAGCGGCCCTGGTCGCTCAGGGGCACAGGCTCGTTCTTAGTCAGCTCAGTACCTGTGGTGTCGTAGACCATGCGCAGCGCTTTGGTGCCCAGGCGCTTGTTCAGAATGGGCTTGTGGCCAGACTTGAGCGTTGGTTTGAAGACAACGTACTCATCCGGGTTGACGCTGCCCTGCACTACGTTTTCGCCCAGGCCATAGGCCGCAGTGATTAGCACGGCGTTTTGAAAGCCAGTTTCGGTATCGATTGAGAACATTACCCCCGAGGTGGCGAGATCTGATCGCACCATACGCTGAATGCCGACCGAGAGCGCTACATCGAAGTGGTCGAAATCTTTGGTAGTGCGGTAGGAAATGGCGCGATCGGTAAACAGCGAGGCGTAGCACTTCTTGCAGGCATTTAGCACCGCCTGGTCGCCGTAGACATTGAGGTAGGTTTCTTGCTGGCCCGCAAAGCTGGCATCGGGCAGGTCTTCGGCGGTGGCGCTAGAGCGCACGGCCACATCGACTTCGGTATAGGCGTTTTCTAGGCACGACTCGTCGCCCAGGCAGAGGCTTTGGCCCGCCGTTTCGCACATGTGATGGTAGGCGTTGAGAATGGCAGTCTTGAGGTCGTCGGGAAAGGTGGCGTTGAGAATCAGCGATCGCGCCTTTCGGCCCCGCCGCCGCAGCTCGGTCACATCGTTGATATCAAAACCGCCCAGCACCTGGCGCAGCTGAGCATCAAGGCCGGTTTTCTCAATAAAGTAGCGGTAGGCGTAGGAGGTGGTGGCAAAGCCCGACGGCACTCGCACCCCCTTAGGCGTCAGCTGCTGAATCATTTCTCCCAGGGAGGCGTTTTTGCCGCCCACAATCGGCACATCCTCTAGCCGCAGCTCGTCGAGCCAGAGCACCAGCTGCTGATCTCGCTGAATGGAAGAATGCTGAACCACAGACGTAGCTACCATGTCGCCACCTCATACAAGTACTGATAAAAGCGGGCTTACTACCACCGCAGCCCCTGCCCAGCGAGACGTTTATTACCTTGTGAAGGCACCTTGTGAAGGCTTTGTGAAGGGTTTAAGAAAGGGCAGAAAAAGGGCCAGAGACAGGCGAGGCTCCTGAGGAATGACTTTTCTTCGGAACGCTCTCGCAAAGGTCAACGCGCCGCATATCTCTATGCTAAAAATCTGGGGATCAGCCCACAAGCTTGTCTAACTTTTCGTGTCTTTAACGCAATGGATATATACAGTTGCCGCTTCTATACCCTGCGATCGCTTTCTTTGGGGATAGTCAGGGCGTAAGCTAGTAACAGGCTATTAAGAAACATTGCAGGAGCCGCCCCGTGACTAACATTCTCTCCCGCCCCCGTTCGCAGCAGGTCGCCTCGCTGCCCTTGCGCACCCTCTGGGCCGACATGCTAACGGTGTTTTGGGGCGACTGGCTCGATTTACGGGTGCGTATTCCCCAGGTGGCGGCCTCGGGGCTGGTGTCGCCGTTGATCTACATTCTGGCCTTTGGCCTCGGCCTGGGCAGCGCCATCGACCAGGTGACCACACCCCCGGCAGGCGACAATTACCTGGAGTTTATTTTGCCGGGCATGGTGGCCCTGTCGTCGATGGTAATTAGCTTTGGCGGCACCACCTTCTCGATTTGCGGCGATCGCCTCTTCACCAAAACCTTCGAAGAAATGCTGCTCTACCCGGTGCATCCCCTCGCCCTGCACCTAGGCAAAATGCTGGCGGGCATTGTGCGCGGTTTAATGACAGCGGGCTCGGTCATTTTGGTGGCCATTCTCTTTACGGGGCGGTTTTGGAGCTTCATTAACCCCCTGTTTTTGCTGCTGGTGGTACTCAACTGTGCGGTGTTTGCCGGCCTAGGGGTCATCGTGGGGCTCAACGTCAAATCGCTGGAGAGCGTAGGCCTGTTCAACAACTTTTTGATTGTGCCAATGTCGTTTTTGGGCGGCACGTTTTTTGACCCCAGCACCCTGCCCATCGCCCTCAAGGTAATTGTTTACCTGCTGCCGCTGACCTATACCACCATAGGCCTACGGGCGGCGGCCTATCAGCCTTTGAGCGAGTTTCCGTGGTTTACAATTCCAATTTTGATTGTGGTGGCGGGGGTGCTGGCTGCGATCGGGGCACGCCAGTTCTCCACTCAGCAAGATTAGCCCTGGAATCTATATTTATCTGTGAACAGCGGTACCTCCGGACCCAAGGATAATGGACTGGAAGTACACTCTGATACCTGAATTTTGGATATCACTCCTTACTAATGCAAAAAGCCTCTGCCCATCCTCTGAAGTTTCAACTTTAGAAGCGACTATAGAGAGCAGCTTGAGGGCTGTTTCCCGCTTGCCATTGTCATAGGTGCGTGCAGCCATCCGCACGGTATCGGCCAGCTTCAACAGGTTAGTAGTCATAGCGGGAGAAAGGATTTGGACACTCTGGTAGGTTTCAGAGTGCCCCGATGCCTATCCCTGCATTGGTCATAGCGGGCTAATTCTTTTACTTTCAGTAATGCTACCGATCACCTTGTGCATTGAGGTCTTCATCAAAACTTTTTTCTGAGGCTTAGTCCTCGCCTCCGGACAGGGGCACTCTCAAAAAGAAGACATTAGTGCAGCTGTGTTTAAGGGGGTGTCTGCAAATGACGGGAATGCGACGAAACGATAGACGTACCACATCCGACGACAATGCCAACCGACACCCGCACGCACGACAGGCTGAGCCGACGTCGTCTAGGGAGCTGAGGCAGCTGCTTGCCAATGTGCGATCGCAACGGGATGAGGCCAAGGACCAGATTGTTGAGAAAGCGCGACAGCTAGAGGAAAGCCAGACGCTCTACCAAAAGCAATCGGAAAAGCTGCAGTCGACAATTGTTCTCTACGAGGAGCAAGAGCAAAAGCTGCAATCGACGATCGTGCTCTTTCGGGAAAGCCAGGAGCAGGCCAGTTCCTATCTGGCGCTGTATACCGAGGAGCAGGCCAGGAGCAGCGAGTTGGAGGTCAAGTACAATGAAGCCCAGCAGGAATCCCAGAACTACCTGGCGCTGTATAAGCAGATTGAGCAAGAGCTAAAAACTGAGCGGCGCTCCAAAGCCGGTATTAAAGGTTGGGAAACCCGGCGCAAGCGAGAAAATGAGCGACTGAAGCAGGAAATTGGTGATATGGCGATTGTCCTTCGCGAGTCGCTGACCAAGAAGGATCAAGCTATTAAGAGCTTGGAAGATGTAGCAGCTCGGATGGATCGGATTCAGAGGCTAGTAGATTCAGTCGATGATGAGACCGCAAGTAATCCTGTGGGGATGCTGCAAAAATTCCAGCGGATATGGGTTGCTGTGAGAGAAATTCTGGCGGAGTAAGGAGGCTACCCATGGGCAATGATTCAGTTTCGATAGTTTCAGCTTCGCAACCTGCGACTCTAGGCGATCGCCTGCGCGGCATTGCCGAGGAGCTACGGCAGGAAACGGACACGCAGATTAAAGCGACCTCCCGGATTTTGGGTGCAGCCGCCCAGATGGCCCAAAACCACGATCGGCTCATTGATGAGGTGGTAGAGATGGTCGAGGAAGATCTGGAGCGGATGGAGTCGGGTGAGGGGCAAGCGCCCTACGACGTGGCCAGTTTGCAGCAAGAATTTAAGACCCTCAAAGCGGCCAAGGCCCATTTCGGCATCAAGGCTAATGGCTGGGATGCGTTGGTAACTAAGCTAAGTCAGGCCAGCAATATCCCTGCCAGCGCTAAGAATAGAATGCCAAACGCTACCCAGGAGCCCGTACTAGAGCGGCTCAGCGCGATTGAGCGTGAGATGGTGTTTCTGCGGGGAAGCATGGAGCAGGTGATAGGCCTGCTGCAAGAACTGGTCAAGCCGTGCTAAGGGGCGCAATATACCTTCTGATGGGACGTGGCCAAGGTAGAGGCTTTACTCGTCTTTAGCCTTCAGCAGCGCTATCGATCGCGCCAATCTTGCCTGAGTTTGAGTCATTACCGGGCCGCTTAGCCTTGCCCTGGCCGAACCCAAAAACCCTAGCCCCAGAACCAGATTGCCCCCAGCCACAGCACTAATGGCCTGTAGCCACGACAGCCCCAGCGACTGAACCCAGGCAACGCTGGCCACCTCGGCCAGCACCCCCGCCGTAGTCAGCATACCAACCCCGATCGCCAGCATGACCAGGCCACCCAGCAGTCGCTGTCTTTCGTAGGTGGCCTCCTGTATGGCGACATCCAGGTGCACATCGACCAGCACAGAGCCCAGGCGCAGCACCCGCCGAATGTAGTCCTCGAGCTGATCCCAGGTGGAGGTTGAGCTAGTCACGCTTGCCTCCCAGGAGCAGGCCCAAAATAAATCCTAGCCCCAGGGCAACTAGCAGGCTGGTACCCAGGTTGCTGCGGGCTTTTTTCTCTAGCTCGGGCAGCATCTCAGCCTTAAATTCTGCGATTAGGTGCTCGGTGCGGGCTTCTAGGTCGTTTAGCAGCAGGTCAACGCTGGAGGATAGCGCGCTGCTTGCACTATCTGAGCTGGTTGAACCATCTACAGCGATCGCTGAGACTGCGGTTTGAGCCGGTTCTATCAGCCCCGCCAGCTCATCTAGGTGGCGACGAACGCGGGTTTTGGTGTGGTCCACTTCGCCGCTGATATAGTCTACGGCCAGCTCCAGGTCGCCCTTGGTCGCCCGTAGATTGTCTTCAAGCAGCTGGGGCCATTCCGATAAAATCAGCGGCACCATCGCGTCGAATTGATGCTTAAAGGCTTTTTTAGCGTGAGTAATGGTGTTTTTTTTGGCCATAGCTCAAGGCGATTCCCATAGAGGTAAGGTGGGACGGGGCGGCTGGGCCAGTGGACCAACGGTTTAAGAAGTCCGTCGTTGGCGGCGTCGCCGTCGAAACACTAGGTACAGCAGCACACCTACTACGATCATTACAAGAATTGGCACTGCGATCGCCAGTACCGAAAGAATGGTTGAGCTAACCAGTTCTGTGGTAGAAACCGCAATGTTGCCGACCGGGCCACCCGCCGCTGTCGAGGCCAGCCGCGCCAGCCCAGTAAAAGCCTGGGTGCTGCTGGCCACACCACCGCCCGCAATCAGCGCCAGGCTCCACTGCAAGAAGGGGTTGATGTCGCCACCTGTGACGGCAGCGGTGAGTACGGTACCCGCGATCGCCGCCGCTGGCAGTTCTACCGCATCCATCAGGTTGTCAACCACCGGCACGAAGTAGATCAGTATCTCAAGGGCCGTAGCGGCGGCCAGGGCCAAAATGGCGGGCGTAGTTGTCATCCACGCCATGCTGGGGGACAGGGTCAAATAGCCCTGCTGCGCCGCAAGGCCAGCGATCAAAAACGGCACCAAAATTCTGAACCCGGCGGCGGCGCTGAGGCCAATGCCAATGGCAAGGTGCAGCAGTACGTCCATAGAGACTACTCGTCTGCGCCGGAGATCAGCGGTTCTACCGGGTCTGAACCCAGCGAAAACACCTGCCCGTCGATCAGCAGGCGGGTAATGCCTTTGGCCTGTAGGTAAGGGCTGGTGGTTTGCAGCAGGCTGCCATCGGGCACCTTGACCACCCGCTGGTTGCGGCGCGAAAAGCGGCGGGCTACATTGTGGTTTTCAAACACAGGCAGGGTGCGCGAATCGCCTTCGGCCTCAGGAATTTGACCCAGATCGGCAAAGGTACGCAGGGGCAGCACCACCAGCTCCGACGAGGTGCGCTCAACGACCACGTAGCACAGGGGCGGCAGCGCATCGGCGGTGAGCGGCGAGATCTCTAGGATGCCGAGGTTGGGGGTGGCGCGATCGCTGCCTTCCCAGGCATAGCCTTCGTCATCGTCGCCCTCGTCATCGTCATCGCCGTAGTCGTCGCCGAGAACAGCGTCGTCCCAGTCGTCGTCGAGGTCGTTAGTGGCTTCAATCGTCTCGTCAGCCTCAAGCACAGCAGCGACTGGAGCCACCGCCTGAGCCGACTTCAGCACTGGGCGGGCCGGTTTTTCTGGCACCGCCGGAGCCGGGTCAGGAATCGACAGCTGTGTGGGTTCAGGCGGAACTTCAACAACGACCTCAGGCTCAGGCTCGGCTTCGACAGCGGGTGCTTCCTCCCCACTCGATCGCCGCTTGCGGGTGGGTTTAGCAGGCGGTGCCGGGGCTTTGTCAACAGCAAGTAGGGCTGGGCTAGCTGGCTCTAGATCCTCTAGTTCTAAATTTCCTGGCTCTAAATCCTCTAGTTCTAAAGTCCCTCGTTCTAAAGCTCCTGGCGCTAAATTCGCTGACTCTAAATCAGCCGCCGGAACCGACACCTCCGGGTCAGGGTCGGCAGTCTTCTGGCGACGGGGCTTAGCTTTGGCCGGAGCGTCGGCTTGGGGCAGGGCAGGGGGCACCGTAACTTTATCGGTAGTGCCGCGCTTTTGCTGAATGAGAATGCTGTACTCATCTTCGGGCAGGCTGGCCTTGAGCAAGCGACTAATGGTGCTATTACTGACCCCGTAGCGCTCCGCCAGTGTAGAGGTTGTCTCCTGGGGCTGGCGGTACAGGCTCAAGATAGATGTCTTGTCAGCCTCAGTCAGCTTTTTGGGTGCCATGCCTTGGGTTCCGTAACAATGCCATCTAATATCTTAAGGCTAATATCTCTGTAGAACCCGTCGGTGGCTCTAGCCGCGTCGCCGTCGGGGGCTGCGCCGAGAGTTTAGAGAAATTGCGTGCTCAACTACAGCACCCAAACCAAAGAACACCGCCGAAAACGTCCAAAAGACTTCCCACAGGCTGCCTTCTATGTAGGTGTCGGTGTTGACGGCGTAGGCAAAAAACATGTCGGCGATGTAAAGACAGAAGGCTGCGATCGCAATCAGTTTCCAAGACTGCGAGTAGCGACCGCCCCAAAAGGCCACCAGCAGCGTGCCCGCAATAATCAGCAGCACAACATCGCCAATCAGGTACAGCAGACCCACCCCATCGGCCAGCGGTTCGAGCACCCCATCGAGCTGCAGTACCCAATCGGGTGCCGATGAACTCTCCGCTACCGGTGGCACGGCGGGGGGCACAGCCTCAGGGGCAGCCTCAGGGGCGGCTTCGGGGGCAGCGGTTTGGGCCAGATACAGCGTTGGCGCTGGCGCACCGGGTACCACTGCCGCCTCGGCAGCCGCCAGGTTGACAAAAATTGTCAGCAAAATGCCGCCCAGACCAATGCCAACCACCATCAGCCACTGGGGCAACTCCAAATTGAGGCGTCGGGGCAGCACCGCCTTAAACATGCCTGCGGCCAAAAAAATGTAGCTAAAGATGTAAAAGAAATCGCCTAGAGATACCGCCGGGTCGAGTTCCCAGATGTTGCCCCAGAGAAAGAACATCACATTGCCCAGCACGTAGAACAGCAGCCCCAGGCCAATCCAAAACCAGACGTTGCGTCCACTGACAATTTGAGCACTGCGCCAGTTGCGAAAGCACAGCAGCCCAGACAAGAAAAACGCCCCCGTTTCGAGCAGGTTAATACCCAGCAAAAACCAGGCAGGCTGGGCACCATCTTCCCCCGGAGCCGTAAACAGCAAAAAGAACAAAAGCGTAACGACGCCCCAGGCAATACAGACCCCCACTAACAGCGGAGTCGACAAGGAACTGGCAGACGAAGGGGTTGATGACTTGCTCAAGGGTTCACTCCTAAGGAACTCAACGGCATCAGAGCCGACCAAAAACTAGCGATGGCCCCTTGAGGGGCAAACCGTGACCATCGCCACAGCAGCGCGGCCTCGGTAGAGTGCCCAGCGCAACGACTGAATTGTATCGACTCCCTCCGCCGATGGGCGGTCAGTCTGCAAGAATACGTCTGATTTAGTCGCCCAGAGCAATAATTCTTAAACTCTAGCGTCGGCCATGCGCCCGCTACGCCCATAGCTTGCCGCTCGGAGACTGCTGCAGCCACCGCCGAAACAGGGCTTGCTCGTTAGCGGTGAGGTCTTCGACCGCCTCCAGGGCGCGATCGGCAAAGTTGGCGTTACCAAAGTAGTCTTTGCCAACCCGATGGGTTTCTTCCAGGAGCCGGTGCAGGTGGTGGTCTTGCCAGGGGGGCAGCTGGGGCATGGCCAGCGGATCTACGGTGAGCAGGTTTTTCACCGCATCGGGAGTTACCGCCTGGGGAAACTTCCAGGCCGCGAACACCTTGCTAATATCGCCTTCAAACTGACGAGCCTGCTTGGCCCCCAGCAGATCTTCCACATCCATATACAGCACCTGCAGCATCAGCAGGCAGGCCTTAATATAGGTGGCCTCCGCCGGTGGGGTACCTGTATCTGGCCCCGCATCATCAAACTGATCGAGGCGAATTTTGCCCCAAATACTAAAGCGCTCGGGTTCTTCAAGCAGCACACAGGCTTTGCCCCGGTTGTCGGTCAGGTCGCGCCACAGCGCTCTGGCATCGTCTTCCTGGGCGGCGGTAAACACGCTCAGCAGCCGAAAGGTTTGCCCCTGGTACGACAAAATTGGAATTTGCTGATCTTTTTGAGGATGGTGCATCGTTTTGATGTCAACATCCTGCCGCTTGAGGATAAACATGTTATGGCCTGCTGACTCCTAACTGAGGTGAGTACCTGCAGTAGGCGGCGGCTGCAACGGTAAACCGCACCCTTATTACTGCGTCATCGTGATGGGATAAAGCTGGGCAACCCCTCGCAAATAGTGAGATCTAGAAAGTAGGTGATTTATTTTAGCGGTACTCACCGCCTTGGCAGCGTTCGCCGTTGTTTTTTCAATATTCTATTCGCCCTAGTCTGCCCTGAGAGCAACCGACACCCCCTAAAATGTAGAGTGGTTAGGTTAGGGCCATTAGCTCAGCGGATAGAGCAACCGCCTTCTAAGCGGTCGGTCGCTGGTTCGAGTCCAGCATGGCCCGTTGTTTGCTGAATCAAGGTTGCGGTCTTGGCTGAGAGTTCCTAAGGGCGGCTTACCCCAGCGCTGGTTCAAGTCTTTCACCCATGGCTTTCCCGGTCTTGAGCACTGGGCAGTGAGGGAGTGAAAACGCTACTCTGGCTATAGTTCCAAACTTAAGACAGGCAAACCCCTTTGGACGACGCAGACCTACAGGCCAAACTCAAAAAACTAGAGGCAGAACTCAACACTGGCGTGCCTCCGGCCACTTCGCGCGGGGCCGACAAACCAGCCCCTGCACCTCAAAGCTGGAGCCAACGGTTGAAGGGCAACGCGCTTTTACCTGTCTACCTGGTAGCGATTCCTTGGATACAGGAAATTGTCGACCAGGCGGTGTTTGGCGGCCGCTGGAACCTGCCCCTGCACCCCCGCAGCATCGAGGGAATACCGGGCATTTTTCTGTCGGCCATTTCTCACTCTGGCTTTGCCCACCTAATTGGCAACACGATTGGTTTTTTGATCTTTAGCTGGCTGATTTTGGCCAAAAGCCGCCGCGACTACTGGATTACCCTGCTGATCGGCTGGCTGGGCGGGGGTGTCGCGGCCTGGCTGCTTGGTCCCAGCAGCGTTCACGGCCTGAGCGGAGTGGTCTACACGCTGTTTGGCTACCTGCTGTGTATTGGCTGGCTAGAGCGGCGGGTGGTGCCGCTGCTGATCTCGATGTTTGTGCTGATTAACTACAGCTATTTCATTTTTGGCATGTTTCCTAACCAGCCGATGGTGGCCTGGTGGGGGCATTTGTTTGGGTTTTTGCTGGGCATTTTGGCCGCTTACGGGGTGTATCAGGAGCCGGAGCGACGGAAGTAGAGAGATGAGGGGATGGGGAGCGGGGGAGATGCTGCGCGTTGGCAACGACTGTCTGAGGGCAGTGACTTCACTTAGTCCTCGATCGCTAGAGATCGAGCCCCCGAAGGTTGAGCGAAGTCGAAACCTGACCACCCAACACACCATCAACCCGCGAGTCCTGACTGTTTTTGCCCGCTGCCTTGCCTAGCCCTCCCGCCAGGGCTGGAGGGAGATGCTCTGGGGCACATAGAGGGGGTGGCGGGGTTGGCCAGTGAGGTTGCGGCCTAGGCAATGGCATTGAGGGTGGAAGGCAGCCAACAGGTTGAGTACGACGCGATCGCGGCCCTGCCAGCTGCCCCAGTTTCCCCAGGCCAGCAGAATGCGATCGGCCTGGCTAGCGGCCTCGCTTAGCGCGGCGTCATTCTCCGGACCGATGGGATCGGCAGCCTGGCGCAGCACTTGGGGATGGGGGCTGCGGTAGGCGAACAGGTTGACCACCGCGATCGCTCCAAAGCCCCAGCCATTGGCCAGCCCCATGCAGCGTCGAATGGTCGGGTCGTCTACGCTACCGTCGGCCTGGCTAGGATTTAGCATGATAACGGCCAGGACGGGGGCAGCGCTCCACCGTCGACTCAGGCTGTAGCGGTAGTGACCCGTAGAGTCAAAGGTAGCCGTGCGCTCTATAGCCGAAGCCTGCAACATTTGTTTACATTGAAAGAGTGGGGCGCGGTGGTTCCAACCGTGGCAGCGCTAAGCACCCAGCACTCTACTCGGAGAACGACCGTTTTGACTATTTTCTCAACCTTTAGCCCATCGGTGCGCACTAATTTGACGGTGCTGTTTGCCGCTGGGCTATGTTTTTGGGCCGGGCTGGCCGGGCTGCTGCCGACACTGCCGCTGTTTATTGCGACCCTGGGCGGCAGCGGTCAGCAAATTGGCGTGGTGATGGCGTCGTTTGCCATTGGGCTGCTGCTGGCGCGGCCTTACCTGTCGCGGCTGGCCGACGAGCGGGGCCGTAAAGTAGTGCTGATGGTGGGGCTGAGTGCGATCGCGATCGCCCCCTTTGGCTACCTGCTGGTGCTGTTTTTGCCCCGCGCGATCGTGCCCCTGGCGCTGGCGGGCTACACCCTCAACCTCGACACCTCAATTTTGGCGCTGATGGCTATTCGCGCCTTCCACGGGCTGAGCATTGCCGCCTTTGTGGTGGCCTACAGCGCCCTGGTGCTCGATCTGGCTCCGCCCGCTAACCGGGGCGAGCTGATTGGCTACATGACTCTGGTCAACCCGATTGGCCTGGCTCTGGGGCCTGCCCTTGGCGGCTTTCTCTACGAGGCAACAGGGTTTACGACAGCGTTTTTGGCGATGGGGGTGCTGGGCATTGCCGGACTGCTGCTGGTGGCGCGGCTGCACGAGCCGTACCAGCCCCGAGACGAAGCCAAAGACGCGGGCTCAAAGGAATTTTGGGGTCAGCTGTGGAGCGGGCGGGTGCGCACTCCCGCGATAATTTTGCTGCTGGTGGGGCTGGCCTTTGGCACCATCAGCACCTTTGTGCCGCTGTACGTGCGCGAGGCGGGCCTGGCTTTGAACGTGGGGCTGATCTACAGCGCGTCGGCTATGGCCAGCTTTATGTCGCGGCTGGTGGTGGGGCGGGCCTCCGATCGCTACGGACGGGGGCGGTTCATTACCGTTAGCCTGCTGGCTTACAGCCTGGGCATGGGCGTATTTTGGCTGGCCCGCAGCACGCCGATGTTCCTGCTGGCCGGGTTTATTCAAGGGTTCGCGGGTGGCACGCTGATTCCCATGATTGCAACGCTGATGGGCGATCGCTCGACCGCTAGCGATCGCGGTCGCACCTTTGGCCT
Source organism: Nodosilinea sp. LEGE 06152 (assembly GCF_015207525.1). Classification (GTDB taxonomy): domain Bacteria; phylum Cyanobacteriota; class Cyanobacteriia; order Phormidesmidales; family Phormidesmidaceae; genus Nodosilinea. The sequence continues at coordinate 117,879 of NZ_JADEWR010000022.1, forward strand.
GGCCATGGTCGGCTTTGATGTGGGTATTGCCCTGGCTGGCCCTATCTTTGGCACCATTGCCGATCAGCTGGGCTACCGGGGCATTTTTGGCCTCTCGGGCGTCATGACCCTGGTGGGGCTGGTAATTTTTGTCACCGCCAATAGCAAAGATCTCGGCCACTCCCTACGGTTTGCCCTAGGACGCGGCCGAGATGTCTATGCCATAGAGTTATCCGATCCACGCTCTAGTAAGGCAGGATAACCTAGCTGTTGAGTTAAACGGGCGAGGAGGGATTCGAACCCCCGACACCGTGGTCCGTAGCCACGTGCTCTAGTCCACTGAGCTACACGCCCCTGTGCAGGCTTCTTATACTAGCATGTTCTTTTGCCAAATTTGTACCTATGACAAATAATTCTCCAGGGGCGAGTTCGTCATCGTCGGCGCTGACCCATCTCGATGCCCGGGGCCAGGCCCGAATGGTGGATGTCGCCGCCAAGCCCCAGACTGTGCGCGAGGCCGTCGCTGAGGCCGTTGTGGTCATGCAGCCCCAAACCCTAAACACGATCGAGGCAGGTAACGCCCCCAAGGGCGATGTGCTGGGCACGGCCCGCATTGCTGGCATCATGGCCGCCAAGCAGACGGCCCACCTGATTCCCCTCTGTCACCCGTTGCCGATTCAAAAGGTGGAGGTGCAGCTTACTGCCGACCAAACCCTGCCCGGCTACCGCATTCAGGCCACGGTCAAAATTAAGGCTGAAACTGGGGTCGAAATGGAGGCACTCACCGCTGCCACCGTCGCTGCCCTCACCCTCTACGATATGGCCAAGGGACTCGAAAAGGCGATCGAGATCCGCAGCATTCGCCTGCTTAGCAAAACCGGCGGTAAGTCAGGCGACTACCGAGTGGTGGAGAGCTAAATCTCGAGCATGGGCCAGTCAATAGGCCCCTGAGCAGCCTACCGTCGTTGCCCGAGCGGAGTCGAAGAAACGGCGACAAAATAAGAATTGCAGACTGTTCTTTGACTGTGGCGATCGCATGCTCATCGCTCTTATCACCGACTTTGGCACCCAAGACAGCTATGTGGGCGTAATGAAGGGGGTGATTGCAGGGATATGCCCCACGGCCCAAACCATTAACATCACCCACGACCTGCCGCCACAGGATCTCTACGCTGCTCGCTTCACGCTGCTGAGCGCCTATCCCTACATGCCACCGGGCACCGTTTACCTGGTGGTAGTCGATCCGGGGGTAGGCACCCAGCGGCGGGCCGTGGCGGTGCAGACTAGCCAGGGGTATCTAGTAGGGCCAGACAACGGCGTGCTCGGCGGTATTGTAGAAGGTACCCCCATTCTGAACGCTGTGGAACTGGCCAATGCTGAGTACTGGCGGGTTCCCCAGCCCAGCACCACCTTCCACGGACGCGACATTTTTGCCCCAGCGGCCGCACACCTAGCCAACGGCGTGCCCATCGAGCGCCTGGGGCCAGCTATCGATCCCCAATCCCTGAAAACACTGCCGCTACCTGCTCCAGTTGGCACCGCAACAGGTTGGGAAGGCGTGGTGCAATACATCGATCGCTTTGGCAATGCCGCCACCACCATTTCCGGTAGCGCGGTGGAATCTGACAACTGGACGCTGACCCTAGGAGAAACCACTCTGCTGAGCGGCAAAACCTACGGCGAAGTGCCTCCTGGGGAAGGACTAGCCCTAGTAGGCAGTCACGGATTTGTCGAAATTGCCGTCAACCAGGGCAGTGCCAAAGAGCGGTTTGGGCTAGCGGTAGGCGATTGCATTTCTATAACTCATTCACCCACTAGAGCCAAAAACAACTCACATTGACCCATCCACCCTCCTACTCTCCCACCCTCCTACTTGCCCACTCTCCCACTATCCCCCTACAGCCCGACCGCGCAGCGACCCCTGACCACTCACCTCTGGCTGAGCGTGGGTTGTCGCCACCCAGGACCGGTAATCTTCAACCAGCTGCCGTTCGATGCGGTGCTTGATGGTGCCGAGAATGCCGCTGAGGAAAGTCTTACCGGCGCGATCGAGCACGGGGTCGGGCATAAAGCGAATCGGGGGCGGCAGCTCGATGTGAATTTGCAGATCGGCGCGGCCCTGGAGTTCGGTGTAGTGGTCGTGGCGCTGGGGGGTAAGGGTGCCCTGCAACGCCATCCCAAAGGAATCGTTGACAAAGCTGAGATAGTCAGGCCCTTTGACCTGGCAGCCCACCGACTCTAGCGTTAGCGTGCCATCGGCCTGCGATCGCACCTGCAAGTCGGCAGTGGGTTCGATGCTAATGCCCAAAAACTGTAGAGGGCGCAGGCTCAGTCGATAGACGCCATCACCAATCAGCTCGATACGGCGCGGGTCGGTAATGGCCTGTACCAGGCGCTGGGGCTGCCGCAGGTAATGCTCAATGGGAATGGCCTCGTTGGGCACCCGCAGACGCAAATTTTGACTGGCGTGAAATTCTTGCATAGAAAAAACGCTACCTGAAAACGGGGTACCACCCAGGGCAGATGAAGTTTTGTAACCTATGTTTAACAATTTAGTACGTCTTTCAGGTTTCGTGAGGTTCGCCAGGCACCGTTGGGCACCCTAAACGACTTTGCACTTGTAGAGATAGGGAGATCCTCCCTGCGGAGATTCGGCTCCTACGATTTCAGCTTTTTCTGAGAGGGCGTTACATAGAGTTACTGCTTATTAAGGGGCTTGCACCCCAGGAGACCGCAATGACATTTACCCCAACTCACGTGCTGATTTCTCGCACCAAAGAGACTCCGGTGCAGCTAGTAGCTGGGCCAAAGGGCTACTGGCTCTACACCGAGGCTGAGGCGCAGAAAGACGCCACCCCCGCCTTTGAAGTTCGCCCCAAGCTGGGCATTTACTGTCGTGGGCAACAGGTGGTGGGCTTCCATCTTCAGCCGTTGACGACTCGAACCGCTGCTCATTCCGAGGCCACCCAGTTGGCCAAGTAGCTCAAGGCAAAGTCTGAATCCGATCAGCCGATGCGTAGGGATGAACTTAGCCAACCTAAAAAGAGCACCAAGAAAAAGAGCACCAATCTGTTACCTGAGGGTTCGGGCATCACTGGATACAGGTATGAATCAAAACCGCAACATCTCTTGCAGGGGCAAACAGCCGTTTGCCCCTACCTAAATTCGTGTTTCAATTCAGCAACACCCCCAAGGGTTCGATCAAAAAGCCAATTAAAAGGCCAACTAATTTGAGGTGCGATCCCATAGGGTAGATGTGATCCAAGCATTCACCAGGCTTTTTTCCTTCTTTTGAGATAAGACAATGACTAGCCATAGCTGGCAGTATTAACCCATGAATACCGTTAATACCGCCTCTCAACTCAGAAACCTAAACCGCATCCGTCGCATTAGTCGGTTGATGGATACGGCCTTCAAAATTCCCGTTTTGGGGCTAAAAGTTGGCTGGGACCCGGTGCTGGGGCTAATACCTGGGCTAGGCGATTTGATCGCCACCGCCATATCAGCCTACGTGATCGTTTTGGCAGCCCGGTTTCGTTTGCCCAGGGGCATTTTGGCGCAAATGGTCTTTAATATCGGCCTGGAAGCCGTCGTGGGCACCGTGCCGCTGGTGGGTGACCTGTTTGACGCTTTCTACAAGTCGAACGTGCGAAACTTGAAGCTGTTAGAAGCTCACCTGCAATGCGAGTCAACTGCGCTAGAAGACGCAGACGACCTCAATTTGAACAGCGTTCGAGATGGTGAAGTTTACACATGATTTGGGGAGCGATCGCAGATCTCCATGCGATCGCTTCTCGTTTTTTTTATGTATCAACCTGCCCTGCGAGGGTAACAGCGCTGGTCGTAGTCTCATAAACTGCCGTCAGATGCTGTTAAGACTGCTCAATCATGTCAATGCCTGTTCCGTCACGTCCCAGTGGGTTTCGTTTGGGATCTGGCGACGCCCCCGTGCAAATCGAGGTTTTTATCGATCTGGAATGTCCTTTTTCCAAAAAGGCCTGGCCCACGGTTCTGGCGGTCGCTAACCACTACGAGGGCGAAAGTGTCGCCATAACGGCTCACCCCATCGTGCTGTGCGACCATCGCCAGAGTTGGGATATGACTAAAGCCGTGGTGGCGATCGCGGGGAACGACCCGCAGCAGGCCTGGCAGTTTATGAGCCATCTCTATGAGCACCAGGCCGACTACGCCCAAGACGCCTTTGACCATAAAACCCGTCAAGACCTGCGCCAGCTAGTCGAAGATCTAGCCACTAAGTTTGATCCAGCCTGGAAAAACAGCGATCTGGCCCAGCAAATCAGCGATGAGAAGGGAGCAGTGGCGAGTCTGGCTAAGGCCTCTGTTCGCTACGCCATCAGTCGCGGGGTATGGTCCACGCCGACTATTTTCATCAACGGCAGCCCTGTACCTGAGCTAGAGTCAAGCTCTACGCTCAGCGATTGGCAAGCGGTTATAGACCCAATACTGTAGCCATACCTGCGCTTTGGAAACAACCTAACGGTTTAGTACAACCTGCTGAATCAAATCGGCTAGTTTTGTAGCGCTATCGGCAGTGGCTAAGCTACCGGCTGCTGCGGCCATCGAGTCTAGTTGTTGGGGCTCCGCCAGCAAATCAAGCACTAGGGCCTGAAATTCTGAGGCGACGATCTGGCTTTGGCTCAACATTAGAGCGGCGTGGGCATCAACAAAGGCTTTTGCATTGACCGTCTGGTGGTCTTCTGCCGCAAACGGGTAGGGAATCAGAATTGAGGGCGTGTGCGAAATGGCTAGCTCCGTGAGGGTGCCCGCCCCGGAGCGACCGATGGCTAGAGTTGCCCGATGCATGAGGGCGGCCATAGCGCTAAAAAAGGGGCGATGAATGTAGTGAGGGTGGCTGTAGCTATTCGCTTCGGGGTCGTTGCTGCCGGTTTGATGCACAATCCACGCGCCCGCTTCAATCCAGGCGGGGGCGGCGGCCCGCACCAGCTGGTTGACGGCGACAGCACCCTGGCTGCCGCCCACTACCACAATCAGCGGCACGCCAGCGGGAATGACGGGATCGGTTAAAACGGGCGGCTCTGGGGTGAGAAACTCGTCGCGTACGGGGGTGCCCACCACCACAGTTTTGGCCTTGGGGAGGCGATCGCGGGTGGCCTCAAAGCCCAGGGCAACGGTAGTACACCAGGGGCTCAGCCAACGGGTGACTTTGCCTGGTAGAGCATTCGACTCGTGTAGTACAGCGGGCAGGCCCAGCGATCGCGCCGCAATGATCGCCGGAGCGGCAATGTAGCCGCCAGTAGTGAATACGCCGTCAAAGTTGCCCCGCTCTAGCAGCGCGCGCACCTGCACCGTCGCTTTGCCAAACTGTCCTAAAGTTCTGAGGCTGCCCAGCCCAGCTTTGCTCTGAAACCCTCCCATGCGCACCGTATGCAGCGGGAAGTGATCGGGTACCAGGGTAGTTTCGAGGCGATCGGGCACTCCCAGCCACTCAATGCTGTAACCCTCCTGAAGCAGGGCCTCAGCGGTGGCGATCGCCGGAAATAGATGCCCGCCGGTGCCGCTGGCGGCTACCAGCAGCCGGGGCGATGCGGCCTGAGGAGCCACGGAGGTAGATGCTTGGGACAAGGGAACACCCTCGACGCTGAAAACGACTCTAACTATACCAACTCCCTGTCGGTTGATATAAGGTAGACGGAGTATTTGTGGTATCGAGGGCGGTAAGCGTGGCTAACGGTTTAATCGGACAGTGGAGCCTAGGATTGATGGCCACAGTGGCTCTGGGAACAGGGGCCCTGGGCCTTGGAGCTGGGGCGATCGCACCCGTGGCCCAGGCCAATGCAACCGTCGTCGCCCAGGCGGCCCCCGCTGAGGTGCAGCGCGTGCTCAGTGAGCTAGAGACAGCGGCCAGCGATCGCAATCTCGATGCCGTGATGGCGTTCTACAGCGAGTCGTTTTCGAGCGACACTGGCTTCGACTACGGCCAGCTGCGCCAAACCCTCGAAACCCTCTGGCAGCAGTATCCCGACATCACCTACGACATTGAGCTGCTCAGCTGGCAGGCCAATGGTCCCGATCGCTACAGCCTTGAGACTCGCACCACGGTCACCGGCACCCAAACCCGCCCCGATCGCACCCTCACCCTTACCGCCGATATCACCTCGCGCCAGCAGCTCGAAGCCGGGCAAATTACCTCCCAGGAAGTTTTGAGCGAAACCAGCCGTTTGGTGACGGGCACCAACCCGCCCACCCTGCAAGTGCAGCTGCCTACAACCCTTACTCCGGGGCAAACCTACAGCTTTGATACGATTGTGGTAGAGCCATTGGAGGGGCGATCGCTGATGGGAGTCGCCGTCGAAGAGGGCGTCACCGCCACAGACTTTTTTGAGCCGCGTCCGGTGGTCTTTGACCTGCTCAGCTCGGGCGGTCTATACAAAGTGGGCACCGCCCCTGCCGAACCCGACAGCCGCTGGGTTTCTACCGTGGTCATTCGCGAAGACGGTATGGTGGTCGAGACACGCCGGGTGCGAGTTGAGTAGCCATGGCACACAACTGGCTCGTCAGCGACGATGGCACCTATCGCGCCTTTGGCAATCCTGAAACGCTAGAGCCGGGAAAGTACTACCGCCTATATCGGTTTTTGACCGAGCTGGAAGACATTCTCGAAATTTTTCACGACGATATCAGCCGTCTGGAGGCGATCACCCCACTGGTGCGCAAGCTGCTGGTCAGTTCCTACTGGCTGCAGCTAGAGTACAGCGCTCCCGACCCCAACGTCGGCTGGAGCGTCAATTTTCTCTACCGCGAGCACCAGTTTCCGCTCACTGTGCAGATGGTGTCGTGGCTGCCGGGGCAAACCTCGCCCATTCATAACCACGGCACCTGGGGAATTGTGGCGCTGGTGGGCGGCCAAGAGCGCAACTGCCTCTGGCGGCGCAACCCTCAGCCCAACCAACCCGACCATCTGGACCTGGTGGACGAGATTACGCTTCAGCCAGGGGATGTAGTGGCGCTCACCGCCAACGCCATTCACAGCGTCGAGGCTCTCGGCAGCGAACCCACGGTGTCGTTTAACCTCTATGGCGTGACCAATTTTGCTCAGCGCTATGAGTTTGACCTCGCCACCCAAACCGCCCAGCCGTTCTAGATCAGAAACCTTCAAGATCCCGTAGGGTGGGCATTGCCCACCATCTCCCTACGGTCTGCATTACCGTCCGGCTGTCGTCTTTCCGGTCAGCGATCGCGATAGAGCATCGATCACTTCTTCTCATCCACAGTTTGTGGTGGGCAGTGCCCACTCTACATGAGAGTCGTTGAAACGCAGAAAATTGTTGGGTTTTATGCTCGGTGGATGAAAGATTTGGCAACTTGGGGTAAACTTCATCAGACTATCGGGGGGAGTGTCCGTTGGAGGGCTGTATCTAGCCTGCTCTAGCGTTTTACCAGGTTCGTTTTAGCTTCCCGCGTGACCGACATGGTTACCTTAAAATCTCCCTTTGCCAACGCCAGGATAAATTACCCATGAGCCAGGAAGAAGCCTACAGCACCGCCACCTTGCCGCCCGAGGAGCCTACCCCGGTCGATCCAGAAGCTCTGGTTACTACCTACGCCGACAGCTTAATTACCGATCTGTTTGACGATGTCGACAAAATTTTAGACGGCGATGAAGACGCCCTGGCTGCGGTAGAAGCGTCTCCTGAGCCTGCCTCCACGGCGCTTGCGCCGATTGTAGATATTCCGGCCGAGTCGGCAGCCCCCCCCACCGCCGATACCACGCTGGCTCCGGTGGGCAGCGCCATCGACTTCTTCCACGCTGACGATGCTAGCCAGGCCCCGCCTTCAGCCCCGACCAAAACTCGCTTTGGCAAGCTGTTCGATCGCATGCTGCTGGCCATTACGGCCCTGTCGCTGATGGGCGTAGGCGGGCTGCTGTGGTTTGGTCAGCAGGGCAATCGACTTTCGTTTGGGCGACCGGCAGCGGAGACCGCAGCCCAGCAGTCGGACGAAGAATTTTTGGCCTATCTTCAGCGATCGCTAGAGGTGATTTCTGGCAAAGTCGATCGCGGTGAATTGGGCACTACCGCTGTTGCTCAGGCTCCAAACGGGGTTGCTGTGCCCACCCCGCCTATGCTGCCACCTCTGGGGGCTGGCGGCACCGTAGGCAGTCTGGGCACTGGCCCCGTCAACGTGATCGAGCGGGTCTACATTCCCTACCAGACGGCGGCCCAACAGCAGGCGGCGGGTGCCCCTACGCTGGTACCGCAGCCGGGGGCGACGGCCCCTGCTCCAGCAGCCCCGACGGCCCCGGCGGCTCCGCCCCAGAGCACAGCGGCGGCTCCCCTAGTTCACGCCCTAGTGGGAATTTTAGAACTGGGCGATCGCTCAGCCGCCCTGTTTGAGATCAACGGCGTTTCGCAGCGGGTCTACATCGGCGAACGCGTCGGCAGCAGCGGCTGGAGTCTAGTGTCGGTTTCCAACGAAGAGGCGGTGGTTCGCCGCAACGGCGAGGTGCGATCGATCTTTATTGGCCAACGATTCTAGGCGACGTTATGGAGGTGCGACTGCTGCCGCTGGCTGGTCTTCTGTTTGCGGGGCTGGTTGCCTGCACACCAACCGCCGAGCGGGTTGAGGACGGTACGGCTGACTCGCGATCGCCCACTCCCGAATCACCTGCGACTGATACCTCAGTCGCCCCTGCGCCCCAGACAAACACCCTTGAGGTCAACGCATTTACGCTAGATGAGCTATTTGCTCAGGACGGCGGCGGTTGCGGCATGACCCTCTGGCAGCAGTCCGAGGGCTCACCACCAGAGGGGTTTCTTTTCTTTAATGGTCTGGCTCAGCCCCCAAATAGCAGCTTTACCCTGATGAAAATTAACGGGGAATTTGTCCGCTTTCGCCGCACGGCAGCAGCGGGGGAAGAGTTCTACGGGCAGCAGACCTCCCAAACCTTTGTCAGCCAGAACGATGACATTCAGCTCCAGGTCGACACCACCCTCGGCCAACCCGGAGAAATTGAATCGGTAGCGGTCGAAGGCACCCTACAGCTTCAGCAGAACGGTAACACTCTAGCGATTCCTGTACAGGGCGATGCGGGCTGCTAAGTTCGCTGATTGCTCGGCCACCCTAAGCTAAAGCCCGCACCTCGCAGGGGCGAACGGTTGTTCGTCCTTAGTGATTCGCCCTCAAATGTGGCTGTTCAATTAAGATGCGCGCGGCTGGTCTACTGGGCTTCGGCAACCAGAGTTTCCCAGGCTTGCACCACGGCCTGTAGAGCGACCGGGGCATCGGCGATCGCCAGGTCGATGTATTCGCTCTGAGCAGATTGAGTTGAGAGCCGCACCGTAGGGTAGTCGGCAAAGGCGGCATCGGTGATGTAGCGCATCCGGTTCAGGTTAGGGAAGCGCTGGTCCTCTAGCACCTGCTGAAAAGCCTCTAGCTGCTCGGGGGTCACCTGACTGTCGGCCACCAGGGTAGACCCTTCGGTCTGCAGCAGTCGCCCATCGCTATACAGGGTGATGGCCTGTTGTCTACCGGCCAGGCTGCCGCTAACGACTGAGCGAAAGACATAGGCTTCCGGGGTTTCAGTGGGTTGCCCCTCAACCTGGGGAATGAAGTCGGTAATCAGACTGTTTTGGCTGCCGCTGGCGGTAGAGTTTTGTACCGCCTGCTGGCCATCTTCACGGGTGTGGTAGACCCAGCTTTGCTCGCCATCGGTAACTACCAGACGCAAACCCGAAATGGCGATCATGGTGCACATCTGATCGGGCACGTAGATGCCCATGCAGCCATCCCAGGTGGCGGTTTCGGCGGCGGCAATCCGCAGGTCAGCAACGGGGCGATCGACGTCGGCAGCGACGGTTTGCAGAATGGTTTCTCGCACCTCTGGCGTCAGCACGTCATCCACCTGGCCCAATTCTCCGCTGTAGGGAGGAACTTCTGAGTTTGAGGGAGATTCGACGGTTTCGCCTGGGGTGGCCCCAGAATCTGGCAGGGGGGCACAGGCCACTGCGCCGACAGCCGTAGTGCCGAGGGCAAGCAGACCCACCAGCGCCATCAGAGTTTTGGTTTTGAAGGTGAAAGAAGTCATAGTTTTAATCCCCACAGTTTCAAGACGTTGTGTAGTTTCATCACCATAGCCAGCCCCAGAGAACCCGTAGCCCCGGTTACAGATTTGGTTACGGGGCAAAGCAGACGAGTCAAACGCGGGGAACTCGTCCCAAAGCCTGTCTGTATATCATCAATGTGTAGGGGCATTGCAGTGCAATGCCCCCTACCAGCGATCGGTTAGGAATCAGAGTTTTGGCAGCCCGATTCGGTACCCATTCGGTGAGGAATTAGACCGTCACAGTTCCTCGCGGGGGGCAAACGACCGTTTGCCCCTACGTAGATTCGGGCTGTTATTCAGCAGAGGATTACTGCACCAGGCTGCTGTAGGGCTGCCAGATCTGCATCCGCTGTCCATCAGCCAGCAAAAACTGCCCATCGGGACTGAACTGAAACTGGCCTACGCCATGGATTTGCTCTAGAGATTGCCCGGTCGCCACATCCCACAGGGTGAGGCCCTGTCGGGGAATTGGCTCACTTTCGACTAGGGGCAGCAGCAGGGTGCTGGCAGCCAGGGTTTGGCCGTCGGGGCTAAAGGCCACTTCGCCCAGGTTCGTCGGCTGCACCGGGTGCCCCACACTCTGATTGAGCGTCAGGGTATGAGCGGTGGCGTAGGTCTGCAGGTTCCACAGGCGGGCGGTGGTGCCGTCGCTGGTGGCGAGGCGCTGAGAATCTGGACTAAAGGCCAGGTCTCGAACGGGGGCGCTGTGGCCTTTGAGGGTAATCTGGCGTGCCCCGGTGCGGGCGTTCCAGAGTTTGACGCTATTGTCGCTGTCAGCGGTGGCCAGGGTCTGACCGTTAGCGCTAAAGGCGAGGGGCATCGGTGGGTAGAGGTTGGTGGCCCGGTTGACCAGGGTGCGCACCAGCTGCCCGGTGGTGGCATCCCACAGCTGTAGAGTGTTGTGCTGGGTGGCGGTGGCCAAGCGCTGCCCGTCGGGGCTAAACAGCAGGGTATTTACTATGCCATCGGCGGCGTTGGTGGACATGGTTCGCAGCAGCTGCCCGGTTTGCAGGTTCCAGAGCTTGATCGTGTTGTCGGAGCTGGCGCTGGCCAGAGTTTGACCGTTGGGGCTGATTGCGATCGCGCGTACTGCGTACCTATGCCCCTCAAAAATTCGCGCCTGCTCGCCCGTCATTGTCGACCACAGCCGCACCACGCCGTAGGACATGCCTGCGGCCACGTACTGGCTATCGGGGGTAAAGGCGACGGCGTTGACCACATCACCGACGATGCGATCGCCCTCCGTCGGGGGCTCCTGGGCCGGGGTGCCCTGAGACGAGGCTTCTAAAGCTGGCCCCCTGTGCAGAGTCACAATGCGGTTGCCGCGCTGGGCATTCCATAGGGCCAGCGCGCTTTCGCCCGGTGTGGCGCAGGAGCGCTCGTAGCTGTAGCTGCCGATCGCAATCACCGCCCCGTTGGGGCTAATCGCCGACGACACCGCTCGCACCGGGCACTGCGACTCGGCGTAGAGCGACTTGAGATCGATCGACCGGGCCAGCTGCGCCCGCTGCCACGAGCCTGCCTGCGGTGTGGGGATGTCGATCGCGGTTGCCACCCAGTTGAACAGCAACGGTATGTAGCGGGTAAACCGCTCACCCTGCACGTACATAGCGTCGATGGTGCAGCTGCCGCAGCTCTCAACCGACATCAGCTTTGAAATTTGCGCCCAGCTCACCCCCGCCCAGGGCAGATGGCCCACCGGCGCATTGAGGGAGTAGTTGATTTCCATCTCGGTGAGCCAGTCTCCAGCTATAACGGTGGGGTCTTCCACACCGGGGGGGCGAGTCCAGCCGACGCGATCGCCAAAGACCTTGGCCGCCACCGCCGAATCCACCGGATTTTGCTCCCTCGCCTCCTGCCAAATCTGCTGCTGCACGCTGAAGCCAAACCGGCCGCCGCTGGCCTCTACCCAAAGCTGGTCGAGGGTTTGCAGCACCTCGGGCGGAATGTTGGTGGCCAGGGGAGTGCCTAAAATATCGCCGTTGGGATGGATCCAGGGGTCTAAAATTCGCCGTGTTTCGGCATCGGCAGCTCGCCAGTTTTGGGCAACCAGGTGCGATCGCAGGGCTCCAAAATCTACCGCCTGGGCCTGGGCCCAGTTGACTCGCTGTCCAGTGGGGTCAACCTGAGCCCGCACCGCTGTGCCCATTGGCCCGGCGACAGTAGCCGCCAGCGCCAAACCCAAACCAAAATACTTCAAACTTTTCATACCTGCTCCTTCAAGGGGGAATAAGGCCCCACTAACCAAAGTCCTGTGATCAGGCCGTAGACGGCCCAGCCTAAGCCCTGTACCAAACCCACTAGCGTCTGCGGCAGGCTCTGGCAAAAGGCTGCACACAACGCGGCACCAACGCCGCCGATCGCTGCGCCACCGAGCAGGCTGACCACAAGCCAGCCCCATACTTGGCGATTTTCCTGGGCGAGAACACTACGCCCAACGCGGTGGCTCAAGATCAGCATTTGGGCGATCGCCATGCCCCAGATCATCAGTGGTCCGATGACCACAACCAGCCAAAACACCTCCCACAGGCCAAAGGTGCGCCAGAGGGCATCGGCCACCGGGGTATAGATGCCCTGCATCAGCGATTGCAGAAAGGTGCTGACAATCCAGCCCAGGGCACTGGCCAAGGGCCACCAGCGAAAGCCGCCCATGGGCCTTAGTACAAACCACTGCAGCGATCCCACAATGGCTCCAGTTAAGATCAAAGAGGCCATAAATTGCAGGCCGTTGTTTTCTAAAAAGCCGGCAAAAAAGCCGCCCACCAGGTTGGCCAACACCCAGGCCGCCAAAAATATAGCCGCCTGAGACCTGGAGGCGATCGCTCGATGAGAGGTAGACGCGCTCACAGCCGCAGCCCCTGAATAATGGTGGCTAGATGAGGTTCAAACGCTTCCAACGCCGCCTCATCGGAGAAAGACCCGCTGGGGTCGCCGCTAATCACCCCGGTGGCAAAGACGTACACCTGGTCACCATCGGTAGCCACATAGCCTATGCCCCGGTCGAATAGCGCCCCGTTGGGGTGGGCGACAGTGTAGCCGTAGCGCAGCCCCGGCAGCGAGCCGACATTGATATCTTCTGGGGAGTCACCTGTAAAGGTGAGGGCCGGGTCAGCCACCTTGCGATCGCCCTCAATGGCTGCGTAGTGGTCGGCCACCCAGGCCTGTAGAAACTGCCGCTGAGACTCCGCTGTAACCGGGGCACCGCCCTGGAGATTGACATCGCTGATGGAGTGGCTAAAGCGTTCTACGCTGCCAATCAGCTCGCCATTCGCCTCCACACACAGCAGCACTTCATTGTCGCAGGGCTCAACCTGCCAGTTTTCAGGAGCCGAAATTGGCCCCAAAATACCGGCCCAGCCAGTCGCAGAGGCGGCCGGTTCGGTGATGCCTGCCCCAGTTTCGGGCGGTGGCTCTGGCTGCGGTGCCATCGGCGGCATACCCGTGCAGGCGATTAAGACATTTGAGACTAAAACTATCCCAGCCAGGGCTGGATATCGACGTAAAAAGCTCATGGTGTTTAGGGTTGAGAGTAGCTCTAGAACCTCGCCGCCGCTGCCTAATACGGACGGGGCAAGGCACAGGGGCCGGGAAAGTAGATGGTTACTGCCTTCCGACCTGAGACGACGCGTCTGAAACGGGCGAGAGCAATACCATTACGGTACTTCAGCGGAATCCAGCGCCATTTCGCACGGTATGACAAAATTTTGCTGTGCCCGTTTCTATGATCTCCGGCGTCTGAATGTCGTTGAGAATGGTTACCAGAACTGAAACGCGAAGGCCAAGGCTGACCCACATTGGGGGCCACAGCGGGGCAATCGCACCAAGCCATCTCAGGGCGGTCGTGAGTAGCCAAGCTCAGTGGAGTGCCATCTGCCAACAGCTGGGCCGGGCCGAGGTATCTCTCAGGGGTTAGATGACCCGCGAGCTGCATCTTCTTTAGGATGAACCCCTAAATTGAAGCAAGAGGGGAAATTTTGGCATGAAAAAGCTTATAGGTCACCTGGGGCTGACCGCCGTTTTAGCGGCTCTCTCGCTGCCCGCTGGAGCCCAAACTGGGCCAGACGCGATCGCCGAACTGTTGGACGCCGAGGGCAACCGAGTTGGCACGGTTGAGTTTACAACAGTGGAAGATGGCGTACAAATTCAAACGCGGCTAGAAGGCTTTGACGCTGCCGTAACCGACGAAGTCAGGGGCGAGCACGGCCTGCACATCCACGAGACTGGGGAATGCACCGCGCCCGATTTTTCCTCCGCTGGGGGGCACTTTAACCCAACGGCAGCAGCCCACGGCCTGCTCCAACCCGACGGCCCCCATGCCGGAGACCTCCCCAATATTTGGATTGAGGCCGACGGCAGCGCCGACTACACCGTAACCACCAACCTGATTACGCTAGAGGCAGGCGATCGCAGCCTGTTCGACAGTGACGGCAGTGCCGTTGTCATTCACTCGGGGCCTGATGACTACCTCACCGATCCGGCAGGCGATAGCGGCGATCGCTTGGCCTGTGGCGTAATTGTGCCCAATCGGTAGAGTTATCCTCAGCCCACCTCACGAATTGCGAAAGCGAAATGCCAGTAGCGAAGGACGCAGACAAAGGTAGGCAAGCGGGCCAAAGAGGGGCACCCAGGCTATTAGCCAAAACAGCTGAGAGTTTGGCGACAGCCCCCGCCGCGCCATGTCATCCTGCAACAGCGTTGGGTAAGGAAACAGCACACAAAACAAGCCAAAGGCAATGCTCATGCCGTGGACAAAGCGATTGGTCAAAAATGCTTGCACAAAGCCAGCCCAGTCGCCCCATAAAAGGGCAAAAAGCACCAGGGCGATCGCGCTGATAGTTAAAATTACACCCGTCGTGCGCGAGTCGAAAATCGCAAGCCCAGGGTCTGAGTCGCCGCTAAACTCCTGATTGGGCTGACGCAGAGCCAGGTAGGGAATTAGGGCAATTACACCCGTGGCGACCGACCCCAGCATAAACAACCAGGCTGGAAGCGACTGCATTCTGCCATCTATAAAAATTAGACTGCTATAGATCAGCAGCCAAATTCCAACTAGGCTAAACATCGACAGAAGCACGGGATTAATTGCTGGAATCTGCCCAGCTAGGAGCGACTGAATCGGTTGAAACGCATCGGCTGGTAAGGGGGGTGCAAAAAACAGTACATAAACAATAAAGCCGAGCCAGATCAGCCACAGCGTCAGCGTTCGAATCATGATGTTTGGCCTCGTTTCATTCTGTTTAATTGTTGAGGCCAATGAGGGGCAGAAACACCTGCCAAAGATAGATTGATGATCGAAACCAAACGACGGACAGATTTTGGGGCTGAAAGTTTTTTGCACCTCCACACAAACCTAACCAACGGTTGCAGACTAGGGATTGATCCGTTGCTTAGGAATTTGGCAAAAGACCTTGTCAGCGCTGAAGGCACTGTATCGGCACTCGTTTAATGCTAAAGGCACACCGACTTGGTTTAAGCCAGAGTCTCCATCAGCCAGCCCATAAGGATGGTATCGTCTTCGGTTTGCGATCGCCCCAACGCCTCTTCAACCAGCGCTAGTTCCAGCCCTGGCAACACCCCCGACACTCGGATTTGTCGGCTACCCCCCTCAGCCACAGCAAAGGCCAGCACCTGCTGTTCTGCTACATTCACCACCCAGTATTCGCCTACCCCTAACCGCTCATAGAGCAGTCGCTTAGCCCCCAGGTCGTCTTTGGAAGAGCTGCCGCCAATCTCAATCGCCAGCGTCGGCGGGCCAAAGACGTTGACATCAATGGGTGGATTGTCCTGAGGTGGGAGCTGAAAATCCAGCCCAATGTAGAAGGCGACATCCGGCTGGCAGCCTCGCTCTCCAGTTTTATGGAAACTGCCGTTAATGAATTTGGCAATCCGAATCTTGCGTACTACAGCGAAAATACTGACAACATCCATAGCAACCGAATTTTGCCGCGCATGCCCACCACCTAAAGGAGCCATCTCAATCCTCATGTAGCCGTTGTCGAAGTAGCCTCGGCCTTCGTCGTAGGGAGCAGTGTCCAGGCTGGCGACGAAATCGTCCCAGGTGGCTTTGACCCAGGTATCGGTTTGTAGAGCGGTTGAAGTGGAGGGTGCAATGGTGCAAAATTCCCTCGGTGCAGGATGGCTAATGACATTGATCTTAACCGATGCGTGGCGGTGCCTTGGCTTGTGATGATTTGCGCCACACTACCTGGTGGCTCCCGCCATTTGGCTCCGTAGTGAGCACCCTAAAGCTGAGTCAATTGCACCTGAACCACGCCGACCGATCGGTAAAAACTTTAAGATAAGTAAAGACTCTACCTGTCGCTGGGAGCTGAACTATTTCGTGCAACTTGCTCATCGTCCAACCGATGGTTGGGCTGAAAATTCTTCATCGGGCTCCGTCGTGCTGGATACCCGCAATCTCTCCAAGGTATACGGGCGGGGCAAACAGCGGTTTGAAGCGGTGCAACAGGTCTCGCTGACCCTGCGCCAGGGCGAGGTGCTGGCCTTTTTAGGCCCCAACGGAGCTGGCAAGACCACCACCATCAAAATGATCGCTGGTCTGGTGCGCCCCACCCAGGGGCAAATTACCGTAGCCGGAGAAGACCCCCACCGCCAGCCCCGCGCGCTGCGCCACATTGGGGCCGTACTGGAGGGCAACCGCAATTTGTACTGGCGCTTGACACCAGAAGAAAACCTGGAATATTTCGGCGTTCTGCGACAGGTGCCCCGCAAGGTGGCCCACCGCCGAGGCCTGGAACTGCTAGCCCGGTTTGGGCTGGAGGAAAAGCGCCAGACCCCGGTGCAAAAGCTCT
Source organism: Nodosilinea sp. LEGE 06152 (assembly GCF_015207525.1). GTDB lineage: Bacteria > Cyanobacteriota > Cyanobacteriia > Phormidesmidales > Phormidesmidaceae > Nodosilinea. Next base: position 134,754 of record NZ_JADEWR010000022.1, read on the forward strand.
CTCGCGGCATGCAGCAAAAAGTGGCGATCGCCGTCGCCCTGATCCACAACCCAAAGCTGCTGCTGTTGGATGAACCCACCTTGGGGCTTGATGTGGAAGCCAGCGAAATGGTCAAAGCCCTGGTGCGCCAGATTGCCCAGGAAGGCCGTGCTGTGCTGTTGACCACCCACCAGCTCGATGTGGCCGAAGAACTCTCTGACCGGGTAGCGATCATTCGCCGGGGGCGCATCATTGCCGAGCAGTCTACCGAAGCCTTGCTGAGAGAATTTTCTAGTTCCACCACCTATCACCTGGAGGTGGAGGGCGATCTGTCGCCCCAGCAAATTCACACCGTGACCCAGCTAGGGGCAACGGTGCAGGGCAGGCAAATTACCTACGCTGGCACCCCCGAACATCTCTACGGGCTGCTGGGGGCGCTGAGCCCGGTGCCGCTGGTGTCGGTGCAGCGCGATCGCGCCGACCTCACCCAAGTATTTCTCAAACTGGTCAACGACCACTCAGATTCTTCCCATGCCCATGATTGATCTACTGCACGCCGAACTCAAGCGCACCTGGATTCAGTTCATTCGCTATCCCACGGAGGTAATCTCGGGGATTGTCATCATCATGGCGGTCTTCTACGGGCTGTTTGCCAGTGCCCAGTACATGGCCGGGCCGGGGTTTGCCTTCGGCGATCGCCTCGATGCCGTGGTGCTTGGCTACGCTATGTGGACCCTGATTATTTCCGTCAACAACGACATCGCCATCAATCTACAGATCGAAGCCGAAACCGGCACCCTGGAGCAGGTTTTTCTCTCCCCCTACGGGGCACCGCGAGTATTCTTGGCCCGAGCCTTTGCCAGCCTGGCCCTGCGGTTGGTCATTCTGGTGGTGGTGTTGCTGCTGCTGATGGGGCTCTCCGGCAGTCGCCTGGCCTTTCCGCCCCTGCTACTGCTGCCGCTGGCTTCGCTGCTGCTGGCCGGGTATGGGCTGGCCTTTTTGATGGGGGCGGCGGCGCTGGTGTTCAAACGGGTGCAGCAGGTTTTGGGGATTTTTCAGTTTCTGCTGCTGTTTCTGCTGGCCGCCCCCCTAGAAGAAGCCACTGGCCTGATGCAGTACCTGCGGTTTCTGCTGCCCATGCTGCCCAGCACCGGCCTGCTGCGCGACCTTATGGCCCGAAGTCTGGGTCTAGACTGGTTCACCTACGGTCTGGCCCTGCTCAACGGCATCGTCTACTTTGCCCTGGGGCTGCTGGTGTTCCGCTGGGCCGAAGCCACTGCCAAGCAGCGCGGTTCCCTGAGCGGTTACTAGACTTATAACCCCGATTCATCCGCCATACCCCTGGGGCATTGCAGTGCAATGCCCCTACAAAGCGGGGTTAAGGAGTGACCGGGCGAATGGGACCGTTGTAGAGAACCTCAAAGGTGCGGTTGGGGTTTATCAGCACCTCTGTTTCAAACGAGAAGACGGGGTTGCCGTTGATACTGCGATCTTCGGGGCGAAAGCCCTTGAAGGTAAACAGCAGGGAACCATCCTCATTGATCACCACGGGGGCGGTTGCCGTGGGGCCGTGCATAGCGGGCTCGGCCATGTAGTTCCCCAGTCCCCCATTGGCGGTTTCGGCAGCCGCGCGGGCTATGTTTCTGCCTCGCAGCAGGAAAAGTGGGTCTACGTCGCCCTGGGGCGAGGAAGTAGCGGGGTCAGCGGGGGCCTGGGCAGGGGTGCTGGTCGGGGAAAGGCCCACTACACCTAGGGCGAGGGCTAAGACTAACCAGTATCGCATTGCAGAATTGATTAAAGGACAGGACGATATCTCACACTGTTTCTCTAAATGGCTACTACATCCCTGAAGCAGGGGTTGGGGTAGTGGATATCTAGAAAATAGTATGACGGCAGAGAAAACTGCCGGGCACCCGACCTAACTATAGCGATTGTAGGTAGAGAGCAGGGCGGGGGTTAGGCCAGTTTATAGCCGATGCCCCATGCCTACTCTCTCCGCATAACCTTTTTAATAGAACGAACGGCGTCTGCCCGATAGCATCTTGTAGCCAAACCCCATCGCTGTAAGGGCCAAGAAGAATTGCCACAGGCTGGTTGGATTCAAGATGGCACGACTGCTAGCGAACACGCAGACAATACCAAACGCGACGGCTACCCACCCAAAAGGTTTGAGATCTGACGGCAAAAATACCAGGGCAAACACGCCAATACAGAGAGAAATAACGGATAGGTCGGCGGCAATGCCTCGCCACCAAGGATAAGCATGGGTCGTAAACACGATGTTTTTGCCCAAGAAGTAAATGCCCAGCAAAATCAAAGCCAGACCCAGTACGTAAGAGAGAAATCGCATTGTAGTTGCCCTATAGACCTAAATAGAAAGGGGTAAAACTGGTTAACGCTCAGTTCGGTCGCTGTAATTGGGTGCCTGCATACTCCAAGCGATTAGCAGAGGCAGGCCGATACCAACAGCAAGATTGACGAACAGCCACAGATAGGAGGTTGAGCCACTAAATCCTCGAATGTAAAAGCCTCGGCGGGTTGACGATAGCAACGCATCCCAAATGAGGGGAGCGCTGATGCCAATAGAAAGGCCGATCGCCCCGTCGCGGACCCAATTAGCTAAAGACTTTTGCCACTGGGCCAGCCGAGATTGCTGCATCAGCCAAACCCATCCGCCCAGGGCTGCCATAGGTATCAACACCGAATGGAACAGCCAGCTGCGATGGATTAGGAATTTAAAGCCTGTCCACTGGTAAAGAGGTATATCCCAGTCGAGAAAGGCCATATAGAAGAAGGTGCCGCTGAGGATGGGGATGCCCAGATTGCGAAAAAAGAATAACCCGCTTGCCCCCCAGACCAGCATGATCAAGAAACAAATCGGGTTGATGGTTTGAGCACTGTTGCGAGCGTAGCGCTCCAGCACCCACCAAAAGGCTATACCAGTCGCAATGCCAACACCAAAATGAAGCAGCTTGTCCCAAAGAGCAGGCATGGGTAGATGAGTGTGGAGGGAATCCCTAAAACGTTATACAAACCGAGTTTCAGGATTCCCAAAATTTCTACTCTCTTGGCAAATACTTTACCAACGCTTTCATCACCTCGTCGAAGCCGAACTGAAGGGGGCGATCGGCATTGGGGGCACTGAGGAAGTCTGTCCACTCGAAGATTTCGGCAAAGCCAAGCTGGTGCAGGGCAACAACAATAGAGCTGACGGAGCGCTTGCTGCCGATGACGAGAATTTTGACGGGTTCGCGATCGGGGTGAGGGTAGCTGTGGAGTTTGAGGGTGAGTTCAAGGTGAACTGGGCCAGCAGATTCGGGGTCTAGGATGCGGGCACTATAGTGGGCGGTAGGGTTGGATGACATAGAAAGCTCCGGCTTTAGCGTCAACAGATTGGATAACACGAGTATAGTAGCCGGATTGGACGCCGTCAACAGTTGGGATTTCGTCTACCGAATGGACATTTACGTGGTTATAGTCCTCTGACACCATGAAGGCATGGGAAAAGCAGGCCAGGTACTCAGGCAGGTGCTTGAGGAATACGAGGTGAGCCAATACAGCCTTGCGGCGGCTCTCGATATTGAACGCAACAGCGTCTACCGATGGGCAAACGAGAAACGTGACCCATCGGCTGAAACAGTGCTGGAGATTGTCAGAGCGCTTAAAGAACTTAAGCCAGAAGCCGCCAAAGCCTTTGTGGAACGCTATTTAGGCGAAGAAACCAAAGACATTTGAAACATATCGCTGAACCTTAATGTCCATAGATGGTAAGGCGATCGCGGGCGATCGCTTGCAAGAAGTAGGGGTTTTTGGCGGCGGCAAGGTCAACCAAATCTACGGTGCGACCTAGGACTGTAGATAACCCGTGCTTTAAGCCAAAGAAGCGATCGGCGGCACCCTCTGGGGTGTTGGTAGCGAACTCGACTAGAAAATCAAAATCGCTAGTCTGGGTATCGAAGGTAGGCCGGGTGGCGGAGCCAAAGAGGTCGAGCCGAGCGACCTGGTTGAGGCGGCACAACTCTGCAATTTGAACCTGCTTGCATTTGACTAATTCAGTGGCGGTTATATCCACGGTCGGGCTATTGATTAATCAGAGGCTGTAGAGATTTAGCTGCTTTAATTGTAACAACTGTGTTGGTGTGGAAAGTAAATGAGTATGGTAGGCACCGCCCAACATGCATCTTGGCAATCTAATGGGAACCCTAAATTTTTCACTCTTAGCCTTGCAAGGTAGCGGCGCATTGTCCCAAGATATTAGTCTATTGCAGCAAAGGTGGCGAGAAAGCAATGTATTGCAGCGGTGATTTTGGAAGTGCCAAATCCGCCATGAGGCCGACTGAGCGGAGCTTTTGAACATTATTTTTAATAAAACCTAGTGAAGCATGGATTGGTGTGGTGTCAGCACGAGTGGAAGCTGTCGGTGTTTTGCGAGGGATGGAATGCATAGGAAAGATTGGGGTTTGAAGATGTCGATTGTGTTAGGGAATAGCAAGGGTTAAATGGTGAGTAACGCCCATCTTATTGAATAAGATTGTACCCTTTACCAGCAAGAGTACTTTCTACAACAATTAAAGGCATCATTCTCTTCAAAAAATAAATAGTCGCTCTCTCTTGAACGAACAATATAATTACAAGAGATGCAAAAGAAGCCAGCAGATCTAGACGATGAAAAACCCACGCGCCATTGGAATATCCTAATGAGAATGAAAAAATAAACGCTGAAATCGATGCAATTAAAATAGACATTGAAAATGCTCCAACGCTATGATACCTGTAAAGCTTTTTTTCTCCATCCTCTATATCTTTTTGCACACCTTTAACGATAAATAAATTAATGGCTTCGTTCTCGGACCTTAGATGACTTGACTCTTGGATTCGAGCGTTAATTCGAGCTTCTAGGTTTATTCTATGCCCGACAAAGTTAAACCATTTGTCTTTAACCATTTGATAAGAGTAGTGTGTCAAGTATGCAGCGATCACCCCAACCAAAAAATCCCTGACTAAAACTTGACTTATGGGACCAGTTGAAAAATCAAAAAATGAAACAATTTTGTATGCTAGCAAGTTCCCCCAAAGTCCTTCGCTGGCACTCCAAGAAACGATGCAAAGCATAAAGAATATGGTAAAAACAACCATCTTAGGGGCGAGCAGGATGGTTATCTCTTCTAGATATGCTTTTTTTATTTCAGCAATAAAATCATCCATTCTCCTGGTTCCACTTAAAATTAATTTTTAGCCCATAAACTTCAAGAAGTATACGTCTCCTGAAGTAACATCATATGTTCCACTCTCAATAACTGGAGCAGCAATAAACTGAAACTGTTCGCCTTTTCTTCCTATGAAAGGCGAAAAATAAACCAATTCATCCAGGTCGGAGAAAAACACATTCATCTGTCGCCTTGATATAGTGTTATAAACTTTTGCTTTGAGATTGTTGTCTGCTGAAATTAATGTTGCAGACAAAATAAAGGGTTCTCCTAAGGTTTTATGAGAAATAATTTTACCAAATCTTTCGGCAATAAATGCATTGAATGAAAATGTATGCAATTCATCCCCTTTCATGGAGAATTCAATTATGCCGTCACCTTCATGTTTTCGAATAGGCACTATTGCCTGGTCAATGTATTTGTTGATTGATCTGTCTCCGAAATCACCTAGAATCTTGCCTCCTGGGTTTTCAACAAAATTTGCGTAACTCGGGACAATAGAATCTCCCCTCGCCTCTAAAATTCTTCTTTGGGTAATTACCTGTTCTTTTACATCCGAGAGTTTCAAATCTCCCTCTTGAGCAGCTTTCTCATACGAAGAAAGCAAAGATTTAATGAGACGATTTACAGAAGGGATTAGATCGGAACTAAGCTCAACGAATTTGAATCCAACACTTGAGTACTCAATGTTCTCGAATAATAAAACTGCTCTAGCATAGTCGTCACTATGCATTTTTTCGTTCTTCCTAAGACCATTTCTTTGGACATCAAGATAGGCTCTTTCAAATGCTTTTTCTGTATAAAAAAGCGTGTGAGACATTATGCCCATTGGAACTTTTCTATCCTGAGCAAAATCTCCAGCAAATCTTACCTTTAAGGTCATGACAACAAGCTCACTATAAGACAGTGAAATATTTTTATAAGTAACAAATTTGATTTCAAGAGCTAATTTATGTACTTAGAGTTCATAAAAACAGGCTCCAAATTTAGTTTTTAATGAGAGGAAACTATATCTGAATTTGTTCAACATTCTCCTAATGAACCTTCCATCTCTTCCGATGCCATCCCAACCCCTCCAAGCTCGGCCTATATTCCCTCTGTCTCGGCAGCCTAATCACCTCTCCCCTAAACGCCAACATCTCCCGACTCTCCACCGCTGGCTCCTCCATAAACCGCTCCTGCGGAATCACAATTCGGTAATCGTCATCCACCCCAAACCAACCGTGGTCAAACGCCCAGTGGTGGTTCTTGCACAGCGCCAGCCCATTCACAAAGCGATCATCCCTAAACTCAGCAAACGGCTTAATGTGGGCACCATCCACAATGTCTTGCCCATCTGCGCTAATAATTCTCAATCCACAAAACGCGCAGCGCTGGTCATAAAGCGACACCACAATCTTGCGAAACGCCCCATTCCTGACAACAATATTTTCCTCATCCTTCAGGTCTTCGACCTTGTAAGTCGCCCCACCCTCCCGCAAAAGCTGAGTTTTCACCGACTCAAACTCATCGATTAATGATAGCTGCTCAATCTCATGCGATCGCCCCGCAAACCAGCTATCGATCAGCACCCGCAGCAGAATTACCCGCTGCCCTGGATCTTGCAAAATCGCAAACAGCTCCGGGTCGAGCCACGCATACTGCACAATGCGCCGCACCGCCGTCACCCCCTTGCGGCCCAACCCCGTCGGCGTTGCCGTTTCACTATCCGGGTAAAACGCCAGGTGCCAAAACCCATCCCCAGTTAAATGCACAAACGGCAGCGAAATATCAGACCGATGATCGGTTCTGACCAAACTGCGCCAATACTTCAGAAACGTCGAAATTAGCTCTGGCGACAGCGGCACCTGATTCAGCCGAATCTTGCCCTGCTCAATTAGCTCTATTACCGAAATCAACAGCACAGGCTTGTGTGGCGCAGCCCCACGCTCTCGATGCTTATTGACATTCAGCTTCGCAAACTTCTTGGCGTAGTATTGCAGGTCTTTTGGCATCGTTCAGCCAGAGGAGGCATCTGGCGCTAAGCTTCACTCAGCCTGTCCATCCAAATGGCGCAAGCCTCTCTAAAGTAGCCTCGCGAGTCTTGAAATTCACCCGTTAGTGAAATTTCCTTAATCTTAGCCAGTCGGCCCAAAAACCAGCGGCCTAGCAAAACAGCTAACAAACTCTCCCGGTAAGTGGCAGCTTGCCAACAATTAAACAGATTTTCATCTACGTAGGCGATCGCCTCCTTCACCTCCGCGATCGTCTTCAGCTTGAGCTTGGTCGATAGCACCGTTTCAAGTCTCTGCAGTACCGTGGGCGCGATCGCCCCCCGCCTTTTACCCCAGTTTTACCCCAATCGTGGCCACAGCCATGCCTAAAATTTGACTAAAAACAGCAACGGCGAGGGCTGCACTCCCATGTGCCCTCGCCGTTAGCTCAGAGAGTCTAGCCCCTCAATCTACCGATTTACCTCAAGGCGACACCCGGATTCGAACCGGGGGTGGAGGTTTTGCAGACCTTCACCCTTTGCCCTGCAACGTTTAACCTGTAGGGATTCTAGGTTTTGCTGTTGCAAACTTGCCTAAATAGTGACCTAAATTAGCGCTTTGATAGCCCTGCTGATAGGGCAAAATTCAAGTAAGTTCTTAGGGCAAATCTATGACCGCTTTTGCACCAGCTAACCTGCCTTCCAACGTGGACTCGCTAGAAAAGTTGGCCGTCTGGTCTCTTGGGGCTTTGTACTCGCTTCGGAAGAATGATCGCTATCAAGAGAGCGAAGCGGCCCCTGTGATTCCCGTGATCACATCCCAAGATGGTTTG
>NZ_JADEWR010000023.1 GCF_015207525.1 Nodosilinea sp. LEGE 06152
TACGGAGTCACAGGCTCCTGGCGATTTTTCGAGTTTTATCCTTAAAGGTGCGGCGACCCAAGCTACACGCGGTTTGCTTAACCTAGGGTGGGACGGTCTGCCACACTTTTTAAGATACAAGGGTGGGCAATGCCCACCATCCACCCAGCGCCATCCCACAGACCCAACCGCGACATGGCCCACCGAGGTGATAGCCACTTCCCCCATTCCGCCGAAATAACCGCCACGCCACAGGTTTAGAGGTGGGCAGTGCCCACCCTACCGTCTCCACTCAATATAGGATGCCCCATGATTACCCGCCACGACATACCACCGCCCTACCCTACAGCGCCGACTCTGCCTATGTAGACGATCGCCACCGCCGCTTCTTTCAGTCGGTCGATCGCGCCTTTACTGCCTATGCCGAAGACGACACCCTGCCGATCGTTGTCGGCGGCGTGGTTCGCCAGATCTCCTTCTTTCAGGAGGTATCGCAGTACAAATCGCAGATTGTCGGCACCCTCTCCAGCAACTTTGACAAAGCCACGATGTCAGAACTGGTGCCCGAGGTGTGGCCCTTTATTCAGGAAGTGCGATCGCAGATTGACATCGACGACAACACCATCACCGCCGACATTGTGCCCCTCACCAGCGTTGCCCCTGGCGATATTTCCCTCAATATCAATGGGGCGGGCTTGGTTTACATCTATTGACCCCTCACCAACCGGAGACTGCCATGACTCAGCCTGACTCAGTGCCGCGCCCGCCGCGCCCGCCCTCACTTTTCGATGCGATCTTTCCCCTGGTAGTGCTAATTACGCTGATCGGCGGTGCCGTCACGCTGTTTGGGCTAGATGCCGTCAGTGGCCCTGTGCAGGTGGCGCTGATTCTCAGCGCCATGGTGGCCGCTATTGTCGCCCTCAAAAACGGCCACCCCTGGTCGGCGATTAGCGCTGCCGGGGGTCGGGCGGTGGCCTCGGTGACCAGCGCCATTTTTATTTTGCTGGCGGTGGGGGCACTGATCGGCACCTGGAACATGGCAGGCACCATTCCCACCCTGGTGTACTACGGCATTCAGATTTTGCAGCCGGGCTGGTTTTACGTGGCCTCGGCGCTAATCTGCGGGCTGGTGTCGATGGCGATCGGCAGCTCGTGGACGACCGCTGGCACCATTGGCGTGGGACTGGTAGGAATTGCGATCGCCCTGGGGGTCTCCCCCGCCGTCACCGCCGGAGCCGTGATCTCAGGGGCCTACTTTGGCGACAAAACCTCCCCCCTATCAGAGACCACGGTGCTCAGCGCCCAAATGGTCGGCACCGATCTGTATACCCATATCAAGGCCCAGCTCTGGACCTCCGGGCCAGCCTTCATCATTGCGCTGATTGTGTTCACCATCATTGGCAGCCAGACCGAAGTCACCGCCGGAGTCGAAACCGCCACCGATCTGACCCAGCTCAGCGAGCTGTTCTGGATCACTCCCCTGACGCTGATCCCAATGTTTTTGCTGGGCTACCTCTCCTACCGCAAGGTGCCGCCCTCCCTGGCGATCATGACGGCGGCGCTGGTGGGGGGGCTAACGGCGGTGGTACTGCAACCCGAGGCGGTGCTGCGATTTGTGGATGAACCAGGCACCGCTACGCCCATCGTCTTTCTCAAGGGCATCTGGCTGGCCATGGCCAACGGCTTTAGCGAAAATTCTGGCGTCGCCGACGTCGATCAGCTGCTCTCGCGCGGCGGCATGGACAGCATGCTCTACACCCTGTGGATCATCATTGGGGCCGTCACCTTTGGCACCATCATGGAAGAGTTTGGCATGCTGACCAAGCTGATCAACCCGGTGCTGCTGCGGGCGCGCACCCAGGGCAAGCTGTTTGCCACAGCGGTAGCCACCGCCATCGGTCTGAATATTTTTGCTGGTGATCAGTACATCGCCCTGGTGCTGCCCGCCCGCATGTTTCGCATCGAGTTTCAAAAGCGCGGTTTGCAGCCTCAAAACCTGTCGCGTCTGGCCGCCGATGCCGGCACCGTCACCTCGGCACTGATTCCCTGGAACTCCTGCGGTGCCTTCATGGCGGTGACGCTGGGGGTATCTACATTTCTGTACTTTCCCTTCGCCATTTTCAACATTGCCAGTCCTATTCTGTCACTGCTCTACGGCATCACCGACTTCAAAATCGAGAAAGTTCCTGCCGTGGCCCATCTGGCTAAAGAGATTTAGCCCTGAGAAAATCCCATAAACGAAGTTGACAGGCCATAACCTCATTCCAGGAAAAGGGGCGTTGCTGACTCAAGATATGAACCGAACGCTGTAGATTTTGAGGACTCGTTCAGAATTCTGCGCAATCATGCCGCCATTCAGCAACGCCCAGATTGCATGGGTAGCAGTCTGCTTTCGTCCGCTGTGAACCTGTAGTGCCAGGTTGAAAGATACGGTTGCAGCATCGTGCTTAGAGGTGTTGCCGGGCTACTGCCAAATCATCCCACCGAGGCAATCGCCTCTTTCAGCTCCACCGTAGACTACTTGAGCCACTGAAAAGCCCGTTCTAGCTCCGCCACTCCGTTCTCTGGAAACCAGCAACCATGAGCCAGGATAATTTTCTCGGGTGCCCAGGCCAGCATTTGTTCGTAGCCCTGTTTTGCCTGCGATTTACGGCCAAGAAAGGTCATTCTTAAATCTAGTGGGGTATTGCCGTTGGGGTTGGCAATGCCCGCTAAGTGAATCAACCAATGGAAGGCTTTGTCTACTTTGGCTGGCTCAAAGTTTTCAATCAGGTCGGTCAAGATCAGCGTTTTGCTCTGCCGGTGGAAGAACACGACCTCTTCTAAAAACCGACTGCCGCGAACGATTGCCTGGTCAATTTCAGTAGACCACTGGGGCGGCGGTGTATCGCCTAGGTCAGCGTGAAACGTAGTCGGTATGAACTGACTCGCTGCCCGCTCTCGCACCCCCGGAGAAGCCCAGGCGATCGCGTGAGGGTAGGCATCGGCCCAGCTTTGGATGTGGGCGTAGTGGATCTTGTTGGGCGACACCAAATGCTCAACTGGGCCAAGGCTATCGATCTCAGCTTTGAGGGCTGGGGTTAGCTCAGTGGGGGAATGGCACCACAGCCCGCCGTTACCTAGGCGCACGACCGTCATTCGGGTGGAGAAGGGAATAGCCATGCCGTACATCGCCATTTTGACGATGGGGCCATCCACGATCCAAATGTTGTCATCGACGGGCTTCAGCGTGTTGATGGGTTCATAGAGTTCCAGAAGATCCTTGCCCATGACCGACAGAGATAACGCAGCATGACTATTCTGAAGCCAGTCGCTAATCCTAGTAAAGGCGGCAGCGGCTGAAGTCGATCTCTGGCCCAGTGGAGCACTGCACCAACCCACGACCCGCCGCCAGGGCAGCTTCAAGAGTAGGGTAGGTTTCGCCGTCGGTTAGGGTAGATAGCTCTGGAGTAATGACCCAGCAAAAATACTCTGTGGCCCGACGAGTAACAGCCACAATCCAGTCAGAAACGGCGATGAGTTGAACTAAAGAGTCTTCTGTCATGGCTCGACCCTCCCCCTTCAATTCTGGGCTGGAGGTTTAACTCCAGTTATCTTGACCTAGATAGATAACTACCTGTTGCTATTTGGAACAATTGTACTAAACTAGTTCACTAAAGACAACTGTTCTGGGGTTCAGGGGTCTTGTTCTGTACCACCGAGGGAATCATGGCAGGCCGGAAAAGTAGCAAAGCAGATACAGATGCACCCAAGAAGTCACCAGAGCAGGTGGAGAAGGATAAAGCTCTAACGATGGTGCTGGGCCAGATTGAACGCAATTTTGGCAAAGGGGCGATCATGCGCCTGGGTGATGCCGCCCGCATGAAGGTAGAAACTATCCCTACTGGGGCATTGACCCTCGACCTGGCCCTGGGCGGTGGATTGCCTAAAGGGAGAATCATTGAGATCTATGGCCCTGAGAGTTCGGGTAAAACAACTCTGGCTCTCCATGCTCTAGCTGAGGTGCAGAAGATGGGCGGTGTCGCCGCAATCGTTGACGCCGAACATGCGCTAGACCCCATCTATGCCGCTGCGCTGGGAGTTAACATCGACGAACTGCTGGTATCCCAGCCTGATACCGGAGAGATGGGCCTGGAGGTGGTGGATCAGCTCGTGCGCTCGTCTGCTGTTGATCTAGTGGTAGTAGACTCGGTAGCGGCGCTGGTGCCACGGGCTGAGATCGAGGGCGAGATGGGCGATGCCCACGTAGGCCTGCAAGCCCGATTGATGAGCCAGGCGCTGAGGAAGATTACCGGCAGCATTGGCAAGTCGCAGTGTACGGTCATCTTCTTGAACCAGCTGCGCCAGAAGATTGGTATCTCCTACGGCAACCCCGAAGTCACCACCGGGGGCAACGCACTCAAGTTTTATGCCTCAGTACGCCTGGATATTCGCCGCATTCAAACCCTCAAGAAGGGCACCGAAGAGTACGGCATTCGGGCCAAGGTGAAAGTGGCCAAGAACAAGGTGGCCCCGCCCTTCCGTATTGGAGAGTTTGACATTCTCTTTGGCCAGGGCATTTCTACGATGGGCTGTCTGATCGACCTGGCCGAGCAGCACGGGGTGCTTATCCGCAAAGGAGCCTGGTACAGCTACGAGGGTAACAACGTTGGCCAGGGGCGCGAGAACACGATCCAACGGCTGCTTGAGGATGCTGAGTTTGCCCAGAAGGTAGAAGCTCAGGTTAGGGAGAAGCTGGAAATCGGCGGCGGTGCTGTAGCTGAGGCTGACGTGGAAATTGAGGCCGAGGACGAAGACGAGGCCGCTTACCTGGACGAGGACGAGTAAACCCTTTCCTTAGCCCCTGTTTATCGAAAACCCCTGTCATCGCTATTTGCTGATGGCAGGGTGTTTACTATTTTTCCAGGCGCAAAGAGAACTCGGTGCTGTAAAGGAGCTTTCCTAGCTCTCACACGTTTGCTTAAGACCCACAGCAAATTTTTCAAAGGATGGGGTTAGGTCAGGCAGCATACGACCCAGCAGCGGTTCTAATAATCCGCTAAACACTTCACACATGCTGAACTCGGTGGTGCCATCGGGTTGTGGGGTAAGGGTGAAGGTGCGATCGCCCCTGAATAAGTTGAGCGGTAAGCCACCACTCATCGTGAACGTTTTAGGTGGAACAAGGCCATTGACCGTAAGTGCCATAGGGCGCTGGGGCCTGGAATTTGTAAAGAGTTGCAGCACTTCACCATTGGCGATCTGACCTTCAAGCCGATGGATGCCTGTCGCCCACTCTGAATAACGAGCTGCATTGGTCAAAACAGACCAGACAGCTTCGGGAGGACGGGCAATTTTGATACTTGCAGAAAAGGTTTTCATTGGGACTGTGGTATGGCGGGGGACTCAATGATTTAGATTACTCTCACAGCAAAGATGAATCCACTGGAGTTCAAGTTGCCCAGGACGTAGAGGGCGATCGCAAACAGAGGCGCAGTTATTTACCCCCGCTCCCGTAGTAGCAGCATGTCTTGGGTTCAATTCTTTCCTCTGCGGTGATGGTCATAGCGCCCCTTCCATTTCATTAACTCCAATCATTTAACCCTGTTTTCAGAAGGGCGTAGATCGCTGCTGCTGCCGCCTCACCGGTTTACACGGCACCATCGAAGAAATCAGGCCAGCGCTCAGCCAGTCCTGTACCTGCCCAGGGAGCCGAGAGCCTACCGTCGTTTTTCCAAAACGATTCATGCTTAAGCTGGTCTTCCTATTCCCCCTCTGGAATGATCGGCAAAATGAGCTTGGAGACAGCGGCGGTATGGTGGTAAATCGTCTGGGTCGCGGTAACTGGCTGGCGCTCGGTGGGAATATGGCGGCCAGTATTGGGATTGCGGTCAAAGCGGGGATAGCTGCTGCTGGAAACCTCCAGGCGAAGGCGATGGCCGGGGAAGAAGATCTGGCTGGTGGGCCAGAGATCGATCGCAATTTCGGTGAAGTCCTGAGTCTCCGCCAGAGTATTCTTGCCGATCGCATTGTCATAGCCCTGCCGAAGAATGCCTTCAGAAACGTTGTACCCCGTTCCATCGGGATGGACATCCACCAGTTTGGCGGTGAAATCGGTATGGGGAGCCGTGGTCGAGACCTGGAGCCGCAGCTGCACCGGCCCTGTCACCTCGATCGCGTCGGTCAGGGGTGGAGTGGTGTAGACCAGCACGTCATCCCGCTGCTCCACCACGGTTTGGGGCTTAATGCCTGCGTTTGGCCCTAGCATGGCTCCTCCGGCACTGGGCACCGGGTGCTGCGGGTCGTAAACAAAGCGATCGCTGACCTCCTCCTCCCCCGGCGGCTCCAGACTGAGCAGCCCGTCGCCGTTGAGGGTATTGGCCCGACCGTTGCTGTGGAGATAGTAGGGCGTATAGCGGGTGCGAGGCAGAGGCCAAGCCGACTCTCCCCGCCAGGTGTTAGCGCCCATGACGTAGATCAACACCGGGTCGGGGTAGGCCGTCTCGGGGTCGCCCTTGAGCTGCTGATCAAACCAAGGCAGGCTGGGGCCAATGCTCTCGAAGCGGTAGTTGCGGGGGCGACTGCCGTCGGGGAAGGTGACGGTGTTGGCGTGGGTCCAGGGGCCGATGATCAGGCGGGTAGCCTCGGCGACCTGGGGGGCAGCGGTGGCGCGAATCTGTTGAAAGTCGGCCAGTTGGGTGGGCAAAAACGGATCGTACCAGCCCGCCATCAGCAGAGCCGGAGCCTGAAGCTGGCGGGCGCGCTCGGTGCCATCGACCGTTTGCCAGTAGCGATCGCGATCGGTGTGGCTGGCCCAGGTATCAAAAAAGGGAATGCTCTGCACCGCTCGGTCATCGGCCTCTAGCAGGGGCCACCCCTCGTAGCCCCGCTGTAGCTGCTCCTGGGGAAGGGGAATATCCCGCTGGCCGTAGCTGAGGGTTGCCCAGTAGAGGGCGCTCTCCAGAGAAAACGCGCCGCCGGGGTAGAACATGCGGTAGAAATCGGTGCTGGAGATCTGCGGGATCAGGGCCGACAACCCCGGATCGACCTGGTCGGCCAGCACCCACTGGGTATAGCCAAAGTAGGAGCCGCCCCACGTGCCGATGTGCCCGTTGTACCAGGGCTGCTGGGCGATCCATTGCAGCGTGGCCCGCCCGTCTTGCGCCTCGTTCAAAAAGGGCGGATCGTAGCTGCCGCCCGACTCGTAGCGCCCTCGGGTTCCTTGGATTACTGTGGTGTAGCCGTGGCTGGCCCAGAGATGGCCGACAGTGCGGGCAAACAGGATGTGTTTGAGCTGTTTGGAGTAGGGAATGCGCACCAGAATGGTGGGGGTGGCGGCGGTGGTGCGGGGATGGTAGACATCGGCTACCAACGCCGTGCCATCGGGGGCGGTTACGGTCACCCGGCGCTCCAGGCGAACGCCATAGCTAGCGGGCGGATAGTCTAGCTGGTGACCCAGCCAGGCGGCGGCGATCGCACTCCCCCGCCCAACCACCAGCAGCAGCAGCGCAGTAAGCCCTGCCAATAGCCACAGCCAAGCCCGCTTATGCGAGAACAGCCGGGAATGGCGAAAAATCCCCCAACTCATGGCTGCCTCCCCAGACGATGGCCCTGACCCCAGAGCCAGAGATAGGCGGCCAGTACCCAGTGAAACACAATGGGAATCGTGCCCTCCCCCAGCCAGCGGCGCTCCGGATAGAGACCCATGGTAAGGCCGTAGCGAACTACCATCACCAGGGCGTAGCCGTAGCTAAAGTACTGGAGCGCTTTGCCCAGGCGGGGGCGAGGCCGCTGGAACCAGCCCCGCCCCTGGGCCAGGTCGCGGTTGATCTTCACCTGGAGCCCCAAAATCAGCAGCTGGCTGGGCAACAGCAGCGGGTAGGGTAACAGGCCCGAATACCAGTGGGGCATGGGGGGCAAAAAGGGCACCTGGCAGCAGGCCACTAGCATCTGCCCCAGCACCCGCAGCAAAAACAGCAGGGTCAGCGCCCATAGCCAGGGCACCGGATGGCGACTGGGCCACAACCCATTCCGCCGCAGACTATCAGTGGGGGTGGGCATAGGGCAGCGTCAGCTCGTAGGTTTGCGCGATCGCCTCAGTATCCAGCGGCAGGGGCTGCTGGGTGAGCACAGGCCATTTATACTGCACTTCCCGCTGGCCCTGGGCGATCGCTCGGCGCTGGGTCACCTCTGCCCAGCCCGGCTTCATACGGTGGAGGCAGGGGGCATTTAGCCGCCCAGAGGCACGTTTTTGAGCGTATTCAGTGTTGTTCTCGGCCAGGGCTGTATCGAAGGCTGACAGCAGTTGATGAACCCAGTCCTGGCTGGGGCTGTCTGGCGTTTCCCAATGCAGCTCATAGCGCATGGCCTCGGCATTGGCCACCAGGCGGTAGGGGCCGATGGGCTGGTGAAACTGGTGTTGTAGGTGTGCGATCGCAGCCAGCACATGGTTCACATGCAGCTTCTCCCCGGTCAGGTTGCTCATGTCGCGGCCCTTACGCAGAAAGGCAACCAGGGGCGATCGGTGATAGAACCCCGTCACCTCCACCACATCGTTGATGTGATAGCGGTAGAGGCCGCCGGGGGTGGTCAGCAAAATCTGGTAGCGCTGCCCCGGCTCTAGCTCGTGGCTGAGCAAAATTGGTGGGTTGGCCTGGTCGGCACAGTCTTCGGGAATAAACTCATAGACATTCAGGGTCAGATCGAGCAGGCCAGTGGGCGTGTTGTTTTGGTAGGGCAGGGTGATGCGGGCCTCACTAGCCAGATAACCCAGATCGCGAATCGGCAGGGGGCCAAAGTCAGCGGTGAGCTGTTGGGCTTGCGCCCCCACCGAGCCGCCTGTCCAGCAGCTCAACAGGGCCAGGTGGGGCCAGCAGTCTTGAGGCCGCAGTGCCCCGGTGGTGGTGAAAATTTGCTCTAGCTGTTTGGCCCGCTCGGGCTGGGGCCTCTGGGTCGGGATGCCCTCGCCGCCCGCGCCATCGTGGATCGCTTGGATCAGCGATTCTGCCTGGTA
The DNA here is from genome assembly GCF_015207525.1 of Nodosilinea sp. LEGE 06152. Lineage (GTDB taxonomy): Bacteria > Cyanobacteriota > Cyanobacteriia > Phormidesmidales > Phormidesmidaceae > Nodosilinea. The sequence continues at coordinate 8,972 of NZ_JADEWR010000023.1, forward strand.
CGTCATCACTGTCGCCAGCCGTTTCAGGGTGCTGGGGTTGGGCGTAGATAAGAAGGAGACCTGCCGCGCCAGGGCGTAGCGGGCGATCGCCCAGTAGCGGCGATCGTAGTCAGCAATCTCAAACACCTTGTAGGGGATAGCATAGGTGCGCCGAATCAGGGCCGGAATCTGCTGGTAGATGCGCCCCGACAGGCTGCCGTAGGGAATGCCGCCGGGGGTGTAGCCCTCGATCGCTGGGCTGACAATTCCCACCACCGCTCGGCTCAAAAACCTGGGGTGGTCTTGCAGAATGCGGTAGAGCCACTGCTGCATCAGTCGCGACCCGCCCCGCTCGACCCCGGCGGTGACGGGGATATACTTGGGCTGCCCGGTGGTGCCGCTGGTCATGGTGAACATCCGCACGGGCTCATTCACCAGAATTTTTGCCTGCCCGGCCACCATGCGCTCCACGTAGGGCCGAAAGCCTTCGTAGTCGCGGATCGGCACCGCCCGGCGATAGTCGAGCGGGGTGCGAATCTGATCAAAGCGGTGCTCGCGGCCAAACTGGGTGTCGCCATGGCGGCTGAGCAGCTGGCGCAAGAGCTGCGCTTGGGCCTGCTCCGGCTCCTGGGTGGCGGCCTCTAGCCGTTGTTGTAGGGCTCGCCCCTGCCAGCGCAGGCCAAGGGTGTACAGACTGGCCATGGCCTCACACCGCCTTCGCTGAGAGTGAAATGACTTGCTGTGCGTACTTTTCCAGCAGATCATCCTGAATCTCGACCCCCAGTCCTGGCCCCTTTAGGGGTTTTGCCAGCCCCTGGTGGCCAAAGTGAATCGGGCGACGGCTGAGATCTTCCCGCAGCAGCAGGCTGCCGTAGGAGCCTTCGCAAAAGCTGATTTCGGGCAAGTAGGCCGCCAGGTGCCGCCCCGCAGCAGAGAGAATCGCCGTCTCGCCCACCTGGCAGCCCACCTGCATTTGGATGCCAGCGGCCTGGGCCAGCTCGGCGATCGCCAGCGTTGGCCCCAGCCCCCCACATTTCGACAGCCGCAGATTAAAGCCCCGACAGGCCTTAGCCTCAATCAGCGCCTCGGCATCCGCCCGGGTAATTAACGACTCATCGGCCATTTGAGGAATGGCGGTGGCCCCCTGCACCGTCGCTAACTCTTGGGGGTCGCCGCGCGGAATCATCTGCTCGGCGCTGTCGATGTGAAATTCGGCCAGGGCTTCACAGGTGGCGATCGCGTCTTCCACTGAGTAGGCCCCATTGCCATCCACCCGCAGCGACATCTCTGGCCCCACCGCCGCCCGAATCGCCGCCAGCCGTTCTCGATCCGCCTCTCCGGTGATCTTGACCTTCATGTGGGGCAGGCCAAACTGCTTAAAGCGCTTGGCGTGCTTCACCGCCCCCTCAACGCTGCTGGCCGTGATCACGCCGCTGTAGGTCACCGGGTGCCGAGGCGGTAAAAGTTCTCCCAAGGAAACCCCGGCAGACTTGAGCAGACAATCGACCAGGGCTAGCTCAAAGCCGCAGCGGGCCGCATTCCAGGCCACCACGCCAGTTGTCGAATTATCCCCATCACTGGGCAGGGCCAACGACCCCAGCCAGGCGATCGCATCCTGCCCTGCCCAGGGAGCATAGTCTGTGGCTTGCACCGCAGGCCACAGGGCGCGTTCCATGAATTCCAGACAGCTCGCCACTGTCTCTCCGGTGACGTAGGGTCGGGCCACTGCTTCCCCGTAGCCCACGGTGCCGTCGTCAGCCTGCAGCCGCACCACGATGGAGTCTGAGCTGCTGCGCGATCGCACGCTGTGGGCAAAGGCCTCGACAAAGGGAATTTGCAGAGCAAACAGGGTGGCGTCAACGATTTTCATAGGGCAGTTTCGGCAAGCGCGGGCAGGTCGGCAAAGTATCGCTTAATAAAAATGTTTTCACGAAAGGTGATGTCGAGAATCGTCTCTAAATCCTCGGCCTCGATCTCGTAGTAGGCCAGGTATTGCTCAACGCTATCTAACCCCTCCTCAGCATGGCGAATATCGACTTCAGAATGGTGGTGAAACCAGGTCAGGCTCTCCGGCGGCAGGCCGCGATGGGCCGCCAGCGCCTTGCCGATGCGGCTGGCCAAACGAGAGAGCATCCACTCAAAGCAGGTTACCTCTAGCAGCACCGACAGCCCCAGCTCCTGCATGGTGCCAAATAGCAGCGGATCGGTGCAGAGCTGACGAATTTGGGCCTGGGCGGCCTCGGCCAGGTTCGTCTGGCGATCGCGATCAAACCCCGCCGCCGTCGCCAGTAGATACAGCAGATCGGGGTGGCAGATGGCCGCCTCATCCAGCCCCAGTTCTTCGAGCAGGTTGTGTTTGATCTGGGGCGCGGCCTCGGGCGGGGCCACGGCGTAGAGAAAAGCCAGAATTTGGGGACTTTTTAGGTGGGTCTGACAGAGGTTAAAGACAAAGGCATCGTACTCCTGTGGGGAGGCCTGGCCCTGCTCCAGACGCTGAAACCAGGGAGAGCGCTCAAAGGCCTGCACCTGGTTGGCATATTGGGTCTCAATCAGTGGACGGATCGCCTGCGCCATAAAAATCGGTTGATGTAGAGCGTCAAAACCAAGCTATTTCTGTCAAGCTGCCCAGGCCACCCGCCTTCTTCCCTAGAGAACCCGGAGTGTAGCCTGAGAAACAATATTGGAAACAGCAGCCCCACGGTCTTTTCCGGAAAGGAGTGGGGCTTCCGCTGTAAAGTTTCTCATAACCCTTAGTTGCCCTTGATTTGTCCCAAAATGCTGGGGTCCTTGATTTTGCTGCCGTGGGCTAGCAGCAAGGCTTTATATGATTACGAGCAATGTTTAACTCTTACAAGTTCCTTTGACCTCCTAGCGGCAATTAAGTTGCACGTAGTTGCCGAACGTTCCGGCTGAGCGGCTGCAAGTAACCTTTGCAACACCACCAAGATCTCTCGGCAGTCCGCTTCAGCCGAATTGTCATGCCTTTTTTTAACGATCAACTCTCTGTACATCGATCAATTTCAGCTTTGTGCTGAGCCGTTGAGTTGTTGCTGAAACCAAATGTTCTCCTGACTTAGATTCTGAACTTTAGTTCGTCAGTCGTTCGCTCGGGGAGTAATCCGTCAGCTCTAATGTCCGATCCTCAATGTCGCCGACGAGTGAACCATGCGCCTCAGCCGTCACCTCCTTGATCTCCGCCCATTCTTGATCAGCCATGAACGCCGCCCACCGCTCCTTCATCGTATCTGCATCAGACCACTCAAGCAGATAGACAAACTCCGTGCGGTTATTGTGCCGAGCCTCCCAGGTCGCCACAATTTTGAAGCCGTACCGCGCCATGATCCGCATTGCATGATCGTGGAACCGTTCGTGGAACGCCGTTTTATTGCCGTCGAAGATCTCGTAGATACGCAGTTGGTGGATGATGCTGCCTGTCGCTTTGACACGTTTGCTGGGGGTTTGTGAAAGTCCGATGGTGGTGCTCATGACAACAATAAACACGATGACTAGAACAACACGCAGAAATGTCTTGGTATGAATCGTGGATATCCCTCTACTTGGCATAATTGACGTGTCCTGGATAATCCGTACTGACGCTCACCTGCTGCCAAGCATCCAAATCGGTTTTGACCCGCCCCAGTTTTTCCTGAATCAGGCTCATGGCATCCGTGCCTAATGCCAGTCGTATCGGGGGATGAGGGCTTTCCACCGCTTGAATGATGGCTTGCGCTGCTCTAGCAGGATCGCCAGGTTGCTGACCATCCATTTCCTTGAACCACTGCAATGAGGCACCACTCACTGGGGCATAGGCATCAATAGATTGCTCGACTGTTGCCAGAGAGCGTCCGTTAAAATCGGTGCGAAATGCTCCAGGTTCAATCAAAGTCACTTTCACTCCAAAGGATTCAACCTCCTTAGCTAGAGCTTCAGACGTACCTTCCAGGGCAAATTTAGCCCCACAGTAGAGGCTGCTTCCGCCAAATCCTACTAATCCTGCTGTGGATGACAGATTGACAATGTGACCGCTGCCTTGCCGACGCATCACAGGCAAGACTGCCTGCATCAGACGGAGTGCTCCAAAGTAATTAGTTTCAAAAAATTGATGTGTCTCCTCATCACTGACTTCTTCGAGTGCAGCAATCAGTCCATGCCCCGCATTGTTGACCAGCACATCAATTCGACCGAAGGTTGCGATCGCGCTATCAATCGCTGCTTGGATGTCTTGAGATACCGTTACATCCAGACGGACAGCCTTTGCGGTTTCTGGATAGAGTTCAATCAAAGCGCCAAGTTGCTCTGGTTTACGAGCAGTCGCCAGTAGGTAGTCGCCTCTCTGCAATACCGCCTCTGCCAGGGCACGTCCGAATCCGGTTGAGCATCCTGTAATTAACCAAACTTTAGGAGCGACACGATTTTTATCTGAGTTCATTGGTTTCTCCAGTATCAAGAACGATGAGACGCGCCTCATGTTTCTCACGGTAGGAGGCAGTCAGGTGACTGTCCAATATATATATGATTAGGATTAATAGGTTTAACGTATAAGTGTTATGGAATTACGGCACCTGCACTACTTCATTGCGGTGGCTGAGGAGTTGCACTTTAGTCGAGCAGCAGAGCGGCTGCACATCTCCCAACCCCCACTTAGTCAGCAGATTCGGGATTTGGAAGAAGAACTTGAAGTCAAGCTGTTTGAACGAACGAAGCGGCAAGTGCACCTGACCGAAGCAGGTAACGTGTTTTTGGAGCGCTCCTACCGAGTGTTAGCGCAACTCGAACAGGCGATCGCAGCAACCCAACGGATCGGACGGGGTGAGGTGGGACGGTTGGCGATCGGCTTTGTCGGCTCTGCGATGTATACCGTACTGCCAGAGATTTTAAGGGCCTTTCGAGAACAATTTCCGGCGGTAGAACTGCAATTGCATGAACTGACAACAGCTCAGCAAATTCAAGCCCTGCATGACAAACAGGTGGATGTCGGCATTGTTCGTTCTGCCATCAGCGAACCAGGGTTGAGTGTGGAGTGCTTTTTGCCAGAATCATTGGTCTTGGCGTTGCCAGAAACCCATCCGTTGTCTGCCCAGACTCAAGTGTCGCTTTCCACACTGGCAGATGAGTTGTTTGTCTTATTTCCTGCCAAAATGGGACCCGTCTTTTACGAGCAGATTATAGACACGTGCCAGCAGGCAGGATTTCGTCCAAAGGTGGCTCAGGAGGCAATTCAGATGGAGACGATTGTCGGCTTAGTTGCTGCAGGACTGGGCATTGCGATCGTTCCCGCCTCCTTGCAAAACTTCCACAGAGGCGGAGTCATTTACAGAACTTTGAAGGAGGAGATTCCTAATACTGGACTTTATCTAACTTGGCGACGGCACGATTCCTTACCAGTAGTCAAAACATTTCTGGACTTGGCACGGAGGACGACACAAGGAGAGTCAACCTGCCAACCTACTCAGCAATCGATATAACGGGTCTGTTGAGCGGCTGCCAGCAACCTTTACATCCGCACGAAGATCTTTAGTCAATCCGCTCCAACAGAATTGTTCGACCGCTGGTGCTTGCCTGAGATACTCTGAAGTAAGTCTTCTTTTCAGTAAAGGGTTGTGAAGTCCACTTTATCAACGACACCATCTCTGAACATCACAGATGCAGAACCCACCTTGCCGGAAGCTGGGTCTTTTATGTTCCTGTAATGCCAGAAACTCAGGTCACCATAAAATTCTTCACTGTCAGAAGTGCTATCTGGCTTGCCGACTGCTTGAATCACTTCCTGCTTAGTCTTACCTGTGACTCTATTACGAAAATCTTCTCGAAGTATCACCGCTGGTTGCTGATTGAGGCGAGCTACAAGACTAGCTACGAGCGACTCGACCTGCGAGCGAAAGATAAAAATACTGGATACAGCGATCATAGGAATTAAAAGTACAATTCCCACAGATATACCTCTTTTAGCTTGTTGTTTGATATACGCGCTCAACTGCTGTCGTTTTGCCTGTTCGCGCGACCGTTTTTCTTCAACACTTCGAATGGCTTTCCTAACAATATGTGGAGGAATTTGTGCCTCTAGACATATCTGTTCTAAATCCGCAATTGAGTAGCCTTTATTAGCTTCAGTATGTAAACGAGCAGCTTCAGCTAGTACCTCGGCTACCATATCATCCGATATACGGGAATTTGGATCACTCATAGAGGCTACCTCAAGTGAACAGGTACTTGTACGAGCAATTGAAATCAAGGGATTGAACTAAAGCATTTATAGTCACTCCTACCCGTATCATTGTAACCTTATTACACTTCTAAACACTCACGAGCAAAGTACCAGGATTCACAATACTGCTCAAACCTAAACACACAAATCTTGAACTACTGTCTCAACTACTACCTTAAGCGGTCGAACTTGTAATTAGAGGGAAAAATTCTGCCTAATACCCCCATGCGGTATCTTAGGTGGAAATCTATCGCCTAAATGTCGAATAGAGAACCTTATGTGAAAAATTTCAGTATAAATCCCTGGCGACTGGGGGCAGATAACTTCAGACTCCTTTCTTGCCAGTGCCAGATTACTTATCGATGGTTTAGCTCTGCCAAGGCGCTTGCTTGACCAAGTGCGCGATGCGGCTTGAGCCATTGTTCTTACCGGACGGAGCCGTCCTATGTTGAGTACAACGCCTATGACAGAACAATGAGTCGGTTGCATAAGGAAACCCAAAAACTAACTCTGGGTCCTGGAGCGGCTGCCTGCGCCGCAACCAGCATCCCAATCCCCCTCGGCAGCCCTCTCGTGAAACGTTTCAAAATTTGTCCAACGCGATGTTGGACAATTGGCCTCGAGTTGCATCGGCGTACGCCAGACTGACTAGATGCGCGCGCAGGCAACGACTCAACCCTTGCCTGAGGCCATTGAGCACAAACCTCTCGTATCGCCTCAAGGCATAGCGCCAGCGTGTTCTCCTAATCGAGTGAGTGTGTCTTTAAGGGCTGGAAGACTGCTAAGCAAATCTTTGCGGCCTTGATAAGCCAAGGTATCTAAGCATTTAGAAACGCAGGCGATATCAACCTGCATATCGTCTAGGCGCGCGCCAGTGGTACAACGGTTACAGAACGCAAACATGACTTATTGCACTCCCATATCCCTCATTCTGCTGAGGAAATAGACTGAGTCGCTTGTAGGGCCTGTACTAACACCTCAGCCGCTCGTTCACGATCGGAGGTACCAAACAGCTCTACAACCCAATCCTGCAACTGCATCACTACCCGCTGTGCCCCTTGTGCCTCAACCCGTGGTTCAGCATAAGCACGAGCGATCGCGATCAGTGCCTGTGCCCGATCGACCGGGTCAGCAATTGATTGAGCCGTTTGCAAAGCAGCATCGAACTGCCCCTGCTGAGCAAATCCCTCAACCACCGAAGGCAACATCCATGGGATTTCTTCACTTTGAGCCAGCTGCATGGCTTGCTCCGGTTGCCCAGACTTAGCATAGCCCTGCACGATATCCGGCATAAATCCCTCCAGCTTGCCAGTTTGAACGAGCTGCAATGCCTGTGCAGGCTGGCCTACATCGAGATAGCCGATTGCTACCTCTGACAACATACCTTTGACCTGCTGTGCCTGGACAACCTGCCACGCCTGATCCGGCTGCTTTTCCTGCAAATAGTGTCTGACGATGCCGATCATCGCACCGTTGCGGTTAGGGTTGGACTGCGCCAGTTCGACGGCCGCCTCTAAATTACCTGCCGCTGCATAGGCGCTGGCAATATTTTCCAATGCCCTCTGTCCCTCGCTGGTCGGTTGAATTTCCTCGACAATCTGCATGGCTCGCTCGAAGTCGCCGATTTTGGCATAGCCAACGGCGACTTGACCTAGCGCATCCGCATCGGCTCGACCGTAGCTGGCATTGGGGGCGATGGCTTTGCCAAGCTCATGGGCCTCTGCCAGTGTCGCCACGGCTTTGTCGTTTAAACCTACCTGCTGGTAAAGGATCGCCGCCTCGACGAACTGATTCACTTTGTCGAGGGGAAACGGGTCTGCGGAACGGTTGCGAATTTTGGGAACGGTTTGATCGAGAAGCGCGATCGCCCGATCGTTTGCACCTAACTCCGCGAACTGTCGGGCCGTCCAGAGCAGAGCACTTCCCTGCAACGAAGCCCTTTCGGGGTTGTCGGTCTCCATGGTTTCCGCACTCCGAATGGCCTGTTCTAGCACCACCTTTGCCGGTTCAGAATGGCCTGCTAGAGTCAGATTCATGCTCATGTTGCTCAACGTTCGCGTTTGGAAGTAGGCATCGTCAGTCGTTTGTGGCTGGCCGAGCGCTTCCTTAATCGTTTGTGTCTGGGCGATCGCTTCCTTTAGTAACTCGTCCGCTCGCTGAGATTGTCCTGCGTCCAACAAATCAGCTGCAATCTTCGACAGGGCCAGTGGGTCTCCCATCCCACTGGCTAGCGCGATCGCTAACTCAAACTGCCCCTCATCGGACAATTCCACAGCCCGGTTCATTAACGATTCGGTCGGAGAGGTAGCACTGCTACTACATCCGGTTACCTCTTGAGCACGGGCGGTTTCAATAGCCTCTGTAACCTTTCGCTGGCCCTCTGCCTCCTGCCCAATCAGCCAGTAGCTACCCGCTACCTTGGCTAGAGCATTGGCTTTGAAGCAGGGTTCCATTGCCGCTGCTGCTTCCAGGGCCTGCTCAGAAACGGTGGTTGCCTGTTGCGAATTACCCAGCTTTGCATATTGAAAGGCAATATCTGACAGTAATCTGGCTTGCAGATTCAGAGTGGGTAGGGCCGCTGCTTGCTTTGGGGTGAGCATCCCAAGCACGGGCAGGGCTGCCAGGAGGAAAAGTTTGGCACAAAATACGTTGGCTTTCATAGTGACTCGATGGCGACAGGAATTTGAGTAAGGAGCTGTTTATCTAGCAATGCACCTCTGATGCTGAATTAGATTTGAAACGACAAAAAAAGCCATCTAAGCAACCTCTGAAACAGCCATAAGATAAGACTGTAAAAGGCAACATTAAGGGCGAATGCCCCAAGATTCGCATAGAAATAATCTTCTGGCCCGATTTTGCCCCAACCACTTGTGGGTGAACCGCCTTCCGCATCTTGAACAAAGGGCAGGGGAAAGCCTGCCCTTTGTTCGCCAAACATGCACTGCCCAGTTTGGCAGGATTGAGCATCCGTGCAAAGTGTTTCACAATGAGTCGGCTGCCTGTAGCGCAAAGAGGCAATCGTCAACCCCACTGACGCCAAGACAATCAGGGTAATCTTGATTCCTCTATAAGCTAAAGCGTTACTGCTTGTCATAGGGACTGATTGAGGATGCGAGCCTGCTATGGATAACTTAGGGCTAAGAAACCTAAGCGTACGTAATTTAACCTCAAGCCTTAATGAGTTTTCATCTTAGACGGTCAATTCAAGAAGTTTTGCTGCATAAGGGATTGCAAAAATGACGATAGCGGAATGCATCGGTTCCCGTTGCTCCTCTTCGGGAACCCCAACCGCTTCCCCCTGCGTTGGCTAGCCGCACCAAAGGGATGGAGGTGTTCCACCTTTGGTAAGTCTGATTCAACGATTCTGTGGTGGGAAAAGCGTCTGACAAATCAGGTTCAGGCTTGATCATCCCCGGCACCAGCGGACCAAAGGGTGACGCTAGAAGGGGATGAAGTATACACTCGCATTGTCTAGCGGATCATGCACAATTGGGATTGTTGAAGGACTCGGTGCTGCGATCGAATGTCGCGTCATCGAAGTGCCATTGCGGCAAGGCAAGCTTCCAGATTAGAAGGAGTGGGCCTGCGATCGCGAACTGGGATTTGCTGATGCGCTAAGCCGTGCAGTTCATAGAGCGCGTGCATGACGGCGATCGCTGCTCCATACGGGTTAACTAGCATGAGTTACAGCAGGCTCAACCACCCATTCCAGCGATCGCGGCTGAAAATTTAGTTCGCGTTTTGCCTTAGCGTTCGATGCGCCGCGCATCTGAGTTTGGTAGTAAATAATGTCTGCACCACCTTCCAGTTTGAGAGCATCTTCAACGGCTACCTGGGGCGGGGGTGGAGCATTCAGCGAGCGGGCAAACGCAGGCAGCCATTCGCGCACGGGCAAAGGCTGGTCATCGGCAATTAGATAAACACCAGGGTTACCCTGCTCTGCGGCGGCAACAGTGGCGATCGCGGCATCTTCAATGTGTAACCACGACCACAGGCCATCGCCATTACCCACAATGGGAAACTGTTGCTGCCGCACCTGTTGCGCTACATCACCATCTGGGTTAAACCAGGTGCCGGGTCCGTAGAAGAAACCATAGCGTAAGGCAATTCCTTCGAGATTGGACTCCAACAAACGACGTTCAATTTCAGTGACAAGGCGAGCATCGGCGGCAACGGCGGGGGAGGCATCAACCGATAACGGGGTTTGCTCATCTGCCAATCCAGCACCGGGAATTCCCCAGAAGGCGACCGACTGTCTCAGGTAACGGCGCACCCCTGCCGCCTGTGCGGCCGCCAGCACGTTGGCTCCCCCTTCTAAGCGAATGCGCGTATTCAGAGGCCCTGCTGCAGCCATTGATTCGCGGCTGTAGGTCTTGGGTAGAGCGGTGAGTTGTTCAATCACCACCTCCGGTTGAGCGTAGGCGATCGCGGCTTTGACTGAATCTGCGTCGAATACATCGGCGATCGCCGGTTCGATTCCCTGTGCTGCTAATGACTGGGCTCTTTCTTGAGAGCGGGTGAGAGCGACAACGCTGTGTCCTTTAGCCAGTAACTGGTCGAGTACTGGGCGACCGATTGCTCCTGTTCCGCCGGCAACAAAAATCTTCATTGGTAAATCCTCTAGGTTGGTGAGTTGTCAGATTGATTACGTTTCATTGTTCAGCGATCGCCCGATTCACACCACTCAAGTTCTTTGAGTTAAACCGCGACTTAATGCTTCACTCCGCGTGAATTCAGCAGCGTGCAATTTCACGAAATCGTACACGCTCGTTGGCGTTTTACCAGTGAGCTTGAACAGGTCATCCGTCATGCGGTTATACCGCCCCTGCGCGTGAAGTTCGGCCATCACCGCAAGGTGGTTGACGAGGTGGGCTGGCACCCCAAATTCCCGCAGCGTATTTGTCCACCCAGAAACCGGCACGTCACGATAGCGAATCGTTCGACCGAGTGCTTCGGAAAAGGCACGGGCGTAGTGGTCCAAGTCGGCTGACTCAAACCCGGTCAGGTTATAAATCTGACCAATATGCGGGGCAGGGTCGTGGAGGATTTCGGCAACGGCACGCGCTACATCAACCGCCGAAATCGGCGAGGTCTTGCTGTTGCCCAGCGGCAGCGCCAGTTCGTCGCCATCGCGAACGCCAGCGGCGGCAAGACGCAGGAAGAAGCCTTCGAGGAAAACGGTCGGCCGCACCGTGACGACTGGTAGCCCCGACCATGCCAATGCCTGTTCTGCCAGCCAGTGCAGCTTGTGCTGCGGGCTGTCGGTAGTCTCGGTAATGCTCATCTGCGTCACCGTCATCTGCGACATATTCACGAAGGCTTCGACGCCGTGGTGCTTCGCCACCGCAGCGACATTGACCGTGGCTTCGAGATAGGCCGGTGAGACCGACATGCCAAAATAGATGCGCTTAACCCCTGCGATCGCATGGTGCATGGAGGCTAGATCGGTCAGGTCGCCCTGCACAACCTCGGCACCAAGCTGGCGCAGAGCTTCAGCGCGTTCGTCCTCGCTCCGCACCAGGGCGCGCACCTGATGCCCCTTGGCGAGCAGCATGGCGGTGAGATTGCGACCGATCGCACCGATATCGCCAGCCGCTCCGGTCACCAGAATTGGGCTGTCATGGGTAGAGTTCGTCGTCATATCATTTACCTTCCTGTCGCTCGTTGCGAGGACGTATCTATTTACGTGATTAACCGAACGTGAACGCAAACGCCTCCACCCCGGCATCTAGAAACTCGATCTCGAACTGGCGATCGCGGATAGACTCTGTCTGTCGGACCAATTGGTACAACCGCTGTTCGGTCACGGTGCCTTCACCACGCTCGTCAAGGTCAAGTCCGTGCGCCGAGATTGCTGGCTGCCCGTCTACGAGCACGCGAAATCGCACGGGCGTTCTTGGCGCAGCCGGACCCATGACGAGATGCAGATCGCGGGCGTGAAATCGGTACGCGATCCGCCCGCCGGGCTGGTTCAAGGCAATGGCCTGTCTGCCGATGGTCCAATTGCCCGAAAGTGCCCATTGGTTAAGGTTCAGTTGCGCGGGCGCGGCGTACGAATGAGGCTTGTCTAACGCCGCGCTGCTGGGAGCCGCAAAATTCTGCGTTCTCTGGTAGCCGAGGTAGTTTTCAGGCGATCGCAGGCTGTTCCAATCGGCGGCAGCTTCAAAACCGCGAGCGTTAACTTCGACCGTGTCCTGGCCGACACCGCCAGTTCCGGCCTCAGACAGGAGCTGTTGAATCACCCGTTCTGATTGCTCATACTCGCCCTCGCCGAATTGATGATGCCGAATGCGTCCTTGCGTGTCGATAAAATAAAGGGCAGGCCAATAACGGTTCTCGAACGCACGCCACACCGCATAATCGCTATCCACAGCGATCGGGTAGTCAATGCGCATGTCCGTTGCGGCGCGGCGGACATTGTCGAGATTCTGCTCAAATTCAAACTCCGGCGTGTGCACCCCAATTACGACTAATCCCTGGTCCTTATACTTCTCGGCCCACGCACGCACGTAAGGAAGCTGGCGCAGCCAATTGATGCAGGTATACGTCCAGAAGTTGATCAGCACAACTTTCCCGCGCAGTTCGTCAACCGTCAAGGGCTGCGAATTGAGCCATGTAGTGGTGCCTACCAGTGAAGGCAGTTCGCCTTCAATTGGTAACTCAGCCGTTGCCGACATAGCGTGCTGTTTGGTGCGGCCGAGCCTGCTGAGTTGAGTAGCAGCAATGCTTTGAACGGTGGTTGTTAAAAAGGAGCGGCGATTAGGATTGATGTCTTCAAACATGGGCTAACCTCCCTGTAGTTGGTTCAGATAGGTACGGTGGAATTAGAGAATTGCGCCGGTTTTCTCGCTGAGGCCAGCTTCAACGGTGCTAGTGGAATGAGTTGTGGGTTTGGGTTCCGCCGCTTGCCCCATCGCTTAAGGCCGCGAGGAAGTGGCGATCGCCGCCAGCAAAGTGCACGATGGGTGAGCGAGGTGCTCTCACCCATCAGCGTCGTTCCAAACCCGATCTGGCAATGCCGCTATAAACGCATCATTGGGAAAGAGCGGGCAAAGCCTTTTCCATGTAACGGTCAGCGGCGGCGGCGGCCTCTTCTGGGCTGTTGCCAGTCTGACGCGCACTCAGGTAGGGCGCGTACCAGTTCCACCAGTCATGCTCGGCATGAGTCTTCTCGTAGGAGTCGTGGCGCTCCGCCGTCTCGCGCAGCAGGTCTGCCAGGGTGGCAACGTCTGCTTGTGGCGAGTCCCATAGACGACCCGGAAACCGCGTTGTGACTTCCTGGATCAGCCAGAGGTTTCCGTCCGGATCCTCAAATGAGGCAAATGAGAAGTAGGACCGACCTTCCGGGTCGCGCCCGCTGACGCGCGGGTTCTCTACAGCGTTGTTGAAGGGGCCGCCAGCATAATGGAAGATCTCGCTGACGTTGACACCACGAGCCACCAGGTCTTCGCGGGCAGCGTCGAGGTCGTCCACGGCCAGGACCAGGTTTTGCACCGAGCCAGGATCGTTTGAAGTGACTCCCTTGCCGAAGATGATCGAGGTGTCTGAGTGAGGTGGCGTCACGTGCACGTTGCGGTAGCCGCCCGCCGCGATATCGATATCGAGCCGCCAGCCGAGATTTTCGTAGAATGCCTTCGTGCGCTCAACGTCGGAAACGGTGAACACTACGACTTCGAGCTTCATGTTTGGGCTGTTTACGGAATTGCTGCTCATCTTGTTCTCCTTTTGGTTAGTAAATTGGATGGTCGGATTGGTTACTTTTCATGCTTCTGCGATCGCCTTTGGCGGGTAGGCTCTAGCCCAAACTTAGTTTGGGCTGCCTCCAACCTTCGATTGGAGGAACTCACGAAGTGAGTAGAGCGCAATCCGGCCATTGGCCTACCGCTCACTTCATCGACCGCTCAGCGGTTTTTCGATCGGCGATATCGCCAGCCACCGTGAGGATGGCATCATCGTCTGCGGGTTGAATTGAGCGTGGGATGGCGATTATCCGATAGTTGCGATCGCGGTATGCCTTGACCAACGCTGCGCCGATGCCCTGGGATGCGCCGGTAATTACAGCGACTCTCTGTTCAGTGGCCATGGTAAAACTCCTTTGGAAATAACGTGTGAATGTTGCGGGTTAGGCTACGGTCGAAGCGGCTATGGGGTGGTCATGGTCGGTGCTGGTCGCGACTGGCAGCCATGCTTCGATTTCCTGCGCCATTTTCGCGGCGTTGCCCTGGTACATTGCCACTGCGTCCTTACCGACGGGCAAATGCAGCGGCGGATGTTCGGTATTGGCGAGTTGAAGAATAACTTGAGCAAATTTTTTCGGATCACCGGGCTGGTTCCCGTGTAACGCATCGGCTCCCATCCGCATTTGTCCTACTGTTTCCTGGTAATCGGCGATGAGGGTTTTGGCGGCAACGTAGGAGTCAGTGCTCAAAAAGTCAGTTGTAAAAAGACCGGGAGCGACTACCGTAACGTGAATGCCGAGCGGGGCTAGTTCAGCCGCCAGCCCTTTCGAGATTCCTTCAACTGCAAATTTAGTTGACCCGTACAGGCCCCAGCCCGGAATGGCATCGTAGCCAAACAGCGACGAGATATTGATGATGTGCCCAGACTTTTGCTGGCGCAGGTATGGCAACACAGCCCGCGTCACGTTCAGTAACCCAAACACGTTGGTGTCATACTGTTTACGAACTTCGGCATCTGTGGCTTCTTCGATCGCAGTCACCATGCCATACCCGGCGTTATTGACTAAGACATCGAGCCGACCGAAACAGGCAATGCCTTGCCTAACCGCCGCTTGTACCTGATCTTCTTGAATCACATCCATCTGCACCACGTACAGCTCTGGGTGATTGTCTAGGGTGGCGGCGAGTTGTGTGGGCTGACTGCGAACTGTTGCCACGACCTGGTCGCCCGCTGCCAGCGCTGCTTTGGCAATTTCTAACCCAAAGCCTCTGGAGGCTCCGGTAATGAACCATACTTTCTGCATTTTCATCGGGTGTCCTTGTTCTGAAGTGTTGTCTGATGCGCTGATGCTCTATTACCGTCCGGGCTTCCGCACCCTGATTTCCTGGAGCACCCAACCGTTGCCGTCCGGATCGCTGAACGAAGCGTAGGAGGCATAGTCGCGCCGTTCTGGATCGGGGCCCGGTACCCGTCCTTCGGTTCCGGCGTGGGGGAAGATACCGCCAATGTCGTGGAAGACCTCACTCACCTCGATACCGCGATCGATGAGTTCGGCGCGGGCGGCCTCAATGTCATAGACAATCAGGTACAAGCCTTGGACTGAACCTGGTGCGGATGACGAAATTCCTTCACCAAAAATGATCGAGGCTTCTGAGCCGGGAGGGGTCAACTGCACCACTCGAAAGTCTTTACTGGTAACAAAGTCGGCATCTAGCCGCCATCCCAACGTTTTATAAAAGTCCTTGGTGCGATCGACGTCAGAGACGGGGAGTACCAGCACTTCGAGTTTCATGTTTTGACTGGTCATAACGCTGCTCATTTTGGTCTCCTTTAGGGTGGTGAGCCTGCTGCCCACCGGTTACGTTTCATTCTTCAGCGATCGCCCCATCCACACCACTCAAGTTCTTTGAGTGAAGACGCAACTTAATCGTTTCGCACGGGAGGTAAGCAGCCGGAAATCAGTTGAACCTGATATGCTTCAGCAAACATGAAGTCATTGGCCGGTTGGGCAGCGCTACCGAAACTCTCGTTAAGCCTTAGTTAAAAAAATGCTCGGTATTTTGAGGAAAGACCGTCTTTGTCCTTTACCCCGCTAGCTAAGCTATGGATTCCAAGCCATCGAAATCTGGACGGAGGAGAGCTGCCACTGGGCGAGTTCGGGGCGTCATTCTGTCGCCCCAGGGATGGCAGAAGTTTCAGACGGCAAAACAGCAGGCGGAATCGGACGAGGTCTGGGGCAAGCATTTCACCCAGGAAGATCTCAGCGATCGCACTACGCTTTCCCTCAATACCCTTACCCGCATCTTCAAGCGCGAACAGGGGGTCGATCGCCAGTCGGTGGAGTATCTCTTTCGGGCGTTTGGGCTGGAGTTAACGCAGGCAGACCTGACATCGCCTACCTCCTCTGAAGAAACCGAGAGCCAGTGGACCAACCCTCACCAGGACTGGGATACCGCAGTTGATGTCTCAACCTTCTACGGGCGTGAGTCAGAGCTAACGCAGCTTTGGCAGTCGGTCGTGTCCGATCGCTGTCGCATGGTTGGGCTGTTGGGCATTGGCGGCATTGGCAAAAGTACAATCGCGGTCAAGGCTGCGCTGCAGATGCAGGCAGAATTTGAGATTGTCGTCTGGCGCTCCCTGGCAAACGCGCCCCCGCTGGATGAACTTCTGTCGAGTCTGCTGAAGTTTCTCATGCCGCTGCATGGGGAAGACCCTGTCATTCCCGCTACGCTCGATCAGCAGCTTTCTAAACTGATGCAATATCTGCGATGGTCAAAGACCGGCCCAGGCGGAGCATCGCGTCGGTGCTTAATAATTTTGGATAATGTAGAGTCTATTTTGCAGCGTGAACAGGTGGGGCACTGGCGATTGGGCTATGAAGGGTACGGGCAATTGCTCAGAACCATTGGCGAAACGTCTCACCGAAGTTGTTTGTTGCTAACTAGCCGAGAAAAGCCCCAGGAAATGGCGCTGATGGAAGGCGCTCAGGCACTGGTGCGATCGCTGCCCCTAAGCGGCCTCACCTCTGACGATGGACGCGCCATCTTTCGGCAAAAAGGAGCGTTTACAGGTTCAGAAGCCGAATGGGACAGGTTAATTCACCACTACGGCGGCAATCCGCTGGCGCTGAAGCTGGTGGCAGCCGCAACTCAAGATTTGTTTAACGGCAGCATTACCGAGGTCATGCCCTATCTCAGCCAGGGATTAGCCGTTTTTGAAGACATTCGCGATTTGCTAAATCGTCAGTTTGAGCGATTGTCTGAGGCCGAGCAGAAAATATTATTCTGGTTTGCAATTCTTCGAGAGCCCGTTTCGATCGCAGATATTCGAGAACATGTAGTTGATTTGACTACTCAGCAACGGGTTCCTAATCTAGTCAACTCGCTGCTTCGGCGATCGCTAATCGAAAAAACAGATGGGTTATTTTTCCTGCAACCCGTGGTGATGGAGTATGTCACCGAACGATTTGTGCAGCAAGTTTGTATCGAATTTGAGACGCAGCAGCTGAACATTTGGCAAACGCATTCCCTACTGCGAGTTCAGGCGAAAGATTACATTCGAGAGATTCAGACACGATTAATTGTGCAACCTGTAATGGAGCGGTTGCTGTCTCACTTTGGCAGCGTGGGGGCGATCGAGGCCCAAGCCAGGCACATATTAACGCAACAGGGGAAGCAGCCAGGATACGTTGCAGGTAACCTGATCAACTTGCTGGTGCAGTTTCAAGTAGACCTGCGCGGTTCGGATTTTTCTGGTCTTATGGTGCAGCAAGCCGACTTGCAGCAGGTCGATTTGGCCGGGGTCAATTTTCAGAATGCCACGTTTGCTAAGTCCATCTTTTCTGAAGTATTTAGTATTGCCATGTCAGTCGCTCTGAGCCCAGACGGACAGATGATGGCAGTGGGCGATTCCATTGGCAACATCTATCTCTGGAATTTCACCACAACCCAACTCTTAGCCACCTTTGAAGGACACATCGGTTGGGTTTGGTCGGTTGCCTTTAGTCCAGATGGTGCTCTGCTTGCCAGCGGCAGTACGGATAGCTCTGTGCGCTTATGGGATGTTCAAAGCGGGCAGTGCTTACAGGTGCTCACAGACCATACAGGTAGCGTTCGTTCAGTGAGTTTTAGTCCTGATAGCCAGCAGTTAGCGAGTGGTAGTGAAGACAAAACGGTGCGCTTGTGGAGTGTGCAGGGGCAGTGTCTTCGTATTTTAAAGGGACACACCCAAAGCGTTTATTCTGTCCACTTCGCGCCCGATCAGCAAACCTTGGCTAGCAGCAGTAATGATGCAACGGTTCGGATTTGGGAGGTGAGCAATGGTCGCTGCTTAAGTATCTTACAGGGGAATAGCAGTGGAGTTCAGTGTGTGCGCTACAGCCCAAATGGTCAGCTGTTAGCGAGCGGCTGTCGGGATGGATCGATTCGACTGTGGAGCAGTTATCTGCCCCCTAATCAATCGTCAAAGCCTAGTATCATAACTTCCAGCGTCAAGCTATTACAGGGACATACCGACTGGGTTTGGAACATTGCCTTTAGCCCCGATGGTCAGTGGTTAGCCAGTGCCAGCCTCGATAGTACGCTGCGCCTTTGGAGTATTCCAGACGGGCAACCCATCCATGTACTCGAGGGTCATACCCATGATGTTTATGGACTTGCCATCAGTGCCGATAGTCAATTGTTAGTCAGTACAGGAAAAGACTATACGGTGCGGCTCTGGAATTTGCAGGGCGGACAGAACCTGAAAACGCTGCGTGGATACATTGGGGGGATTCACTCCCTCAGCCTCAGTTCAGATAACCAAATGCTGGCTAGTGGTGGACAGAGTGAAACAGTTCAGGTGTGGCGTGTGCAGCGAGATCGCGATCGCGCGCAACTTCACCCCTACAAAACCTTTTCCAGTCCGCTCCGTCGGATATCACCATTCACCAACGTCAGCTTTAGTTCCAATAATCAAACCCTCGCGATCAATCGACACGATGGGTTGATCGCATTATGGAATATCCAAACCGGGCACCTGGAGCAATGGTCAGCACACAGCGCCTCCATTTGGTCGGTCCTGTTTAGCCCAACGGGGCAAATTTTGGCAAGCAGTAGTTATGACTGCACTGTGCGCCTGTGGGACGTGAAAACGCATCAGTGTTTGCACGTGTTGTGCGGGCATGAGAGCGGGATTCGCGCTATTGCCTTCTCTTCGAGACGCTACGCAAATGGCAACAGCGGAGATCCTACCCTTGACCCCAGCGATCAGTTCCTGGCAAGTGGCAGTTTTGATCGCACCATTCGCGTGTGGGATGTGCAAACCGGAGAATGTTTGAGGGTATTGCAGGGACATATCGGCGCAGTTTTCTCACTCGCGTTTGACCCCAGCGATCAATTCCTGGCAAGTGGTAGTCATGACCAAACCATTCGCGTTTGGGATATGCAAACTGGAGAATGCCTGAAAGTTTTGCAGGGACATACAGGAGCCATCTGGACGGTTGCCATCTGTTCCAATGGTCGATTTCTGGCAAGTGGCGGTGATGATCAAACGATTCGACTATGGGATCTGCAAACGGGGCATTGCCTTCACATCCTGGATGAACATAGCGGTTGGGTGCGGTCAGTCATCTTTAGCTCTGACGGTCAAATCCTATTTAGTGGTAGTAACGATCGCACGATAAAACTATGGGATGTAAAGACAGGACGTTGTATCAGCACGTTAATGAGCGATCGCCTGTATGAAGGCATGAATATTCAAGGTGCAAAGGGGTTAACGAATGCTCAAAAAGCCACGCTGAAAGCGTTAGGAGCCATTGACGACGACTGTCTCATTGGAGCTAGCTCGCTCTGCCATAAAGGATAGGGCGGCGGCTGGGATATTGAGATCGCGATCGCCACAGATAAACCAGGACGGGATAGACTTCCAGGCGGGCGCACCAGAGGCTTTGTTCAATGCATCTCCTCTTTACAAACCAGTGCCGAAAGCCCTTATTCATATGACTACCGACATTACTCTAAAATCTGTAATCGGTTAAAGAGGCTTGCTTAAAATTCTCTCGAAAAATCAGCTCTCAGGTCTAATACCAAATCCGAGTCACACAACCCCGATTCGTAATCGGTACCTCGTAGGGAGCATTGCACTGCAATGCCCCTACAAATCGGGGGTATACAGACAGGATTTGGTCTAAAGAGAGTGCGACTAGCGGGTTTGCTAACCTTCACTCAAGATATCGCAAGACTAACTTCTACATTGACCTATTTTTTGGAGCAACTTATTTTTGTTGTTTTAACTTTTATGGTGTTCCTTAAAAAATTAAGATCTAACCCTAATAAGAGTGGTCTCTAGAAATTATCAAGAGACTAAATACTGCTAGAAATAGCCACGAAAGCCCGGCCAGATAAATAGGCTTGAGGCCTATTTTAGTCAGGCTAGCTAAATTTGTTTCTAGTCCCATAGCGGCTAACGATAGGCAAAGTAGAAATTGGTTGCCGTTGAGAACTTCTACCCTGATGGATGGGTCAATTAGGCCCAGACTGTTAACTACTACCAAAGCACAGAAGCATAGAACAAACCAGGGAACGGGAACAGAACGAGACGACTGTCCTAGCTGATTAGTACGATTGGTTTGCCAACCCAAACTGACAACAATTGGTACCATTAGCAACACTCGCGACAGTTTGGTGACAGTAGCTAAATTGCCGCTGAGATCGCTGTTTTGAAAGGCGATGGCAATCACTTGAGCTACCTCATGTACCGAGGCTCCACACCAAATGCCAAAGGCTTGGGGGCTAAGGTGTAGTAGAGAGCCCATGAGAGGGTAGATAAGCATGGCCAGGGTACCAAAGCCAGTGATCGTGGCGATCGCATAGGCCATATCCTCCTCCGTTCCTTCAATAACGGTGTTTGTAGCCACCACCGCCGACGCTCCGCAGATCGACGTGCCTGCCCCAATCAGCCGGGTAAGGCGGGGGTTAACCCCAAGGCAGCGCCCTAGCCAGCAGGTTAGGTAAAAGGTGCTGAGGGTGCTGAGGGTCACCATCCCCAACCCCCAGGGGCCAATGGCCATAACCTCTGCCAGACTCAGCCGTAGACCCAGCAAAATCACCGCTAGTCGTAGCACCCGCTTCATTGCAAATTTGATGCCAGGGCGATAGGTAGCAGGCACGCCACCCCACTGTCGCCAGCCAATACCAAGCAGGACAGCAATCAACAACGGATTCAACGTGTCTAGACCAATCAACCGACCCAAACCAATAGCCACTCCAGCTATCAGCGTCGTTAGCAATAGCCCAGGCAAAACCGAGAGACCACGGGCTTTCCAGTCAGCAGGAACCGAGCCCAGGGTAGATGACCCTGGAACAGACTTGGACGATAGTTTCATCTTTAAAAACCTTTATAGGGTGGATATCAAGCCACCAAAGCTAGCCCTGCCACTATCAGCAACAACCCCACGACAAAGCGGCGAAAAAGCTTTTCATTAACTCGCCTAAAGCAGCGCTGCCCCAGTACTTGTCCGACGACGAAAGCTGGTAATAAGCGGATGAATAAGCCTCCAACCGTTACCGATATCAGGCCGCTGGCCCAGTAAGATCCCAGGGCAATAATCTGGGTAAGGGCGAAAAATACGATAAAGTTGGCTCGGTTGGCAGCAGCAAGGTTGCTACTAGACATTTGGTAAAGCACGATGGGGGGGCCGCCTATCCCCGCCAGCCCCGTCAAAAATCCACTGAGGGCACCAACCCCCGAGGTCAAGGCTAGGCGAGGATGGGTATATCGGCTTTTCCCGGTCAATAGCAGCAGCACAAATCCCAAAATTAGCCCCCCAATGATGCGCCGGAGTAGGGTTGGCTCTAGCAAGGCCAGAAAACGCGCTCCCACAGGCACCAGTGCCATCGCACTCAGCACCAGGGGCAATACCTGCTTCCACTTAGTCTTTCCCAGGGCTTCGGGCACCAATCCTGCTCCAGCCGTCATCTCTAGCAGAACGACAGTAGCGACCACCAGCTGCGGGGTGAACAGCAAACTCAGAGCTGGGGCTAAAATCAACCCTGAGCCAAAGCCAGAGAAACCTCGGGTAAAGCCTGCGATCGCCACCACCCCTAGGCTGATGAGCCATGTGCCGATGTCCATAGGGGTGCCTCCCGCCAGTGCAAACATTAAAAAAGGATCCCCCGATGACCGGCTTGAGTCAGGAGTGAGGTTTCAGCAGGGATCCGGAAGAGGTGGATGGGTGGACGAATTGCCCTAATCAAAATTTGGTCGATAGGCATGGTTTTAGGTGGGCAGTGCCCACCCTACGGTAGACCGCTGTAGGGGCAAACGGCGTTTGCCCTAAACATCCCTGAGTTATTAACAAACTGCTGCCAGTTCCTCTGCCGCTGCCATCCCAAAGGTCGCATTCAACCCCAGAGCAATTTGCTCAAAAATTTGGCTCAGGGGGGCATCGGGCAGCTTCATGGGCAGGGGCACCCCCGCATCGCCCTGTTCGCAAATGCGGGGGTCGATGGGCACCTGACCCCATAGTGGCACCGAGAGTTCGGTGGCAATCTGGGCACCGCCGCCGCTGCCAAAAATTGGCGTCGGTTCGCCGCAGTGGCCGCAGAGCAGGTAGCTCATATTTTCGACTAAGCCCAGCACAGGCACACCCACCTGGCGAAACATATGCACGCTGCGGCGTACGTCGGAGATAGCTACCTGCTGTGGAGTCGTCACCATCACTACGCCGCAAATAGGGCTTTCTTGCACGATGGTGATCTGGGCGTCGCCCGTGCCGGGGGGCAGGTCGATCAGCAGGTAGTCTAGCTCGCCCCAGTCCACCTCGTGGAGAAACTGGGTGAGAATTTTGTGCATCACCGGGCCACGCCAGGCCAGAGGATGGTCGCCCTGGGCCAGCAGCCCCACCGACATAAGCTTGATACCGTGGGCTTCTAGAGGCACAAACCGCTGGCCATTGGGGGTATCAATTACACGGACTTCGCACTGCCCCAGACCCAGCATCTGCGGCACGTTGGGGCCGTAGATATCGGCATCTAGTAGCCCCACTTTGGCCCCGGTTTTGGCCAGAGCCGCTGCCAGATTCACAGCCGTAGTCGATTTGCCCACGCCGCCCTTGCCGCTAGAAACGGCCAGGGTAGTGCGCACGCCAGGAATGGTGCAAAGCTGGGCGTAAGCTTTTTTGCACCAGGGCAATTGCCCTAAAGTGTCCTGTACTTGGGCTTGCAGGGCGAGCTGGTGACGGCCCACGTAGAGCCGCAGGTAGACGTAGTCGTCAACCACCTGTAGGTTGCGCACCATGCCCAGGCTGACCAGGTCGTTGCCTAGAGTAGGCTCCCGCAGGGTTTTGAGCTGGGCGATCACTTCGGCTTTGCGGGCGATCGCCTCAGCACTGGGAGCCACCTCAGCGGGGGCCTCAGCAGCGCGGTGAAACGGGGAGGAATGGCTAGACATTGGAGGTTTCTGGCTGAGACTTCTGGATAGCATCGATCGCCCGCTGGGAAAAAATCCGCACGTCCATATCGGGGTCGTTGAGGGTCTGCTGCAGGGCGGGCAGGGCATTGGTGTCGGCCAGTTTGCCCAGGGCGGTGGCGGCATCGCGCCGCACGTCGGAGTACTCATCGGCTAGAGACTTAATCAGCGCGGGTAGGGCCTGCACGTCTGGGGTTTTCTGCAGTGCTCGAGCGGTGAACTTACGCACTTGCCATTCGGGATCGTCCATCGCCTTGACCAGAGCTTCAACGGCAGCAGGGTCAGCCAAAATATCCAGCGACTGCGCCGCATTGCGCCGCACCTGCCAGTCGGGGTCATTCGTCAGCAGCTCGCACAGCAGCGGCACCACCGCCGCATCACTGAGGTGGCCCAGGGTGAGCGCTGTTGCCCGCCGCACCACCTCGTTGGGATCTTTCGCCAAGGCTAGGGCCGGTTCGCAGCGCACCACCTGGTTCAAGTAGCGCAGGGTGATCACCGCCGCCTCTCGCAGTTCCGGGTTCTCCGACTCAAAGAAAGGCAGAATAAACGGCAGCGCCTGGGCATCATGAATTTTGCGCAGCAGCACCAGCACGTTGAGCTGCGCGTGGACATTGCTCCCCTGCAGCACATCCAGCAGCTTCATCAGGTCGTTGGTCGAGACCAGCTCCTTGAGGGCCGACAGCGCCTCGCTGCGCACGTTCTCGTGAGGCGAGCTGAGGCACTCGATCAGCGGGTTAATGGCAACCGGGTTGGCAAATTCCCACAGGGTGGTGATGGCGATCTCTTGCACCATGGGGTTTTCATCGTAGMNGCNCTCYWATWMRSRKCTCNGAKCSCAYSWKNCRTCKCNNAGGNTSTYGYAKGNNGTYTTSWSCKYRAMMAARMRMWMAWMWARRAKKGSCGMTYKYWNCWTCWYAMYMMRCTRRGSARYNTTCRRSRNCCAYWYCKSYSRTSTACATGGGGAGGGGTTCCAAAATGACGGCAGGGTGGATGAGTGGGAGGGTGGATGAGTGGGAGGGTGGATGGGTGGATGAGTGTTTGCTTTACCCGCCTACCCACCAACTCACCAACCCGCCTACCTCAACAGGAAAGGAATCTGCACCGTAATCGCCCCAGTCGGGCACTCCTTCTCGCAGGGCAGGCAGAACCAGCACTCGTCGTACTTCATATAGGCTTTGCCGGTCTCGGGATTTTTCACCAGCACGTCTAGGGGGCAGACCTCAATGCAGGCGTTGCATTTTTCGAGACATTTCGATTCATCGACAATGACGGGTACGTCGACGCGTTGGGTAGTTAGAGCCATAGTTTTTCTTTGATAGGGGAGTAGGAGGGTAAATGGGTAGGGGGTGGATGGGTAGGCGGGTGGATGGGTGGGAGGATAGGGGTAGAAAGATGGGTGTAGCCAGAGAACCTCAGATTGGGGGCGATGAATAACACCATTCCTTCAAACGCTCATCTACTCATCCACCCCTCCACTCATCCACCCCTCACCGGACGGCAACGTCGTAAACTTCCTCGACCAGGTCGACATCGACGATGTAGGGCTCGACGGGGCGCTTAAACAGCTCCATGTGGCCGGTTTCGCCTTTCTTCAGATTGACGTGGCAGAACCATTCCTCGTTGTTCTTTTCGGGATAGTCGAGGCGGTAGTGGTAGAGGCCCCAGCGGGTTTCTTTGCGGAACAGGGAGGCGCGGGCGGCCATTTCGGCGCAATCGCGAATGAAGTGCACCTCCATGCAGCGCATCAGCTCGTGGGGGTCGCGGGCTCCCATCAGACCTAGGGTCTCTTCGTAGGCGACGAATTTTTGTAGGCCGATGTCCATGTTGTTGGGCGACTTGGGCGGCTGCAGGTAGTCGTTGACCAGGCGGCGCAGCTTGTACTCGACCTGAGTGTGGGGCACGCCGTCGGGCTGCTGCAGGGGCGCGTAGATGCGGGCCTGCTCAGCGGCGAGAAACTCGGGGTCGGGCTCGACATGCTCCAAATCGCGCATGTAATCCATGGCGTTTTGACCTGCGATGCGGCCATAGACGAAGGCACCAATCATGTAGTTGTGGGGCACGCTGGCCATGTCGCCTGCGGCATAGAGGCCGGGGACGGTCGTTTCGGCTCGCTCATTCACCCAGACGCCCGAGGCGCTGTGGCCGCTGCACAGGCCAATTTCGGAGATGTTCATCTCGACGCCGTGGGTGCGGTAGCTTTCGCCCCGGCCCTGGTGGAAGCGACCTCGGCTAGGCCGTTCGTTATCCCACAGAATAGTTTCGATTTCGTTGATGGTATCGTCGTCGAGGTGGTACATCTTCAGGTGCACCGGGCCTTTGCCCGAGTGCAGCTCTTTGTAGACCTCCAGCATCATCTGGCCGCTCCAGTAGTCGCAGTTGATGAAGCGGTGACCCTCGGCGTTGGCGGTGTAGGCACCAAAGGGGCTGGCCACGTAGGCGCAGGCGGGGCCGTTATAGTCTTTGATCAGCGGGTTGATTTGGAAGCACTCGATGTTGGTCAGCTCGGCCCCGGCGTGGTAGGCCATGGAGTAGCCGTCGCCCGCGTTGGTGGGGTTTTCGTAGGTGCCGTAGAGGTAGCCGGAAGCGGGCAGACCCAGGCGACCGCAGGCCCCGGTGCAGAGCACGACGGCCTTGGCCTGAATCACCACCATGTTGCCGTTGCGTACATCGAGACCCACGGCCCCGGTGACGCGGCCGTTCTGCACCATCACGCGGGTGGCCATCACCCGGTTGGTAACGTTGACCTTGTGGCGCTTGACCTGGCGGGCCAGAATTTTCTTCAGGTCTTTGCCTTCGGGCATGGGCAGCACGTACTTGCCGACCCGGTGCACCTGCTTGAGGTCGTAGTTGCCCTCGTGGTCTTTTTGAAACTTAACGCCCCAGCTTTCGAGTTCTTGGATTACCTCAAAGCCCAGCCGTCCGGTTTCGTAGACGGCCTTCTGGTTCACAATGCCGTCGTTGGCAATGGTGATTTCGCGCACGTACTGCTCGGGGGTAGAGTTGCCGGGGATAACTGCGGTGTTGACCCCATCCATGCCCATGGCGATCGCCCCACTGCGGCGAATATTGGCCTTCTCTAAAATCAGCACGTCGCTCTCAGGGCTGGCCTGCTTGGCCTTAATGCCTGCCATCGTGCCAGCGGTGCCACCGCCGACGACTAGAAAATCAGTTTTAAGGTACTGAATGTTCACGTAACCACGTCCTTGGTTTAAACGGCAGTGAAATTGAAATAAACCAAACCCAAGTCCAGAAGTGAGTTTTGCCGATGGAGAAACTACAGATGCCGAGCCGAACTTGATCTATCACGGTTAGCTAATGCTTAAGAAACGGCAACTAACCCTTGGCTTCTGGCCTTTGATATGTAGCTTAAAGGAGGCCACCAAAGCGAATCAATGGGATTTGTAGCGGTGGCTACGGTTTACCCATCACAGCCTTCTATACACTCATCAAAAAAATGAATGAGATTTAGCTGCTTGGTTCATTGGCTGTACCAAATAGATTTCAGCGATCAGATCTTGGCGTTTTAATCATGCCGAGCAGAGGCTGACAAAAAGCATAATTAAATGAAGTGAAGCGGCGATTTTTAAGCTAGTTCTAAAAAATAATTTAGGCAGGCCAATAACAATGGAAATCTACCAGCTAAAAGTATTTTTGGAGGTAGCTCGCTGTCTGAGCTTCACAGAAGCTGCCGACACATTAAATCTGACCCAGCCAGCGGTAAGTGCCAAAATCAAGTGCCTAGAATGTGAGCTTGAAACTCCCCTGTTCCGAAGGTTAGGGCGACGAATAGAGCTGACTCAGGTAGGAGAATATCTGTTAGAAGAAGGCCCCAATCTGGTGGATTTAGAAAGCCGATTGGTAGCCGAGATCGAAGAGATTAAGCAGGGCAAATTCAGCACCTTAAAAATTGGCTGTATGCCCGATATGTTGAGCAATTGGCTGCCGTCGGTGCTGTACGAATACCGCCGGGTTTATCCCGATGTGCAAACTAAATGTTTGCAGTTTGATGCCGTCGAACCGCTATATCGGGCCATTAAGACTGGTGAGGTCGATATTGGGGTCTCAGATCTGAGTTTTTCGACCTTTGATGAAATTTCAGAGGTGGCGATCGGCTCGGTTCACTATTCTCTAGTGGTGTCGAGTAGCCATCAGCTGGCCCAGCGTCCCTGGCTGAGTTTAAAGGAGTTGACTGACCAGGCTTGGGTCTTGCCGCCCGAGGGCGTTCCCGGTCGCATTGTGCTGCAAAAACGCATGCAGGAACTGGGGCTCAATCTCACCGATTTTGCCCATGTCGAAATCGTCGATGCGGCCAGTTTGATGCGCACCTATTTGCTCCAGGGTCACTACCTGGGGTTTGTCTCTGATTTTGAATTTCAAATGGAGTGTGAGACTGGGCTGCTGCGCCGCATTCCCCTAGAAGAATTTGCCCTGGGCACGCCCCTATTTTTGCTGATGGCCAAACGGCTGGGTCGCGCTCTGGGCTTGGCGGGTCAGCCCGCGGGTCGGGGCGGCCTGGGGCTAGAGCCGATTCGCCAGTTTGTAGCGATGGTGCAGGGTCAGCCCGGCGTCTCCCAGGGCAATTCTCAAGGCCCATCCATGCCTAGGCCGTTGGAGACACCGCTGGCTGTATCCGATTCACACAAAGTGCCTCGGTTCCAGGCTCCTAATTTTTTGGTGCGTTCTGGTTCCATCGGCGGCACCGACACCATCAGCCTTACCATTGGCACCCAAAACCGCACGATTCAAACCGTCACCGCTGGGCTAATTATTCAACGGCTGGGTTTGCTGGAGCATTTCTTGCCCCGCGAGGGCCGCTATAGCGGGGTGCAATATCGCCTGCGCTGGTCTGACTACGGCTCGGGGGCACCGATTGTGGCGGGGCTAGAGTCGCAGCAAATCGACATTGGCGTGCTGGGCGACTACCCACTGCTACTCAGCGCGGCCCCCTACGACAGCACGGCCCCAGCAGCGGGCACTCGCTTAATCAGCTTTGTGGCCAGCAACCTAGATGGCACCGGCAACGACATCATTGTGCCCCAGCACTCGACTCTCGACTGCATCGACGATTTGGTGGGGCGGGTGATTGCGGTGCCCTTCGGCTCGGCGGCTCACAGTATGGTAATGCGATCGCTCCACCACCGGCAGATTCTCAATGCCGTCACTCTTACCTCTAGCGACAGCGCTGGCCCCCAGCGATCGGGCCGCAGCTCTGCCCCGGTAGATGGCTATGCCTACTTCGCCCCTTTCCACGAAATTGCCCGGCACAGGGGCCAGTTTCGCCGGCTACTGCACGAAAACCTCGACGGGCTGCCCACCTTCCACGGCGTGGTGATTCGCGCCGACCTGGCCGAGCAACATCCCGAAATTGCCGTCGCTTACCTGCGATCGCTGCTGGCCGCCCAGTACTGGTACGCCACCCAGCCCATGGCCACTACGTTGGTCAGCCGCTGGGTGAATATGGACGCCGCCATTGTGGCCAAGACCCTACGCGCTAGTACCAGCGACCAGGCCGATGTGGTCTACCTACCCGAAACCCAGCTGCGCACCGACTGGCTCCAGGCCCACATTCAGCAGCTGGGTCAGATTGCTGGGCAGGAGCACCTAGGGCAAATTAACCTCGATCGCTGGATGCAGCCGGAGTTTTTGGAGCGGGCGATCGCCTCCCTGTAGCCCTGTATCTCACCCAGAATGGGCAGGGCAAACGCCGCTTGCCCCTACAGGCAACCCTCCATGCTTTTCATGGTTTCCTCGCGGATGCATTCAAACACCTGGCGGTGCAGGTTGACAAACTCCGCCGAGAGGGTGTCGTCAAAATGGCGGGGGCGGCGCAGGCCAATTGGCAGCTCGGCCTTAATGTGGCCTGGCTGCACTCCCATAATGCAGATGCGATCGGCTAGAAAGATCGCCTCTTCAATGTCGTGGGTGACAAAGATAACTGTGGTTTTTAGGTCTTCCCAGATGTCCAGCAGTAGCTCCTGCATCATGTGTCGGGTCTGGGCATCGAGGGCGGCAAAGGGTTCATCCATCAGCAGCACCGAGGGCGAGTTAACCAGCGCCCGCACGATACTGGCCCGCTGCTGCATACCACCCGACATCTGGTGCGGGTAGCTGTTGCGGTGCTTGTAGAGCCCCACCCGGTTGAGATAATCGTGGACGAGTTCGGTGCGATCGCCCTTCGCCATGCCGCGAATTTTCAGCCCCAGCTCAATGTTTTGAAACGCTGTCTTCCAGGGCAGCAGCGAATATTGCTGAAATACAAAGCCGCGATCGGCTCCCGGCCGGGTGATGGGAGCCTGATCGACCATCACGTAGCCCGCCGTCGGTTTAATAAACCCGGCAATGACGTTCAGCAGCGTCGATTTGCCGCATCCCGAAGGCCCCAGTAAACACACAAATTCCCCTGGCCTAATACTCAGCTGAATTTGATTTAGCACATGAATGTCTTGGCCCCGGTTGCGAAAGGTGACCGATAAGCCCTCTACCTGCACCGCACCCTTAACCGTTTGCCGTTGCTCAAGCTGCGTCATCATCACGTCTTAGTCGTCCTTTGAAGTAGCATCAAAATAATCTTTACCAATCACGATTTAGATTTAAGGATTGCCGTTGGGGAAAGCTGAGTTGGTGGGCATTGCCCATCCTGCAAACTACACACCGTCAAATTCAAAACTTAGAACTCAACAGTCAAAACTTTCCCAACCCTTAAACACTGCCCTGTTTCTTAATCACCCGCCAGGGCATTAGTGCCTCCATCGCTCGGCTCACGGCCCACGAACTAAAGGCTCCCATCAGGCCGATCAGCAGCATTCCCATTACAATCGGCGGGTAGTTGGAGGTGACGTAGGACTCCCAAGTGATGTAGCCAATACCGTAGCGACCCGCCAAAATTTCGGCGGTCACTAAACAAAACCAGGCGTTGCCCATGCCAATCACCAGCCCGCTGGCAATGTTTGGTAGCGACCCCGGCACCACAATATCTTTGAAAATATGCCAGGGTTTGGCTCCTAGGCACTGCCCAACCCGAATCAGCACCGTATCGCTGAGGGTACTCTCTACCCCATTGATGGTGCTAATCAGTACCGGAAAAAATGCCCCCACAAAAGTAATAAATATCATGCCGCTCTCGGCGTTGGGGAATATCAAAATGGCCAGCGGAATCCATGCCACTGCCGGAATGGGCCGCAGCAATTCTAAGGGTGGCAGCAGTAGATCTTCGGCCACAGCAAACCAGCCAATCAGAATGCCCAGTAGCACCCCCAAACCAGAAGCTGCGACATAGCCCCACAGCACTCGCCCAATGCTGGAGCGAAAATGCACCCAGGGGCTTTCGGTAAAAAAGGTCAGGGTGGCTTTAAACACCTCCACGGGGGAAGGCACAAATTGAAAATTGATAAAAAAGTCGAAGTTGATCGCGCACAATATTTGCCAAATGCCAAAAAATAGCGTTAGCGCCAGCACCCGGCGGGCTGAACGATTGGTTAAAAAGATGCCGTTTAAGGCGTTGCCTACCTGAATCAGCCAGCGCGGGTGCACCATCTGTGGAACCGAAACCGCCATGGTTTGCCTCTCAATCACATCAATAGGTGTTAACTGAAAGCCACAGTAGGGCAAGCAGATCGCGCTATTCTGTTCCCTATGACCCACACTGAGTTCCGCAAAGTGCAGCGGTAAGGCTACTCTTAGGGGAGTGAGAGCAGTTCGGTCTGCTTGCCTGTGACTAGCCAGATCTAGTCGCTAACGCTGTGCCCCCACCAGGACGGGTTTGCGATCGGCGTAGAGGTCTTGTAGGCCTCTAAAGGCCGTTATTTGACCGCCCGTAGCCGAGGCATGGGTCTGGGCATCAGCTTCGACTAAGAAGGCCGCGACCTCATCGCCATTGCTGACAAAATAGGCGTTTTCGGCAAACAGTTTCCAGCCGTTGTTGTAGTCGTGGACAAACATGACGTCTGCCGCCTGACCTTCAGCCTGCAGGGCCGACAGGGCTTTTACCATGTTCGCGATCGAAGCATAGTTGGCCACTTTCTCTTCTCCCTGCACCCAAAGCTGCGCCGCCTGTTTGGGATTTTCGATGGCTTCTCCGGTCAGAGCATCTTTGCCGGTAATTTGATAGGCTTCTGCAGTAGCAATCACTTCGTCGTAGTTCAGCCCTAGTTCTTCCATGGCTGTGCGCAGGTAGCTTTCGTCAATCCAATTGACGACTTCCTCTGGGGCCACGGGTTTTTCAATTTTGCCTAGGCTGGTTAGGGTGGCAATGCTGTTTTTCAACGCACTGATCTGTACCTCACGAATGGTTGGATCTAATGGCTGCAAACCAGAGGGGCCTAAGAACATATAGACCACTTCTTTTTCGATTCCTGACCACTCTTCGATCTGGGCGGAAATGCCTTCAGGATCGGCTCGAAACATTTGGTTAGCTTCGAGCACCGCCTTCAGATAAGCCACCACAATTTCGGGATATGCTTCGGCAAAATCAGAGCGTACGGTGATGCCGTGGAGGGTTGGAATTCCGGTTTGTGCGCCGTCAAAGATTTTTCTGGCAAACCCTCGGAATGGAAACAGTTCACCGAAGGGTACAAAGTCGGCGTGGGCATCGATTTGTCCGGTGCGAAGGCTAGAACCGCCTACTTCGGGAGCCTGGCTGATCAATTCGACGTCGGTTTCGGGATCTAACCCAGCATCGGTTAGCGCCTTGAGCACCATGCCGTGTGCTGCTGAGCCAAAGGGGACTGAAACCGTGCCGCCTTTTAAATCGGCTAAAGAGGTAGCATCGCTATCTTTGGGCACTACCACTGCGTTGCCCGCTCCATTCGGGCTGTAGGCCAGGGTACCAATGAAAACCGAGTCGGCATCGGCGGCTTCTTGCTGAAATTTGATCAAGTTAATAACGGTGGGAAAGTCACCCATCAGGCCAATGTCAATTTGATTGGCCAACATTTTATTGGTAATTGGGGGGCCAGAGGTATAGCTAGACCATTGAATATCGTAGTTTACGCCCTCATATTTACCATCGGTCGGCAAATGCTTTTCTAACAGCTCTAGCTCGCGGACTGTAGCGCCGCCTACGGCAGTATTGATAACCTGGTCTTGAGTGCCGATCGAAATTCTAATCGTTTTGCCAGAATTGCTTCCTGAACCTGTAGATTCGCTGTTAGACATATCTTCACTTGCTGAACAAGCCCCCACAAAAATGACAGAGGTTATTAGTAGTCCTGAAGCAATTCTTTTTCGAGACCAGCTTAGTAAGTGCCGCATTTTTTGCCTATCTCCAACTCATCTGAAACTCATTTATTCCATCAAGCTTAGATAGAGACTGTAAACCGAGATACATCTTTAT
Source organism: Nodosilinea sp. LEGE 06152 (assembly GCF_015207525.1). Taxonomy (GTDB): domain Bacteria; phylum Cyanobacteriota; class Cyanobacteriia; order Phormidesmidales; family Phormidesmidaceae; genus Nodosilinea. The sequence continues at coordinate 41,614 of NZ_JADEWR010000023.1, forward strand.
CCACCCGGTTAGTTTACTCATAAAACTATTTTTTAGGTTCATATAATTTACTTATGAAGAGGCGAAAATAGCCAACATTCCATGGATGGCTATTTGCAATGCACAGAACTTTAATAGCGAAGCTTTCTGTAGCAATAGTTCCAGCACTTTCTTTGGCAAACGCTATAATTCGTGATTTCTTGTTCAACCTAGCTCTGTGAGAGAGGCCTTACCCCCCGTTCTACCGTTGGCTATCAGCATCTGTTCGGAGTGTTGCTAATCCAGAGAGTGCGTTTGAACTCAGTAGGCACGCTGACAGCTTTTCAACGCGAAGCTTTATCCTCCTGAATCAAGGCCCATAAGGTGTTCCATGCGCTGGAGTTTAATCTGTGACCAGGTCACTCGCTGCTTGATGAACTCGACTTCGTTGAACTGCCAGAGGCTGAGGGCTACCAGCGCGATCGCCATGGGCAACCCCCTGGGCCTCGACAGCACCGTCACCGCTGGCATCATCAGCGCCACCGGGCGATCGAGCGGCCAGTTAAGAATCCCCGACCAGCGGGTCAACTTCATTCAAACCGATGCCGCCATCAACCCCGGCAACTCCGGCGGCCCCCTGCTCAACGCCCAGGGCCAGGTGATTGGCATGAATACCGCTATCATTCAAGGGGCACAGAGCATTGGCTTTGCCATTCCGATTAATAAAGTGCAGTAGATTGCTGACCAGTTGGCTAGCCAGGGCAAAGTCGATCACGCTTACTTAAGCATTCAGCTGTTGACCCTGACGCCCGAAGTGAAACAAACCCTTAACAGCGACCCCAACAGCGGCCTCAGCGTAACTGAAGACCAGGGTGTGCTAATGGCTCGCGTCATGCCCGGCTCACCCGCTGCTAAGGCTGGTTTGCGAGCCGGGGGCGTGATTCAGCAAATCGATGGCAAGGCCGTGACCCAGGCCGATGAGGTGCAAAGCCTGGTGAAAACACTGCTGTCAACAGTCATCTGAGCCTGCAAATCAAGCGCAATGGTCAGAGCCAAACTATTGCGGTGCAGCCGGGGGTGTTTCCGGTTCAAAACAGCGCCCAGTAGCCGACAGATCTACAGCGTTGCCAATCCCTAGGCTTAGCTCAAGATCAATTTGTTGAAGAGCCTGAGGCCAAACCGCTTCAGGCTCTTCTTTGCCGTGCCGCTTTGACCGTTTACAAGTTATTCAGGCCAGACAAGACTGCTGTTGTATTTTTGTTCTCTCCTTTTGTACTCCCCGGAAAAAAGTTTCTGTCGATCGCTGGCTTACGGCCACCCGCTGTTGCCATGCCTTAACTAAGGGCAGTTGAGTATAAGTTGACACTCGCTTGACACCTTTTTGACACAAGGATTTGTGATATTAGATACTATTCCAGCAATTCCCCAAATGAATTTGAATTTTTCTGCGATTAAATATTACTTCTCCAAATACAAAAACTCAAGAAAAAGCAACTTATTTCTTATGGATAAAGTGCCGAAGAATCGCCCATTTTTACTCAAGTTAGGATTTTTGAGAATAGTCGAAGCATTTTATTGATTTTCTTAGGCTGCTTCAGCATTGATTTGACAAAGCAGACTTTCATGTCATTGGAATTAGTTCTAATAGCGTAACTACAGCTCGGAGTTAATGCATCCTAATGCATGGTTTCAGTACCACTCTAATGAACTATAGAATCGCTCAGAAACAGGGATTGAATGATGCCAACTCAAGGCATTACCTGGTCAATATTTTCTAGTTGCAACTTATAACTACTATCGAGTGTGTTTAGTCACTATGCTTAGCTTGGCTGGTATTCGTTTGGTTATTCTTCAATACGGTGGTGATTTTCGGGAAACTTATCAGCTACTTTCCCAATCTGGTAAACAGGAATATTTTGGTCATAATTATATTCTGGAAAGCACTCTTGCGATCGGCCAGCAAGTCGATGAGGTGATTTATGTATGCTGCAGAACAAATTCTAAATACAACCAGGTTTTAGAGCCTGGATTACGTGCTGTGGGCGGCAATCTTGACCCCTACAAAGATACCAATTGCCTTCTCGAGCTACTTAATCAGCAAAAACCCACCCATTTAGTTGTCCATTTCCCGCTGATCTCTGCGTTCAGGTGGGCTAAGCACAACCAGGTCAAGGCGATGGGGTTGTTCGCTGACTCATTTCAGGAGATTAAAATTTCTGCTAAGCTTCGCCATGCGCGGTTGTCACGTGTACTAAATGATAAAGCGATTGATTTGGTAGCTAACCACGGATTGAGTTCGTGTCACTCTCTAGAGCGTATTGGTGTTAAACCCAGCAAAATCATACCCTGGGACTATCCTTACGAAACTACCCCCAAAGATTTTGCTCCCAAAAGCTTGGGAGATGCACCTATCAATAATCGAAATATTGTCTATGTTGGTGCTATTTGTGATATCAAAGGGGTGGGCGATATCTTAAATGCCCTCATTGTCCTAAAGAGCGCTGGTCTAGCGCCTAGGCTAACCTTAATTGGGAAAGGGGAACTCGATTCCTTTCGAGCTGAAGTTTGTCGTCTAGGGCTCGATAACCAGGTAGTTTTAACGGGAGGATTGCTCAACGATCAGGTTTTAGAGAAGATGCGCTGGGCTGACGTGGTTGTAGTTCCCAGTCACCATGCCTACTCAGAAGGCTTGCCTCTGACGATATATGAAGCACTAACTGTTAGAACGCCTCTGATTCTTTCAGACCATCCTATGTTTTTACAAAAATTTGAGCTAGGAAAAGATGTGCTGATGTTTCCAGAAAAAGACGCCGTCTCCCTGGCTCACTGCATTAAAACCGTGCTCACCGACGCAGAGGCCTACAGCACCCTGTCCCTAAATTCTGCCGATGCCTGGGCCAGGCTACAGCTGCCCGTCAAGTGGCATGCTTTGATCTCGCAGTGGATGACAAACACCCTAGAAAGTCGTCAGTCCTTGTTTCAGCACAGCTTAGAGCGGTGCCCTTACCATCGGCAGCGGCTCATGTCTAGCTGAGTAGAAGGGGGAGTAAAGCCATGCCTGGTATTACGCTCCCCCGATTTTGTAGATAGTGATGGTGGGTGCGATGCGCTTCTAAACCACGCTCTGAGGACAGGTGGGATGGCAGTGGCAGTTAGGGTTTTCAGTGAGGGGGTCCACGGCTCTGCGGTGATAGTGCCCTGAGCAGTCACAGGCCACTCAGGGGTTAGTCTTGGGCAAGAGATAGCCGAGGGAGCGAGGGTTCAGCAGTTGGGAAAACTACAGCTTTGCGGGGTACCTCAGTCCTATAAAATTTATTACTTTCGCCCCATGAGCAACCCTGATGTTTGTAGGTGTACGGCCCTGACTAAAATGACGATGGTTCGAATTTTGCTCATTCTGGGAAGTGTAGACGCCATTGTTACGCTATGACTCTTCATGACCTGTGGATACCCGATATCTCCGTTTTCGAAAAGATTATCCGCCCCATTTTGGTCTATGGCTTTTTGGTGGTTGCCCTGAGGCTGGGGGGCAAACGAGAGCTGGGGCAGATTACCGGCTTTGACCTGGTGGTGCTACTCATGCTCTCCAACGCCGTGCAAAATGCGATTATTGGCAGCGACAACTCGGTGGCGGGAGGGCTGATTGGGGCGACGGCCTTGTTGGTAACGAATTATTTAGTGGTGCGTTTAGCCTATCGTTATCCCCGCATTGAGCGCTTGGTAGAAGGCCGACCCACCCTGCTGCTCTTAGACGGGCAGATCAAGACTGAAAACTTGGCCAGGGAACTGATTACTGAGGGAGAATTTCGCACGGTGCTGCGGCGACAGGGGTTTGAAGACCTGGCCGAGATTAAGGCGGCTATTTTAGAAACTAGCGGTAGCCTCACCGTTGAGCGGGCGACCGATTTGCCTACCCCCATAGAGGCTGAGCTACTCCAGCGCTTAGAGCGCATTGAACAGCAGCTGCAGCGGTCTCATCCACTGGCATAATTGCAGGGTCGCCTTGGCGGAGTAGGTTTGGCCTGGGCAGCACTGAGTGGTGGGCGGATCGACTGCATATCGCTTTAGAGATAGGGTATGGACCTACTGATTGGTGAACCGATGCGGGTGCGGCCTGGGGTGCAGCTCAGGTCTGCCATCGGGCCGGAACGCAACCGGCGGTGGTCTTTCTCCACGGCGGATTGGGCAATCGGTTTAACCTCAGATCGCAGTACGAGTTTGCGGTACAACAGGGCTGGGGAGCGATCGCCTACGATTTGGCGGGCCATGGCCAGTCGAGCCCCTACCCTCGCTACTCGATCGGGCGGCACTGCCGCGATCTGACCCGGCTGCTGCGCCACTGTCACATCCACCAGCCAATTTTGTTTGCCCACAGCTACGGCGTGCCCATTGCCCTGGAGTGGTGCCAGCGGCACCTCGTGGCCGGGCTGGTGCTGGTGGCGGGCGGCACCCACGACCTCGACCCCTGGTGGGAGGTACCGCTGATGCAGGGGTTGGCCTGGGGCGGTCGCCACCTGTTTCGCCTGCCCTGGATGCAGCGCGCGATCGCTCAACTATCCAGCGAGCACAGCCACCCCACCCTCGATCGCTTTACCGCCGAGAGCCCGCTGCCGGTTCACTCCTACCCCTACGACGCCCTGCGGATTTTTTGGGGCTACAACTTCTTTACTCGTCGCAGTGGCAGCTGGCGGCTGAACTATCCAGCGCTGATCATCAGCGGTGGCCATGATCCTGTGTTTACTGAGGCGATGGGGGCCGCGCTGGCGCAGCGTTTTCCGGCGGGTCGTCACCTGCACCTGGAGGCGGCGGGGCACCTGGTGATGGCCGAGTTTCCCGAGGTGGTGAATGGGGCGTTGGCTGAATTCAGGCAGGGCGCGATCGCGTAACGGTTCGCTTGATGGGCTGCAAGTAACTTTGGCAAGGCACCAAGATCTTTTGGCAGTCCGCTCCAAGCGAATTGTTAGGCTGCATCAGCCTCTACGACATTCGATAAACACGTCGTTCTCCAGCACTGGTTCGTTAAGAGGAGATGCATTGAACCCCTCTCATGCAAAGGGTTTCTTGAGTTGATAAGGAGCCAGAGCAGAGGCCTATCGCCATCGCCGGAGTAGTCCGTTTCTCCAATCCCCAGTGCGGTCGGACCCAATTGTGGATAATCCGCTGGACATCTAAGACGCGCTGTAACCCCGTCCGGGTCTTGGTATAGAAATTCTGACGCCGACGATACGCGCTACAACGCCGTCTCAGAGCCGCATTTTGGGCCTCGCTATGATTAGCCTGCACCTCTGCTATGGGACTAATGGCCGTAAAGGGATGCTCCGTCTTAATCCAAACCACACGCCGTTGGCCTTGAAACCCCTTAAGTTTCATCGCTACTTCTAAGCCTTCTCGCCAGACTTTTCGGGTGCGATAGGCATTCGAACAATTGCGGAGCGCTAGATAGACACTGGCCAAGTTCCACAACGCTTTGGCGTAGCGCTGCTCACCGTCAGTGAACCACCGAATATCAGGACAGGTTTGTGCCCACGGCCAGGCCTGCTGCGTTCCTCGCTGAAACAGCAGGTCGTCTTTAGGGCCTGCCATCGCCGAGACCCAGTAGCGACGACTGCGTTCGATAAAATGGATCGTCCATCCTTGCGAGCTAGTGGGGGGAACGGTTCTCGCCGACGCGAGTGTATACTTCATCCCCTTCTAGCGTCACCTCTCGATCTCCTGGGGCCGGGGGTGACCACTGGTTAACCTTCTGACGTGTTTGAGCAACCCTACAAGTTTCTTTTGTGGGGATTTGAAGACCCATCAGGAAATAGCCAGGCCAGGAACCCCATGCTGATAAAGAGTAACAGAGCCAGAACCAATGCCCCTGCAGGAACCGATAGCGCAACCATGGCAGATACCTCAGTGAGTTGTTCAACCTCACTGTATGAAGTAGGGATAGCTAAGCTGTGGCCGGGCTGTGTCAATCTGCCACAGCTTGGGCTCACGCCTGGGGGAGCGAGAAGCGAAAGGTGCTGCCCTGGCCCAGGGTGCTCTCGACCTCAATGTGGCCGCCTTGCAGCTCGACTAGGCGTTTGGCGATCGCCAGGCCAATGCCGGTGCCGCCCACGCTGGCGGTTTGAGCCTGGGAAGATCGCCAAAACCGCTCAAAGACGTGGGGCAGTTCTGCCGGGGCAATGCCAGTGCCGGTGTCAGTGACCGCAATCCAGACCTGGTTGCCCTGGGCCTGGGCGCTGAGGGTGATGTGCCCCTGGCGGGTGTGCTTGATGGCGTTGCCCAACAGGTTGACCAAAATTTGCTCCAGGCGATCGACATCGGCCAGCACCGGGGCAATATTGTCGTCGCACTGCCAGCCGATCTGGGGGCCGCCTTCGGCGATCTGGCTGTCAAAGCGCAGCAGCAGCTTTTCAAACAGGGGCGGGAGCGCGATCGCCCGAAGATGCAGCGGCAGTTGCCCCGCCTCGGCCTTCGAGAGCTCTTGCAGGTCATTCACCAGGCGCTCTAACCGGCGGGTTTCACGCACCAGCAGGTGGGTGGTTGCGGGGGTGAGCGGCTGTAACGCGGCCTCCGACTCCTCCAGGTAGCCCCGCACAGTGGTCAGAGGCGTTCTCAACTCGTGGGTCAAGTCTTCGATCAGCTCCCGCCGCCGCTCTTCCACATCCTGCAAACTCAGGGCCAGGCGGTTAAAACTGCGGCTCAGCCGCGCCAGTTCCGGAATCTCGCTGCGAGGCACCTGCTCAGACCAGTTGCCCGCCGCAAACTGGCGGGTAATGCGCTCCATCTCGGTCAGGGGCTGGGTGATGCGGCGAGCCACCCAGTAGCTTAGCGCCGCTGCCGTTAAACCACCGACCGCAAGCGCCAGGGCCGTGCTGCCACTCCAGGCGTTTTCAAACCCCCACAGCAGTTCGCCCCGCAGCTCGTTTACCACCCGCCCCATGGTCGCCATTTGATCCAGATGGCCCGAAAACAGGTGGTGAGATGCGGCCCGGCTGATCACCATAAAGCTGCCTAACCCCACCAGCATGACCACCAGGTGAGAGAAAAATAGCCGCCCCCGAAGCCCCACCCGCATCAGTCCTCATCCTCAAATTTGTAGCCCATGCCCACCACGGTTTTGATGAACTGGGGCTGCTTGGGGTCAAGCTCAATTTTTTTGCGCAGGCGGGCTACGTGGGTATCGACCACCCGTTCTTCGCCAAAAAAGTCGTTGCCCCAGAGTTTTTCGACCAGATAGGCCCGGCTCCAGGCCCGGCCCGGATGGCTGAGAAACGTGGCCAGCAGATCGAACTCGATGGTGGTCAGCTCTAGCTCCTGGACGCGGCCATGCACCTGCTGGGTGGCCATATGGCGGTCTAGATCGACGGTAAAGTGGGCGGTGCGGTACACCTGGCCCTGGGCTTCCTGGCGCAGGCTGCGGCGCAGCAGGGCGCGCACGCGGGCCACCAGCTCAATGGGGCTGAAGGGTTTGACCAGGTAGTCGTCGGCTCCGGTGGAAAGGCCAATTACCCGGTCAAAGTCTTCGCCCTTGGCGGTCAGCATCAAAATATAGGGGTCGTAGGTGCCCGCCGCTTTGCGAATGCGAGTACAGACCTCCAAACCGTCAATGTCCGGCAGCATCCAGTCGAGAATGACGAGCTGGGGCTGGTGGGTTTGCACCTGGCGCAGGGCATCGTTGCCGTCGTGACTGTGCAGGCAGGCAAATCCTTCCTTTTCGAGGAGCTGCCGAATAAAGCGGGCGATCTCGACCTCGTCCTCCACAATTAAGATAATTTGCGCCATGGCCTGCACCGGAGGGCTGATCGATGGTTATGAATGCCAATACCCTAGCACTGCCGGGTCGAGGGCGGGCCTGCCGCTCAGGGTTAAGGGCCAGGGCGTGTAATCAATTGTGGCTAAAAGCCTGGTATACCAAGCTTTGCCACGCCCGACCCACAAGACAGGCTAGGGGCTGTAACCCTTGATTTTTGAGCGTTTAGCAGCTAATTGATGACAGCCCCTAGCGCTGCGCCTGGGTCGAAGCTCTAGCCGCAATTGCCCCCCGCAGCTGGGCGATCGCTGTCACGTACTGGCTATCCTGCTCGGTGCCGAGGCGATCGGGGTGCATCCACAGGTCGCGCTGGTCGGCCTCGGGCGACTCAGCCACCACGTTGGGGGCAATGCCCTTATGGTTGATGTCGGCCCCTGAGGGGGTGTAGTAGTGGGCGATGGTGACATTGAGGCCCGAGCCATCGCGCAGGCGGTTGACCGACTGCACCAGGGCCTTGCCAAAGGTTTGAGTGCCCACCACCGTGGCCCGGTGGTCATCTTGCAGCGCCCCGGTGAGCACTTCGCTGGCGCTGGCCGAGTTGCCGTTGACCAGCACCACCAGTGGTTTATCGGTAATGGCGGTATGGTTGGCGCTGACCGCTTCGCTCTGGCCCGCCCGGTCTACGGTGCGCACGATCGCCCCGTCATCGAGCCACATGCGGGCGATCGCGATCGCCTGAGCTAAAATGCCTCCTGGGTTGTTGCGCAGGTCGAGCACATAGCCCTCCACCTGCTGCTCCTCCAGGCTTTTGATTGCCCGCTCCATCTGGTCGGCAGACTGGGCGTTAAACTCGTTCAGGCGCAGGTAGCCAAGGCGCTGCCCCTCGATCTCCCGCAGGGCCGAGGTCACCACTGGCAGGTCAATGCGGGCGCGGGTGAGGGTGAGCGCAAAGGGAGCCGTATCGTTGCGCTGCATCAGCAATTCCACCGTGGTGCCGGCTTCACCGCGAATCTGGCTGGCGGCGGCCTCCACCGTCATGCCCTGGGTTGAGGTGCCGTTGATCTGCAAAATGTGATCGCCTGGCTGCACGTTGGCGGCGATCGCCGGAGACCCCTCAATCGGCTGCACCACCACCAGCGCCTGGGTCTCGGGGTCCAGGGCCAGCCGCATCCCCACCCCCACCAGTTGGCCGCTGGTCTGGCTCGAAAACGCCTGAAACTCCTCCGGCGTCATAAACCGAGTGTAGGGGTCATCGAGCTTGGCCAGCATTTCCTCCAAGGCCGTGTAGGCGGCATCGGGGGAGGTGTATTCCTGCCCCAGCAACAACTGCCGCTCCTGTACCCAGTCCACCTGGTTAAAGTTGGGGTCAACATAGGAGCGATGGACAATTTGCCAGGCTTCATCTAAAACGCTCTTGGGACTGTCTTGCCAGGCGGCCCAGGCCGTGGTGGTAAGGACGGGTAGCCCGATCAAGGTCAGGCTTGAGGTGAGGGCCAGGGCTTTTTCGGCGGATGACCAGGCGGCAATTCTAGACTGTAGGGCAAAACGGCGGCGAAGTTGAGGCATGACAAGCAGCGAGTGTAGAGTAATAGCTACAGAACAGTAGGACGGTGCAACCAGGGCCTATAAGCACCGCCAAGATGCTGTGGCAGAGGGTCTACTGCCGCTGGATTAGCCCCACTCGTCTATAGATAGCCCCGAGCATAACCACCGCCTGTGGCAGACCTGTGACAAAAGCTTGACAAACCCGCAGGTGGCTAGCGCTCAACGGCAGAAGTTTGGCTACCGTCGCGCAAGCCCCTGGCTTGCCGCAGGCGAGACGCCTGCGCGACAATAGTTGAGAAATTTCTGCCATACAGTACTAGCCCAGTCTCAAGCTACAAGGCGGCTGACTATTTCCTACTTACTGCCAGGGCCCCAGTTTGGCATCCATGGCCTCGATGTAGGCCGCCTGGGGCGGGTCAATGTCGCCCAAGTAGGGATGCTCGATACGATCCTGCCTGCCCGATTCTTCAGCGGAATCTATCTCTGCCGACGCCAAAACAGGGGCGGCTAATAAGCTAAAACTAGCAGCCAAAATCGCCGTTGCAATGCGAAGTTCAGAATCATAGATGGTGCTCATCGCTAAAGTTCTCCTAAACAAGAATAGGGATGACTGTAGGGATGAGATGTGCTGCTCGGATGTTAAACCTGCGTCAATCGAGTACCACTAGCCCACGGTTGGGTGCCCACTTTTTTAACCTTGTAGCCTTGCCACTAATTTGCCACAGGTTTGCCATTGGCCTCTGCCAAAGTGAACGTGTTCCTCTTAGAACACAATGACACCATGCTGTCGTTTCAGGCGGCCTATGCTGCCCCTTAGACTGAAGTGGTTGCTTGCCAATGAGGAGACACCGTGTGATCAGCAGGCGTACCCAGCTCGGCGTTTGGTTCACAGCAGTGCTGACGGCTATGGTCGGTCTGGTCAACCTGTGGTCAGCCGTTACCCCTGGATTGCCCCATCGCATCGACTGGTTACGAGGGATTTTGCCCACTGAAGTTCGCCTTGGGGCTCATGTGTTCGCCGCCTTGAGCGGCTTCTTTTTGCTGCTGCTGGCGGCCAATCTGCTGCGGCGCAAGCGGGTAGCCTGGGGGCTGGCGGTGAGCCTACTGATAGTTTCTATCCTAAGTCACCTAATCAAAGGACTGGATTTAGAAGAAAGTCTGCTATCACTGGTGCTGCTGGGGCAACTGCTGTGGCTGCGGCCCATCTTCACCGCCCAGTCCGATCGCCCCTCGATTGTGCAGGGCTTGCGGGTGCTGGTGGGGGCACTGCTGTTTACCCTGGCCTACGGCACTCTGGGCTTTTGGGCGCTCGATCGCCACTATGCCACCCCGTTTAGCCTACCTGAGGCGGTGGGCCAGACCCTGGCCATGTTTTTTACCATCGACAATGGTGGGCTGGTGCCTACGACCCGGTTTGGGCGACATTTTGCCAACTCTATTTATATGGTGGGCGGGGTGACGCTGCTCTATGCGGCCTGGATGCTGTTTCGCCCGGTGATTTTTCGGGGGGCAGCCAGCGATGCCGAGCGAGAGCGGGCCACAGCTATTGTGGAGCAGTACGGCAGATCTTCCCTGGCCCGGTTCGCCCTGCTAGAGGATAAATCCTACTATTTCAGCCCGTCGGGGCAGACGGTGATTGCCTATGTGCCCAAGGGACGGGGGGCGATCGCTCTAGGTGATCCCATTGGGCCAGAAATCGATCGGCAGGCAGCGATCGCTGGGTTTCGAGAATTTTGCGATCGCAACGACTGGCACCCTGCCTTTTACCAGACCATGCCAGATGATCTGGAGGTCTACGAGTCTTCAGGGTTTCGCACCCTCAAAATTGGCGAAGAAGCCATTGTCGATTTGCACCATTTCACCCTGGAGGGCAAAGCTGGCCGCAACCTGCGCACGGCAGTCAACAAATTTACCAAGCAGGGCTACCGGGTGCAGTACTACGCACCCCCCGTCAGCGACGAGCTGCTGGCCGAGTTGCGGGCGATTAGCGACGACTGGCTAGAGGCCATGGAGGGGGCCGAAAAGAAGTTTTCCCTCGGCTGGTTTGACCTCGATTACCTGCGAGGTTGCAAAATTGCCGTGGTGGAAGATCCCCAGGGCATTCCGGTGGCCTTTGCCAACCTGGTGCCCGAATACCAGCTCAACGAAGCCACCATTGACCTGATGCGCCACCGTCGAGATATAGAGCACGGGGCAATGGATTTTTTGTTTGTCTCGCTGATGCAGCACAGTCAGGCCCAGGGCTACGACAGCTTCAACCTGGGCCTGGTGGCCCTCGCCGGGGTAGGTGACGATGCCAATGCCCCCCGGATTGAAAAGGGCATGCACTATCTCTACGAGCATCTCAACTCGATCTACAACTTCCAGGGCCTGCGAGCCTACAAAGACAAGTTTCATCCCCACTGGGAGCCCCGCTACTTTGCCTATCCACGCCTGGGGGAACTGCCCGATGTAGCAGTAGCCCTGGTGCGGGCCGATTCGGGCGATCGTCTGCAAGACTACTTCGGCACTCAGTTCTTGAGTACCGCTCTCACTTACGGCCTCAAGCGCCTGGCTCACATTCTGCCGATTGGCCTCAGTCTGGGCCTGTTTGGCCTGTCGATCTGGGCCATCTCCAGCGAGCTGCACCAGCACCGACCCGGCGACATTCTCCGCAGCATTGGGGCAATTCCAGCCTGGGCATTGGGAGGTGCGATCGCCCTCACGGCCCTCAACTACGCCTTTCTCACCGGCTACGATACCCTGTCCGCCCGGTTTGTGCGGCAGCCCCTGCCCTACGCCAAAACGGCCCTGGTGGCGGTAATCAGCTACGGCATTAGCAACAGCGTGGGCCTGGCCTTGCTCAGCGGCAGCGCCATTCGCTATCGCTTTTACACTGCCTGGGGGTTCAGTCCCGGCAAAATTGCCCAAATGATTGCCTTTTGCAACCTGAGCTTTTGGCTGGGGCTGTTTGCGGTGGGCGGTCTGGTGTTTACGGTAGAGCCGCTCTCGGTGCCGGGCCTGCTGCACCTGCCCTTTCAGACCGCACACCCCCTGGGCATCCTATTTCTGGCGATCACGGTGGCCTACCTGCTGCTCAGCAGCTTTAGCCGCCGTGCGGTTCACCTCAAAGGCTGGGTGCTACCCCACCTGCCGCCTGGGCTGGCTCTAAATCAGATTGCGATCACCTCCTGCGACTGGGCGCTGGCAGCAGCGGTACTCTACGTACTGCTACCTACCCACCCTGGGCTGACCTACTTCATCTTTTTTGGCAGCTACCTGCTGGCCCAAATCGCCGGGGTGATCAGCAATGTGCCGGGGGGCCTGGGGGTGTTTGAAACGGTACTGATTCTGCTGGTCTCGCCGCCAATTCCCTCGGATCAGCTGCTTGGGGCGCTGCTAGTGTATCGGCTGGTCTATTACTTTTTGCCCCTGCTGGTGGGGGTGGGGCTGCTGGCGCTCTACGAGCTGCGACGTCGCCGGGGCCGGGTTAAGGCAAGCAAGCCTGGATAGGGCAGGGGGGCAATCGCCTAAGGCAGTATGGCATTAGTGTCCTTACTCTTGTCCCGACAGCGTCCCGCTTTTCGCAGGATAGAGTTCACACCGCAGAACTCATGTCTTAGATTGCTTACCATTGTCGAACATCACACTAAACCAGCTCCAACAGCGAAACTCTAGAAACCGGCTGAGAAATTTGCTGATTGAAGCAAGTAAACTGCTGAAAGTCTACTTTGCTCAAATGACAGCGGTGGATACGACTTCCCTCAACTGCAAGAATTATGCCTCGCTGCTGAGTTAAAACCTGTAAGGTTTCATCGTAAATGCAGTCAATTCGGTAGGTACAGCCCTCGAAGGTTATTCCCGTAGCGCTGTGTTGCCCTACCTTCTCCAAGATCTGTTCCGCCTGCTGAATCACGGTAATGACCTGCTGCCAGTAGCTTTGAACCTGGTGCGGCATTAATTCCCAATATTTCCTCGGCATTGGTTTGCCCTCAGCTACCCGTTGACCGATGGTTTTAATCGTCTCCAATGTGCTCTCAGGAACTTCCATGGCTCTGGCAATTCGGTACCAGTCCCGTAGTTGAACCAGGGTTGGGTTCTGCAAGTCGGAAGGATTTGAACGTTGGGTGGACAATCGCCCATAAGCCTCGATCTGTTTGGCAATCTTTATCTGATACCAATCGTCCATGCCGCTAGCGCGGCACCCCCAACGATAAAAATAGCCACAGCCGGTCCCTGAGCGAAGTCGTTGGTGAAGCCGCCCCAAAGGGGCTAGGGACGGCTATTTACAGAGCAAATCCGAGTCACACAACCCCGATTCGTAACCGGTACCTCGTAGGGAGCATTGCACTGCAATGCCCCTACAAATTGGTGGTATACAGACAGAATTTGGTATGAGTACTCGTTGGGCAGCAAGCCTCAAAAACACCTCGATTTAACCGTCGTACCCGCTTCCACAGAACGGTTTCATCACCCCGATAAACGCTAGTGGGCTGGCAGGTTTCAGGGTTAATCAGCGCGAGGCAGCAGCGATGCTGAGGTGATAGTTGCTGCTGTGGATCTGATAGGTTTTACCGCTGCAGTGTTGGCCTTCGCTGTCCTGGGTACCGACGGTACTGAGGATACTACGGGCCTGCTCAGTGACGGTAGTGATCTGAGCCTGCCAGGCGGATTCATCGCGGGTCATGGCTTAGATGTCGCGATCGCCCAGTGCATTCCCCGCCATCACTCCCTGACTGCTTACTTCAATCTGCTTCAGGTGCTTCTCCGATCGGCCAATATCGCGAGCATGGCGATACCACTGCCACAGGTCTTCAACGGAGAGCTGTGCCCTCTTTGGCGGGGGCAATCGGGTTTCCTCGACAGCTAGAGGAGGAGCCTCGATGGGCTTTTCAGTGAGGGGGGAGGAGCGGCAGTCTGATTCCAGGCTGGATCACCCTGAATGAAATAGGTTTGAGGTTGGGCTTGCCCCTCAAAGGTTTCTAAAAAGAATAGACTGGGCTGCTCTTCTGATATCAGCAATATTTCAGGGGTCAGAGCGATCGCTGAATTGCTTGACTCCTGAGGAATTGCAGGTGCTTCATGGGCCTGACTGACCGGAGCCGCCACCGGATTTTCTGAAGGTTCGATCTGAGGATGTACCTCAATGGCCTCAGCGCCATCGGCTGTCACCACCGAGATGCTCTGCTGCAGCCATTCTAAATAGCGCTCCTTGGCATGGACCGGAAAGCCCGTCACAGGCACCAGGCACTCGGCCCAGGTCAGGGCTGCCCGAATCGGTGCTGGTAAGAATGACCTCGGTTGTCTCCGCCAGTACTCTAGCATCGGCCATAAACGCTTCGTAAAACTGGCCATCTGCGGTTTTGGTTAGAAGCAAACCCTCTGGATACTGCGTCTTCAGATCGAGACAAGCTTTGAGCTCCGGTTTCAGAGGATTGACTTCCTCAGCCATTACTTCTGGTTAAGGTTGCAACTGTTCTCTCGCAGCCTCAGCAAACCCCTAATAGCGCTCACCACCAAAGCGAAACCGCAGCTGGAGGCGGGTCATGGAAGGTAATTACCTGGACAGTTCCCTTAGAAGCCTTATCAGACGCAGGCTTTGACACCTTTTAGGCGGTCATACGTACTACTTTCTTTTACACCCAACTTACACCCAAAGTGGACGAAAAAGGCCCAATCCAGAGGCTGAGTTACACCCAGCATAGTGCCTGAAGAGGTTGGCCAGGGTCTGGCCTAACCACTGAAACCCCTATTATAGCGTTGTTTCATTGAAAGCCGATGGCGGGATTTGAACCCGCGACCGCTCGATTACGAATCGAGTGCTCTACCACTGAGCCACATCGGCAAGAGATATTTACAGTCACTTAGTATAGCAGTGGTAGGCGATCGCTTTGCCGAGTTATTTCCAGCACCGCGCTAGCTAGTTTGTCTATGCTGAGCTAGCGCAGGCTATTGTACAGGTAGAGCCATGATTGCCGGACCTATAGCAGAGTGGCCCAGAGCGGCCTAGTTAACTCCTACGTCTAGTCTTTCTCAATATACTTACGAACGCTGTTGAGATCGATGTAGCGATCGGTGGCGTTGCGCAGCTCACGGGCAATCATGCCCTCTGTAGAGACTACGGTGATATGGGTATTTTTAGATCTCAGCAGTTCGATCGCCCGTTCAAAATCGCCGTCGCCGCTAAACAAAACCACCTCATCGTACTGGTCGACAGTATTGAACATATCGATAGCGATTTCAATATCGAGGTTGGCCTTTTGGGAGTAACGGCCAGAGGTATCGTCGTAATATTCCTTGAGGATTTTAGTGCGAACGGTGTAGCCTAAACTAATTAGAGCGTCCCGAAAACCGCGCTGGTCCTGAGGGTCTTTGAGGCCAGTGTACCAAAAGGCGTTTACTAGAGTAGCGCCACCATCAAGACTGAGAAAGTATTCGAGCACCCGCTTAGGATCAAAAAACCAGCCATTCTTCTGCTGGGCGTAGAACATATTATTGCCGTCTACAAAAATCGATAAGCGCTTCAAGCCGTACTTATTAGACATAAATATTTTGAGTAATTAACTTAATGAGTTACCTATAGTCGTTGTAGATGCTGGGTTTCCCAAGTGAGTAGTCTGGCTAATTAGAAAACGGCTTCAGCTTGGTTGCCATAGACCAAACAAAACCCATCTATTCACATATATAAGCAAGGGTAGAGTGTAACGGTTTCTCCTAAAAAAATCTAGGAGACCGGCAAACTAAGCTCTTTAGGAAGAATTGTTTTGGGGTTAAGCTCTAACTGCGGCCGCAAATTTTAGGCAAGACTGGATGGGGATGACTACGCCCAGGTGGTTACCGATCGGAGGACTAGCGGCTTAGACGCTAGGGAGCAGTGCCGAGGCCAGCTGCTCTGCCCTCTAATCCTCTGTAAAGCTACCTTGGGCAACGCTACCCACAACTGCTACAACCGCCGTTGCGACAGTCAATACCAGTGCTACCTGTTGTCACCCCTTGTATTTAGATTAGATACCATACACGATAAAATCCTAAAATTAAGTTTATCTTTCTAACCAGTATAAGCGCTCACACTCAATTCTGGACTGTCGTGCCCTTGGTGACTTAGGGCACCTCGCTGGTGCGAGCCTTCAAGACGGTTTGCAGCTCGGCGGGAAAGTTCTCTAAAAAGGTATAGCCTGTGGCCACCTCAAGGCGCTGAAGCGAGGTTTGGTACTGCCGCCAGTCGGAACTGACCTGCTTGATGTTGGGCATGTCTACGGCAATTACTTGGGTTTCACTGCCAATGCCAAGGCTGCCATTGGGGAGGCGGTCGTACACCACAATAACTTTCCAGAGGCGGGAGGGAACAACGATAGCGCGGTTGCCGACGCTGCCCTGGTTGCCGTAGGCTCCGGCAAATACGTGCAGGCTGCGATCGTACTGATAGACCAGGTCACGGCCGTACTCCTCGAGTTCTCGCCAGGGGCCACGGTTGTTCTCTGGGGTTTGGGGAATTATGTTGGTCATTAAAAAGGTGGCCGCGTTGTCGCCTACGCTGCTGGTGCGATCGCCCGAAGGTACCACATGGCCGCGATCGTAGCCGCTGCCCCGGTAGTCGTTGGGGGTGACCTGGTAAAAGCCAGCGGGCAAGCCGCCGTCAGGGCGAAAGTTGTCTTGGCGATCGGTGGACCCTAGCCAGGCGGCATCGACTTCCCAACTGGCCCAGTTCAACCCGTTGCGATCGCGGCTATAGCTCAGGGCGTACTGATTGCGCTGCAGCAGATAGTTGTTGGGGTTTGCCGTAGCCGCCTGACTGGGGTTGCCCAGCACCAGGTGGGGGTTGCTAGAGGGCGGGGCCGGTGGGTCAGGCGGTGGCGGCACCGGGGGCAGCAGTTCGCAGGCTGTGCCGTTACCGTCGCCATCAAGACCGTAGGGGTCGCCCGCAAAGGCGTTGAGTACCGTCTGGGCCTGGGTTTGGCTAGCAAAGTCACCGCAGTTGCAGTCATCGTCGACGCAGGGGGGCAGGGTGGCCAAATCCACTGGGGTGGTCCAGGCATTAACTAGCAACAGGAGATCGCCACAGCCTGTTAGCCCAAGGCCAAGGCCAAACAGCACGAGCGCTCGGCTCCACGAATGTACTGAGAAAAACGTCATAACCAAGCAACTACTCAAAGCATTAAACAATCTGTCAAGATTTAATCGTACAAGAGTACTGCAAAAGCGTTCTGGAGCAGGGGTTAACCCTCCTTTTGGGGCTAGAGTCTACCATCCGACAGAGGATGGATGGTTGCAGAAGGACTCGATAGCGTTAACAATATGAAACGTGGCCTGGCTTATGCCCCTGCCCCGGATAGGGATAACTAGTCCAGCACGGGCAGGGGTGCAGTTGAGGCCAGAAGCACCAAAATTGTAGAAAGTTACAGTTTTAATGCTTTTACCCACTCACTACCAGGATGATTATGCTCAACCAAGCAATTGCCAAACTACAGGCATGGTTCCCCGCCGCTGAGGTACACGCTCACTGCGATGGCCCCTGCGGTGTTTACGACCCCTCCTCGGCCCGCGTAGCCGCCGAAGCCGTGTTGTCGATGACCAAGAAACTGGTGGATTTGGAGCTGCCCGCCGCTGGTGACAAGGCCGCCGCTGTGGCTTACCACAACACCTTCGCTCGCTATACCGCGATTAAAGAAGAGCAGGCCCAGATTGCCAAAGATGAACTGCTAGTGCTGTGGACCGACTACTTTAAGCCCGTGCACCTAGAACAGTTTCCCGATCTGCACGACACCTTCTGGAAAGCGGCCAAGCTCTGTTCTGCCACCAAGGTAGAGGTCAGCGTACAGCACGCCAATGAGCTAATGGAAGCGGTGCAAAAGATCCACAGCATGTTTTGGGCGACTAAGAACCGCGATGTTTCGTGGTACACCGCTAGTTAGAGGTTGGTAGAGAAGGTGAGGTGGATGAGGAGGGTGAGGACGATGAGAAAGGCAAAGCCGCTTTTGCTCCCTTTATCTTCTTTATGCCCTCATCTCTCTGCCATAACTCGATGCCGGTCAATATCTCCCTTGAAGCATTTCCGTCGCCGCCGTCGCAGTTGCGCAAAAGCCATCCTACTGATGTAGTGCTGTGGCTGCTGCGCCTGCGGCGGCGATTTCGCATTGTGGGCGAGTCGATGCAGCCTTTGCTGGTGGCCGGTACCGAGGTGTTGATTGATCCGCTTGCCTATCGCCAGGGTCGGCCCTCCCCTGGGGATCTGGTGGTGGCCTACCACCCTCACCGACCGGGGCTCAGGCTGATTAAGTGGGTGGTGTATGTCGAAGCCCAGGGCTGCTTTTTGAGGGGGTTAAACGCCGCCGCTAGCACCGACAGCCGCGAGTTTGGCCTCGTGCCTTGGGAGAGAATTGTGGGGCAGGTGGTGTGTCGGTTTCCGTAGGGCTACTGCAAAACGCCCCGGCCAGAGTCTGACCGGGGCGTTTTACTATCTAACCCGGTAGGGGCGCAGAATTCTGTGCCCCTACCGCTTATTTGGCGGCCTACTTGGCAGCGGCGGCCTGGCGCTCCTTGGCTTCTTTGATCACTTCCTCGGCCACATTGCTGGGGCAGGGGGCGTAGTGGGAGAACTCCATGGAGAACTGGCCCCGACCGGAGGTCATGGTGCGCAGATCGCCAATGTAGCCAAACATTTCGCTTAGGGGCACATCGGCCTTGACCCGCACCCCGGTAGCACTAGGATCTTGAGACTTGATCATGCCGCGGCGGCGGTTGAGGTCGCCAATCACATCGCCCATGTAGTCGTCGGGGGTGAACACGTCGACCTTCATGATCGGCTCTAGCAGCTGGGGGCCAGCCTTAGGCAGCGACTGACGGTAGGCGGCTTTGGCGGCAATTTCGAAGGCGATCGCCGAGGAGTCTACCGCGTGGAAGGCACCATCGGTGAGGGTGACCTTGAGGTCAACCACCGGGTAACCGGCCAGCGGGCCGCGGTCGATGCTGGTGGCAAAGCCCTTCTGCACCGCGGGCCAAAATTCGCGGGGCACGTTACCACCGGTCACCGCCGACTCAAACTGGAAGCTGCTGCCGACTTCGCCCGGCTCGATCACGTAATCGATCTTGGCGTACTGACCCGAACCACCGGACTGCTTCTTGTGGGTGTAGCTATCGGCCAAGCGCTTGGTGATCGCCTCGCGGTAGGCCACCTGGGGCTTGCCCACTTCCACTTCGACGCCGTGGGTGCGCTTGAGAATGTCAACCTTGATGTCGAGGTGCAGCTCACCCATGCCCTTGAGGATGACTTCGCCGCTCTCTTCGTCGGTTTCCACCTGGAAGGAGGGGTCTTCGGCCACCATCTTGCTGATCGCCATACCCATTTTCTCGTTGTCGCCCTTTTTCTTCGGGTACACCGCGATAGAGATCACCGGGTCGGGGAAGACCATGGGCTCCAGGGTCGCAGGGTTCTTAGGATCGCAGAGGGTGTGGCCGGTCTGCACGTTCTTCATGCCGATCAGCGCCACGATGTCGCCGGCCTGGGCCGACTCCACCTCTTCGCGATCGTTGGCGTGCATCTCAACTAGGCGACTGATGCGCTCGGTCTTGCCGGTGGCAGTGTCGAGAATGGTGTCGCCCTTCTTGAGCTGACCCGAGTAGATGCGGGTAAAGGTGAGCGCGCCAAAGCGATCGTCCATGATTTTGAACGCCAGCGCCCGCAGGGGCTTTTCGGGGTCGGCGTAGGCCTGTTTGCCGGTGGGGTTGCCCTCCAGGTCAATCTCGGGCTGGGCAGGCACCTCGAGGGGGTTCGGCAGGTAGTCGACTACCGCGTCGAGCACCAGCTGCACGCCTTTGTTCTTGAAGGAGGAGCCGCAGTAGGTGGGGAAGAAGGCCAGCTCACGGGTGCCCTTGCGAATGCAGGACTTGATCTCGTCGATGGAGATTTCTTCACCCTCAAGGTACTTATTGAGAATGTCGTCGTCCTGCTCGACGGCTAGCTCGATCAGCGCCTCGCGGTACTCTTCAACCTGATCTTTCATGTCCTCGGGGACGTCTTGAATGGTGTAGTTCTCTGGCTTGCCCGACTCATCCCACACCCAGGCTTTGCGGGTGAGCAGATCGACAACGCCCACAAACTCAGTCTCGGTACCGATGGGCAGCACCATCACCAGAGGCTTGGCCGCCAGAATGCCATCCACCTGCTTGACTACGCGGAAGAAGTCAGCACCGGTGCGATCGAGCTTGTTGACGTAGATAACCCGAGCCACCTTGGAGTCGTTGGCGTAGCGCCAGTTGGTCTCAGACTGAGGCTCTACACCGCCCGAGCCACAGAACACGCCAATGCCGCCGTCGAGCACCTTGAGGGAGCGATAGACCTCAATGGTGAAGTCAACGTGGCCGGGTGTGTCGATGATGTTGAGCTGGTGGTCTTTCCAGAAACAGGTAGTGGCGGCCGACTGAATCGTGATCCCCCGTTCTTGCTCCTGCTCCATAAAGTCGGTGGTGGCGGCACCATCGTGAACCTCACCAATTTTGTGAATGCGGCCGGTGAGGGCGAGGATGCGCTCGGTGGTGGTGGTCTTGCCCGCGTCTACGTGGGCGAAGATACCAATATTGCGATAACGGGTGATGTCTTTAGCCATAACTGCTTCTCCGGATTCTGGGCGATGGGCCGCTGGTGACCATCTTCATGGGTTACTCAGACGGGGTCTGGGTTGTCGTTGGTAGCCTTGACAACAGAAAACTCTATCACGAGACCATGACGGGGAGTCTGAGCTGAGGCCGCGGCAACAACACCTAATATGAACTATTGTAAAACCCCCTGACACATCCGTGAAAGGGGGGAGAGTTATTACTAGGTTCTTTTCCAAGGATAGCTGCCATTGGGGCGGGAATGGGTGGTGAAAACCCATCATTTGCGGACAGCGATTGCGTCTTTTGAGGACCGGGCTTTGCGATCGCTCGTTCTGCCGTTCTTTGAGCACTTCAGCGGCTTCAGGCAGCTCGGCCGTGCCCTGCAAAGACGTATCGTTCCCTTAAAGCAAAAACCATCAAAGCATAAGGATTGCCGACTCCGAACCAAAACCAGCCCCATCGAAACCTGAGACAACGGCAGATTTTCCCTACAATGATGGCCGTGTCGTTAGAAAGAATTGACCATGGGCAGTGTTGCCGGTACCGAGAACTACCCCGCCAGCGGCTATGTGGGGGCTGCCATTGTGGGCAGCAGCATTACGCTATCGCTGAAAGATTTCACCACCACCGCTGAGAATGACAGTCTAGAGGCCTTTTTAACCATCAACGGCAATATGGCTAAGCGCCCCATTACCCTGGGGCCGCTGCCTCAAACCAGCGGTGCTTTTGACCTGGCGGTGCCCGAGGGCACCGATATTAGTCTATTTAATACGCTGGTAATTCGCCCGCTGGGGAGCGAAACCACGGTGGCTACCGCCTCTGTGCCATAACCCTTGGGGCGTAAGAGTATAGGCCCGGTAGACAGTGGACGAGCCGCCGAAAGGCCAACCAGAAGACCTGTATACAGGAAGGCTAAACAATCGTGTCGGCGGCTCTGCTGCGCTGGCGATGTTTTAGATAATAGGTTCATAGAGTGATCGCGCTCTCAACCCGCTTTTTGGAGACCTGACCAGCAGGTAGTCGCCACTATGACCAATCAAGACGAGCAGTCTCGCCAACGCCTCACCCAGCAGCGTCAGCAGGCCGAGCACAGCCAGGACAATCAGCTCGAACGCAGCGAGGAAGAACTGCACCAGCCATCGGCTCAAACGGTGGAAGAAAAGGCCCGTCAGGCAATGGCCAATCAGCGTCACCAGGACGACCACAGTCGAGACAACCTGCTGGAGCGCAGCGAGGAAGAATTGCACTAGCGGCCGTTTGGCCCATGGGGACATAGAGATGTAGAAGCTGAGGCTTCTGTCTACTTGCGATCGCCCAAATTGTTTTGTCAGAACCTCCTCTACACAGCTATTCTCCGTGAGTCGTAAAAGTTTTTAGGATAGGCAAACTGCTTGTTGGGCAGGGTGTCTATCCTGGCCTTACAAAGTAGCGTGGATGGCTATGGCAGCCGATAGAGCCAGTTGTGAAAACCTCTTAGCTGAACAACAAGGCCCCTGAAAAAGTGAAAGGGCTGTGGGAAGAGATTAATCTATTGGTGAGCTTTCTCAGTCATATTCGTTCTAGTTCATAGGTTAGCCCTGATGATTTTTAGTGCGCCTAAGGTAAGAAAAGATCTGCCAGGAGCCAACGCGGAAACGATGATTACAGCCGTCCTCCCTATCACTCTCTGTCACTAAGGGCGAATTGTTGCAGGAGTGAGTTCGGGAAACAGCTAAATTTTTACTTGGTAAAATTTTCAACCTGCGTCAGAAAACCTAATCTCAGCTGGGTTTTTATCCTTCCTTTTTGCTTGGTTGTCTTAAACGAACCAAATCTTTAGAAGTAGCGAGAAGTAGCGTTAACTGACCCCTTGACGGACGGCTCTATCAAAGGGGGCTTTTACGCTGGAGCAATGGTTACTTTCAGCCATAGACAGACTAAGTAACAATTGGAGACTCAAGGCCATGACTCGATTAGGTAATGATTTGACCCAGCGTTTTGTGGGTGCTGTTGGCGTAGCCGCGATCGCATCCCTGGTGGCGTTACCCGGTTTCGCTCAAACCACGCGCCCAGGAGAGGCCCCTGTTCCTACCACCGATAGAACGGCTCAAACCCAGCCTACGTCTGCTGTTGCCATGCTGGACCAGGAGTTTCTCAAGCTTGCTTACCAGGGTAATAATGCTGAGATTGACACCTCACGACTGGCCCTGGAGCGATCGCAGAATGAGGAAATTCGCCAATATGCTCAGCGCATGATTGCTGAGCACACTCGTGCCAATGAGGTGCTGACCCAGTACGCCGCTCAGGAGGGGCTTGAGCTGCCCAGCGCTCGCGTTGACCCGCTCAGTCTGGCGATCGCAGAGCAGTTAACCCAGCTCTCTGGTCCTGAGTTTGACCAAGCCTACGTAGGTGTGCAGGCAAATTCGCATCTGCGGGCCATTGCGCTGTATCGAACTGAAATTGCTCAAGGACAAACGCAAGAGCTAACGGAATACGCATCGCAGCTGCTGCCTAGCATCGAAGAGCACTACGAAATGGCTAGTGCCATGATGGCTGACTACGCTGCCGATAGTTCTCGTCCGCCGGTAAATGTGCAACCCATCCAGTAATTGCGTCTAATAGTCCCGTTCAGCCATACGCTGCTTGGGGGCAACCCGTTGTCGACTGTCCGTTGAGGGCTATCGAGAAACGAGCTGCCCCCTTTTCGCCAGCATTCCCTCAAACTGCTATTAAGCGATTAGAGCTGTGGGGCAACCGCAGCAGCGTGGGCTTCCATTGCCGATTGTCCAAAAAATCAAGGTGTTTTTTGGACATCTGATGGGCGCGCAGACTTTGCCTATCGCCAGAAGGCACGTTCTTATTCAAAAACCACCGTAAGCAAAGGCTCGGTTGCCACCCCAGACGTGGGCAAAAATGACGTCTGCAACGACTAAAAATGCTATGTTCTATGCCCAATGCTAAACATAGCTTGAGTCAGGTATGCCTTCCTCGATGTCGCGCCCTCAACCGCCTACGGCAATGGTGGTATGCCCTCACTACCTGGCCTCCACCGCCGGCTTAAACGTACTGAGTCAGGGGGGCAATGCGGTAGATGCGGCGATCGCAGTGCAGGCAGCTTTAGCGGTGGTTTACCCCCACATGACCGGGCTCGGCGGCGACGGATTTTGGCTGGGTTATGACGCTCCATCAAACCAGCTGTATGGTCTCAACGGTTCAGGGCGAGCAGGAGCTGGATGCGATCGAGCCGTGTTTGCCCGCCTCGGTCTAAACACCATTCCCCAGCGCGGCCCCCAGGCAGTCATTACGGTACCGGGAGGCGTTTCAGCCTGGGCCGAAACCCACCAGCGCTTTGGCCATCTGCCCTGGGCCGACCTGCTTCAGCCTGCGATCGCTCTGGCTGAACGGGGTTACCCGGTTTCGCCCTCCCAAGCCCACTGGACGCGGGTAAATCAGGCAGATCTCACCGCCTATGGTGGCGCTAGCAATCCCTTTTTGCTGGGGGGCAACACACCTCAAGCTGGTACTCAGATTGTCAACCTACCGCTAGGCAAGACTCTGCAACGGTTAGCTACCGCTGGTTCCCAAGACTTTTACCAGGGTGAAACTGCTGCCGAATTGGTCAATTACCTGAGTGGCCTGGGCGGATTGCTTAGCCAAGACGATTTTGCCCATCACAGGGCCACCTGGGTAGACCCAATTGCGACGACGTATCGGGGTTACCAGGTGTGCCAGCTGCCGCCCAACACCCAGGGCTTTACGGTGCTGCAAATGCTCAACGTGCTGGAGGGGTTCAACCTGCACACTGTGGGTCACGGCACCGCCGACTATTACCATCTGCTGGTAGAGGCGACCAAGCTGGCCTTCGCCGATCGCGATCGCTGGCTGGGCGACCCCGACTTTGACGACATCCCCCTGACGGAGCTAATTTCAAAGGCCTACGGCGATCGCCGCCGAGCCCGACTGAGTATGGCGATCGCCCAGAGCTATTCAGCCCTTGAAGTCGGCGGGGGTACTGCCTACACCGCTGTAGTCGATGGCGCAGGCAACGCCGCCTCGGTCATTCAAAGCAACTATTTTGACTTTGGTTCGGCGGTGGTGCCCCCTCAGCTGGGCTTTCCGTTACAAAACCGGGGATCCCTATTTTCCCTCAACCCAAACCATCCCAATGCCCTGGAACCAGGCAAGCGCCCTTTTCATACGCTGATGCCCGGTCTGGTGCTAAACAGCGAGGGGCGCCCCCACCTGGTGTTGGGCACCATGGGCGGTGAGGGGCAGCCCCAAACCCAGCTGGCGCTGCTGACGCGAATCCTTGACTTTGGCTTTGACCCCCAAACGGCAATCGATTTACCCCGCTGGGTGTGGGGCCGCACCTGGGGTGAGGCATCGACGCAGCTTGCTGTTGAGAGCCGCATTCCCGCAGCGGTGCGACAGGCCTTGGTAGAGCGAGGGCACCAGCTAACCGTAGCCCCCGCCTGGACCAGCCAAATGGGCCACGCCCACACTGTTCAAGTTGACATAGAGGGTTTACGGGGCGGATGCGATTTAAGGAGCGATGGCGCGATCGCCTGCTTGTAACTTCCCTGAACTCCCTTAGGCACGGCTCTGTGCCTTGTTCCCTAAAGCTTGAACCCAAAGGATTAGTATCTGCCCAAAGTAATGTTTACAATCTGCAACATTTCCGTTAATGTAATGACATACATACCCCGCTTGTCCCTTGGGACGGGCATTCAGCAAACCTAACTGCACTTATTTCATCATGACCACGACGTTACAAAGACAACAATCTGCCTCCCTATGGGAGCAGTTTTGCCAGTGGGTGACCAGCACCGAGAACCGCCTGTATGTGGGCTGGTTCGGCGTGTTGATGATTCCCACCCTGCTCGCTGCGACCGCCTGCTTCATCGTTGCGTTTATTGCAGCCCCTCCCGTTGACATCGACGGCATCCGTGAGCCCGTTGCTGGCTCTCTGATGTACGGCAACAACATCATCTCCGGTGCGGTTGTGCCTTCGTCCAACGCCATTGGCCTGCACTTCTACCCCATCTGGGAAGCTGCTTCCCTCGATGAGTGGCTGTACAACGGTGGCCCTTACCAGCTGGTAATTTTCCACTTCCTCATCGGCGTCTTCTGCTACATGGGACGTGAGTGGGAACTGAGCTACCGCCTGGGCATGCGCCCCTGGATCTGCGTGGCCTACTCTGCCCCTGTGGCTGCGGCCTCTGCAGTGTTTCTGATCTACCCCCTGGGCCAAGGTTCCTTCTCCGACGGCATGCCCCTGGGCATCTCGGGCACCTTCAACTTCATGCTGGTGTTCCAGGCTGAGCACAACATTCTGATGCACCCCTTCCACATGCTGGGTGTAGCTGGTGTGTTCGGTGGTTCGTTGTTCTCCGCCATGCACGGTTCTCTCGTTACCAGTTCGCTGGTGCGTGAGACCACCGAGACCGAGTCGCAGAACTACGGCTACAAGTTTGGCCAAGAAGAAGAGACCTACAACATCGTTGCGGCCCACGGCTACTTCGGTCGGTTGATCTTCCAATATGCCAGCTTCAACAACTCTCGTTCACTGCACTTCTTCTTGGGTGCGTGGCCTGTGATTGGCATCTGGTTCACCGCGCTGGGCATTAGCACGATGGCGTTCAACCTGAACGGGTTCAACTTCAACCAGTCGATCCTTGACTCACAGGGTCGAGTGATTGGCACCTGGGCTGACGTGATCAACCGTGCGAACCTGGGTATGGAAGTGATGCACGAGCGCAATGCTCACAACTTCCCCCTCGACCTGGCTACGGCTGAAGCTCCTGAAATCATCGGCTAGTCGCGAGCGGCTACTCCACTGATGGATTAGGAAAAGAGCGCTCCCCTCGGGGGGCGCTCTTTTGGTTTAGCCCCATCTACCGCCTTAAAATAGGTCTTGATGAGCAAGAATTAGACGGGCAAATAATGCAAGCACTTCGGGATTTACAGCAGACCCAGGGAGCTACCTTAACCAATGAGGGGGTTCCCCTGTCTTTTGGTTCAGATGCCGATGCCTTGAAAGCGCTATCTACAGGTGCTGTGCTGGTCGATCGCAGCCACTGGGGGTTGATTCAGATGAATGGGCGCGATCGCCTCCGCTTTCTCCACAACCAGACCACCAACACCTTTACCGAACGTAAGCCAGGGGAAGGCTGCGACACCGTATTTGTTACCTCGACCGCTCGCACCATCGATTTGGCCACCGTCTACGTCACTGACGATGCGCTGCTAATGCTCACTTCCCCCGGCCAAGACCAACGCTTGCTGGACTGGATGGATCGCTACATCTTCCCGGCGGATCAGGTGTCTTTAACGAATTTAACCGGGTCTATGGCCGTGTTCTCGTTGATGGGGCCTGGGAGCGCAGCCTGCCTTGAAACCCTGGGGACTGTACTTGAGTCTGAGTTGCCCTATGCTCACCAACGAAGGGTTAACGTCGGTGGTCTGTCTCTGCGCCTGGCCGCAGGCTGTGGTCTGACCGTGGCTGGCTATACCCTTTTGGTGCCAGCTGAGGCGGCTGCTCCGGTGTGGCAACAGCTCACCGAGACCGGAGTTACACCAGCCGGAGAAGCCCTCTGGCAGCAGCTGCGGGTGCAGCAGGGCCGTCCGGCTCCGGGCTGCGAACTCACAGACGACTACAACCCCCTCGAGGCGGGGCTGTGGGAAGCGATTTCGTTCAGTAAGGGCTGTTATATCGGTCAGGAAACCATTGCTCGGTTGAACACCTACCAGGGCGTTAAACAGCAGCTTTGGGGTATTCGCTTAAGCGGTACGGCTAACCCAGGGGAGGCCATTTTTGCCGCAGATGAAAAAGTTGGCCTGCTCACCAGCGTCGTTGATACCCCAGAAGGCCCTAGGGGACTAGGGTACATTCGCACCAAGGCGGGTGGAGCTGGCCTAGAGGTGTCTATTGCAGGAACCAGGGGGACGGTCGTTGACGTTCCTTTTTTGGCAAGGGGATATCTGACGGCCAGTAACTGAACCGTTTGGGCGATAAATTGGGTAATCTAGGTGGACGCACTGATGCCGTTAAGCTTGGTAAACCGAGCATTGCCGTACGAGATTAAACCCCTATGAGTCAACCCAAACGAGCCCTAATTACAGGTATTACCGGTCAGGATGGATCTTACTTAGCAGAGTTGCTTTTAGATAAAGGCTATGAGGTGCACGGCATTATTCGCCGTACTTCCACCTTTAACACCGATCGCATCGATCACATCTACATTGACCCTCACAGTGTTGAGGCTCGGTTGTTTCTACACTATGGCGATTTGACCGATGGCACCATGCTGCGGCGTATTTTAGAGCAGGTACAGCCCCAGGAGGTCTATAACCTGGGGGCTCAGTCCCACGTGCGGGTCAGCTTCGACTCTCCTGAGTACACCGTAGATGCCGTAGGGATGGGGACGCTGCGGCTGCTGGAGGCCATTCGCGACTATCAGCAGCGCACTAGTCTGGAAGTGCGCTTCTACCAGGCCGGATCTTCTGAAATGTTTGGTAAGGTGCAGGAAATTCCTCAGAAGGAGACAACGCCGTTTTACCCCCGCAGCCCCTACGCCTGCGCCAAAGTTTTTGCCCACTGGCAAACTATCAACTACCGCGAGTCCTACGATCTGTTTGCCTGCAACGGCATTTTGTTTAACCATGAATCGCCCCGGCGCGGTGAAACCTTTGTCACCCGCAAGATTACGCGGGCGATCGCCCGCATTGTGGCTGGCCAGCAGAAGAAACTGTACCTGGGCAACCTAGACTCCAAACGCGACTGGGGTTACGCCAAAGACTATGTGCGGGCCATGTGGCTGATGCTGCAGCAGGACCAGCCCGACGACTACGTGGTAGCCACCAATGAAACCCACGCCATCAGCGAGTTCTTAGATATTGCCTTCAACCACGTCAACCTCGACTGGCACGACTATGTGGAGTTTGACCCCCGCTACCTGCGACCTGCCGAGGTAGATCTGCTGATCGGCGATGCCACCAAGGCGAAACAAAAGCTGGGTTGGGAGCCTAGCGTGACCTTTGAGGAACTGGTGCACCTGATGGTAGAAAGTGACCTAGAGGCGCTGGGCATTCACCACGGCAACGGAACCGGCGACAAACGGGATATCGCAACGGTGCGCAAAGACTTGATGCACCTAGCCCCTCAGGGTTAGCACTCGCAGCGCAGAAAAAGCGGTATTGCCCCTGGGTCAGTGCCGCTTTTTCTGAGATCGGCCATGCGTTTTAGAGGGCTTTCCTCTAGTATGAGAAAGAACAACTGGGCAAGTGACTGCACTGGCTAAGCTTTGCCCTATTGCAGTGGTAGGTTTTTCTTGAATATGGCTGACGAAAAGACCCCCCCGGTAGATTCTGCCCCCGCTGATGAGGCTGGGGCCTCAAAGGCAGACAACACGTCGGCAGAGGCATCTCCCAAAGCTGCTGCTGGTAAAGCACCCAAGGCAGAGGCTGCCCCAAAAGCTGCTCCTAAAAAAGAAAAGCCTCCCGCTTTAGAAGACAAGCCCTTCACTGAGTTTATCGAGCAGCACTTTATTCCTAAACTGGAGTCGGCACTTAAGGACAAGGGCCTTGACGATGTGCAGCTTACCCTTAATCAGCAGCCCCTAGGCGTATTTGGCGTCAGCGATAGGGAGAGCTACTGGCACGTTAAGGGTAAGTGGCAGGAAGGCGATCGCCAGTTCAATATTGCCTTTACTAAAGACGACATCTCTAGCCCCAAACTGTTTTACTTTGCCGATAAAGGCTCCCAGCCCAGCACCATCGAGCAGTTTATGGGTGACGAGCGCAAAATCACCCTAGATCTGCTGGTGCTGTTTACTCTACGGCGGCTCAACGGCCAGAAGTGGCTAGCGCGGAACTGAGTAGGTGAGCAGGCGGGTGTGTAGGTAGATGAGTAGATGGGTAGGTGAGTGAGCGGACTCGCCTGAGACACCAATTTCCATTAGCTAGCGCCCTAAGCGTATACAGAATGCCCTAATCGTTCTGGCGGCGACTTAACTGCTGTAAGTAGCGAGGAACTGACGGAGCAGCCCGGTGACGACGGCGGGGTGCTCAACGTGGGGTAGCACGCCGGAGTCAGGGACTTCGATGACCCGCTGTACGGCTTTGGGGTTAAGGCTGGCCAACCGCTTAACCATCGCCGGGGCCGAAAACCGTGACCCAGCACCTAAGACAACCGTGGTGGGGGTTTGGAGCTGGCCAATGTAGCGCGATAGATCAAAGCTGATATCGCCATTAAGGGAAGCCAGGGCAGCGTATTCAGCGTTGGGTTGTTGGGTACAGGCCAGGTAAGCCTGCACGGTATCTGGGGTAATGCGGCGGGAGTCGGCGAATAAGAACGTCGAGAGGAACGATCGCACCGCCAGTTCATTAGCTGCCCCCACCTGGTAGAGCAATTTGTCCACCCCAGGAGTGCTGGCCAGCAGGGCAGGCAGGCTCGTTTTATAGTCGCGCCCAAAGTCGCTGTTGCCGGAGGGTGATATTAGAAAGAGTCCTTTGAATAGGTCGGGCCGCATACCCGCTAGGCGAATGACTACACCTGCGGTAAGGGAGGTGGCAGCCACCAGGGCTGGGGGCTCGGCCACCGACTCTAGTAAGTGGGTGATCATATAGAAATAGTCTTCTGTGCAGTAGGAGCGAGCCGGATGGGTTGACTGGCCCCAGCCAATCAGGTCGGGGGCAATGACACGGTGGGTAACCCCAAAGGCGGCGTAGACCTTAGACCACTCAAAGGCAGAGGAGCCGCCCCCTAGGCTGTGAAGAAACACCAGTGGAGGACGGTCGGCCCCATCCTTGCTGCTCCAGGGCCAGCCGCCAGGGGTGTAGTAGGCCATCACTCCGAGGTCGGTGGCTAGGGCCTGCTGAATAAAGCCCAATGGCTGGAAGTTGAGCATAGTCATATCCGGTAGAATTCAGGGCGACGGGGTAAGACGTAACGATCCTATAACCTGTCTCTGTGCCTCAATCTTAGGGCTATCTGTCCGCTCGAACTAGCTTAGGGGGTGAGACTCACGTTACCAAGCGATCTATTAATTTATCGATTTCAGGGGGAGGGGCTACAGCCGAAGCGGCTGGCGGTAGATGGGGCCAATCGGGCGATCGCAGCCGACTTGATCCAGCTCTTTCAGCAGCAGGTAGGCCACACCCAGGGCGACCTCAACCGCCAGCTTCAGGAGATCGAAGGCGAAGACACCAACTACCGCATCAAGCGTGGGCTAGCCCACATTCTGCGCAACAGCTTTGCCACCTTTGACGTGGTCAGCCCCCTAGAACCACTCGAACTGCGGCGGCGAGTTTTTGCTTTAGCGGCTCAAACCGTACCCTCCCTGACGGCGGCTGAGGAGCACTTAACGGCGTTAGGACAACAGCTGTCTGAGGAGCTGGATCGCGAGGTCTCTTTGACTGACCTGCGCCAAGGGCTCTACGCCGATCGCCAGGATAACCATATTCTGATTGAGTTCGACGCTCCCACGCCCGACGCGCTGATCCATCGCTACAACCTGTCGCAAACCCAGGGCGTGTTCTATAAGGCCAGCGACCTGGTCATGCACCTGTACCGCAACGACCCCGGCGAGTACAAGCTCATGTTCCGCTACCTGAAGCTGTTTCGGCTGATGACCTACATTGAGGGCGACGCCGACCAGGGCTTTACCATCACCATCGACGGCCCCGCCAGCCTGTTTAAGCCCAGCACCCGCTACGGAGTCGATATTGCCAAGCTGATTCCGGCCATTCTCCACGTCAGCAAGTGGCGGCTGACGGCGACCTTGCAAATGAAGGATAGCTACACCCAGCAGGTGAAGCCTCGCCAGTTTACCCTCGACAGCGACTGCGGCCTGGTCACCCATTACCCACCCGGCAAAACCTACGACAGCATGATTGAGGAGTCGTTTGTCAGTCGCTGGCCAGCCAAAACTCCCTGGCGATTGGAGCGGGAGGTGGACCTGGTCCCCCTGCCCGGCAGCGTCATGATTCCAGACTTTCGCGTGGTGCACCCCGACGGGCGCGAGTATTTGCTGGAGATTGTCGGCTACTGGCGGCCTGAGTACCTACGCAAAAAGTTTGCTCAGGTGCGCAAGTCAGGGCGTGACAACCTGATTTTGGCGGTGTCCGAACGGCTTAACCTGGAGAATGCTGGGGTGGATATTGCAAACGTTCCGGCCCAGGTAGTTTGGTTTAAAACCAAGCTCCAGCCCAAGGTAGTCCTGGAGATGCTGGGAGATTAGGTCATAATTGTGCCGCCCATGAGTTTTTCGTAGCGGCGCTGAAGTTCTTTGGCGAGTTTGGGCCAGCGGGTCAGTTCGGGATCTTCCTTCAGCAGGAACTCCGCTGCCTCGCGGGCCAGCATCAGCACGTCTTGATCTTCAATTAAACTCGCCAGGGCAAAGTCGGGCAGGCCCGACTGGCGGGTGCCCAGCACTTCCCCAGGGCCGCGAAAGCGTAAGTCCATCTCAGCGATAAAGAAGCCGTCTTGGGATTGCTCTAGCACCTTGAGCCGTTGCAGAGCCTGTTCGCTGCGACTGCTGCTAAGCAGAAGGCAGAAGGATTGGGCTGCCCCTCGCCCCACCCGGCCCCGCAGCTGGTGTAGTTGGGAAAGACCAAACCGTTCGGCATGCTCGATCAACATTACCGAGGCGTTGGGCACATCTACCCCGACTTCCACCACCGTTGTAGAAACCAGAATCTGACTCTCCTGATTGCGGAAGGCGGTGATAGCGTCGTCTTTTTCAGCGGAGGACATTCGTCCGTGGAGCAGACCCACCGTAAATTCAGGAAAAATTACCTCCGCTAGCCGCTGGTGCTCCTCCACGGCGGATTTGAGATCGAGTTTTTCGGACTCTTCGACTAGGGGCAGCACCACGTACACCTGGCGGCCCTGGGCGATCTCGCGCTTGATCAGGTCGTAGGCGTGGGGGCGTTCTTTGTTAGTGAGCAGCGTAGTTTGAATGGCTTTGCGCCCGGGCGGTAGCTCGTCGATCTGGCTGACATCCAAATCGCCGTGCATGGTTAGCGTTAGCGTGCGGGGAATGGGGGTGGCGGTGAGGGTGAGTACGTGGGGATTAGTGCCTTTTTGGGTCAATCTGGCTCGCTGCTGGACACCAAAGCGGTGCTGCTCGTCGATTACCACCAGACCCAGATCGCGAAACTGGACCGGGTCTTCGATCAGGGCATGGGTGCCGACGAGGATTTTGAGTTCGGCAGTGGCTAGCTCTCCCAGCATTTTGCGGCGCTTGGCGGCGCGGGTCGAGCCAGTGAGCAGTTCGACCGGCTGGTGGAGCTGGTTAAACCATTCCACCAGCTTGCGGTAGTGCTGTTCGGCCAGCACCTCGGTAGGGGCCATCAGGGCAGCCTGATAGCCCGATTGAATGGCAGCTAGGATCGCGACGACGGCAACGACGGTTTTACCAGAGCCGACATCCCCCTGTACCAAACGGTTCATGGGGATCGGTTTTTGCAGGTCAGCGAGAATATCATTAACGACCCGCTGCTGAGCCCCCGTTAGGCTAAAGGGAATAATGCCGTAGAAGCTGTCGATCAGCGCTCCG
Source organism: Nodosilinea sp. LEGE 06152 (assembly GCF_015207525.1). Lineage (GTDB taxonomy): Bacteria > Cyanobacteriota > Cyanobacteriia > Phormidesmidales > Phormidesmidaceae > Nodosilinea. Next base: position 74,971 of record NZ_JADEWR010000023.1, read on the forward strand.
GTAGGGGCCAGGCTGATGGCGGTTTGCTGGGCTTGCTGCTGCTGGCGGCGGCGCAGTAGACCGAGCTGGAGGTAGAGAAATTCGTCGAATACCAGGCGGCGGCGAGCCTGGGCTAAGGTTTCTTCATCGTTAGGAAAGTGGATTTGGGCGATCGCATCCCCCGCTTTGATCAAGTCATACTTCTGCCGCAGGTCTACCGGCAGGGGATCTTGCAGCTCTGGCACCGCCGGTAGGGCGGCGGCGACGGCTTTGCGCACCAGGTCAGCGGGAACGCCTTCGGTGAGGGAATATACCGGTACCATGCGGCCAATGGTGAGGGATTCGATGCGATCGCTCAAGCTGTCCAGCACCTCCAGGTGCGGATCTTCCAGCGTTACCCCAAACTTGCTGTCTTTGACCAAACCCGAGGCGGCGACGATCGCCCCCTGGGGATACTGGCGTTTTTGCTGCTGTTGCCAGCTCGGGGTAGCGTAGCGGCTGCCGGGGTAGAAGCGGTTGAGCTTAAGGGTGCCGCTGCCGTCAGAGAGCTGCAACTCAAAGATCGTGAGCTTTTTGTTGCGCGGGCTGGTGAAGCAGTTGACCCGCTTGACGGTACCCACCACGGTGACGGTTTCACCCGGTTCTAAATCGCGAATTTTGACTTGCTGAGCGTAGTTGATGTGGTCGCGGGGGTAGTAGTAGAGCACATCCTGTACGGTAAACAGGCCCAGCTTGGCCAGGCGATCGCTGTTCTTAGGCCCAATTCCCTTCAGGTAGGTGACCGGCTGGTCGAGGCCAAACCGAAAGCTGCCTGTCCCGGCTGCTTCTGCTAGCTGGGTAGTCTTAGGTGCAGCTTTGGACTTACTGGATGCCTTAGCAGACGTAAAGTCTCCAGATTCTGTGGCGGCACTTTCCCGAGCGCGGAGGGCCTTAGTTTCTGCGAATTTCTCGAGCAGGCGTTGGGTGCCGTGAAGAAAGCGGCGGGTTTCGGCCACCAGGTGCTGGCGCTGGGCAAAGCTGAGATCACTGTAGCCGTCGTACTTTTGGGCTAGATTTTGCCAGGCTTGCCGCTGGTCAGCGGCAAGAATCACCGGGGGCTGTTGCAGGCTGTCGCGCAGAAACTCGCTAAAGAGCTGCTGCTTACCCACCAAGTTGTTGAACCCGGTCTCGGCCTCAACCGAGAGCGCCCGCTGGAGACGCACCCAGTCAGCCGGAGGAGATTGTGTCTCTGTCATACGCCCTTCCCCAAAGCTAGCGGGAAGTGTCGTCGTACCAGACTGATCGCCAGGCTTGCTCGGCCTGGGCGATCGCCAGCTCGCGCTCGGCCTGCTGGTACTGCTTGCCCAGCTTGCGCAGTCGACCGACCGCCGTGCGCAGTTTGCTGCGCCAGAGGGCCGACTGCACGTCGCTAAACTCGATATCACCCAGGCGCAAGTGAACAGCGGCCAAGTGGGTCATGGTGCCTTCCAGGGCCTCTTCGTCATCCTCAGAAATTTCGGTAATTTCGGCCTCAGCCTCCTCGCCGTCCTGCTCAGAGCGCTCCAGCTCCGCAGCGACATCACCCGCCATCGCTACCAGCACGTTCAGCACATTGGGCACCGATCGCCCTTTAGGGGCTGCTACATCGGCATCTGAAGCCACCTCCAGCACCGATTCGGGCAGGTCGGGAATAACCTTGGCCTTCCTCAGCAGGTTATTGGCCTTTTTAGATACCCGCTCCAGCACGGCGCGAATCATTTGCTCCAGAATCAGGTGGTGCTTGGCCACCAGAGCGGGCGTCAGCGGGTCGCCAGTGAAGGGGCGATCGCTAAAGGTCTCCTCAATCTCGTTGGCCATCGCCGCCATAATCACCGACTGCATCAGCGCTTTGGGGTCAATTCCAGCGGCTGACTCTGGTGCGTCACCGGCTTCACCGTCCCGGCCCGATTCCGATGCAGCGTCCTCTAAGGGCGGCAAGGAAAGGTCTGAAGCGGCGGCAGGGGTTTCGTCTGCGATCGCCTCCTCTGAATCATCAGCCCGGTTCTCACGAGCTTCAGGCGGAGCCTCATCGCCCTCATCGCCCCCACCCACAGGCTCTACCAACACCTCCGTAGACTCTGACGGTTGGGCCAGAGAGACTAAAGCGGCCTCCAAACGGTTGAGATCTTCAGGGTTGAGGCGCTGGGTGAGGTCAACCTCTGGAGTCGCTGGCTGGGGTTCCATCAGCTGCTCTAGCCAGCCCTGGGCTTTGCGCCCCAGGTTTTGCATCGCCTGCTGAAGACGAGTGCGATCGCTTACGGTCAGCGCCAAAAAATCTTCAGGATAAACCTGGGTGCAGAGGTGGTAAGCAGCCATAATTATCTGTCGCCGCATGGCCTGGCCCAGCACCGACAGGTAGGTGGCGTAAAGTTGGCTAAACTCTGCGGCTAGCGTGGCGGTAGCACCCTCTAGCACACTGAGATCTTTGCGAATGCTTTCAACTGGCCTTACCATTCCCCTCTACCCATGCCATACCTGATTATAGGGATATTCCGAGTCCAGCTTAGGCGTTGTAGGTTTCCCATAGGCAAAACTCCACTTCTGGACTTGAATTTGGCCTATACAAAAACGGGGGCGCAACAAGAGCACCCCCGTCCCCTAGCCCACAAGGACTAGACTTACTTTTTCTTCTTCTTTTTCGCCGGTTCTTTGGCGGGCTCTGCGGCAGCTTCGGGCTCTGGCGCAGGCTCTGCCGGAGCTTCCTTCTTCATCCCAGCCTGGGCAGCGACTTCATCGGCGAAGTTGGTCTCTTCTTTTTCGATGCCCTCACCCAGCACAAACCGGGAGAAGCGGCGCACCTGAATATTTTCGCCCAGCTTGGAGATGGCCTGCTTAATCAGCTCTTCCACCGAGATATTTTGGTCTTTGATGAAGGGCTGATCCATCAGAGCCAGCTCCTTCAAACGCTTTTGAATGCGGCCCTCAACGATCTTCTCCTGCATAGCAGCGGGCTTGCTAGCGATGTCGTCGCGACCCATTTCGATGGATTTTTCCTTATCGACAACCTCTGCCGGAATGTCGCTAACCCGAACGTACTCGACGTTAGAGGAAGCGACAATCTGCATTGCAATATCGCGAACAAGAGTCTTGAACTCTTCGCGACGGGACACAAAATCAGTTTCGCAGTTGACTTCTACCAGTACACCAACGCGATCGCCAGTATGAATGTAGCTACCAATAAGGCCCTCTGCGGCAACCCGGCCTTCTTTTTTAGAAGCCGAGGCAATGCCCTTCTGGCGCAGCCACTCGATCGATTTCTCGATATCGCCGTCATTTTCTTTGAGGGCTTTTTTACAGTCCATCATGCCTGCGCCGGTCTTGTCGCGCAGGTCTTTAACAAGTTTTGCAGAAATCTCTGCCATGGTGATTTAACGTCCTAACGCGCTGTCGTCGAACTCAATACAAACAAAGGGGAAATGCCCTAGTTCAGCTTAAACCCCTGGGGCCTCTTTCGGCGGGTGCTTTGCCAGAGACCCACCGTCCCCCTTTGGAGGGGGAATCGAGGGTACCTATATTTACAACAATGGAAAAGACTGCCCTCTGCTCAAGCAAGAGGACGGTAAGCCTTACTCCTCGTCGCTATCGGCAGCGGGAGCATCGTAGCCGTACTCGTCGTCTTCGGCCCCATCGTAGTCTTCGTAGTCGTCATCGCCGCTCGACTGACCACCGTGAGACCCTTCGTAGATGGCATCGGCCAGCTTGCCCAAAATCAGCTTGATCGAGCGAATGGCGTCGTCGTTGCCAGGAATGGGTACATCTACCAGATCGGGGTCGCAGTTGGTGTCTAGCAGCGAAATAATTGGAATACCGAGCTTGTGGCACTCCGAAACGGCGTTATACTCGCGCTTGATGTCAACAATGATGGCGACATCGGGCACCTTGCGCATGGTCTTAATGCCGCCCAGGTACTTTTGCAGCTTCTCTAGTTCGCGGCGCAGCACAGCGGCTTCTTTTTTGGGGCGTAGGTCGATGGACCCCATTTCTTCCATGCGCTCTAGCTCTTTCAAGCGGTTGGCGCGAGATTTGATCGTCTCCCAGTTGGTCAGCATGCCGCCCAGCCAGCGCTGGTTGACGTAGTGAGACCCACAGCGGCTAGACTCTTGAGCTACAATGCCTGCCGCCTGACGCTTAGTGCCGATGAACAAGAACTTTTGCCCCTGCTCTGCCGCAGTGCGGACAAATTTGTAGGCTTCTTCCATCAGCTGGGCGGTCTGCACCAGGTCAATAATGTGAACCCCGTTGCGGGCGGTGAAGATGTACTGGTCCATTTTGGGATTCCAGCGGCGAGTTTGGTGGCCGAAGTGAACCCCAGACTCGAGTAGCTCGGGTAGAGTAATAACGGGCATTTGGTTTTGACTCCTTTCGGGTTAATCCTCCATTCGAACGTGCTTTCCCAGTGGGAAAGACCCGAAAATTCGAATGTGCGATTTTGACAACTTTACTAGATTATCATATTGGGAGCCCAGTTGTAGCCTTGCTGAAACGTCACCTGCGCTGGGTGATTGTGGCCGCCGCGATCGCATTTCTTGCCCACACTCTAACGAACCACTGGAGCGAGGTAACGGCCATTCGCCTCCGTACCAATGGTCTTTCCCTGCTGCTGTCAGCCCTGGTCGTTACCCTGCTGGCCCATAGCTGGTCGGGCTGGGTCTGGAGCTGGATTTTGCAGGCGCTCCAGCAGCCCGTGCAGGGTACTTGGAGCACGCCCGTCTACCTCAAAACAAATTTGCTGAAATACCTGCCCGGCAATGTCTGGCACTTCTTTGGCCGGGTGCGTGCCCTGGGAGAAATCGGCGTGGCCCGAGGGCCAGCGATTGTCGGCGTAGTGCTAGAGCCCCTGCTCATGGCCGCCGCCGCCCTGCTGCTGGGTTTGGCTAGCCCCACCCGCTACTGGCCGGGGCAGATCGCGGTGCTGGGCCTGGTGCTGGGAGCGGTTCACCCCCGCTGGCTCAACCCGCTTATAAATCGACTGGGGCGGGCCAAGGTCAACGATCAGAACCCAGAACCGCTGGCCCCCGCCGCCCTGCGCCGATACCCCCTCAGGCCCCTGGTGGGTGAACTGGGCTTTGTGCTGCTGCGAGGCCTTGGGTTTGGGCTGGTGATTAGCGCTGTCAACCCCCTCCCCATTCACCTTTGGCTGCCGGTGGTMAGCYNTGNKYYAGCMKGGNNTRRCKRSCRGGGCTGRYRRYASCWGGNANRSACCRKKGGKRYNGGRGGYGWWTGNGSCGWTMSCNNTCRCNCCWGYKGYWMGWYANGMKNTSYGSKSRRGWWRTGCKNAKCGCGGTGGCCCTGTATCGGCTGGTGGGCACGCTGGCCGAGGCGCTGGGAGCGGGGCTGGCCGTGGTAGGCGATCGCCTCAAAAGGTAGGGGCAAATGGTATTTGCCCTCACCCAAACCGTGCGGTTCGGGGTTATTCGCCCAGGTTGACAGGGCAAACAACCGTTTGCCCCTACAGGGGAACCGTCATCCCGGCCCCTTAATGCGTTCTCAGTCGTCGAAGTGACGGACGATCGCCTCAGCAAACTCCGAGCACTTCAGCGGCGGGTTAACGGGTGGCTCCATTAAACGAGCCAGGTCGTAGGTGACTTCGCGGGAGGCGATCGCGCCCCCCAGACCCTTCTTAATCAAATCCGCCGCCTCTTGCCAGCCCATGTACTCCAGCATCATCACGCCAGAGAGAATGACGGAGCCAGGGTTGATGCGATCGAGCCCGGCGTGCTTGGGGGCGGTGCCGTGAGTAGCCTCGAAGATAGCGCAGGTGTCGCCAATGTTGGCCCCTGGCCCCATGCCTAGGCCGCCGACGATCGCCGCTGCCGCATCCGACAGATAGTCGCCATTCAGGTTCATGGTGGCCAGAATGGAGTACTCATCGGGCCGGGTCTGGATCTGCTGGAAGATGCTGTCGGCAATGCGATCGTTCACCATAATCTTGTCTTTCCACTGGCCGTTGCCGTGGGTGTCCCAGATGGCGGCGAGAATGCCCTCGACTTCGGCATGGATAGCCGCTTTTTTCTCAGGCGTTAGGGCATCGTAGCCGGGCTCGATTTGGCGGGCGTTGTCTTCGGTCGAGAGGTTAGGGTTGGCTTCTTTGTTGCCTAAAATCCACGACTCGCGCTCGGTAACGCACTCGGCTCGAAACTCGCTGGTGGCCAGCTCGTAGCCCCAGTCGCGAAAGGCCCCCTCGGTGTACTTCATAATGTTGCCCTTGTGCACCAGGGTGACCTGCTGCTTGTCCTTGGGCAGGCGCAGGGCGTGCTTCATGGCTCGGCGCACCAGGCGCTGGCTGCCGGTTTTGCTGATTGGCTTAATGCCAATGCCTGAGTCGAGGGGAATTTGCTTTTTGCCGTGCTCAGGGGTGGCGGGGATCAGCTCGGTGTTGAGAAGTTTGATCAACTGGTCGCCGATTGGGTCGCCCTGCTTCCACTCAATGCCTAGGTAGATGTCTTCAGTATTTTCTCGATAGATGATCACATCGAGCTTTTCAGGGCTGCGGTGAGGCGAGGGCGTGCCAGCGTAGTACTTGCAGGGGCGCACGCAGGCGTAGAGGTCGTTGATTTGCCGCAGGGCCACGTTGAGCGATCGAATGCCGCCGCCCACTGGCGTTGTCAGCGGCCCTTTGATCGCCACGCCGTACTCCTGAATCGCCTTGAGCGTGTCGTCGGGCAGGTATTGGTAGGTGCCGTACTGCTCACAGGCTTCGTCGCCAGCGTAAACCCTAAACCAGACAATCTCGCGCTTGCCGCCGTAGGCTGCAGCCACCGCCGCGTCAAACACTCGCTGGGCGGCGGGCCAAATGTCTACCCCCGTTCCATCGCCGCGGATGTAGGGAATGATAGGCGTGTCTGGTACAACCGGTTCGCCATCTTTGAAGGTGATGCGTTCGCCTATTGTCGGAGGAGTGATCCGTTCGTACATCGCAAATTGTCCGCAAACGACAAAACATCCCATAGTCTAATGCGCTTTAACCCACATTTTTGCTCGTTTAGCAACGAATTAGGTTTGGGCCTAGAATCCCTGGATCGCGATGGGTTGGTCAACTGATCGAGACCGCGAATTGGCTGCGCTGCGGCCCTTCTGGTCTAAATCTCACTCCGATCCGAGCCTTCTAAATGGCATAGCCGTAACGCTGCCCCCGGTCCGTTTTTCCTGCCCCTGCTATCCCGTTGTCTTGTGTACCTTTAGAGTTCTGGATCCATGAGCACTGTTCTAGTTGTTGACGATGACGCCACCATGCAGCTGGCCCTGACCCGACGCCTGCAAGACCAGGGCTTTGACGTGGTAAATGCGACTTCGGGGGAGGAGGCGCTAGAGCTATTTACAACCAGGGTGGCCGATGTCGTGGTGTCAGACGTCATGATGCCGGGCATGAATGGGTTTGAATTTTGTCATCTACTGCGCTCCAAACCTGAGGGGGAGATGGTGCCGTTTATCTTTCTCTCTAGCCTGGGAGAAGTCAACAACCGGGTACAGGGCCACCTGCTGGGAGCCGACGACTACCTGGTCAAGCCCTTTTCGGTTCAGGAGTTGATTGCCAAAGTGAAGGGGGCGATCGCGCGATCGCAGCGCCTCCACAGCGCCCTAGAGCGCATGGCCGAAAAAACGAGCAACCCTACTCCCCTACCCCTTACCCCCGCCGAAGAACGGGTCTTTTGGGAAGTGGTGCAGGGCTTCACCAACAAACAAATTGGCGAACGCCTCTTTCTCAGCCCTCGCACGGTGCAGACTCACCTCAGCAACATGCTGACCAAACTCAACCTCGACAATCGATCGCAGATCGTGCGCTTTGCCTTTGAGCAGGGCTACCGGATGCCGGAGGGAGGGGAAGAGTAGGTGAGGTAGATAGCGAAGGCGGAAGTGCCAAGTCCAAAATTCACCCACCCTCCCACTCATCCACTCATCCACCCTCCCACCCACCTCCCCATCAAAAGGCCGCCACTGATGCCATATCATGGGTAAAGGGCACTTCTATGGCTGACGTTAGCGGTATCTATGGTTTCGGACAGCGACACACTAGTGGATTTGCGCGATCGGTTGCGGGGCGATTCGCTTAAAAAGCAGCTTTCGGCGGTGCACGAACTGCTGGCCCTGGGGCAGGAGGGTCTTGAGGTGCTGACCACTGCCTTGGTTGAGCGCAAAGATCAGCCCGCCACGATTTTAGACGGCAAAATTTTTCAGATGCTCTACGCGACAGAGCAGGAAAATCTGCGCGGGTTGCTGACCCAGCACTGGCCCCAGGGGCGGCTGGAGATGCCGTCGGAGCAGGGCATAGACTACGGACCGCTGCAAGAGCTGTTGATTCAGCAAGACTTTGAAGCCGCCGATCGCCTCACTCTGGCGAAACTGTGTGAGCTGGCGGGGCCGACGGCGGTGAAGCGCAAGTGGGTCTATTTCACAGAGGTCGAGCAGTTTTCGACCGTCGATTTGCAGACCATCGATCGCCTGTGGCTGGCCTACTCTGAGGGCAAGTTTGGCTTTTCGGTGCAGCGGCGTATTTGGCTCAGCCTGGGTCAAAACTGGGATAAACTCTGGCCGCGCCTGGCCTGGAAAGACGACAACATTTGGACCCGCTACCCCGGCGGCTTTGTGTGGGATTTGAGCGCTCCTGACGGTCATCTACCGCTGTCTAATCAGCTGCGGGGCGTGCGGATGATGGCCTCGCTGCTGACTCACCCCGCCTGGGCTGAGGAGGCGTAGGTGCCGAAACAGCGAGTTAAGGCTGACCTGCCCACCAAGGTGTGCCCGGTGTGCCAGCGCCCCTTTACCTGGCGCAAAAAGTGGGCTGACTGCTGGGATGAGGTGAAGTATTGCAGCGATCGCTGCCGCCGCCGCCGCTAAGGTAAACCTATGGTCCACGCTACAGTCCTACAGCGAACGACCCCTTAAAATTAAGAAGCATTTTAAGGGGCAGGTATCATGACGCAAGCGTTACCGAAGGTCATTATCCACGGGGGGGCCGGCAGCTCCCACGGCCATAAGGAGCGACTGGTAGCGCTGCGCGAAGATTTGTACAGTATCGTCAAGCAGGTCTATGGCAAAGCCGAGGCCGGAGCGAGCGCCCGCGACTGCATGGTGTTGGGCTGCCAGCTGATGGAAGATTCTCCCCACTTCAACGCGGGCTACGGCTCGGTGCTGCAATCTGACGGCCAGGTGCGCATGAGTGCCGGGCTAATGGATGGTGAGGCTCAGCGGTTTAGCGGCATTATCAATGTGTCGCGGGTGCGGCACCCAATTGATTTAGCAGCCTACCTGCAGCCCTTCCCCGATCGCGTGCTGTCTGACCTGGGGGCGGCTGAACTAGCCCGCGAGATGGCCATTGCCCCCTTTGACCCAGTCACCGACCTGCGCCTGAAAGAATGGATGCAGGAGCGGGCCAACAATTTTCAAAGCCCGATGGCTGGGGTGGTCGCGGAGGCCGTTGAGCTACCTGCAGCCTCTGAGAGTCGGCGGGGCACAATTGGGGTGGTGGTGCTAGATATGGAGGGTCGTCTGGCGGCGGGCACCTCCACTGGGGGTAAAGGCCTAGAGCGACTGGGTCGGGTGAGCGACTCGGCAACCCCGGCAGGCAACTACGCCACTAACGTTGCGGCGGTGAGCTGTACGGGCATTGGCGAAGACATTCTCGATGAGTGCTTGGCGGCCCGCATTGTCGTGCGAGTAACCGATGGCATGGATATTGGTGCGGCCTTTGCTAAATCCTTTGCGGAAGCGGCGGAGCACGGGCGGGATTTTGGCGCGATCGCCCTCAGCCACCAGGGAGATATTGCCTGGGGTAAAACCAGCGAGGTGCTGATCGCGGCCTACCACACGGGCGAGGCTTTGGGTGACACTCTAGAGCTAGACTCAGGTACTACAACCGGAGTGGCCTAAGGGCTAATCGCAATATTTCGCAATACTTATAGAGTTGGACCTAAAGTCGGTTTAAGGACGCTTACCTGCAGCCCGACCTGTCGCCGCAGTGGCTGTTGGCGGTCAATGAAGGCCACCCGACGATGCGATCGCAGCGGTTGACTGAGGCTGCTCCTGGCCGGTGAACACAACTGGTGCTGGCAAGCCATCGGTCATATACGCAATCGCCATGGCTGACGAATTGTAGGCCCAGCCGATTCTGCCCTGGCGATCGAGCAAAATGCAGCCCGCCTCTCCTTCCACTCGCTCCACTAGGGTGTCGATCGCCTGCTGGGCGGCCTGCTGGGGATGGCTGCCCGCCGCTAACCCATCGATCGCCGTCTTGGCTAGCACCACTGGAATAATGGACTCGCCATCGCCTGTGGTTGAGCAAGCCCCCAGTCGGTTATCGGCGTACAGCCCACAGCCCACCAAGGCGGTATCTCCTACTCGGCCCTGGGGTTGACCCGTTGTGCCGCCGGTAGAGGTGCCCGCTACCAGGTTACCGTTAACATCTAGAGCAACACAGCCCACTGTGTTGGGGCGATCTACAACCTCAACCCCCGATTTCCACTCCTGGTACTGCTCTGGGCTCACCAAGTCTTCTTTGGGGCACAGTTCTAACCCATGCTCCAGGGCAAAGCGTTCCCCGCTCTTAGCCACCAGCAGCCGGGGTTTGTCTTCCATAATTTTGTGGGCCACACTGATGGGATGTCGCACTCCCTGCACCGCCGCCACGGCCCCCCAGGCCAGAGTAACCCCTGCCATCATAGCGGCATCGACTTCAACCTCTCCGTCACTATTCATGGTTGAACCAAAGCCTGAATTAAACGTTTGGTCAGACTCAAGGACGCAAATGGCGGCTTCAACCGCAGCGGCTGCACAACCCCCCTGCCGTAGCACCTGCCAACCGGCTTCTACCGCAGCTAAACAACCAGCCTGATTTGCAGCCATTTTGTCGACTGCAATGTCCTTGGCTCCACCATGCACAACAATGACTGGCTTCATAGGTTGTATTTCCTTGATCAAACCCGATTTATATCCCTACAGCGTAGTTAGCGAGGATTGGCGGCATCTCCATCGCAAGAGCAACCTTGAGACCAGTAGAAGGAGGAGGTTTGATGCATCGAGAGTGGGAGTTGATAGCCCCAGCAGCGAGGGTTTGAGCCGAAGTTGCCCTGGGGCGATCGCCTGGGGCAAACCAGCGCGGTGCAGGTGGCCTACCGTACGAGCGATGTTGGGGGCGATACCCTAGCACTAAACTCAGGTAATTTAACCGGAGTGGTTCAACCGCTATGGCCGATCCCAATTCTCCCAAACGCAATCCTGCAGCGTCTGAGAAAACCGTGCTCAAAATCGACGTGCCGACCCTGATGGTAATTTTGACCGCGCTGATTTTGCTGCCCCTGCTGGTCACTGGGTTTATCTCTCAGTAAGGAGGAAATTGGTTACAGGCACCCATCAGAAAACGAGCTTGCAATTGCTCCCTGCCCCGGTGCTGAAATGAGACCTTTGCTGGACACTGAGGTGTAAATGGTCACCTTACAGCAACAGCCCATAGCCCAGTGACGAGTCACGGCCTTGACACAGGTGCAGCCGGGCTGGGTGCTGCGCGTCTGTAGCACGGCACTTCCACCCCACAATTCCCGCTGAGAGCCAAAATAATCCGGTTAGGAATCCTTTTAGGACGGGCGAAGCGGTAGGCTGTGGACTGGATTCTTGCGAGGTCGGCTCGCTATGGGGGCAGCAACCCAGGGGTATCGAACAATGTTGGCGACGTATCTGAAACCGCAGCGGAGGCGGTTTTGGGGGCTGGCGATCGCCCTGCTGGGGGGCATTGGCCTGCAGCTGCTGAACCCTCAGATCTTACGCTACTTCATCGACACGGCGATCGCGGGTGGGCAGCAGCAATCACTGCTGTGGGCGGCGGGGGCGTTTATGGCGATCGCAATTTTGCAGCAGGGACTCGCGATCGCCACCACCTACTTCAGCGAAACCATTGCCTGGCGGGCGACTAATACCCTACGCCTGGATCTGGCCCGCCACGCCCTGGGCCTGAATCTGGCCTTTCACAAAGCCCACACCCCCGGCGAGCTAGTGGAGCGAGTCGATGGCGATGTCGATGCCCTGTCGCGTTTTTTCTCGCAGTTTGTGCTGCAGGTGGTGGGCAACGGCCTGCTGGTGGTCGGCGTGCTGACGATTCTATGGTTCGAGGACTGGCGGGCGGGGCTGAGCCTGAGCCTGTTTGCCCTGGTGGCCTTTGGCGTGTTGGGCAGTCTGCAAACCCTGGCCGTTGGCCCCTGGCGCACCTACCGCCAGATCAGCGCCGAATTTTACGGCTTTGTGGCCGAGCACCTCAGCGGCCTCGAAGACATTCGCGCCAACGGAGCCGCCGGCTACGTGATGGACAGGTTTTACAAAATTTTGCGGCGGTGGCTGGCGGCCTTTCACCAGGCCCGCTTTACCAGCACCCTGCTGTGGGGCAGCACGGTGGGGCTGTTTACGGTGGGCAATGCGATCGCCCTCGCGGTCGGTGCCTATCTCTGGAGCCAAGCTGCCATCACCATCGGCACCGTCTACCTGCTCTTTTACTACGCCGCCCTGCTCCAAGACCCCATCGAACGCATCCGCGAAGAACTAGAGCAGCTTCAGCAAGCCCAGGCCAGCATCCAGCGAATTCAAGATTTACTGAAGCATCAACCCCAAGTTAACCCCGGCGGTCAGGCGGTTCTACCCTCCGGGGTACTGTCGGTAGAATTTGACGACGTATGGTTTGGGTATGAAGACGTCGGCGCATCGGCGCGTGAGCAAGTAGGTGAGTCAGCAAGTGGGCGAGCCAATGAATCAACAACCTCCATCCACCCATCCACCCCCCCCCCCCATCCACCCCCCCCCCCCCCCCCCCCCCCCCCCCACCCCCCCCCCC
>NZ_JADEWR010000024.1 GCF_015207525.1 Nodosilinea sp. LEGE 06152
AAAAGGCGCAGGGAAACAAGAGTAGGCCTGACCAGCCGATAAACACAAAGCGATCGCGCTTTAGCCAGTCGTCAAGGACGTCGAACCATCCTCGCTCGGCTTGCGCGCGTCCCATTGCTATGGTCATGTCAAATCCTCTTTATATGACATCCAATCCATAAGGTCGCGGCTCTTTTAGATCCAATTCCAATTCTAGATTTGAATTGTGCCTATCAGAGCATTGCCTCAGAGCAGGGGTTTATATCTACTAAGTATTCCAGATATTAGAGCCAGGGGGACAATATTCCTACCCTAATAGCGATGACCCTGCCCGAGTCGCACCTGTTAGCTCCTTACAGCCAAGCATTAAGCCGGGCTGAGAGGGGCTAGGTTTCTATTTATGATAAGGAGTGTTCTAATTTTTTACAATCTGATACGTAAATTCTCAGGTGGGCGGGTCGGAGGTTTGCCCGGTTGGCAGTGCTCAAGGGCCGTTTGCTCCGGTTCTTCGGGTGCCTGTGGGGGTTTAGACTAAGGGTATCTACTGTTTGGTATAAGTTGATGGTTGGTGGTAGCTCTGCCCACAGGTGAGCCGTGAGGTGAGCCCGGAGCTGCCTGGGTCACCCGGAGCTGCCTAGGTCAACGGCATTGCTGCCTCTGACTGTTTTTCTTAGCGTTTTTAATTCGTTTACCCGTTAGCCCCATTAGTTAGACAGCTATGACCGCCTCTATTTCTTCGACTCAGCCGCAGACTCTGAAGCGCTCCGTGCTGGGGGCTCGTCGCCTGAGCAATATTTTCTGGGCCACGGTACTCACGCTGGGGGGGCTGGGGTTTGCCCTGGCGGGAGCCTCTAGCTACCTAAAAACGAACTTGTTGCCCTTTGCGGACCCCACCCAGCTGGTCTTTATTCCCCAGGGCATCGCCATGGGCTTTTATGGCGTGGTAGCCCTGGGTTTAGCAGCCTTTCTGTGGGTGGTAATTAGTTTGGACGTGGGCGGTGGCTACAACAGCTTTGACAAAGACAGCAACCGTCTCAAGATTGTGCGCAAAGGATTTTGGGGCAAAAACCGCCGTATTGAAATTGAGCACCCTTTGGAGGATGCCACGGCAGTGCGGGTATCAATTAAAGAAGGACTGAACCCGAAGCGCACCCTTTACCTGCGGGTCAAAGGACGGCCCGATATTCCTCTGACTCGGGTTGGGCAGCCCATTCCGCTGTCAGACCTAGAGAATCAGGGGGCTGAGCTAGCGCGGTTTTTGCAGGTGCCGCTGGAGGGCCTGTAGAAGCTCAATCAGACAAGGCTCAAGCAGACAAGGTCTCGATCGCCCCGGCCCCCGTCGCCGATCCCTTGAGATAATATGGGGGGTCGGTTGAACTTTAGGAATTGACGTATTGATGGCTCTCTCTATGCGCCCGTTTACCCTGGCCCTCGCCGCTGTCCTCACCCTGTGGCTGGGGGCTTGCGCCAACTCAGGCAATCTGGATACTACAGCGGGTGATGCTCCCGCAAACCCAGGGGTAGCCGAAGAAGTAGCGGCAGCTCCAACCGGTTTAGCTGTGCTAGATGGGACGGCCACCGTGGAGATAGTAGTGAATGGTAGCCCCATTGTGATGGAGCTAGACGGCACCAATGCCCCCATCACCGCCGGTAACTTTGTGGACCTGGTGAATCGGGGGGTTTACGACGGTCTGGTGTTTCATCGTGTGGTGCGCGATCCGGAGCCTTTTGTGGTTCAGGGCGGTGACCCCCAGAGCAAAGACCCCAGCGTACCTGCGCAGCAGTTGGGTACGGGCAGCTTTGTTGACCCTGACACCCAGGCCCCGCGCTACGTGCCCTTAGAAATCAAGCCAGCGGGAGCCGAGGAACCCATTTATAGCGAGACCCTTGAGGAAGCCGGAATTAGCGAACCCCCAGAGCTACCTCACACGCGTGGAGCGGTGGCAATGGCGCGATCGCAGGCGGTAGACTCGGCCTCGGCCCAGTTTTACATCACCCTGGCGGAGCTGCCCTTTTTGGACGGCAGCTATGCGGTGTTTGGCTACGTCACCAGCGGCATGGAGACGGTGGATGCCATTCAGCAGGGCGATCGCATTGAGTCGGCGCGGGTGACGGCTGGGCTGGAGAATTTGAAGACTGAGTAGGCAGGAATGGGTGGATGGGTGGACGGGTGGATGGGATAGCGGGCTGGTGCTTTTGCGTTGAGCGCATCCCTGAGTAACCAGAAGTCGGGCGATCGCCGGGTGGTAGTGTCGGGCCTGGGGCTGGTGACGGCTCTCGGTACCACTGCTGCAACCACCTGGGAGCGTTTACTAGCGGGAAAATCTGGCCTTTGCTTGCGGCAGCCGTTCCCTGAGCTCTCCCCTCGCCCTCTGGCTCTGGTGGGCGAACAGCCCGCCGATCTAAGCGATTTGCTGGGGCTGGCGGTAGCGGAGGCGATCGCCGATGCCGACCTATCCCTACCCCAGACCAACTGTGGTGTGGTGATCGGCTCTAGCCGCAGCTTTCAGGGCCGCTGGGAGCAGATGGCTCGCCAGCCCGACTGGGCTGAAAGTCCCTGGCTGGAGGCCTTGCCTCACATGGGGGCGATCGCGGTGGCCCGCCAGATTCACGCCCAAGGCCCAATGCTGGCTCCAATGGCGGCCTGCGCTACGGGGCTGACGGCGATCTTTCAGGGCTACGAGCTGGTGCGGCGGGGGCAGTGCGATCGCGTGGTAGTTGGTGCCGCCGAAGCGCCCATAACGCCGCTCACCCTGGCGGGCTTTGAGCAGCTGGGAGCGTTGGCCACCACGGGCTGCTATCCCTTTGACCCCGAACGGGAGGGGCTGGCGCTGGGGGAAGGGGCGGCGGTGCTGGTGCTGGAGTCTGAGCGATCGCTGGATCAGCGAGGGGGACCGCCCCCCTACGGCTACATTTTGGGGGCCGGGTTTAGCAGCGATGCCTACCACCGCACGGCCCCTGACCCAGAGCTAAGGGGTAGCCGTTTAGCTTTGAAGAACTGCCTTTACCACAGCGGCCTGAGGCCAGATCAGGTAGGCTACATTCACGCCCACGGCACTGGGACGCGGCTCAATGACGACCACGAGGCGCGGCTGCTCCAGTCGGGTTTTTCTCCACTGCCGTGGATGAGTTCGACCAAGGGGGCGACCGGGCACACCCTAGGAGCCTCGGGGGCGATCGGGGCGGCCTTTTGTCTTTTGGCTTTGCGGCATCAAAGGCTGCCACCCAATGGAGGATGGCGAGGTGAGAGCATTTACTCAAAGCTGGTGACTGAACCTCTTCCCGCCACCCTAGAAATGGCTCTGTGCTTTAGCTTCGGCTTTGGTGGTCAAAACGCGGTGCTGGCTTTAGGGCGAGCGTAGGTATAGCCGTCGCCGTTAGGGTTCGGAGGTTTTCACAGCAGTCGGTTAAGCGATCGCCATGCGCTCATTCGTTGCCCCAGTGTTGGCCACGGCTAGCAGAACTGGCCAACGCCATCGTCTTAAGCGACAAACCAATTGACGTTGCCGCTCAGGGGTAGCGGTTTAGCTGAAGCTGCTAAAAAATTTCATCGCTATTTGAGGCAGGTGGCTGATCTCAAACCACACTTGCCTGGGGTTAATGCCAAACAGGTATTGCAGCCCCATAAAAATCACCGCTAGACCAAGCAAGGGCACCAGCCCTACACTCAGAATTCTGAAAAATAGCTGGGAAGCTAAAACCACGACGGCGATTGCCGCAACCAGCAGCACTAGCTGAGAATCAATCGAATTAAGCAGAGAATCCATAAAATCTGCAACCCGCTAACCATCAAAGACCATTCCAGAGGAATTCAGGTCATCCTACCCCAACTTCCCTGGGTCAAGCTGTTACCGCCGTCACGGCGAGTTTGCTGATAGCTCAAGCGCATAGGCCACAGCAATCTCCACCAGAGGATCCGAAACTGAACACTGGTAAACGTCGTGTAGGTTGGGCGTCCTGCCTGGCCGCAAAGTGGACAGCCGAGAAGGATATCCGCCAAGATTGGGGCCTTGACCTTAAGCAATTTCGCTAAATACATAGACCATTGCCGCCATGGCCAGCACGGTGACAACGGTACCCACCACCTCTACCCCCACCGAGGCGCGGCGGTGGGCAGGCCGCAGCCAAAAATTGAGCCAGCGCACGATGCGGGGCATCACCACCAGGGTAAAGACGCAGGTGGTGATCAGATTGTTGGCGAGCATGGCGCTGGCCGGGTCCCAATCGTCAAACAGGCCCAGGCGCTCTAAAACAAAGCCCTGCACCATGATGATTGGGTACAGCCCCAGCACCACGGCCAGAATTTCCTTCCAGGCCGGGGGGCCAAGCCCGGTTAGCTCTTCTCCGGCTTCGTTGCTAAACCAGCCCTGCATGCCGGTCTCAAAGGAAGTGAATTTGTAGGAGATAAAAATGTCGCGCCCGGCTTTGAGTAGAGCTTCGCGATCGCTTGACTGCAACCAATCCCTGAGCTGATCGGGCTGCTCAAAGTGCAGCACTGTGTACCACTTCAGGCAGCCTTCTTGCACCGCCAGAGGGCGGTAGCGGTCGGCCCGCAAAAAGCCCTGCGATCGCTGGGCTGATTTCACTACACGGCGGTGCCAGCTGCGAAAGGCCCAACTTTTATTACTCGGCACGATGTACTCAATGATGACGCTGGGGCTAGGCAGATCAGAAGCTTCTTTGCCCAGAAGGGCTCTAAACCCATTCGATGTCGCCAACCGCCGACGGAGTCGATCCCGCAGCCGGGTGATATTTGCCGTCACCGATTCCTGTAGAGCCATGGTGCCCAATGTCCTTTAGAAGCCCACTACTGTGGACTGTATTCAGTATACAATTGCAAATGTTGCGGACAGGTGAAATTCTTGCAGCTACAAGCATAGGTCGATTCACCAAAGAATTAGCCTATCTAAGGGCAGACTATGAGGGCTTTAGGGCTATAACCCGGAACCTTTCTGGTGCATCGCCGCCGGTAACATAGCCCCCCTGCTGCTTAATAGCCGTGAGATGGGCGATCGCTGCCGCCGTAATTTGCTCCCCCGCCACCAGCGTCGGGATACCGGGAGGGTAGGCCGAAATCGTGTCAGCGCTGAGACGACCGACGGCAGCGCTGGCCGCGACAGTCTCAGTAGCTGCAAAGAAGGCTTCGCGGGGCGACATCTCCGGCAGAGTATACGGGGTGTTGGCAGGGTCTACCACAGGCTGAGGCCAACGATCGGCGATAGAACGCTGCGGGATAAATCGCTCGGCCAGCGATCGCAGCCCCACCACGCACTGCTGCCCATCCGCCTCGGTATTGCCCAGGCTAACGATCAGCGTCAGGTGGCGCAGCTCCGGCAGCTCCACGGTGACGCCCAGTTCCGCATGGAGAATTTCGTCGGCCTCTAACCCCGTGATCCCTAGGCCCGACACATCTACCGTCAGCCGGGTCAGATCGAGATCGCCAACGCTAGAGAAGGCTGATACAGCTGGCTGATCAATCACCGTCAGGCCAAGAATTTGGCCCAGCTCCCTTCGCATGTGCTGGGCCAGGGCTAATGTACCAGACAACAACGCCTTGCCCTCGCTTACCACCTGGTGACGAGCAGCATCCAACGACGCCAGCAATAGCGCATTGGGGCTAGTGGATTGGGTGAGCTGAAGCGCTGCTTGCAGTCGCAATGAATCGATGCGGTTCCCTTTTGTATGCAGCATAGCCGCCTGGCTCAGCGCCCCCAGAACCTTGTGGGTTGACTGCACCACCAGGTCGGCCCCCAACGCCAGCGCTGGAGTGGGCAGATCGGGGTGAAAGGCGAAGTGCGGGCCGTGGGCTTCGTCGATCAATAAGGGAATGCCGTGGTGGTGGGCTAGGGCTGCGATCGCCCCAACATTTGAACAAATCCCGTGGTAGGTGGGCGACACCAGCAGCACCGCCCGAGTGTCGGGGTGCTCAACCAGGGCCGTAGCCACGTCCTCCGCCTTCACCCCCAGCGCCAAGCCCAGCTCTCGGTTGTATTCTGGCGACACAAACACCGGCATCGCCCCTGCCAGTACCAGCCCCGCTACCACCGAGCGGTGGGCATTGCGCGGCACAATGATTTTTTCCCCAGGGCCAACGGTGGCGAGAATGGCCGCTTCAATGCCGCAAGTCGAGCCGTTGGCAAGGAAATAGGTGCGATCGGCCCCAAATGCCTCAGCCGCGAGTTCCTGCGCTTCCAAAATCACGCCTTCTGGAGCAAATAAATTGTCTAGCTCTGGCAGCTCCGGCAAATCAGCCGCCAGCGCCGCCCCCAGCAGTTCCTTCAACCGAGGCGATGCCCCCTGCCCCCGCTTGTGCCCCGGTGCGTAAAACGCCGCGTGGGGCCGCCGACTACTGGCCTGCAACGCCGAGAGAAGCGGAGTTTGCGATTGATCGAGCATGGCGGTGTAGATCGATTAGACGAGCTGTGAAAGATTCTCGATCTCAATGGGATGCTTTTGCGGCACGATCAATCCCCTAATCCTCGCCGTAAAAGTGAATCACGTTGCCCCTAAAAAGGGGGCCAGAGCGATCTCCCAAGCATTTCCCATGCTCGATAGAGCGTGCTGGCTTCCCGATGTTTCTCACTTACAAAGATCTATTGTGTCCTCCCCTTTCCAAGGGGACAGGGGAGATCTCTTCTTAAGGGAGCAGGGATGACCTTTACCCGCACCACCGCCACCAGATTCGCTATAGTCTGAGAGGAAAATCTGGAGAGTATCCCATGGCTAAAGCTACCTGGAACGGCGTTGTACTGGCTGAGAGCGACGCCTGCGAAGTGGTCGAAGGCAACCAGTACTTCCCCCCCGACTCGCTGAATATGGACTACTTCAAGCCGATTAGCAAAACCACCGGCTGCCCCTGGAAAGGTACCGCCAGCTACTACGACATCGTGGTGGACGGGGAGACCAATGCCGGTGCCGCCTGGTACTACCCTGAGCCGAAGTCTGCCGCAGAGAACATTAAGGGCTATGTAGCGTTCTACAGCAACAAGGTGAAGGTAGAAGCGTAGGTCTATGTAGGGGCACAGCAGTGCTGTGCCCCTACCGCCCAGTTACGCTTTCTTCAGCCAGCTAAACATGGCCCGCAGATCCTTACCCACCTCTTCGATGGGGTGCTCGGCTTCGCGGCGACGCATGGCGGTAAACCCGGCGTTGCCCGACTGGCTTTCGAGCACAAACTCGCGGGCAAACTGGCCAGTCTGAATTTCCTTCAGCACCTTGCGCATTTCGGCGCGGGTTTCGTCGGTGATGATGCGGGGACCACGGGTGTAGTCGCCGTACTCAGCGGTGTTGGAGATGCTGTCGCGCATTTTGGCGAGGCCGCCTTCGACCACCAGATCCACAATCAGCTTCACTTCGTGGAGGCACTCAAAGTAGGCTAGCTCGGGCTGATAGCCAGCATTTACAAGGGTTTCAAAACCAGCTTTAATCAGCTCGCTGAGGCCGCCGCAGAGCACCACTTGCTCCCCAAACAGGTCGGTTTCGGTCTCTTCGCGGAAGGTGGTTTCGAGTACGCCAGCGCGGGTGCCGCCGATGCCCTTGGCGTAGGCCATAGCGCGATCGCGGGCCTGACCGGTAGCATCTTGATAGACCGCAAACAGGCAGGGCACTCCCTGGCCCTCCTGGTAGGTGCGGCGCACCAGGTGGCCGGGGCCTTTGGGAGCCACCATCACCACATCGACATCTTCGGGGGGCACAATCTGGCCAAAGTTGATGTTAAAGCCGTGGGCAAACAGCAGCACGTTGCCCGCTTCGAGGTTGGGGGCGATCGCTTCTTTATAAATAGTGCGCTGCACTTCGTCGGGCAGCAAAATCATGATCCAGTCAGCGAGCTTCACGGCATCGGCCACAGGCTTGACGGTGAGACCTTCGGCCTCGGCCTTGGCGGTGGAGCGGCTGCCTTCGTACAGGCCCACAATGACATTGACGCCGCTGTCTTTGAGGTTGAGGGCGTGGGCATGGCCTTGGGAGCCATAGCCAATAATGGCAACGGTTTTGCCGTTGAGCAAATCTAAGTTGGCGTCACTGTCGTAATACATGCGGGCCATGGGGTTCTCCTTGAAGTTGACGGGCTGCGGTGTTTTCTGTGCAAGCTCTTGATTCTATCAAACTAAGGGGGGTAGCCCAATACCTCAGACCATGATGTGGGCTGCGCCGACCGGGTTAGCTCAGGGCAACGGCGGTGCTTGGGCCGATCGGTAGAATAGGGACAGGCATCAAAATTATGGTTACAGTCCTCCCCGTGAGCACCGCTGATGGTCAAAGCCACCTCTCCCCCCACCCTTTACCAGCAAGACTTGGTGGCCTGGTGTGACGACACTGTGGCCAAGCTCAAGGCGGGCGATTTTGCCGCCCTGGATATCAATGCGCCGCCAAGCCTGCGCCAGCATTGGCCAAACACATTTCCTGAACTTTGGGAAAATGCCCTCTCCGATGCGCGAGAAGACCATCCCCAGACGGTGTTTCCCGATCGCTGGCCAGGCAGCACCGATCTAGATGCCCTGCTGAGTGAAAAGGTTTGGTAGCCTCTCCATGAACCCGCAGATCTCGACCTCCGACAAACAGCCCACCGTTGCCCTGGTCACTGGAGCCAACCGAGGCATTGGCTTAGAAGTAACCCGCCAGCTGGCCCAGGAGGGAATGACGGTGATACTAGGCAGCCGCGACCTGGCCAAGGGGGAAGCCGCCGCCGCACCATTGGTTCAGGCCAGGTTAGAAGTTTTGCCGCAGCCTCTCGATGTGACTGATCCAGACAGCATTCAGCACCTCGCCCAGACTGTAGAGCAGCAGTTTGGCCACCTCGACGTGCTAGTCAACAATGCGGGCATTCTCTACGACACCTGGCAGCAGGCCAGCAATGCCGATCTGGCGGTGGTGCAGGAGGCCTGGGATACCAATACCCTCGGCCCCTGGCGTATGGCCCAGGCCTTTTTGCCCTTGCTCAAGCGCAGCCCCCACGGTCGCATTGTCAATGTCTCTAGCGGAGCCGGAGCCCTAAGTAGCATGGGGGCAGGCACCCCGGCCTACAGCACGTCAAAAGCGGCCCTAAACGCGTTTACCCGACTACTGGCCGCCGAGCTGAAAGGGACGGGCATTTTGGTCAATGCGGTGTGCCCTGGCTGGGTCGCTACCGATATGGGCGGCAGCGGCGGTCGCCCAGTGGCGGATGGCGCGGCCAGTGTTGTGTGGGCAGCAACCCTGCCCGATGATGGCCCCACGGGCGGGTTCTTTCGCGACGGCAAACCGCTGGATTGGTAGAGCGGCTGGAGGGCTAGCGGCGAATCCATTTGGTGAGTATGCGCATGGGCAGGCCGGTGGTGGGGTCGAGCTGGGGTTAACCCACTGGCCAAATAGCTCCACTAGAAAGGCTTCGCCCTCGTTGAACACCTCAACGATCGCACCCGACGTACCCTCTGGTGCAGCATTCCCCTCCGTCAAAGGCACTGACTCTAAAAGCTGCACGCTATCAAAAAGCTGAAACTGAGTCATGCTAAGCCTCCTGCGCGATCGGGCACAGCTGTTACAAACCGGGCAACGCTGGTTCCAAATTTAACAATCCAAACAGTCCGCACTCGTCTCACCAGCCCCACTGGGCCATTGAGCAATAAGTACGCTCGATAAATTTTGCCATATTCATTCTGGCTTTGATAAGCCAGTGCTTCAGGGCTGACAGCCGCCAGTATGGCAGTGCGAATTGCTGAGGGTGAGCGAAAACCCATAATGCCAGTCCAGAATCTCTGCTTATCTCCCCCCCTGTCCGGGCTTGCCCCTAGCGCTAAACAAATATTCTGCTTTCTCTAGGGGAAATTCAAACCGCTCTGGGGGGGAATCTACACTGGCCATACTCGCCCACCCACCTACTCATCCACTCCCCTACTTACTCTCCCCAGGCTCAACCCAGCGCCCATCAGCCTTGATCAAGTTGATCAACTCCGCCACGCCCTGGTCTTCCGGCACCTTCTTAATCTCATCACGGCCCCGGTACAGCGAAATATAGCCAGGGGTTTTGCCCACGTAGCCGTAGTCGGCATCGGCCATTTCGCCGGGGCCGTTGACGATGCAGCCCATCACCGCAATGTCTAGCCCGGTCAGGTGCTTGGTGGCTTCGCGCACCTCGTGGAGCACATCTTCGAGGTTAAACAGCGTGCGACCGCAGGAGGGGCAGGCCACGTATTCCACCATGGTTTTGCGCAGCCCCAGGGCCTGCAAAATGCTGTAGCAGACGGGGATCTCTTTTTCGGGCGCTTCGGTCAGTGACACGCGGATGGTATCGCCAATGCCCTGGGCCAGCAGGGTAGCGATGCCCGCCGTCGACTTGATGCGGCCATACTCGCCGTCGCCCGCCTCGGTTACCCCCAGGTGCAGAGGGTAGTCCATACCCAGCTCGTCCATGCGGTGGGCCATCAGCCGGTAGGCGGCCACCATCACCGGCACCCGAGAGGCCTTGAGAGAAATCACCAGGTTGCGAAAGTCGAGAGATTCGCAGATGCGGATGAACTCTAGAGCCGACTCCACCATGCCTTCGGGGGTGTCGCCGTAGGTGAATAACATGCGCTCGGCCAGCGACCCGTGGTTGACGCCAATGCGCATCGACTTGCCCTGGTCGCGCAGGGAGACCACCAGCGGCTCCAGAGTTTCGCGAATTTTGCTGCCGATGTCGTCAAACTCGGTTTGGGAATAATCGGTGCGGCCCGCCTGGGGCTTCTCAAACACGTAGAGGCCGGGGTTAATGCGCACTTTATCGACATGCTTGGCCACCTCCAGGGCAATTTTCATGCCGTTGTGGTGCACATCGGCCACCAGGGGCACGGGCTGGTAGGTATCCTCTAAAATTTTGCGAATGTCGGCCAGAGCCTTGGCGTGGGCCATGCTGGGCACCGTAACGCGTACAATTTCGCAGCCAATTTCATGCAGGCGACGAATAGCGGCGGCAGACCCTTTGATATCCAGCGTGTCTTCGTTGATCATTGACTGCACCACGACCGGGTGGCCGCCGCCAATGGTGACGCTGCCCACGGGCACCGGACGGGTTTTGCGGCGATGAATGGTGGTGTCGAAGGGGTCAAAGGCGGGGGTGGCGGACGTCGAAGAGACAGGGTTAGGAAGCGTTTGCATAGCCTTTGCTCAATGGTTGCCGGTGCTTAGAAATAGAGGGTTTGGCAGTTTTTATCTACCTCCCAGAGTGCCACAGAATGGCGGCTCAGAGATGATAGAGCAGCAAAAATGGCCCGCTGCTGTGATCCAGAATTCATTTTGGTGAAGAAGATTGACTAGAGCAGCGGCTGTACCTGACGGAATGCCTCAATGTCGATCTGCTGAAGGCGTTCGTAAGCGCGATCGATGCTGCGCTGCCCCCGCAAAAAGCCAGTGCTGGCCCCAGGGCACAGATGGGCAAGGGATTCAGCAGAAAAGCGAGTTTTCAGCGCCTCGACCTGCTGGAGCTGGCGGGGCCAGTGAAAGGTTTTGGCCAGACGCAGCGGCTCGGGTTCGCCCGTTCGGTTGGGCAGCAGGTGCCGCCCGGTAAAAAGCACCCCGCCGTGGGCGCTGTAATAGAGACAGGCTGAACCTGGCGAATGGCCGGGGGTCCAAACCGCTTCTAGCTCGGGGCTAAACCTGAACTGGTGGTGAAAGGTCGTGGTGGGGGTATCGGGCAGCAGGTAGGCCTCCTGCTCTTGAATCACGACCTCGCAGTTCAACGCTTTGTGAAGCGTAGCCGCCCGCCCAATACTGCCCCGGTGGGTGATAAACAGCCACTGCACTCCGCCGTGAGCAGTCAACCATTCGCGGTTACTCTCATCCCAAGCGGGGGCATCGATTAGCAGATTGGCCGGTTGGCCTTCGGAGCTGTTGTTTACAATAAAGTAAGCGGTGGCTCCTTGGGTATCGCGGTTGGGGGGGAACGCATATACAGTGTCAAACACCAAGCGCGGAGCCTTAGGGCTAGGCGGCGGAACTGGGGCTAAAGCGGCTGTCATAGGTGCAGGAGGAGGGGTGAGAAACACCTTTGAAACGCCTATACTAACTGAACTCTGCCCCGACTACCTCGGCTAGCACCCACTGAAATAGTTTAATGGGTCTGTTTTTTGGGTCAGTTTTTGAACTCTGTCTTCACAAAGCACGTTGCCCTGGCTTGAATCGTTGCACTCCACTGGCTACACGATGGTGTTTTTCTGGCTTTTTGTTCTTGGTCTGCTGACCTATGTGCTGCTTCAGCGCAGCGTTAGCCGCATCACCCGTACCCCTGTGTGGCTACTGTGGCTGGTGATGATGTTACCGGCGTTTATTTTAACTGGTTGGGTAATAGCCAACGGTCCTGAGGCACCGGCTCCTACAGCTCTGCTGCTGGGTTTGTTTATTGCCTGCCCGATTTTGTACTGGGCGCTGATTCAAAAGGGGAGAATTTCGGTGCCCCAGAGCGCTAAACCCGAGGCCGAAGCCGGTGAGACCAAACGAGCGATCGCACCACCGCCTAAGCCTACCCTGCGCCCCATCGATAAAGACGAAGAAGCAATGCTGCAGGGCTGCTTTCCGTGGTCGGTGTACTACCTACAAAACATTGAGTACCGTCCCCAGGCCATGATCTGTCGGGGCCAGCTGCGGGCCTCGCCCACCGTAGCCTACGACACCGTGCGCGACAACATTCGACGCCATTTCGGCGATCGCTTTCTCGTCCTCTTTCAGGAGGGGTTGCAGGGCAAGCCAGTGTTTGCGCTGGTACCCAACCCTCAGGTGGAAAAGGGCGATCGCAGCACCAAAGCCCTGACCCGTCCAGGGCTGGCCCTGGGGCTGCTGCTGGTTACCCTATTTACCACGACGGCGGTGGGCACCTACCTGGCTGGAGTCACCGAAGAGCAGCTACAGGCCGCGCCCGCTTTGATCTTGCAGGGGCTGCCCTACGCCCTGGGCCTGCTGTTCATTCTGGGCTGCCACGAGATGGGCCACTACCTGGCCGCCCGCCGCTACGGCATGCGGGTGACGCTGCCCTACTTTATTCCGGTGCCGTTTTTCTTAGGCACCCTGGGAGCCTTTATTCAAATGAAATCGCCGGTGCCCAACCGCCGCGCCCTGTTTGATGTGGGCATTGCCGGGCCGCTCTCAGGGCTGGTGGTGGCGGTGCCGCTCTTGCTGTGGGGGCTGAGCCAATCGACCGTGGTGCCCATTCCCGAGGAAGGCTCCAGTCTGCTGAACTTTGAGGCCCTCGACCCCAAGGCGTCGCTGATGCTGACGCTGCTCTCTAAGCTGGTGCTGGGGGCTGGGGTAGCGGCTGATCAGGCCATTCACCTGCACCCGATCGCGATCGCGGGCTGCCTGGGCCTAGTGGTCACCGCCCTCAACCTGATGCCGGTGGGTCAGCTTGACGGTGGCCACATTGTCCACGCGATGTACGGCCAGCGGGTGGGCGGTGTGGTAGGGCAGGTGGCCCGGCTGCTGGTGTTTGGCCTGGCCCTGGTGCACCCGGAGCTAATGATTTGGGCCATTCTGCTGTTCTTTATTCCGGCGGCAGATCAGCCTGCCCTCAACGATGTCAGCGAGCTAGACGATCGCCGCGATTTTCTGGGGCTGCTGGCCTTGACACTGTTAGTTATGATTGTGCTGCCAGCACCGGGAATTCTCACTCGCCTGCTGTACTAGCCCCAGGGCTGCCTGTTGTTTTGATAACCGCCATGTCCCAAGACCTAACCCAGTGGATTACGGAGGTGCGCACCCTCCAGCGACAGCTGGCCGACACCCAAAAGGAGCGTGACCAGGCCTACAACAGCGCCGCCAACTGGCGTCGGCTCTACGAAACCGAAGCCCGCCAGCGCCGCGAAGAAACCGCTGAATTTCAGAGCCAGCTCGAAGCGCTCCAGCAGCAGCTGGCGGCGGCTCCAGCGATCGAGGCCAGCGACCTCAGCGGGGTTAACTCACTTCAGGGCTTGCAGCAGCATCTCGATGGCCTGGTGCAGCGCTGTCAGGAACTAACTGATCGCCTGGAGGCCGAGCGCCAGGCCCACGCCCAAACCCGTCAGACCCTTACCGCTGCCCTCGGCGATACCTTTGACGCGCTCAAGTAATTACAACGATTTTTACGACAGAACCCCAGATTCTTTTGGAGCTAGCCAGCGATAAGGCTGTCCTGTGAAGAAATCTGGGTTCCGGTCGAGCGGTTCTTGTCATTCCAAACCCACACCGAGTCCAAGCTCAAAAACCTCGGATCAAAACAGGCATCTCGTAGGGGCGTAGCATGCTACGCCCCACGGCAAATTGAGGGTGTTCATCGGGGTTCGCTCTGTAAATAGCCGTTCCCTAACCCCTTTGGGGCGGCTGAGTGCCCAGCACTCGCTGCGCGAACACCAACGACTTCGCTCAGGGAACGGCTATGGCTGCTCTGCTAATGGGGGTACGGCACTAGCGCATAGACGATTAGGATTAGACATCAACCACCCGCAACGAAGATATAGCGCAGCAAAAAGATCGCGGCCAAAATCCACATGCCGACGGTGGTTTGGTTCGTTTTGCCCTGAAAGGCTTTGATCAGCGGAAAAGCAATCAGGCCCATAGCTAGCCCTTCAGCGATCGAAAACGCCAGCGGCATCATGATGATGGTGAGAAAAGCTGCGATCGCATCGGCGGGTTCGTCCCAGTCAATGTTTTTGGCCCCCGACATCATCAGCACCCCGACGATGATCAGCGCCGGAGCTGTTGCGAAAGCCGGAATGCCCTGCAGCAGCGGAATAAACAGCACCGACGCCAGAAACAGCGCCGCCGCTACAAGGGCGGTAAACCCGGTGCGCCCGCCCTCGGCAACGCCTGAGGCCGACTCGATGTAGGTGGTCACCGTTGAGGTACCCAGTACCGCTCCGGCAGTAGTACCGATCGCATCGGCCATGAAGGCTTTTTCAACCCCTGGGAATGAGCCATCTTCTCTGATGTAGCCCGCCTTAGACCCCAGCCCCGTGAGCGTACCGATGGTGTCAAACAAGTCCACAAACAGGAACACGAAGATGATGCTTACCATCTGCCAGAAGTTGATGCGGAAAAGCTCGCCCAACCCCACAAAGGCCTGACCAAACAGGTCAGTAGGAGCCTGAGGCACAGCCATCAGCCCGGTCGGCCAGGGCGACACGCCAAAAATCCAGGCGAGAATGGCAGTACCCAAAATGCCCCACAGCAGCGCTCCGGTCACCCGACGGGCAAAGAGCGCGGCAGTAATGCCTAGCCCCAGCAGCGCCATCGCCGTTTGGGGCGATCGCAGGTTACCCAGGGTCGTAAAGGTTGCCTCCGAAGACACAATAATGCCCGCGCTCTTGAGGGCAATGTAGGCGATAAACAGACCGATCCCGGCGGTGGTGGCGTGCTTTACCGCATCGGGAATCGCCTCCACAATTTTGCTGCGCAAGTTGGTGATGGTCATGAGGATGAAGATAATCCCCTCGATGAACACCGCCGCCAGGGCCACCCGCCAGTCAATTCCCAAGCCGAGCACTACTGTAAAAGCAAAGTAGGCGTTAATGCCCATGCCCGGTGCCAAAGCAAAGGGCAGCTTGGCGTAGAGCGCCATAATTAGCGTGGCCAGGGCGGCAGAAAGGCCTGTCGCCATCACCAGTTCCCCAAATAAATCTCCCGACTCGTTAAGAAAGACCGCATTCGACAAAATGGCCGGGTTCACAATCAAGATGTAGGCCATCGTCACAAACGTTGTTAGCCCTGCCAGCGCCTCTGTGCGAAAGCTGGTGCGGTGGGCGGCAAAATCAAAAAATTCCGCAATTTTGTTGCCCGGCCCCGAGTTCGAGGGTGCCTGAGGCAGTTGTTCAGTGGGCTGGGTCACAGTAGCACTCCTTGTGAATGGATAGATGATTGGCCGATATAACCCACAAGGCCAATAGACTCAGCCCCCAGTCCACGATATCTACTCAGTTGAATCTGTTATGAATGCTACATTCTCTTGATTTTTACGCATACTGTAACGTCCCTATGCGTCTCTCGTTGGAGGGATTCAAGTGCCAAAGCATAGTTATTCTGGCGTGAGGTCACTTGCGCCAGGGCCACCGAGTACCCATTTCGGTAGCCGCCGACCAGCCTAAATACAGCACTAGCAGCACAACGCCAATCAAAAAGGGGGCAAAGTCTTCAGGCATAATCTACAGAATTGGAGACAAGTTTAGGGGTAGCGCGATCGCACACAGCTAATCCCAAAATTTTAGTAAATCACACCATGCTGCGATCGCGCAGATGAGCGTCATAACCCACAGTTCCAGTCCTAATATTTTCCTTTCAAAGGAATACCCCTCAGAATTGCCAAACCCAGCAATCCTAAAGGGTATTTACTCAGCTATAGCGCAAGCTACATAATTAAATAGCAAGCAGATTGGAGATTTGAGACCGCATTTCATCCTGCCGTGCAGCGAGGTTCAGGCCCTACTCAGATTCCTTTGCGGCCTCAAAGTCTTCCTTCTTTTGCTCCTTCTTTTCGGCCCCTTTCTCGTCAAGATTGTCTACGAATTCACGAATGCGCTCTTCGTTCTTCTCAGCGTAGGACTTATTCTCTTCAGTAGTCATACTGTTAACCTCGATTTAATTACACAAAATCATTAAGCTCAATTTAGTCGTCCCCTTAAAAATAACCATCTACTCTATGAGTGATTTGAGTTGGGCAATGTTCTACCGCAGGGGTTAAGGTGCCGGGGCTATACCAAGTTTGAAAGGATGGCTGCAACAGCTCGCAAACGACCATCTCACGCCCTTTACGTAGTGATGTGACCACGCAGTGGTGTGAGGTTGGCTAACGCCTTGCTCTAGCCCAGTAAAAGAACCATAGATGGGCTACAAGCAGAAGCTTTATCACGATTTAACCAAGACCAAGGGCGCAATGCCGCTGTGGAAGCGATCTGGGGCGCGCGTCAGTACCAAGCAACAATTTCTTGCTCCTGACCCAAAGGTCTCAACTTAATACGAACCAACTAAACCGATACGGAGAGGGTGGGATTCGAACCCACGGTCCTTGCGGACACCCGATTTCAAGTCGGGCGCATTCGACCACTCTGCCACCTCTCCAAAGGGGGATGACTGCCGTTACAGCAGCTCTTCTAATCTGTTATATCACTCCGCTGGCTCAGTTCGGAGGCTAATCTGTCTGCCGATAAGCCCACCTCCTGCCCTTTGATGGTGTGCCAGACAATTCACAGGCACAAGGCTGGTCTTCAAAAAAGAGGCTCTTCGTCACAATGGTTCACATTAATCACGCTTGTCTTTGGAGCCACAGCGCCACCCGACATCTAGCCCTCAGTGGCTTATGGGTGGCCATGTAATGTCGGCCTACTACTAAAAGCTATGAGTCAATCCATGTTCTCGACCTGGCCTGTTTCCCTTAGTGCCCCTAAGTCTGCTGTCAAGCCTGAACAGTTGACCAGCACAGAACTGGTAGCCCTTTGCCAGCAGCGGCTCCGGCCCGAGCGAACCATGTTCGCCGAACTTCTGCGCCGCTACCAGAGTCATGTAGATAAGCTGCTCTACCACCTGGCCCCCGACTGGCCTGATCGGGCTGATCTAGCCCAGGAAGTTTGGATTCGGGTATATCGCAACATGCGCCGCCTGAACGACCCAGCCAAGTTCAAAGGCTGGCTGGGCCGCATCACTACTAACCTGTTTTATGACGAACTGCGGCGGCGCAAGCGCAATCGAGCCACACTTTCTCTTGATGCCCCTCTAAATTTAGAAGATGGCACTATCGATTGGGATGTGCCTGCCAGCGCTCCTGGCCCTGTAGATACCATGATGACGCGGGAGTTTTACGACCAGCTGCATCGCGCTATTGCCGATTTGCCTGAGGTGTTTCGCACGACCATTGTGCTGCGGGAGATTCAAGGACTCTCCTACGAGGAGATTGCCGATATGACTGAGGTATCTCTGGGTACTGTAAAATCTCGTATTGCCCGTGCTCGCCAGCGCTTGCAGGCCGAGCTACAGCCCTATCTAGGCTACTAAACTAACCTGCAACCGTCACTTCGCAGGGTGCTCTGCCAATTCCTCACCGCGTGCCATCGGGTGAAACCACCTCCCTTAGAGTTGAGCCTGAATTGCGCTATTAGAAAAGTCTGTAAACCTCTACCTATTGATTTGTGTTTTACCGATTAGAAATGCTCCCAAGAGGTTACCGATTTTAGGGTGTTGGCATTATGATCAATACCGGCAGTAAAAATACCTGAACTGACTTTTGGTTAACCAGGGGTCGTTTAAGGCCTGATGCCTGCCTTGGTCGTTGTTTAGTTGCTTATTTCAGGTGTTGTTTTTGGTATGACTACCTCTCCTTACACGCCTAATCAGGTTCAGCCGTTACCCTCTCAGGGCGTTCACCCGGATGGGCCTCTGACCTCAGCTGCGTCTTGTTGTCACGACTTAGATGCCACTAAGCGCGATCGCTTCGAGTTGCTAAGCGCTTACCTCGATGGTGAAGTTACCTCCGAAGAGCGTCAGCAGGTACTGCGCTGGATTCAGCATGATGACGGTACCCGCCGTCTTTACAATCGTTTGCTGGCCCTACGCCAGGGCATACGCAGTCAAAGCGCCCCTCCAGACTGCAATGCAGAAGCAACGCTGGTAGGGGTATTTCAGTCCCTCAACCACCGGCTCAGACTAGCTACTATGGCTAGCGCTGGAGTGGCCGCTATTGGCGTTATTAACCTACTGTCTGGTACTGGGCTGGGCGCTCCGTCCTGGCGAATGGCTACCGTTGCCCAGCCTGAAGTTCTAGAGATTGCTCTCGACAAGCCTGCTTTTCCTATTCCTGAAGCCTCGGCGGTCATATCCACTGACCTTACTAAGCCTCTCGAAGCGGGTGGCTTGCCCATCGACTCCGAGCTTTAGACCCTAGAGGACAATTAAAACCCCAGCAATGG
This sequence comes from Nodosilinea sp. LEGE 06152, assembly GCF_015207525.1. Taxonomy (GTDB): domain Bacteria; phylum Cyanobacteriota; class Cyanobacteriia; order Phormidesmidales; family Phormidesmidaceae; genus Nodosilinea. The sequence continues at coordinate 18,852 of NZ_JADEWR010000024.1, forward strand.
CTGAGGCTGAACTCGACAGCGGACCTGCTGGCTATAGCCAGCAGGTCCGCTGTTTTAAGGCAGCTCCATACAGAAGCTAAAACTTCTCCAGTTGGTCAAGGTGTAGCCAAATGTTTGGGGTAGGTACTATCCCAAACTTAACCAGGGCGTAGTCGTCGCTGATATCTAAAATTTCGCCTTTGGTTTCGAAGAGGTAGGACGGAAACCGAGTGTCGCTGGCGGTGGCCTCCAGGCTATTTTCGAGTTTTTCGCGGACGGCCCGCACCAGGTCGCCCCGCTTCAACGCTGCTGCCATAAATTTACTTACTATCAACCTCAGCTTTACTGTACACGAAATCACTCTGCTGCTGCCTTGCTCCTGGCTATCGCTGGCTTTCCTAGCTTGCCCAGGTGGGCTCTGTCGCGCCGCTGGCACAGTCTTCTATCGCTGGCACTGGGGACAGTAGTGGGCCGAGCGCCCCGCTAGCTTGAGCCGACAAATAGGAGTAGCACAGACTCGGCAGGGCTCGCCGTCGCGATCGTAAACCCAGGCAACGCCGCCGTAGTTGCCGTTAATGCCGTAGATGTCGCGGTAGTCGCTAAAGGTCGTGCCCCCCGACTCAATGCTGGTAGTAAGTACCTTGCGGATGGCGCTGTGCAGGCGTTGTAAACGCTGCAGACCAATGCGATCGCTGGGAGTAAGCGGGGGCAAACCGCTTAAAAACAGGGCTTCGTCGGCGTAAATATTGCCAAGGCCCGCCACCAAGGCCTGGTCAAGCAGCGCATTTTTGATCGGGCGACGGCTGCGGGCCAAGCGCTGGCGCAGATAGGCCACTGAGAAACTGTCATCAAAGGGTTCTGGCCCCAGGTTACGCAGCCCTGTCATGATGGTGTCTGGGGCAACCCCGGGGGGAACCCACCAGAGACGGCCAAAGGTGCGCTGGTCAACATAGCGCAACTCGTGGTTTTGGCTCAGCCACAGCCGCACTCGGCAGTGGGTCTGCACTGGAGTTTTAGGGTCAAGCCACAGCAGCTGACCGGTCATGCGCAGGTGCACCCCCAGGTAGCCGCCAGGGCTGCCGTCAGCCTGAGTCAGCTGCCCCAGCAAATATTTTCCGCGACGGTGCCAGTCACTCAGGGTAGACCCAATCAGGCCCGCCAAAAAAGCAGCCTCGTCAGCAGGGTACGCAATCGCCCTGGAGAGCAGCACCTGTCCCCCCTCTAGCCGATGGCCAGGCGTCACCCGTGCCAGCCCGCGCCGCACAGTTTCAACTTCAGGTAGTTCTGGCACAGCCTAGCCCTGGGCCTTTGCTCCCGTTACGGTGTGTCTTTGCACTATAGCAACGCTCCTGGGAAGAACGCAGACCAGGAACCAGTGCGTCGGCAATATGAGGACGCTTATGCGCCTGGTAGCGCCCTAGTATTGCCCTTTTGGCGATTAGCCTGTGGTCTAAGCTATCGGACCCCCGCTACAAATAGCTAAGGCCCATGCCGAAGCACAGGCCTTGGAGTTTGTTAGCTGTAGCCAAACTTGCCAGTAAGGCCAAAAACCCAGCAAGCTGGGTCAGTAGTCCAGCCTTGGGGCCAGCCGCCTAGGAGGCAGCCTTTTTAGCGGCCTTGGGGGCTTCAACTTCCTGAAGCTCAGACAGCGCAAAGTTGTTGGTATTGATACCAGCGTAATTTACCTTATCGAAGCGCACTACCGCGGGGTATTTAATGCCGCTTTGGTCAATGGTAGCCACGGTACCGACTTCACGGAACCAGTAGGACTCTTTGCGGAGAATACGAACTTGAGAACCACGTTGAACCATGAACAATGCCCTCTTGAAAAATCAATATTAATGGCGGCTTGCCCCGGCCAACCTCTAACCAAGGCTTATTACAGAAAGCCTATAGCCAAGCTTGGATGGGGGTTATTCCATGTCCACCAGATTACTACGAGTCTTCGAGTCCCACGGCTCTAGAGGGTTTAAGTTTTATTGCAAGCCGAAAAAGCGGATCCAGCCTCTCCCAAGGTGTTTTGGAAGTTGCTATTTCGCAGCAGCCAAAGGCAGCAAACGGAACGGCTGGCGGATAATAAGATGCTGGCAGTCGCACCAAATCTCTTTGGCGAAAGTTTTGTTTACATTTCGCAACATTCGGGCATACTAACGTTACCTTACCTCAGGAGACTTACCTAGCGTGCTTACCAACGTTGAGGCTCTGGTTCAGGCTACCGATGGTCGCTACGCCTCTGACCAGGAACTGATGTTCTTTCAAACCTACCTGTCTACGGTTGGCACCCGATTGCGGGCTTACCAAAAAATTCAGGCTGCTGAACCGCAAATTGTTGCCCAGGTGATGACTCGGCTCAAAGTTCAAAGACCCGGCTTGTTTCAGGTGGGGGAACAAGATTTGGCCGCCAAGTGGCAGCGAGACACAGTGCGCGTCTTGCGATACAGCGCCATTGCGCTGCTGCTGGATGACCCTGAGCGGTTTAAAGAAACCCTGCTGAGCTGGTTTCAAACAATTATGCGCGCCTTTGGTGCCCAAGAGAGCTGCGACCTCACCTACACAGCTATGCAGGCCGTCATGCCTCAGTTTCTCAACGCCGAAGAACTCACGCTGTTTGTGCCTATCCTGGAGCTGAGCCGAGTCACCCTGGGCCGGTAGGGTTATGTGAGCACGTCTTCAAGCAGGCTAGACGCGGCAATTTGGCTGGAGGTAAGTAGCTAAATTGTCGATAGATTAGTTATTTACCGACATCGCCCAGGAAATCAGAGATGGTTTTCTGGGCGATTTGTATTAAAGAAATACTACATTTTGTATCGACTAGACGAACTGGCGAATAGTCCAAACCCCTCTGTCTTCTACTATTTGGGCCATGGGTGCAGCGTGAACCCAGAGCGCGATCGCCCTGCAGAGTGGTGAACTCTGCCCAGGCCTGGGCACATTACACCTATCGCTGAAAACAGTCTTACAAGGCTTGTTCAATCATGGTTATGACCACCGAGACCGCCCACCGTCTGCACCAAAAATTTCCTAAGAAGCACAACCACTATGCCCTGCGGGATTTCTTTCAATTTAATGGTGAATACGGCACCATTACCGACTGGAACGATACCCGCAATGTGCTTACCAGTGAAGACTTTATTATTGGCCTGCTAGAAGGGCTGCAGGAAGAAGTCGGCGATGCCTCTTCAGCCATCATGTACACCGTGGGGCTGGAGTGGGGCAAAATCGACTCGCTCCAGTTTGAAACCTGGTTTGAGCGCGAGTTTGCCATGAGCCCCCGCCGAGCCAATCTGATGTTTCTGCTCGAGACCTGGTGGTGGCCCTACATTTCTCAGGGCTGGGGCCGTTGGGAAGTAGACATGAGCGATCGCAAGCAGGGTTTCATGTTCATTAACCTGTTTGATTCCGCCGTGGCGCGCACTCTGGGCGATGTGGGCAAGCCCGTCTGCCACCTGTACGCCGGGTTATTCGCCGGTTTCTTCACCGAAATGGTGCGTAAGCAGCTGAGCTGCATAGAGATTCAGTGCTACTCCATGGGCGAAACCTACTGCAAGTTTCTGCTGGGGGGCCGCGAGCGCATCGATGCCGCCGCCTTCTGGATGAATGAAGGGGCCAACGCCCGCGACATTGAGAAGCGGCTGCGGGCCGGGGAAGGTGGCCAATGAGCGCGTTCTCTCTCGATGCGATGACCGAGTCAGATGCTCCTCAACCCTGGCTCAAAGAAACCGTCCAGGCTTTCTTTCAGGCGGTGGCCTGGGACGGGCGAACGGTACTGGCCACCCCCGGTCTAGGGGGCACCGCCCGCTCAGAGTCGGCTATGACGATGACCGTCAGCGATTTCTTTGAAAATATCGCCTGGGACGGTCAGCCCACTATTGGGGTGCCCATTGCGCCCCTAGAGGCCGCCCCAAATACCCCGACAGATTCTGACCTCGATTTGACCCTAGACGGATTTTCTGACCTGTTTGGTTAGCCGCCGCGCTTGGCGAAGACCGACCTCAAAGCTGACCGTTAGAACCCGTTATCCCTGGTTGTCTACTCGACCTACCCTGCCCCTCCAATCCAGAGGATTTTGCCATGACTTTCAAGCTCGACGCCCTGTTTGACTCGCCCGATAAGCAATACCTCGACGCCAACGACCTCAGCACCCTGAGCCAGTACGTTAGCTCGATTCCAGAACGGATGGCGGTCTACCGCACCCTGCGCGACCAAGAAATTGCCATTGTGCAGCCCATTGCCGATGCCCTACAGCAGCAGGCCGGTCACCCTGAGCCATTGGTCGAGCGCAGTGTGCGTAACGGGCTGATGGTGCTGCGCTACGCCGCCATGGCCATGCTGCTCGACGACGAGGGCTTTGTCGAGGAGCGCCTGCAGGGTTGGCTACCGGAGATGGTCAAAGCCTACGAAACCCGGGCGGTTGATCAGCAGCTGTTTCAGCTCCTGCACAAGCAGTTGGGCAAGGTATTTTCGCCGGCTCAGCTCGGCCTGCTCAAGCCCAGCCTTGAGAAAGCGCAAAGCCTGATGCTCAACACTCGCGAGACCGTTACCCTAGCCGGGCTGCTCTAGGCGCAGCGGTTATCCAATGCGGCTTAGCGCCCGTTCAGCGTTTGGGGTTGCCCCTGTCTGCCCGCAGTTGGCGGGTCTGACCACCATCATCATTCTCCTGTGAAGGACGTTACCTATGGTTTCTGTTGCCGATTTACTCACCGATGGCCGGCTGCCCGGCAACTACTTTGCCCAGGATCTCTACGTACGGGGGTCAACCGAACTGGGGCTGCTCGAAAACCGTCGCGGCGATCGCCTTTTGGCCATTCCCGACGCGCTGCTGCAGGCCATCTACTCTGGTCTAGAAAAGGAAACCGGCCAGGCGTCACGGCTGGTGCTCTACAACTGCGGCCGCTGGTGGGGCAAAAACTTCTACGCCCGCTTTTGCGAAGAACTGGCCGACTACTACAAGCAACCCCTGGCTAGCCTGTCGATGGCCGAATTTTTGCAGTCGCTGCAGCAGTGCTGGAAAACCCACGGCTGGGGCCAAATTCATTTGGATATTACCTACCGCGATCGCGGGTTCTTGGGTGTAGAAATCTGGCATTCGCCCTTCACGGCGGCAGCGCCCCAGGGCCAAAAGCCCTCCGGCGATCTCGAGCGCGGCATTTTAGAGATTTTCTTTACCCAGCTCACCGGGCGCGAACTGCGCTGCGCCCAGACCAGCTGCACCGCCAAGGGCGACGACTGCAACCGTTTTATCTTGGGTCTAGAGAAGCGGCTCGCCCCGGTAGAAGGGATGGTGGCAAACGGCCAGGCCCATCAGGCCATTATGCAAACCCTGATGCAGCAGGGGTAACCGAGTGGTGGCCCTAACCCGGCAGATTAGGCGATCGCAGTATCGTATCCTGGGGCTGGTCGGTCACGGACAGTTTGGCCGAGTCTACTGTGCCATTCACCGCACCACTGGCGAGCTGGTCGCCATTAAAGACCTCCACAAAGACCGCTTCCCAACCCACAAGTTTTTGCGGGAGCTGCGGTTTTTAATTAGTCTGGAGCACCCTAGCATTGTCACCTGCCACGCCCTGGAGCACTCCACCAGCGGGCGGCAGCTGGTGCTCGACTACTGTGAGGGGGGCACCCTGCGATCGCTGCTGGAAAGCGATACCTTACTCACGGTGCAGGAGGTGTTGGGCTTCGCGCTCGATATTCTCGCGGCCCTGGAGTGCGCCCACCGTCAGGGCATTGTGCACTGCGACATCAAACCCGAAAACATTCTCATGGAGCTGACCCCTGGCGGCTGGGTGGCGCGGGTGTCTGACCTGGGCATTGCCCGCCTCAGTCAGGAGGCCGCCGAAGCGGATATGGGCCACACGGGGTCGCCCGCCTACATGGCCCCCGAGCGGTTTTACAACCAGCATCCCCCCGCCGCCGACCTCTACGCGGTGGGCATTATTTTGTACGAGCTACTGCTGGGCCAGCGCCCCTTTTCGGGCACTCCCATGGAACTCATGGTGGCTCACTTAAACCGCCATCCGATCGTACCGGCGCAGGTACCAGAGGTGTTGAGTCAAGTACTGCGCAAGGCTCTGCAAAAGCTGCTGCCCAAGCGCTACGTTACAGCCCGAGACATGCGCACCGACTTGATGGCAGTGTACGAAACTTGCCAAACCCAGGGGCTGCTGACCCAGCCCGCCTGTCTGAAGGGGTTGCCTGAGGTTGACCTGGCCTCAGACTTGCCCTTTGTGCCGCTGCCCCACTCGACGGTGGTGATGGGGCTAGTTCCGCTCCCTAAGGGGCATCTGGTTGTAACCTGCGGCCAGCAGCGGGTGTGGTTTTACCACTGGGCTCAGGCAGGCATGGCCGCGCCCCAGGTGAGTCAGGGGTTTACGCTACCCGCCCCGGTGCACGCCTTTTTGTCCATTCCTCAGGGCGGAATCATTGTTACCGCCGAGTCGCTGCACCTGCTGTCGATGACCCACGGCCTGGGCTGTATTGCCCAGGGCACTCACCCCAACCAAGTGGCGGTGGCCCCAAACGGCCGCTGGTTTGCTACCGCTGCGCAGGCAACCAGCGACTGGGTAAAGGTCTCGATGCGCCAGCTGACGATGCCGCCGGGTCAGGGGGTCAAAATATCGGCTCCGAAGACGGCAACCCTGCCCAGCCAGCCGGGGGATCGGCTGGTGGCGCTGATGGCTACGGACAACCGCCATGCGACGTTGGTAGTACGTCGGGGCAGCCGCACGCTGTTCCACGGCGTTACGCGCCGAGGCACCTACCTGGGCACGATTTCGGCGTCGATACCAATTTACAATCTGGTCGCCACCAGCCACCCCTACCGCTACCTGGCCCTCGAAGAAAACTGCCCCAACGCCGTGCTGATTGTGGATTTAATGCCGTTTAGAATGTTGCGCTATCGGGTTGATATCGCGCCTCACTGGCTATTCGAGACTGCGGTAGGCTACGGTTTGCTCAGCCAGGATGGAGAATTTGCGCTGATCAATGACGAAGGCCGGGTGATGAACCGCATGACCGGACTGCCTCGCCCGACGGCGATCGCGCAGCGCACGCCTGCACAGTACCTGTGGAGCGTAAACGAGGGCGATCGCAGTCGTATCTACACGGTCAATCTGGGCGATTTAGCGCCGGATATTTTGTTCTAGCTATCGTTTTGGGCATCTTTTACACAATTTAGGCGACACTATAGGGCGGTTGTTTCAAACACTAAGATTAAGCCCATGCTGGAGTTTATGACCCTGCCCAACAACGTGCTGCCTCCGGTGGCTCCCTACTCCCATGCGGTAAGAGCCGGGGATTTTTTATTTGTGACTGGGCAGCTGGCAGAGGATCCGGCCACGGGCGAGGTGGTCAAAGGTCCAATTGAAGAGCAGACCCGTCGAGTGATGGAAAATTTGGCCCTGGTGCTTGAGCACGGGGGCAGCGGCTTTAACAAAGTGGTGATGGCGCGCATTTTTGTCACCGACTTTCGCTATTACGAAACGGTGAACGCCATCTACCAGTCGTACTTTGGCCATGCCCCCCAGCCCAGCCGCACCACAGTAGGCGTGACGGCGCTGGCGGGCTATGGGGATGTGGAGATTGATTTAATTGCGTACTGCGGAGAATAAACTGAAGCATGAATCTGGGTGAGGGCAAATGGCCGTTTGCCCATACGAGAGACTTTGCCGTTTTGATTGGTACCTGTATCCAGCAAGGCTCGCTTTTTAGCTGCCATCCCTCCTATTCTCCAGATCGGGGGGCCCGTCGCCTGGTGCCAAACATGTGGGCATACACATAGGAAAACTCGCAGCCTGCAAAAAAGATTTGGCAGGCCAAAAAAATCCACAGCATCAGAATCATCACGCTGCCGATCACGCCGTAGGAAATGAAGCGGCTGCCCAGGCTGATGACGCTGTTGCTGACCAGCCACTGCAGCCCGGCCAGCAGCAGGGTAGTCAGCAGGGCACCGGGCCAGATGTCGCGCCAGGAGAGTTTGATCGAAGGCAGAATGCGGAACAGCCCGGCGATCGCAAACCCCAGGGCCAAAAACGACCAGCCCGCCTCCAGGCTTTTGCTCAAAATGGCTTCGTCAATGGTGAGCAGGTCAAAGGTTGCTTGAAAGGTATTTACCAGGGTAAGAATGACCTTAATCACAATCTGCGACAGCAGCGAGGCCAGCAGCAGCAGCGCCGTGGCCAGCACCAGCAAAAACGCCGACAGCTTGTTGACCACAAAAAAGAGCACCATGCGGACGGGCGACCCGGCTTCGCTGACGCGGCTGGGAGTTTCCCAGATTTTATTTACCGATCGCTTCAAAATTGCAAAGATGGTGCTGGCGGCAAACAGCAAAATGCCAAAGCCAATCAACCCCGCTCCGACGCTGTTTTCGTAGAGAGAAACGATGGTGTCTTTAATTAGCTCGTGCACCTCGGGGGGCAGGTAGCGCACAACCACCGCCTCGATAGCCTCAAACACCTCGGTATTTGGCCCTACCAGCGCCCCGGCCACGCTCAGCACTACCAGCAGCAGCGGAAACAGCGAAAACAGCGCGTAGTAGGACAGCGCCGCCGCCATACCGGGCACGTTGTCGCGATCCCACTTGAGCCAGGTTTGCACGAGCAGCTGGGCGGGTTTGGAGGGCAGCACCTGGGTGCGCAGGTAGGGCAGCAGGCGCGATCGCACGTAGTTGAGCATAGGGGTAGGCCGGTGAAACCGAGGGTATTATCGCCCGCAGCCGATGCCGACCCGGCCCTAGCAGGCTGGCGATCGGGGCTGCACTAGGGTGGCGATCGTGCTCACCAGTAGGTCGGGCTCGATGGGTTTGGCCAGGTGCAGCTGAAAGCCAGCGGCGAGGGCCTGCTGCTGGTTGACCTCTCCGGCGTAGGCGGTGAGGGCGATCGCGGGGATATTGCCCCCCTGGTCGTGCAGCCGTTTGCGGATCTGCTGAATCAGCGCGTAGCCATTCATTTCGGGCATGCCGATATCGCACAGCAGCAGGTCGGGCACCGCCTGGTTGAGCTGGCTGAGGGCCTGAATGGCAGAGGCCGCCGTGGCTACCTCTGCCCCCGCCTGGGTGAGAATGAAGGAGGCCAGCTCGCGCATGTCGGCCTCGTCGTCTACCACCAAGATTCGTAGCCCGGTTAGGTCGGTCGCCTGGTTAAGGGGGGCCGCGGCAGACGGCTGATTCTGGCTGGTCAGGGCCAGCGGTAGCCGCACCGTAAAGGTTGCACCCAGGTTCTGGCCTGGGCTTTCGGCGGTAACCAGCCCGCCGTGCAGTTCGGTGAGCTGGCGCACGATCGCCAGCCCCAGGCCTAGGCCGCCAAACTGTCGGGTGGTGGTGCCATCCTCCTGGCGGAAGTAGTCAAACACGTGGGGCAAGAAGTTGGGGTGAATGCCTTTGCCGGTATCTCTAACCTGAATTTGAGCGTAGGTGTCAACTTGATCCAGGGTGATGGCGACCTGCCCACCCGCTGGGGTGAACTTGACCGCGTTGGAGAGCAGGTTCCACACCACCTGCTGGAGCCGGTTGGTGTCGCCTAAGACCTGGCCCGCGATCGCCTCCAGCCTGGTTTGAATTTGAATCCGTTTGGCTTCCGCCGCCAGGCGAACGGTTTCAGCCGCCGCTTCAATGGTGGTGACTAGGTTTACCGGAGCAATGGTCAAAGTCAGCTTGCCCTGCAAAATACGGGAGACATCGAGCAGGTCTTCGATTAGCTGGGCCTGAAGTTTGGCGTTGCGCTCAATGGTTTCGAGGGCCTGGTCGGTTTTGGCCGCATCCAGCGGTTTGCTGCGCAATAGTCTGACCCAGCCCAGAATTGGATTCAGGGGCGACCTGAGCTCGTGGGACAGGACGGCCAAGAACTCGTCTTTGATGCGGTTGGCGGCTTCGGCTTTGGTGCGATCGCGCTGGGCAGCCTGGTAGAGCTGGGCATTTTCGATCGCCAGCGAAGCCCGATGGGCCAGTTCTTCGGCCAGCTGCAAATCGGCGGTCGTGTAGCGGCGGCCCGACTCCGCCGAGATAAACGAGATCACGCCGATGATGCGGTCTTGGCTACACAGCGGTACTGTCATTACGGAGCTAAAGCCCACCTGCCGCAAAATCTCTAAATGCTCAGGGTCTTTGGCGGCATGCACCAGCAGCTCATCGGGAATTTCGGGCACCAGGTCGGGTTGCCCAGTGCGCAGGGTGAGGGCGGCACCGCGCTCGGCCTCGGTGTCTAACGGGTACTTATCTCGGATCTGGTAGGCCCATTCCAGTTTGGCTGGGTCAATGTGGGCCACAGCAATTTGGTCAATCGCGCCACTCTCTTCCGCAATGTGGACGGTACACCAGTCGGCCAATTCTGGCACGGTGAGCCGGGCAACTTGCTCCAGGGTGGTTTGGTAGTCGAGAGACGACGCCAGCACCGCGCTCGACTCAGCAAGAAACCGCTGGGCGTGCTCTAGCTTGACCTGCTCAGTGACATCGACCACGTAGGCTAAAAGCCGCTCTACCCGCTGGTCTGAGTCGACCGTTGGCAGGTAGTAGACGTTGTAGTAGCCGGGACGGCGATCGTCGCGGCCAGGAGTGTTAATGGGCAGGTTTGGCGAGAGAAACGGCTGACCCGTGGCATAAATTTGACGAAAAACGTCAACAATTTCGGGATCGACTTGGCCAAATAGATCTTGAATAGACTTACCCAGGTGATAGTCACGGGGTAACCCATTGATCTCGGCTAGGGCTTCGTTGATGGCGATATAGCGCTGCTCACTGTCCAATAGCGCCAGCCCAATGGGGGAGGTGTCAACGATGGTTGCCAACTGCTGCTGGGCGGCTTCAGCCTGGGCTCGGGCCAGGCGTTCTCGCTCTAGCCACTGTTCTCGCTCCTGCTCGGCTTGCTTGCGCTCGGTGACATCCAGCACCAGAGACAAAACCGAGGTCATCTGTCCCGACTCATCTCTAAGGCTGGAGTTGTACCACTCGCAGTGGACCACGGCGCGATCTTTGGTGTAGTTGCGGTTGTAGGAAAAAATGTGGGACTCTTCACCGTAAACCAACCGGCGGCAGGATTCAGTAACCGGTTCTAGATCGTCTTCGTAGATCAGCGGGATCTCGGCTAGCGTTTTGCCCAGCATTTCTTCGGCTCGCCAACCCAGAATGCGCTCGGCACCCGCAGACCACCGGGTCACGCGAAAGTCTCGATCCCACTCGACAACGGCCATCGGCGTGTTTTCAACGTGAAAGTTGAGCTTTTGCAGCGCTTGATGCAGGGCCTCTTCTGCCTGCTTGCGCTCAGTAATATCGATTACCGCACCGATCGACTGCCTGGGGTTGCCTTGAACGTCGTAGGAAAACTGCCCTCTAGCCTCGACCCAGCGAATAGAACCATCGGGCCAGCGCAGGCGATATTCGTGGTGGTACTCAGTGCGGTCTTGAATTGCCTGCCGGAGCTTTGCCTTGGCCAGTGCCAGATCATCGGGATGGACGCGGTCGGCCCACATCCTGTAGCTCGGTTCGCCCTCGTCGGGCTGGTAACCCAGTATGGTGAAATGTCCTGCCGACCAGCGGATGACGTTAGTTTGCAGGTCTCGTTCCCAAGTGCCCATGCGGCCAACGTTAAGAGCGATCTGGAGCCGCGCTTCGCTTTCGCGCAGCTCTGCTTCGGCCCGCGATCGCTCCACGGCCAGCCAGGTTTTTTCGGCAATGCGCTCCATCAGAGCCGCGTCGTCGGCCGTCCAGTGGCGCGGCGTGGCGTGGTGGAGCACCAGCAGGGCCACAAACCGCCCCCGCTTTACCAGCGGCACGCAAACCAGCGATTTGGTTTCAATGGCGGCAAAGGCTACCGCTCCGACCCCAGCGGTGCGAGGGTCGCGATCAACATCGTCAACCACGACGGTTTTGCCCTGCTTGAGCTCGGCAATGATGTCAACCCCAAACGAATCCATGTGGTGTTTGCCGACAACGCTAATAACGCCGTCGCAGTAGTCGCGCTCGACGATCACATGGTCTTGGGCGGCGTCAATTTCGCCGTAGGCACAGCGGTTGACGTTGAAGTGCTGGCCGGTGGCATTGACCACCTGCCAGACAATTTCCTCGGAGTCTTGCAGGGTGCGAGCGGCGTCGTTTAGCTCAATTAGAAACTGCTGCTGCCGTTCTTTGCGCTGCAGTTCGGCCAGCAGGGCCTCGCGGTTGGCTTCGATTTGCTTGCGATCGGTAATGTCGATCGAAACCCCGATCATGCGCACGGCTTGCCCGGCTTCGTTGAGGTAGACCTGTCCCTGGCTCTTGAGCCACCGCACCCCACCGTCGGGGGCAATCACTCGATAGTCTTGGGCAAAGGCCCGATTTCCCACCACGGCTTGCTCGGTCGCCTGCCTGAGCAGCGGTCGATCGTCGGGGTGAATGCAGGCTCTAAATGCCTTGGTGGTGCCCACCTGCATACCCCAAATCTCTTCGGCATTGGGAGAACATACAACCTGCTGCGTTTCTAGATCCACATCCCAGGCCACCATTCGGGCCGATGAGAGGGCTAGCTGTAACCGTTCTTCGGCCTGCCGCAGATTTGCCTCAATCTGCTTGAGGCGGGTCACATCCTGAAACATGCCAATGCCGATCGCCGGGTGTCCGTACATGGCGGGCAATATTTCTCCCCAGCACAGGGTGGCGCGAATGCCGCCGGGGGTATGCCAGTTCATCTCGTAGTTCTGTAGCTGCTCCCCACGGGCAATCAGCACGGCGGGCATTTGGTCGGTTGGAATGCGACCGCCCTGGGCATCGGTGCAGTAGTAGGCGTTGGCATATTCCTCTAAAGATTTGTTTTTAGGTAGATCGCCCCCGGCTAACTCATTGGCAATGCGATTGGCAAACGTGACGTTTGCGGTTTCTGGTTCAATGAAAACAGTGGGCGTTGGCATCAGATCGAGAACGGCTTCTAACCATTTCTGCTGGTTTTCAAGGTCTTCCGCCTGCTGTCTGAGGAGCCTTTCGGTGTGCTGCCGTTCGGTAATGTCTTGAAACACTACAACGGCCGCCAAAATTTGCCCCTGCTTATCTAAAATTGGGGCCGAACTAACTGTAATCACGGTACGCTGACCATCCTCCTGGCGCAGCTCCATCACCTCATCGCTAATGACGTCACCGGCTCTCAGCGATCGCGCCAGCGGATACTCATGGGACTCGTACTTTTGGCCATCGGAGCGAAACACCTCAAAGGGCATGATGGACACATAGTCTTCCAGTTCGTAGGAGTGCTCGTAGCTATAGCCCAAGATTTGTTTCGCCTGCTCGTTGGCCAGCATTAATTTGTTAGACGCGGCCTCGGCAATCAAAACGCCCGCCGGCATCTGTCGCAGCACCGCTTCAAACTGAGCCCGTTCTGTTGCCAACTCGCGGAGCAATTGCTCTCGTTCCGCCTCCGCTTGCTTGCGGTCGGTGACATCTCGAAAATAAACCGTGAGGCCCTCCGCCGAGGGATAGGCTATGGCCTCGATCCAGCACTGCACCGGCTCGCCAAACTCTTCCCAGGCGACCGGCACTTGCTCTGCGATCGCCCGGTGCATGGCCTTGTAGGCTACCCCATCCACCAGCTCAGGAAAAACCTCTTGCCAAACCTCCCTGCCAAGCAGGTCTTCTGGCACTCTGTGCAAAATCTGGGCCGCCGCCCGATTGACGTAGGTGTAGCGCCAGTCGCGGTCAAAGGCCACAAAGGCATCGGTGATACTCTCCAAAATGGCGGTGACCTTGCGTTCCGTTGCCCGGTCTACCTGAGTTGAGGTACTGGCTAGCTGCGCCTCCAGCGCCTGTTTTTGCTGCTGTAGCTCAAGCAGCTGGGCTTGCAGCCGCCCGATTTGAGCATTTTCTTCGTCGCAGCCGGTAGCGTCTGCCGCGCCTAAACTGCGGGCAAACCGCTCAATGACTTCGGAGCGGGACGTGCCTCGCTGCTGCGCCACTTGATCGAGCGATCGCCAGGCCGTGTGGGTTAGAGATAGGCTGACTCGATGTTTTGTCTCTCGCTCCCAGTTGTTCACAAACTTGCCGCTCGCGTCGCGTCTCATGGAGGATGGAACCGTGTATATAAACGGTAAATTCCATTCAACTCGACTCTGTTGTAAATACAAATCTTCCGTAAGGAGGATGTTTTAGCTCAACCGAGCACTACGCCAGGGCTGTGCCCTAAAAAGGGTCTAGAGCGATGGCTACAGGCCTGTTTGCTATCCAAGTTTTTGCTCTTGACAACTGTTTTGCTCGGGTTTGATCGGGGGTTTTTGAACTCGGACTTGCTCTAAACATAGCCGTTCCCTAAACGAAGTCATTGGCGTTCGCGAAGCGAGTGCTGGGCACTCAGCCGCGCCAGCGGCATGGAAAATTTGTATCAGTATGTTACGGAGCCCGCTAGAACGCTAGCAGTTGCTGAATTAAGGCCTTTAGCTCTTTCATTTTGACGGGTTTGGGCAGGTACTGATTGGCACCGGCCTCCAGGCAGCGCTCCCGATCGCCGGGCATGGCCAGGGCCGTCAGGGCAATAATAGGTAACGTGGCAAATCGAGCGTCGCTGCGAATCAGCTGCATGGCCTGGAGACCATCCATACCGGGCATTTGAATATCCATCAGGATCAGGTCTGGCGCTTGAGTTTGGGTCAGCTCGACCGCCTCCTGGCCGCTTTTGGCGTAGATCAGGCGGTACCCCGAGGCGGTGAGAAAGCTCGAAATAGTGGCTACGTTCATGTCATTGTCCTCTGCCAGCAAAATCAGCGGCCTGTCTACCGCCTGGTGAGTAGGGTCGGGCAAGCTGACAATGAGCGCGGGAGACAGCGGGGCGGGGTGGCGTTGCTGCAGACTCTCTAGGGTCTGCTGGAGCTGCTGACGGGTGATGGGCTTGACCAAATAGTCTGAGGCCCCTAGCGACAACCCATAGGAGCGCTCGTCTACCACTGATACAACAATCACCGGAATAGCCTGGGTTTGGGGCGAAGCTTTGAGCTGCCGCAGCACGTCCCACCCCGAGCGATCGGGCAGCAGAATGTCGAGAATGATCAGGGCGGGCTGCGCCTGCACGGCCTCCTGCATGACGCGATCGCCGCTAGGGCAGACAATAGCGTCTAGCCCCTGTTCCTGCAGATAGCGAGCCAAAATACCGGCCGCTTCGACCGAGTCTTCGATCACCAGCACACAGGTATTGTTGGCATCGAGGGGCTGGGCCGGGGCGGTGGGGCTAACAGTCGCGTCTAGGCCCGTCTCGCTCAGGTAGGGCAGCGTGACGGTGAAGCAGCTGCCCTGATCGACCTCGCTGGTGACCGACACGCTGCCGCCGTGGAGTTCAACGATCTTGCGCACGAGGGCCAGACCAAGGCCAGTCCCCGTATACTGACGGCTTAAGCTGCTATCAATTTGGACAAAGGGCTGAAACAGTTTGGCTATGTTATCCGGGGCAATGCCAATGCCTGTATCGGTGACCGACAATTTAAGCCAGTTGTTGACAGCGCTGGCAGGGCCTTGCGGTTCAACCTCAGCCGTAAGGGTGACCTGCCCACCCGCGGGGGTAAATTTAACCGCGTTGCTGAGCAAGTTGATTAAAACCTGACGAATACGCCGCTCGTCTACCGCAATGTCGGGAATCGGTCGAAGGCTTTCTAGGCTAAGGCCAACGTTTTTTGAAAACGCTATTTGCCTGACGAAGCTCAAGCTCGACTCGCAGAGCTGCTTTACGTTCAACGCCACGGGCTCTAGCTCTAGTTTGCCGGCCTCAACCTTAGACAGGTCGAGAATGTCGTTGATTAGGTCTAGCAGGTGCAGGCCGCTGCGCTCGATGGTGCTGAGAGCCTGGCTTTGACGGTCATTGATGGGGCCAAAAACATGCTCCTTCAACCCCTCAGCCATGCCCAAAATAGCGTTCAGCGGCGTGCGCAGCTCGTGGCTCATGCTGGCTAAAAACTCGTCTTTGAGGCGAGTGGCGCGATCTAGCTCGGCATTGGTCAAGACCAGGCGCTCGTTAATGTGCTGGAGTCGTTCTTCAACCTGCTTGCGCTCGCTAATGTCTAGGTTCACCCCAATCATGCTTTTGGGATGGCCATCGCCATCGCAGCGCACCTTGCCGTAGGCTTTGATGTGGTGAATGCTGCCGTCGGAATGAACCACGCGGAATTCAGGATCGTAAGTAGCCTGCCCCAGCACAGTCTGCTGCAGCAGCACTTCTGCCGCTTCAAGATCGTCGGGGTGCACTTTGTCAGCCCAAAACTGGTAGGCCCAAGAGGCGTCGGCATCGGGGCCAAAGTCAGCCTTAGAGAGCCCGTAAAGCTCGTACATCCGCTCATCCCACAGGATAGTGTTTTGCTGAATATCCCACTCCCAGCAGCCGATCGCGCCGGAGTTGAGCGCCAGGCTCAGGCGTTCAGACAGCTTCTGCCGCTCCAGTTCGGCGAGTTTGCGATCGGTGATATCGAGGGCGGTGCCAAATAGTTTGACCACTTGACCCTGGGCGTTGCGTTTGACGTTGCCACGAGCTTCTAGGTAGACGAGGGTGCCGTTGGGCCTCAAAAACCGCACCTCGACCTCGTAGGGAATGCCCTCCTGCATCGCCCGGTCAAGGTACTGCTGCATGCGATCGCGATCCTCCGGCGGAAAGTAATTAAAATGCTCGGCGTAGGCCGGTTCGGGGTTGCTGGGGTCAAAGCCCAGAATGCGGAAGAGTTCGTCTGACCAGGTCAGTTTCTGGGTGAGCACATCCAGTTCCCAACTGCCCAAATGCACCATGCGCTGAGCTTCGGCCAGGGCAGCCTGGCTATAGCGCAGCTGGGCCTCGACCCGTTTGATCTCGCTGATGTCGAGCACCGTACCCACCAGCGCCAGCGGCTGCCCGGTTTCTCGATGCACCAGTTCGGCTCGCGACAGCACGTAGTGCAGGCTGCCATCGGGATGGTAGAGGCGGTATTCAGCCTCAAACGGCTGGTTCTGGTCAATCACCGCCTGGGTCTTCTGCTCGATCGCAGCGCGATCGTCGGCATGGATATACGCCAGAAATTCGGCGAAGGTGGGTGGCCCCGCCTCGGCGGCCCGACCGAAGATGCGGTAGGTTTCGGCTGACCAATCAATCGCGTAGGTGTGCGGGTTAAACTCCCAACTGCCCAGGCGAGCAACGCGCTGGGCCGCCGCCAGGTGCGCTTCGTTCTTGAGCAGCTGCTCTTCGGCCTGCTTGCGGCGATCAATGTTGGTTTCTGAACCAATAATGCGGACGGGGTTGCCGCTGTCGTCCCAGCAGGCCTGACCCCGATCCAGAATCCAGAGGTAGTGGCCGGCCTGGTGCCGAATGCGGTATTCGGCCTCGTAGAAGGGGGTTTTTCGGGCCAGGTGAGCGTTAAAGGCGGCCAAAACGCGATCGCGATCGTCGGGATGAATGCCGTTCAGCCATGCGGTCTGGCTAGCATCTTCCAGCGTCGATAGCCCCCGCAGCTCCTTCCAGCGCTCGGTGCGAAAGACCTCTCCGGTGATCAGGTTAAGGTCCCACAGGGAGGCATTGCTGCCCTGGATAGCCAGCTGCCAGCGTTCCTCGCTCTCGCCCAGGGCGGCGGTGCGCTGCGCGACGCGCTCCTCCAGCTCGCGGTTTAGAGCCTGAAGGGCAACTTCGGCCCGGCGGCGATCGCTGATATCGCGAATGATCAGCAGCACCTCAGTGGCGCTGATTGCGATTGCCCGCAGCTCCTCGTACTGTAGGCGATCGCCCACCTGAATCTGCTGTTCGTGAACCTGCAGCTCTCGGGTTTCTAGGGCACGACGAATAGCGGCCATCTGGAGCTGTGCCACCTCTGGCGGCAGCAGCTCGGGTATGGTGCCGTTTGGCATTGCCAGGGCAGAAGCAAAGACATTAAAACTGCGATCGGGGCTGATGAAATCGAGATATTGGCCCTCGGCACTGACCCGTACTAATAAGTCTGGAATCGCCGCCAGAATTGCGCGGTTGGTGGCCTCGCTCAGGGCCAGCGCCCGTTCGGCCTGGTCGCGTTCGGCTTCGCTGCGTTTACGCTCGCTGATGTCGCGAATCACAAACAGCACGTCATCACCGTTAATCGAGCTAGCTCGCACTTCTTCCCAATACAGCTCACCCTCGATCTCGAGCTGATGCTCGTAGACCTGAACAGCCCCGGTCTCAATTGCTTGCCGTGCCATCCGAACTTTCTGAGCAGCCAAAGGCTGGGGCAGGACATCGTAAACGGTGTAGCTGAACGAAGTTGAGGGGGGCAGCAGCACTTTTTTGACTGAGCCACCGCTCAGTATGCCTAGATATTGCCCCTGCCGGTTAATCCGCACCAGCAGATCGGGGATGGCTTCAACAATGGCTCGGTTGGTAGCTTCTAGCGCTTTGTGTTCGGTAATATCGCGCACCACAACCAGCACCTCATTAGTAGCGCAGGGGTTAATTCTCACCTCCTCAGTGCGGAGGCTGTCGTTGATAACAATCTGCTGTTCATAAATTTGCAGATCCCCCGTCTGAAGCGCCTGCTGAATGTGCCTCAGTCGCAGGGTCGCTAACTCTGATGGCAGAATTTCATCGAGCCGCTTGCCCGGCAGAAAAACATTGCCACAGTGAACATTGGAGCTAGGTGACAAAACGCAGTCAAGATAGATGCCCTCCGCCGAGGTTCGCATAATCAAGTCGGGCAGCGCCTGGATCAACGACTGATACTGCTGCTCTCGGTTGCTGAGCGAAGCTGCTAGAGCCTGCTGTTCTTGGAGCACCTCCCACAGGTGGGGCTGCAGGCGCTCTCGGGTAATCACCCCCACCAGCACACCGCGATCGTCTAGAACAGCCAGGTGATCGGTGGAGTGCTGCTCTAGCTGCTGCATCAGCATCGAGAGATCGCCCAGGTCAGCCTGCCGCACCGTGACAACCGGCGATCGCATAACGGTAGCGATGGGCAGATCGCTGAGCGATCGCCCCTGAACCACCAGCGACAACAGATCGCGCTCAGTAAAAATACCCTCTAAATTTGCCCCGTCGGCAACAAAAACACAGGGAAGTTGCGGTTGACTACCGCCCATTATCCGTAGCACATCGGCAACAGATGTATCGCCGCATACCGAGGCAGTAATCCCGACAAAAGAATGGCGCATGGATGATATAAAGCAGCGGAAAATTACGCTAAAGATAGATTGCCCTAGATCCCAGGAATAGGATGATCATCCTGAGCCTCAGAAAAATCATTGAGACGCCTAGGTAAGGGGGAACTTATTGAGACAATCGGCATTTTTTTAGCCAAACACCTCAGTATCTCCTATAAATATAAATATTCGCCAGCAGCCCAATTCTAGGTAAACGAAGAGCGGCCCTGTTGCATCGCATTGCGCTTAATGGTTAAAGCTTGTGTATAGATTCAAGTCTATAATTCGGAGTCTTTAAAGCGCTTGGGGCTGTAGCTTGTTATGACATGTCAACATTCCCAAGTCGTTGATTTAAGCCTTTTTCTCTGCACAAAAGCGTTGAACAGCCCTCTCAAAAATCGATTGATATCATGCGGCTTCTGCTAAAAATAGACATTCAAACTGTTGCTCAGGTTCCTGGTATTTTTCTGAATTCTTTATAAGTTTGGTTGCTTCTGTACTGCAAGCAGCCCTCGCCAGAGGCGTTTGGGAACGCTATGGAAGAACCCTACAAAAGCGTCTAGAGAACGATCAAAGCCTCGCCACTCGCCAGCCGAGCAGCCGATTGCTTTACTTGCTCAAATAGCCTCATTAATAAGTCTATGTCCTCTGCTTACCCTCACTCAATTCTCATCGTTGATGACGAACCCAGCAATTTTGAAGTGATTGAGACACTGCTTGCCATTGACGCAGCAGAAGAGACATTTTCTAAGCAGGCTCAAACCTATCAACTGCACTACGCAGCCAGTGGAGCAGCGGCGGTCGCGGCCCTCGACCTCTTTCAACCCGACGTCATTTTGCTCGATGTCATGATGCCAGGCATGAGCGGGCTGGAGGTCTGCCAACACATCAAAGCCATGCCCCGGTGGCAGGCGGTGCCCATCATTATGGTGACATCCCTCACCTCTAAGGCCGATTTAGCCCGCTGTTTTGCAGCCGGGGCCGACGACTTTATTGGCAAGCCGGTTACCCGCCTAGAGCTGACCGCCAGGGTGCGATCGATGCTGCGCATTCGCCAGCAGTATCAGGCCCTGGCGACCTTCAACGCCAGCCTAGAGAAAACCGTGCAGGAGCGCACAGCCCAGCTGCAGGCCAGCCTCAACCGCGATGCCCTCACACAGCTGCCCAGCCGCGCTTTTTTGCTTCAGCAGCTGGACGCGACCCTGCGGGCTAACTGTTTCTCCTTTGCGGTGGTCTATTTAGACTGCGACCAGTTCAAACTCGTCAACAGTGCCTTTGGCCACGCCGTTGGCAATCAGCTCCTGCTGGCGATCGCTGAGCGTCTGCGACAGCTGCTGCGCCCCGACGACAGTTTGGCGCGGCTAGGTGAAGATGAATTTTGCTTTTTGCTGCATCACATTCACCACGAAGCCGATCTAGAGCCTTTTATTCGCACGGTGCTGCAGAGCTTTGCTAGCTCGTTTATGATCGGCGACTGCGAAATTTTTATGACCGCCTGCCTGGGGGTAGCCCTGGGCAACAGCGCCTACCAGCACCCCGAAGAACCTCTGCAGGACGCCGATACGGCGATGTACAAAGCCAAGCTGCGGGGCAAAAACATCTGCCAGGTCTTTGACTGCCAAATGTCTCTGACGATGCTGGCGCGCCTCACCCTGGAGACAGACCTGCGCCGGGGCCTCGACAACCAGGAGTTTGTGGCCTACTACCAGCCCATTGTCAACCTAAAAACTAAGGCGGTGTGCGGGTTTGAGGCGCTGGTGCGCTGGCAGCACCCCGATCGCGGCATGGTTTCCCCCGGCGAATTCATCCCCTGCATGGAAGAAACCGGGCTGATCGTGCCCGTAGGCATTATGGTGCTGCATCAGGCCTGCCGACAGCTGCTGGCCTGGCACCAGCAGGGTTGGACAGATCTGACCATGAGCGTCAACCTATCGGTGCGCCAGTTTGCCTCTGCCACCCTGCTGACCGATATCGATCGCGTGCTGGCCGAAACGGGCGTCAACCCTAGCCGTCTAAAGCTAGAAATTACCGAAAGCGCCCTGCTCGAAAACGCCGATACGGCCATAGACCTAATGGAACAGCTGCGATCGCGCCACATTCGCATCAGCGTTGATGACTTTGGCACGGGGTATTCGTCTTTGAGTTCGCTCCACCGCTTCCCCCTCAACGACCTAAAAATCGACCGCTCCTTTGTCAGTCAAATGCATGAGAGCAGCCGCAATTTTAAGATCGTCAACACCATCGTTTCGCTGAGCAACCAGCTTGAGCTCACCGTTGTTGCCGAGGGCATCGAAACCCGCCAGCAGCTAGACCAACTGCGGCAGCTCGGCTGCGCGCTGGGTCAGGGGTATCTCTTTCATCCGCCGCTCAGCGTTCGAGATATTGAGACCCACATTCTCACCCGGTCTGCCTACACCGGGTGAAAGAAAAACGACGCGCCCAAAATAGCGAAGGTGGAGAGCAGCAGCACCCCCTCCAGCCAGTTCGATTTGCCGTCCTGGCTAATTAAGTTGACCACCGCTACGGCAATCACCACCGCGATCGCCTCAAAGGGGCCAAAGTTAAGGTCCATCGGTTGACCAATAAACTGGCCCACAATCACCAGCAGAGGAGCCACCAGCAGGGCCACCAGCAGGCTCGACCCCATGGCGATCGACACTGACAGATCCATGTTGTTTTTGACCGCCATCCGCACAGCGGTGACGTACTCCGCCGCGCCACCTACTAGGGGCAGCAAAATCACCCCCGTAAACAGGTCCGTCAGCCCCAGGCTGTTGGCAGTTTCTTCCACCGCCCCCACAAAAATTTCTGACTCGATCGCCACGCCGATGGTGGCGGCCAAGAGCACCCCAATCCAGAGCCACAGATTGGGTTTTTCTCCGCCGTGCTCGCCCTCGCCGTGGCTGCCCTCCAGGTCACTCACCCCAACATCGTAGAGATAGCTATGGGTCTTGAGCGAAAACAGCAGCGTTAGCCCGTAGACCAAAATCATCACCGCAGCCACCGTTAGCGACAGCCGGCTAATCGCAACCGGCTCGACGATGTTGGAGGTGTTGATCACCATGGCCGGTAGCACAATTGCCGTCACCGCCAGGGCCATGGTGCTACCGTTAATGCCCGCTACGTTTTGGTTAAACTCCTGCTCTTTGTAGCGCAGCCCGCCAAAGAACATCGACAGCCCCAACACCAGCAGCAGGTTGGCCAAAATCGACCCGGTAATGCTGGCCTTGACAATGTCGATCAGGCCCGCCTTCAGCGCCACCAGGGCAATAATCAGCTCGGTGGCATTGCCAAACACCGCATTGATTAAGCCCCCAATGGTAGGGCCTGTGACTACAGCTAACTCTTCAGTCGCAGTGCTCAGCCAAATCGCCAGGGGCACAATGGCCAGCGCCGACAGCACAAATATAGTGAGGGCACCCCACTCCAGCCGTTCTGCTGCGATCGAAATTGGAATAAAGAGCAGCAGACCCAGGGAGACAATATTCTTTATCGACATAGATAGTTAGCTCAAGGAATTAGGTGGGCACTGGATAGGCCAGCAGCAGCGCCATCTGCTCCTGGCTCAGCACGTTACCGACCACCCGCCGCACCGGCTCCGGCCACACCTGAATTAGCGTTGGGGTGGCTGAGACATGGGCCGCTTCGGCCTCACCGGGGTGAGTAGTAACGTCGATTACCTGAAGGGTGTAGGCGCTGGGCAGGGTCGACTCCAGGGTAGTGTACAAAAACCGCAGCATTCTCTCGGTGGCTACGGTGTCAGCGCCGCTGACAAACAGTTTGAAACAGTGGGGCTGAGACACCGCACCGAGAGCGTCGATCGCATCGATTGGCAAAAGCTCCTCTGCCATCCCAATAGACTGCTCAACCCGCATGATTAAGTCGTGGCATTCCCACAACTGCGGAAATATAGGCCGATACGACTCAATCAGCGCCACAGAACATTCCTCGGTGCTGCTGTAGTTGGGCTGCCACTGGAGCTGACCCAGGCCAAACAGAGCGTTGAGCAGAGGCTGAAACCGCAGGGCGCGGGGGTAGGCCTCGGCGACTGTAACCGGTGACTGGGTGGTAGGGTTGACCCAGCGATCTACGGTGGCCGTAAAGCAGGGCAGCAAAAAATAGGGTGGCTCGGTCAGCCCCAGGTGGGTTTGAAGCGCGGCACAGAGGTCTAAGTGCCAGTGGGCGCGCTTTTGCTCGTCTAGGCAGTAGACGCAGTCGCCCCCAGGGGTAAATAGGGCAATGCCCTTAAAGCTGGGGGCAACCGAGTCAGACATCGCGAAGTTAGACACGGCCCCGCAGCATTTGGGCCATTTCGTTTTGCTTGGGCGACATTTCCAGCGCGGTCTCTTCGGTAATGCGCCCCGACTCGTAGAGGGCGTAGAGCGACTGGTTCATGGTACACATGCCGTCGAAGGTACATTTGGGAATCAGCGCTTCGACTTCGTCGAGCTGACCGCGCAAAATGTAGTCTTTGATGGCGTCGGTGTTAATCAAGATGTCGTGGAAGGCGGCCCGCTTGCCGTCGGTGGTGCGGCAAAGGCCTTGGGCAATGACGGCCACCAGCGACTCCGCCAGGGAAACTCGCACCGGGGCCTGCTGCTCGGGTTCGTAGAGGTTGAGAATCCGCTCTACGGTTTTGACGGCGCTGTTGGTGTGCAGGGTGCCCATCACCAGGTGACCCGTTTGGGCTGCTTTAAGGGCGGTGTTGACGGTTTCTTTGTCCCGCATTTCACCGACCAGAATGATGTCGGGGTCTTCCCGCAGGGAGGCTTTGAGGGCGTTGTCGAACTTTTGGGTGTGCATGCCCACTTCCCGCTGTTTGATCAGCGATCGCCGGCTGGTGTGCACAAATTCCACCGGGTCTTCGATGGTAATGATGTTTTTGGGCATCTCGGTGTTGACGTAGTCAATCATCGCCGCCATGGTGGTCGATTTACCCGAACCGGTCGGCCCCGTCACCAGCACCAGGCCCTTGTGGTAATGGCACACATCGCGAAAGATGGGCGAGAACCCCAGCTGGTCGAGGGTGAGAATTTTCACCGGAATTAGACGCAGCACCATGGCCGGGCCGCGCAGCGAGTCAAAGATGTTGATCCGGATGCGGGTGAAGTCGTACTGGGCGGCCCCGTCAAAGTCGAGGGTTTGGCGAAATTCTTGAATTTCTTCGGGCTTGAGAATTTCTTCAAGCCAGCTGTAGAAGGTGGCTTCGTCGGTGGTTGGGTACTCAGTGACCGAGATATCGCCGCGATCGCGGAACCGAGGGGTTTCACCCACCCCCAGGTGGATGTCTGAGAAGCCTTTGTCAAAGGCCTCGCGCACAATTTTTTCGAGGGTAAGCCCGCCGCTGACCTTGAGGGTGTCAGCCGCCTTGGGCATGGGGGGTGGAGAAGCCGGTCGATGGCGAGCCTGCCCTGGGGGCGGAGCTGCCGGAGCCGCAGCCGCTGGAGGCGGGGGCGGAGCTGCCGGAGCGGAAGCCGCTGGGGGAGGGGCCGGAGCCGCTGAAGCCTGACCGGCAGCAGCCTGGGCGGCGGCCTGACCAGCGGCGCGGGCGGCCGCCTGGGCGCGGGCCTGCGCAGAAGCCTGGGCCTGGGCCGCTGACTGGGGAGGTCTCGGCGGCGGCGGCGGTGCGGGTTGGGCCGCGGCGGCGTTGGGTAACTCAGCCATGAAAGGATTCTCCATAATGGACTCAACAGCGACAGGTACAACAATCGGGTAAAAACAGCGCGGCTACCCGTGGAATACAGTCAGGTTGCCCACATTAGGTGCAGAAGTTAGCCGAGCTATGATCTCCGGCTATACCCTAGCAGCCCATCGACGTTAATGGTTTTGATCGGCCTGGCTGACACCAAGTCCAGCTCGGAATCTGTAGTTGTCCCACCGGCAGAACTTCGCTTTTGGACTTAGATGACGTGTATAACCCCTGAGTATACGTCATGTCTCGGGTTAGCTCATCAGGGTGCGCCCCAGCAGGTGGCCGTGGCTAAAGACCGATCGCATCAGGGCCAGGCGCACCGGGTTGGGGGCGCGGCCAAACAGCCCGATCATGGCCTGCACCACCTCGGGCAAGGTCATACTATCGGCCAAAAAGCCCGCCCAGTCGTCGGTGGGCAGGCTAAAGAAAGCGGCAAAAAACTGGTGCAGCTGGGGCGCATCAAAGGCCATCAGGTTTTCGAGGCCAAAGAGGTAGAGGTAGTGCTTGCGGACGCGTTCGGCGGGCCATAGCGCTTCCCAGGCCTGGCGGGCGGCCTGGGCCGAGGTGGTCTGGGGTGAGCTGAGCGCGGCGGCGATCGCATCGGCCAGCCCCGGACCGCGCCGCAGCAGTGCCCCCACCATATAGCCCGAGGCCGGATGCACCATACTCGCCGCCCCGCCAAAGCCCACCACCCGCTGGGTAAAATCGGGCAGCGGCTGATTCATCGGAAACAGGCATTGCTCAACGTGGTGAATGTCTGTAACCTCAATGCCCCGGTGGCGCAGGCGCTGATACAGTCGCTGTTTTAGGGTCTCCAGTGCGATCGCCGGGTGGTGAGCCAGGGAAGTCTCTTCGACAAAATACACGTCGTCGCCCAGATCCATAGCATAGAGAAAGGTGGGCGGCTCCTGGCGATCGCTTGGCGGCAGGTAGTCGTCACGAAAGTCCATGAATACCATCTGCTGAGGATCGGTGGGGGGCTTAGAAAATCGTCCTACGATGCCATAGGCCGCCTGAAAGGCTACCTCTGACGCCTCCGGACGCTGCACCAGAGCCGTCCGATGCCCACTGGCATCGACCACTAACCGGGCGGTAAGCCGGTCCCCCGTCTCGGTCGTGACCTGGGTGTAGTTGGGGAAATGCTCAACCTGGCAGGCTTTGCCCTGATGCCAACTCACCTGGTGCTGGTTACCCTGGGCGAGCCAGTGGGTTTGCAGGCGGTCTCGGTCTAGCAGGCCGTACTCGCGGTGCAGCGGCAGCTTGCCGCCGTTGACATGCACTACACAATCTTTCCAGCGATGCTCTAGAAACTGCACCAGACCCAAATCTTCGAGTTCATCGGCCCAAATGCCGTAGGTGTTGGGCCAGGGCTGCGCCGGATCGTTCAGGGCCAACCCCTGCACCGCTAGCCCTGCCTCTGCCAGAGCTGCCACCAGCGATAACCCCGCCGGCCCTGCGCCAATGACCAACACATCCTGCATGAACTGTTTGCCACCTCAATGGTTGCTGTGAACCCCTATCTTACAAAGATTGTGACCCTTGTTGGTAAGGAGATGGGGAAGGTGAGGAAATGAGGAAGGTGAGGAAATGAGGAAGGGAAATTCAAAGTTCAGAGTTCAAAATTTTGAATTCTCAATTTTGAATTTTGAATTTATCTATCCACCCACCTACCCATCTACTCACCTACCCATCCACCCACCTACCCATCCACCCATCTACCCACCCACTCACTGCCCCCCGTCAGCCGATGTATGATTCAGAGGCGATTTACCCAATAGTTTGGCCAATGGCAAATCTGGCGAGCGATCCGAACGTGCTGGCTACGGCAGTGGGCATTGTCGCCCTGGCCCTGGCTCCCCTAGCGTTTTTGCTCTGGTTTTTCTACACCCGCGACAAGCTCAACCCTGAGCCGCGCGGGCTGGTGCTCAAGATTTTTGGTCTGGGACTGCTGGCGTTTATTCCGGTATTTTTGGTGCGCCAGTTTGTGCCGTTGCCGACCTGGCTGATGGCGATCGCAGTCGTGCCGGTGCTGGCCGAACTAGCTAAGTTCTGGGTGGTCAAGCGGGGCGTATACAACCACCCCGAGTTCGACGAACCCGTAGACGGCATTATTTTTGCCGCCGCTGCGGGCCTGGGCTTTGCCACCCTAGAGGTAATTGGCTCTATGCTCTACGCCTACTTTGCCGTCGCTCGGCTGGGGGTGCCGGGTGCCGCCGTCAATGCCTCGGCCTGGACGGCGGTGCTGACGATGTTTGCCCTGCGGGGGCTGCTGTCGGCCCCAGGCCAGGCGTTGTGGTCATCGCTGTGGGGCTATAGCCTGGGGATAGCCAAGTTTTCGCCCCCTGGGCAGGGCAGCGGGCGAGTGCGCAACGGGCTGCTGGCCGCGATCCTCGCCCATGCGGCGTTTAACGCCCTGGCGCTGGAGTCGAGCTGGTGGGTGAACCGAGTGGGCCTGGTACTGGTGATTGCGGTGCTGTGGTTTGTGGTAATGCGCTGCCTGCGCTACGCCTTAGCCTTGACGCCCCAGGAAGATCAACGGTAGGAGCAAATGGCATTTGCCCTGCCAAATTGGGGACAACTCAATACTGCATCAGCACGGTGATGGGCACGTCGGGCAGTTTGGCACGTCCATCCAGCCCCACTAGCTCGATCACAAAGCCGAACCCGGCCACGGTGCAGCCGGTTTTCTCCACCAGCTCGGCAGTGGCGGCAGCGGTGCCCCCCGTGGCGATCAGGTCGTCGACAATTAGCACGCGGCTGCCCGCCGGAAAGGCGTCCTGGTGCAGTTCTAGGGTGTCATTGCCGTACTCCAGGGCGTAGCTGGCGCTATGAACGGCGGCAGGCAGTTTGCCGGGTTTACGCACTGGGGCAAACCCTACTCCCAACTTGTAGGCCAGCGGCATCCCAAATATAAAGCCCCGCGACTCGATGCCCACAATGTAGTCGGGGCGATGCTGGGCCACCTTTTCGGCAAACAGATCGAGGCTGTACTGCATGGCGGTGGGGTTACCCAACAGCGGCGTAATGTCGCGAAATAGGATGCCGGGCTTAGGAAAGTCGGGAATGTCGCGAATATGGGCTTTGAGATCCATCGGGGTGCAGGAGTTGTGGGCGTTGTTATGGTATCAGCGTTTTGTGGTTGAAAAATTGTCAAACCAGCCGCGTTTCCAGAAAAAGTAGATTTGCAGTATGGCGATCGCCCCCATCACCCCCAGGCAGATGACGTAGCCCCAGTACCATTCCAGCTCGGGCATGTTGAAGGGTGAGTCTTCGGTGTCAAAGTTCATGCCGTAGACCCCGGCGATGAAGGTGAGAGGAATGAAGATGGAGGAGATCACCGTCAGCAGCTTCATCACCTCGTTCATACGGTTGTTGATCGATGATAGGTAGACATCCATCAGGCTGGAGGCGATTTCGCGGTAGTTTTCGATGATGTCGACCACCTGCACGATGTGGTCATACACGTCTTGCAGGTAGACGCGCACCTCCTGGCTAATTAGCTCGTCGCTGTCGCGGATGAGGCTGTTGATCACGCTGCGCTGGGGCCAGATGTAGCGGCGCAGCTTCATTAGCCCCCGGCGCATGCGGTGAATTTTTTTGATAGTGGCACTGGTCGGATTGGCGACCACTTCTTCTTCCAGTTCTTCAAGGGTT
Source organism: Nodosilinea sp. LEGE 06152 (assembly GCF_015207525.1). Taxonomy (GTDB): domain Bacteria; phylum Cyanobacteriota; class Cyanobacteriia; order Phormidesmidales; family Phormidesmidaceae; genus Nodosilinea. The sequence continues at coordinate 47,228 of NZ_JADEWR010000024.1, forward strand.
TCGCCAATCACCTCTAGCACCGGGAAAAAGCTGTCAACGATGGTGTCGAGAAGGGCGTAGGCGAGGTAGGCGGCGTTTTGGCGGCGAATGGTGCCGGTCCCCCGCCGAATGCGATCGCGCACCGGGCCAAAGGAATCCCACTCGGGTTCTTCCTGAAAGGTGATCAAAAACCCCTGGCCCAGCACAAAGCTGACCTGCTCGCTGCCCACCCCGGTTCCCGAAGGCTTGGGGCGCACCATCTGCATGATGATCAAAATCTTGTCATCGTAAAAGTCGATTTTGGGCCGGTGGGGCACGTTGACAATGTCTTCGAGCAGCAGCGGATGCAGGCCAAAGGTCTGGCCCATGTCGATCAGCGTTTTCTCGGTGCCTAGCCCCCGCGCGTCAAGCCAGGTCACGCTATCGCTTACCCCCAGCGCAGAGCACTCCTCGGGATGGTCGATAGTGGCGGTGCGCACGGCATCGGGGCCGTAGTCGATTAAAAACAGCTCCGTAGGCAGGGCATCGGGAGGAATCCGCAGCGTACCGGGCAGCGCACCAGGGGGCGAATATCGGTATTCAAACAGGCCATCGCCATCGCCATCGACAACAGGGGCGAGGTCACAGTGAGGGCCACTGGGGTTGAACGACGCTGGGTCAGGGATGTCTGCCGTCAATGGCGTTAGCGGTGAATCGATGGGCGATGTCGACTCAGAGTCTGAATTGGGTCTTCGCTGCGACATCGCTTAACTCCTTTAATATTTGGCCACTTAAAAAGCATAGGGGCACAGCGATCGCTGCACCCCTAGAGATTAAGCATTTATTCAAGGATGGTCGAGATAGCGGGCTACATCATGCCCATGCCGCCCATGCCGCCCATGCCGCCCATGCCGCCCATGCCACCCATGCCGCCCATGCCACCCATACCGGGGTCACCAGCGGGTGCAGGAGGCTCAGGAATTTCGGCTACCAGGGCTTCGGTCGTCAGCACCATGCCTGCGATCGAGGCAGCGTCTTGGAGGCCAGAGCGCACGACCTTGGCCGGGTCGATGATACCGGCCTGAATCAGGTCTTCGTAGCTGCCGGTAAGGGCGTTGTAGCCCATGGGGAAGTCCATCGCCTTCACCTTTTCGACGATGACCGAGCCCTGCTGGCCAGCGTTGTCGGCAATCTGCCGCAGGGGTGCTTCCACCGCCCGCATGACAATGTCAACCCCGATTGCCTCTTCAGCGCTGAGAGAGGCTTTGAGCGACTCTAGCTTGGGAGCCAGGTGCAGCAGGGTGGCCCCACCGCCAGGGACGATCCCTTCTTCCACAGCCGCCTTGGTGGCGCTGAGGGCATCGTCAATGCGCAGCTTGCGATCTTTGAGTTCGGTTTCGGTGGCGGCCCCAACTTTGATCACGGCAACACCGCCCGCCAGCTTGGCCAGCCGTTCAGAGAGCTTTTCTTTGTCGTACTCAGAGTCGGTACGCTCTAGCTCTTGGCGAATTTGAGCGATGCGCTTGTCGATATCGCCCTTGTTGCCCGCATCTGAGACCAGAGTGGTGGTGTCTTTGGTGATGGTGGCCTTGGTGGCGGTACCCAGCATTGACAGGTCGGCAGTATCGAGGCTGAGGCCCACTTCTTCGGAGATTACCTGACCGCCCGTGAGCACGGCGATATCCTGCAGCATGGCCTTGCGGCGGTCGCCAAAGCTAGGCGCTTTGATGGCGGCTACATTCAGCACACCCCGTGCCTTGTTAACCACCAGGGTAGCCAGGGCCTCACCCTCAATGTCTTCGGCGATAATCAGCAGGGGGGCACCCTCGCGGGCGACGCGCTCCAGCACCGACACCAGATCCTGAATAGAGCCGATTTTTTTGTCAGTGATTAGCACGCGGGCGTTGTCGAGTTCGGTCACCATCCGCTCTTGGTCGGTGACAAAGTAGGGGGAAATGTAGCCGCGATCGAACTGCATCCCTTCTACAACGTCCAGTTCGGTGTAGAGCGACTTAGACTCTTCTACGGTAATCACGCCATCCTTGGTGACTTTGTCCATGGCTTCGGCAATCATTTTGCCGATTTCCTCGTCGCTGCCAGCGGACACCGTAGCCACCTGGGCAATGGTGGCGTTGCCTTCGACGGGTTTGGCCACGGCGGCAATTTCACGCACCAGGGTGGTCACGGCCTTTTCGATGCCGCGGCGTAGGCTGACGGGGTTAGTGCCAGCGGCCACGTTCTTCAGCCCCTCTTTAACCATGGCCTGGGCCAGGACGGTGGCGGTGGTGGTACCGTCACCCGCCAGGTCTTTGGTCTTAGAAGCCACCTCTTGCATGAGGCGCGCGCCCAGGTTTTCAAAGGGGTCTTCTAGATCGATTTCTTTAGCAATGGTGATGCCGTCGTTGACGATCTGGGGTGCCCCGTACTTTTTCTCGAGAACGACGTTGCGCCCCCTGGGACCGAGGGTAATTTTAACGGCGTCCGCTAGGGCGTTGACGCCTTTTTCGAGGGCCTGCCGCGACGCCTCATCAAAGGAAACTCTTTTTGCCATGTCCTGTCTTTCAGCTCTCCAGAGACAAACTTAGCACTCGCTGTGTCAGAGTGCTAACCCAGCTAGATTACCGTTGTCAGCGACGGTCGGTAAGTCGCAATAACCGATCCTCGACAAATCCTCAACTGACTGGGTTGGGGCAACAAAAGAGCAGGATTAGGGAAATGCCTGTTTGAAGGCGATCGCTTCCTTCGACTCGGCTTGCGTGCGCTTCGACTCCGCTCAGCGAACGTTCGACTCCGCTTGTGTGCGCTTCGACTCTGCTCAGCGAACGCCCGCTCGGTGAGCGCCCGCTCGGTGAACGGTTCCTGAGCGGATCGGTGAACGGTTCCTGAGCGGAGTCGAAGGAGCCGTTTAGGGTGAGCCTAACAGTGATCAGGGCAGCTGTTGCAGAAGCCACAGGCCAGTGGTCGTCATGCCCGAGTCATCGGGGCGCACCAGCAAAAAGTGTAGCCCCTGGCCATCCCGCTTGCGCTGCTCGAACCGCTGACCGGCGCTGGCAACGTCGGGGTCGTCGAAGGTGGTGAAGACCCAGCGATCGCACAGTCCGGCCTCCAAAATCAGCCCGTCGGGTTCTCCCCGCACGTAGCTCACCCAGGCGGGATGCTGGGCCTGAATCCATTGGGCCAGGGCCATCGCCTGTCGTCCGGCATCCACCACCACACCTGGAATAGGGGCCGTGCTGGCCAGCCCCAGGCGAGAGGGCATCAGGCTGGCGGGCAGGTGGCGCAGGGGAATGGGTTCGTAGGGCAGAGTTTGCTCAAAGTCGTAGGCGGCCAGGGCGGTAAACCCCCAGCGATCTCCCCACAGGCGCTCGGGCAGGGGCACCGGGGGCGGCGACTCGATGTGCAGCGGGTTGTAAGGAATCGGGATGGCGTTGGGCTGGCTGGGGTACCACTTGGCTCGCTGCTGTAGCCACTGGTGTAGGGCGAGGGGATGGCGGGTGGGTTCAACGGCAATGCCCAGCGGTTCGCAGGCAGTGGTCAACAGCGACAGGGCCTGGGGACGAAACACCTGAATTTGGCTAGGCGTCGCGCCCGCTTTTTGAATCGCGGTGGTGAGCTGATCCGTTACCCAAGCTTTGTTGATCGCAGCCTGGGGCGCTGTGGCCCCGTAGCTAAAGCCAAAATCGTCGCTGCACAGCAGGAGTTCCCAGAGGGGTGCGCCGCTGTCGCTGGCCAGAGGTGGACGGTGCAGGTCGGCCTGCCAGAGGGGCATAGACACAGTGCTCACGACGACACAGAGCTAACTACTACCGGGCTAGGGCTAGGCACATACATTTGGGTGAAGTACTCGGCTACCATGCGATCGCTATTGTAGTGGGGCGCGCAGGAGCGAATCGACGCTTTCATCATCGCAATCCACTGGCGGGGTAGCCCGGCGCGATGGCCCTCCGAGGCCGAGCCTTGCCCATCGCGCTGGTAGTACAGGGGCGCAATGTGGTGCTCCAACAGGTCGTAGAGGGAGTCAGCATCCTGCTGGTTTTGGCTGTCGGGGTCGGTGTCCGGATTAGCTTTGCCAATCACCCAGCCGTTGGCCGCCTGGTCAGCGCCTCCGGCATGGTAGGCCTCGGCCCACCAGCCATCGAGGGTGGCGCAGTTGAGGCCGCCGTTGAGGGCCACTTTTTGACCGCTGGTGCCCGAGGCCTCGGGGCGACGGGGATGGTTGAGCCACACATCGACACCGGGCAGCAGCAGCTTGGCCACCGCCATGTCGTAGTCTTCGATAAAGGCAACGCGATCGCGCAGGGCCGGGTGGCGGCACCACTCCATCAGCCGCTGGATAATGCGCTTGCCCTCGTCATCGGCGGGGTTGGCTTTGCCCGCAAACACAATTTGAATTGGGCGGCGGGGGTGGGCCAAAATGCGAATCGCCCGGTGCAGATCGCTGAACAGCAGCTCGCCGCGCTTGTAGGGGCTAAACCGGCGGCCAAAGCCCAGGGTTAGCACCTGGGGGTCGAGCAGGCGATCGACGGCGGCAATTTCATCGGCGGCCTCGCCCCGGCTGTGGCGGGCGGTACGCACGCGATCGCGGGTGTAGGCAATTAGCCGTTCTTTTAGTAAAGTGTGCCGCTGCCACAGCTGGTCGTCAGGAATTTCGTCGATCCGGCTCCAGCGGCTGGGGTCGGTCGTGGGGGTGGGGTCGTCGTAGCCCAGGTACTGGCGGTAGAGGTCGCTCATCAGCGGGGCCGTCCAGGTGGCGGCATGGACACCGTTGGTAATCGCCCCAATCGGCACCTGGTGCATCTCGCAGTCGGGGTAGAGAGCCTGCCACATTTCCCGACAGAGTTCGCCGTGGCGGGGGCTGACGCCATTGGCCTTGCCGCTTAGACGCAGAGCCAGCACCGTCATCGAGAACAGCTCCCAGGGGTCGTCGGGGCGGCGGTTGCCCAGGGCCAAAAAGTCTTCCCGCGACAGGCCTAGGTGGGGCCAGTAGCCGCCCAAAAACGACTCGATCAAGTCGGCGGCAAACACATTGCCAGCCGCCGACACGGGGGAATGGGTGGTAAACACGCTGCGCTGGCGCACCTGAGCCGCGATCGCCCCAAAGTCGGCCTCGCTGTGGCGCAGGTCGCGCAGGGCCACCTCCAGCAGCCCAAAGGCCCCGTGGCTGCCGTTGAGGTGGTACACCATCGGCTCGATGTCGAGGGCGTAGAGCATGCGCACGCCGCCAATGCCCAGCACCAGGGCCTGGGCCAGCCGGGTTTCGGGGTTGCCKCSGTMRRRYYRAMKGRTRRKKSRKMGWWSSMGGKGKWSKKYKYMKCKSCRAWSGSWKYSGMGSMGGKRSRSKKSYSAKSKMYCYRMMTSMACYCRMYRCRMCYSCMCMSSCMCKSSMCGCTGGCGAATGTCAAGCTTGATCGTCACCGGCTGGCCAAACTCGTCGCGCACCAGCTCCATTGGCAGATGGTTGACCTCGCAGTGGGCGTAGTGTTCTTCCTGCCAGCCGCTGCGGTTAAGGCGCTGGTGACAGTAGCCCTGGCGGTAGAGCAGCCCCACTCCCACCATTGGCACCCCCAAGTCAGAGGCCGATTTGAGGCTGTCGCCCGCCAGCACCCCCAGCCCACCCGCGTAGAAGGGCAGCGACTCGTGCAGACCAAACTCAGTGCAGAAGTAGGCCACCGGGCGATCGGAGCTGAGCTGGGGGATAACCTGGTTGGCCCAGGGAGTTCGTCCCCCCGAAGACAAGGGTTGCCCCTCACGGCGGTAGGTCTCAAACTGGCTCACCAGATGCCGCAGTCGGTTGAGGTAGTAAGGGTCTTCAGCCACCTGCCAGAGCCGTTCTAGGGGTACCGCTTCTAGCAGCGCTACGGGGTTGTGGCCGCAGGCCTGCCACCGGGATGGATCGATGGTGCTAAATAGCGAAACCCGCTCCTCAGTCCAGCTCCACCAGTAGTCGTAGGCCAGGTCAGCCAGGGCAGCTAGGGGGGTGGGGAGTTTGGCCTTGAGGCGTAAAACAGAAGTCATGGGCAAGGAGAAGAACGGCCAGCGGAAACGAGCAAAGGCTTTTCCCAAGCATAGGGGAGAAGGCTGTTTATGAACTACCTAAGTTGAGCCGGTAGTTGGTTGGTTGGTTCTTAAACGACGGTGTAAGGCCCTAAGGTTGCAGACAGCTCCCCAAGCCCGGAACTAACGGCAATATGGCCCAGTCTGTGGAGTTCAGCTGCAAAGATTGGCGATGCACCCACCCCTGGGAGGATGTCTCAGGCTCAAAAAATGGTGGTATATGATAGGCCGTGGTGCAAGTGGGGATGGCAGGTGAATCAAGTCTTACGGGTAAATCGACCCACGGTTTTTGTGCTCAGACCCGAGCCACCGTCGCAGCTAGCCGCCAATGAACAGGCGGCGATCGCAGCGGGCAGCCTCTACCCGCTGCAGTCCTACGCCTACGCCGACATCAACGGCGGCTTTGAAGGACACGTTAAAGTGGCGCTGCGCGATCGCACCATCGGCGGCTTTAACACCTGGTTTGTACCCACCCAAGCTATTCAGGTCGAGGCTGACGGTGTCATCGTCTACCCCCACGAAGACCAGGCCACAAGCCCTGTACTGTGGATCAACACTGGCACTCTGCTCAAACGCCGCCCCCTCGACTCCAGTTTGCTTCCCCCCGAAGAGACTGTGGCCGTGCCGCGGGGCCAGACCTATAATCTGCATTCCTACGCGTTTGCCGATAGCCAGGGCAACTTCAACAACCACATCAAGTTTGCCATTCGCAACACCGAAGACTTTGTCAACGGCCTCAGCACTTGGTTTGTGTATACCCCCCACGCCTTTGTCGCCCTCGACAACGACGTGGTATTTCCGCGCCAGGACCCCAACGCCTTTGTGCTGCGGGTAACCGCCAACACCCTGTTTAAACGTCGCCCGGTTGACAGCGGTCAACTGGCTGCCAACGAGCAGGTGGCGGCCTCACCAGGAACCACCATCGTGCTCAGCTCCTACGCCTTTGCCAACGCCCAGGGGTCATTTAACGGGCACATTCGCTTCACCATCAAATACGTCAAAGACGACATCAACGGGCTCAACACCTGGTACGTATTCCAGGGCCACGCCCGCGTCGAGCGGGCCGGGGTTGTGGTCTATCCGCCGCCGGCCCCACCGGCCCCGCCGCCGCCGCCCCAGTACGTCGGTCGCCCCTTCCGGCTGCCGGGCAACACGTCCACGTTCTACACCGACCAGCCAATTATTCCCGGCGGCAGCTTTACCTGGGGCGAGGCCACCCGCGAGGCCACCCGCATTCCTGAAACCCAGGCGATTGTCGACAACATTATTGGTCTGGCGCGAGCGCTACAGCCCGTGCGCGATCGCCTCAATCGGCCCTTTCAAATCACCTCCTGGTATCGCCCGCCGGCGGTCAATGCGGCGGTGGGTGGTGCGTCCCAAAGCCAGCACCTGTACGGCAAGGCGGTCGATGTTCAGGTCCAGGGGCTCAGCGGTCGACAGGTGGCCAACGCAGTCATGCTCTCCTGGCCGGGGGGCGTCGGCATCTACAGCAACATTCCCAACATCATTCACCTCGACACCGGTCCCAAGCGCACCTGGGGATTTTAGCGCTAGGGTCAACGTCTTTGGGTGCCGCGCGCTGCCGCAGGTGCCTGCCGGGGCAGGTGCCGCTCCAGGCTCCAGTAGCTAACTAGCCGCGCCACCAGCAGCCACCCGTTAATTGCCAACAGCAGCGGCCATAGCCCCAGCCATTCAGCCCCAGCCATGGGCCTGACCAGCAGATGCAGCAGGAGCACGCCAGCGAGCAAAAGCGCGTTGAAGGCCAGCAGCGATCGCCAGCGGTTGACGGGCCAGCCAGGCTTGCGGTACCAGGGTTGCCGGGCGGCATAGGCGGCGTAGCAGCCCCTATGGATGGAATGCAGACCGCGCCCGACAACCGCCAGCGTCTGGCGAGAGAGAATTGGCCTGCCACAGTGCTGACACATGATGTCGTGCTTCATCCCCTCCGCTCCTGTGGCCATACTTGTGGATCGATGCCGCTAGGGGTAAACCCGAGGATAGTCGACCGGGTCGACCTGTTCCCCTGGCGAGTCGCTACATTCTTGGTAGCGGAAGGTGGTCAACTCCAGTTCGGCCCCTGTCCACCGATACTCGGCCAGCGAGCCGCAGTCGCCCAGCCCCCGCGCTTTGCTAAACACCGTCAAGAGACTGGTCTCTGGGTCAAAGCTGGTCAAACCGCCCACGGTAGCCTCGCTGGTGCGCTCAAACTGCCCTGACTCGTTGGGGTAAAACAGGTCTAGGGTCAGCGGTTGCAGCGTGCCATCGGGCTGCACGCCCACAAAGGCATAGACCGACTGGTAGGCCGCCGTAGCGCACTGTAGCTCCACTAGAGCGCGATCGCCCGTGCGGTACACCCGCGATTCAGCGGCAGCCACCTCCGGCTGATAAAACCCATCGCAGCTGTCCTGGCTTTCCGCCTGCTCCAGCACAGTTTGTAGAATCACCTCGTCGGCGGGCAAATCGCTCTCGCTGGCGGGGTCGGCGGTAGCCTCGGGTTCTGCCGAGCCGGAGGGCGGCGGCGCATTGCAGGCTGCGATCGCCGTGAGCAGCAGCGCCGCAAGCGTGGTCTGGCCAAGGGCAATTTGTCTCACCATAGTCTCCCTGGGGCGATCGCCTGTCGTGGGGTTATTATTCCCGAAGTTTCGTGATTTCTCTAGCTATAGAATCTGCAGCGGGTTCCGTTCCCTAGTTATCATAGAAAGCGATTTAACCAATTTTTGCTGATTTCGCTGAATAATCATGGCCCAGCCTAAACATACCCAGGCCCACCTCTCCCGCACGGTGCCCAAGGATCAGTCTGAGTTTTTCAAAAAGCGCACCCGCGACTCGATGGAGTACTACATGGGGGCCAAGCTGCTGGAAGTGGGGGTAAACCCTAAAAATACCGTCTATCGCTGGACCTCAGAGATCAAAGGCAGCCAGGAAGTAATTACTGTCAGCGCCTACTGGGGCGAGTCGCGCGAAAAGCTAGAGGCCGAAGAAAAAGCCTAAGGCCCTGGTTAAGCGCCTATTTGGAAACCGCAAGCTAGTGATCTGCCGGATCGCTAAAAGGCTTGGCCTACCGTAGGGTGGGCACTGCCCACCAGCCTGGAATCAAAGGACTTAGCTAAACTCTAGGGGCTGTCATCAATTAGCTGCTAAACGCCCAAAATCAAGGTTTACAGCCCCTAGCCTGTTCTTGGGGTCGGGCGTGGCAAGGCTTGATACGCCAAACTTTTGGCCACAATTGACGACACGCCCTAAGTCTCCTGTAGCTTCACCATAAAGAAGCCGTCCATGTTGTGGCGGTGGGGCCAAACTCGTATCCAGCCTTGGGGAGAGACCTCTAGCCCGCCACCAAACCCTGGCTCAGGAGGTTGAATACGCCAGTTGGAATGAGCTTGGCAAAAAGCGCCGATCACCGCCTCGTTTTCGGCGGGGTGCAGGGTGCAGGTGGCGTAGACCAACGTGCCGCCGGATTTAACGCAGCGAGCGGCTTCGGCCAGCAGGACGCTTTGCAACTCCGCTAGGGAGGCAATGTTGGCGGGGGTCTGTCGCCAGCGGGCGTCGGCGTGGCGGTGTAGGGTGCCCAGGCCCGAGCAGGGCGCATCAACCAGCACCCGGTCGAACCGCTGGTGAAACTGGGTTAGCTCGGTGCTGTCGCCCGCATGAATGTGCAGGTTCGTGAGGCCCAGACGGGCGGCATTGGCGGTAATTTTTTTCAGCCGGGAGGGGGCGCGATCGCAGGCCCACACCGTCCCGGCCTGCCCGACAATCTCAGCCATCTGCGTAGCTTTGCCCCCCGGTGCCGCGCAAACATCCAGTACGGTGTCGCCCGGTTGGGGGTCAAGCAGCAGCCCCACTAGCTGAGCACTGGTATCCTGCACGCTCCACCAGCCTTCGCCGTAGCCCGGCAGGTCGGCGAGTGCCCCCTGGTGGTTGACCAACCGCAGCCCAAAGGGAACGCCGGGGATTGGTTCCACAGCAATGTCAGCGGCATCAAAGGCCGTTTTTACGTCAGCAACCGTGGCCTGCTGACGGTTCACCCGCAGGTCAATGGTGGGCACCTGGTTAAACCACTGGCAAAGCTGGTCAGCCTCCTCAACCCCAAGCTGGTCGAGCCACAGGGCCATCAGCCAGTCAGGGTAGCTATGGCGTAGGCCCAGAGCAGCTACAGGCTGATCGGGCAGAACTAACGGATCTGCACCCTGCTCGGCCTGACGGCTGTACTGTCGCAACAGCCCGTTCACCACGCCAGACAGGCGACCCAGCCCGTTGGCTTTGGCCAGATCTACGCTGGTATTCACCGCTGCCGAAGCAGGTACGGCTGTTAAGTAGCGCAATTGGTAAAGCCCCAGGTGCAGCACCAGCCGCAGCACCGGGGGCTGTTTGTCAGCGGGGCGGGTGCCCAACTGGTCGATTAGAGCATCTAGCGTGCGCTGGCGACGAACGGTGCCATAGACCATCTCGGTGGCAAAGGCGCAATCGCTCACGCTGAGATTTCCCTGGGATAGGGTGCGGTGCAAAGCGACATCGGCATAGGCTCCCGCCTGTACCTGAAGCAGCACATTCAGCGCCAGCTGCCTTGCCCCAGCAGCCTTTGAGGGGGCGGCAGACGGAGTGGTCATGGTGTTGGCCAAGCTATGACTTAGCGCGGCGTTTGGGAGTCGCCTGCTGGTCGTTTTTACGACGACGGCGATCGCGCCAGTCGGCAGCAGTTAAGTACACCACGCCGCCTGTTACAACGACCATTAGCACCAGGGCAACGGTCGCGAGCACGCTAAAGACTTGAGCTTGTAGAGTTGCTTCCATAGCTATACAGGCATTGGGTTTAGAACCCGTTGCGACCCCAGATCACCATCGACAGAGAGAACGTAAACGTAACCAGCAGCGCCACCCAGCCAAACGACAAAATATCCATAGGTGCTTTCTAAAGCTCAAAACATCACAGCTATTTTTATCATAATGCCACGGCGTTTCCTCGGTTCAATATCTCTACTTGAGGTCTATTTTTTCCAAGGCAAAGAGCGTCTAGGGGAGGGGTGGATCCCAAAGCTTTTCGAATAATTCCGTCAAACGGTCCCATTAGACAAGCCCATCAGGCAGCAGAGCTTATATACAGCTCTAGCCCCTACATTGCCGTCCCACTCGCCGTCGCCCACCTCACAGAGGTCAAAGCCGATAATCTGCCGCCCACTGCGCACCACCTGGCGAAGCAGGCAAAACACCTCTTCTAGCTCTAGCCCACCGGGAACGGGAGTGCCGGTGCTGGGGCAGAGCTTGGGGTCAAGGCCATCGGCATCAAAGCTGACGTAGACCTTTTCGGGCAGATCCGCCACGATCGCCTCACACTGCTGCATCCAGGGCACGCCCCGGTAGGTGTTTTCTTTCACCACCGTGTCGTAGTGAGTGACGATGCGCCCCTCCGACCCTTTGATCAACGCCACCTCGTCGTGGCACAGGTCGCGAATGCCCACCTGTACCAGCCGACTCACCTGGGGTAGCCCCAGCAGGTTGTACATAATCGACGCGTGGGAGTAGCGAAAGCCCTGGTAGGCCTGCCGCAGGTCGGCATGGGCGTCGATGTGCAGCACGCCAAAATTGGAATGGCGCTCAACCAGGGCTTGCAGGTAGCCCAACGGCACGCTGTGGTCGCCGCCGATTACCCCCACTCGCTTGCCCGCGTCGAGGGTGGCAGCAGTCTGGGCGTAGAGCCAGCCGGTCATTTGTTCGCAGGCGTGGTTGACGTTGTCGAGGTCGGTTTGGAGTAGGGGCTGGGATGCGATCGCAATCCCCTCCTCCGTTGCCTGAATGACGCGATTTGCCGCCTCGCGCACCTGCTGGTTGAGATCGTACAGATGTTGCGGAATGGGCGGCATAAAAATTCCCTGCCGCCAGCCCTCGGGGTTGTCGCGATCGTACAGGTCGAGCTGGGGGGAGGCCTCTAGCACTCGCCGTGGTCCCTGGGCCGCACCCTGGTGGTACGACACCGTCACCTCCCAGGGCACGCCGAAGACAATAATGCCGGCGCTGTCGTAGTCACAGGGCAGGCCGTAGAGGTTGCCGTTGTCGAGGCCCACGCCGCTGGGGTCAAAGGTCTGTAAGTTGGCAGTTGAGATAGTCATGGCGAGTTAATGCTTAAGTTTTTAGGCCTGCCTAATTTCTGAGCCTGCCTAATGTTTAGGTGGCTCAAGTTTCTGGAGGAATGTGTAACACCAGCTCTGCAATCAAAGGAGGAATTTCAGCCTTAACCACATTCCAAACAACAGTGAGATCGATGTCGTCGTAGCCGTGGACCAGGCGATTTCGCATGCCGTTGATTTCTGGCCAGGCAATGTTGGGTAAGGCCTGTCGAGTAGGTTCTGAAACCCGCCTGGCGGCTTCGGCAATCACCAGTATGCGACGGATAACAGCATCCTGAAGCTGAATATCTTCAGCAAACTCGGCTTCAGAACAGTGCTTTGTGTAGGAAACAATTAGCTCTGCCGATTGCAGCATATCAAGCAGAAACTGAAGATCCCGTTGCATAGACCACCTGGGCAGAGGAAAGAATTTCGCGGCGGCGCAGGTAGTTAAGGCTGGTTTCAATACCCTGACGGGTGATCAGATCGACCTCTCGGCCAAACAAAGCCTTCAGCTCTGCTTCCATGCGATCGAGGGTGCGAAAGGTGGGGTGGGCTTTAGGGTGAAATTGCACCATCACATCCACATCGCTATCGGCGTGAAAGTCGTCGCGCAGAGCAGATCCAAACAGAGAAAATTCTGTGACTTGCCAGCGATCGCAGAACTCAGCAATTTGCTCCATGGGTAGTTCAATCTGCGCGATCGCCATACCAGCCCGACCTGAGAACGACAATATTCCTCTGTTGAGTAGAACCGGAGATAGGAGAAGCGTGGCCTCCCCTATCTTCAGCAATTTCCTCTATCCCTTCAGCATAGTCTGTACAAAGGTGGGTAGGGCAAAAGCCGCTTGGTGCATGCCCACGTTGTAGTACTGCAAACCGTGCTCAGCGGCAAAGGCCTCAGACTTCGCCGCGTCCATGCCCTGAATCGGGTGGGCTGCGCCCTTGGTGGCGTAGTTAAAGCTCCACATGCCCGTCGGGTAGGTGGGAATAAACGCCAGGTAGCAGAACACATTCTCGTCGCCAAAAATGCCTTTGAGGCAGTGGTGAATATCCACAAAGGCGTGCTGGTTGAACCGGGGCGACTCGCTTTGGGCGGCGATCGCACCACCCGGCTTAAGGGTGCGATACACCTGCTCGTAAAAGGCCGTGCTAAACAGCCCCTCCGATGGCCCCACTGGGTCAGAGGAGTCGATCACAATCAGGTCATAGCTAGCGTCGGGGGCGTTGGCCACAAAGGCAATGCCGTCTTCGATCCGCAGGTCGAGTTTGGGGTCTTCGAGGGCACCGGATAGCGAGGGCAAAAATTTCTTTGAGGCCCGTACCACCGCCTCGTCAATTTCGACCATGGTGACATGTTCGACCTGGGGGTGGCGCAAAATTTCGCGCACGCTGCCGCCATCGCCGCCGCCAATCACCAGCACGTCCTTGAACGTCGGGTTCAGCAGCATGGGCACGTGGATGATCATCTCGTGGTAGGCATTTTCATCCTTCTCGCTGCACATCACCATGTTGTCGATGGTGAGCATTTTGCCATAGGCGAAGGTGTCGAAAATCTCCACGGTTTGGTAGGGCGACTTTTCGCGGAACACGCGATCGCCCTTGTGGCGAATCGATAGGGCAATGTCGTCGTTTTTGTCGGTAAACCAGACGCTGCGGCTCTGTTTGGGGGTAATCAGCTTATTGGTTACCTCATCGCGCAGTTCCCCCAGGTCAACGTCGATGCGCTCCAGCAGTTCGAGCTGGCCTCGGTTCATCTCTAGGGCCGAGCCGTAGTCGGCCTTAAAAGCCAGCTTGAGTTTGTCAAAGGAAATCCAGGGGTTGACGGTGTCGCCGCAGGTAAATAGGTCTACCGCTGCGTAGCGGTACTCGGGCCAGGTGTGAATGGCCAAGTGACTCTCTTGAATCACCACCACCCCAGACACACCAAAGGGCGAAAAGTGGTGAAATACCGAGCTGATCACCGTAGCTCCGGCATCGGCAGCGGCCCCTACCATGCTGCTCTCAATCAGCGGCACGTCGTTGAGAATGTCTGACGAGCAGCCAAAGAACTCAACCAAAATATGTCGTCCGAGCGAATTCATGCGCCCTTTCTCTCCTACAAGTTGGCCCAAATCAAAGATCGATCACTGTATCACTGTTTTAGAGTCTATTGGCCCAGACCGTTTCGACCAGTGACCTTAGGTATCTTGTAATGGTTTAGACGCTCAGTGTCCGGTTTGGATGTAGGGCAGATCACACTTGCGATGGCCAAAGGGGTGCTTGACCATGGGGTGTTTGACTAAAGGGCGGCGCGACTGGCTCTGACTACTACGCTATTCCCTAGGCCGCCTGCTGCAACTTATCCAACTCGGCTAGCACCTCGCGGCTGTGGATCACCGGCTGCACTCCTAAAAAGCGCGCCTGCATTGTGCCATCGGGGCCAATGATATAGGTATGGCGCAGCGACACGGCCCCCAGCCACGACCCGTAGGCCTTACTTACCGTTCCCTTTGGGTCGGACAGCAGCGGAAACTCTAGCCCCTCCGCATCGCAGAACTCGGCGTGGGACTCGACGCTGTCGGCGCTGATGCCAATAATCTGTGCATTGCGGGCCTGGTACTCGGCTATATCGCGCTCAAACCGCTGGGCCTCAATGGTGCAGCCTGAGGTAAAGTCGCGAGGGTAAAAGTACAGCACCACCCACTGGTCGCGAAAGTCGGCCAGCGAAACTTCCCCATCGCCAGCGTTGGTGGGCAAGGTGAAGTCGGGGGCCGGGTCGCCCAGCGGAATTTGTGCACCACCCATCGCTAGCGCTTGCAGAGGCGAGACTACCCAGCTCAGACAAACCAGACAAATTCCCAGAACGGCTTGCAGCAGACGACGGCGATTCATAGAGTTTCTTCCTAAGGGATGATTCTGAAAGCTCTTTACCAAAGTTTACAATAGCGCTGTAACCTGCCCTCATTCCGGAGTCGCTCCATGTCCCCCACTGCCAACCTGCAAACCGTGACCCTAGGCCCTAACGGCCTCGTTGTACCGGCGCTGGGGATAGGCACCTGGGCCTGGGGCGATTCGCTGTTTTGGGATTATGGCAAAACTTATAGCGACGATGAGATACAGGCCGCCTTTAACGCCTTTCTCGACGCCGGGCTGACACTCTTTGACACCGCCGAGATCTACGGCTTTGGCAAATCTGAGCGTCTAATTGGTCGCTTTATGCAGCAGCGCCCCCAGCAAGCTGTCGTGGCTACCAAGTACTTTCCCTTTCCCTGGAGGTTTTCCAGGCAATCTGTGGTTGACACCCTAACCGCCAGCCTCGATCGCCTTCAGGTGGCCTCCGTGGCCCTGTACCAGGTGCACTTTCCGCTCGATTTTTTGCTCAGCCAAAAAGACCTCATGCAGGCGCTAGCTGCCGAGGTTAGGCGAGGCCGCATTGGCGCGGTAGGGGTCAGCAACTACTCGGCGCAGCAAATGCGCGATGCCCATCGCTACCTGGCCGAAGAAGGCATTCCCCTGGCCTCCAACCAGGTGCACTATTCGCTGATTAACCGCAAGGCGGAAACTAGCGGCGTTATCGCTGCCGCGCGGGATTTGGGTGTCACAATTTTGGCCTACAGTCCCCTGTCCCAGGGGTTGTTGACGGGTAAATACACTCCCGAGACTGACCTCAAACCTACCGGGGCGCGCTGGCTTGACCCACGCTTTAGCCAGAGTGGTCTCACCAAGCTGATGCCTGTGATTGGGGCGTTGAAGGAGATTGGGGAGAAGCGCGATCGCACCCCTGCCCAGGTAGCCCTCAACTGGCTGGTGTGCCAGGGCAACGTGCTGCCGATTCCCGGCGCTAAAAACGCTCGCCAGGCCGCCCAAAACGCTGGGGCCCTCGGCTGGGAACTCACCCCGGATGAAAAAGCCCAGCTCACCCAAATTACCGAGAGCTATTGCTAGATAGACCCGGTCAAAAAGAATCTATCTTTAGATAAGTTGTCTCAGCAACAATTTAGAGCAATGGAATTGTTGCTGAGACGACAAAACCAGGAGATGTTTAAGGTGTTTCGTATCGTCCTAAAAGGCCTCACGTAAAAGTACCTAAGCCAGTGGATAGAGCCAAAAGATAGAGTTACTTATTTGGGCCAAAACATCTAGTCAAAAGTGCCAAAACTTTCTTGACATCTCCAGTTAGTTGCGTCTAGACTCTATCAATCGAACAAGTCAGCCTAGTCTATCGGTACCTAGTACCCATAGAGCGGGGGAACCAGTAAAGGGGCTAATCTCCGAGTTCTAAATACCCAAATGAGGGTAATCGGAGAAGGACATCTCTCAGTCCTAGCCCGTCAGCTAACCTCGTCGGCATTGAGGGGAGATTGAATCGTCAGCATTTTTACAATGTTTGGCTGTTTCAGTGCCCTAAGTCGTGTTACCACCACGGCTTGTTCGCTGTCCATGACCAGCCTCTAGGAGGATCTCATGCAGCCCAGGTCCCAGACCCGTGCCGCGTCCCGTTTGGGGCGGCCCAATTCTGCTACGAAAAAGTTCCGCTTTCCTTGGGAAAAGATTGTATTACCGGCGATCGCCTTCGCCGCTGTCTTGCTGCTCTGGTGGGTGATTGCCACCTTCTTTACTACCCTAATGCCCACCCCCTGGCAGGCATTTCAGGACAACCTCGACTACATTCTCAACCCATTTTTCCGGCGAGGACCGGGTAACTTAGGCATTGGCTGGCTACTTTTAGCCAGTCTGCGCCGGGTGCTGCTGGGTTTTTTGTTGGGCACCTTGGTAGCTATTCCGATTGGCTTTTGGATTGGTCTTTCGCCCAGGGCCATGACGGCGATCAACCCCCTAGTGCAGCTATTTCGTCCGGTGTCTCCGGTAGCCTGGTTGCCTATTGCCCTGGCGATATTCAACCTGGCTAACCCGTCGGCTATTTTTGTGATTTTTATCACCTCGTTGTGGCCTACGGTTATCAATACCGCCCTAGGGGTTTCTAGCGTACCCAAAGACTATTTAGACGTAGCCCAGGTGCTAGAGATGCCCCGTTGGCGACAGATGTACAAAATTATTTGGCCCGCCAGTTTGCCCTACATTTTTACCGGGCTACGGCTGAGTTTAGGTATTGCCTGGCTGGTGATTGTTGCCGTCGAAATGCTTACGGGCGGCATTGGCATCGGCTTCTTTATCTGGGACGAATGGAACCGCCTCAGCCTTAGCTCGGTGTTTTTGGCGGTGATTGTAATTGGCCTGACCGGCCTGGTACTCGACTACGCCATTACCCTACTTCAGCGCTGGGCCACCCACCGCCCCGTCAAAGCCCTCTAATGCTGGCTAACTGACAAAATCAATCCCGTAGGGTGGGCACTGCCCACCACCCCCTCTGGACACTTACAAGCCCTCCTGCGCTGGCTCTTTCGAGCTAGCAGGTTTTGCCAAATAGCCCCACCAAGGGATTTTTTGAAAACCCTATGCTTGGTGGTGGGCAGTGCCCACCCTACGTGTCTGGTCTTTCTAAAACTTCCTGACAACCCCACGACTAAAGGATTAGAGCCATGACCACGATCAATCGGCGATCGCTCCTGCAAGGGGCGGTCGGGTTTACAGCGGGGCTAGCGGCCTCGGCCTGCGGAGCCACACTGCGCCAGGGCGGTGCCACTCCCAGCGGCGGTGCAGCGGCCCAGGCGGCCAATATTGAGCAGGTCGTTGACCCCGCCAGCCTAGAGCGCTCCAGCATTCGGGTGGGCTACGTGCCGGTGAACGACTGTGCCCCCTTTGCCGTGGCCCAGGCCAAAGGTTTTTTCTACAAATACGGGCTAAATGTCACCCTCAACCGCGAGGCCAGCTGGGGCACCTCCCGCGACGGCGTAATTTTTGGCCGCCTGGATGCCTCGCCAGTGGTGTCGGGGGCCGTGACCAACGCCCGCATTGGCGCAGAGGGTGCCCGCAGTGCCCCGATGTGTGCAGCGATGACTATTCACCGCCACGGCAACGCCATGACCATGAACTCCGCCATGTGGGAGGCTGGTCTGCGCCCCTGGCGCGAGTACAACGGTGACCTGGAGGCCTTTGGCCGCGACTTTCGCGGCTACTTCAATGGGCTATCTCCCGATCGCCGGGTATGGGCCGTGGTGCTGAGTTCGGCCATTTATGAATACTTCATTCGCTACCTGGCGGCGGCGGCGGGGGTAGACCCCCTAGAGGAGTTTCGCGTTATTATCATTCCGCCGCCGCAGATGGTGACTAACGTGCGGATTGGGGCCATGCAAGCCTACATGGTAGCCGAACCCTGGAACACCCGCGCCATCACCGGCAACGAGGGCGTGGGCTTTACCTTTGCCCACGGCAAGGAAGTGTGGCGCGGTCACCCCGATCGGGTGCTGGCGGTGATGGAAAACTTCATCAACGAAAACCCCAACACCTACCGATCGCTCGTCAAGGCCATGATCGAGGCCTGCCAGTACTGCGACGACCCCGCCAATCGGGCAGAAGTGGCGGAAATTATTTCGGCGCGATCGTTTACCGGGGCACCGCCCAAGTTTACCGAACCAGCTCTGGTGGGCAACTACAACTACGGCGGCTTTGACGGCCAAGATCGCACGGTGCAAATGCCCGACAGCACCATTTTCTTTGATCTGCCCGACGACCTGCCCCAGCCCGCTGGCGACCACTCCACCTTTTTGTGGCAGTCGCAGTCGATCTGGCTGATGACCCAGGCCACCCGCTGGGGACAAATTGCCGATTTTCCAGCGGATGCCGAGGCTAAGGCCCGCCAAGCCTGGCGCACCGACCTCTACCGCGAAATTGCCGCTGAGATGGGCATTGCCTGCCCGGCCGACGACTACAAACTGGAGCCAGGGGAGGTGTTTATTGACGGCGTGGCCTACGACCCCAGCGACCCGGTGGGCTATTTAAACGGGTTTGAGATTCGAGCGAAGCGCCCCCAAAAGATCTTTTTGTCGTGAAAAGTTAAATCCTCGCCTTCTAGTTAGCTGCATTTCTCAGGAGAACATCATGGTTAAAGCTAATCACTACCCTCAGCCCGCTGACCAACGCCAGGTGGAGTTTGAAACCGATTTTTTGGTCATTCAAGACTTAGTAAAAGCCTATCCCAGCGGCAGTGGCGATCAAACCGTTGTGCTCGATGGAATCAACCTCAGCGTGGGGGCCAACGAGTTTATTGCCATCATTGGCCACTCGGGCTGCGGCAAATCGACGCTGCTAAAGATCGTGGGCGGCCTTGAGCAGGCCACCTCAGGAGCGGTGTTTTTAGAAGGCAGCCCGATCAAAAAGCCGGGGGCCGATCGCATGATGGTGTTTCAGCAGTACTCGCTGCTGCCCTGGCTGACAGTGCGCGAAAACGTGCGCCTGGCGGTGGATGAGGTGTGCGATCGCATGTCCCCCCGCGATCGCAACGACCTGGTCGAAGAACACCTGGCCATGGTCAACCTCACCGCCGCCGCCGCCAAGTACCCCGACGAACTCTCAGGCGGCATGAAGCAGCGGGTCGGTATCGCCCGCGCCCTGGCTATTCGCCCCAAAATGCTGCTGATGGATGAACCCTTTGGTGCCCTCGACGCCCTCACCCGCAGCCGCCTACAGCGCCAGGTGCTCGACATCTGGGAGCGCAACCCCCAGGCGGTGATGATGATTACCCACGACGTCGATGAAGCCATCTATATGGCCGATCGCATTGTAATGATGACCAACGGCCCCAACGCCAATATTGGTGAAATCTTGACGGTGCCCTTTGATCACCCCCGCGATCGCGCCGCTCTGCGCGAGTCATCGGCCTACTATGATCTGCGGAACCACGCTCTGGGCTTTTTAGATAGCTATTTTGAGCAAATGAGCTAGACCATGGGTGTAGGCGGGCCCAGAGTGCCATTACTGATTTGAAAAGGCCAACTTTGCTTAAGCTCCAAACTCGTTATTGGTCGCTAAAGCCCCCATTTTGGCCCCTTAAAACGCCTACCCTCTCTATGACTGAGGTATAGGAGCCGATCCAGGCGAGATAAAACAGCACCTCAAAGAATTCCGCTACCCCTTGAAGATGCCTGGGCATCTTCAAGGGGTTTTTGTTGTCTCAGGCACTATTACCGCCTTGTCTGGCGCAGCGGGTTGGGCTACCACACAAGCAGCCTTTAACTCGCTACCGCCCGATTTAATAACCTATGGGGATCATAGGTTTCTTTACCTTCAGCAACGTTAAACCGCCTCCTATGCGTTCAGACAGGGCACAACACAGCACAGAGCGAGTGTCTCAAATCCTTCCTTCGGATGATGCTTACCGTCACAAAGAGCTTTTTAATTGTTATTAGGATCATTTAGGTTGATGACAAAAAACAGGGCCGCATATTTCCTTTTCTCAACAAATTTAGAATCACTTAAAGATCTTCATCCCAATCTTTTTGGTCTAAACAAATGGTTATATAACGTAATCTTCAGCTTGACACTTTTTGTTTTTCGAGTTTAAAATTTAAAGGAATCGAACAAGTCAGCCTAATCTAACTGTGCAGCCTCCAACCATATATCTATGTTGTGTAGGCTGCTAGAGCGGGGGAACCAGATAAAGGGGCGTATTTCCGAGTTCTAAATGCCCAATTGAGGGTATTCGGAAAAGGACATCTCTCAGTCCTAGCCCGTCAGCTAACCTCGTCGGCATTGAGAGGAGACTGAATCGTCAGCTTTGAACTGTTGACTACTTCAGTGTCCTAAGTCGTGTAATCACGGCTTGTTCGCTGTCCATGACTAGACTCTAGGAGGGTCTCATGCAGCTCAGGTCACAATCTGGTGCGCCTGTCCGTCAGCGACGGCAGAAGGCACGCTCTGTACAATCGTCAGTCTGCGAAGGCAAATCGGTACTTAAGCCCATGCTGATGCGTTTAGAAACCGCGCTGGGTAGCGAAGGCCTGACGCAGCGAATGGTGCTACTGTCTAAGCCCAGACCCCCCCAGGGGAATGATGAAACGGCGGAGCAGACCATCAATTTTGTCGTTGGCTATAGCGGCTCTGCCAGTAGCCAAGGCGCTCTAGACATAGCGCTGTGGATGGCCCACCAAACGCGATTGGCCAAGCCCAATCCGGTGGTAGTCCACGTGGTGTACGTGGTTGACAAAACCAAGCCCAAAACCATCGCCAATGCCGATCGTATTCTCTGGCAGGCACGCTGCTTGGCTAGCGAGTGGCGAGGTTCGCTCAACGCCCACCTTCGCATTGGTCAGGTGGCAACCGAACTCAGCGAGGTGGCCAAAGAACTGCAGGCAGAGGTCGTGCTGGTAGGCTGCCAATCGGCCACTCACAAACTGGTGCAGCAGCTAGCCCCTCAGATACCCTGCTCAGTGTTGGGGTTACCCAAGTAGGGGCGTAGCATGCTAAGCCCCTACAGCTCGGGAATAGTTGTACGGGATTTGGTCTACAAATAGCCGTCCCCAACCCCTTTAGGGCGGCTTCACCAACGACCTTGCTCAGGGAACGGCTATGGCTTTTCTATCGTTGGGGGCGGTTCGCTTGCGATCGCCCCATACTCGCCGTCAAACCCTTCCCAACTGGCTGCCCTTACTGGTTTAACGAATCTGAATTCACAAATGCCAATGCCAACCCCACTCCGTTAAGGGGAAAAACCTATGCGCTATCAAAAGATTCTGGTGGCCCTCGATCGCACGGCTGCCTCCGATCGCGTCTTTGATCACGCCCTAGGCCTAGCCCAGGCTTCCCAGGGGCAGCTACAGCTGGTTCACAGCCTCAACGTCAACCCCTATGACAACCTGGGTAAGCTCATTGACGCTGGAGTAGGCCTGCAAAACTCTGCCAAAGTGCAGCACGAAGAAGAAGCTGCCCAGCTTCAGCGAGTTCAAAAGACCCAGCAATGGCTGGAACAACTGCGCACTGAGGCCCTAAACCGCAGTATTGAAGCAGATTTTGTCTGTAAGGTGGCCGACCCTGGCCCCTTTGTTTGTCAACTCGCTGAAACCTGGGCCGCTGATGTAATTGTAATGGGCAATAGCGGCAAAAAGGGCTTGAAAAAGCTCGTTTTGGGCAGCGTAAGTGACTATGTAGCAAAGCATGCCCCCTGCCCAACTATTGTGGTACCCAGCGACAGTAGTCTAGAGGCTGAACTATTCTCAAAAATGAATTAGCTTTGCTTGTTCCATGCTCTCGCTGCTCATTGGTCAAATAGCTCGACCCAATAGTCTATATATCTGCGGATAGATTGGATGAAAGAATGGGCGATGCTAGAGTTTTTGGAATATTAATTTGACCGCCTAATCTAGGTATGCGTTGGGCGCTGCACCTGCAGCGCCCAATGTTCTAGAACGGGGGAACCAATTCACTGGGGCCAATCCTGATGGGTCGAAGGACACTAAATCCTTTGACCAATAGCCAGGAAGGACATCTCTCAGTCCTAGCCCGTCAGCTAACCCCGTCGGCGTTGAGAGGAGACTGCAATTCAGCCTTCCTTAGGGAGCACGGAATTTGTCAGTGTCCTTGGTTGGTACCGCAACGGTACGGTTTTGTATCGACCTTGAACTCTGGAGAATCTTCCATGGAATCAATTCTAGGTATGCCTCTGCCAGTAGAAGATCCTATTTTGATCTTCGGCATTTGTATGGTGGTAATTTTGGCCGCACCGCTGATTTTTGAGCGGTTTAAACTGCCGGGGCTAATTGGCCCCATTGTGGCCGGGGTAGTGTTGGGCACCAGTGTGCTAAACGTCCTAGAGCGGGGCCAGGCGATCGAGCTTTTGGGCAACGTGGGGCTGCTCTACATTATGTTTTTGTCGGGGCTTGAGATCAACATGTCTCAGTTTCGCAAAAACCGCGATCGCAGCTTTATTTTTGGCGTTATTACGTTCACCATTCCCCAGCTTGCGGGCACCTTAATTTTTCGATATTTGCTGGGGTTTGACTGGCCCGCCGCCATTTTAATTGCCAGTATGTTTGCTTCTCACACCCTGGTGCCCTACCCAATCATCAGCCGGTTGGGAATCATGAAAAACGACGCGGTGGTCACCACCGTAGGCGGCACTATTCTCACCGACACCGTGGCCCTGCTGGTGCTGGTGGTGGTAGCCCGAGGGTTTGAGGGCGAACTCACCACTCGCTTCTGGATTTCTCTCGCCCTGGCCATGGTGATCTACGTGGCGGCGGTAATTTATCTGCTGCCGCCCCTGGCTCGCTGGTTCTTTCGCAATGTGGAAGACGGCGGCAAGAGTGAGTTTGTGTTTGTGCTGGCGGTGGTCTTTATTGGCGCATTTCTAGCCCGCGCCGTGGGCACTGAGGCGATTTTGGGAGCCTTTTTGGTGGGGCTAACCCTGAATCGGCTGATTCCTGAACGCAGTCGCTTGATGACTCGCATTCAGTTCTTTGGCGAAGCGTTTATCATTCCTTTCTTTCTAATTTTCATCGGTCTGCTGGTGGATGTGTCGGTGCTCTTTAGCAGCCTCACCGCCTGGATTGTAATGATCTCGATGCTGGCGACCAATGTCATTACTAAATTCATTGCCGCAGGGGTAACCCGGCGCATTTACAACTACACTCCCGCTGAGGGCTGGGTGATGTTTGGTCTCTCCACCTGTGAGGCCGCCGCTACCCTGGCCGCTACTCTGGTGGGCTACGAACTGGGCATCATTGGCGACGACGTGCTCAACGGCGTGGTGCTGATGATTTTTGCCACCTGCATTCTCGGCCCCTCGGTGGTCGATCGCTTTGGTCGCCAGGTAGCCCGCCAGCAAGAGGATCAGCAGTACGAACCACGTCAGGCTCCCCAGCGAATTCTTGTGCCCCTGGCCAACCCCTCCACCAGCGAGGCCCTGGTCAACGTTGCCGCCCTGCTGCGCGACCAAAAATCTGAAGAAACGGTCTACCCCCTGACGGTAATTGCGGAGGAAAGCGAGGCCGACAACACCGAAAGCAGCGTTGCTGCCGCCGAGCGCCTGCTGGCCCACGCCGTGGTGCATGCCGTGGAGCTAGACCTGCCCGTGAACCCGGTGACGCGGGTGGCCCGCAACCCCGCTTCAGGCGTGGTCGAAGCCGCCATGGAGCGCCGCATCAGCGACATTGTAATCGGCTGGAACGGCAACCGCTCCGCCCGGCAGCGCATCTTTGGCTCGGTGATTGACCAAATGCTAGAGCAGACTCCTCAGCAGGTGTGGGTATGTAAGCTCAACCACCCAGTCAACACCTTTCAGCGGCTGGTGGTGGTGCTGCCCGCCGTCATCGACCACAACCCAGGGTTCTATGAAGCGGTGCGATCGCTCAAGCACCTGGCCTACCAGTTGGGGGCCAACCTTCAGGTGCTAGTGGTAAACGACGGGGCCGAACCCTACCGCCAACACTTTGAGGATGTGCCCATTGAAGTGAGCATCGGGTTCATGGAGGTAGCTAGCTGGGATGAGACCCACATGGCTCTGCAAGACTCATCTAGTGACAAAGACTTGATCGTGCTGATGAGCGCCCGCGAAGGCACCGTCGCCTACGATCGCGCCCTGGAACGCCTGCCCCAAACCCTGGCCGATTTGCAGCTGAGCTTTTTGGTGCTCTACCCCTCCGAAAAAGACGCCCAGTCCTTTGGGGCCGCCCAGCCGATGTCGCTGGCTAGGCTGCTCTCCCAGGAGCGGGTGCGGCTCGACCTCACCGCCACCACCTACGAAGAGGCAGTCGATACGCTGCTCAGCACCGCCATCGATCGCGACGACCCGCGCCACGAAAGCGTGCTCAAGGCTCTAGCCTTTGACGATGTGGGCTACGCCAGCGAGGTACTGCCGGGGGTGATTATCTCCCACGCCCGGGTACCAAAACTCAAAGGCACCCGCCTGTGCCTGGGGGTTCACCGTCGGGGTATGCAGCGCGATGGGCAAACCCCGCGCACCAGCCAGCTCATCCACGTCGTGGTACTCCTGCTCACCCCCGCTCAGGGCACGACCCAAGACCACCTGGCCCAGCTGGCCGCTGTGGCTCAGTACTTTAGCCAGGGCGACTTGCTAGAGAAACTTATGGCCTGCACCACGGTCGATCAGCTCCAGGGCTGGTTTGAGCAGCAGGCCCTGGTGAGACCCTAAGATCAAAGCACCAGGGGGTTGCCCCGGTTGGTAAAGGTCACCGATTCAATTTTCCAATCGGGCTGGTTGATCAGGGTCTCGCGCAGGCTGCCCAGCAGCGCCTTCTGCTCACACACCGACAGTGACTGCAACACCCGGCGCGAGGTGCGGGCCACCCGTAGATCGATGGTGACGGTTTTGGTCTGGGGGTCAAAGCGGGTGCGGTAGCCCGAGAGAGTGAGGTCTGGAACCCTCTGTTCCGCCAGAATCAGATCGACGGTGTTCTCCATGCTCTGCTGGCGGGGCACCTGGATAGGTTCGGCCTGGTAGCTTTCGCAGGTGCGATCGAGGGTGTAAAGATCAACGGCGACCGGGTCGGCGGGCACCACCAGCCGCCGCGCCTTGGCCTGGATCAGGCGGCTGGCCCCTACCAGGGCATCGGCAGGGTTGGGCGCTGTCTCTAAAGACTGGAAAGCGGCTGCGAGCGCCGGTTCGGCAGTGCCCTCAGCCTGGGGCGATGTCCCATCTCCATCCCCCGAGCATCCACCCAATAGCCCCAACAGCGCCAGGCAAATCGCTCCAGAGATTTTTCCAGACTGCATCGCTAAGACCCTCGGCCAGGTATGGTGGGGACGGTATTGAGCGGGGTTGAGACAACGGGCCATGGCAAGTGCTTCCTGGAATCGACGACACGTGCTGTCGCTGGCTGATTTTACGGCGGCGGAGTTCGAAACGGTAATGGAGACGGCGGTGAGCTTTTGGCAGGTGCTGTCGCGCCGCACCCGTAAGGTGCCCGCTCTTCAGGGGGTGGTGGTCACCAACATGTTTTTTGAACCCTCCACTCGCACCCGCAGCAGCTTTGAGCTGGCCGCCAAGCGGCTGTCGGCGGATGTGCTCAACTTTGCCCCCGGCACCTCGTCCCTTACCAAGGGTGAGACCATTCTAGACACCGCCAAGACCTACCTGGCCATGGGCACCAACCTGATGGTCATTCGCCACCAGGAGTCGGGGGTGCCAGGGGCGATCGCTGCCGAGATGGACCGCCTGCAGACCGGCGTCGGCGTGCTTAACGGGGGCGACGGGCTCCACGCCCACCCCTCCCAGGCCCTGCTCGATCTATTCACGCTGGGGCTGACCCTAAATCCGGATCAACCCACCGCTGGGCTGCTGAAAGGCAAAAAAATTGCCCTGGTGGGCGACATCCTGCACTCTCGGGTGGCCCGCTCCAACCTGTGGTGCCTTACCGCCTGCGGTGCGGAGGTGCACCTGGCCGCACCCCCCACCCTGCTGCCCCCCGGCTTCGCCGACGCCTTCATCACCCAGTCGCCCATCGACACGCCCCGCGCCATCGTGCAGCACAGCACCCTAGCCCCAGCGCTGGAGGGAGCCGATTTTGTCATGACCCTGCGCCTGCAAAAGGAGCGCATGGCCCAGCACCTGCTGCCCAGCCTGCGTGAATACCACCAGGGCTTTGGGATAACGCGCGATCGCCTGCGCCACTGCCAGCCCACCGTTAAAGTGCTGCACCCCGGCCCCGTCAACCGCGGCGTCGAAATCAGCTCCGATGTCATGGATGACCCCGAGCTAAGCCTGATTAGCGACCAGGTGACCAGCGGCGTTGCGGTGCGTATGGCCCTGCTGTATTTGATCGGGGTGGGGGATAAGGGGTGAAGGGGCAGATGGGTAAGGGGGGGGATGGGTAGGGGATACTCATCCACTCTCCCACTCATCCACTCTCCCACTCATCCACTCTCCTCCTCACCCCCTCACCGCAAACCCCGTCTCCCCGGTTTCGCGGGCAAAATAGCGGCCCATCATGCCATAGCCAATCAGGCCAGCCCACTCGCGCAGCACTAAGAACTGGCGGTTGCGGATGTCTAGGCCGTTGGGCACTGGGCTGGGGTGAGGGGTAACCTCAAACCCCAGGCTGCGAAAGGTGAGCAGCGATCGCGCCATGTGGGGCGGGTCGGTGACCAAAATCAGCCGCCTGATGCCCTGGGGTTGCAGCAGCGCAGCGGTAAACAGCGCATTTTCATTGGTGGTGGCGGAGCAGGGTTCGCCGTCAACTGCGGTTGCCGGTACCCCAGCCGCCTCTAGCATTTGCCCAATTTCGATCGCGTCGCTGCGTCCGCTGGCAAATATGAGGGGCGCTCGTCGCTGTTGCCAAAGCTCAGCGGCTACCCGCACCCGGCTGGGGCGAAAATCTCCCCCCCGACCCAGCACCACAATGGCCTCGGCAGGCTGACCACTATCGCGGGGAATCAGCAGAGCTAGCCCCTTCCCCCCAACTTTAACCCCGATAGGAGACAGCCCCAGACAGTAGGTCAGCACCAGCAGCACCCCGACCAGACTGATGCGGTGCTTCCAACGCCGAGGGCGCACAATCCAGGGTGCAAAAATCATAACCGCTAGCACCGGTAGCACAACGCCTGGCTGTAGCAGCAAATTGAGCAATCGCCAGAGCGATCGCGTTAGGTCACCCGCCGATGTAATTTGGCAGGCCGATAGATCAACCACGGTATACCTCCACTCGACTGAGACCTTAGCAGCAGGGCCATCCTATAATGCAAGGCATTGGCGACGGGGGATGTCGGCCCCAATACTAGCCAAGCCCGCTCGGCCTGGTTTGGGTTTTAGGGATAGGCACCTGCACGACGTTACCGCCGATCACAGTAGACGAATTTTTGTTAAGCCGGTGCCGCCGCTGTCGTTTTTCATGGCTTCTTTATGCAGCTTGCTACCTCTGGGCCTTCCGTAGATACCGCTGCCCATAGCCTGAAGATCACCTTTGCCCCCCTCTCTTTAGAGGAGGTCTACGCCGCCGCCGATGACTCCGCCAATGGAGCCGTGGTGGTGATGAGCGGCATGGTGCGCAACAACAGCGAGGGCAAGGCGGTGGTTGCGCTGGAGTACCAGGCCTACGAACCGATGGCCCTGGAGGTGTTTAAGCAGATCGCCGCCCAAATTCGCGCCACCTGGCCCGACGCCACCCGAGTGGTCATTCACCACCGCACCGGCAAGCTGGTTGTGGGCGACATTAGCGTGCTGGTGGCGGTGGGCTGCCCCCACCGGGCCGAGGCATTTGCCGCCTGCCAGTATGCGATCGACACCCTTAAGCACAACGCTCCGATCTGGAAGAAAGAGCACTGGGAGGATGGCTCCACTAGCTGGGTGAGCATTGGTGCCTGTGAACAAGAGTAATGTGCGTTCTTAGAGGTAGGTCAGACCTAGCGTTCGCTTTGCTGGCCTAGACGCGCCAGCTTTGGCACCCGCCCCAGTCGGCCGGTCATTAGCCGTAGCGCCAATCGTTTAAGAGGAGGTACCGAGCCCAGCACCCACAATCCTGCTCGCCGCAGAGCCACCAGAGGCCAAATTTCATTGGAGAACGTGCGGGTCAGCAAATCAGTAAAGCTAAGAATTACCCAGTTCTCCAACCGTCGCCAGCGTTCGTAGCGGCGCAGCACGGCAACATTGCCCAAATTTTCGCCCCGTTGGTAGGCTTGGGTCAGCACTTCCGCCAGCGCCGCTGCATCGCGAATGCCCATGTTGAGTCCCTGACCGCCGACCGGGTGACAGCTGTGGGCAGCATCGCCAATAAGCGCAAGGCGGGGCTGCACATAGCGATCGCACTGCATCAGCTGCACCGGAAACAGAGCCGGGGGCGTCAGCCGCTTGAGTCGCCCCATTTGGGTACCGTAGCGCCGCTCTAGCTCCGCCATAAACTCGGCTTCAGGCATGGTTAGAATGGCCTCAGCCTCAACGTGGGGAGCTGTCCACACGATCTGACAGCGCTGGCCTGGCAGCGGCAAAATAGCGAAGGGGCCGCTCGGCCAAAACCGTTCGTAGGCTATATTTTTGTGAGAATACTCAGGCTCTAGCACCGTGGTCACGCAGGACTGGCGGTAGCGCCAGCCGACGCTGCCGATGCCCGCTCGCTGCCGCAGGAGAGATTCTTTACCGTCAGCAGCAACAAACAGAGGCGATCGCAGTTTGATCACCTTCTCCGGCGTACTCACCTCGGCAATAACCCACTTGCCCTGCTCATAGGTTTCACCCAAAGTAGCCGAACAGAGGTAGTGAATGTTGGGAGTAGCGGCGATCGTTTTCTGGAGTGCCGCCATCAGCACCCCATGCTCGGCCCCATAATAAACAGCCTCAGTACCCAGGTCAGTCGGCAGGAACTGCACCACCCTAGCGTAGTCACTGTCGGAGAGCTGTACTTTGTCAAAATGGCAAATGTACGGCCCAACCTGCGGCCACAGCCCCAACCCTTTAAAGATATCGGCTGA
The DNA here is from genome assembly GCF_015207525.1 of Nodosilinea sp. LEGE 06152. Lineage (GTDB taxonomy): Bacteria > Cyanobacteriota > Cyanobacteriia > Phormidesmidales > Phormidesmidaceae > Nodosilinea. Next base: position 76,636 of record NZ_JADEWR010000024.1, read on the forward strand.
GGTCAGCGAAAAAGCATAGGCGCGTTGCCGTGAGGCCGCTGCCGCCCTCGTCTGAGCCTCGACGACAGCAATGCTCATGCCACAGGGAGCTAGAGCTGCTGCCAACGTCAACCCGACAATACCCCCACCAACAATGACTACATCCGCGGCTAACTCTGCCTGGAAACGATCTAACTGAGGCTGATCCACTGGAGAGGGAGAGCAAAATTGCGGAGTTGTAGCAGTCATAGGAGCAAAAGTTAGCCGTTGCTGTACCTTGCAGTTTCAAACCATTTCCTGAGCGGAACCGCTGGAAGCCTTTCCGGAGGAATAGGGAGGTTTTACTTCATTCTGGCCCGATTCCACCGAAGAAAGCAAGCTAAAACAACGCTATCGAGAAAACAACTTACGTTGTGCACCGCACCAGCGCGGCTAGGGCAAGCACGAGTCTTGCAGGCATTTACCAACCTCCCAAGTCAAACTCATCTGAACACACCTCTAAAACCAATTCATTAGCTATCGCCGTCACCTTAATAAATTGGAGACGGCTGTTTTCTATAGCTTTCGCATTAAATCACTTCCAAAACCGGAACTTTAGCAGGAATCAAATGAGAGGAGTAAGTATCTAGGAGCTGCATAAGGTATGCTCCGTATTCGCTTTTAGCTAGAGGCTTAGCTAAATCATAGAGCTGTTCATCTGTAATGTAGCCTTTCTGGTAAGCGATCTCCTCCACACAAGCTATCTTCAAGCCCTGACGCTCCTCTAGAGTTTGAATAAAGCTGGAAGCTTGATGAAGTGACTCGTGTGTGCCGGTATCTAACCATGCATAGCCTCGCCCCAAAATTTCGACCTGAAGCTGGCCCTGGTCAAGATACTTTTGGTTGAGGTCTGTGATTTCTAACTCTCCTCGGGCTGAAGGCTTAAGTGTTTCAGCTAAATCACATACCTTAGAATCATAAAAATAGATGCCCGGTACAGCATAGGGAGATTTAGGAAACTGAGGCTTTTCTTCAAAACCAAGAACTTGCCCAGACTGATCAAATTCAATGACACCGTACTGCTGTGGATTAGCAACTTGGTAACCAAAGATTAGAGCTCCCTGCTGCAATCGGGCTGACTGCTGTAGCAGACTCCCTAGTCCGTCACCGTAAAGGATATTATCACCTAGCACTAGACAAACAGGTTCACCATCGATAAACGAGCGTCCTAGGGTAAAAGCCTCGGCAATGCCCCCTGGACAAGGTTGTTCCATGTAGCTCAATCGCAGACCCCACTGATTCCCGTCCTGAAGTAGTTGACGAAATAAGGGTAAAGAATTGGGAGTGGAAATGATCAAAATATCTTGAATGCCAGCTAGCATTAGCACCGACAAGGGGTAATAGATCATCGGTTTGTTATACACTGGCATTAGCTGCTTATTAACTGTGAGCGTAAGGGGGTAGAGGCGAGTTCCAGTTCCTCCAGCCAAAATAATGCCTTTCATAAAAGTTCTCCTAAGGTTTTCAAGATCGGACGTAATAGAGTTTTTATCTAGCGTTTTATGCTAGTCTGCTAGCGTAGTTTTCGTGAATCCAGTCCTGGTATTTTTTTGATTGTATTTGCTCAACCCAACCAGAATTATCCAAGTACCATTTCACCGTCTTGAGCAGTCCGCTTTCAAAGTTTTCTTTGGGAGACCAGCCCAACTCGGATTTAATCTTTTGGCAGTTGATGGCATAACGCTTATCGTGACCAGGACGATCTTTAACAAACGTGATCAGCGACGAATACCTCATGCTTTTTTGAGGAGCCAGCTCATCGAGTAGGGCGCAAATAGATTCAACTACAGAAAGATTGGTCTTCTCATTAATGCCGCCTACATTGTAGGTCTCACCTATACGTCCTTTTTGTAATACCTGGTAGATAGCATCACAGTGATCTTCGACGTAAAGCCAGTCCCTAATATTTTGACCATCTCCATAAATAGGCAAAGGCTTGCCACTAAGAGCGCTAAGAATAGTTAAAGGGATTAATTTTTCTGGAAACTGATACGGACCATAGTTATTGGAACAGTTGGTGGTAAGAGTAGGAAGACCGTAGGTATGATGGTATGCCCTAACTAAATGATCAGATGCTGCTTTACTTGCTGAATAGGGGCTATTGGGGGCATAAGGAGTATTTTCGCAAAAAGCAGGGTCTGTAGGATTGAGAGAACCATACACCTCATCTGTGGAGACATGTAGAAACCGAAACTGATCGCGATTTTCTAGTGGCAAAGAGTCCCAATGGTGGCGAGCAGCCTCCAACAGTCTAAAGGTACCGACGATATTGGTTTGAATAAACGCTTCAGGACCAATGATGGAGCGATCGACGTGACTCTCTGCCGCAAAGTGCAGCAAAGCATCAGGACGATATTGACGCAGAATATTGCTGACTAGTTCAAGGTCGCCAATATCACCGCGAACAAATTGGTAGCCTGAATCATCGCTTAAGGATGCCAAGCTATTAGGATTACTAGCGTAGGTTAGCTGATCCAGATTAATAATATTGGCCCACTTTTCTCTTCGGGCTTTAAGCACAAAGTTAGCGCCGATAAAGCCTGCACCGCCTGTAACCAAAAAGGTTTTCATAGATACATCAACCAATACTGAAGGATTAAAACTACACAGTCTAAAAGCGTTGGCCTATTCAGGCTAAGACAGATGCTGCCTTGGTTCGATCAGGCGTAATCAGCGTGCAGGGAAACCTGTTCTGTGGTCTTCTGTTTGCTGCCATTCAAGCTATGATCAGCCAGCCATTGATGATCAGCAGGTGATTGGCTAACCCACCGGCTCACCAAATCGGCCCATTTAACAGGCAGTCGAAGCTGATGCCAGGTTGCATGGGAAACTTCAGAGATACGCCGATAGGTGTCTGTGTTGGTTAAGACTTCCTCAACACAGTTTGCCAAAGCCGAAGCATTGGCCTCAGGGAAAATCATAGCGTTGACCTGATGCTGCAAATAGCCTTTGAACATGGGATGGTTAGAGGCCACTATTGGAGTACAGGCTCTTAAAGCGTGATGAATTACCAAAGGAAATCCTTCAGGATAGTTATGCCGACTAGGAACAATGACAAGATCCATGCTATTCATCAAGGGTTCAACCTCGTGGTTGGGAACAAACCCTAGTAGCTCTACAGAGTCTTCTAGACCAAGTTTCGCAATCATGTCCTTAGCGAAGTTCGTACTATCCGACCCTACCAGGCCAAGGCGAACAGAAATTGATCTTGACCTTAATTGCTTAACAGCTTTAAGCAGGTCACCAACTCCTTTATCTTCACTAATAGAGCCTATGTAGCATAGGCTCCAATCCTGTTTGCTTTTCGAAAGAATTTTGGGCGAAAAACCCCCTGGATTGGCATCGATCAAAAAATCCCAAGGCACAATCTTTTCTGGTTTGACTCCTAGCTTTTGGAGCTTTTTCGATGAATTTATGCCATAGCTACCAACCCACTCTATATTTGGTTGATTGAGCAGTGAGACGATCCTATGATTCTTAATTCTCCTGAGCAAACTATGCAAAGGAGTAGAAGACTGCATGGAAATCGCATTAGCAAATGTAGTGATGGTTGGAATTTTTCTTTTGACGGCCCAATCCAAAACATTTTTGTCTACTGTCAACAGAACCAAATGTGTTGGATCGTAGTTTTCGATCAATTGAATTATTTTTTTAGGATCTATATCTTCAAATTGACGAAAGCCACAGCCAATTGCCCGAACGCCATTGGGCAAAACTTCGTCGTAGGCTTCTTCAGTTAAATAGATCAGGTCTGCGACTTCTTCTGCATACTGTCTAAGTCTAGCGTAAGACTCAATAGAATACTTTTGTGCATAGTATGTCTCAGCTCCTCCAGAGTTAAGACGATGGAAGTCTGTGCGAATATCACCCGCAAAATTGACAATCAAAAGTCGCATCGAAACTCACTCCACATTGAAAGACTAGTTCAACACCCCTGTGCTATTTACTACTTAGAGCAAGGATTCATGAATCAGGGAAATGATATAATCTGTTTCTTCAAAGGTCATATTGGCAAAAAGAGGTAAGCGAACAATGCGATCGCAGATATCTTCTGTAACATTTAGCTTGCCAGACGGCCGACCATATTTTTTTCCTGCCGGGGCGCTATGCAGAGGAACATAGTGGAAAGTTGCTTGCACACCAGAGCGCTTTAGATGGGCCAAAATCTGAGTGCGAGTTTCTAGGCTATCTACTAGAAGATAATAAATGTGTGCGTTATGTTGACATTGCTGAGGAATGATTGGACGTCGCACTCTTCCGTCTTTTTCAAGAGCTTCAAAGGCAAGGTGGTATCGATTCCAAACATCTTTTCGGTGCTGAGTAATGCTGTCAGCTTGCTGGAGTTGCGCCCATAAAAACGCAGCGAGAATATCGCTGGGCAGGTAGGAAGAACCTATATCAACCCAAGTATACTTATCAACGTCGCCTCGGAAAAATTGGCTTCGATTTGTACCTTTTTCCCAAATTATTTCTGCGCGCTCAATTAACAAAGGGTCATTAATGGCTAATGCACCACCTTCCCCTGAAACTATATTTTTTGTTCCGTGAAAGCTGAAGGCAGCCAGGTCACCATAGCTACCGATCGGTTGGTCATTATACCTGGAACATATGCCTTGGGCTGCATCCTCAACCACTCGCAGGCCATACTGAGTTGCGATCTCAGAAATTGGAGCCATCTCGCAGCTCACCCCTGCATAGTGAACCGGAGCAATTGCTTTGGTTCTGGTTGTAATGGCTGCTTTAATTTTGGCTTCGTCTAAGTTTAGGTTATCTGGTCGAACATCGACAAAAACAGGTACACCTCCCCTTAGAACCACAGCATTTGCTGTAGATACGAAAGTGTAAGACGGCATAATTACTTCATCACCGGGCTGAATATCAGCCAAAATAAAAGCCATCTCCAGGGCGGCTGTGCACGAATGTGTCAGTAGTACTTTTTTTGAGCCCAGCCGGTTTTGCAGCCACGTCTGGCACAGCTTTGTATATTTGCCATCGCCTATAATGCCGCCACTTGCTATTGCTTCCGTGACGTGAGCAAGCTCGTCTCCACTCGCACTAAACTTACTAAAAGGAATGTTCTTAATTTTTTGATCTTGAGGTAACAGAGTTGCTTTACGAAGTGAATTCACGAACGGCTCCTAGATTCGCTATGCGGCTTTAAACTATTTAAGTGCGCAAAAACATTCAAACTCACGATAAATCGAGACTTTGCAAGGCTTTCATGAATATTTTTGTCTAAAGGAAATAAATAGAAGATTCGATCTTGTTTGCGCCTGAAATTAGCTCAAATCGCCTCTCTTTTGTATCATGCCCTACTGAAGATTCCCCCTTATCGTGGGAGGCTAAAATGGTTAGTTTATTTACATTTCTACTGAGAAGATGAAAAGACTGTGAAGTCTAATTCATCCTTTCTAAGTTTTTCAGTTCTCATCAGCGCTAACCTACGTGGTGCAAAAACACCAGCTGGACTCCCTAGGAAAATGCGCTGATTTGGCTAACTCGCTAGGCGTAATTGGTTGGTAAATTGCTGAAGCTAGGGCAGACGCTAGGCCCGCAACTGGCTGAACTGTGGTCAAACCACCCTAGCTACGTGGCAGTTATGGCAAGCTTTCTTAGGCTTTGTGCATCAGTCGACACGCAAGTCTTAAAACACGGGTCAACGGTTTTGGTTTTCGCGCCCTTGGGTTCGTCAACCGTTCCAAAAGCAGTCAAAATTTGTACCGGCTAGCTGGAGCAGGCAGTGGGGCTAGGATGCGGGTTGAGTTTTGCTAACCTGGGTTCCCGCCCCAAATGCGCACCTTATAGTAGCCCCCGATAGCGGATAAACAACAGGGTTATCGCCCAAGACCCCAGCGCTACCTTGAGCGCCACCAGGATGTTTAGCAGCGGTATTACGCCACCGCTCAGCAATGTGCCAAATTGGCCAAGGGGTAACTCGGCCCCCACCAGGGTCAGCACCGCCAGCGCGATAAAAATTAGTACCGATACCTTTTCCCAGGCGGCGGCACGCCAGCGCTCGTAAATTGCCTGCATCCATTCGGGAGAGGCGGCGGTAATGGCGATCAGACCGATCGCAGTGCCGCCCGCTACCCCTGCCGCAAAGCCACCGCCAGGGCTGAGGTGGCCTCGAATTGCCAGCTCGATTCCCACTAACGCGGCGATCGTGGCTCCGAGTCGGGCCAGCACAATGGAGGGCTGATCGGTAAAGCTATAGAAGGGAACGGTGGGAGTTTCGTCGGCCAGCAGGTACTTGGCCCCCATAATGGCAATGGTAAATACCACGACCTCGAAAATGGTGTCGTAGAGGCGGTTGCGGAAAATGATTCCCGATACCGCATTGGGAATGCCGGTATCGGCGGCGATCGCATCTACCACCATCAGCTCAGCGTTCGCCGTCGTCGGGTCGGGCAGAATTAGCATTTTAAGAAAGAACAATAGCCCCGCCGTCAGGTAAACCCAAATCATAAATGCTCCTCCGTTAGAGCTGAGGAAAGGGGTAAGGGGTCGAGTTGATCGTCGCGGTATAGCTTGGCTTCTGCGATCGCCCCCGGCAACTCCGTCGCAAAAATATCCGCCAGTCGCCGCACCCGCACCAAAATGCGGGGAGCTACCTCCTCAGCGGTTTGTCCAGTCCTGTCCATTAGACAGATACCGTGCACCTCTTTGGCCGCCAAAGCCTGGTACAGAGCCTGGTCATCGGCGTAGGGCACTAGCTCTAGTCGCAGCTGGTAGCGTTTCAGCAGCGCGCGTAAATAGTCGAGCATTGGCTGCCACTGCAGGTTTTTCTTAGCGCCCTCGCCCTCTAGTACCCCCAGCCGCATCACCAGCGACGATCGCACCGCCACGACATAGAGGGTGATGGCCAACATCGTCCCCACCAGGGCTTCGGTCAGAGCTACATCGGCCCCGCCCAGCATGGCGTAGACCAGAGCTGCGATCGCTCCCAAAATGCCCCGCATTACGAGCGCCTGGTAGGGGTTGCGCTGAAGAATCACCATCGCCGCCGACAGCGGCAGCAGCAGCATAATCGCATAGACATAGCTGCTCATCATCGGGCTATCCGCCATGGCTCACCTCCTGTCCGCCGTCATCGGTAACGCAGTAGGCCAGCACGTAGCCCAGCACCGTATTCCAAATCGCTAGCGAGATCAGCGCCAGCACCAGCAGTGGCCACTCCTGCGGAATGCGCAGCAGCAGCCCCACCACGATCGTCATCGACCCCAGAGTATCGGCCACCGACAGCCCGTGCAGTTTGTAGAGCACCGATCGCCGACCCAGCAGGGGCCAGGTGCCCCAAAACCAGAACACCAGGCCGAGAACAATACAGCCGTAGCTGAGAATATTAACCATTATCCCTCCATTCCATCGGTTGGTTCTACCAGTCCCCTCATCAGTCCATCACGTCGCTCAGGCGCTTGATAATGTGGGCCAGCAGCATCAGGGCCGCATTGCCGACGCTGAGAATTAGCACCCCCACCACGCCAATCATCCAGTCATCCTGCAAGACGGCAATCACCAAAATCATCACCGAGGTCTTGGTGGCGATACTGGCAAAGGCCAGCATGCGCTGCCAAATATCCTCATCCTGAAGGGCCTCGATCATCGGTATTAGCAAGGCCCCAATCATTGCAATCAGCACCAGAGTCATGGGGTCTCCCTCCGCTGAATGTAGTGAACTTCGTACCAGCCCCGACTGTGGTAGCGCTGCACAATGGTCTTGGGCGTAAAGGTAATCAAAAAAATATCTAAAAAGATCAGACTGGGAGTGCGCCGAGGTTTAACCCGCTCTAAAACAACCGTTTCTTCGTGGTGCGGGCAAATCATAATTTCAAAAGCCTCTTTATAGGCCTGGGGAATGGCTACTACCACCTCTCCCAGGGTGCGCAGCCAGTCCTTGAGCAGGCCTAGATTTGTCACCCCTCGGGGCAGCAGCAGAGTCACGGCCACCCCAATCAAAATGTTGGCCCAGCTGAGGTCAGCAGTCAGTAAAAACCAGATGGTCAACCGCAAAATTATGTTTAAATATCCTGTCATGCCAGCACCATGCCAAACAAAACCATCAGCATCACACTCATCACCCCAATTAGATGTTCAAACTCCTCTAGTACCCGGGGCAGTTTCACCACCATCCGCTGAATAATGAGTAGATAGACCAGCCAGCCCAGGGCAATAATGGCCAGCGGCTTGGCGATATTGGCCAAACTGTAGGCGTCGTAGTAGGCCACATTGGCCACCACCAACCCCGCCAGCAGCAGCAGCACCGCCGGCCAAAACCCTCGCTTAACCAACTGCTCTTTGGCGGGGCCGTGGGGCAAGAAAATAAACTTAGCAAAGGAAATCGCGGTGCCCAGGGCGGCCATATTCATGGCGATTACCTGCCAGGGCAGCAAGTTTTTCATCGTCAACACTTTAGCTCCAAAACCCGACAGCAGCGGAAAGCCAGAAATCGAGAAGCTGGCAATCACCAGGGCAATCCAAATCGGGGTGTGAATGGGCTGATTGTGCAGTTCCTTAAAACTGCGGCTGGGTAACGCCCCTGCCGTTAAAAACAGAGCGGCTTTGACCAGGCCGTGGGTGAGGGCATAGAAACCACCCACCTCTGGGGCCGCCAGCACAAACCCCATCTGCGACACCGTGTGAAAGGCCAGCATGCGCTTGGTGTCTTTTTCAAACATGGCGTAGGCTACCCCCAGCAGAGCGGTGCCCGCCCCAAAAATGCGCACGATTGGGTCGAGTTCTTCAGACATAAGAGCAATGCGCACCAGGGGAAATACCCCCGCCTTTACCACCACCCCCGACATTAGGGCCGAAACTGGGGTTTCTGACTCAGAGTGGGTCAGGGGCAGCCACAGCCCCGAAATAAAAATGCCGCCCTTGGTCAGCAGGCCCACAAACAGCAGGGCTATAGCCTCTACCGGGGCACCCTCCAACGCCTCAAAGGAAAAGGACTGGTTGGTGAGATACACCAGCGCAGCCCCCATCAGGTAGAACAGCATGGCCGTATTGCTGACGAACAGGTAGCGCAGAGCCACCCACAGGCTGCGATCGCTGCGGGGGTAGGCAATCAGCAAAAATACCGCAATGCCAATCACCTCCAGCGCCACGTAGAGGCTAATCAAATCAGCACAGATAAACGCTGCATTGACGCTGCCATGGAGAATGATCGCTTGGGTATAGAAAAAAGTCGTTTTGCCGCTGTACCAGCAGTGGAGAATCACCGCTGCCGTCACCAGAGCATTAGTGAGAATAAAAAAGGCGCTGAGGTCGTCGGCCATTAGCGTGACGCCAAAGTTGTCGAGCAAATGCCAGCTCAGAGGAGCCGGCTGCTCAAACAGCACCATGGCAAAGGCCATCGACACCAGGGTGACGAGCAAAGCGAGAATGCGATCGCCCTGGGGCAGCAGATAAATGCTAAACCCGACAAAAAACGGAAGGGTCAGCCACACCATCATCACGGTCGTCATGATGGGTACCTCCGATAGCTGTAGAACCTCATACCACCCATGACCACGTGATCCAAAACAACGTCACCAGCACCAAACTCATGCCCCCAACCAGGTGGTCAAACCGTTCCATAGACCGAGGCAGAGCCAGACTCACCCGCTGGATCACCAGCCCGTGAATTAGACAGCCCAGCGCAATAATGGTCAGGGCCTTGACTACATTGCCAGGGGCATAGGCGTCGAGGTAGCCGAGGTTGGCCATCAGCAATGCCCCCAGCAGCAGCAGCAGCGCCAGCCAAAGGCCAGGCTGGGCTGCCCAACGGTCGGCCTTTGGGGTAGGGCGATGGGGCAAAAAGACAAATTTGGCGTAGAGAATAGCTGTGCCAACGGCGGCACCATTGAGCACCGCCACCTGCCAGGGCAGACCTTGCTTGAGGGTGAGCATTTTGGCGCTAAACCCCGCCAAGAATGGAAACCCTGAAATAGACAGACTGCCCAAGGCCAGCGGCACCCAGTAAGCGGTGTCGATGGGCTGCTGCCTCAGCACGGCCAGGTTGCGGCTGGGCAGTTTGCCCACCACCAAAAACAGCGCCGCCTTGCCCAGCCCGTGGGCCAGGGCATAGAACCCCGCCGCTTCAGGAATTGCCAGCACCCAGCCCACCTGGGACAAGGTACTACAGGCTAAAACTCGTTTGGTATCGGTTTCGACCAGGGCGTAGAGCACCCCCAGCACCGCCGCCGCCACGCCAAACAGCCGCACCGCCGGGTCCAGGGTTTCGACCATCAGGGCAAACCGCACCAGGGGAAAAACTCCCGCCTTCACCACCACCCCCGACAGTAAGGCCGAGACCGGGCTTTCGGCCTCGGAGTGGGTTTGGGGCAGCCACAGGCCCGAGACAAAAATGCCGCCTTTGGCCAACAGGCCCAAAAAGATCAGCGCTTGGGCTTCCGCCGAGGCTCCGCGCAACCCCGTAAAAGCAAAGGACTGGTGGGTCTGGTAGACCAGCACCGCCCCAATCAGGTAAAACAGCATGGCGGTGTTGCTGATAAACAGGTAGCGCAGGGCGACCCAAAGACTGCGGTTGGTGCTCGGATAGGCAATCAGCAAAAACGCCGCAATCCCAATTACTTCTAGGGCCACGTAGAGGCTGATCAAATCGGCGCAGATGAACACCGCATTGATGCTGCCGTGGAGAATGATGACCTGGGTGTAGAAAAATTTGGCCTTGTCCGTGCCCCAGCAGTAGAGAATGACCGCCGCCATCACCAGGGCATTGGTGAGAATGAAAAAGGCGCTCAAGTTATCCGCTAGCAGCGAAACCCCAAAGCTATCCAGCAGGGACAGGGACAGGGGAGCGGGTTGGACAAACAGCGTTGTGGCAAAGGCCAGGGATAGCAGCGTCACCCCCAGCGCTAAAACTCGGCAATCAATAACTGACCTTGACCGGCGATCGCCCTGGGGCAGCAGGTACAGACTAAAGGCCACCAAAAACGGCAGCGCAATCCAAAGTACAGTCCAGAGGGTCATGGCCGGTACTCCTCCTCAATGGCGCGGGTTTCCAGAGTTGGGTTGTCGCGGGCCAGCTTCATCACTGCCACCAGCATCAGCGCCTGAATCGAAAAGCCAATCACAATCGCCGTCAAAATCACCGCCTGGGGCACTGGATCGGCGTAGGCTATCGAGGGCGCTCCGCTGAGAATAGGCGTGTAAGTACCACCCCTAGCCGCCACCAGCACAAACAGGGCAATTACTCCGGTACTCATCACATCCATGGCGATAATTTTCATCACCAAATTTTCCTTCAGCAAAATGCCAAAGAAACCTAAAAGGATAGTGGCGTAAACACAGGCGTAGAGCATTTTGAGTGGATGAGTAGATGGGTGGATGGGTAGGCGGGTAAATGGGGATGAAAGGCCCGTTTGCAGAGCAGAGGTTTAAACCGATGATCGGTCGATCCTTTCCGGGAGGTGAAGGACGACGGAGCGCCCTTCTCGTAGGCCGGAGGAGGTGCGGAGCTGGGGGTCTGGGGCCAGCGAAATGGCCCCAGCAGCAGATCTGGCTATTGCCCCCAACTGTGCGCCGCTAAACCAACTGCAGAATCAATCAAACCGTGGTGGGCAGTGCCCACCCTACAGCAACTGCGATCGCTAGCTCAAAACGGGGATCTCCTTTCCCAGAAACCGCTTAAGAAGCCACATCAGCCGGTTCAGGTGCAGCGGCCTCCGCGATCGCCTCTGCTTCACTACCCTTAAACGCAATCCGCAAAAACGGTGGAGCCAGAAATGTGGTGGCAATCACCATGATGATAATGGCCGCCTCCAGGGGCTTAGTCAGCACCCCGCTAGCCGAGCCAATGCCCGCAAACACTAGCCCTACCTCACCGCGCGGCACCATACCAATGCCAATCGCCAAACGATTCAGCGGCTGACCAAACGCGGTCCACCCAGTTATAACCTTGCCAACAATGGCCACCGCCAGCAAAAATACCGCAATCACCAGCCCTTCTCGGTTGGCGGCCACCGCCGGGTTTAGTACGCCTAAATCGGCCTTAGCCCCCACCGTAACAAAGAAAATTGGCACCAGAATGTCGGCAATGGGCATAACCTGGCGGTCGAGCTCTTTGCGCTTGTCGGTTTCATCTAGCACCAGACCCGCCGCAAACGCTCCCAAAATTGCCTCAAGGTGAATCACGTTGGCTAAAAAGGCCATCAAAAACGCAAAGGTAATCGCTGGAATCACTAGATTGCCGCGAGTTTGCAGTCGGTCTGCGATCGCCACAAACGACGTATTAAAAAACTTGCCTAAGAAAATTGCCCCCAGCAAAAACCCCGTGGCGCTGATAATCAGGTACACCACATTCATCACATCCACTTCGCCGGTCTTAGCCAAGCTGGCCACCACCGCCAGCACGATAATGCCCAGCACGTCGTCAATTACCGCCGCGCCAACAATAATCTGACCTTCCGCCGACTTCAGCTGGCCAATCTCCGACAGCACCTTTGAGGTAATACCAATGCTAGTGGCCGTCAGCGCCGCCCCCGCAAAAATTGCTGGAATCGTCGGCACACTGAACAGCAGCATTAGCCCTGCGGTACCCAGGGCAAAGGGGGCCGCTACGCCTACCACCGCCACGATCGCCGCCTGGTAGCCCACCTTCTGCAGCTCCCGCAGGTCAGACTCCAGACCAATCTCAAACAGCAGAATGATCACCCCCAGTTCCGCCAGCACCGAGATCACCTCGCTCTGGCTGCGGAATACCTCGGTCACCATTTCGGGGGTGAGCCCACCGAGCCACTGCAACAGCCCCATTAGCTGCGAGTCTGCGGCCACCGACCCCGTCTCCGGAAACACAATCAGGTGCAGGGCCGACACACCGACCACCACCCCGGCAACCAGTTCTCCTAAGACCGGCGGCAAATCGAGCAGCTTAGACAACTCGCCCCCCAATTTGCTAGCTACATAAATCACCACCAGGCTCAACAGCACCCCAGCTAACACCATTGGCCCCATATCCGCCTCGGGGGTGGCCGCTAGCAACGGCGCAACTAAAGGAGAGTCTGGCCACGGTAGCCAGGAAAGTGCAGAAACAGCGTTAGAAATTAGCATTGATACCTCCTAATTACAGTCCAGATTTTAGGAACGAGCCCCTGGGGCCTTCAAAATAATCTCTAGCCCCAGGCAAAACTCATTGAGTCAGCGCCAGGGAAACACCAGCGGATAGTGCTTCAGCGCCAAGCCGTCAAACCTAACAAGCAGACTTCGTATACAACAGCCTCTATGAGAGGAGGGCCACAGCCTGGCTGCTAACCCGTTAAGCTGTCTATACCGAATCCTTACGCTCTTACAGCGCTGCCGTCCCAGGCTCAACGGCAATGCGAGGGGGCTCCACGCCATCCCGTGCCGCCAGCAATCGCAAAGCCGATTTGAGCGCTGCGGTGCGGTTTTCCAGCAGGTGCTCAGGCGGCACAAACCGGAGCGTGCCCAGCTTTTCGAGCCGCTTTAGGGTTTTGCCCCGCGCCCCAGACAAAAATACGGGCCGACCGGCATCGCTAGCGTCCTGAATGGCATTTTCTAGGGCCAGGGCAGCGGTCACACCCAGGTGGGGGACATCCTGTAAATCCACAATTAGAATGTCGTGGGCATCCATAGCCGTATGCTCTTGGGAAATCGCCCGCGCTACCCCAAAGATCATGGGGCCGCTGAGGTGAAACATCAGCACTCGGCCATTGGCCTGATCCATCAGTGCTTTGTCTTCAGCACTCATCGGCACATCTTCATCAAAGTCGGTGATGGCCTTCACCTGGTCAGACTGAAGCTTGCTGAGGCGATCGATTGTGAGAATATTGGCAATAAACACACCAACCCCAACCGCCACAATCAGGTCGACAAACACCGTCAAAGACATGACGCCGTACATGATGGCGGTACCTTTCCAGGACACCTGGTGGGCCCGCTTCAAAAAGCTCCAGTCGAGAATGTCGAAACCAACTTTGACCGCAATCCCTGCTAGCACCGCCAGCGGAATTGTTCTAGTTAAGGGCGCGGCCCACAGCACCACCACCAGCAAAATACCCGCCCTCACCAGGCCCGACAGAGCGGTTTTGCCTCCGGCCTGAATATTGACTACGGTACCCATGGTGGCTCCAGCCCCCGGCATACCGCCAAACAAACCCGACATCATGTTGCCAATACCCTGGCCAATCAGTTCCTTGTTGGCATCACTCTGGGTACGGGTAATGCTGTCAGCAATCATCGCCGTCAGCAGGGCATCAATGCAGCCGAGCATCCCCAAGACCAGACCATCCACCAGCATGACCCGCAGCTGATCGGCACTGAACACGGGCAACTGCAAGCTTGGCAACCCGGTGGGAATTTCGCCAATCAGCCGTAGTTCAGCACCGGAAAACACCGTTAGAGCTAGCAGGGTACCGGCTACCAACACCAGCAGTTGAGGCGGCACCCAGCGGCTAAACCGCTTTGGCATGAGAAACAGCACAGCCAGGGCAAAGACACCCAAGGCCACCTCCGCCGGGTCGAGGGTGCTTACCATCTGGGGCAGGTTGGTGAGGGTACCGACTACCCCGCCCTTGGGCGTGGCGTGGCCCAAAAATGGCCCCAGCTGCAAAATGATCAGAATTACCCCAATGCCCGACATGAAGCCCGAGATTACCGGGTAGGGCATCAGCGTGACGTAACGACCGAGCTTGAGAAATCCAAAAATAATCTGGAACAGACCCGCTAGCATGACCACGGTAAAGGCCATGGCCAGACCGTTTTCGGGGTCTGAGGCAACCAGTTGAGCAATAACGGCGGTAAATACCACCGTCATTGGCCCCGTAGGTTCTGAAATCAGCGTCGGCGTGCCCCCAAACAGCGCCGCAAAGAATCCAACAATGACTGCCCCATAGAGACCAGAGGCCGCTCCAGCCCCTGAGGCTACACCAAAGGCCAGGGCCATTGGCAGGGCAATTACTGCAGCGGTGACGCCCCCAAAGACGTCACCGCGCACATTGCGGAAGTTAATACGATTTGTGATGCCCATCGCCAGCACCTACGCTCCTTTATTGAGTTGTGTAAATGAAAAAAGCTTTGACATCGATAAAAGTCTATGGAAAAACTGTATCACTTCTGCTTTAGAAAACCCAACGGGTGGGTAATTGGTTTTTCTAATCAGATAGACAAGGATCCTTTAGAGCTTTGGTACAGCCATCGCCAGAACGGTTAGGACATGACTCATATCCCCTAAAGCGGTGGCTATACGCCGTGGAGGTGTCTCAGTTTTTGCCAATGGAAGAGGCCAACGTCCTAAGCGCGATGGCCATCGCTATAGCTACAGCGAGAGCCAGGGAGTAGATGGATGATTCATCTCTTCCCTGGCTCTCGCTATGGTTATGAATATGAGCGATTAAGCGGCTGCGATCGCCTTTTTCCTTGGAAACCAGTGCTTGAGCTGCACGGTAGCCAGAGCGGTGACCAGGGTGCCCGCTGCGATCGCCACAATATAGAGCCCCGCATTCTCAACCGCATTCGGTATGGCCAGCACAAACACGCCGCCGTGGGGAGCCCGCAGGGTGCAGCCAAAAGCCATCGACAGTGCCCCGGTCACCGCCGATCCAGCAATACAGGCAGGGATAATCCGCAAGGGGTCGTTGGCCGCAAAGGGAATTGCCCCCTCAGTAATAAAGGAGATACCCAGCACCGAGGCCACTTTCCCCGCCTCCTGCTCTGCCTGGTTAAAGTGTTTCTTAGAAATAAACGTGGCTAGGGCCAGACCCAGGGGTGGAGTCATGCCCGCCGCCATCACCGCCGCCATCGGCGCGTAGAGGTTGGTGGCCAGCAGCCCCACTGCAAAGGTGTAGGCCGCTTTGTTCACCGGGCCGCCCATATCTACCGCCATCATTGCGCCCAAGATTAGGCCCAGCAGCACGGCATTGGTGCCGCTTAATCCTTCTAGATAGGTGGTCATGCCCTCCATAATGAACCGCACCGGGCCGCCAAAGACGTAGACCAGCAGCAGACCGACAATCAGCGTGGCCAACAGCGGAATCACCAGCACGGGCTTAAGGCCCTCAAAGTTGGCGGGCAGGTTGACCTTGTCGCGCACAAACTTGGCGACATAGCCCGCCAAGAAGCCGGACAAAATACCACCTAGAAAGCCCATACCCAAATTCGCCGCCAGCATACCGCCAATTAGGCCGGGGGCAATGCCGGGGCGATCGGCAATGGAAAAGGCAATAAAGCCCGACAGCACCGGCACAATCAGCGCAAAGGCCGCGCCGCCGCCGATCTGCATCAGCGCGTCGCCAAAGGTGCCTGCCTCGGGGTTAATGCCAAACACAAACGAGAGCGCAATGATCAAGCCGCCCGCTACAATCACCGGCAGCATGTAGCTCACCCCGGTCAGCAGGTGATTGTAGGGGCCAGAGCGACTTTCAGAGCGCTCGGCCTTGGCCTGATTGACCTCGTCCACATAGCTGCCCGTGCCGCCCTTGCCGCCGCCAACCACAGGCGCATCCATCGCCGCCGTCACCACGTTTGCCCCATTGTGAATGGCGGCCTTAGTCGAGGTTTCGTACAGCCGTTTGCCGCCAAAGCGGGACAGGTCGACGTGGGTGTCGGCGGCAATAATCACCGCCTCGGCGCGGGCGATTTCGTTATCAGTGAGGGCATTTTGTGACCCAACGGAACCTTGGGTTTCGACCTTGATGTCGTGACCCAGTTTCAGGGCTCCCTGCTTTAGGGCTTCGGCAGCCATGAAAGTGTGGGCAATGCCTGTGGGGCAGGAGGTAATGCCCACAAAGAATTTACTGGCCGGGGTGGATGGAGGGGTGGGTACAGCCTCGTCGCTAGCGACATCCCCTGGTAGCGGGTCGTGGGGGTGGGGCGTGGTCTTGATCGCCCCCAAGCGTGGCCCATAGCCCACCAGCGCCACGGCGCTCTGGATCACCATTTCGGTATTGCGAATGGCCTCGCTGGTGGAAACGGCATAGACGGGTTTGCCAGCGAAGCGATCGCGCTCCACCGCCCCGTCGGCCCCCACGATCACCACATCGGCCTGCTCAATGTCATTGGGGCTGAGGGCGGTGACCACAGCGCCCAAACTCTGGGCCTCGGTCACAATCTCGTGGCCCATTGCCTGGGCGGTGCGCTTGAGAGCCTCTGCCGCCATCTGGGTATGGGCCTCGCCAGCGATGCTGGCGGTAACGGCAACAATTTTTGTCATAGTCTGCTTTGGGTAGAAGGGTAAAGGGGTAGATGGGTAAGGGGTGATGGAGTTGTAGGGTGGGCACTGCCCACCTTAGGCCTTCGGCAAAAACACGTCATTTAAGTCAGTGAGACTGCCCTGCGCTTGAGGGGATGGTGGGCACTGCCAACCCTACGGGAGCAAGAAATTGGGAGGATCATCTCACCTCCTGCACGGTCACCAGTTTTCGCATCGCCTGAATCTTCTCCATAGGCGGCAGTCGGGGGCCGATTTCGCCCAGTGCCCCCATCGAAAACGCCGTAGCCAGGGTGGCGCAGTCTCGCAGCGACTGGCCGCTGACTAGCCCTGCCACCGTGCCCGCCACCATCGCATCGCCAGCCCCCACAGTGCTTTTGATGTCAACGGAGGGCGGCTGAGCATGGAAGGCCTGGGTACGATCGACGAATAGTGCCCCCTCACCCCCCATCGACACCACCACGTAGGGAATGCCGGAGCTAATCAGCTCGCGGGCGGCGGCGACAACCTCACCGTGACCAGACAGGCGGGTATTCAGCACCTCCTCTAGCTCGGCCTGGTTGGGTTTAATCAGGTCGGGCTTGGCGGGCAGGCCAAAGCGTAGGGCGTCGCCGCTGGTGTCGAGCACCACGGTTTTGCCCTGGGCCTTGAGCGGGCCAATCAGCTCGTCGTAGATGTCGGTGGACAGGCCCGCTGGCACACTGCCCGAAAACACAAACCAGTCGCACTGCTCGGCCAGGGCGTGGACGGCCTGCTTGAGCGTCGCCACATCCCCATGGGTCGGCGCTTGGCCGGGGTAGTTGATGTCGGTCACCTGACCCTGGGCATCATCGACAATTTTGATGTTGATGCGGGTGTCGCCGGGCAGGTACACAACGTGGTCGTCAATGCCCTTTTGATGAAACAGCGTCTTGAATAGGGCGTCATTCTCTCGGCCCAAAAAGCCGCTAACGCTGACCCTGTGGCCTGCCTCTGCCAAAAAGGAGGCCACATTCACGCCCTTGCCCCCGGCGTCATCCTGTTTCCAGGCCACCCGGTTTACCGCATCGGCCTTGAAGTTAGGAATCGAGACCGTCTGGTCGATCGCCGGGTTCAGCGTCACCGTAGCGATCCGGTGGTTCCTGAGGGGATGGGTCATAGCGCCCTCACCTCCTCGGCGGTGCGACAGGCCAAAGCCTTCTGCGCCAGCCGCTTCATCTGCTTCATCGACGCCCCCCGCAGCCGCGCCTTGACCTTCGGAATGCTGGGGATATCCATGCTCAGCTCTTTCACCCCCAGCCCGGCGAGAATCATTGCGCCCTGGGCATCGCCCGCCAGCCCGCCGCAGACGCCGACCCACTTGCCAGAGAGCTTGGCCCCCTGCACGGTTTGGGCGATCGCCCGCAGCACGGCGGGGTGCAGGGCATCGGCCTGCTTGGCCAGAGTGGGGTGACCCCGATCCATCGCCAAGAGGTACTGGGTGAGGTCGTTGGTGCCCACCGAGAAGAAGTCAACTTCCTGGGCAAACTCCGCCGCCATCAGTACAGCGCTGGGCACCTCGACCATCATGCCGATTTCCACCGGTGGCCCATCGATCGCCGATCGCACCGACTCCAGCACCGTCTTGGCGGCGCGAATGTCTTCCAGCGTGGCAATCATGGGGAACATGACGCGGATGTAGCCGCCGCCCGCCGCCCGCAAGATCGCTCGCAGCTGAGTTTCAAAGAGATCGGTGCGCTCCAGGCACAGCCGCACACCGCGAATGCCAAGGAAGGGGTTTTCTTCGGCGGGCTGGTTCAGGTAGGGCACGTGCTTGTCGCCGCCAATATCCAGCGTACGGACGATCAGCGGCAGACCGTTGAGCGCCTGGGTCATGGTTTGCAGCGCGTCATACTGCTCGTCTTCGCTGGGGGGCGTGCTGCGGTTGAGAAAGAGAAATTCGGTCCGCACCAGGCCAACCCCTTCGGCCCCAGCATTCATTGCCTGGGCGGCTTCCGCTGGCCCGCCGATGTTGGCGACCACTTCGATGCGGTGGCCGTCGGTGGTGATAGCGGGCTGGAACCGGGTCTGCTGCTCCACATCGCGAAGCTGGGCGCGATCCGACTGGGCCTGCTTGGCCTTCGCCAGATCCGCCTCAGTCGGGTTGGCGTAGAGCTGGCCCTTGTCGCCATCGAGAATGGCCGTCGATCCCTCCGGTAAATCCAGAATCGCTAAGCCAGCCCCGGCGATAGCAGGGATGTTGAGCGATCGCGCAATGATCGCTGTGTGGCTGGTCGCCCCGCCCGCCGCCGTGCAGAACCCCTGAATCTTCTCCGGATCCAGCCCGGCAGTATCCGAAGGCGTCAGGTCGTCGGCAATCAAAATCACAGGATGACTTGGCAGAGCTGCCCCCGCGTCACTCCCACCTACTAGCCGCGCCAGCACCCGCTGCCCCACGTCGCGCACGTCCGCCGCCCGACCCGACAGCACCGGATCAGCCAGCGCCTCCAGTTCCTCGGCCTTGGCTTCGATCACCTGCTGCCAGGCCCAGGGCGCACTGTGGTTGGGCGGAATTTGGTTCAGCGCCTCCTGCTGTAGCTCAGGGTCGGCCAAAAACTCGCGGTGGGCTTGAAAGATCGCGGCCTTGCCCTTGCCCGATCGCTCCTTAATAGTGGTGTATAGGTCGGTGAGATCCATGTCGGCGAGGGCGATCGCATCCCTCAGCCGATCCTGCTCGGCGGCTGGGTCACTGGCGGTTTCGGCAAACTCCAGCTTGGTGCGGTGGAAGCGGTGCAGAGGCGCGATCGCCAGCCCGGGTGAGGCGGCCACCCCAGACAGCGCGGGACTTTCCAACTCCAGCGCCGGGAGTTCTAGCACCGCAGTTCCCACTTCTTCCTCTTCCTCTAGTCCGTCCTCTACCGCCTGCTGGAGCGCACTCAGCGCCTGAGTGGCATCACTCCCTTTAGCCAGCACCCGCACCACGCCATCGCGCTCAACCCCCAGCTTCAGCAGCGACATCAGGCTTTTGCCGTTGGCCACCTGGTCGCCGTAGCGCACCCGCACCTCGGCGCTAAAGGATTTCGCCAGATCCGCAAACACCGTCGCGGGCCGAGCATGGAGCCCCGTGGGTGCGTCAATGGTGACATCGACAAATTGGTCAAAGCCTTCGGTATCCAGCCCTTTGCTGCTGGGAGATGACTTACCGGTGAGGCGATCGCAGATCACCTGAGCATCGTCTGTCTCCACCAGCGCTTGAACAGCGGCAGGATCATCCAGCACATGGGTCAGGTTGGTGAGAATCTGCAAGTGCTCGTCAGACTTAGCCGCAATGCCCACCACTAGCCGCACTACCTCACCAGGGCTCCACTCCACCCCAGCCGGAATTTGCAGCACCGCAATGCCCGTAGTCACAATTAGATCTCGCTTCGCGGGCTGACCGTGGGGAATGGCGATGCTGTTGCCTAGATAGGTATTGGCCTGGGTCTCACGGGCCAGCATGCTATCGACGTAGCCCGGCTGAATGCGACCGTTGGCCACCAGCAGTTCTCCCACCTGGCGAATGGCGTCTTCTTTGCTACGGGCCGTAGTCTTCAGCCGTACATCCTCCGGCGTTAGATTAATCATTTAAATCTCTCTCTTTGGAGTATCTCGTAGCCCATCTGTGAAGAAATTCAAGCGAGCTGACTAAGCAAATTTAAGCCCACAAAAATCGCCTAAAATTTCGCCGCTCTAGGCTAAGAATCATTACCTGTGGGGCGTTTCCCAATGCCTTAATTGTTCAAGACCAAAGGCGACCTGGGAAAGCTTTGTTATATTTCCTTAGACATTGCCTAAAGATTTGTATCGCCTCAGCACCAGCTCGTTAGGGTTCACAAAAATCAGGTGGCCTTGGCCCTATAATTTGGCCACAAACCTTTCTATAGAGACATGACATGGCATCAAAATACCCTTCGTCCCGCTGCCCTCCTGCGAAAACTGTATCTCTGCATACAGTACACATCCCGAGAGAACTCTATAAGTGGGGCTGACTAACCGGTGAGGTGAGATTGGCTCTTATTCAGCTGTTTTTCCGCTCAACACGGCTCTAAATCACGGCTCTACTATGCAAGATATTCAGATTGAACCTGTGCTTACCGTTGAGGCTGTGCCTGAGGAGCTTCAGGCAGAAGCAAAGGGTGTTTCCCTGCGGGATGTAACAAAGAAATACGGCTCATTTGCAGCGGTTCAAAACATCACCCTCGATATTCCGGCTGGGTCATACACCTGTTTGCTCGGCCCCAGCGGCTGCGGCAAAACCACCACCATGCGCATGATTGCAGGCCACGAAGACATCTCTGAGGGCGATATCTACATTGGTGATACGCGCATTAACGGCATTCCCGCCACCCAGCGCAACACGGCGATGATGTTTCAAAACTACGCACTGTTCCCGCACAAAACCGTGTGGGAGAACGTCGATTTTGGACTCAAAATGCGCGGCATGACCAAGGGCGATCGCCACCATCGAGTGGGTGAAATGCTAGAGGTGGTCGGATTGAGTGGGTTTAGCGATCGCAAGCCCGCCCAGCTCAGCGGTGGTCAGCAGCAGCGGGTCGCCCTCGCCCGCGCCCTAGTCACCCGCCCTCAGGTGCTCATGCTCGACGAACCCCTCAGCGCCCTCGACGAATCCCTGCGGGTCAAAACGCGCGGCGAGCTGCGTAAGCTCCAGCGCCAGTTCGGCATGACCTTTATCCAAGTCACCCACAACCAAGACGAAGCCTACTCCCTCTCCGACCAAATTGTGGTCATGGATCACGGTCGAGTCGATCAGGTCGGTACCCCCGCCGAAATCTTTTCCAAGCCCCTGTCAAAGTTTGTGGCCCGCTTTACCGGCGATAACAACATCTTTGTGGGCACCGTCACCAGCGCTGTGCAAGACACCCAAGGGCAGCTCATTCAAATGGACGTGCCCGCCCTCGGCACCCTGCTTTGCCTGGGCGACTACGCCCAGGTCGGTACTGAGGCCGCCTGCTGCATTCGCGCCGACCTGATGCAGATCAAATCCCTCACCGAGGCCGAAACCTCGGTCTGCGGCCCCGCCACCAACCGGGTTACCGCTCGCATTACTGCGATCGAGTTCACTGGCTACGTCACCCGCGTCTCGCTGGTGCTTGAGGGCAGCGGCGTGGAGGTTCTCTACAAAGCCCGCACCCCCGACTGGCTCACTACCTCGTTTCAGGAGGGTCAAACGGTGGTGCTCGACTGGGCCGCCGCCGACTGCGTTTTTCTGCCCCACTAAGCCCATCGGGTCAACCTAGCGTTCTCCTCCACACTCTCTACAATCCTTCGTCGTTCATTGAACTGTTAACTATGGCTAAGTTTTCTCGTCGCCACATCATCCGCACCGGCCTTGCCGCTGGGGCATTTCTCACCGCCACCCGCTGCGCCGCCCCCTCTGGCACCCCTAACAATCCTGCTCCCGGCCCCCAGGTCAACACCAACCAAACCAAAGACGTTACCCTGCGGCTGATTGGCACCGGCGTTTCGCAGATCAACGACATTCGCGACAAGGCTCAGGAAGATCTGGGCTTTAAGTTTGACATGCGAGCCCTCAGCACCGAGGAAAACAACCAGATCGCCATCACCCAGCCCGGCCAGTACGACATCTTCGACGGCGAATACTTCAGTCTGCCGCTGGTGGTACCCTCCGGCAACCTCCAGCCCATCGACACTAAGCGCATCACCAACTACGACCAAATCGTCTCCTTCTTTAGAACCGGCGAGTTTAAGGGCATGCCGGTTGAAGAATCCCAGGGTACCGCCCCCTTCCGAGTGCAGTACCTCACCGGCCCCGACTCTAAAGAATTTTCGACTACCCCTACCGACTACGCCACCCTCATTCCCTTCCAGTACAACGCCGACACCCTGGGCTACCGCCCCGACTTGGTGGGCCGCACCATTGAAAGCTGGGGTGAACTGTTCAACTCCGAATTTAGGGGCAAAACCTCCATCCTCGACATCCCCCAGATCGGCATTATGGATGCAGCCATGGTTGCCGAGGCGCTGGGGCTAATGACCTTTGCCGACAAGGGCAACATGACCCGCGCCGAAATCGACCAGATCATCGAAATCCTCAAAGAGCAAAAGAGAAGCGGCCAGTTCCGCGCCTTTTGGAAGACGTTCGACGAGTCGGTCAATTTGATGAACTCTGGAGAGGTGGTGCTGCAATCGATGTGGTCTCCAGCGGTAACTGCCGTACAGTCCCAGGGCACTGAGTGCATCTACGCCCCCCTCAAAGAGGGCTACCGGGGCTGGGGCGGTGGCATTGGCCTCTCCAAAAACCTGCAGGGGGTCCAGCTCGACGCCGCCTACGAATACATCAACTGGATGCTCGACGGCTGGGTAGGTGCATTCCTCGGTCGCCAGGGCTACTACAGTGCTGCTCCCGAAACCGCCCGCAAGTTTATGTCCGCCGCCGAGTGGGATTTCTGGTACGAAGGCAAGCCCGCGGCCGAAGATATGGTCGATCCCTTTGGCAAAACCTTGGCCAAGGCCGGTGTCACCCGCGACGGCGGCTCCTTCGACGAGCGCTTCGGCAACATCGTCTGCTGGAACTCCACCATGGAAGAAAATACCTACTTGGTGCAGAAGTGGAACGAGTTCATCGCCTCGTAGCAAGAGAGAGGAGGGGATAGGCGAGATAGAAAAGCGTTGATCTCCCCTATCCCCTCTAGCTCCTCTACCGCTCTAATCCTCCCCACCACCCTCATCCCTATCACCCTCCCCATGTCTGAAACCTGGAAAACGCTCAAGCCCTACGCGCTAATTACGCCCCAGACATTGGTATTTCTAATGTTTTTGGTATTTCCCATTCTTATGATTGGGGTGGTAAGTTTCTGGGAATTCAATGGGTACTCAATGACCCCAGCCTTTACCCTTGACAACTATCGAGGAGTTTTGACCGCTGTTACGTTTAATACGTACCTGAACACGTTTAAGTTTTTGGGCCTGACATGGCTGGCAACGCTGCTAATTGGGTACCCGGTAGCCTACTTTCTCTCCTTTCATGTGCCAAAGCTAGAATGGCAAATTCTGCTGTTTTTAGTCTGCACCATCCCCTTCTGGACCTCGAACATCATTCGCATGATCTCGTGGGTGCCACTGCTGGGACGAGGAGGACTGGTGAACCAGATGCTATTGGGCACTGGGGTTATTCAGCAGCCGCTAGAGTTTTTGCTTTACTCCGACTTTGCGGTGGTGCTGGGCATGGTGCACCTCTACATCATTTTTATGATCGCGCCCATTTTCAATAGCCTAATGCGCATCGATCGCTCATTGATCACCGCTGCTGAAGACTTGGGCGCATCTGGGTTTCAAATCTTCAAAGAAGTCATTTTACCGCTGTCGGCACCGGGCATTGCCATTGGTTCAATTTTCATTGTTACTCTGATTATGGGCGAATTTGTGACGGTGCGCCTGATGGGGGGCGGCCAGTCGGCCTCGGTGGGCAAGTTAATTCAAACCCAGATTGGCAGTTTGCAGTACCCTCTGGCGGCCGCAAATGCGATCGTGCTGCTGGCTGTGACGATGCTAATTATCGTTTCCATTCTGCGCGTGCTGGATATTCGTAAAGAGCTTTAGGTAAAAGTAGGTTTTCATCTGTTGAGTAGAGATCTCCCCCAATTTCTTGTAGCTAAAGGTTGACTGTCTACCCCCTTAATAGAAGCCCCTTAATAAAAGCGTAGAGGGGAGCCTTGCAGATATTTTCTATACAGAAAAACTAAATCTCAGCGCCCTGTAGGGTGGGCACTGCCCACCATTTCACCTATCAAAAATCACCCATGAAAAAGCGGTCTCTTTCCTTCTATTTATTGCTGGCCTTCTTCTGTTTATTCGTGCTGTTTCTCTACGGCCCGATGATTACTATTTTTATGCTGTCGCTCCAGGGGCCAGATGGCGGGCTGACCTTCCCCATGCGGGGCCTGAGCTTTTACTGGCTGGGTCAAGTGTTTCAGGAGCAGCGGGTGGGCAATTTTATTGAGCCATTTTTGCGATCGCTCCTCCTCGGCGTTGCCGTTATGGCGATCACTATTGCCGCCTCGGTGCTGGCCAGTATGGGCTTTCGCCAGCGGTTTAGGGGTTCTACGGTAATTTTCTACATGACCATTGCCAGCCTGATTGTGCCCAGCATTTTAGTATCTTTAGGCATTGGGGTAGTGTTTCAGGTAATGGGCTGGCCCACTAATTGGTTTACATCGGGTCTGGGAGCGCACCTGACCTGGACTCTGCCGATCGCATTCCTGATCATGCTGGGCATCTTCAACCGCTTTAACCCCTCCTACGAAGAGGCCGCCCGCGACCTCGGAGCCACTGACTCAAAGACCTTCTGGGAAATCGTCATGCCCCTAATTGCGCCAAGTTTGCTGGGGGTCGGTCTGCTGACCTTTACCCTCTCCTACGACGAGTTTACCCGCACCTCGCTAGTCTCGGGCCAGCGCAATACCCTGCCGCTGGAAATCTTCGGCATGACCACGAACGTTACCTCTCCAGCCCTCTACGCCCTGGGGACTTTAACGACAGTCTTCTCGGCCTCGCTGATTTTAATTGCCTTCTTTGCCTACAACGCGGTGGTTAAGCGCCAGCGCGGCCAGGTGTAAGGGATGTTAGATTTCGAATTGGCAATTCTAGCCATGATTTGGAAGATTGCCTAAGAGGCTTCCTTTCGGTGAGAGTTACGAACTCTCGCAACTAACCTTCCAAAATCTCGCCAGATCGGTTAAAAATCATGCTCCGATCGCCCTATGTTTTAGCCTGCCGACTAGGATGAGTCCATGGAAAGAGACTCATTTTTAGCCCAGCTGCGGCAGCATCGGGCGATCGCTGTTATCCGCGCCGACGATGTCAACTTAGGCTTACATCTAGCCCAGGCTGCCGCAGCAGGCGGTATCCGCCTCATTGAAATTACCTGGAACAGCGTTCAGCCCCAGCAACTGGTGAGCATTCTTAGGCAGCAGTTGACTCACTGCACCGTTGGTATCGGCACGGCCCTATCGGTAGCTGATCTCAGGCAAGCGGCGGCGGCTGGGGCGCAGTTTTGTTTTTGCCCCCATACCGATGCAAACCTGATCGAGACCGCCCACGCGCTGCAAATGCCCATCGTGCCTGGGGCCCTTACTCCTAATGAGATTGTGGCCGCCTGGCAGGCCGGAGCTACTGCCGTTAAGGTTTTTCCGGTGAACGCTGTGGGGGGTGCTAGCTACATTCGCAGCCTGCAAGGGCCGCTGGCCCACATTCCCCTGGTGCCTACAGGCGGCATCACTGTAGAAAATGCGACGGATATGGTCAGGGCTGGGGCGATCGCCGTTGGCCTCTCCACAGGACTGTTTCCCCAAGCGATGGTCGTTGATCGCAACTGGGCTGCTATTGAAGCTCTAGCCGCCAGACTAGTGAGGCAGTTGCCAACGACACAAGCCCTAGCGCTAGACGCGATCGCCGTGCCGTCTTAGCTCCCCAACTTGAAGGCTTCAAGGCACAGGGCATAGATAGCGCCAATTTTGAAACTGTTAATGCAGTCGAGCCAGAGTGGCTTAGGCACCTTTCTAAGTAAATCTGGATCGCGCCAGCGGCGACTGTACACTAGCCAGCTCATCAATTCTGCCCCCAACACCAAAAACGCCGATACCGCCGTATCTTGTACCGCCGCCTGACCTGCGATCGCCGATAGCGACACCGCAAAAAAGTAGCCCAACAGCAAACTAATCAGTACCAGAGACACCCGTCGCCAGGGGTTAACCAGCCATAGGCTCAGCTGGTCACCCAAATCGTCAATCAAAGTACTTAAACGGGTGCGCTGCATGGGTTACCCCCTCAAAATCCAAGCCTCAGACTTTAAACGTCGTGCTAGTTCTGCGGTCCTACCGCCAACGATCGCATTCAGCTAGCCTGAACAGTCAGCGCCGACAGGCAGGATGAATCCCCCCCTGGCTACATACATAATCCAGCTGATCAGCCTGCAGGTTAATCGCTTTAGAAAAGTCTACCCTGGCCAGGGCGCTGCCGGTATCGGGTTCGGCGACCGCAGTGACAAAGCTATCTCCAGACATCTGTGCAGAGGGAGAAAACTGCGCCCCAGCAAAATTTACCCCCGCTAGGTTAGCCCCGCTTAGCACAGCGCCCTCCAGATTAGCCCCCTCTAAATTAGCCTGACTTAGGTTGGCCTCGCTCAAGTCAGCCCCTTGCAACCGGCTGTAGCTTAGGTTAGTTCGCCTCAAGTTAGCCGCCCTCAGATCAGCCTCGCTCAGGTTAGCCTCACTCAAATCGGCTTCAGTCAAATCGGCCTCGGTTAGCTTGGCCGACCTCAAGGTAGCCTGGCGCAGACGGGCCTCGAGCAGACTAGCCTGACTGAGGTCAGCATCGGTAAAATCAGCTCCTACCAAGCCCGCACCATCAAAAATTCCGCTGCGAATATCAGCCGCAATAAACCAAGCGCTGCTAGCATTCGCTCCCGAAAAATCGGCGTAGGGAGCAACAGAATTGCTCAAGTTAGCCCGCAGCAGGCTGGTACTACGAAAAATGACGTGCCGTAGCTGAGCCGCCACCAAACTAACCTCAGTTAGATCTGAGCCACTAAAATCAGTAATCCAATCGTCGAAGGTATCTCTGCGACCATCAGCACCGGGGTCAAAGAACTTGGCCTTGCGAAATCGCGCCCCCGACAGCACCGCATTACGCCACACCACACCGGCCAGGTTTTGCTGCTCTAGCACCAGGGTAAACGCATCAGGGCTTTCAATGATGTAGCCCAAGTTGGTGCCGCTCAAATCAACCTGGTTCAGGTCGCCGTTGTGCAGCACCAAAATTTTAGCCAGGGTGCGCTTTACAGTACGCTGCCTGAGCTGAGGAATAAGCTGCTGATCCAGCGGCAAAGCCAGCAGGTCATTGGCCAACGCTAAGTTTAATCGCTGAAGCGAGGGAATAGCCGGAGGGCCAAGGGTGACCAGTGCCTGCTGTAGGGTGTCGAGCAATCGGGGGTCTTCGGTTTGGGCCAGCATATCCACGAGCAGCGGCACAGCGCGGGGGTCTTCGGTGCTGGCTAAAGCCAGGGCGGCCGCCTGACGATCGCCAAACGATGTTGCATTCCGGCTCAAGTTTTCTACCAAAGCTAAAAACAGCGCATCTTTGTTACCACTAGCCGCAGGCAAACGCCGATCAAGCCACAACGCCCCCACCCCTGCTAGAATCACAACCCCAGCCAGTACACCACCAATCACCGGCAGGTGTTGCCGCCAGCCCTTCGGCCCTAGCACCTGAGCCGAAGCCTCAGGGGAGAGCACAATCGCCCTGAGTCCCCCGTACTCTTCCGTAGTCAATCCCAACAAAGGCCCCGATGGCAGCGCTAAAACTTCAGCATCGCGGCTACCGCCGCCGTCTAGATTAGGGCTGTGGCGCATCGGCAACACCCCGCCCCGTAGCATCACCACACGGGTGCCGGCGAGGCGATCATACCAGGCCCGGTGAGAATGCCCATGMCCCCAAATGGCCGTCCCAACCCCCCCAACTAAAGCTAGCCCTGCCAACCACGGCAAACTGGGAAAGGCCCCACTGGCGAGCCAAATTCCGTAGGCCCCAGCAGTGGGAACACCCCAGCGTCCTGCTTCGCGCACTATAGCGGCTCGCATACCCGGTACAGAGCCCTCAATCGTCACTAACTGCAGCCCCATACAGGCCTTAGGCAGAGTTTTGCCCCGCCTAGCCAGGCTGTAGATCTGGCTACTGGCAACCGCTATCGGCAGCACCAGGGCACTGAACCACAAAACATTGGTTAGAGGCGGCACCTCAGTAACCAATCGCTGACGGGGTAAGCCCAATGGTCGAGCGATCGCATTTTGCAGCGCAACTACGCCTGAGTTCAACGGCACCGTTTCTGCTACCGGGCGCGATCGCACCGCCTCTCCCAAACTCCAGGGTAATGCTACGCTGCCTACCAATAAGCCAAGCTCTAATCCCCAAGCCGCGAGCCTTCGCCAAGCCAAACTACGCGATATCCGCAATCGCCCTGGCACCCGATCAGCAGATACCTGAGCCGAAATCGGCTGAGAGTGAGAGGTCTGCGCCATGAAAAACCTAAAACAATCCAGACTCTAAAAAATTTTGGAAGCAACCCGGCAGCCACCGCCCGGCAAACTGGCCCTAGTTTCTCAGAATAGTTGCCCTTCATCATAGCGAAGAGGTCTCATTTCGGCGGATATTAGCCCTCAGCATTTCAACTGATTGAGAAAAACTCAGGCACCCTAAAATCTGGCACATCTACTGTCACACCTTCCTGTATCCCCAGATACTATAGGTACATATCGAAAACGCTCCTAAAGAAGGAGGACACGCCATGAAGTCTCTGCTCAAGTTCTTTGCTCTGCCCGCCGCTGCCTTAGCCCTGGGCGCTGGTGTGGCCTCCGCCCAACCCGTTGCCCAAACCCCCCTCAGTCAGCCGGTGCAAGCCAGCGGCTCTATCAATCCCAGCCGCCCCTCTAACTGTGGCGTTTTGGGTGATAGTGCAGTTCAGGTTTTGCAGGTTACCCAAGCCTTTGCCGCCGTTGATATTTCTGTAAACGGCACCAACGGCCTCACCCTGCTTATTCAAGGCAGCAATGGTTTCAGCGAATGTCATACCGGCGGTGGCGGCACCATCAACGCACCGGGGCTGCTAAACCAGGGCACCTACTCCTTCTTCGTTGGCAACAATAGCCAAACCCCCACAAGCTACAACTTAACCATCCGCGAAAACTAAACTACCAACTAGCGTTACAAGCTGACTGCCTTAATCGACTTAAGGCAGTCAGCTTACTTTCTATCGATTCAAGTTGGTTAATGTTAGTAAAACAAGCATCTTGCTCGTGCAGACAGGGTCTCTCCTACAGGTCTTTACAATTCGGATGGGATTGCTATAGCAACAAATAAAATCAAGCGCTTATGTTTAGCCAACACAAAGCAAAGCAGCGCCACATGATAATCGTGTGGCGCTGCTTTGAATAGGGACCTGGCATCGAGCTATTTTGACGAGGGGCAACCCCCTCACTATCTTCGCCGCAGCTGCGTTTCACRTCTGAGTTCGGGATGGGTCAGAGTGGGTCCACAGCGCCAAAGACACCAGGAAAGCTTTCATTGCTGAATACTGTGTTGGAGTTCCTTGAAGAACTGAACGTGAGAGAAATGGGGCTGTGCACACAGC
>NZ_JADEWR010000025.1 GCF_015207525.1 Nodosilinea sp. LEGE 06152
TCCCAATTCTCAATTAGCAACGGGGTTTGAATTACTCACCGAGCGCATGAATCAGTTTTACTGCCCACTGGTTCAACAGCTCCAATCAAAGCAACTCTTTTCCTCCGCTTGAAGTGACAGAAGAGGGATAAGCTTCGACATCCCTCCTCTAATCCTCACTGGGCTGTGGTTCTCTCGGCCCTGGTGTTTGGTAGTTATGCCCTAGTCCAACTCAACCAGCTATTTTCCCAAAACAATGGTGCGGGTGGCCCTGGCTGGGCGATCGGTTAACCTCAGACTCAATGGAACTTTCGCCTAGGTAATCAGGAGTTGCCGGAACTCAGAGCCCTGGCCCTAGAGTTGGTGAATCGCGATCGCCAGGTGAATGGCCTACCGCCCCTCGTAGAAGATCCATTACTCTCTCAGGTGGCTCAGGAACACGCAGAGGACATGCTCAAGCGTCAGTTCTACGACCACGTTAACCCCGAGGGTCTTGACCCCTCTGACCGCTTCATGGCTACGGGTAGCAACGTTGGGGCCGGGGAAAACATCATGCAGCAAAAGGGGGGAGTGCCAGTAGCCCTCTCCTTTGGCCTGGTCGAGGAATATCAGAAGGGGTGGATGTACAGTCCTGGCCATCGAGAGAATCTGCTAACACAGCACTACACCTCCTTTGGCTATGGCATCGTGGCTAATGCCCTAGGGACTGAAATCTATGCCGTGCAAATGTTTAGCTTTCCAGCACAGTAGGCACAGGTAAAGGTCTACTCTCCTGCCAACTGCCTCCATTCCGCTAGAGCCAATGCAACCAGATCTGCAACTGACTCAAACTGTGGTCGATAGCCCATTCGAGAACAACGAGCTGCTGTTCTGGGGTGGTGGACAGGATGTCGCAGATTTGGCCCTTGATGATGTACTGACGGGCCAGGGGCTTGAGGTTGAATAATGGCTCTAATCTCGCCCAAATGAACTCTTCTAGGTCGAACTCACTGCTGAATACCCAATCTGTCATAGCTTCTCTGGATCGATGAGTCGTCAATCCCCAGACTTGCAGCGCACCCGCGAACCCTCACCGATCGCATTGGTCGGGTAGCTCTGAAAGACTCGCTTTACTCCCTCCTCATACCCTTCAAAGGTATAGGCGGCGGCGGTGGTCAGCAGCGCCTCGATCAGCTTCTGGGTGAAGAAGGGCGACACGGTAAAAAACCGCAGGGCTTTGACGGTCATCTCGGGCCACTCGGTCAAAATGACGCTGATGCCTAGACGGGTCTCGGGGGTAGTCCTGAAGTCGTCAAAGTGGGGGAGAGCCTCGGGGTGAAAGCGGGCTAGGTGGAAGGGGCATTCATGCCAGGGCAGTACCACTTTCCCCTGCGGTGGTTGACCAAAGCCTTTCGCGCCTACAACCTCAAACACTCGAAAGCAGACAAAGGGCATCGACTCAACCACGTTCAGCCCAAATTCAAACACCCCATGCTCTATCCCTCTGAGAGCTTTGCAGTTTTAAATTTGTGAGCTATAGTTACTACTATAAAAATTCAGATTTTTGAGGTAGTAACTAGTGGTGAAGGTAGAGATGCCCGCTCTTGAACAAATTTCTGCTGGGCTAATTCAAGTTGCTCAACGCCGGGGGCAGCTTTACCCGTATCCTCAAAGCCTGCAATTGGGGTACGACAAAGTGGTCCTAAGTTTCCTTCTAGGTGAGGAACCAGAACAGGCACCGTGTAGCCTCCCAGACTTTTATGAGCAATGGTGTGAAAAACCCTTCAGCGAGTGGAATGTAGAAGTTGATGCTGAAATTGACGTAGAAAACACACTGCTGTTTTTTGGAGAGCCAACCGAGATCACGATTGAGCTGGCGGAAGCCTTCGGCGGGAGTGTGTTTTCTCAGGAGCAGTCCAGGATTGCATCTACCTTACTCCAGCGTTGTCAGTCTCACTCTCAGGGGGTGCAACTCTACGCCAAATTCCGAAGATTCATCATTGAGCATCCTGTTCTCACTGAGCAAGAGTTTGTGGAGGCAAAAGGGTTATTTGGACTTGGAGTGGGATTAGCTGATTTATTAGAGGAGTGTTATGAGCCTGCGCCTAGTTGTCACCAATGGCAAGGAAATTTCTATGCTTGCCCATACTGTCATGCTCTGACAGCTGTAGCTTATGAGCAAGTTATTGCGAATCCGGATTGTAACCGATGTCCATCGGGGCGCAGGCTAAAACGAAAAGTCAAGCTAGACTCATCTATTTTGAAGCTTAGGCGGGGAATTGAACGTTTCTGGTTCTACCCAGGACGCGCGGAAGTTCGTCTCTACGAGAGGTTTGTGGAATTGGGCCTTGAAGTTGAGCTTTACCCATCTTGTGATTGCTATGACTTACGGGTCACATTTCCAGATGGCGAGGTTTGGGCAATCGACTTAAAAGATTATTCCAACCCCTATTTATTAGTGAAGCATTTAGGTGATAAACTACTTCCCCCCAGCCCAACCTGGGATCTTGGTTATATCATCATTCCTAATGAGCGGAAGCGTGACCGTCCTGCCTATCTCAAAGAATTGAAGTCCCGATGGCGATGGCAAAATATCAAGCCAATGTTTGACGACGCTGTTTTTGCTTTAGCAAAGAAGAAGCTTAGTCTCCAAACCGCAGAATCGACTCAAAGATCCGACCGGGAAAGGAAGGTGAAGCATGAGAGAGACTAGAAGTTGGCGATCATCAGCCGCACAAACATTACGTAAACAAGCCAATTTACCGAAAGATCATATTGAAGCGCTCTTGGATGTGGAGCTTTGCTTGTTTGCGGTTGAGAAATTGGGATTACAGGATGAGTTGGATACAGCAACTTCTGCATGGCTACTGATTTCTAGCCGGTTCTATCTGTTTCCCACGTTAAATTCATTATTGGATACCACCGAAGCAAAACGAACCCTATTCAACTTAAGGCAGCTGCTCCCTTATATTACGAACGAGGATATTGCAGAGCAGTTGGTGCGGGTCTACCGACAAATTCCGTCAAAGTTTCGAGCTTATGAACTTGATGATGCCTATCGATTCTCTAGGAAACCAATGCCCTCAATTTGGGGTAATCGTTTTGAGCGCTTTGAGGATCTATTAGGAAATAAGCTGAGATATCGCAGCCGGGTGGTTCAATATGCTGAACCTGGACAGGAATATCGATTCAGGTTTGAGGAAAACACATATAGCGTTAAAATCCCGCAAGAACTGCCCATGTGTCAAGGGAATGGGATATCACTCCATCGGGAGAATGTTAAGTCTATCTCTGTAACGCGAAAGGAAATGCAGGATGCTGCACAGCTTCTGGATAAATGCTGCGGTAGCAATTACATTAATCGGCTGAACAATATCATCTTTGAGAACTTTCAGGGGATGGGCTTTGCATCAACGGATGAGATTGTGTTTGACGGTGTTAGACACATGGTTGGACTCCTGAATGCAGGTAAATCAACCCTGATGGAAATATTGACGGTTGCAGTAGTACAAAAAGGATATCGGGTTGGTATTGTTCTGAGTGAGGTTGTAACTTGTCTCAGAATGGCAAGTTTGCTTAAAAAAGTTGGGTTACGAGTTTCCGTTGTGATGGGACAGCGAAACCGTAAATCGCATTTAGAAAACTGGCACAGTGTTGATGGAGGGTTAGATGGCTTTGAACATTTATCTACAGCCTGCCCACTAAGCCAGTACTTCCAACCTTCTGTACCCTCCTCACCTCCATGCTTTAATCTCAAGAAAATTGAGGAAGAAGAGGGTAATAACAAGGATAAAGAGGGAGAACGGATTTGCCCTTTAGTTGGACAATGTCCTAGGCATCGAGATGTCAATCAGCTTGCCAACGCCGACATTATCCTGACGACAACGGCTGCTGCTATATTTACGCGACCACTACCTCACGTCAGCCCACAGTCAATTACCTATTATGAATTGATGTATCGCACGTGCAACGTGGTTTTCTTCGATGAGTGCGATAAAATTCAGGCTAATTTAGATTCAACATTTCTTCCAGCAATCAAACTGATTGCCCGTGGTAGTAATGGATTTCTCGATCAGGTTGTAACTTGGACTCGATCTCAAAAACTTCGCAATTCTAGGAGTGATTTGCGGCAGATTGTTTTTGGACAATTCAATCATGCGTTGCAAAACGCTGATGCACTGGTTGATAACATCTGCACTCAGTTACAAGTTTCACCCAATGAAAGTGAGTGGTTAGCAGAGAAGTTTTTTACCTGCTCATTCTTAGCAAGGAGTTTTGTTCTAGAGATTGCCAAAGCCGAAGGAATTGATACAGATGCAAATACCTTTATCCTGGATAAGAATGCTGTTTATCAGGAGTTAGCTGAGTTTCTGTTGGGAGATTGGAAAAGCTCTTGGTTAGCTGAGTATGCGATGCGGTTGGCACATGAGAATTGGCAAGAGCAACAGACAACAATCGCAAGCATTGAGAAAGAACTCATACAAAGGGGTTGGCTGAAAGCAGTTGAGGATAAGTGGGGTTTCAGTTGTCGATTTGCTCTATTTCTAAAGCTGGTACTTTTTGTCTCATTCTTTCAACAGTCCGTAAACACTGCCTATGGACTTACAGAACAGACATATGGTGCTGATGAAATTGTGTTCTTTAACCGAATTCCTCGTGACTTTTATGGATTAACTCCAGGGTTGGCGTCAGGCTTAGTATGTGGGTTTAAGCTTGAACAACAACAAGACCAGCTAACACTTTGGTATTTTCAGGCTCTTGGGCAAGGACGCTGGCTGCTGGAAAACTTTTCTCAAGTGTTTGCTGATGAAGGCACTCAAGGTGCTCATGCTTTGCTACTAAGCGGCACAAGCTGGGCCGGGGAAAGTCCTATCTACAACGTTGACCTACCAGTTGATTACCTGTTACGTCCTAAAGAGCATCAAGCTATAGAAGCAGTCTCACAAAGCAACTTCTATTTCTCTCCGTGCTACTGGCCTGATGGAAAGGCAGTGCGCGTTTCTGGAGTTGAAGATAAAGAAGATTCTTTATTGCAGGTCGTACGATCTCTGCTACGACAAACGGATATTTTACAACGAGATTTTGATACCCTGCCATCAGGTCGCCAACGTCTCATTTGGTACGTCAACAGTTATAAACAGGTTGAATTCGTTCATAATGCCGTACTAACGCTTGATACGAGTCGAGATTGGAACCATCGTGTTGCAGCTTTGACTGCTCGCTCACCTTTGGAAGATGTGGATGAATCGTTGATTGCCCGTGGCAACATTGAGAATTTTGCCAACACGAATCGAGCCATTTTGATTGCACCAATTGCAGCGATCGGTAGAGGTAAGAATATTTTGAACGATCAAGGGTTAAGTGCTTTTGGAGGTGCTTACTTTTTAGTACGCCCCCATCCTGCTTCGGATGACCTCGATTATAAATTCCGCTTGGCGCTTTGCGAGGAAAGAAAAGCGATCTTGGAAGAACGTGAAAAAGGTCTACGAGATGCGTGTGAATCCTGGCGTAGTGAGGGTTATAGCATCTTTCTAAAGAATCTTGACACAGTCTTGCGGTATTCAAATCGCGGAATGACCAAGGAGATTAGGGAAGGACTAATTTGGACCCAAATGGTGCTCACTTGGCAAGCGATCGCCCGCACCATTCGCGGAAATCAACCGACTCTAATTCGGTTTATTGATGCTGCTTGGGCACCTAATCTTGCACTTGGCAAGCCTGAAACAGCTCAAGAATCGTTGTTGAAAGGCTTTGAATACGTCCTTCGTCCCTATTTGTCAAAGACCAAAACTAGCTATAACGCTCGTGATTTAGCGTTAGTTCGGTCACTTTACGCCCCTTTCTATCGTGCTTTGGAGAAAATTGATGGCTTATAAACAGATTCAATTGATGGCACTAACAGTACCAAATCGGTTGGTTTTACCATTCAGTTTGTATGCTATTACAGTTCCTCAGAAATGGAAGGAACTATTTAATCGGTTGCAAAAACATAAGTTGGGAAAGACTTATGTTCTACCTCCTGTTGAGTCATTGAATCCTGTCATCCAACTATTGTTTGAGGACATCCTTTTCTTTCAAAAAGGAGCGTTCAAACTGGGTCGTAGCGTAAACTGGCTTTATTGCAAAACCAACAAGGTTTCCACTCAAAAAATTGCTGAAGTAATTAAAACATGGCTTAGAATTTCATTTGAAAATTCCAACTTTCTGACGGATGAAGACGTTGCTCAGATTCAGGCGATTTCTGGTGATGATCTTCGGTTTGAGCAGGTTTCTATACCTGATCCAGTTTGGAAGATTGTAGACGGTAAGTTAGAAATTGATAACCTATTTTATAGTTTGTTTCCCTATCTTTGTGCTTCTGCTGTTGCATCTGGTTCATTTTCTTTGATTAATCCCTCAACTGGAAATGTTTCTGAGGAAGTTATCTTCTACCCAAGTGCTTTAGAGGGAGAGGGAATTGACGAAGCAATTAGCTGGCCTCCTATTCCAGTTAAACGCCCTCGTAAAAGGAAGGGTAGCAATCAACAGGAAGAAGTTGTTCACTACTACTCATATCGGCTAAAATTTGCGTTGCACTATGATACAGGCGGTTTTCCTTATCTAATTTGTGATGCTGGTATTAGGCGCTGGGTAAGTTGGCCATTGGGTTATCTTCCTTCTTCAACTAGTGTCTGTATCAAGCCTATAGGTGCAACTCAATTTGCCGCTTGTAAGCTCCGGTATGCAGGCAAGGAAAGGGGGATTGAGTTTGAGAATAATTTAATTCGTCTTTTGCAAGAACTTAAGTACCAAAATCGCTTCGCTGTGGAAGATGTAATTGCAAGCCCTTACAAAAACAGTGAGCTTGCATGGGCGACTGTTTATAACAATCAGATGTCAACTTCTCACAATGTAAATCCTGGGTTCTTTCCCGTTGATATTGTGATGTTTCAACAAGCTTGCATCGAGCGATTTCAGCAAATTTTAGGGGCAGAATTTTCCTTACTAGAGCCGTATCCTCGGTGTTCCAATGATAAGGTTTTAAGGCAGGTAAGCTCTGCTTACAGCAAAATTGAGGAATTTGTGAAATCCCACTTTACTTCCGTGACAACTGCTCCTCCATTCTATATTCCGCCTAATTTGAGACTAGTTTTACTAGCGCAGAGCCAAGAGTCCAAGGATTTAATTGTTCCGTTGGCTAAGAAGTACGGCATCACAGATGTGGAAATCTATGATCTGGGTATTTTAGGGGCAGAATTATCTGGCACATCTTGGAGAAATGAGTGCAGCAATAGAATTCGAAAGTTTCAACAAATTCTCCCCGCCTCTCCCCCAAATCAGAAAACACTTACCCTAATCGAGATTCTGCCTAAGGAGATGTTTTGGCAGGATTCGAAGAAAGACCCAAAGCCTTGCTTCCGACCTGCCTTAGCGGCATTAGGTAGTGTTACTGATCACTTTGAGCCGAAAGCGAAAGATGACGCTGAAGATTTCCTAGATTTAGAAGCGTTGAATGAAGAAATAACCCGTCGCGAGAATGAGAAGTCAGATGAATCAGAGGATAAACCTTTCAAAACTCCATCTCTCAAAAGCAATTTTTCTTATCGAGTTGAGAACACGCTGCTAACTGGTTTATCGATGGTGGGTACTTATGTGTATCCAAGTTTCACCGCTGAAAATTTTCCAACTCATGTTGCAAGTGTAGGAATTTATTTAATTCCGTTTTACCTTGGTGAAAAAACGGAATATCTTCCTGTTGCAGTATGTATAAGCAAAGAAGGAGTTACAGCTAAAGCTTATGGACACAGTGATTGGTTAGATTTTCATTCTTTCCAAGTCCATATGTGTACAGGAAAAACATTTCAACCTATTAAGTTAAACAAAGCTGCTATTCAGGCGTGGGTATTTAACAACTTGTTTCAAGAGGCAAAGCAACCCACCTTATTCTGTTTTGATGCTGCAAATTTGCATACAAGAGGATTAGACTTCTTACAAAAGAAGCAATGGCAAAAGCATACCCTTACCTTTAATACTGGGGACGAGTCAGTTTCCATTCCGCTTCGGAAATATCCTCACATTCGAGTTGCATCAGTTATTACTCCTGCCACTTCGCAAGTTCCTCTATATCGAGCACTTAATAAGCACGGTGAATTGGCTGGTCATACAGAAGGGGTATTTTATCCTCCTTCGCAGGGAGATGAGTGTGGGCACTATTACCTCAGTAATCAACGCCCTGATTCACGAAGTGGTGGAATCTTGCAGGAAAGTAAGCTGCTACCAATGTTTCAAACGAGAGGGAAAAATGCTGGAAAGCCTAGGAAGCCAAAACCTCATGCTCAAGGGTACAACCCTCGTGGCATATTTCTGAACCTGACATTACAAGAGAATGAT
The DNA here is from genome assembly GCF_015207525.1 of Nodosilinea sp. LEGE 06152. Classification (GTDB taxonomy): domain Bacteria; phylum Cyanobacteriota; class Cyanobacteriia; order Phormidesmidales; family Phormidesmidaceae; genus Nodosilinea. Next base: position 8,329 of record NZ_JADEWR010000025.1, read on the forward strand.
CGCTTTAGTGATTGGGCAAGTTTTGTTCAATGTTTACGACTTTATGGGCTAATACACTACCTAGGTGCCACAATTCTTCCCGCTCCTTTGCATTTAGCTGCTGGACTCGATAGCTACCGGCCCATACATGCTCTTGGTAAACCATAAGAACTACCCCAATGACATTGTGTGGATGCCTACTTAGAAAACTTTGAATTAGAACCTCTCAGAAATAAACTTTTCGAATCAACTTTTAATCGACAGAAGTCTATTCACATCCGCCATTCCGCAGGTTGACAGAGATTAATTTAGGAGATATTAGCGGCAGGCCGGGAAGCCCATGAGGCGAAGCTGCGAGCACCAAGGGCACGGCACGTACAGGCTTTTGACCCGCACCCGGCGATTGCCTATAAAGGGCACTGCTCTGCTAATCGGTGATGATTAGCTGAAACCCTTGATTGAAAAGCACTTTTGAGCGTTAGGGTTCAATTGTCTATACCCTTGCCGCATAAAGGTTGTAGCAATTCATTTACAAGAAAACGACAGCAGCTGAAATATCTAGCAAATAATTCCGCACCATTTCTAGGGCAAATTGGTCGGGCAGCGCCTGCTGAAATTTGCTCAAGCGGTACTCGGGTAACTCTGCCAGGATGAACCCCTGTAGGGGCGGGGTATCCCAGAATGCCTGAGTACGCATTTCTCTGAGCGCCAGCCCTAGGGTGGCTGGGCCAACGCTGTCGCCTTCGATTTTGAGGCGAAAGTTATCGGCGACGATCTTCCAATCGTGGCCGTACTGCAACCCATACTTGAGGGTGTGGTTAATCTGCCCTCCGGCAAACGTCCACCATAGGGCGCGATCTGGCTCGTATTGGATGCACTGTCCACTGGCCTTTTGAAGTTGTGCCCCAAGGTCATCTCTGGCCGCATCTAGGGCAGCCTGGGTAGGCTCGTCGATGTAGGGCAGGGGTTCGTTGCCTTTGAGAACAGTGGCGATCTGCTGGCACAGCTCGTAGCCCAACAGCTGAGGGATAAACCCGCCCCAGGTGGGCTTTTTGCCTCGGGGGGCAGGCTCGACTAGGATGGCGCGATCGCTGTGGTTGATGTGTTGCACCGTCCAGGCGCGCCCTCCCAGCAGAAAGGAACTCATTTGTTCGACCAGCTTGTCTACAAACGCCTGTTCTAGCGAACCGATCACATAGCCCGCCTTGGTCTTGACCTTGTACAGCACCGGGCTGCTGAAAACGGCGTACAGCTCCATGAAATTCTTACGGCCAAAAACCCGTTCGGCCTTATCGCCCATCGACAGCAATCCACCTGCCTCAAACAGGTAGCCCTCCCGCAGCATGTGGGCGATGAGTGTATCAAACTCGTCTGGGGTAATACCAGAAAAGTCGGGCACCACAGACAGCTGCTCCCAGCAGCGTTCAGGGCTGATAGCTCCAAACTGGAGGGTAAGGGCTAGGAGTTGGTGCACCATCACTGGCCAGGCCCGATGGGTGACTCGGATGGACTCGACCCAGCCTTGGCGGGCGAGTTCGATAATGGCGATCGCCTGCAAGGCCGGTTCCAAATCCTCACAAAAGAAGGTGGTATTGGCCCGCTGCCCGTCTCGCCGCCCAGTGCGCCCCATGCGTTGCAGAAAGGAGGATACCGTAGAGGGCGCATTGGCCTGAAACACCAGATCGAGGTCGCCCACGTCAATGCCCAGCTCTAGGGTAGAGGTGCAGACGATGCTGGCGTTGGTGCCCCGGTGGAACAGCTCTTCGGCAGCATCGCGCTCCTCTAAGGAAACGGAGCTGTGGTGGACAAACACGTCGGTGCCCCGGTTGCGGAGTCGTTCGGCAATGTCTTCGGCTAGGGAGCGGCTTTCGCAAAAGAACAGGCTTTTGTTGCCAGCGGCTTTACGGCTGGCCTCCTGAGCGATCGCCATAGTCGTGTCCCGCAGGTAAACCCGCAGATCCTTAGGCGATGGCTGATTGGGTGGGTCAACCACACAACCCGCTCGCTGGGAGGTGCCCTGGAGCCAGGCCAAAATCTCATCTGGGTTGCCGACCGTGGCGCTGAGACCCACCCGCTGAATGTCGTTAGGGGTGTGTCGGGCGATCCGCTCCAGCACTGACAGCAGGTGCGTCCCCCGATCAGAACCAGCTAAGGCGTGGACTTCATCAATCACCACGGCTCTCAGGTCAGCAAACAGCTTGGCGTGGGGCACCCGAGATGACAGCAGCATTACCTCCAGAGACTCGGGAGTGGTCATCAGCAATGCCGCAGGCTCTTTAATGAACTTGCGCTTGTCAGACGCTTTGACATCCCCATGCCAGAGGAACCGGCGCAGGCCCACCATTTCGGTGTAAAGCCCCAACCGCTCCGCCTGGTTATTCAGCAGCGCCTTAATGGGCGCAATGTAAATTATGCCAACCCCCTCTGGTTCCCGCTCCATTAGCATCGACAGCATGGGGAACATGGAAGCTTCGGTTTTGCCCCCAGCGGTGGGAGCCAGAATGACGGCATTCTTGCCATCGAGGAGGGCATGGCTGGCCAGCTCTTGCACCGGTCGTAGCCCCGTCCAGCCTAGTCGAGACACAATCGCTTCCTGAAGCCGGGGTGGAAATCGTGCAAAAGCAGAGGCCATAGAAAAACTCAGGCGCTAGAACTCGACAGGGGCATATCCGGCAATGTCTTCAGGCTCTTCATCGTAGGGTGGCAAACCCTTCTGAATGCGTTCTTCTTCAAAGGTGAGGTCGTTGATCTCAAAGCCCTCTGCGGCCATGGGGTCAAATTCATCGTACTCGTGGGCCAGATCCAGAATGTTGACGAACTGGCGCAAAAACTGCCGTGGAACAACGCCAACATCTCCCTTAAAGCCAGTGGTAACCTTATCGACTAGCCGCTCAATAAAGTCGGTACTGACCTTGTCGATCAGGTCGGTTGGGTCTGAGGTCGGAAACAGACCCCGCAGCTTGACAGCTACTTCTTTTAGCCGCTGAGCATCAAAGGGTTTAAGTTCAAGTTGTGGCTGGCGAGGATTAGCAAAGCCGCTAACACGTTCAAACTTAATACGGTCGTGGAGGGGCTGTAGCCCGGCAACTCCTCGGTTAGCATCAAAGAATTCTGGGGTGCCAGTGAACAGCCATAGCAGTCCTTTGTAGCGATCGGCAGCATCACAAATTTGACGAATACCATTCAGAGACTTACCGCGCACGTCTTGCCGCATCCGCAGAATAGTCTCAGCCTCGTCGATCACGATGACTAGCCCTTTATAGCCAGCGGCCTTGGTAATTTCTAAAATGCCTTGCAGGTAATCTAAGGCTTCTCGGCTACCAATATCCCCTTTAATGCCTGCTACCTTTTTAGCGCTAGCGGCAACATTTTCACTCCCAGATAACCAAGATAATAAAGCGCTTGCCTCAACAATCTCGCCTTTTTGCTTAAGAGTAAAGACGGCTCGCAGCACTCTGGCCATATCTTCGGGGGCTTTGCCTCCGGTCAAAGAGGCCAGCTCTTCTTCCATGCGCTGCTGCACTAGGGCATCAAAACCATCGCTATTTTCATCAGCTCCCCCAGCAATTAGAGCATCTTCGACGCGGGCAATCCAGCGGTCAATGATGTCGCTGAGGGCACCCCTGGGGCAGGAGCTAGTTCCTAATTCTTGGACTACCTTGCGGTAAACATCGTCGAATTTGTAGAAATGTAAGTCATTATCAGACACCACAACAAAGCTGGTGGCAAAACCTTGGGCTTGGGCATCTAAAACAGCCAGGCGAGACATGAAGGTTTTGCCGCAGCCATAACCGCCTCTCAGAAACTTGAAAGCGCCTTCTCCATTAGCCGCTAACTGAAGTTGCCGCTGAATTTCTGTGCGCTGCTTATCAATCCCAACGGCGAAGGTTTCTAGACCTCGCTCGGGCACGACACCCGATCGCAGGCGCTCAAAAATAATGTCGATATCGCGTTCGCTAATTGCCATGGTGAGTTTCTTAAGTAGAGTCTCTACTGCTGTTTGACGTAACGTTTGCCGCTTGCGGTAGTCTCAATTCTTACCGAGAAGGGCACCAGCTTCAGGTGCTCCTCAAACTCCATAGAGAAGCGGCGAACTTGCCGAGGAGAGCCCAGCATTTGGTTCAGCTCTGCTTCATTTATGGATCCATGTTGTTGGATATGGATGAAAATCTGCCGCAGCCCGACATCTTCAAAACGCTCCTGCCAGTCTAAGTTGGGGCCAGCCAGACTAGGGGCGGCAGGATCGGCATCGTCTTCCTTGAGCTTTAGGGTGCCAGCAACCCTGAAAAGCTCAGCCGTGAGAGTGGGTTCCACATCTTCTGTGCCATCGGGGTGGTAAACCTCTATGGGGACTTTCTCTGCTTGTTGGCCCTTGAGGTCAAAGAGAACTTCAACCCAGTCGCTTTCTACCGGCACCTGAAGCACCTGATTTTTGACCTCGATCTTAGGCGCATCTTTGATGGTGAGCTGAATGTCTGGGCGATCGCTCACCCGGAGAGATAGGCCAATGGTTCTGACCCCAATAAAGGTAAGTTGCACCCCAGGGGCAGGTTTTACCCGCAGCTGCATACGGCTGAAGCCCAGTAACTCGGGTTCGGCTCTAACCTCAACGAGATACTTGAGCTTGATAGAGTCTGAACTATGACGATGGGATACCGTCAGCACAGGGATGACTCTCTCTTGTAGGCTATTGCCGCCGTGGACAAAGGTTGCCCCCGATATACCTGTCTTGAACGGGGCAGTATCGCGGCGAAATAGCAGGTACCCGGCCCGGCCCTCATACTGCAAGGCTGACAAGGAAACGGTAACAGAGCCAGACTCAGCGCGGGGCTCTGCCATTAACACGTATCGCCGGTCAGGGTCGCGAATGCTGCCGTAGGTTTGCGGTTTAGTCGTTAGATCTTGCAGCAAGAACCCATGGTCGGCGGTAAACACAAACTCATTAAAGCCAATGCTTTTTAGGTGGCTCCAGGCGGTTCTAATTTGCCTGAGCCAGGTCTCAAAGGTCGGCAGCCCCACGTTGGCCTCTCCGGCATCATCAATTTCCCGGCTGTGAACTACAACTAAATTGGCTTTCCCTAGGCCCTTTCGTTTCAAGCTATCAGCAGAGCAGCTATTGACCTCTGTAAGGTTAATGTAGAAGGCCGATCGGGAATCGGCACCGAGGGTACTTACGCTTTTTTCACGCATCGCCCGGAATCGCTCATCGGGCGACTTGACGGTATATTCCCCGGTTTTAAACCCGCTAAACCCTTTGCGCCCGGCCAGGGTTAGCCGCCCCGCTTTACTCACCGGGGCCAAAACATTCATACCCACGGCAGTGATGCTGGGCAGCTCGGCAAAGCGCCCCTTTAAAACCGCCGTTGTGCCGGGGCCTTCAAAGTCGGGGAGAAGCTCCGTAGCCATTTCGTACCGAAAGGCATCGATCAAGAAATAAGCTACTTTGCGGTTGGTTTGCACCAGCGGATGCACCACCTGGTCGTAGAGGGTGCGCTGCTGAAGATTTGGCTCAGGCAAGAACCCCTCAGACTCGCAAATAGTGGCAAAGCCTTGGGCAAGCTGATCGGCCCACATGCGGTAATGCTGGCGTAGGCGATCGCCCACTTCCTGAAGCGCCCCGTAATGTTCAAGGGTGGGCTCTAGCAGTTTGAGCCGCTGCTGCTCGAAGAGGCGATGGGCTAAATCTACTTGGTAGCCCGACTGGGTGTAGCAGTCTAGGGCGGCGGTTAAGGTGTCGGCTGAGTCGAGGGGGTGGGCCGCAGCAATGGCACAGCCCAGCGAAGCGGCGTCATGGATGAGTAGCCACTCTAAACGGCGAGACCGATCGCGCTTGACCCAAAAGGATGGGTTTTGAACCCGAATTTTTGCCCAGGCCAGGGCCTTGCTCCAATCGGCATCTATTAGCGCTTGCACCGCAGCCTCTAGAACAGCGGTTTCTTCACGCTGAAAGGTATCAATTTTGCCAAAGTCTTCGGGGCTGATAGCGGCCAGTTCTGCCTCTAGGCGATTTTCAATATTACTGGCTTGGGTGGCGTAGGTATCGGGGTGGCGATCGCGCAAATGATCGATCAAGTGACCACAGGTTTTTTTGAGGTTAGCGGCTAGCTGGCGCAGGGGTTTGAGGTAGTCTAGCTCGGGCAACCGGGTGAGGTCGTTGACGTATTCAACAGTCAGTAGCCATGCTGTAAAGCCCTCGGCAAAGTCTTGAAAGGTCTTGACCGCGTCCCCTTGAAACTGAGTGAGAAAGGCGTCGTCAATGCCGGTATGACGGTTGAGATGCTGGATCAGGCTGTCTAGGTCGGCCTCGGTTTGTACCAGAGACTTTAGCTTACTAGCGTCGGCAATCATGCCCTCTAGGCCCAGCAGGCCATCGAGCAGAGATTCTAGGCTGCGGCTGGTCAGCAAGCTAGAGATGCCGTCTTGGGGCTGGGCCGTCTCGGCCTGGAGCCAGGCCTCAGCCGCTGCCAGGTCGGTGACGCCAGTATCGAGGTACGCTTCTACCGCTGCTGGGCTAACCTTGCCAACGGCGGCCTCTCTCACCAGGGAATCAAACCCTTTAAGAAAGCAGTGGCCTGCCCGGTATAGCTCTAACAGAGGGGTTTGACGAATGGTAGTGGTGGTGTGACCCGGCACATGAATCAACAGCGCTTCTTGGTCGAGGCCGTTGCCGTGGGCTTCGAGGGCTAGCAACATCTCTAGAAAGCTGCCGCGAAAGGGCACCACAGGGGCAAAAAAATCTTCTGCCTCATGGCGCTCTACCAGCTGATTGACGTAGTCGCTGTAGTGGCCCTGCCGATCAAGCCAAACGACAATACCCCGCTGACGCAGTTTTTCTTTAACTTCTTCTTCGAGAAGTTGGGTAATAGGGCCAAGCTGAGTCATTAGCGGTTGAGTTCTTCGGGGGTAGTTTGAAAGGGGGAAAACTTAAAGTGATTAAAGGTTTGTAAAAAGGTTGGAATCACCGGGTTTGCCTCTTATTGCTATTGATGGCTGCGAGGGAGAAAGAAATAAGGGATTAAGCGACGCCGTAGTCAGTGTAGGGGCGCTTGTAAGGAGCCTGTAACCCTAGCACAATGTCAGACTTAGGCACTCCCATCTCAACTAGCTCCTCGGCAATACGGACATCGGTCGTATTGCGTTGAATCCATATTTTGTTGTTTTTGATATCGAGATGCAAGATACAGTTGTAAATTCGCTCGTGCTCGGCCCAGCCAATTTCTAACAGCTGGTAGTGATGGTGCATGGTATCAAAAACGAGCTGAGTCTCAACGGTGGCATCTGCTGCTTTAGCTTGCTCACCGTACTTGGTTAACAGGGTTTGAATATATTGACTGTAGGTGTCTAGGGTCGCCATTGTACGATTACCTCCTCTTCTGGATCGTAGATAAGTAGTTTGACCTGATATTGCTGGACTGAAGCTTCAGCTAAATCACGACTAAACAATGACTTATAGGTTTCTTTGGGAACGGCAAGATAGAGAATGCGGTCGGGTTCGGTGCCCTGGAGAGCTAAGCGATAATTGAGGAATTGACCCAGGGCGGCATGGTAGTCAAATAGTTCTGATTCACCCAGAAAGCTTTTGATTTCGACGGCTATTTTTTCGCGATCGCGTACAGCAGCCAGTATCTTCTCTGCCCCCAAATCAATGGCGACTCGATCCTGACCATAGCGCACCGTTAAAGGATCGTCGGTAATTGTCCAGCCATCTTTTTGTAGGGCGTGGACTACGGCATCGTGGAAGAGATCGCGAGCTGGCATCGGCTTACTCCTCCTCTATTGAGAGCGCAAGCTGGCCTTCGGCTTGCTTTTTATATTTTCGCTCTCGGCGCTTGGCTTCTTTTTCTTTGAGGGCGGTGACTTGGTCGGGGTGGTCGGCCTCAAAGGCTTGGCGCAGGTCGTTTGAGCCGTCTTCGTCAATGGTACAGTCAGGGCCAATTTCGTCTTGTAGGCGCAGTTCCCACTCGTAGGCTTTGGCGGTGTGGTATTTCCAAAAGACTCCATGGGCCACGGCGAGAGAGGGATCGATCTGGCATTTCTCGTCTACCCGCGCTGGAAAGTAGCAGGCGGCTAGGTGTGACCAGTCGTAGTCTTTTTTGCCTTCGGCCTTGCAGAGTTCTGACCACCAGGCTTTGGGCTTGCTCCACTGGGGCTCTAGCAGGGGCCAGAGGGCAGCGCTGTTGATCATCACCCCGTCGTCGAGATCCATCGAGAAGGGGGCATTGGCTTGGCGGAGAGGGTCGCTGGGGTGGGCAGCGGGTGGGCCTTGCTCGGCACACTGCCGCACTCGATCAACAAAGGTTTGCAGCTCGGTGTAGAGGGCCTGCACTAGGGTGCGGCGCTCTTCAGTTTTAGACTGCTGTTTGCTGTCGCCTTGGCCAATGCTGTCGAGCAGGTCGGCGGTTTCACCTTCAAGGTTGCGCAGGTCTTGCAGGAGGTAGTCGGCGAGCAGGGTTTGCAAAGTGTTGGTAGACCAGCGGTGAATGTTGATGAAGGCGACAAAGTTTTTGTTAGCCGAAGAGAGGGGAAAGTAAATGGGGCGTTTAGCGTCTTTGGTGCCGTACAGCTTGAGATGCACGTCTGGAAAGAAGTTGAGCCGCAACCAGTCGTGCAGGGTTTTGCCCCTGGCGATCGCACCGCCATACTTAGCCCAGGCGGCGTGGATGGGCTGGGCGGCGGGATGATTGAGGCTATCGATGGAGTCTGTGCGGCTGCCGGAGTAGGCAGAGAGGTAGAGAATGCCATGGGGCAAGGCCTCACTCTCCGGCTCCGGCTCCGTAGCATGGGTAGGGGCTGGGGGTGAAGACAGTGAGTTTAATGGAAACCGTCCTAACGCTACCCCAACAGCATAGGAAACCCAACTTTGGGCAGAGGGGGGCACGTAAACGGGTTGCCACTCTGGCAAAGGCTCGCCAGACTCGCGATCAACGGCCCGCTGTGCCCAGTCTTGGGCATAGGCCCAGCACGATGGCCCCGGCTGCTTAAACTCAACAGAGGTTTCGCGGGCGGCTTCGTGTTCGGTGAAAGCACGATCAAGCTGAGCGAGGATTTCATCAGCAGATTCGATGGGAAATAGGGGGAGGCGGTTTACATCGCCAATCTCAAACCCAATGCCAGGGTTTAATGAAGCCATTACTTGCTTACTTACTTTTGAATTAAGTAAACAAACAGTATTATTTGGCTGATCAGAATAGATAGAAGATCCTTTGCCATCAATAACACTTGGATAGCGATGCAATCTTCCAGAGAAACCAGATCCGATCATTGAAAATGCGACACCTGGTCTAAAAAAATAACTCTCGTTACGAATATTCGCTCCCAGCCCTGTGGTTGCCAAAATCTTGATCTCAAGACCTGAATTCTTCCAGTTGACGATCCATTGAAGATCCTCAAACCATTTTTTTCCTGCTGCTCCCTTGATATAAGGATGCCAAGTATAAAAGAACTGGTATTCTGACTGGCTTTTCTTGAAGAATCTGGTGCATGAGGTCGAGCTTAAATCTACTTCAAATGGATGCCTTAAGAACCTTAGGTTGTCACCCGTATTGATTCCTTTCCGGGCAGGAGAATCACTTTCAATCTTGGTAGATTCGGCATAGCTCACGAGAGAGCTTTTGTTCCACCAGTAGACGAAAGGTTTTTTCTTAATAATATTCAGGTGCTGGGTTTGAAACTCATAGCGCCCTACCTGGGCCAACATAGCAGCACGTTTTCGGTTAGTGCGTTGGTTATCCCTGGTATTATCATCTAACGGAGTTGGCTGCGTGGCAATGCTGGGTTCCTCAGTCGGGTCTGCACGTCGAAAAACGCTCATCACCGTAGACACTACTTCATCAGGTATATCCTCAAACCCCCCCCTATCGATATCTCCTAGTATCCGTAAATCATAGATATCAATCAAAAATTCCCTAATGTTGGAAAACTGGTTGATAAACATCCAGTTCCGCATGGTTAGTAAAGCCGAAAGCCCACCCAGTTTAGCTAGTTCTAACCCCCGCTGTAAAAAAGCCGCATACAGGTCTGCCTTAGCTAAGGGATAGTGAACCGCTACATACCGAGCATCCTGCATTTTGCTCGTGCCCTGGTAGGGCGGGTTACCAATCACAAGGTCATAGCTGCCCTCTCGCACCAGTCGCAAAAATCGCACCCCAGCGGCAAGCTGCTCACCCCGCAACCGCAGGCCCAAATCATCGCTACGAGTGTGCTGAGCCAAAAATTTCTCTATCCTTTCTTGTAGAGACTCTTTTAGCTGCTGCTGTTCATCTGCCGTAAGCCCTGCAAGGTTAATTTTTGCGCTCCCATTGGGGTCATCGGGAACAGCTTTGTAGTCTGCATCAAACGCGCTGGTTTGCCGCTGTCGCCACAGCCCCCTGCCATAGTCTCGAATGGCATCGTCTACCGCCTTATCAACCTTTAGCAAGCTGCCCCAGGTATCGGCCCCCTTTAACCCATGCACAATGCGGTTGGTCAGCTCTTCTGGAATGCCCGTCGCCAGGGTGACCTCGTGCCGCAGTTCTACCAATGCGGGGTCATTTTCTGGTAGAGCCGCCAGGTTTAAGTTTGAGGCCACCAGGTTAACCACCTTGAGTTTGGCCTTAGGGCACAGCGCCTTGGCCTTGAGATAAAGCGCCGCCGCCGCGATCTGCACCGCCCGAGGGTCAAGGTCTAACCCGTGCAGGTTATTTTCTGCAATGGCTTCAACAATTTCTTGGTCGCTCCAGCCTACGCCTCGGTGCCGAGCCTCTTCTTGGTAAAAAGCAAAGAGTAGGCCAAAGGCAATAACCAAAAAGTGACCCGACCCACAGGCTGGGTCAAAGGTTTTCAGGTCGCGAATGCTAGCTTTGCCCTCACCCCCAGCCCCTTTTCCGCTCTGGGAGAGGGGAGCCAAGGCGGGTTGCGGCACCCAATATTTCCATCGCTCTTCCTGCTCTGTTTCGGTGGGCATGAGTTCATCCAGCGCCACCTCGCCCCGTTCTCGCTTCTCTCTCCAGATTTTGCGCCGCTCTTCTAGGCGAGTTAAGGTGCCATCGGCTTCAACCTCTGGTACCCAGCCATTTTGGTGGCAAATAGCGAGCCACTGCTGCCCCAGACTGTTGTGCAACAGCCACTCCACCATATAGCGCTCAGTAAACATCTGGGTTTTGCTGGCAATTTCGTGGGGTTCTACCTTGCCGCCCTTGTTGAGCTTGGCGTCTAAGGCTTCCCGCTCGGGGTCATTCCAGTATTGGTACACCCAGCCCAGGGTAGTGTCGTCTTGCCAAGCGGCGGCCAAAGCCGGAGCATCTAGCGCTTCCACCACCAGACGCAACGCACTGGGCGGAATGGGAATCAGCGACGTAATGCCCACCTTGCCAAACAACCCCGGCATTTCTAACGCCAGTTCGTCATACATCAACTTCAGCAGGGTGCCAAACCCCTCGGTTTCGTCGCGGCACAGGTCAGGGGCCGACTCACGAAACTCTCGGTATCCCTTACTCTGCCAGCCTCCCGTCACCACCATGGGCCGAATCAGCCCCATAGCCTCCATCTGCTTGATCACCACCAGCCGGTTCAGCAGGGTAGCCGCCGCCAGCTTCTCTGCCGATTGCCGATGCCGCTGCCAGGCCTTAGTGGCATTTCCGCCAGTCTCGGCCCGCACCTGCTCTTCAAGCCATTGCTCTAGCCGCTGCCGCTTGATCAAGTGCTCTTGCGCTAGCCCGGCCTTGTCGACGGACAGCGATAGACGATACGTACTCTCTACACCGTTGTGGAGTGCCTCCAGCAGGCCGCTCCGTAGACGACGAATGGTGGCAGATAGCTTGATCTTGGCGTCGGAGGTTAACTGGGACATTGAAATGGGCACAGAGACAAAATGGGATGGAGGAAGAATAGCGGTTCAAGCAACTAAGGCATTTCACTATACTTTTCCTGTTCGTAAACTAGGCGCACGCAAACCTTGGGCTTGCCCGCTAGCTGGTTGAGTAGCCGTTCCTCCAGCTGTTGCACCAGGGCTCTAGCTTCTTCAGGGGTTCTCACCTCCTTGCCCGCCAAATTGACCGGCAGCTGAATCACCTGCTCTTCGGTCACCGTTGACAAGGCACTATCTAGCTTAATGTGAGCGGTTTGCTCGGCTCTTTGTAGCTGCTGGGCAACGGTGTCGCGCAGAGCCAAGAGCGGTGGCGCGATCGCCTCCTGGGTGGTATCGAACACCGCCTGCCCCACGGGGCTTAACACCATACTGGCCTTGTCTTCGCTGAGCTTAAAAAAGCCCTGGCGCTGCTTTAGCCGCTGGCGAATGATCTCGGCCTGCTGCTCCTGCTCTTGGATTAGGCTCAGTCGTAGAGTTTTGTAATGGGTTTCGATGGCGATGACGTGCGGCTCTAAGCTGCTAATGTCTCGCCAGGGGCGGTCATTCTTCAGACGCTCTTCTAGCACGGCGATACTGGCCTCTACAGCTGCGGTTTCGCCAATGTCGCGCAGCTGGGCCACCTGATGATCGCGTACCGAAGCGGCCTTGGCTACGGCGGTGACCGCCTCATCGGTCAGGTCAGTTAGGGAAGAGTTGAGCGCTTCCAAACCATCGCGCAGCACGTCCAGATTCTTTTTGAGGGCGAGTACAGTGTCTTCAATCTGGCGCGATCGCTGACAATTTTCTAAGGCCGTTCGCAGCTTGAGCAGTTTGGGTGGCAGATCGGGGCGATCGGGCAGGCGATTGTAGCGCTGTTCTAGTTCTCTCAGGCGCTGGTTCTTTGCTGGGAAGTGGTCAAAGGCGGCATCTGTAAAGGCTTCTTCCTCGCGGTCGAGGTCAAGTCCCAGAAAATCTTTGAAAAATTGCTGAATAGCTACCTTGTCGCGCATGGTGATGCCCCGGTCACCATGGGGCAAAATTTCGGCCCGGCGCAGGTCGCGATCGCGGGTAAACAGGTTCTCCACATCCGGGTCTTGAATGGAGGTAATCTCTTGCCCCGACTCGGGCCGAATCCGAATCTTTTTGGCCCTGAGCAACCCCGCGAGACAGGCTCGTACCATATCGGCTGAGTAGCCAAAGGGTGGCCCACCAAAATGACTGAGCAGCGGCCCCCCAGCAACTCCCGTCTGCGCGGTGATGTATTGCTCCAGGCGAGAGGGCACCGCGCCACTACAGCTGGGCACGTACTTACCGGCATCTAGCTCTAAAATCCCCAGGCCATCGGGCATAAATTTGCTAGAGGGGCCGCTGAGCGTTTTTTGCAGCAGCTGCTTTAATTCCCTAGGCTCAATCGCCAGATTAACGTATTGGTCATAGATATCGGGGAGCACACTCTCGCCAATGCGCTCAAGTACAGTGGTAAAGGTCGAGCCAAACTGAGATTTATCGAACGGGCGGCCACGAAAATAAATCGCGCCCTCCATAAAGACTCGCTCAACCTCCTGTTTAACCTGACCTTCGAGCGTGTCGCGACGGGTCTGCTCATCAATCAACAACCGTTGCTTTTCCCGAGATAGCCCCGCCGACCCTCGGTCTTGGTATTTATCAATGATGTGGCGCGATCGGGCCAACTCTCGCAGCAGACCATCAATGCGATCGGGCCTATCGACAACCCATATCAGCCGATTTCTCAGGGAAACCGTATCGCTAGCCTGAACCCAGGTCTGTTCGCTACGCTCCTCTTGGGTCTTTAAATTGCGAAAATCAACGGTAATCACTGCTAACTCATTTGTCGGCAGCAACCGCTCATCCTGCCGTTGTCGCCCATCGCTATAAAGGGCCGTCCACCGAAAAGAACTCCCCTTATAGCGAGGGCGCTCCACCGACCCCAAGAGTTCTTTCAATTTTTCTCCTACCAGTTCGCTCAGAGCGTCGGAAATAACCCCGTAGTTATCTCGCTCTCGCTGCCACTCTTGCCCCGCAGAACTCTGAATTTTATAGCCCAGCTTTTCGGAATAAGACAGCAAATTCAAGCTGCGCAGTTTCTCCAAAGCGGCTGAAACCTCCGCATTTTGACTTCCTGCCCCTAGACGTTCATACAAACACTGGCTCACTAATTCTGAGGTGGTCGGCGCAAACTGTTCTTGAATTAGCTCTAGCAGTGCTACAGCCTTGGCCACCCGCATAGCAACCTCGTCTGTAACAACCTCTTCATGGTTAAACAGTCGGGCCAAAGTGTTCTGCACATCAACATCCAAGGCCGACTGCTGCACTTCGTAAATATGCTCGATGGTAATCAGCTCACCCAGAGCCTGTTCGCCTAGATTTTGCTCCCGAAAGAGTTCACCCAGTAGCTGAAGCAATCCTCGAATGGCGTGATCATCGCCCTTAGCCTTGTTAGACCGGGTGCGCAAACTGGTTGTGATTTGCATGAGCAAATCAACGTAACCCGGCAGCATTGGGTAGGTTTCAATAAAGTCATCTTCGGTAATGCTGTCACATTTGTAGCCGTATAGCTTGAGATTAGGGCGGTGCTGCTGAAATTTTTCCCTCAGTTCAGCCTCTTTGCTGGGGTCTTTTTTTAAGAGCCGCCGATGCACCACATCACGAATATTAGTAGGGGCTAAATGAGCCCTTAACTTCTGAGGAAATCGGTCTTTTAGTTTGCCAATGTTGCTCTCGTCATCGCTATCTTCTAGTTTTTGCTGGCCTGTAGCTAACAGCCAAACCTGCCCTTTAAGCTTTTTCCCTATGTCAGATACAAACGATTGCAGCCCTAGCGTTCGGCTTGAGTTTTGGTAGACATACTGGCTAACTTCGTCTACCACGACGAATAAGGTTTTCCCCTTCGCTCGCAGGTTTAACATACTGGTGATACCTTTGGTCGTCTCGTCGACCGAGGTTCCCACCCCTGTTTTTGCGCCAGCTCGACTATCGAACCAACTCATTGGGTTGGTGTAACGAGTAGGGTTCATTTTATGCATGACTTCTGAAAAATATTCGTCTGCCATGGGGCTGTGTTTCAATACATCCCAAGGCTGCGCATGAGTTTTGGCAACGCAAGCCAAGAAGTTATCCCATTGCCCTTCAATTTCCAGGCTTAACTCATAGTTAGCGACATTATGATCAGTGGGGCAATACCCCAACCGTTTTTGTAATTCACGCTGAACCACAGAGTGAACATGTTCGTTATCTCGTGCAGCTGTGCCCACGTCAAACACAACAGATATGGGCTCAATTTGTGAGGTCAACTGGCCCCAGGCCTCCCGAAACTCTTGCGCATTAGGTGAGTCGTCGCGGGCTAGCAAGGCCTCTGCTAACAATCGGCCATCAGGCAATACCAAACCATCTAGGGCCAGGCCTAAAAGCTTAGCAAAGCTCGATTTACCTGAGCCGTAAAAGCCAGATATCCAGCAGGCCGGAAGCTCTGAACCACTAGTTCGACGTAGTTCTTCGGTTAGCCCTTTGAGTAATTTAACAAACTGCTCATGAATGCCTACTTTCACACGGGTAGCACGCAGATCTTTCTCAGGATACCCCCCTGTAATGATGTACTCAGATACCTCAGCTTGCACCTTGGAAGGGTCTTGCTCGTGAAAGTAGACGACCGGCGCAATATTTCGAGTAATGTCTTCGGCGAAAATATCTTTAACTAGCATAATGACTTTGTTTAAGAAGTATAATTACCAATAAATACGGGGTCGATAGTCACGATCAGACGATAGCTCTCCCATAAATGAGAGAGCTTTGAGCCCATGCCTTTCACCGGGATAGAGAAGCACCACCGGCAAGTTTTGAGTCTTCCCATCGATATGTTTAAGTAGGGCAGACGAGCGAAAGAAAGGATACAGAGACCCTGCCCGGCAAAGCAAAATAAGTGTTTTATTAGGATCGCAAGGATGTTTTTGAGTAAAGCCATCGATCAGTTGAATGACATCTTGAGCGATACCGCCTGGCCCTTCGATATAGAGAGCAATTTTGTCTTTAATGTGATTGAGAGCACGGTCTGGATCCCTTGCGTAAAGTCGCCGCTCAGTTTGAATTAGGCGCTCTACCATACCAGGCTCTTCTGCTTTGAGTCGATTCAAAAACAGCTGGTGTAGTGAAGCGGCAAGTACTTGCCATCCCTTGGCCTTAAGCTCGTCGGTTAAGTTGCGAATCCGGGTTCGTAGCGCAAATTCCTCCGAGGGATCGTAGGGCAAAATTGCAAAGCGGTAGTTTCGCATCGTGCTGATTTTTGCCCCTCCTTCGTCTAAGAGGTCGCTTCGCAACGACTGGATAGCCGCATCTAAGGATGGATGACCAAATAGGGTAGCCGTCATTGATCACTCTCCCAAATTAGCTCTAGTTCTTGGCTGGCCCAGGCCAAGAGATTGGGGTATTGCCAGGTAAAGTCGTGTAAATCCCCCATGCGGTTAAACGAAAGTCCTTCCACTCGTCGCAAACGCTGCTCTAAAAAGCCTTCGCTTAACCCAACCGAGGCAAAGTAGGGATTCTCTAAAAGAGTGCCCTTAAAAGACAGGCCTCTCAAAAAATAGAGCCAATAAACCAAGGCCTCGTCAGTTACCTTGGGGTATTGAAGGCTGCGGCTACCGACATTATCGGAGCACAAGCCTGCGGCTTTTGCAGATGCCAATAACCCTGTAGCCATGCGTTGGATGGTGGTAGTAGACCACTCGGTTGGAAGTTGAAGCGCTACCCACCGAGCAATAATATCTCGATCAATTTCGGCCTTAGTTTGCAGTCGTCGCTGCTCTAAAAAAGAACCTGTAAAATTTCGGTAGGTGGGGTCGGTCAACTGCATGTGCCAGTGACAGATATTTTGCCGAGTAATAGGATCGCTAGGCTGCCAGGCACGAAGGACGTTCAGTGCAGTGGGGTAAGCATCGTATCGATGTCTAAACTCAGATAGAAGTCTCTTCACCCGATCCATGCTTTTATTTCCGAACCACCGCTCCTCAAAGGCTATGGCAGCTCGATTCTCTTTGGGTACCGGCGTTTTAAGCTGTGCCCAGTAGGCACGGCTTTCCTCTTCTGCTAAAGAAACCCGCAAAAGTCGAGTGTGAAACTGCTCTACTTCAGTTCCATAGATAGGAGGTGCGATCGCTGATGATTGTGCTTGGTCAACCACAGGGCTAGGGGTAGGTTGGGGCATTAACGACAGTGGCATAGGGCTCTCAGCTCCCCAAACGATAAAACGGCATGGGGTAGTGGTCGGCGAACGGTAACAAAGCGGCGGCCAAATTTCTTGCGCACAGCTCACGAGATACTGGCATCTGGTCTACTATTTCGCGTCCACCTGGGGCCACCTGGAAGCCAATGGTTTGGGTTGGGATGTTCAGGGCTGCCTGTAGGTCTTGTAGAGCGAAATGAGTGCCTAAGGCTAAGGGGAGTGGTAAGGTTTCAGCCGGAGATTGACCCGAGTGCTTGTGCTTAAGCAGCTGATCGTCCAATTGCTCGTCAATGACAAAACCCCAGAAGAAAAGAGTCAGCAATCGATCTGGCTCGGCCATGTTTTGGCGTATTTGCCAGTCTTGTTGAATAGCCGCCTCACGAACGGCCTCCAGGGATGCCCACTGGTATGTCTTTGGCAGCAGATCCTGAAGCAGGCACCCCCCGCCCGCCAGATCAATCAAATCTGTGCGCCACCAGTTTAGGCGCTTAGGTTCACAGTTCCCCTCACCAGCCCATGCGACAGTCATTTGAAACGCCAGAATGGCATCCAACGTGCTGTCATTAAGGGTTTCAGTGAGAATGAAGGTTTCCTTAGTCGGTGAAGTCGGCATTACTCTTGCTCCTCATCAGGGGATAGCAGGCCATATTGGCCCAATAGCGTTTGCCCTGGAGCAGAGGTCAAGGCAACTTGCTCAATTTGCCTAAACGCCA
Source organism: Nodosilinea sp. LEGE 06152 (assembly GCF_015207525.1). Lineage (GTDB taxonomy): Bacteria > Cyanobacteriota > Cyanobacteriia > Phormidesmidales > Phormidesmidaceae > Nodosilinea. Next base: position 26,078 of record NZ_JADEWR010000025.1, read on the forward strand.
GAGGAGAAGGCTGCATTTTGCCGTTCTCCCAGCGGCTGACGGTTTCGTAGGAGACCCCAAGTTGATGGGCAAACTGCTCTTGGGTTGAGCCCATGAGCTGTCTTAGCTCACGGACAAACTGTCCCACTGTAGGTTGTTTAAGGGCGCAGGCTTTGGGGATGGGCATGCAGCAAGCAATATGACGGACGTCATGCTCATTATTCCCAAGTTTGTAGAAAAAGCCCAGGGGTGCTGGCTTTAAACGCTACTTATCTTCACAGGTATGAGAATTACGCCTGTGGTTGTCCAAGAGCAGGATCAGGATTACTACTAACAGGTGGGGCAATGGCCGCAGCTAAGGCTAGCGGCTTTGGTGTATACCTCATGGCTAGTACTGTGCTTGGAGAGCTAACCAGCACCATTGGCATTACCCTACCTTTCGCGGTTTACATGGGAATGAGCCAGGTGATTGCTCTGGTGATTGGCCCAGTGGGAAGGCTGGCCCCTTAGGGCTGGTCCTTGACCATTGCGCTTCTCAGTATCTACTGGGGCAGCCTAACTCGGTTGGTCTGTCTGGCTTGGCTTAGCCTCGGTCTAGTAACAGCGATCGCAGGTCTTGGCGAGCCACGACATAGACATTGCCTGCCTGGCTACCTGAGACATTGACCTTGGCGCTGGAGAAAACTAGAACGGGGGTGACATAGCTATAGTCGTCTGCTTCCTTGAGCTGCACAGCTTGGCGCTTTACTTGACCGAGGAAATCCTTTTCAAAGGGATACTGACTGTTGCCGACCTGTCGGCGCAGCTGCCCTCGATTATGGACGACGGTGCCGTGATGGGACTTGACATCAATCGCAAATACCTGGCCCTGAGGAGACCGGCAGATAATATCTACATCTCCGACCAAGGGGAAACGCCTACCGTACTCGATATGCCAGCCAGAGCGCTGGAGCGAGTTCAGGTCGTGACCAATGGTTTCCTCTGCCTTGGCTCCCTGATCGGCTCGATTAGCTTGCCGCCATACGCCGTTGGCAACCAGAATGAAAGCCACTATTGAGGAAGCACCAAGAGCATAAACGTAGATAGGGAGGACGGTGAAGTAGAACGTGATGATGGCCAGGTATGCTCCGACAGCGACTGCGGCGAAGAACAATCGGACGGCTTCGGCCCGTCGCCGTCGAGCAAGTTGGCGGATGTTCTGGCCTGGTCGATGATGGTTTGGCATGATTGGTCTTAGCAAGATTGAGCTGAGTTTGAGTTCAAGTTGGCCAGACGCGCAGGCTAAGTTCAGTAAAATTGAACCAGTATTTTGACTTCAGTTCATTCCCCAGCGTAAAGGTAACTTCAGTCGGACTCATGGCCTCATGGATGAGCACAGCAGTATCGATGGTGGGCTGGTCGAGGGCTGTATAGAATAGAACACCTAAGCCTCAACCTGCTGAGACCGAGGTGATACATGACGAGGTTTTTCTAAGAGTGCAGCAGCGGTACGAAAATCTTTTAGTACGCTTTCAGATGGGCAACTGAACACAATGTCTGCTCCTCTAGCCTTTAAAACTGTCCGCCCTTCTTGGGTCGCAATCAAAATTCCCTGATTGGTCAAAACCACTGAGTTCCGTCTGCCCTGGACGGTAAACCCGCCAGCTTCATCCGGCTGACCAGCGCGAGACAAAATTAATGAACTCAGATTCAGCAATTCAACCGTCCCAGGACTATTGCTTTTAGCACCTCCATCCCCCTGCCCCGCCGTTACGGGTGGCCGTTGTTCTGCTGCATGAGTTGCCGCTGCGACTTCTAGTCCGGCATCCGCAAGAATCGCATGTGGATCGCTTGGTTCTGACCGATTGAATATGATCTTTTCTTCTTTGTAGGAAAAGATCATTCGGTCATCTCTTAAAACTCTTAATTTACCAGCTTTGTCTAGCTCAATTCCATACCTAGAGCCTGCATAAGAGAGAACAGAGCTATCGATTCCAACTTCACCTTTTTCGTGGAGAACTCGACTGGCGGCAAGCAGCAAATTATTTTTCACATTTACCAACTCTTCTATTGAGCGAGTTACGTTCCTTTCGAGATTCTTTTGACCTATCACAGGCTTGATTGTGCTAGGAGCTTTTTCGTCAAAGAGTGTAGGTGCCAGTTTTCGCAGTCGGGACCAGGGAAACTCATCGCCTCGGCACTCGCAGGATGGTCGAGCCGTATCTAAGGAAGCGCCATCCATGATTCTATGAATGTGATCCTCATCAGCCCCGTGGGCAAGTCCCCCTTGGATCGTCAGCGCTTCAGCACTCTGCCCGCTCAAGGGGATACTATTCTCTCTGGCCCAGTTCTCCCAGCCAAATGCCTCTCGGGCCAACGACACGATCGCATAGGAGCGATCGCTATGCCCACCCCCACCGCCTGCTAAAACGTCTCTGGCGCGGTCTGAGATCAGATCTGACAAGTCTACAGTCGAACTCCCTGGCAGCGTCTTTAGGCGTCGAGGTCGAGCCTTGATAGGCATAGCCTCGCCAAGGGAGATACCATGCTCAGAGCTTTTTGTTGCAGTCTGAGCCCCTGATTTAAATATCCCGATTTCTGAGAGATCTGCGACGGCCACTGGGGCCGCCACGAGATGCCTAACCCGGTAAGGATTGCCTGTGGGGCCAATGGTCGGAGCCAGGACACAAACCCTGCCGACGCCAAGCACCTCGCCCACATGCAGGCCACCGGGCTCTAGGGCAAAGTTGGTAAAGTCCTTGGGGTGATCCAGTTGCACCATAAAATGCCACCCGCCACGATGGGTCTGCTCAGCGTAGGTCTGCTTCAGCTGAGGATGGGTCTCAGCCCACGCTAGAACAGCGGCATCACAGGCGTCCCGTGAGCCAAAGTTTTTCACATCGAAGTCAATGAACACGGTACGCTCATTGCCCAGCGTGGCAATTCCATTCCGGGGATTGGAAAACCAGGCGTCCAGCTCACTGAGCTCAGGCATTCTGGACTGAAAATCCCGATGATTGACACTGTGCGGATGGCCATCGGCATCCAGGTAGCTCGGGTTTTTACCGGTAAATCTAGCAACAGGGCAAAGCTTCCCATCGATTTCAACCAAGGGGATATGGCAATAAATCCCCCTGTTCGGGCGGTCAGGATTTACCTTGGGGTACTGGTAAGCATCTTGCACTGGCGCAATGGGGAGCGGCGGTAGGTTATTGTTCAACAACCACTTCGCAACATCCTGCACAGATGGCTGCTTTGGCCATGGCGATAATGCGTTCATCGGTGAAATGTGAGCAATGGGGGTGTATTTGGCTCAGGGGCAGTCCATCAACATCAAAGGCTGGGCCATCTGACTAAACCTGTATGGGTACTACCGATCATAAACAGCCGGGATAGCAGCTGTGTGAGGGGTAGTTTGTGCCGCTAGGGCCTGCCGCACCCGAGACACTTGGGCACTAAACTTGTGGGCATCTTCGGCACTCAGCCCCTGACTGTGCAAGACTCGGCTGCCCTTGGCGTTAAAAATTTCGCCTCTTTCTCTTGCCAAAACAGCGATCTCATCGCCCTGGCTGAGAAGGGTATAGGTCTTGCCAGCAAAGACTTTTGAACCATCGGGCTGGTCTTGCCCTAACTGAGCTAACAGGTATTTAGACTGAGCCAAAACGTTAGTGGCCTGCTGGAGATAGGCCTTTTGGTCGTGCTGACGTGTGATTCTGTCTACGTCGCCGTACTCCCCCTCATGCCCCGAGTTGATCGCCTGGCCAATCTGCTCAATGCGCCCCAGGTGCGACGGAGATCGCCCCAAGGCCCGAGCCTGAGAGTACCATTCACGCAAATCTTTAAGCAAAGCTTGGCTCTGTACCGGCTCTGCGAGGACAGCAGGTGACGCCTCAGACGAAGCAGCGACGGAGGATTGCTCGGCGATGGGAATCGTAGGGGGCGGATCTATTCCACCGGGATCGGCCTGCCGCTCGAATGGCGTAGTAGCTTGAATTGCAGGGTAGACCGCTGCATCTAGCGAGGTATAGAACTCCGCCATCAGCTGACCAACAGCACCCCTAATGGTCACGGGGTCACCGTGCTCATCGCCTAAGGCTTTCGTGGCAATGGTATTGGCCGCCCGCTCCATCCATTGAGCCCCAACCTCTGCACCACTCTCGCGCACTACGGCCTTGGCATTTTGTATGGAGGCGTTGACCATGGCCAGCTCATCCTGAGAAAGCTGTAGTTCCCAAATCCGCTCCCCAGCCTCAAAGATAAGTACAGCGCCACCAAGTTCTAGCCGCTCAAGCCCAGGAGACCCCGTTGGCACCTCTACCGCCGGGGGTGGAGCAGACCCAGCAGCATCGGGCAACCTCTCTAGGTTGGCCTCGTAGACGCGCACAGGCCCATTGGCCTCATAACCAAGCTGTGGGTGCAACTCGGACACGACCACGGTAATACCCTCTTGGGTGAGGGTCGGAATAATCTGCTCTTGCAGGTCAGCGGTATTGACGCTTAAGCCATTGCAGTCGGGGTCAAGTCCCCACTGCATCGGTTGAGTGGGTCGCCCTAGGCCATAGGCCGCGATCTGCGCATCCTCGGCATAAGTCTCGTAAGCCTGATCAACTCGGATAAAAGCAACAGCCTCTGGGTAGTCGGCCTTGAGTTCAGCAAAACGCTTCAGATGGGGATGGTGTGGCCCAGGGCCAAGATCGGGAAGCAATGCCTCATCTACATCAGTGGATGGGTCAGGCTGTGGCGGCGGGCTGCTGACAGGCGCATCCTGAGAGGATTGAGGATACAAGGGTTGTACCGTAAGATCCAGCTCGTCATAAATATCTTGGGCAGGCCGCATGTCTGTGGCTCCTATGGCCCCTCCCATGGTCGTATCCGGGTCAGCCTGCGGGTCGGGGGCTGATGCCTGGTGAGGCTCTGAAGTGGCCTTTGTCGTTGGTAGTTCATCGGCCCAGGGCGATGAACTACCAAGCCCCTCTCGCTGAGCAATTTCGATGATGTAGTCTGCGGCTGGCCGCGCAAATTCAGGGTGAAGGTTTTCGCCATCTTCTCGGGGGGCATTGATGATTTCCATGAGGCGATCGCGCAGGGCATCAACGCTGGGCGCACCGTCAATCGCCTCCCGCAGCGCCCAAACCTCTGACGGGCTAAACTCGATGACCCCAGTGGTGCTTCCTAGCGTCTGGTCGTGAAATTTGAAGATTATCCAGTCGTCACTGATAAAGCCCAGCCGCTCACCACTGGAAGATAGTTCGACCTGTGAGGTAACCTCAGGCGGGGATATAGAGGCCCCAGCTAAGGCCTCTCTCACCGCATCTTGCTGATAGGCATAGGGGTTATCATGGCCCTCCAGCCATAAGAAGCCCCGCTCACCATCCTGATAGAGTATTTCAGGCGAGTCGGAAGCCAGCGCCTCAAATTCAGCCCGATCAAACGCATGGAACAGATCGGGACGCTGTTGGAATAACGCCTCTAGGGGACGCAAAGGCTCTGGCGAGAGAGGATTCTGGGCAGTAGAGTCTAGACCTGGTTCAGCCATCGCCTCCTGACCCAATTGGGACAGATAAGCCTCAGCGATCGCTTCCCCAAAGCCCTGCTCCAGCAAGTTCCGAGCAAATATCATGCCAAAGGCGCGATCAGGGGCGCGCAGTTCGCCGCCATTAAACCCTTGCACCGCAGTCTCAACGAACTGAAGATGTCCATCGGGCTGAATACCCATCTTCATCTCAGTATCAATCCACATATCGCCGTTGCCGGTGGCATAGTGGGTCAGGTACAAATCACTGCCGCCCACCCCATTGGGGTGCGACTCAACCACCAAATCCATGTAGGGTTCATTGGGCACCCTAATGTGGAAATCATTGTCCCCATCGACCATGACCGCCTGCTGGAGCCCGCCCTGCTGAAGTAACCGAGCAACGGCCTGAGCGATCGGGGACGTTTGCTGAGAGGGTGCCAGCACCTGGGGACCACCCTCTTGGGACATCTCGCGCAGCCGCTGTCGGCCCGCCTGTTGCACAGCCTCATCCCGTTGCTCCTGGGCCTGGACAGCTATCGCCTCATCAAAGGCCTCTGCGACAACCTGGCGCACGGCCCCAGCAATGCGTTCCTCCATCTCAGGGCTATCAGCGGCGAACTGTCCCAAGAAGGCAGAGTCTTCGGTGTCGATCGCAGCCTCGGCCATTTCCAGATTCAGGCCAGACTCCAGGTGATCGCTCAGGCAGCGGTAGGTGCGTCCTATCGCCTCAATCGCCCTATCTAGGGATATCTCGCCGCCCAGAGCCTCCACGGCCCGCCGCATCAAGACATCAGGGGTCGCACCGCTAGACGAGTCACTGAGATACTCATGGAAGGCGATCGCCTCTGAGTGCAGGGGCTGCCCGTCAGTCTGTAGCACCCCGTCTTTAACCAAGGTGTCAAAGGTCAACGCGGGCGGAGGTGGCTCGTAGAGGTTGAATTCGGCCTTGATATCGGCCAGGTTGCTGCCGGAGTACAGGCGATCGGAGACAGCGTTCATCACCTCCCAGCGGCTGGGGGATGACTCCTTGTCAGGGTCAGGGATGAGCCCAGGATTGCGCTCCAGCTCGGCCCGCAGAATTGGGTGAATGGCCCGGCTCCGGTCGCTGCTGCTGACTTCCTTACCGACTGGGAGCCAGGTGGTGGCTGGTTCCCAGCCTGCCGTTTCTCCTCCCACGGCGGCGGTCGCCTCTTCCAAATGCGATGTGGCCTTGATGCCACGCCGGGTGACGATGTAGGTCAGCACATCGTTTTGGGCCTCGGTATCACCAACTTTGATTTGCATCACCTTCTCTTCGGTGGTGCGGCCTGGCTTGTCGCCTTCCACCCGTCGAGTCCCAGAGACAAACTCCCCCTGCGCCAGGTCGAGTAGCTCCCGGTCTTGGTAAAACTTCTTGCCCGCGCTGCTGGTGGGCACCGTCAAGACCAGCTCGCCGCGCAGGTTAAACTCAGCATCCAGCACGCCATCTCTATCGGTGAAACTGGCCGCCCTCGATGTTGCCGCAAGGAATGCCATCAACTGGTCGGGTCGCTGAATCGAGACCGGTCGCCGATCAATCTCTCCTGCGTCAATCCCCTTGGCCAGCAGGTAGGCCGGGTGGTACTCCCCCTCGTTATCCTGCATGAGGGCAAATCGACCCACGAGGTCAGATTTGAGCACCTGGCCCACCACCATCATGCGATGCTCGCGAGAGGCTATCTGCTTCTCGTCAAAGACACTGTAGGTCGGCACCTCAGTGTACTGCTGCAACACTTGCCCCGGCTGATTCTTGAAGACAAAGGAATTTTCCTGAGGTTTGAGGGAGACATCGCGGCCAATTTCGCTAAATTTGACCGACAGTTCCCTGGCCTCGTCCGCCAGGGCAATCCTGAATCGCCAAGACCCAGGGTTGATCGGGTTGGAGGCATTTTGCTGGCGGGTGACTCCGACAATGACCCCTGGCAGCGCCCGACTGGTATCGAGGGAGGCCAGCTGCACTGGAGCGCCGATGGGAAACTCTCGCAGCTTCCCCAGCACACCGTTCTGCTGGGCCGTCAAAATCATGGCGCTCTGAGCTTTATCCTTCTCGGCATCAGCGACCTTTTTCTCAGCCTTTTTGACCCGCTGCTCCTGCTTGGTTAGCTTCCCTTCAACTTTTTTGAGGCCGTTACGGGTATCAACCCGGCGCTGCTCATACTGGCCTTCTAGCTCAGTTTCCCGCTCTGGGGTCGCCTCCCCCGCTTGACTGAGCGCCTCCCTGGCGGCGGTGTACTCAGGGATCACCTGTTCTAGGGCTGTGGTCAACTGATCGCGCTCATCCCTTAGCCCCTCACGTCGGGTATTGGCATCTTTAAACTGCTGTTGAGCCCGGTTCAGGGCTTCTGTGAAATGCCCAGCTTTGCCCTCCCGGAAGGCGTCGCCCTCTGCGGTCACCCGCGCCACCATCTCCTGGGCGTGAGCCTGCCCGGCCTGGCGAATCGCGCCCTCAACCGTTAGATCAACCCCCTCCAAGTCATCGGGTTTAGCTAGCTCCAGGGCATCGCAAATCGACTGCACCACCTGCAACGTAGTTTGGGGTTTGCCCCCGGTCTTGGCCTCCACCTCCAGGGCATAGACGGGCTGCCGGAATGGATTACCCCCATCGCCGTTGTGGAGCATCTTCCGGCGCAGGGGTCTGGCGTCTAGATCCATCTTTTGAGCATCAAGATCCCAGGCCCCCATCGCGGTTAGCCGATCCTTGAGCCCGTTGTATTCGGAGATCAACAGGTCGTAAACCTCACCCTGAAGGGCCAGGGATGGGTACGGATCATCTGGGGTCGGCGGCTGATCGCTCGACAGAATAGCCACCCGTCCGGTCAGCTTGCGCACATCGCCAAAGCTGACATCCCCATCCTTGTCGGGGGCGCTACAGGGGTAGTCGAGGGTTTGGTTGACCTCGGGCATCGCGGCCATGGCGTTGGCCGCCGCTTGGTCGCCATACTTGTTCAAAAAGTCGGGCACATCGGCCCCGGAAAACTGACTTTCGCCCGTGCCTGCGGTATTGGACTTGAGCCCCCGCATTTTGTTCATCAAAACAGCCATGGCTCTAGCCTCGGTGGGCAACCCTTCCCCATAGACCAGCTTGAACATAGGCAGGCCAAACTCACCGGCCTTCTGCCCCCACAGGGGATTACCCTCAGAGTCGGTGCCGGTGGCGGGGTGTACTTCTGGGTCGAGCTGCCCGCTGCGATGGGTGCGCCCGATCGACTGCTCGCACTGGTTGACATCGGGGTGGGCCTGAAGAATCAGCATGGAGCGGCGTCTGAGGTCTGTTGCCCCATTGATCGCAGCATGGAGCGAGTAGCCAGTGGTCAGGTTGGTGATTACCGCATCGACGGTGCCGTTCTGGAACCCGGCGATCGTCGCCACCTTCGCGGCGGCCCCCGACTTGCGGGCCTGGTAGGTCGTCACAAATTGACCGTCTGCGGTCGGCTGGTACTCCAGCCGCTGGCTCCGTCCGGTCATTTCTACCGCGTTGTAGCCCGCCTGCCGAATGCGGGCTTCCATATAGGCAATGGGGTCGGCGGGTAGCCCCGTCCAGTCGCTGGACTTGATCGCCGTCAGCACCTGGTTATAGATCTCGACCCCCCGCTCGCCCAATTCGGCGTCGGTCAGGTAGTGGGGCAGAATGACTTTGCCGCCGCCCTCGTCCTCATGGGCACCGACAATCCGAATCGTTCGAGCCGCATCAAGGTATCGCTTGAAATATTCGCCTGCCGTAATGTCGAAAGGATCGCCTGGATTGAGGATGGAGCGCTGATCGTCAGGAAAGATAGCGTTATGGGTCTCGATGCTCCCATTGGTCAACTTCACCAGGTCTTTGAGCACCGACTCCCCGGTGCGCTGAAGCATAATCACCGGCTTGCGCCCAGCCTCTAGCTCAGCGATCGCCAGATCTGCAGTGGCCTCGGCCTTGAGGGCGATCGCGCAGATCGCTCCCAGGTTGTGCACCACCGAGGTGAAGGTCGTTGACTCTACCCCGGCATAGCCCACATGGGTGTCATGGCGAAATAAGGCTTCGCCGGTCTCGGCCATCCGCTCGTCCAGTTCTTCTAGCAGCCCTTGTTTGTACTCATCAAACCGGTTGATGGCCGCCATCAGCTGAATATTGCCCTCGGCTCGATCCAGGCTGACGGCCACCGGGGCCGGGCTAAAGTCAACGCCGGAGTAGTCTTTTTGAAAGCGAATGCACCCCCCAGCCTCTGACCAGAGCCCAAAGGCCATTTGCTGCATGGCGGCACCGCCCGACTGGAGGTGCCCGGCAAAGGTCTTTTGATCCTCGGCGGCATCTTTGAAGTCGGTGGTGTGGTAAAAGAGTCGGGCGGCCACCACCGGCTCTTTGATCGCCGTGGCGGAGCTAGCGACAAACCCGCCCACGCGCTGGGTGAGGTCTTGGAAAAACTCAGTTACCGGGGCGATAAACGTCCCAGCGGCCATCTTCTTGGCCCTGGCGGATTCCTCATAGCTGCTGATCTCAAACTCTCCCGCTGGGCCACCCGCCTTATGGGACTCGTCGGCAATCAAAAACAGGTTGGGAGCCAGCGCCTCAAACAATGCCCGCCGATCTTTGCTGGCCAGGCCCTGGAGCTGCCCGTAGGTACTCATCAGCAGGTTGTGGTCGCCAATGGTACCCAACTCGGTAAACCGACGGACATTGACCCCATTTTTTTTAGGAGTTTCGATCTGCCCAATCAGCTCGCCCTGGCTGTCTTCGACCCGCACGTTGAGGCCATTGTCGGTAATGAAGGGGCGGAATTGGTTGCCCGTGTCTGGCCCATCGCGGTAGACCAGGTCTTTGTAGAGGGTGGGGTCAGCGGTCACCACCGCAGGCGTTAGCCCCTGGTTCTGCGCGTAGCGGCAGAGGCCCGCCACGATCCGGGTTTTGCCAATGCCGGTGTCGTGCCCGACGACCGTTGCCTGCTGTTTGTACTCGTGGTTGTAGATGGCCAGGGCCAGGGTGTCGATCTGCTCCGCCGCGTAGTGGCTATAGAGGGAGTCGAGGTCGGGTTCTTGCAGTCGGTCTTGAACGTAGGCATCGACTCCTAGCCCCGTAGTGGCTTCAATGCGGTCGAACACATTGCCGTAGGCGGTAATCGCCGAGGCGGGGGCTAATACTCCCAGGGAATAGCCCTGCGATCGCGGCTTATAGGGCAGGGTAACGGCCTCATCCTGGGGCTGCTGGAGGATATCTTCCTCGGTATTCGCTTGGGCTACCATCGGGAGTCCTCCATCAGCAGGGCTTGCAGGTTGTTCAGCCAATCGAGCAGAGGCCATCTGTCGGTGATCATCTCCAGGGTGTCGGTCGCCATCGCCTCGGGCAGTACCGGAAACTCGTCTACCCCCTGGGGAAACAGCAGCTCCCGCAGAGGTGAGTAATCCAAATTCAGCAGGCGGGCCAACGGGTTCTCGCCCCCCGGCATCCAGTGGGCCTCCGGTAGCACCGAGTTGACCATTCGATTCCCCAAGGCGATCGACTGGCTGGACGTCATCCCCTCTGCCTGCATGTCCATCAGGAACTGAGACATCTTCACTTCCATCAACCAGAGTAGGCGGGCGCGGTAATCCTCCAAGTTCACCAACAGCGAGCCGGGGGGTACCGGCACCGTCGTCCACCATGTTCCGGCCTCCGTCTGGGTCATGGCTTGCCACCGGGGCGGCGTCCACACCTGAACCGGTTCGTCGGGATGCTCCAGGGCGTACCGCAATGGGGTGGGAGAGATCCAGATATTTAGCGTCGTAGGTTCTAGCGGCATGGATTACTACCTCTCGGAGATCGTCGTATCGGTTATAGATGCGGGGGGCTTGAGCGCCGGGTAGCCTCAGGTCGGTGGAGCCTTGGCCCGCGATGGAGATGAAGTCGATGGGAAACCCGGCTCCCTGCCGCCGGTACATCGAGCCGTGCAGGGTGAAGTGGTCATCTACCTTCCAGCCGCTCTGCTGGTAAAGGAATGAGTAGAAACTGCGGTCTGCCTGCCCCCGATAGGCCGATTGGCGGGCGCTGGCATTGCCCATGTGACCGCCGATGATGACTAATGCTCTGCCTTCTGGGGAAAGCCCCTGTAACGTCTGGAGCGCGATCGCATGGTCAATCTTCTGGGTGCTAACGGGGCCATGCTGCCAGCGTTGAGGTGGGCCGGTGCCGTTCTCGCGCAGCAGACCAAAGGGGGGATTGCTGACCAGCACGTCGTAGGGGCGATCTGGTCGGTACTGGGTGGCGTCGTGTTCGGTGACTGTAAACCCTTGCGATCGCAGCTGGGCCGCTCGGGGAGGATGGAGCTCGTTGGCGATCGCCTGGGCGGGGTCGGCCAGCAGCAGCAGGGAGCCATTGCCCGCCGTGGGTTCGTAGACGGTGACCGAGGGGTGCACCTGGGCGATCAGTCCCGCGACAAAGGCCATCGGTAACGGGGTGGAGTAGGCCTGCCGGGCCATGCTGTCAGAGGTTCTGACCAGCAGGTTGGGCTGAGCCTCATAGAGAGATAGGAGGTCGTCGAAGGCCAGCAGGTGATCGCCCTCGGATTGCGCCACCACCTGGCGGGCCGCCTGCACCAGCCCCGACTCAATCGCCTCATCCACCTCCTTGGCCAGCATCGTAGAAGGCTCGACAGGCACCCCCAGCACCGTCCCCGCAAATGCCCTGGCCTCGACGATGTTTTTGAAGGCGTGGCCCGCTCTAAAGTGTTCGCCATAGGCGCGGGTCAGCTCAATTTGATCGTTGACATCCATCGCTAGGGATCAACAGAAGGTGGGCCAAATACAGAATCTAGAAACGAAGTCATCAACACGTTGCTGATGGGGGGATAAAAGACCGGCTCTGCATCGGGTCGGTCATAGCCCAATGCCGCTGCCTGATCCCAGAACGGGTCATCAGCCGGAATCGGTAACCCCGTTTCCGGTTTGCCCCCTGGCTCAGAGTCGTCGTCCGGTAAGGTGGGGCAGACAGAATAGAGAAGCTCCAGCCACTCAGGGGAGAGCTGATCGAGTTGCCCAGGGCTACCGAACGGATCTATTTGGCTCATTTTTCCGTGTCCTCACTAACGGCATCAGGTACGCCTGATGCAGGCTGATTCTCAATCATGGAGTTGGCGATCGCCACCACATCGCGCATTTGGCCAGAGCGGATGCCGACGAAGTACCGAATCCCTTGCTCCTCCCAAAAAACTTTGGCCGTGTTGCAGTTAGCCCCGCACACCCAGGGGATAAAGATGCCGGTGATACCCCCGCTCAGGGTGACCGTGGTGATGGGTTCTTCACTGCGCATCATCGGCTGGTACTCAGGGTCGAGGTAAAAGGAATATTCCTCATCCACTGTGGGTGTGTCTGCGGTGAGGCGAATAGCACCCAATACGCCAAAGTTGCAGTACCCGGCCCCGTAGCATTGGTCGATCGCATCCAGGTTGATGTCGTAGCTGCCCCGGTTAGCCCTGGCGATCGAGGGGTAAAAGGGCTCATCCTGTCCAGGGGCAGGCTCCCTTAGCACCACTTCGGGGATAGATGTCGGCAGCAGCACCGGGATGCTCGATGCGGCCTCAACCTCTGCCGCCACTGTCCGAAAGACCGGGGGCACAACTTCGGCTCCCAGAACGCGATCGCTCTGTGCCCGTGCCGAACACCCGGCCAAGGTTGGCAGCACCAGCAGAACGCACAGAAGCAAACCCAATATTTGTGTCTTCATTGCCCACCTCCATCGGCGACGTACTGCTGCCAAAGCGTCTGGGCATCGCCCAGAGACAGGCCACAGAAATTGACCAGGTCATTGGCCTGCCATGCGCCCCCCGTGCCGCAAAAGGTTTCCCAACCACCGGGAGCTCGGCGCAGCAGGGTCATGCCGCCGCCTTCGCCATACCAGTAATCGGCAATACCGTAGTCGCCGGTCTGGGAAAGGGTGCCAATCTCGGCCTCCACCTCCGGGGGGCGCTGGTCGTCGAGCAGCGCCTGCACAGCAGCGCGAGGAGTGCGCCCCGAGAAGGTGATCTCACGGCTGTCTTGAGCGGTGACCGGTAGAACAAAAATGAGGGTGTGCAGCACCAGGGCCAAACACAGGCCAAAGACCGCCCAAGCCGAGGGTTTGCTCTCAAAGACGCTGAGCGCTTTTCGTAGAAATTGATCAAACATATGGCCAGCCTCACTAATTGGTTACTCGATAGATCGCCCGTCGTCCGCCCCCATAGGAGGGTGAGAAATAGCCGTCGGACACCCAGGTGAACGAGGCCTCGCCCCTGGCTGCCTTAGATGAACTGTTGGACACCACCTGGGTGCAGCCCGCATTCATACAGACGCCGATGTGCTGTCGTCCGCCCCCCATATCAATTACATTGAGGTCGCCGGGCTGTGCTTCATTGGGGTTGACGCTAACGCCGCGACCGCCCTTGATGGCACTTTCGACGCCATGCACCGATAGGCTGCCGTAGGGGGGGCCACCGCCCAGGGTCTGAATACCTGCCTTATGCAGCACGTAGTTGACCATGCCCGCGCAGCCCAACCGGCCCTGGTTGGTGCCTGGTATGCGAGAGGCGCTAAAGTTTTCACCCTGCACAGTCCTCACCCCAGCCATGATCTTGGCGTTGAGGTCGCCGCCACCGCCTGCCTGGGTTTCGAGGGTCGAGCACGATTGCAGTGCCTCGTAGAAGCGCTGGGACTGCTGGGCGGTGTAGTCCATCTTGTCGGCATCGTTGACGATGCGGCGGGCATTGCGGAAGTCGGCCTTGCCGTTGCCGATGTAGGTGCCGAGGCCCACGCCGGTGAATAGGCCGTCGCGCATGCCAATGACGGTAATTTTGGCGGCAGTGTTGGGGTCGTTGGCCAGGTCAGGATTGTTGAGCAGGTCGATGCCTAGAACCTGGCCCATCTTGCGGTAGTTGGCCTCCCAGGTGAGTTGCACAAAGCCTCTGCCGTAGTAGCAGCCGCTGCCATAAGTGCCACAGCCCACCCCTTGCTCACTGATTGGGCTCCACCGCCCCTCTAGCTCGGTGGACACGGTGCCGAGGATGTAGGCCAGCTGAGCTTTATCGGTGACGCCAGCCTCGTTGGCAGCGGCGATGATACGGGGAATGTGCTCTCTGGCCCCAGCGGCTTCACTGGAATGGCGCAGGGCACCAATCAAGCCATCCAGGCAGGGCTCATCCATCTGCACGGGAGAGCCGCCGGAGCCATAGTAGGTACCCCCTAGGTCTTGACTGACATAGCGCTGTAGCTCTAGGGGCACCTGTAATCCGCCAGAAGCGCCACCACTGCCATCCAGGGGACCGGTTAGTACAAAGCCCTTTTCCGTCGTGCTCCAGATCGGGATCGGCCCAATAAAGTAAGGGGTACAGCCCAGGGGGGCAAAGAATGAATTACTGCAAAAGCGGGTGTATAGCGAAAATTGCCCCGTCCCCTCTGACTCGGTGGTGTCAGACAGCACGACTTTGAACACGGCCCCAAAGGGGACTCGCCCGGTAGGTTCCATACCGCCATTGACGGCGGCGAGAATGCCGCTGCCGCCGCGCACCATCTGCTGGCCTGGCCCGGTGCCCCCGGCGATCCATTGGGCACCGTGCATCTTACCTGGCCCCGCTAGCTCCAGGTGGGCGCAGCCCCGTGCCTGGGCACATTGCACCTCCCACCCTTCTACGTCCGAGCCAGTAATTGAGAATTGGGTGGGGGTTTGGGTGTGCTCTTTGTCGCCGTAGGTAACATCGTGGGTGCCGCCAAACCCGTTGACTAGCCCCGACAGCAGGCCGGGGAATGCCCCAAAGGGGACCTGATCCAGCCCTGGGATGTCGCTGATCGCTAGCTCTTGCCAGCCGTCGAGGTCGGCGATCTCAACCTGATCCAGTCCTGGAATGTCGCCCACGGTAAATGCCTCTAGCTGGTCGAGGGCTGGCCCAGCAAATTGAATTTCTCCCAAATTGGCCCCGCCCAGGAGGTGATCTGGGGAGGAGATTAGGTCTGTGATGGCGGTGACGCCAAACTGGTTGAGGGCCTGCTGGACAAATTGCTCGGGGTTGATGGCCCCAGCAGGCAAGTCACCGGTTTGCTCGGCTAGCGCCAGCAGCTCGGGGCGCACGGCGGCGTTGAAGGCACTTTGCAAGGCGGGCACGTCTTGGAGGGCCAGGTATTGCACACCGGCCAGGTTGGCCAGGCTACCGAGGGTCTGCCGCTGCAATAGGGTGTGCAACTGGGATAGGGAAACGGCCCCAGTGTCTACGCCTGAGGCTTGAGCAATCTCGGCGAGGGTGAGGGCCTGGGGCAAGAAACTACTGCCCAGGTCGCCGAGGCGAAGGATGTCGGTGAAGGCTGCGCCGGGCTGCCAGCTGCGGGCGGTATCAAACCTAGTTTGGCTCGACAGCTCGGGCGGGAGGCCAGCAATTTGTCCTGGGGTGGTGGCGAGGCCCAGGTCGCGAAAGGTGGTGGTGAAGAAGTTTTGGTAGGTGACAGGGGCGACGGATTGGGCAAGGGCGGGGGTGAGCTGAACGACGGCTAGCAGGCCAGCGAGGGCGAGAGCGGCCAGCAGAGCCAGCAGGAGCGATCTGAGAGTCGCTGTTTTTTCGGTGGCGACCAGGCTGATTTTTGCAAGCATTCAGGATACGCGGAGCGCTGATGCCTGAACGATAGTGAGGCAATATGGCTGCTATATTGCCTGCGATATGGGGGGGATGAAGAACTGATAATTTTGCGCTAAAAAATCACAGGTTTTTTTTCCTATGCGAAGGCATGATGGCGAAACTAGCGTGAAAAACAATTGCTAATCCCCTTTAAGGCTGTACCAACGGTGCCCATCACTCGCCACAGATAATGCTTGAATTCCAAACAGATAATCTCCCGACGATCGATGTGCATGAACAGCGATAGACTGAGATCAATTTTTTATATCAATCTCGGTCAATTAGCCTAATAATTGAAGGCCACCTATTCTTGTCATCCTGTTCTAATAGTAAATTCGATTAAGCGGCCTCACTATTAGAACAATGCGTTCCCAGAAACTAGGGCGTGTTTTAAAGCCAAGTCAAATCCTGATTCTTCCGTACAAGATATCAGGGCTTACAAGGGGTTTCAAAGCAGACCCTAGCACTCTGTGACATAAGTCGGCCAACTGTTTCTAAAATCTGATATTCGGCACCTGAAACCCTCAGAAAGGGTTAACACAGTTCTGATAGACAGCAGTAGACGCATTAGAAGTCAATTCAAGAACTCCCCCCGCCAGATTAGCTCTGGAGTCCGCTCGATTACAAACCATTCTTGGCTGACGCAATATCTAGCAGGTTAATCCTATCCATCTTGCCTGCATGAATGACAATTGTCAGCTTCGCTGGATACTTAAAGCGCATCTCACTAATCCTAAACGTCCAAAGCATTATCTTTAATAAATCTTCATCACTAATGTTTTTATGTTCTTTAATGCGTGTTATTCCTGAGCCAAAGATAGGCACTGCAACACTCTTTTGAGAATAGACCCTATTAACCTTATCCCAGAAGTTAATTAAAAAGCCAAGATAGTCAGGCATTGTGAGCCATGCTCTGTCCTTCTCATCAAATTTAGAGAATGCCGTCAGAAGATAGTCGTTGTAAACACAGATAGTTCCAATACTAAATCGGATCTTTTTTCCGCTCTTTCTTGTTGTATTTTCATCTAAAATTTCATCGTCTTCAAATAAATAGCTCTCTAAATACTTGTCGAGTTCTGTGACAGAAACACCAAGGTACTCGGTGATAAAAATACCATTTAGCGATTGTTGAGAAATTATTTTGTCATCAACTTGAGTATCAAAGTACTCATTGAATGCAATCGCTTTGAATCCACTTTGCTTAAAGATATTTCCTTTTTTTACTATGACACTGCTTCCTTCAATAATTAAATGCACTTCTTCTAATTTATTAGATCTAAGCCAAAGCGAAACATATATAATGAGAAGTATTCCCAGGAAAATTCCACCGAACGTTAGCTTATTCCCTGCAGGTACATCAACAAATATTAAAACAAGGGAAAAAAGCGCACTTATTCCTGATGTAACCTCAAGAAATTGCTTGATAATTCTTCGGTCAAAAAGATTAACCTTGTTCAAAGATCCTCTCCCTTAATTTTCTTATTTTTAGTGAAGGCTAGGCTATACCTGACATCAATCAAAACTAGTTTCTATAGATGTACATGTCTGGAGTCGTTTTCGTGTTGATCATAAAGTCACTATCTTGTAGTGATCGGGTAATCAAGTGTTTATTCATAGGAATATGTAGAGTTGGCACTTTACTCATCGAGTCTCTAAACACTGGTAGATTACTCCATAAATTCTTAATCACTTGTTTAAGAGAGCCGTTTTGCAAGATGCTCTCCTGAGTATTGTAGTCGGGGTAGACCACAATTATAGGTAGACCAAGCAAATTTATTCCGTAATCTATTTCCTCTCGCAAGGCACGGGAGTTTATTGTCCTTTCACTCAGGAATAGAATCACGTTTTTAGAGTTTCTAAGACGTTCACGAAGTCTTGGCTTTAAAGTTAACTCCCAATTACTACTATCTCTGACATTGTATGTTTTGTTGTGTGAGTCGTTAAAAGGAAAGGATAAATCTTTTCCTTTCCATGATCTCAGTAGATTGTAATAAACAAAGTCCTTGGTTGCATGAGCACCTAAAATGGTTTCACTGAACGGTTCAGAAACATAGAAAGCGCAATAATTTCCGTTTTTATATGCCATTCTTTCTCTCAATAAAGTAGTTTCAATGATAGTGGATTATTCTTGGATTGTGGCTCAGTTAGCTACATATATACATCTAGAATTGAAGGCTAACGTTCATATTGAGAAGCTATTAGTATTTTTCGTATTCACGCGAGATCTTTAGTGCGCCCGCTCTAAGGAAATTGTTAGGCAACATCAAAAAGAACAATTCAAAAGTTACTTAAGATGAATTTCAAATTTTCTACGATGTTCGGCAATTTCTGATGCTCGCTTTAGTGCTGGAGAAATGACTTCTTTTTCAAGGGAAACTAACAACTGTTCTACACATTGATAACGATGAGGTGGCAAAACAGACAGATATGCTCCAAAATCCTTAAACATAGAATATTCAAATTGTGAATCAAGAATGATTGGCTGAATTGGCACTGAAGGTAAGGAAGGTATTATTCGTTGCAACTCTTGCGGTATACTCTTTGCATCTGTAATATCTGCAATTACAAACCTTGAAAGATGAGCAAGAGTAGATACGGTTTCAGTTAAGTCTCTATTGGAAGGTTTCTTGAAATCAAAAACAACTGCTGAATAATTTCTGCTACGAAGTGCTTCACGTAAAGCATCCAAAATAGCTATCCTCTCGGGTGTAAAACGCCCAAGTATCAGCACAACTTTTGAAGTGATTGTGTCGATGACCTTACGAATTTTTTGATTGGTCAGTAGTATATGAATAAATTGAGCAATTTCTAAATCATCTACTGTAATGATTGGTTCATCGTTGCGAGTAATAATTAGGTTCCTTTGAGTCGCTGTATCTAAGTTTTTGATTTTCCAAGCTGAAATACCGTATACCCAACAATCTACTAAGGTGGCTTCTGCAAAATCTGCTTCACTAAGTTGCGAATTCAAAAGTTTGGTTCTTGTAAGATTCGCCTTACAAAATTTTGTGTTTTTCAACCAAGCTCCAACCAATTCTGTCTCGGTTAAATCTGCTTCACTAAGATCTGAATTATTAAGATCCGATCTAATAAGTCCAGCTTGAACAAGATTCGCAGATCTAAGTTTTGCAAAACTTAGATCTGCTTGATGAAGGGCTGCTTGGAACAAATGAGATTTTTCTAAATTTGCCTCAAAAAAGTTTGCGCCTCTTGCCAAAACTCTCTCTAAATTGACACTTTGAAAATTACTTTTTTGAAGATTTGCACCGTCAATTTGGGTCGACAAAAATTTATTATTACGAAGATCAAGGTTATTAAGGTAAGCATTGGTTAGATTAGAAAAACTAAAATCAACATCAACGAGGTTAGCTTCTCGAAAATCAGCTTGAAAAAGATTGGCTTGCCGAAAATCTATCTCGCGGAGATTTGCACCCCTAAAATCTATCCCCTGAAGATTTGCACTTTGCAAGTTCAACCCATTAAGATTTTGTTCTCGGAAATTTATGTTCCCAAAAACAAGTTTTTTGTCAGGATTTTTTAAACGCCAATTATTCCAGCATTCGCTTCCTTGCTTGAGAATATCAATCAGGTATTGATCACTAGGCATTTAGATCACTTTGTAAGGAAAAGATTATTTAACTCCAATAATTATCCCTAGGGTTTGTTCTGTCCAAACTTTCACTCCATTTGATTTTGCTGCCTAACCTTGTGTTTAGTCTGCTTTCTCTCTTTGGTCTCTGCATGACACCTCTGATCATTAGCCAGATGTTGAGTTGAATACCACCTCAAACAAGGGGGTTAGTCTGAAAAAACCGGTATAATTTCTTAAATTTGGTTGTTGTTCAAATCATGCCCTGCATAATAGACCTTCTATGGAGTATTTTTCAGATAACTTCAGTAATTCTTTATCGCGGTACCACAATAGCTAGCTAATCCAGCTCAATCCCCTGCGTGGGCGGCGCAACCGCAGGTGCGATCGAACTCACCCCCCGCCGCACCTCAATCTGCTCAATCACCCGCAGCCGCTCATAATCCGCCCCCGTCAAATCATTCTGCGTCGTCACACCCGCCGCATCCGCCGCAAAAATCTGCCCCCGGCCATCCTTCGCTCGCAGTGAGATCGAGCGATCTGCAACGCGCTCAACCTCATAGTCAGCCCCAATTAGCTTAGCCGGGCCACCCCCTGGGTCAAAACAGGTATCCATCACCCGAGACAACAAACTCGCCACCCCAATCTGCTGCCCACCTAGCGCATCCGCAGGGCCACCATCCGCCGCCCCTCCCGACGCCCCCAAACCAGCTTTAGCTAAAGCTGGTTTTGACTCAACCACATCCGCATCCATCACCGAGGCATCGTGCTCCCGCCGAAAGGTGGGCGACTCTACCCTCTGCTCACCATCCCGGTAAAACTCCAGCTTGCCATCCCGAAACACCGAAACCACTGGCGCATCGACAGGCAGTTCGCGATCTTCCGCCGCCCTTTTTAGCCCGTCAATAAACCCAGGATTCGCCTGCTCGTGCTGCATCAGGTCTACAGCCAGGGTGCCCTCGGTGGTCAACAACACCGAGTCACCGACTCGAATCTGCACTACCCCTTGCACCCTGGGAGAGCGTCCAGGGGTTGCCACCAGATCGGTCGGGGAATGTGGCCCCAAGCCATCGGGCACCTTCCCCGGCTCAGCATGAATCGGCCCTGCCGGTAGCCCCAGGAGATCTGGGGCACCCTCTAGCGCGAGCCCAAGCACTAGCGGCGATAGCTCATCCTCCTTCTTCACTGCCGAGGATGAGCTATCGTGAACCACCACCCGTCGCCCCTGGACTAGAGCAATAGCCGCCAAAATTCCACTCATCACGTCACGGATAGAGTGCTCGGCCTTATCGCCGTCATGCCCATGCACCCCCGTTGTTTCTTCCAGTCCAGCCATATCAAACGTCCTCCCATGGGTCTGGAATCGGGGTCTCGGGTGCAGGATCTTTCGCCTGAGGCGAGGGACTATCTGAGGATGCCGACGCATCGGCCTTCGCCTGCTGCGCCCCGTTACCCGTGATGAACGCCACAACCCAGTTCACCTTCTTCACCATTTCAGGGTCAATGCCATTGGGGGGGTAGCTGGGGTCTGCCATTAGAATGCCTCCGTAAATTCCATCAATGCCGCTGCGTTGATCACCCGTGCTCCGGCCTTCGGCGTCGGCAAAATGGAGGGCACCCCACCGTCAAACCGCCCCCCCGACGCTTCAGCGCCCTCACCATCGACCGGTAGCGGCAACAGCTCCGCCGCGATCGCCATCCGAATGGCAATCTCCTGCCGGGCGCGATCGCTATCACCCAGCGACTGCGGGGTACGGGCCTCCAGCTTCGCCTTCACCTTGGGCCAGGTCTTGACGCTCCAGTCATCATCTAAAACATCGGCCTTGGGCACCTTGATCGACGAAATTAAGGGAATCGAGGTCTCATCCTTGCGGCAAAAGCCAGGGCTAATTAGCACACACCGCCCCACCGGCAGCCGGTTGAACTGGGCAGGCTCGACAATCGGGCGCTTCTGCAAATGATCGCTGGTGGAGTGCGAGGCTCCGCCTTTGCCGCCGCTGCTGCGCGACTTTTGCTTGATCATTACTTCCTCTTCACCCAGGTAATCCGAGAACATCCGGGCGCTATCCGGGTCTTGCGGGTTAAACAACACCTTGGTAGCACAACCGCCCAAAATCGCCCTGGCTTGCTCTCGTTTGTAGGCATCCTCTAGCTGGGTGATGTTCTGAAAGCCAATCACCGTACACAAGCCGTCGGAGCGGTTTTCGTTGAGCCACTGGGTCAAATAGGGCAGGTAAAGGGTCGGCAGCTCATCAATGGCCAGCAGCAACGGATCGCTGCGTTTCTTCGTGACATTCATCGTCACCATCATGTGCAGCACCGTGGCCACCAGGGGTGCAACCGCTTCACGCCTACGCCGATCTAGCCCCAGAATCACCAGCTGCTTACCGGACAGCTCAATCGGCAGCGTAGTCTGACCGCAAAAGGTTGAGATCAGCTCGGGGGCCATGAACCGAGAAAACACCTTGCTGGCAGTACCGATAACCCCTGCCACCGTTTTCTCAGAGTCCTTCAGCTGCAAGAGCTGAGAAAAGGCGTAATACACCCAGTGGGAAATGTGCCAGCCCTGGGGCAGACTGCCCAGTTCTCCCAGACGCTTGCCTTCCATAATCCGGGCGGGCAGCGCATCGAGACCCAGCACAGCGCTGGCCGTCATCAGGTCGGGGTTGGGCATACCCTTGGCCAGCATGAGAATAGCCTGGGTCAGCTGGTCCCCGGCATCGGCAAAAAACTTGTCCTCGGAGCTGTTGCTAGAGCGGGCAAAGTTGCGGTTCATCACCGACGCGATCTGCCGCGCCATCAGAGCATCGTCGGCATCGGCCATAAAGTCGAGGATGTTGCAGACCTCAGACTCGGGGTAGCCCGGCGCAAAGATGCGCACGTCATAGCCACGGCGGGCGGCGTAGGCCACCAAGCACTCGGCCTGCCCTGGATATTTGAAGTCGTAGACCAGGGCGGGCATCCCTTCATCGAGCGCTGCGCGAATCAGCGGGTTAATCGCCGAATAGGTCTTACCCGAGCCAGGGCCGCCCGCGATCGCCACCCCCCGCTGCACATCGGGCAGGTAGAGGGCCTTGGCATTTCGGGGCTTACCCTGTTTGTTGCGCCGCAGGGAGCCAATATAGAGAGCCACGGAATTGTGTTTCTTGGCCTTGAGCTGGGCGATCGCCCGCTTTCTCGCCCGCGACTTTTCCGCGCCACCGCTGACGCTGCCCCTGGCAATCTTGCCGCTGGTTCCTCGGCCCTTCATGATCTGCATAACTATGAACACCAGCGCGATCGCACCCAGAATGACACCATTGCTGCCCATCAGCGGCTTCAGTGCCGGGGTGATCGAATTCCCTACCGACTCTAGGGCCGTTGACCGGGCCGGGGGAGACTGTGCCAATAGCGCTTGTTCGGTGTCAACCATACTGGGCTACCTAGGCCTTCTTCTGGCTCTTGGGGTTAGGTCGAGATCGAGTCGATGAATGTTTCTGGGACTGGTTCTGGACGGGCGGCAGATCGCGGGTTACCTGAGCCAGCAGGGTGAACAATTGGGCCGGGTTGCCCTTCCACAGCCCCCAGACCAGCGCGAGGGCAAGGGTTGATGAAAACGCCACCAGCCCGACTGGCCCTGGATTGTCAGCCAGCACTTCGATCGCCTGGGTCACCCGGCTCGACTCATCTGGGGCTAGATCTGGGGGCTCTGGGGTGGGGCTGAAGGGAATAGCGCCAAAGGCCTGCTGCCCCAAAAAGACGGCATCCCCCGGCTTGACCACCATGAAAGGAATCGGGCCAATGCCGTAGGGCGAACAGTCCGCCGCTGTGCCATCCCCCGACCGCCGACAGGTTCTGAAGTAGGCCACCAACTGGATCTCGTCGCGCGACACCCGATACGGCACTATCTTGAATGACGGATTGTAGATGGCGGCACCCAGCTGCTCTAAACCCTGATTGACGGTGGTGAGGTCGCCCGTCCCCAGTCCACCCACTTGGTGCTGCCCGACCCGCCAGTGCAGCGATCGCGCCTGCCCTGAAGCTGCCTCTGGGGCCGAAAACACCACCTCCAGGGCACCCTCGTCGGCCTCTTGCACGGTGGCGATCGCGATCTCACCCTGCACGCCGATTTTGCCCGGCAACGTCCACAGGCTCAGATTTTCAAGCAGCGGCACCTCTGTGAGTTTGGCTGATTCCCATTGGCTAAAGTTTTGGATCGGAGCGATCTCAATCCCCGGCAGCTCACCAATGGTGTAGTTGGCCAGATCGAGATAGGACAAGCTAATTTCACCGTACTTGGGCTGCTGCTTGATCAACTCGCCTAGGGTGCCATTGGTAGCGACAAAGGTGGGGTCAACAATGGCAATCAGGTCTTTGACCAACCGAGAGTCACTTGCCTTTAGAGACAAGAGTGCCGGGGCAGCTCTAACCAAGGACGATAGCGTTTGATAGTTCAGCAGCCCAAACTTGTCTAAAGGGATAGCTCTGATCCCTCCATCCCTGCCCTTTCTGGCATACACCCCTAGCTGATCGGCGATCGCCGCGACGGTCAGCAGGTGGACGTCAAAGCCACCCTGCAAATCACCCACCGTCAGCACATCGGTGATCGCATCGCCCCGCTGCCACGACACCGCCCCCCAGGTTCCCGACTCCGCCAACACGGGCAGGTCAGAGAAGGCTATCAGCCGCCAGTCAGGCATAGCCGCATGGCGATCGCCAATCCGCAGCACCCCCAGCGGCAGATTAAAATTAGCGGTAGTCAAGCCCGAGTGGGAGGGTTGCTCTGTTGCAGTCCCAGGGTGAGCTTCGGGCTGGGACTGCGTCTCCGCCTCCTGAGCAGAGGCTGGGTCGAGGGGGGATGCAATAGCACCAGCACTAGACACTACCCCCAGCACCACCAGGAGAATCAACGCCGGGAGCGAGGCTACCTGCCCCATCATTCGTCACCCCCAACCGCCTCAGCCGGGTCGAGCGGTGCTGCATCCACATCCTCAGGGGCACCACCTGGCCTCGGGACAGTTTGGCGCTGCTGCTCCAGCCCCCGCCTCGCGACCGCCTGCACTACCTCCAGGCTTATACCAGTCTGAGCCGACGCCTCTGCCACCGGCACACCGTTAGCGATCAACGCCAAAAATGCCCTCAGACTTTGGTGCATGGGGCCATTGGGCACGATCGTCCCAGCTTCAATTAGAGCCGCAATCCCATGGGAGAAGGTTAAGGGAGTAACCCCCTGTCCGGGGATGGCCGAGGCCTGAATCATGGCCCTGGGGCCAGCTGGTGCCGGGGCAGGAACCACCGCGATCGTCGAGTAATCGGCTGGCCCAGACCCATAGGCGATCGGAAACTGGAAAAGGTGAGCTGTACCGGAGGCATCTCGCGCCACTACGGAGAGTAGGGTAGCTGGGGTAGAAGGCAATCCCTGGAACGCAACACCGTTGATACGGCGGAGGTGCACCACCTGAGCGCCACCGGCATCGAGGGGCGCGTCAAAGTCGATGGTCAGCTTAGAGGGGTCATCTAACCAGGCTCGATAAATGCGCAGCCCGAGGCGAGAAAAGTCGAGGTTGGCCCCAGACCCTGGCCAGACCGTGATCGGGACTGTACCCGCCTGAGCCGCTTCTAACCGCACCTCTTGTCGCAGCGGGCGACCCTGGGCCAAGCTAGGTACTCCCAACACCACCCACCAGAAGGGTACGGCACAAGCCGTCAGCGCTATGCATAGCAGTCTGTTCCGGTCTTTCATCGTGGCATCCTACGGCTCAAAGACAAATTCATTCAGGGCAAAGACAGACACCTCCGCAGTGTCGTGAAACCAGATCCGGTTGCGGGAGTCGTAGTCGTCAATGCGCTGAGTCACCCGCTGCTGCTCAATGGGTAAAACGGCCTGCGCCGCGCCTGAAAGGAGTCCAGCAATGATGTTGACCGGGGCGTATTCGGTGGCGACAGCACTGGCTCCCTCGCCGATAATCGTCTGCTGGCTAAGGGGACGATTAAGCAGCTCGCCCACATGGCCGAGCGCCCCCAGGGCGGCTAGCTGCATCTGTGCTGCCCTGACCTCGCCACCGTTGCGCATCTCCTGGGCAACGAGAGGATTACCGTTGCCGCCCGTGATCAGCAGGTGGTTGAGGGGCACTGGCGTTACCTTGCTCACCCCGTTCTCAACCGTGACCACATCGGTGACCGACAGCTCCACCATCCCCGAGCCTGCTAGCACAGACACCTCGGCCACCAGCACGGTGCCAGCGGCCAGCGCCACAGCACCGTTATCAGCTAGAAGTGGCTGACTGAGGGCGATCGCCGTTCGCTGACTCTGCTGTTCTCGGCTCAAATCTTCGGCCCAATAAATCGGGGCGACCAGCTTGGCCGCCGCCGTGGTGCCGGGAGCCACCCGCTTCAGAGTCCGCCCTAAGATTGCAGCCTCCTCTATCTGCAACGATGCAGGAGATGGATTGCTGACGAGTTGCGCGGTAGGTTCAGCCGCTGCGGGCTGCTGTGACAAGTCTGCCAAAGGGGCCGATGCTACTGGCGTAGGTTCCTGTGAGCCTGGAGTAAAGGCGGGTTCCATCCCCGTGCCGGTGCCATAGCTGCCCATCGCGACCAACGAGTCCCAAAGAACCTCGGGGGGAGGCGGGGGAGGCCTATTCACTACGGGTTGTCGCGGCGGCGATGATGCGGTAGGTCTAGGCGCTGGTGCCGGACGCGGCGCAGCAGGGGCATAGGTCGGCGCAGGGCGAGTCACTGGCCCAGTCGGTTGCACGGCCTGGGGAGAGACAGCAGCGGCAGTCTGAGCATTCGGCGCAGGCTGAGCGCCCCCTTCCTGTACGGCCTGGGCGCGAGCCATCTGGTTGCGCAGCGCTAGCAACTCGGCGGCTGATGGATCATTCCCTTCGCCATTGGTTCGAGCCTCGTGGAGCTGCAACGCCTGGGTTTGATTCCCCAGGGCATTGCGCGTCTTGAGTTGCCCAATCTCCTGCCGCTGCCGCTCTAGGGCCAACTGAGTCGGGTCTGGAGGCGGTTCCGGCGCTTGCTCTGGCCTCGCCGTGGGGGTTAAATCTCGCTTCCCGGCACTTTGAAAACCCGATAAGACACCACCCACTACCGCCATGCACAGCCCCCCAATCAGGGCAACGGAACCTGCTTTCACCAGAGGGTTAGCCCAGATGGGAGTACGGGTCTTGCCGTCTGCATGGACACGACCGGCCAGCACATCGCGGTCAACCAACTCCTCGGCATCCTCGCTATCGGGGTCGGTCGCCGCACCATCCAGCGACTCATCGCCCAAGGCAGCAGAATAAGAAGGGGCCTTTTCTGGGTCTATGCCCACCAAAACAGATAGCTCATAGAGCTCATCGCGATCCAGATCGCCTTCATCGAGCAGCAAATCTATAGTGTTCGGAGCGATCGCCGCCCCATTCCCATTTTCAGTTCCAGTCGTCATCTCGCCGCCTCCGTCATCTCAGTAATGTCAGTAATTTGCAGTCCTGCCGAACGCACCTGATAGACGGCCCGCTGCACTGCCGTCGCCTCAGCCTCCATCGGGTCAGCGGGGGGCTCAACGGCCTGAATACGAATCACCTTGTTGACCGGAATCGCAATCCCACCAGGATTTTTGACATCAAAAATAATCAGATTCGCGACCATGGTCACGTCCCAAAACCCAGGCGCAATTAGCAGAGGCTCAGACAGCGATTCAATATTGAAAACGCTTTGCGCCTGCCCCTGAAACACCGATCTCGGGGTCAATGCGCCAACCTGTTCCAAAAATGAAGCCCGGAAGTCTTCGGAAAGGCTAAAACTCGCTTGCCACGCCTTAGTCGTGACCGTGTTACTTCCTGCCTTGACGCCTGAATCGGTCGTTGTTTGGATTGTCCCAGTCTCATCCTGAGCTTGACTGACGCCATTCCATGTGAACAACATCGTCATCGCTTGCCTCGTGAACAGGCGAATAGACTCCGGTGTTCTATCGAGGTTGTCGATCGGCTTCACCGTAAACGAATTGCCGTCAATGGTTTGCACCAGAGTCGGGACAGGCTTTCTAGCAATTTGACTGGTCGTCATCCCCAGCACTGCCGTCAGCAACAGATTGAGGCCGCCCAGCACTAGCGCTAGCAACACAAAGAGGGGGAGGAGGTTTTCGGTTGCGAGTAAACCTTGTCTTTTCGGGTTGATTGATGTCATCTCATTTACCTACAGGGTCTACGGCCAAAGGAATCTCAACCCGGCAACAATCCAGGCAGAAATCAACGCCCCCCTTGGGGCAGTCTTGGATAGGCCGATTGAGAGGAATGGTTGGTACTGACGTGGGTAGTCGATAGCGCCATCCGACTGAGCAGTATCGTCGCGGCCCCAGTTGACCCGGCCAGCATGATGTTGAAAATTGCCAGGCCGCCCCCACTGGCCAACCCCAGCGCCAGCGCCGGAGCCAGCAGGGCGATTAATACCAGAAAGCCATTGGTATCAAAGGTGTTGGCATTCATAATCACGACGGCACACATGCCGACAATGATGTTGTAGGCCATCTGAGCAAACCCCAGACTCAAGAATCCGGTGATCCAGGCAAAGATGGGCTTGCCGCCAAAGGGCAACAGACTGGCTGCCACAGCAAACGGCCCCATCAACGCCGTGAGCAATAGTGAAATTTGAATCAAATTCACAAACGCCCACTGAAAGGCCATCAAAAAGGCATGGATAATCACGCGGGACTGGGAGCCAATCAGGCCACCAAACGCACCCGGCAGAATATCGCCCACACTGCCGTCAGTGTTATAGGCATCGATCGCCCCTCGAACCATCTGCAAGGTCATGTCAATTTGAGGAAAGACACTGCCAGCCATGCCCGTAGCCGTTACCAGCCAATGCTGCTTAAAATCGCCCACCGTCGCTTCGATCTGCTCATAGGCCATCTCAAGGCATTGGATCTGGGCCTCACCCAAAAGAGACTGACATTGCTGCACCTGGGCATCTACCTCGGCGACCACAACCCCCTTGGCGATCGCCCCCCGAATGGCTTCTTCCAGGGTGACGTTCAACATCGAGACTTGCAGCACCTGCTCATTCGTCCGGTTGATGACATCACGAACAGAGCGCGTAGAGATGCCCAAAAGGTTTCCTTGATTGCTCAGTAGGGCCACCACAATCAGCGGCCACACCAGCATTCTCAGCGGCTCCCGGTAATCATCCTCATGCACCGCCATATAGGCAAATCGCATCATGAACAAGACCAGCGCCCCAACGGCAAAGATCAGCGCCAGTCCGGTGATTTGGGTGTAGAGTTCCGAGGTAAACAGCTGCGTCCAATACTGGCTGTAGATATCGCCAATATCACGGCTCATCTCAAAGCCCTGGCGGAGCAGCTCGCCAGCACCTTGCACTCCTAAAATCTGCGTGAGAATTACGCTCATCTGCTGTCCCCAAATAGAACCGTTGCCTGGGTTGAGTTATTGAAAAAGCACCAAGCCCGCCGAGCTGTTGATCACCTCAGCGGCCTGGGCCATGCCCTGCCGAGATTGCGCCCGGTTGAGAGCCGATAGCTCTCGGGCGGCTTCAATCTGCACCAGCGAGTCAGCCGCCAGTTGCTGCCGCATCTGGATGCTTTGACCGTACTGAGCCACGTCGATAGCAGACGATTGCGCCAGGGCCGCAA
The DNA here is from genome assembly GCF_015207525.1 of Nodosilinea sp. LEGE 06152. Classification (GTDB taxonomy): domain Bacteria; phylum Cyanobacteriota; class Cyanobacteriia; order Phormidesmidales; family Phormidesmidaceae; genus Nodosilinea. Next base: position 55,363 of record NZ_JADEWR010000025.1, read on the forward strand.
TCTGGCTTTTCATAATGTCTTGCGTTACATCCAGGCCCTGGGCCTCTTCAGCCAGAACCACGATTTCCTGCAAGGTGTCGTCTGTGGCCTTGACCTCAGCAACAATCGCTTCCTGACCTTCCTCGCTAAGGAGAGAGTTAGCGAAACCTGCGGCGGCCGCACGGGAGACTTCTTTACTAGCCGTGTCAGCCAGGGCGATGGGGTTCATGTTGAACCGGTCTACCCGCTGCGAGGCGGCACCAGGCGAGCCATTTTCTGCCCCAGAGACGATCGCTTCGGTGAGCGCAAGCTGTGATGCCAGAACATCGGGAACACCTAAGCTGCCGGTGATGAATTCAGGCGGTGCTCCAAAGCCGCCTCGAATGTTGTCGAGAAAGCGGCCTGCCGCCGTAGCAACGCGCGGAGAACGAGCCGCAACCCCCTGCACTAGAGTTGGAGTCCGGATATTGACATTAGCCTGATGCCCAGCGCCTGCGCCACCGCCAAAAAGACCACCAGGGCCAAGCACAGCCCCGCCGCCAGACCCGCCACCGGCATTGAGAATGTCCCCGAGAGGGTTGTTAGACCCACCACCACCCGTCAAGATGCCACCCAGGCCACCGCCGCTGGGGGTGCCGCCCCAACCGCCGTTAAGGATGCCGCCTAGGTTTCCGTTGAGGATACCGCCTAGGCCACCACCGTTGAGAATGCTGCCTAGGTCGCCGTTGAGGATGCTGCCTAGGTCGCCGTTGAGGATGCTACCTAGACCACCACTATTGAGGATGCTGCTTAGGTCGCCGTTGAGAATGCCACCCAGGCCTCCCCCGTTGAGGATGCTGCTTAAGTCGCCATTGAGAATGCCACCCAGGCCTCCCCCGTTGAGGATGCTGCTTAGGTCGCCATTGAGAATGCTACCCGGTCCACTCCCCCAGCCCCCATTGGCAAGCGCCCCCAAGTCAAGTCCAGGGATAGAGCCAGTAGTAGAGGTCGGGGCGAATGTTGCAGTCGAGTCAGCAGGGATAGCAGTCGGATTTACAACCTGAGCCCGTACTGGCTGCCCCTGAGCCACCGCCATAGTGAATGCGCCAACCAGCGTTAATGAGCGCAATCCAGGTTTGAAGAGTTGCCGATTCATAGATCCGCCTCATAACTAATTAACTGAACTTAAGGGTCGAGAGGGAAATTCCACCGATGGGTAGACGTGGGTTACTTCGCGTTGCACCAAAGCTTTTTCTTGCTCAACTAGATCGGCTATGCCGCCGCCATTACGAATGGCGTTGACGTAGCATTCAGCAAATCTGGCCATCGCCTTAAATTTGCCTTCATGCCGGAGGCGACTGAGCATCAAATCTCTAAGTTCTTGTTCATCCGGGTTGTTAGCCACTGCTGCGATTTGAACGGCACCGGGGTAAAAGCGACAGTAGAGATACTGCCCGTCTATGTCGAGCAACCAATTTGAATAAAGCTCCGTTCTTTTCGGAAAAAATGCCTCCGTCGCATTCCTTGAGATCACCTCCCTGGGATAGCCCAGCAACGTCTCAAAGGAGTCCACCGCTACGGCCTGAATGCGGCCAATCAGCTTGGTGCTCATGTTCTGCATGACCTTGGCCCCAGACACTGACCTCATGATGGTGTCTGGATCTTGGGCTGACAGCATGACGCGAATACCCGCCTTGGCACCGTTCGCACATAATCGACCAATCAGCTGAGAGATCGTTTTGTATTCAAAGAGAATCGGTGATTCATCGATAAAGAAGATTGACTTTGGGCTGCCCAGGGCGCGACGAAGGGCAGCCGAATAGGCCGAGAGCGAAAGAATCGCGGCCTCATTTTCATTGCTCAAATTCCTCAGCGCAAAGACCAGGAGCTGGGCGTCAGTGCGGAAAGAGCTAGCCCGACCGATCGCCTTGCCGATCCGCGATTTAAGCCAGTAATTTAGCTGAAGTTTGATATGGCTGGCGGCATTGGCAATTTCATCACTTCCGCTTTCTTCCAGCTCTAGCTTGTCGAAAGAGCAGAACTCAATAAAATCTTCAAGCGTAGGCATCTGTTTCCAGGCCTCACTGCCAAACCCATCCGATTCAGCCGCCCTGTACCGACTCAGTATTTCGGCATCGACAAAGAATTTACTCAAAGCTCGGCCAATCAAACTTCTCACCGTTTGCTCCAGCAGCTGCTGGTTCTCGGTGGAGGGCAACACCATCGTGACCAGGGCTGACTCCAAGAACGAGATATAGTCCTGCATGCGTTCATCGCGATCTTCAGGGCTCAGTCCGGTGAGCGTTGGCAGTTCCAGCAGGTTGTTGGACTCTCGCCCAATGTCAAAATAGGCGGCATGGTCGCCCAGGAATTTAGCGTAGTCAGTAAAGGTGGACGTGCCATCCGGTTTGGGATAGTCCAGGCATACGATGGGGTAACCCTTCGCCAAGAACATGGACAACATCCCTGACACGCATACCGATTTACCTGAGCGGGTAGTGCCGAAAACAGCTATGTTGCGATGCTCGCCAATGAAGTCAATCTTGACTGGGCTCCCGCCCTCGTCGGCAATCAACTCAAAGCCCTGACGGCTGACCTGGCGAGTCATGGTGAACGGAATCAGGCCGGGAGCCTCGCTACTGAGGTAGGTCTGGGTTCGGTTGTACGGAGACATCAGCAGCTTCTCCCACGCCAGCGTGGGGTGACACTGGAGCCACTGCTGCCACGCCACCTCGGGTTCTCTGACCACCTTCGCAGGCAGTAAAAAGCACTCGGCCATGTGGCGACAGGCTTCCGTCAGCCTGGCCCGGCTGGAGCGATGGATCACCATCACCGTTGCAAGCTTGACAGGGATGGCACCTTCAATAATTTGTGCGGTCGCCTCCACCGACTTTTGCACCTTGAGGGCAGCCCCCACGTCAATGGAGTTGGAGCTGGCCGCCGCTGTGGCAGCATTGTTCGACTGTTTAATCAGTCGCTGCATTTGAGTTTTGACAATCGCCTGATTCGCCGGGGAAACCTGGCAGAAAATCTCGGTATCGACAACCTGGTGGCGGCACAGCACATCCCAGAGATACCTCAGCTGGGCGCGCATGTTGGAGAATCCCGCAGGTTTGGCCACAAAGGGCATGACGGCAACGTATTTGCCCCTCACCTTGACCCAGGCGCGATCCGCATCGGGGACGGTCATCTCACCGCCCTCGCCCTGAATCAACAGCGATTTTGGATCGTACTCGCTGGTGGCCTCTTCCGTGATCGTCTGCCCGTCGAACGTAAGGGGGTTGGGGACATCAGGGGGTTGATTCGTATTGAAAATATCCCAGGTCTTTCCCCAAAGATCGTCTGCAGACATGGGGGTAATTTCAAGCCCCATCTTGATGGCCAGCAAAGACTCCCAACGCATATAGCCCTCTTCAAAGGCAGAGCTAAACATCTCCTCAAACCGCCTCAGGATGACGTTTTGGCCCTTGCCCTTGAACCCTTCCCAAAAGGAAACCAGGGAAGCCAGGGCTCTCTCAATCAGGTCAGCCTCGGCCCCAGCCCTGTCATCGCCCCCAATGGTATAGGTGCAGTAAATGGTCATAGTCTTGACCTTGCGAACCCCTTGACTGGCCAAGTCTTGGGCACGTTTCTTTTCGCTGAGCAGAATGAGCTTGATCTCAGCCGAGGGAGCCGACGCAATTAGCTCATCCAACTCAGTTTGGCGATCGCGATCGGTAGCGAAGCTGCTGAGCTGAACCGTCATCGTGCCATTGCGAGGCAGTTCCTTGAGCCCAGACTCTAGCCGTTCAACAGTAGGGAAAATTTGCTCAGACCGCAGCGTGTCATGCAGTCCCCGGCAGGTAAAACCAAAGACAAGGCGGTAGCTATTTTTGTTGGATAAAAGAGCTGCTCCTACACTCCGACCTTTCATCTTAAATCTGACAAAGGTTCTGAGGCCGCAAAAATCTTCAAACGCCTTTAGCGTCGTCTTTGACGACCCACCTTTTGATGACTTAAGAGACTTTATGTTGCGTTTTCCGAGCTTTCCACTTGTCATGCTATTGACTCTCTAATTTGCTTAGATCCACTGCTCAGAAATAATCTACTCTGGGGCGATTCTGAGAAGTTCTGGAAATTGTAAGTGCCTTCCTTCGCTCTGATTTTTTGGGATTCTTTTTCGTCTTTTTGACCTTCTTGCCCCTGCTCGATTTCGGATTCAGGTCAGGGTACGGCGCTAGTGGCGTGAAATAAACAAGATGGCCGTAGCACCAGCTGGGAGGTGAATGAAACTTGGAGAGAAAACGCGATGAATCAGACCCCGTCAGCACCCACCAGGTTGCGGCCCCCCAGCCGATGCACAAGATCGTCGGTATCCACCCAGCCCCAAAAATTCGATTGACAATAACGATGTTAAACAGGGCAATTACACACCAGGGAACCAGCTGGTCTGCCGGAATCGGCCCAAACCCTGGCTTCATATTGATCGCCCCGTTGACCGGGACAAAATCGTCGGGGTGTCCCAACATTGGGAATTACTCTCTGAATGAAGTTGTACAGTCATTTGACCTCATATCTAAACGGCTGTCGTATAACCATTGAGATATGAGGTCGCCAGAGGCTAGGCTCCAACTACCAAGGTTGCCAGCACATCCCCAATGACCACCGCCATGACGATAATCATGGGAGCACGGGCCAACTGCTGCCAATCGTCATCGTTTCTGGCTGCTTGGATAACGCGCACTAGAGAAACCGCAATATAGAGCAAAAACAGCGCTCGAATTACTCCAAACACCAGGGGAACAACATCCCCTGCGTCAGGAAAAGTGGTTGTAAAGAAGTCCTCAGCCACCTGGAAGAACTGTGCAAACAGCGGATTGGTATGCCTCATCCACAGTGTTGAGCCGAAGAGAACGCCAATAACCAGCCGAACTGCACGAGGGCCTTTGATTTTGCTCAAGATGCGATTTGCAAAGTTGTCTTTCTTGGCAGCCCGACGAAGGATAAGGCTGACGGCCATAACCAAGCCAGAACCAATAGCTAGGACAGGAGATGCTGTTAATAGACGGAATCCGACCAGACCACCGACGCTAAACCAGGGCAGCAACTTAAGTACCTGTCGAAGGAATTTGTTGTCTGATAGTGAACTGAAGAGGTTTCGCTCGCTAACAGAAATAGCTTGGGCCGTACCATTGGCATTGATTTGGTCAACAATTCTTGAAGAAAAACGAGAAGCAGCTTCCCGTTCAGCAGGAGTCAATTGGAGAGGGACAGTACTTACGCTCATGACAGGAATCACAGAGAAAGGAACAAAACAAACCGGTGCCTTCTGCGGCGTTGAGTAAAACCGTATCAGCCGAATTTCTCCCCTGTATGGAAAACCTGCCCTCTTTGATTAACTTTGACTAAGAAAACTTACGCAAATACACCTGAGATAAACAAATGTTGCAGAACGCTTCAAAATACCTCTAGTTACTCGGGAATATGAATAAAACCTTAAGCCTCCGCAGATCCCCTGAGATTTACAGAAAGATTATCGAAAGTAGAAAGAATCTTGATGAAGGGGTATTGCAGTGAGAGCTCTTTTGATATGCAACCGACCCGAACGCCTTACGTCCATGATCCAGTGCTTGAGGGAAGCGGGGCATGAGGTGAAGGCCTCATCCGCCGAGATGGCATTGACAGCAATAACCCAAAATCGACCTGATCTTGTATTCATTACCACATGGGATATCTCATCGCTGCCAAGTTTCTTTTTGAAATTGCAGCGGCTATACGGACTCAATCATCGGACTAGCTACTATCCAGTCATTATCGCGATCACCCATCACGAAGAGGTTGACTTAGATGGCCTCTACAATATGGGCTTTGACCTGGTCAGCGAAGTTCCCTTGCGTGAGCCGGTACTGATGGCCCAGGTGATGGCACTAGATCGACGGCTAGGCATATCTTGTAGAACACTGGCCTCGCCCCATCTGCTAGTCGATCTGCATACTCACCACGTTTTTCTCAAGGCCAATCAGGGCACACTCCTGGCAAGTCTAAATGTAGGTCAGATTCAATTCATTTTGCTGAAGTGCTTTTTGCGATACCCGCAGAGAATCTGGACACGGCCTGAATTACTCGAACAGTTGAGTATCGAAAGTGAATCTCAGAGAATAACTGAAAGCCTTGATATCAGAGTAGTTGACGGAAATATTTATAGGCTCAGGAAAGCTATTAGGGATGCCCTAGAAGGTGTTCCTAAGGGATGGTGGATTGATAAAGGGTACAAAGAAGGATTTTTTCACACAGAGCGGTCTGGGGGCTACTTTTTCCTCGATGCGATCAAGATGGAAGGGGAAATTGACGCCAGTGAATTCCATCTCGCCCGACAAACAGCAATGACCGCGTAGGTCGTTAATTAAAAGGCAAAGTCAAAAGAACTTTCCCTTTGATACGACCTTCAGGAATCGGCCCAAGATACCGAGAATCATAGGATTTATCTCGGTTATCCCCCATTAAAAAATAATGCCCTGGAGTAACTTTAGTTAAAGCGAAGTCCCTCTGTTGCCCGATAGCGTAGGATTCGGTAAAGATGTCCCCGTTAATGTAGAGACTTCCATTTACGATTTGCAGCTCATCGCCGGGTATACCGACAACTCGTTTTACAAAAAGAACCTGCTCTCTGTTCATAAGTCCTGCCCTAAACCCTGAGTCAAAGGCCACGATGTCACCCCGCTCGGGGTCTTTGGTGAGATACTGCATGTTGTTCACCAGGACGTGGTCGCCTCCATGCAGAGTAGGCTCCATTGATTCGCTAGGAATGTGGCTAAGGGGAATGACACTCCTTAAAAGTACAAGGAGAGGGATGCCAACAGCCGCGATTGCGAATACATCGCCTAAGGACTGTTTGATGATTTGGATTTCACCGGGCCTAAGGAATTCGCGCTTCTGCATGTTTTAGTCCTGAAAGAGAGCAACAAAGTCGTCAGTCTTGGCAGACAATGAGCCTGATAGCATCTCAATGCCAGCCAAGGCCTTCATTTGGGAGACAGTCAACGGGCGACCGGAGAGCCGAGCGCAGATGTCATCCAAATCCTTGGCCACCTCAACTAGAGATTGCAGGAGGTTGAGCTGTGGCTGCGGCTGCGGCTCTGGCTGAAGATCATCATTCAGTAGTTCTTCTAGGAGAGGAGCGAATAAAGTGATCACACTCTCGTCCCAATCCAAAGGATCACGACGGCCTGGTGGGGTGGCCGAGTGTGGTGCAGCGTCGTTAGCCATGCCTATATCTCCTGCATGTTTTGGGTCTTACACAAAAACGCTATAACGAAGGGGTAAACCTTGAGAAAAGTGGAAGGAATGAGTCATGACCCCAACTCCGCGAGTGGTGCGGTGGCTAGAGCTTGTCCTTGGTAGCTTTTTTGCAGTGATGACTACGTTGTTCTTGTTTGGCAGCGCTTTTGACCATCAAGGACACCTAATACTGGCATTAGCCGCGGGGCTACTTACAACGGGCTTCTGGGTTCCCTCTGCGCAGTGGCCCAGGGCCTGGATTCTCCCAAGGTCGATCACAAGGGGTGGAGCGCTTTCAGTTGGGGTACTCTTCCTTTCTATTCCATGAACTACACGCCAGTCGCTATCGCGTCAGGCGGTTTCTTGTGCTTCTTTGTCGCCATTTGCTTCATGCTTCCGCAATCAGTAGGGATGGCCGACTCCGCACTTGCGAGGCCAAGTTCCTGCCCCCGTGCCCAGATCAAGTTTATCTGGGCAGCATTGACATCTCTATCCTCGACATGACGACATGCCGGGTTAGAGCAAACATGAACACGGTCTTTCAATGTCTTGGGGGTCAACTCCCAGCACATCGCACAACGCTGAGATGGCTTGAGCTGCTGGGTCGGCGACTCCACATGGAACCCGCCCGCCTCCGCTGACTTGTAATCCAGCATCGGCCCCACCATGCCAAACCCAACGGAGAGGATAGAACGGTTCAATCCAGCTTTTTGCTTTTTCCGTTTCCCCTTTTTGGCTCCAGCCGTCATCCTTTTGACATTGAGCTTTTCACCAGCAATCAGGCTGTTACTGCGAACTGTATCACTGGTGAGTTTGTGTAGCCAATCTGCTCGTTGATTGGCTACCTTTCGCTTGAGCCGGGCTACTTCCCGACTCGCTTTGCGCCACCGACCACTGGCTTTGATGCCAGCTTTGCGGTCTGGACGACGCTTGCGGCGAAGCTTTTTAGAGGCCACTTTCACGGCAATATCACCCGCCTTGATGAAATCGGGCTTGGCTATCTTTTGGCCATCAGAGAAGGTGACTGCATCTTTGCAGCCCAGGTCGTACCCAATTGCACCAGGACCAGTGTCCCGCACGGGAACACAGTCCACGGTGATAGAGGCATACCATTTCCCCTCGCTGGCTCGGTAGACAATCGTGCAAGTGGTGGGTGTCCCCCACGTCCGAGCCTGGCCCCGCATCCGAATCTTGCCTAGATTCGTAATTTGCAACTGGCCATGCTTCCCATCGGTCAGCGCTTTCCACCCTGCTTTGCCTGGGTAGGTAAAACCAGAATAATGGCGAATCGCCTTGAACTTTGGATAACCTCCTAGCCCCTTGAAGAAGCGCTGAAACGCGAAGTCTACCCGTTTCACTGTCGCTTGGAGAGCTTGGCTCCCTAGCTCAACGTACTCGGGCCAGCACTCCTTGAAGGCTGGCAGCAAGTTTTGCTGATCTAGATAGCTCACTGATTCGCCAAACGTTCGGTAGCGGGTAATGCGATGTTCCAGGCAGGCATTGTAGAGATACTCATGCAGCCGTCGCCACTCAAACAGCTTTTGCTCCTGCTGCTTGGTGGGGTATAACCGAAAGGTGGTGCGCCTAGTTACCATGTACTAACTATGCCTCACTTGCAATGGCCAGGACAACCCTAAACAAAGCGGCTCACGTCGCTTACAGTATTCACCTACACATCTCCTTGGTGACCCGGTATCGCCGCAAATGCCTCACTCAGCCCATAGCCGACTGCATTGCCGAAACAGTGCGGCGGATCTGCGCCAAGAATCGGTCTGCACTGCTGAAGTGGGGTGTTGAGCCTAACCACATTCACTTCCTGGTTAGCCTGCATCCTGACAGCAACATTTCTCAGCTTGTAAAAAGCTTCAAGTCGGCTTCAACCAAGGCCGTGATTGCTCAATTTCCTGAGGAGTTCAGAAAAACTTACTGGAAGGGCCGCAGCCTGTGGGGCAGGCAAAAAGCCATCATCTCTTGTGGCGGCGCATCCCTGGCCATCGTCATGGAGTACGTCAAAACCAGGCAGGGGTTGAGGGTGAGTAGCGCCGTCCCCGTGTTCGCTCTCATCCCCCAGTCGCTTCGCGTTAGGGGGATTTCCCGCTCACGTTGTTAAAAAGCAGATCCATAAAAAACCTCCGGAAAACTGCGGGGATTGAAGCATAGATTTAGCAAGGCTCGTTCACCACTGAAGACCTGCAAACTCTTTGCATTCACACCATAAACCTGCAATATCTCCCGTGTATCGCAGTAAAGTTTTTGTTACGAAAATAAATAGATCGAAGACTATCTAAAAAGTCTAATATGGTGCATCAGCTTGAATACACCGCTGCATTAGCGTCAACAGAACTTGGTCAGATGTTGGCAATTGCCCTCAACCACAAGGGATAGAGACATGCCTGATCCCAAAAAACTGATCACCAGTCAGAATTATTTTATAGTTCTCTATCCTCTCAGCCTCGGGAAATGTGAACCCATGGATAGAGAATGAGCAGAACAAATGGAATAATAATCGAGGCCGGATTGGTGAACGCTGATAGATGTTATTTTTACACCCATAACCTATCGCTTATGGGAAAACCTTGCTCAAAATAATCTCGTCCTCAAACTGGGCAAAAAAATCTTTTAACGAAAGACCATTCCCTGCGGCCAATTTCTTTATTCCGGCCCACCCATCATCAGTGACCCATGCCGCATGGCGAATCAGATCATGGCTGGCAGGTGACTCAGCACGGGTTACAGGCAATGTGAGAGTGAGGTGGGCGCGACCAAGCAACTCAATCAGCTCAGAGCGACTTACTGAAAACTGCACAGCTAGGGCGTCAATTCGAGCGATCGCCTCTGAGGTTGCCAGAATGTGCCTCAACTTTTTTTTCACCCCATAGCGGGGTGGTGGAGAAGTCAAATTCAGCAGACTTCTATCGCTCATGAGCCAACCATTCGCTTCCGCCAGATCACTATACAGCACAACATCAATACCAAGGCAGAGAAAACTGATACATTCGCCATTACATTGGTATTGATTATTCTATAGCAATGTAATATATTCAGATGGTATGCCTAAGTAGGTAGCATCGCTGGATGTAGAGATCAGACGCGTCAAGCGGTCGACCATGTGCACCCAGCGGCTGGTCAGGGACATCCCGGAATCGCCAGCAGTGATTGAGGAAGTTCTTTCGAGCTACTGGGATGGTAGGTATAGCAAGGATAACGACAAAGCTCGATCGCATTGGCACCCTGATGAAAAATCACTCCTGGCTAGAGGTGCGCTACTACTCTAAGGGCATCTACGGGGGCTGTAAATCAGCAGAGTGGGAATTCAGAAGCATCACCACTCCCTACCGAGCTAAGGCAGCAGACCGTGCCCTGGCCCATGCCGAGCAGCTTATGGCCGCACTGTACAAGGAGAATGAAGGAGTGCCGTTTTAAGTTGGCACCGCAGCCATGCGATCGCCCCGAGTCAGCAAGGGTAACGCCGCCGATTAAAAAACCGGATTTTTAGATGTATTCTTGCACTACGTTGAGGTCTTGAGCATGACACAAGTACGATTAGCTATCATGTCCTGCGCCGGAGGGACAGGTAAATCGACAGTGGCCACTAACCTGGCGTATTCGCTTGCCTGCCTGGGACAAAGCGTCTGCCTCATTGACTGCGACAGCAACGGCACAGCCGCCCTTTTTACGGGCCTGGAAAACCCCAGTAGTATTGGGGAAACTCTAGTTGCAGCACTTAAGCCAGGATTTAAGGGGCCATGGCCCCTTAAACCTGTATGGCGGGATTACGGAATTGAAAAAGTTGATGCTGTCCTAGGTGGCCACTTTCTCAACGAGGGTTCCAGGCAGATCCAAAAAGAGCCCCGCGCAGCATACCTCTTGGCCGACGCGATCGAAGACGCACCTCTCCCCCATGACGTGGTTATTTTTGATTGCCCAGGAACCATAGAGCAGTTTCACCAAATGGTTCTCCCAGCCTGCAACCAAATCCTGATCGTACTCAAACCAGACACAAAGGACATAAACGCTGGATTTGGCTTGATCCAATGGATTGCGGAATTTAGCCGGGATTTGCGCCTAAAGCCTAAGCCCAAGATACTGGGAGTCCAACCAAACGCTTTTGATAAAGATGCAGCTATGCACCGAGAATGCCTGGCCGATGGGCCAGGCATTGAGGATTCCCTGCCAGTGGTGCTGCGATCGCTGCCAGAGCCCATCCATGTCTTCCCGGCAATCCAACAAACTCGGTACTTAACCAACGCTGGAGCGGTAGGGTTGCCCCTGCGCCTGTATCGCAGTGATCGCACCACTTGGAAGATCGCGGGGCTGTTTGAGGCTTTGGCTAAAGCTGTATTGGAGGCTGATCATGGCTAAGGGTGTAAAGCGCTCCTTCACGAATTTGGCTCAAGGGGCTAACACAGCCCAGGCTGTATCGCTTTTAGGGGAGAAGGATGAGGAAATTGAAGCTCTCAAGGAAAGGATTAAGCAGCTTGAGGCAGGGGTTGCTGGAGGGACAACAGATTGGGTTTGGATTGATGTCAACCTAATTGAGCCGATGGCGATTTCGATCACTGACGGTTCAGGCAAAGTGGTCGAAGTTTTCGGGCAGCCTAGAAAATTTTTCGACCTGGAGGGCATGGCCCAAAGCCTCAGAATAGAGGGGCAGCAAGACCCTGTAGTCCTACGTACAGTGGGAGAAGGCCGCTACCAGCTGCTAGATGGCGAGACGCGGTGGAGATCCATTAAGGATGTGCTGGGCCAGGCGAAGATCAAGGCCAGGTTCCATGAGTGCACCGACGAGGAAGCCCTAGCGTACACGCTGGTGGGTGATGCCCTAAAGAATCGTTTCAATGCCCTAGAGCAAGGGGAATCGATCGTCAATTTGCTCAGGTCAAAACTGAAGAAAACTGAGCAGGAAGTTGTATCGCTCCTTTACAGGATTCAGAATCAACTGGTTTCAAAGGGAAATGAAAAAGAAGCGATCGAATGGATCTATGAAAATGTAGATGGTTCTGAAATCGTTCTGCGATTACTATCCTCATTAAATATCACGATAGCGACGATGGTAAATGCTAGATTGCCCTTGATGTCGCTTCCAGACAAACTCAAAGAATCAATCAATAATCGAACGCTAACGCCAAGCAACGCGCTAATACTTAGAAATGCCCCCGAAGCGATCTGGGCTAAAGCGATCGAGGGCCAAAACGGCACCATGCCAAAGCGCAAGATGAAAATGCTCATCAACAAACTAGCGCTAGAGATGGCCGATTCATCGCCAACATTGGCGGCGAATGACGGCACAACAATTGACGCTGACAATGCTGAAGTCGAACCAAGTTCAGGCTCTGGAGATATTGCAAGTTCGCTTCACTTGCAAAGATCAGTCACGCTAGCTGGTGCTGAATCACTTGAAAAAAATACAAATGCAACGACTGTTCTGAAAGAGCTTTTGAAACAGCTAAGAACTCTTCGTATTGACGAGACTATTGAAAATGACGACAAAGGGTTGGAACTCTTGGAAAGAGTTACAGCTTCGATTCAGGCGCTTTCAGAATACTACCAAGACAAGGGAAAAGAAGGAAAGAATAAGCGAAAAAAACAATAAAAAAGTAGCGCTAAAACGAAGCCAAAAGACTGGGGCCGGTCGTTTCTGTGGGCGATGGCGACACGATGAGAATTAACCATTATGGCGAGACCGTAACCGTGCGCCTGGCTTATATTGATGCCCCTGAGACAGCTCAAACGCCTTGGGGACCAATGCCACCGATCGCCTGCGCCAGCTCACCCCCCAAAACTCAACCATTCAGTTCAGAGAGGCCGATACCGATCGCTACGGGCGCACTGTGGCCGAGGTCTACGCCAATGGCCAGAACGTTAATCTTCAGATGGTGCAGGAGGGCCATGCCGTGGTCTATACCCAGTTCCTTAACAGCTGCCCTGAGACAGGTAGCGCCCTCCAAGCTGCCGAGGCCGAGGCCCAGCAGCAGGAGTTGAACTTTTGGGATCAGCCAAATCCTTTGATGCCCTGGGACTATCGGCGGAGTAATTGACTTGGCTGAGGCTTGGGTGATGCGATCGCAATCCCGCCCCATAACCGGGCAACCTGAATCCAGGTAGATACATCCTGATAGAGCCCCCCGAGCCTGGTAGCCACGGTGGGGCTTCTTTATGGGACATAAACAGCGAACCGTTAACGCATAAGCAAAATCAAGGCAAGGCTTTGTTGCAGAATTGCTACATTACTGTTACATTTGTTTACATAAAGAAACATTCAACCAAAAAGAGAGCCTTGAAATGTTCACCACCATCCAACGCGACAACGGCATCCTCAACAACTACGCTGTAGAGCCTGATATGTATTTCGCTTCCTACCCCGCGCCTGAGCAGCAGAAGCGCTACGCTTTGCAGGCCGCATTCGCCTCATTACTCGTAGCTGGCTTGCTGCTGGTGTCTTTGGCTGTCAGCTAGGTTTCATCGCTTAAATCTTCTAATTTGCTTGAAATTGTTAATCCCTGGCCACGGCTAGGGGTTTTTTATTGTCTGCGATTAAATAACGGCTGATGAGCCGGACACCATACCTCAACCCTGACTGAGATGGCAGTTCCCTCAATTTAGGAAAGCCAGAGCTTAGGACAGCTAGAGCCCCAGCCTGCTCATGGGGCGGCATAGAGTGAAATTCTACTTGGGTATGACTATCGCCTGCCCGAGCCATTACAACAGCAAAACAGCCATCAATTGGCCAAGAGCCCGCTATCACTAAAAGGTTTTAAATTTTGTAAGTGACGGCCATCACAATCAACCCCAAGCTTGATAGGCCCCACGATTAGGCCAGTTTTCAATGAATGTGCTGAGGAACTAAAGCCAACACAGCTGGTCTACGGCATTGTAAGGGTGGCAATAGCCGCTCCTTCAAGCACACTTCCTTATAACGAACTCTATCCCTCTTCAATCACTCTTGGAAGAGATAAAGCAGACTAGGAAGAGTTCTGATTAGAGTTGATGACGATGTCTGCCCCGCGATTGGCTCGACCTACGATTAGCTTTGTGGATCAGTACTGCCAACTCTATGCCGACCTATTTCCTGAAGTGCGCAGCTTTGAAGCATTCAAACTGTTGCATCTAGGAATGATTAGCGAGATCAAGCGAAAATCTCTGCCGACCATCGCCCGAGCCGTTGGACTTGATAATTCACAAAACCTGCATCACTTTTTGAGCGACTCCCCTTGGCGTGCCGCCGCCCTCCGACAGAGAAGGCTAGAGATCATTCTGAAAATTCTCGATGGTCGCAGTTTAGTGCTGTTGATTGATGAAACGGGTGACTGCAAAAAAGGGCACAGCACTGACTACGTGAAGCGCCAGTACATCGGCAATGTCGGCAAAAAAGAGAACGGCATTGTCGCGGTCAGTGCCTATGGTCTGGTTCAAGGGATGGTGTTGCCCCTGACGTTTGAGGTGTACAAACCTCGGGAACGGCTCAAAGCGGGAGATGACTATCGCAGTAAACCCCAAATTGCCGCCGCGATGATTCGCGAACTGCAAACCCTCGGTTTCCGCTTTGAACTTGTGCTCGCAGACAGTCTCTATGGCGAAGCCAAAATGACTTTTGTGAACGTTTTAGAAGAGCTGAAGTTGCCCTACATTCTGGCCATTCGCAGCAATCATGGCGTGTGGCTGCCGCCGGAACAGGAGGTCTATTGCGAACCGTGGCAGACCTTTACGCGCACCTTCTCCGATGGCCGCAGCGAAACGCGTTATCAGCAAGAAGTCATCTATGGTCAGCGACACCAGAAGCGCTACTGGCTGCTCACCATTGACCCCGAGACGTTGCCCAACAACGCCACCTCGTTTGTGATGGTGGCGGCCCCGGACGTTGCCCTACACCAGATTGGCGACCGTTATGGCTTTAGAACCTGGATTGAATATGGCTTTAAGCAAGCCAAAGATTCTCTAGGTTGGGCTGATTTTCGCGTTACCCGCTACGAGCAAATCGAAAAATGGTGGGAACTTGTGATGAGTGCATTCCTGATGGTGAGTTTGTTCGCTGATGCCTTCAACGAGAGCTGTCCTCTAGCCCATCACCTCTTTGCTCAACATCCTTGGTGGCAAAACCAAAGCGGTTGGAAGCATTTACTCAACAATTTGCGCTTAATTATTCAACCTTTAATTTGTTTCAACTGGCTCCAGCAGTGGCTGAAGGTGTTTCCCAATTCTCAATTAGCAACGGGGTTTGAATTACTCACCGAGCGCATGAATCAGTTTTACTGCCCACTGGTTCAACAGCTCCAATCAAAGCAACTCTTTTCCTCCGCTTGAAGTGACAGAAGAGGGCTATATAACGAAACCGCCCCCGGTGCCCTGCGCATCGGGGGTTATTCAATTGGGTGGGGGCATCCTAGTAGCTCCCCAGCATTGGCTTATCGGTGCCGATACATTGGATTGGGCTGGGGAGAAAGGTGATTCTAGCAAGACAGTCCGCTACTTCCCTTTGCCTCTGTACTGAAGACTGGCTTGGTTCGCGTCCACGCAAGCTTGGGGATCAGTCAGGAACTGGTGGCCTAGGGCGATCGCTTCCTGCAACTGCCTTTCTGTCATGTGCTTATAAGCTGGTTTCTGAATGTACTGATACCATTCCCCCCCGCAGAGGGTATCTAAAACAATTCTGGCAAAACAGTGGTTGAACCGTACCGGATAACGACTGTCGTGCTTAGCCGCCTCGGGTAGTTGGCGGTTCACAAGGTCAAGATATTGATCCACTAGCGCCATACCTGAGGGGCTATCTCACGCAGATATAGTTTCAACCTAATCAAGAAGGCACCTCCCCAACCAGGGAAGGTGCCACAGATGTATTGTCTTCTCAATTCATCTACAGGTCAGCGAACGGTCTAGCGAACGACCGCACCACGATACTTCAGACCTTCGATATGAGATTCAGGATGCTCATCGATGCAGACATGACGAACATTCGCAGCGCCCCGATAGCGCCCGATCGATTCCTCAAAAATATGAGATTGAGGAGCAGCAGCTTCGTAAGAAATTCCACGGTATTGCAGAGTCATAATGTCGCCTCGTTAGTAACTGAAGGGGTAAACGGAGGCGCGTTCCTTCGGGGGGTTTCCCTTACTTCCGTCTCTTTGTAGAGAGATGAACGTTTTTCGTATCTGTATTCAATGTTACCGTTTTATTCTGCCCCGTCAATAGGCTATGTCATGGGTTCATGAGGTAGCTAACTTCCTTTAGGTTCTCCCTGTTCACGGCTTAGTTATCGAAAGGCAGTCTGGGGTGATCGCACCCCTGGGCATTCTGGAAGACATTCTCCGGCTTCGATCTAGCTGAGGCTTAGGTGGTGGTGCGATCGCAATCCTATCCAATTAACCGGGTAACTTAAACGCAGGCATAGATACACCCTGAATAGGTAGCCTCCCACCGAGCTTGAGTAGCCACGGTGTTTTTTTTGCGGCAATAAAAAGCCCGCCGGGGAACCAGCGGGGGTGTGGTGTGTAGTTTGCTTAGAGCAAAGACTTGGACTGACCGGCAGGGCGATTGCAAGTGAATAACGAACTACAAATCAAGGCACTCGCCATCCAAGCGAGGGCCTTGAGATGCCGCATATCTCGGTACTGGCTGTACTGACGCAGAAAGTCCAGCAGTTGACTATAGAGCTGGGTGGAGTTTGACATGCGCTTGAAGCGGTTGTGTGGTAACTCTAGCCTTGCATATCGCTCTGCCCTCTTTCGAGGGCATTGATACTACTGACTTTTACCCACTTCTGTCAGGCAGCCAGCGCCACGAGTTCTACATTTACAACTTAACGACTGTTGGTGACACTTAATTGGCTCAGGATGTAGTCGCATAATAACCTTTGCATGAAGCAATGAAAGTATTCATGAAATTGAAGACGACAAGGTTGAAACTCTCGATTTCTGGTAAATAACTTATCAATATCGGATAGAAGGAACAGTTGCAAAAAATCGTAAAACAGTAGGATATTAGAGTCGCAGCTTCGCTACCTTTGAGCCTTCCAAGGTCAGAATTTTGTGATCCTAGATCAAGTAATGAGAACTGAAAGATGAAGACGAACTCAAACTTTATGATAGCAATCACAAATTATCTTTCAAACTGCTGTAAAGCTTTATCTAATCCGTAGGCTCCAAATTGAGCCATACGATCAACAACATCAAGACAGCGTGACTGCAGGGCTTGCTCCTTACTTTGGCTGTATACACGAATCAACAACTCACTGATAATATCTGCATCAGCAGCACTGCCAGTATGAGTATCAGAATCAAAGGAATCAACAAACTTTTCACAGACTAAGCAGGTGACATTTGGAAGTTTAGCTGTTGTCTTCTCAAGTGCATAAATCAAATCATGGCAGTTAGCTTTAAATGCTGAGCTATCGACAAAAGCCTGAACCAGATCGGTATAGTTGCCCAGCTCGTCTCCCTCAAATTTGAAAAAGCATTTGGCTGCCTCTTCACGAACTTTCTCGTTCGAGTCGGCGAAGAGCTGAATTATTCTTTTCTCGCAGAACTCACGAGATTGATTTGAACGGAGATTGGCAACAAAAATTTCTGCTGCTGCTAGTCGATATGTCTCTGAACTACTAAGACACCGTTCGAAAAGTGATGTTGGTTCTTTATGATTGATAGACGAAAGGCAAGCCTGCCGAGCACCAGCCCTTATTACCCTCGCCAAATTGGAGTTTAGCATTTGCTCAAGAATTGGCGTTAGCTCGTGCAAATGTGTTGGCAAGGCATAATACAGGAAGTCTTCAATAGGTTGGGTTCCCAGCAAAGCATCTTTAGCCTCACACAACTTTATAAAAAGGTTGACAGCCAAGTCTCTGTCATAGTTCAACACAGCCACTAGTGCCTCAGCTACACATGACTTTACAGCAATAGAAGGCTCTCTGACTGCCTGTTGTAAAGCAGGTAAAAAGTAAGCTGTACGATCTTTGTCTGCAAAAATCAGGCTGGCCATAGCAATCATAGCACTGCCCCTTACAGAGTTAATGCCAGCAGTGTAGAGTCTATCAGTATAATCAGAACCCCCTGGTGTAATAAAAATGAGACGTGGCTCATCCTCTGGATCAGGGTCATTTAAGGCATAGCAAATTACAATATCCAAAGCAGATAAACTCCAAGACTTATTTGCCAGCTTCTGGAATAGCCAACTAATTGAATCACCGCAAGGACGTGATGGCAACTGGTGACAACGCTGCAAGGCCTTTAATACAACTCTCAAATCTACAGCTACTTCTGACTTAGAAACACCTCTTAGAACTGCATCATAGTAGTGAGAGTTTGTGTTCTCCGGAAACTTCAGCAATAATTTAACAAAACGCTCAGGCTGTTTACTAGCCTGTTCTTCTAAAAATTCTAGAATTGCTCCAGAACTCACTAATGACCTATCCTCAGCGTAATGTTGTTGAGATAAACAGTATTTAGAAATGGCTTTTAGCCATTGTCCATCTGTCATTTTTTCTGTGGCGCTCTTAGGTATAGCTGGTGGTACGAGATTAGCTGGAGTCATGCCCCTAAAGCGAGGCTCTGGTTGCCGATTAAATTTTCTGTATAATTCGGCTAATCGTCGAGAAATCGATTCAGATCTACGAGAAGCTACTATTCCATCCAACAAAATAAACTGTGCATACCCATGATAGCCATACTGTATTCCTGCTCCCCTTTCCCAACCGGAATAATAGTCTAGAAGCATTGCTTCTAATTGCTCCAGCTTTTCATAAGAACAGTGTGGAGTAATAGCCTCAAGCAAGTTACGGGCAGCCCAATACTGCTGATAGGAATAGCTTGCCTTAAGTCTTGATGGCTGTTCACATAAATAATCTATGGTTTCATCCGAAAATCGCTCTCGCCCTGCAGTATAAGTACGGATTAAAAGATATTGAGAAAGCTCAAATTTTGAGTTTCTCAACTGTTTAATGGCTTCCGGAAGAATGCCTGAGTTTAGTTCGACAAGTTTCGCCAAAGCGTTTTCTAAGGCTATAATAAGTTGATATTCTATATGATTAGGATTGCTGCTAATACCTCCAATCAGGCTTGTCCAAATTGAATCTTTCCAAGGTAATTCCTCATCCTGCTCCTTGTTTAGGTTGAGGATCTCTAGCATAAGTGGCAGTATTCTTAGGACAAATGATTCTGGATCAGAATTCGCGCTTTCAGTTATCGTTGAATAACTATCACCATTATTATTAGAGCCGCCCTTCTTTAATTTGAAAGGATTGCTCACACCTTGAGAAATACTCAATTCTAAAAGTCGTTTGAGATAACTTTCTATGATCTCACAACTCCAGTCGGAACGAGTTTTGGGTAAGGAGTAAATAATACTCCAGATGCCATCGCTGATAAAAATGAATTCTTCTTCTTCTCTGTCGAAAGTGCCTGAATTAAAAAGTTGTAGAAGCAAATCAAAAATTGGACGTGCTGTTCCCAAGCTTACTCGCTGAATTAGATAGATCAAGCGATTATTCCAAACTTCCGAGATGCCAATGTAAGGCTTTACTAATGTAGCTACCCGGTCTGGTATCGTTCCTTGCATCATTGATAGAAGATTTATAGTTCTATTGATAACCTCATCATTCTCGCCACCTAGCCATTCCTCAACAATTCCTAGACCATCAATAAAATTAAACCAGGCTAAAGAACTATTTAGCAGCCGCCAAGCTTCTCTAGCCAAAGGCATCAATGGATTAGATAAAATGGCAAAAAGAACCTCCCATTCCTCCTCTGTGGGATTATCGATTAATACAAGTGCAGCGCACACCGTCTGTTTCAAGTGAAATCGAATAGCTGGGTTACTGAGAAGTTCTTTCAAGTTATCAAGATACCGATCGAAATCAGCGTCTCTTTCATGGAGAATAATCTGTCGAACTTGAGCACGTCGAAATAGGTGTTGCTCGCTACTTTGCAGAAAAGACAATAAGTTCTGAGCACGAGCAGCAAAGCGACGAGCAAAAGCATAGTCAAAAAATCCCTCATGAAAGAATGAAATACGGTTATCTTGCCAATTCAAAACATGCTCAGATGCCATTGCTTCAGCATCTTTGGCGTAATCATCAATCACCTCTTGAGGAGCCGACAAACTTTGCTTTTGTTGACTACTCATGTAGATGCAAAGTACATCAATCACTTTTGTCCACTGAACAGGACGAGCAAGGCGCTGTTCAAGCACCCGTTGCTTATATCTCCAAAAATGGTCATACAGATCTTTAGCTGTCCTAAAATCAAGTACATCAATACTTTCATCCTCTGCCACTTCTGCCAGTAAACTGAGATGCAGAGGAATTGACAGAAGGTTTAACTGCTTCTGATTCAAGCGAGTCGTATCTAAACCCAACTTTTGACAAACTTTTCTGACAGTTTCATGTGACAAACAATTAACTGTTACCGTTTCGAAAACACTATCTTGCCCTGTTAGTCGTCTTAGCCGGGAGTCATTCTCCAGATCAAATTTTCGGCAAGCTAAAAGCAAGTGAATATTCGGATTCACCTGAGCTTGCTTAATAATTTTATCGACACATTCAAAAAACCACGGGTTACGTCCAGAAGCTTCACTAACTGCATCAAGTTGGTCAATGATCAGGACACATTCACGCCTCTGAGAGATTGCTGCTAAAACATCGGCAGGCGATCCAGGTAGTCCTTCTAATTGCATCCCAAGGGCCTTCGGTGATTGTGTCGGCTCTAAGCGATCGACACGGAAAGCAATTAATGGAATCCATCTTGCACGGAGTGTAGTGACAACTTGACCAATTACACCACTTTTACCAACCCCCGCTTCACCAGTCAGCAATACACCACGTTTACTGCTAAATGATAGTAGCTTATCAATAACAACACTTACTTCATCTCTGAAGATGATCTCCCCAGCTACCTTTTCATTCTCAAACCGAGAGAAGTAGAGATGATTAACTTTATCCACCGCGGCCCAGACATGAGTATCTTTATTCCACTGACGACGACGAAATCCTCGATTCTCCAGATGCTGCCAAATATCATGCGTTTTTAGCTCACGATGAATTTCATCTAAAGCATATTGGGCTAGTGTATCAATGGCTGCTGCTGTCTCACCTTCTACTAACGGCGCTATATAGCTTTCGACTGTTGTTCGTAGGGTTTGTTCACTAATTGTTTCAACATGAGTTCTCTTAAGAGCTTCGTAAGCTTCTTCTTCAGAAGATCCGCTCCAAGCTGTGCACAAATCTTGAAAGTTCTTAAATTGGGCACTATCTTTTGATATTCCTGCCCTTAAAAATTCTTCATGAAACTCTTGCCAGGATGCAGATCTTCTTGCTCTGTCAGCCAATTCATCTAACTGGAATGCTGCATGTCCAGAGACAAAAACACAGGCTTTTGTAGGGTTTTTTAGCTTCTCCCAGAAGTTGGACAATATTTTCTTATTCTCTAAGTCGGCTAGAGTCCAACGTCCGCTAGCGCTCTGCTGCCTTTTTACCTGATGGTATTCGCGCTCGCCTGCCCTGCTGAGCCAAAACTCGACTCCCTCCCCTTCTGTTCCGGGCGGTTCTAAGCGAATAGAGTCAGCTTTCTCGTCTATGACCCTTATCATGCAAGCAACTGTCCATAATCCTTCATATCGATTGCCGAATTTATCAGTTGCACCACCGGGTAAGGGCATATCACTTTAATTCCTTTAACTGAATTTAAAGAGGATGGAAGTAGTTTCTGTACTTTGCCGTCTAGAACACGAGCACTTATACTGCACACAAAAGTATGAGATCGATTTCAAGATGAGTTTGTGAGCCAATAAACTATGATGAACGTTAGGAATATAGAAGTGCTTTTTACCTCTTCAAAGATAGCCTTTCAGATACCACTTTTCGGTCTCCAAACTCAACAAATTCAGCTCTAAACTTGAAATTTTGAACTATGAAGTCATAATCTCAACCTTTTGCTTAGAAGATAAGGCTCAGAACCTGAAAAGTCGAGCTTTCTACTCTATCCGTTAAGTTCTGAGCCTCAATCATGAACTTAGAAGGTCAAATTTTAGGCTTTGAGCTAAACTGCTGCTCCTCACTATTGACGGCTGCCTCCTAATTCTTAACCTTCCGAGGTTTCCGAGCAAACCACTGCCCAATCTAACTCACCACCGCATCCAACCTCGCTACGTTTCCACTCGCCTTGCGTAGCTATATACCTGCAACGCCACTGTATACGCCACGCTCTCTCCTGCCAAACACGTATCATCCAGCATTTCCTGCAACCGCATCGCCATCCAAAAACAGCGGATACAGCACTTCACATAGGCTCCAAAGTAGTAAAGCTGCATTTTCGGGCTGTGACTTTGTAGATATTGTGTCTGAGGAGTAAGGTATATCTTGTCCAAAGCAATCGCCAAAACTAATTAAACCTCGTAGACGTAGAAGCTAGAGATCGCTAGCTTTTCAGCATATTTTGTCCAATAGTACGGCCCTGCTGCCGCTGAAACGTCGAGGCTACGTTCTTAGATACCGCGAAACCAGTCCTGTAGAGCATAAGATGTCCATTTTGACAAAATATGGCGGAAATCACACGTTTCACACCTTAGGTCGGTCGGACTAGTTGCGAGGAATGCAACTTTTTGAAGCCAAAATTAGCATCAGCGATTTTAATGAGAAATTCACCTAGAGTGACTATCCTGCAGGGCATACAGCCTTAGGGTAACTTCCTGTACGATTACTCACTCAACCCCAACAACGATTAACGCCCAAGCAAAGTGAGAATTTGTCTTCATGGAAGCTCCTAGTGGTGTTCGCGATATGGTTAGCGCCATGTCATCAGCGAAAAGGGAGCATGCCTATACACGCGATCGCCACCAATCCCCCCAAGATTCTGTGAGTTCATTGCGCTTTCGCCATCAGCCTTCTGTCCCAAGGGCACATTGAGGGCAATCACAGGGTTTTAGACCATGGCTACTCTCATCCCTTCCTACAGCAGCTGCGCCTCTCGCATGACCGGGGGAGAACGCCGCCTAGCCCAGCGGCTCGAAACCAAGCTCGATGATGACTACCTGCTCTGGTACGACGTACCCGTAGGCCCCAAAGCCCTGCATCCCGATTTCATCCTCCTGCACCCCTCGCGCGGTCTCTTCGTGCTGGAGGTCAAAGACTGGAAGCTAGACACCATCAAGTCTGTAAACCCGGATGAGTTTGCGATCGCAACCCCACCCCAGGGCCTGATCAAACAGGTTAAAAATCCCCTCCACCAGGCGCGAGATTACGTCCTGGCCATGTGCTCACTACTGGAGCAAGACCCAGAGCTGGTGCAGCCCGCAGGCCGCTACCAGGGCAAGCTACGCTGCCCCTACGCCTATGGTGTGGTGCTACCCAACATCACCCGCCGCATGTTCGACGCTGAGCCGGTGCTGGCCCAAGTCATTGATCCTCACGTGGTCATCTGCAAGGACGAAATGACCGAGGCCGTAGACCCAGGGGCCTTTCAAGAACAGCTCTGGGCCATGAGCCACTACAACTTTGGCACCACCCTCACCAACGAGCAGATCGACCGCATCCGCTGGCACCTCTACCCAGAGATGCGAATCTCTGCCAAGCAGCTCTCTTTCTTCGACGATGAGCCCGCCGACACCCTACAGACCGCTATCCCGCAGGTGCTCAAGGTTATGGACCTACAGCAAGAGCAGCTGGCCCGCAGCCTGGGCGAGGGCCACCGAGTCATTCACGGGGTGGCTGGCTCTGGCAAAACCTTGATTTTGGCCTACCGCTGTCAGCATCTAGCAGAGGCCATGCAGACCGTTTTGGTGCTGTGCTTTAACGTAGCGCTGGCTTCAAGACTGCGATCGCTCATGAGAGAGAAGGGTCTAGAGCATCTGGTCACCGTCCGCCATTTCCATGGCTGGTGTACCGATGTGCTGAAGCAGCACCAGCTACCGCGCCCCGATTATCGGCAATACAAAGGCGCTGAGTACATCCAACGGCTAGAGGCTGCGGTGGTGGCCGCCGTCGAGGCTGGGAAGATTCCTACCGGCCAGTACGGGGCGGTGATGGTCGATGAGGGCCACGACTTTGCCCCTGAGTGGCTAAAGCTAGTCGCCCAGATGGTGAACCCCTCCACCGATTCCCTGCTGGTGCTCTACGACGATGCTCAAAATCTCTACGGCCAGCAGGCCAAGCAGGAGTTCAGCTTCAAGAGCGTCGGCATTAAGGCCCAGGGCCGAACTACAATCCTCAAGCTCAACTACCGCAACACCGCCCAGGTGCTGATGCTGGCCTACGAGTTCGCTAAAGAGGTCATGCTACCCACCAGCACTGATGAGGACATGCCGCCCCTGGTGCAGCCTAACAGCGCCGGGCGCGAGGGGCCGGTACCGGAGCTGGTCAAGTGCCGGAGCTATAAGGCCGAGATAGATCACATCATCCAGAGAGCCCAGCAGCTGCAAGAGCGGGGGATTCCTTGGAATGAGATGGCGATTATCTACCGCGAGAAATGGATGGGAGAGAAAGCATTCCAACAACTCCAGCAGGCCGGGTTGCCCGTGGACTGGCTCAACCGGAGCAGCAGCAGCCGTAACTTTGACCCATCGACCCAAAGCATCAAGCTGATGACGATGCACGCGAGCAAGGGGCTAGAGTTCCCGGTGGTGTTCATTCCTGGGGTGGGCTATCTGCCGAACCGCTATAACGATGTGGCTGATGAGGCCCGGTTGCTCTATGTGGCCATGACCAGGGCGATCGAGGTGCTGGTGTTAAGCTGCGATCGCAGGTCCGTGTTTGCTGAGCGCCTGGAGAGGGCGTTGGGGAAGGTGGGGTAGTTTTCTGGAGGAATGGCGGCGGTAAGATCTTTCCTAAAGACCATCTCTTTGCCTCAGACTGACAAACTTAGTCAATATCTAATTTAAAATACTTAGAGGGCGTTTGAGAAGTTAACTGGGCAGTAAAAAAGCTCACACGGTCTAGGCTGAGATTACTAAGACTACAGCCCCGTGAGAGCGATGAGTAAAGCCTACACTAGCAATTTGACCCGTGACCAGTTTGAGTTGATTGAGCCCTTGTTGCCAGCGGCAAAGCCCGGAGGGCGACCCCGAACGGTCTGTCTGTGGGCGGTGCTCAATGCAATCTTCTATCTGGTCGCTCAAGGGTGTAGTTGGCGGGATTTGCCGGGTGACTTTCCGGCGTGGCAAACGGTGTACACCTACTACCGTAACTGGGTCAAGGATGGTACCTGGGATGCTCTCCATGAGCGGTTACGAGGCTGGGCACGTGCGGCCCATGACCGCTCCGAGAGTCCGTCGGAAGTGATTCTGGACAGTCAAAGCGTGGCCACCGCACCGATGGTGCATCGCTCAGTGGGCTATGACGTGGCCAAAGCGACTAAAGGGCGAAAGCGGCATCTGGTAGTCGATACCCTGGGCCTAATGATGGCGGTTGTGGTCACTGCGGCTAGCGTTCCTGAGAGAACTGGAGGCCAGCAGGCACTGCAAAAGCTTCATCGCATGGGGGAACGGGCCGCGCGAGTTTATCTGGTCTGGGCCGACGGCGGTTATAGCGGCCCCAACTTTCTGCAATGGGCGATGGATACCTTAGGTTGGATCGTCCAGGTCGTCTTGCGACCTCACGAATCGAAGGGCTTCGTCTTGCTTAAAAAACGCTGGGTGGTYGAGCGCACCTTTGGTTGGTGGCGCTGGTCTCGTCGCCTGGTTCAAGACTATGAGCAGTTGCCTGAAAACGCTGAGGCCATGCTCCAGATCGCTATGATTCGCATCATGCTGAGGCGCTTGGCCTAATTCGCTACACCCCTGCCCTTTTCAAACGCCCTCTTACACTCTGTAGCATAGTTTGAATCAAATCCCTTCTTCAAGAACTTACAGAATATAGGATTCTCTTTCTTATCTTTAGATCGATTCTCTGCATGATATCTGCACAAATAACAGCTTCAAAGATTTCTTCTTCCAGAGAGTTGATAAAGGCTATCTATCAAAGGCGCTACCCCTACAGACCTTGATTAAACAGCCAGTTGCTTTACAGCTTTGCGATCGCATCCACCCTCTCATCCGACACATTCAGATACCGTTGCAGCGCTGCCCATCGACGACGGCGCTCAGGTCCTGGATCGCCTTCAGCCTCACCCCTGCCTTATCCAATCGAGCGGTCCAGGTGCCCTTAGCCATCAGAGCTTTCCTAATGGGTAGGGGTGATGTGAACGTTGTCCATCACCCGCCGCAAATAACCCTTGAATCGCAACCAATCCATTCTCGGCAGTCGGTATACATGGGCATTATTAGCTGACTTTCATTGCCGATCATCTATATTCTTAATCTCAAAATTTATTCTGTTGCTTGTTTGCGAACACTGCACAATATAACTAATTTTCGTAAGCCTTAGTCCAGTTTAATAAATTTCGGCTTTGGAGAAATTATCTTCGGTGCCATTGCTTTGATATGAAGCCAATCTGGTGCATTAACACTCACGAGCTTATGTGAACTAGCAACCAAGTCTTGCTGTGCTGCTTCATTCAATGCATCTTCAATATCAACAGCTTTTGCATCTGGATATTTTTCTAACTGTTCTTGAACTTTTTGAGCTTTTGCGCTTGGTTTAATGAAATACGGCGGTGGTTCTTGTTTGCCGAGAGTGCATACCGCCCTTGCAACTGCATGATAGGCATCGTTAAATAGCCCCATAAAACCATTAGGATCAGCTAATGTTACAACCCACAGCCCATGTTTTTGGCTAAATGTGACTCCAGTTTTATTTTGTGGGCTAGTAGATTCTGGGACAATGCCTATGCGTAAACCTTGTCCACCCTCTAATTGAGCAAAATTCGATTTTATTGTTGCAGCAAAGTGTCTTTGATCATCGATAGTGGACAGAAATAGATCGGTTTTCCATA
The DNA here is from genome assembly GCF_015207525.1 of Nodosilinea sp. LEGE 06152. Taxonomy (GTDB): domain Bacteria; phylum Cyanobacteriota; class Cyanobacteriia; order Phormidesmidales; family Phormidesmidaceae; genus Nodosilinea. Next base: position 82,425 of record NZ_JADEWR010000025.1, read on the forward strand.
TCTTCTTAATTCGTTCGTTAAGTAAATGCTCTGCTGCATACCCTTGTGCTGCAACTGCCACCCAAGGTCCGAATTTGAATGGTTTTCCTTTTCCTTGCGGTAGAAGATATGAATCTGTACCCGCTTCGTCCACAACAGCTTCAAGAAATCCCAAATACTTTGCACGCTCTTGACCAAATAATAAAGATGTTGGTTCGCTATCTTTTACATATTTTGATGCACGTCTCAGAGCTTTGCTCAGCGGATTTAATACACTCGGCTCTTTCCCGAGAATAGCCTCATGAACTGCCCACTCGAAGCCATCACCTCTCATTCCCTTATCACGCTCAAGTCTTGCTATTTTGGCTAACTGTCTCATCCTGACGTCAGCCAGTGGAGTGTTTATATCTGTCAAGTCTTCATCAGATATAGAATCGATCAATGCTCTAAGAATTGATCGAGAGACTGCGTAAAGAGCACGGCCGTACTCATCTATTGGAGCGTTTTGTTCAATAAAGGTAATGTTTGCTGCCACTTCCAATTCCTTTTTTTTGACTTTGGGTAAACCGATCGCCCCATAGGGCGAATGCAAAGACTCAACGAGGGGACAGCTAACAACTTATTGGATCAATCCAGTCTGTCTATGCACTCCCTTCCGGATAGATAGGTGATTATCTATCGTCTAATTCCCCTCTGAGGGTAGATAGGCTGCGAATGATCTGCATAATAGCCTTCCCAAAAGTAGATAGAAGGCACGCTGCTGCTTATTTAGCTAACAGAGCTTCATACTATCCTCGATCGCCACGTTGGCAAGGAGCGTCAGCACCAGTGTAGGAGCAAAGTCAGTAGCTGCGATCGCGACGTGGGTGATAGCATTCTAATTTTCCAGAAAAATTAGAATGCTATCAAGTTTTGCCAAAAAAAGCCCATTACGATAAATTAGCCGCCGCCATAGACAGCGTTGCACTTAGGGCATTTGTATCGACCTAAAGTTCGCATTACCTGGGGCATTTCAACAACTCGGATGAGTTTAGATTGATCATCGTAACAAGAGGTGCAGAATGGCCCATCTTCATCCTCGCTATAATAAAGCCCCTTTTTTAGAAGGGGCTTACTAGGAGGGCTTTTCAGGCTTTCAATTTCTTTTTGCAAATCTGTAATAACATCTTTTAACTCATGATTTTCTCTCATACGTTCTGCAAGCCTAATTTGTGTTTCGGCTAGCTCAACGCTTAGCTCTCCAATAAGACGCATAAACTCGCCGCGTTTTTGAGAATCCTTAACTTCATCAGCATATTGATTCAGCATTTTCAGGCTGTCGATCGCGGCACGCCCTGCCGTCAAAGCCTGATACACTTCTGAAACCATATTCAATTCCCCAAGAGACTTCAAGTACAAGGGTACTGCATTATTTTCGATTACAGTTTCGTTATTCCTGAGTCTTATTATCTCAACCGCTTCCTCACGCCCCTGACATTGCCCAACTGCTTCGACGTCATCCCAGACCCACCAAGTTGAACCCGAGCAGGCTAAGCACCCTTACTCCGCAAAGAACCCCAACAACGCATCCCCCGCCACCCACTGCTCCAGGTTCAGGTAGCTGGTCAGCGAGGCCAAACTAGCATGTCCCGTAATCGCCATAATCTGCCGCAGTGGCACCCCCTCATCATAGAGATGGGTAGCCAGCGATCACCTAAAGGTATGGGTACTCACCCCCTCAAGCCCCAGCAGGTCACAGGCCCGACGCAACGCCTTGTCTACCGCTCGGGTGCTGATGTTGCCGGGGGGCCACTCTCCGACCCGCGCAAAGTAATAGTCGCCATTGGCCTGGCGCTGAATGCGATACTGCTCCACCGTGGCTCGGGTCCATTGGGCAGCAGCGAACAGATACCCTAAAATCAGCAACGCCTATAGCGGTGATCGCCCAGGCGCAGTTGCTGATTTTAGGTATGCACCAATCTCTGAAGGTATTGGAATTTCGTTCAAATTTTTGCGAAATCATACTGCTATTCAGCAACGCCAGCTGGCCAGCTATCAAGCATCACTAAAGCCCTGTTATAGTCTTGCTCATGCCGAAACAGTCATCCCTCTTCTCTGACGACAACTACGCTGATTTCCTCAATGGGCTCAAGTCACGCATCCGCACGGCCCAAGTCAAGGCAGCCCTCGCCGTCAATCAGGAGCTCATTCATCTCTACTGGCAGATCGGTAACGAAATCTTGACCCGCCAACAAGATCAAGGCTGGGGTGGCAAGGTCATTGAGCGCTTGGCTAAAGATTTGAAGCGGGAGTTTCCCGATATCAGCGGCTTTTCCCAGACAAACCTCAAATATATGAGGGCGTTCGCCGAGGCGTATAGCGAAGAAGAAATAGGTCAACGCAGCGTTGGCCAATTGCCCTGGCGTCACAACATCGCCCTCATCACTAAGATAAAAGAGCAACAAGCGCGATTGTGGTACGCCCACAAAGCCGTAGAAAACGGGTGGAGCCGCGACATTCTCGTGATGCAGATTGAAAGCGATTTATTCGCCCGATTAGGTGGCGCTGTCACTAACTTCGAGCGAGTCCTCCCTGCTCCTCAGTCTGACCTCGCCCAGCAACTCGTCAAAGACCCTTACAACTTCGACTTCCTCACCCTGGCAGAAGAGGCTCAAGAGCGTGATTTGGAGCGGGGCCTCGTGGACCATATCCGCGACTTTCTCCTCGAACTCGGCATGGGCTTCTCATTTCTGGGCAGTCAGTATCCCCTCGTCGTCAGTGGCAAGGAGTACCGACTCGACATCCTCTTCTACCACGTCAAGCTCCACTGCTATGTGGTGGTAGATCTCAAGATGCGCGAGTTTGAACCGCAGCACTCAGGCCAAATGAGCTTCTACGTTGCTGCGGTCGATAACCTCATGCGCAACGAACTCGATGCCCCCACTATCGGCATCATTCTCTGCCGAAGCAAAGATAAAACCATAGTGGAGTATGCGCTCCAAGGAACCCAGCAGCCAATTGGCGTTTCAACCTTTCAAACCCAGGGGGAACTTCCCCCAGATATTCAGAGCAGCCTGCCTACGGTAGAACAGTTTGAGCTGGAACTGAATATTGCTATTGAAGAGATAGAGGACGAGGAAAAGCAGTCTCCCGAAGATTAGCTCTGTTCTCTAATTGACCAACAGGCTGTTGGCCAAATTGCTCTTCATCAAGATTGAGCACGGCTGGAGCCTCACTGTACTTGTCTCCAGATCCAAAGCGGTCTCTACGCCTGGCAGGGAGAGGCCGTTAACAAGTTTGATCACACCCTGCCCAAGCCTCAATCTGACCTGGCCCAACAGCCGCGCATGCCTCGATCGCACGGACGTTGCTGTCGGTAACAGCACGTTTCGCCGTGTCACAGTAATGCTCACTTGTCGCCATCTACTGTTGCCGGGGGAATCTTGCCCTGTCCATCAGCTTCCCTGACGGCAGCCTCCACCAAGAACGCAGCCAACGTACTGGGCTTATTGCGTTCCGATTCTGCCCATCGATCAAGGGCATCAGCTATGCCATCGGGCAGCGTGATGAAGTAGCGCTTAGACACAGAAACGACCATAAATTTCGCCTTGATCCTACTACTGGCTAGCTACTCCGTAACTTATTACCCCCAAAGATAGCTTATTTATAGCTGATTAGATAGCTTTATGCTATCACTGTAACCATTGGTGGAACGCAACTGGAACAACCAGGTTCCACCAAACTGCCTAAAGCATTGGTTTACCGAAGTTTCGAGCTGTAACCAAGAGGTGTAACGACGTGGAACGTCAACCACTATCGATTCGCAAGTTTGCCGAGGTCTGTGGGGTCTCCCACACCGAAATAGGCCGCAAGATGACGGCCCTGGGGATCTCAGGAACTCCTCAGGGCAAGGGTTTACCCACACTGCTGAGTCCGACTGAGCAAGATAGCATCGCTCAAACTCTGTTTATCCCTGATAAACCGCCCACCGCGCCTGCGCAGCACGTCGAGGTTCTGGGCAATGGTTTATCGGTTTACACGCCCCCTCCGTTGGCAACTCGGGGCGTTAATAGCGAGCTAAGTCGCCACCTACAACAGCAGCAGCTCACCCAGGCGCTGGGAGCGTTTAAGGGCAATCAGGCCAGCTTTAGGAACGCCCTGCTGGGCATGGCGGCTGAGTCGGGTCGCCAGCTGGGCCACGAGATGGCCGTTACCGAGATGAACACTGCCCTGTCCACCCACGCGCAACTGCAACAAACCGTGGGAAAGGAACTGGGCGTCGTTGTAGACACGCCCGATACCACCGCTGCTGGTTAGGGGTTTTAGCCCTGATAACCGCCGTTTTCATCCTGTTAACGCCGTAACTCTGGTTGTAACCATCATGGAAGCCAAATTCACTCCCCCTGCCGTCCCCCTCGCGTACCGTCGCGAGGTCGTTGGCGGTGCATCGCCGATTCAAAACATCTACCTGGCCCCCGTTCCCTGGTGGCAAAACCGCCGTTACTGGGCAGCTGGTGGCATCGCGGTGGCGGCCCTCTCCGGCATTGCCTTCGCCTTTGCTCAGTCGGGCCGCACGGGCGACGAGGGCACCTATCAGAGCGAACTGCCCGCCCCTAACTACCAGAACGTGCTAGCCGCCGCCCAAGACCGGCTCTCGGGCAACTACGAAGACAGCCGCCTGGTGCTGGCCGACGTCGGTCGGTCGGTGCTTAACAATGAGGCCTATCGCTACCGTCAGCAGGCGGAACAAGACGTTCTGAAGCCCACTGACCCCTGCTACCAGCAGCAGATCATCTGCCCCCTCAACCGCTATCAGCGCGATGCCCAGGTGATGTTAGATGCCGCCAAGGGCGATCGCGATTGGCGACAGGCCCAGGCGGCGCTCTTCCGGGTCGAGGCCGTGGAGGTGGCGCGCTCGCTGGCGGCGCTGCCCCAAGACCCGCCGACCAACCTGGCGGTGGTGGCGATTGAGAACCTGGTGCAGTACCACGACCGGCAACACTCCCTCAGTGAAGAGGTGCAGGCCCATGAAGTCCGCGATTAATTACGCCCGTTTTGTCTGGTTCCTGCTGTGGCGCTCAACCCCTGGGCATCTCCTTCAAACTGCCGTTGTCGCCCCTCTAACCGGCATCGTCCTGATTGTGGTCTTAACGCGCCTGGCGGATGTCCTGGTCGCGCTGCTGTTGGGCTGGGGATTGTTTCTGCTGGGGCTATCAGCCGTTCGAGCCGTGGCGCTGCGATTCGGGAGGGGCGTTCGATGAACCAGAACTACTTGCTCTACGGCTCGGTTGGAGCGGCAGCCCTGGGGTTGTTTTGTGGGCTGCAGCGGCCTGCTAGCAATCTCACTCCGGCTGACCTGGAGGCTTTTGCCAATGGGGCTCAGATCCGCTACGAGAAAACCTATCCCTATCTGCCTGCGGCGCTGGTGTTTGGGCTGGTATCCGTCGGCTGTGGGGTGGCTTGGGCGTTGGGGGGAGAGCAGCCTAAGGTGGCGATCGCAGGCCCCCCGGTTCAACCGGAACCGCAAAGCTGGAACGGTCAAGTTCCTTTCGCTGGAGCCACGGAGTCTTTTCGGGTGGGCAACCCTGCCGCTATTCTCGCTGCTCGCATGCGGCCCACGCTGATTTCGGCTAACCCCAGAATCGGCAAGGGGCTAACGGTGGCCCACGCTTACCGGCAGGCCCAGGTGAAACAGGGCGCGGTGGTGTGGGTGATTCAGCCTAAGTACCACCCCAAGGAGCACGGCTACTGGGAGCAGGCCGACAACGTGCTCGGCTTCATGGCTGACTCGTTGGAATCTAAGGAAGACATCGACGACATCTGTGAGCAGATGCAGAAGTTTATCTTTGCCTGGCGGCAACTGCCCCAGCGCCCCAAGGTGCTGATCATCGACGAGCTGGCGATGATGAAGACGGCTTTCAAGTCCTGGTACGACGGGTTCCTCAAGTCGCAGCTCACGATGGAGCTGTCGTCGGGGGAGACAGACGACCGAGCGCTGTGGGCCATTACTCAGTCGTCGCTGGTGGGCGATATCGGGGTCAGCGGCGGCATGAGAGCCACGTTTGACCTGCTCACCATCCAGACCCCCAGCAGTCAGAGCCATCTGGAGAGCCTGCGGAAGTCGGACACCAGCATTCCGCCGATTGAGGATGAGGTGATTTTTGAGCGCTCGTTCTCGCCGAAGCAGGCGGTTTTCTATCACTCCGAAATCAAAGAATGGCTGCCGATGGTGGCCTATGAAGTGCCCGAACTAAGTTCGGCCTCGATAACCAGCGGCATAACTCGCGGTAACCACAGCGCAGCAACCGATACAGCCGAATCGGTTATAACCCGAACCGAGTTTCAAAAGGCCTCCCAGGGGCCAGATCTGCCCCTGATCATCGCCGTAACCAACGCCCTGGCCCAGGGGCTGTCCCGCTCGAAGGTAATCAAGGAGGTGCTGGGCTACCAGGGGCACAAGTACCAGGAGGGCTGTGATTTATTCGACCGCATCAAATCCATCATTGAGGAAAATTCCTAATGGCTAGCTCTAAGAACAATCAACTCGCTAACGGCAACAACGGCCCTGAGATCATCGACGGGCAAATCATCGACATTACGCCCCAGCTATCCTCACCAGGGCGGGGCAGCGGTGTCCAGCTCGCGCCACGCAATGCTATGCGCTCTAACGTGCAGGATGGCGGCTGGTTTGATGCCACCAGCGGCAAGCGCAAGCCGATCTTTGTCATCACACCCACCACCGACCCCTGGAGTATTTTTCCGGTGATTCGCAGCGGCCTCAGCTGCTTGCGCAACCACCCGTTACAGACGATGGGTGGAGCTTTTATTTCGGTATGGGGCGGGTTGTTTCTGATTTCAGCGGGGCTGAATGTGTTGCAGGGGTCAGCGGTCAAGGCGGGGGGTGATATCTGGAATCCGGTGGTGGCGGGGACCAACTTCGGGGCGATGTTGGTGGTGCCGACTCAGAGCATTGCGGGCAGCGCTCATAAGGTCTTGACCGGAGAAGAACGGGTGGGGCAACCGATTGAGACTCGTCCCTACACCCGCGCTGTGAAGGTTGGGGAGTAGCGATGCTGTTCTGGCAGATCCGAACTCGGTACCTGCTGGCCCTGGCGGCGTTGTTCGTCGGGGCCGCGTTTTTAGACCTCAAGCAGCCGGGGCGGGGGCAGTTCTACAACCCGGTCTATGGGGTGAGGTCGTGGGTCAACACCCACCAACCTGCGGCGTGGCAGCTGGTGGCCAGGGTGCAGGGTAACGATGCTCGTCTGCAAGCCTGCGTGGCGGTGGCTCCTGACCCGGTTGCCCTCGATGCGACGAAAGCCGAGCTGCGCAAGGCGCTGGTGGGGGAATCAGAGGCGATCGCCCTGGAGTGGTTAGGGCAGCCTGCCTGCGCCCTAGGTAATGGGGTCTATCGCTGGGCTTTGGACAACGGCCTGGCCCTTGATGTGACGGTGACAGAGGGGGAGGTGACCCACAGTGAACTCAACCGTTAAACATATCAAGCCCCACTGGTCGGAGCTGCCCCCGACCTGGCGCTATGTGATTGGCACGGCAATGCAGGCGGGCGATCTGGTGCTCAAGCTGGGCTGCGTGGGGGCGATCGCTATCTCGACCTGGGTAATGGTCGATCAGGAAACCAATGAAACCTGGGGGGCAAGGTTCAGGAAGGCCAGCGCCGTGGCGGAGGCGGTGGCTGGATTCTATGACGATGACTTCAAAGCCCCCATCAGCAAGGGGGATGTGATTGCGGGCTACACGGTCAACTCGGGCTTTGGTCTGCGGATGCACCCGATCCACCAGGAGATGCGGATGCATTCAGGCATTGATTTGCCGACGCCGGAGGGGGTGCAGGTTCATGCGATCGGCTATGCGGGCGATCGGGTATCGGTGCGCTGCTGGAGTGACCCGAAGGGCTATGGCACGGTGGCGGATATGACCAGTTCGGCGTTCCCTGAGATCACCTTTAGGGCAGCTCACCTGTCCCACTGCCAAGGGGGTGAGCACCGGGCCGGAGCGGTGGTTGCTAAGACCGGCAACACGGGCGGCAGCACGGGCGCTCACCTGCACTGGGAGCAGCTACAAGGGGGCGTGGCCCAGGCTCCGCAGAAGGGCTATTTGGTCTGGGCATTGAATGGCCGCAAGCCTAATGAGCGGTTGGGGGATACGATCGCCCTCTACCAGGCGATCGTCACCAAGGAATCGGGCGGGGATCATACTGCCGTCAACCCTGATACTGGAGCACTGGGTCTGGGGCAGGTGATGCCGCAGAATCTCAATTGCTCCTGGGACGGCAAACCGAAGAGCAACTGCGGCTGGGATTACGATGTGCTGGGCCGCGATGTGTCGCCCCAGGAGTTTTTGCAGAACCCCGAGATTCAGCAGCAGATCGTGGGGGTCAAGCTAGAGAGTGCGCTTCAGCGGCAGATTCAGGCGGGCCACGATATGAATACGGCGGTGAAGCGGGTGGCGGCAGAGTGGTACTCGGGCAATCCTGAGCTGGCCCACGATACCCGACCCCAGGCGGGCTATGAGTCGATCAAGAGCTATTCCGACAGCGCGGCGGAGAAGTTTCACCGGTTAAGGCAGGAGAACTTGGAAAAGTAGGCCCTTGCCAATAATTCCGCAACCTGAATCACGTTCGCCACGGCCTGGGCAGAGCCAATGATGTCGCGCCCTACATAAAGCCTATGAGCAGCTTTCCCGTCTCGGGGGAGTCAAGGCTGCAACTGGAGATCACCGGGAAGGGCAGCGATCGCAGCGAGTGGACGAATGGGCTACGGATGCGAGAGTCCGATCGCATTTTCCGAGCCCTTACGTGGAACCCTTACGTGGAAATAGATGATTACGCACCACAGAAGATCACATGGGGAAGTAGGAACGATGTGCAACCTGGTGTACTGGAAGGACGAAGTATCCGGCAACCTGGCCCCCGTCGTTGAAAAATTCTTGCTCACTAAAGAGCACTTGGACAGGGCCGAACGGGCAACGCTAACGGAATACCTCCGCATCTGGGCCTATGGGCCTTTCGCAGGGGGGAGCAAACTAGAGCTTCTCCAAGCCAAGTTTACCGAGTTAGTGGCCCGGGGCGACCGGAACAGCATCGAACTATGGTGCCAGCAGGCGCTTGACCTAGGAATCGAACCGTTTTAGCTTCTCCGTGAAAGCCCCGCACCCTGTCGAAGGCGAGTGTCGGGATGAAAGCGGGGCTGGTGCGAGTCCCCCTCAGCTGGAAGCCCGTCTTTTGGACGCGCGGGTTTAGCGCAGTCTCCAGTGGCGGCGCTCCACTCTCCATCCTCAAGTAGTACATTGAGAATCAGGGCTATAACGACTAGACCCCGCCGCTCCTTGCCCCCCACCTGTTCCAAGGTGGGGGAATGCCTCGCTAATTTGTTCAAACCAATTCAACTACAGGTCGAGATTTCCGAAGACCTCCACAACGCGTTGCAGTCCTACCTAGAAAGCAACCCTGGCTGCAGTCAGACACGAGTGTTCTCAGCCGCTACCGCTCTCTTCCTAATGCAAAACGGAGCCAGCGATCGCAGCGTAAATCGAACCTATATTGACGCCCTATTTGGCTACGAGGATTAGGTTGTGTAAGTTTTAGTGTAAGTGCTTGATAAAGGGTAAGAAGTTCTGGGCGATGGTCAAACACCGGCCCTTGGCGATCGCACCCTATGCATTACAGGCAATGCGGCTGTTTACATGCACCGAGTAAGTCCAGGTTTTTTTCATGGTCGCCGCATCCATACCAAAGAGGCCTCGGTAGACATAGTTTGTCCAGCAGCCGTAGCGGCCCTGCAAATCTTTCTCCTGCACCTCCAAGCCTCACGCGGCGTGAGCCAGTTTTGAACTCGCTGGTTGCCCTCCCTCGTGTAGACCCACTTCAGCCGCAAACCAAGCGAGGAGGTCGATCAATCCATCGCGGGCAGGCTTCTTTAATCGGCCTGGATTTTAGCCCAATATTGAGCGAGGGTGGCCCAGCCAGAAGCCTCAAGAGTAGGTAGTCGTTTCCGTCTTCCGCCTCAATTCGAATCACCCTGAAAGTACTGCCAGACAGGAGGTGTAGACACTCAACCTCCTCAATTCGAATTAGCCGCTGAGAGAGAGTTGTTTGGGGTACTCCAGGTACTCCAATGTGGCGATCCATTCGCCGAAAGTCCATCCTGATGAAGGGTTTATTTGACCCCAGGCCGTTGGAGTCAATAGCCATGGCGCGGGCGAAGACCCTGTCGATCGCAGTGGGTACACCTAGTCTGTTTAATCAAGCGAATCTTCAAACGGCGTTGCATAATTAGGAGATGAATTAGGGGAATCTGTGATGCAATGTCCAGAGTGCAGAGCCACTCATATCCGTAAGAATGGCAAGAGGAAAGGTAAGCAGAATCACATCTGCGTAGCCTGCGGTCGTCAGTTTATTGATAGCTACGAACCTCACAGAGGATACTCGGATGAGGTCAGACGCGAGTGTCTCAAGCTGTACACCAACGGCCTCGGGTTTCGAGCGATAGAGCGAGTCAAAGGGGTACACCATACAACGGTCATTACTTGGGTGAAGCAAGTGGGCGAACTGCTCCCTGATGCTTACGACCCTGAAACAACTCCAGAAGTCGGTGAACTAGACGAGTTGGAAACCTTTGTAGGCTCAAAAAAACAAGATTTGGCTGTGGACAGCCGTTGACCACTTTAAAGAAGGGATTTTGGGGTGGGTTTTAGGCGACCATAGTGCCGAGACGTTTCAACCGCTTTGGACCCTGGTTGGCAGTTGGCAGTGTTACTTCTATGTCACCGATGGGTGGACGGTGTACCCCGGCTTTATTCCAGAGGGCGACCAGATTGTCAGCAAAACCTATATGACTCGGGTCGAAGGAGAGAACACTCGATTACGGCATTATCTAGCCCGCCTGCATCGAAAAACGCTCTGCTACTCCAAGACCGTAGAAATGCTGGCTCACTCTGTTCGATTGCTACTTCACTACCTCAAGTTCGACGATGTGCCAGTCCCTCCAAGGTTCATCTCTTAATTCAGCAACGCCCTTCAAACTTGTATCCCACTCCCCGCGCAGTTTTGACCAACGGGTTTACTCCCTCCGGCACCTGCAGTTTCGAACGAATTTCTTTGCGCAGTCTAAAGACGCAAGAATCGACTGTACTGTGCTCATCTCCAGGATGTTCTCGCCCCCAAATTTCCTTAAATAGCTCTGGCCTGGAGTAAACCTGGCCCTGCTGCTGGGCCAATTTCGCCAACAGATCAAACTCCAAAGCCGTTAGCTCCAGCTCAACCCAATCGTCGGTCAACAACGCCCGAACGCTGCAGTGCCTGTGTGTCTGGTGTAGCCGCAGATATTGATGCCGAATCATTGCCGCATCGGCCCCGACCGCATTTTCGATATGGCGTAGCTCACGTCGTAGCAGCGCCCGCAGTCGCAGGATTAACATGTCAGGGCTAAAGGGCTTAGTCATGTAGTCATCAGCCCCGGTGGCAAAGGCCAAAATTTCATCGGTCTGCCCCCGTCGCGCTGTCAGTATAAGAATATAGGGGTCGCGCCTCAGCTCCAGCCGCCGGATATGGGTACAGACCTCGATGCCATCCATATCGGGCAGCGTCAAATCCAGAACAATGATATCGGGCTCCAGCTGCGGGCACAGCGCAAGCCCCTGCTCACCCGTTTCAGCCAGATAGCTGGTGTAGCCTGCCGCCTGAATGCAGGCCTGAATGGTATCGGCTACATCCACATCATCTTCAATAATTAGTACAGAGGTCATTCGCTCTGGTCTCCTTGTATGATTTGCGGCCATGGTAATAACTAAGTCGGGCAATATCCGGGCAGTCGCCGCATGGATATCGCAATCGCATTACAAGCCCGCCTCAGAGACGTTTAAACTCAGCACCAGCGGTTTCGCTGGCTCACCTACCAAGAACGGTTACAGCTTATAAATCCGGATTTATTGCCTGTGGAATGCCATCACATGTCCGGCTGAAATTCAGACGCAAAATCCAGCTCAAGGTTGCGATCGTCTCTCGCCCCAAAACTGTTCCTATAAATCCGGATTTATTGCTTGTGGATTGTCATTACATGACCGGCGCACAATTTAGAGGCTAATCCAGCCCAAGGATTTTGATCGTGCTGCCTTCGGCTAGATATAGAGAGTCGGCAGTCCCAGCGGCCAACTCAATCACACTATCGACAATGCCCCCCGAGGGATAGATCGGACAATCACCAGGAGATGTGGAGCAAGGAGGTACGTCTCTAAGTACAGCGGATACTTTTTCGTTATGTAAAAAGACCATATCCAGCGGAAACCGAACGCCAGCCATCCACAGTTGAACGACTTGCTCAGGATTGACCGTGAACAGCATGCCACGGTTCATGGGGAGGCTACTGCGTCCCTTCAGCCCCTGCCTCTTCTCCTGGTCAGTCACAGCAGTCTCTAGCAAAATCTGCTTCCCGCTTATCTCAAAGTAATGAGTCGGAGCTGGGTCTCGGATGGCACTCCATGGCCCCAATGGCATCAATACTAACCATCCAATACCCAGGGCCAGGATAGAGCAAGTGATCAGTAGGTTTTTATCAATCCTTGCTGGGGAATTCTGTAGGGTCATTTTGGTAAGAATGCAGGCAGTTGAGACTATGCTATCTTTTTCACGCCGATAGCTAAACGTTGCGATCGCCTCTCACTCCAAGAGCAGTTACAGCCTATAAATCCGGATTTATTGCTTGCAAGTTGTCATGACAAGTGCTCATGGATATATTGTTGATATGATTGAAGTCTGTAGTGAATTAGCACATGAGGCTGAGTATGGCGGCATCTACAGATGTACGAGTGATCCCTCTGCGAGACGTGCTCAGGGCAGTAATGGAGGAGTATGCGATTCGGGCCTCTGAACTGTCGGCTAAATCTGGTGTTCCTGAGAGCAGCATTTCAAAGTTCCTCAGTGGTTCTTCAGATTTGCGAACTACGGATATTGATGCGATTAGGACAGCGCTCCCTGATGAGGCTAGGGCGCATCTACTGCAATTGCTAGGGCACTGCGGAAGTGTGCCAGTAGATGAAAATGCACGTCTCTTGTTAGTGCTGTCGGGAATTAGGGAGTATGCACAGATGTGTAGTACAGCTCAATTCCAGGAGGTTTTAGGCGCGATCGTAGAAGGCAGAGCCAAGGCCCTAAGCGTGCTCTAGCGCCTTGGCTCTGCGTCTGAGTGGCACCTGCATGAGTCATAGTTGTCCCCTACAGCAAGCGACAATACAGAGGTAGCATCTAGGCTATTAACTACTCTCAAGGGGGCATCGCCCCTTGGCTCTGGACTAACGACAATGGATAGATTGCATTGACGGACTAGCTCAACTACGAGGCGCTGTCGGTCGGCTACAGGCAGTTGTGAGATTTCGTGTAGCAGGCCTGCTAGATTGGGGTTCCGCATTTCCAGGCAAATATCTATAGGTAGAATATAAATGCTTTGACCTTTGTTGTGCCATTAAGCATTTACTATGCTGTCCATAATCTTGTTCGGTGCCTAATAGGCGAACCTCAGGGTTTCACCCTATTGGTTACTGACTACTGACGGCCTTTTTGCACGAATGGTTTCTGGTTATGGTCTTCCTGAATGAGGAACTGTCTCAGTTGTTGGAGACATAGATATCCGGCCACCCTAGGTGCATCATGCGTACGCCTACGGCGGAACGAATCTCTATGATGGCCGCACAGGGCAACAATAACTCGGCCGATTGGTTGTCAAAGAGGCGCTGAGAAGGGGTATGGCCAACGATCCCTTTGAATCAACACATCAACGCCCCTACTGACCTTCGTCTAATTTAAGGTTGGGGTTAGCATCACAGGCTAAATAAATAACCCGGAGCAGAGCCAGTTGCTCATCGGTGGTGCACCTCCTAGCATAGGTGTCTACTAAAGCGAGAAGAGCATCTGAATGAAGGTCATCATGATGTGGATCCGATTTAGCCGCGCGGATCATAGTCTCAGACTCTCGCATTATATCTAGCCAGTATACAAAAGCCTCAGGATCCAATTCATTTAGGATGCGTTGCAAGGATGAGGTGTTTATCTCCCTGCGATCGTTGCGAAACTCTGACAAAGTGGCTGGTGAGACGCGTGCCCGCACCGATAGTTCCTGCGCATTAACCTCGAATTTTTCGAGTGTCATGCGTAGAGCCTCTCGAATCCCAACTCGATGACCGTGCCTGGGGTTCATCAGTAAAATGCAGCAGAAATGGAATATTCCGAAAATACACGGAAATTCAGCTATTCTGTTAAAAATTACCGAAAGTGCAAAGGTTGCTGGCGTCGTAGTGAGTCAAGGTTTGGGCTCAAGATTTAAACCTTCCCTACTGATATATGTTCTTGTAAAGGATCAAATCAGGGGTTTTCGTGTAAGATCTCAGTAGTCTTCAGACTTTCGATAAAGTTTCTTGAGGTTAAAAAAGTAGAACCCCTTTAAAAGAATTAAGACCCCCGACCGCAAATCAGGAGTCTTAACAAGTATCCTCGCCCCAGACGTCTCCAAACAGAAAGGGAAGCGAAGGAATCTAAACTGATATCATGATAGCAGCTACCTTGGATTTGTAGCAACGCTTTCTGGATTTTTAGTTGAGCTTTCCTTCGCCACACAGGAAATCAGCTCATCTAAACATCCTAGAATCCAATGGCGGACTCAGTCCTTCTGCCCCACTCCGAGGTGGGTCAGCATTTCATCAATTTATTTGGCGACTATCTTTGGGAATCCCTAGAGAGCCCTAATGTTGTTCCAGCCCGGTGGCGCACCCTAAAGCATCAGCTACGCCCTCGAGTACTGTGGGAGCAATGGAACACTCCCACAGTGTTAGTGGGAGTTCGCTTTGGTCACACAACCCGCTATGGAATGCTCGACCTGGACGCAGGTGGGCGCTATTGCACACCCTCTGCGATCGCAGAGATCCGAGGTGCCCTCGAAACCGTTGGTCTGAATCGAACGGTCTTGGTGCGCTCCAGTCATCGAGGTGGGTTGCACCTGTATATCCCTCTGCCCGAGGACATCAAAACCTTTGATTTGGCCTGCGTTCTTACCCAATGCCTGAAGGCTCAGGGATTCTTCGTTGAGAAGGGACATCTAGAGGTATTCCCTAACCCCAAAACCTTCGGGGTTAATCAATTTGTGGAATACAACGGCCACCGGCTGCCACTGCAACCCCAGTCGGGCAGCTGGCTCCTGACCGACGACCTCGACCCCAATGGGGATTCGCTCTCGACCTTCTTTGAGCAATGGGAATGGGCGGCCCAGGGGCAGGACCTCGAGATGCTGTTGCTCTCAGCCCCTCATGCCAGAGAGTCGCGCAAGCAGGAATCCAATCGGCGATCGCTATCTCCGCAGGCCCAAGAGTGGAAAGACGACCTCGACATCGAAATCCGGGAGGGTTGGACAGGCTCCGGGCAGACGAATCGGCTACTGAAGTCGATCGCTACCCGGAGCCATGTATTTGAGGGGCTCTCCGGCACAGCCTTGGTTGATCGCATCGTTGAACTGGCGATCGCATCACCAGGATTTCAAGAGCATTGCCGACATCAAAACGAGATTCGCTCAAAGGCACAGCACTGGGCTAAGTCGGTCGAGGGCTACTACTGGCCTATCGGTACCCGTCGAGGTCAGCGGATTCCAGGGGGTGAGAATACCCTGCGCCAGCTTGACGCCCGCGATCGCATCGCCCAGGCCGTGGCCGCACTGAAAGATATCGAATTTCCTAGCATCAGAAGCCTTGCTGCCGCGATCGCCAACGCAGCTCGCAGCAGCTTACAAACTCTCTATCGGAATACCGACCTATGGCATCCCGAAAAAGCATCTGTAACGGTTGCAGACCAAGGCATAGAGGCAGCAGCCGTTGCTCAAGAGAGCATGGGTAACGCGATCACTGAAGCTGAAAACCCTTGCAATCAGACAGTGTTACAGACCACAGGGGGGGGTATGAAGTGTGGGGGATCTGAGGCTGGCTTGAAAAATTCTTTTCCTCCGGATGGGGGGGTGCGGGGGGGAGATTTTAGTTTTCCCCAGCCCCCAGCCCCTAAAAACAACCCTCTTCCTATCCCTTTTGACGAATGCTATGCCGCCATACAGTCAAGTGTGAGGCAACTTGGATGGTCCATGGAGCAGCTCAAGGGATTCTTGTCTGAAAAATTTGATGGTCGCTCGCGCATGGCCGAACTGTTCGATGAAGAACTATTTGTGCTGCTTTACTGGCTCAGGCTAGAGAGAGTCGATGCCCAGCACTAAGAATACGACCTACACCGAGTCATCTACCCATCCGCAATTCTCACAGTCGTAATGGATTTGGCCAGCAATCGCTTTAATGCCCCTCTCGCACTGTGGGCACCGACCTGTAAATAATGGGTGACTGTCCAGCAGCTCCAGCCGCTGCTCCAGCGATCGTCGTTGCAACGGCTCTAGAATTAGTTCATCACCGTAATAACTAGCCCCCTGTGGCTGCCACCTGTCACCGCACCAGTCCGAGAGATCGTCGGGTACAACAACCTCAATTGAGGCTGCTCTGAAGTCTACACAATAGTTGCCCTCGACCCCAGTAGGATGAATACCACAGACCATATAAGAGCTATGGGCGTGGAAGTTGCAGTATTGGCAGCACTCAAGCTTGACCATCAGTAACCGCAGTTCTCAGCCCCAAAGGACTGGGTAATCGTACCATTCGGCTCCATCGTGGCACACCAGACACCTCCGGCCCGCCAGAGCTGGTAGCGGTGGCTACCCTCGACCACTAGGAAGGTGCCCACTACGATTAGGACAGCACCAGCAGCGATAGCCCCCAGCACCCGTAGAGGCCGAACGGTAGTTGGTGTAATTGATTGAGCATCTTTCATTCTGCACCCCAGACAGTTCCTTATAGGATGCCCGGAAACAACAAATTCCCCATTATCTATACCTAAGATGGGAGATAGGATACGGGAATTGAGAAGTCACGCCATCGGGCAATTGCCACTACTGCATCTTCAACTCAGTAATCTCCCCAGGGATTGCAAATTCTCCAGGCGCTTTCTACAGGAATCAGCACTTTGGATAGGTCGCCAGTGCTACGCCCTTGATTGGAGCAATCGCTTGGAGGGGTGCGATCAGCTTAGGGCTAAAAATGGGCACCGGCTAGTTGCGCGCGCAGGCAACTACTCAACCCTCACTGTGGCTTATACAGACCAGTTCTTACCTGCACAGTATGAAGTGGATCCAAGTAGTTGGACAGGTGCGCATCCAGGTAAAAAAAGCCCAAATGGACTACGTTAATCATCATTGACCCACCTACCCATCTACTCCCCTACCGCCTCACCCGCTCCCGAATCCGCGCCGCTAGCTGCTTCGTCTCAGGTATCGGCAGTAGGAAGGCTCCAATCACGAAGATCAGTAGCCCCACGCCGCCTGGAATCAACAGTTGCAGCACCAGCACGCCAATGCCCTCGGTGCCAAACTGGGTTTCTAGCCACTGCAGAGTGCCCCAGGCAGCGGTACCCGCGATCGCACTCAGCAGGGTGAGTAGGGCGATCGCCCCGCCCCATTCCCGCAACGGCAGCCCCCGCAGCCGCCGATGCAAAATCATCGTCAGCGTCAGGGTTGACAACACATTCACCCCCACCGTGGCCAGCACCAGACCCGGTGCCCCCAGCCAGCGAACGAAGAAAAAATCCAGCACCCCATTCAGCACAATATTGATCAGGCTGATTCGAAAAGGCGTCTGCCCATCCCCCAGGGCATAAAACACCCGCACCAGCACGTCACGAGCCAAATAGACAAACATGCCAAGGCCATAGACCAGCAGCACCGAGGTAACCAGGTTCGATGCCTCCTGATCAAAAGCCCCGCGCTCGTAGACAACCCGCACAATGGGCTGGGCCAGCACTACAAACAGCGCCCCCAGCGGCAGCATGGTCAGGGCCGTAAACAGTAAACCCTGGCGAATGCGGGTCTTGAGTTCGGGCCAGTTTTCAGGAGCCGCTAGGCGGGCAAACAGGGGGAAAAACGGCACCAAAATCACGTTCGAGATAATGCCCAACGGCGTCTGCACCAGTAGATTGGCGTAGCTCAGCGCCGCCGCCGTGCCGGGAATAAACGAGGCAAAGAATAAATCTGTAAACAAGTTAATCTGCAGCATCCCCGATGATAGGGTGGCGGGCAACAGCACCCGAAACACCTCCTCCACCCCCGGAATAGACCAGTCAAACCGCAGCCGCAGCCGCCCCAGCCCCGACTTCCACAGGGCCGGAATTTGCGCCAACCACTGCAAAAAAGCCCCACTAAGCGTGCTGGCTGCCAGCACCGCCCCGCCCCGCATAAAAAAATCTGGACTGGCAATGTCATGCCCAATTGCCCCGTAGAACAGCCCCAGCCCCACCAGAACCGCCCCGCTAGAGAAAATTGGGCTAATCGACGGCAACCAAAATTGGCTATCGGCATTCAATGCCCCAAAGCCAATGCCAATTAGCCCCGCCAGCATGGCCATCGGCGACATAATTCGCAATTGCAGTACCGCAATATCGCGCGCCACCGGCTCTAACTGCGCCAGCCCTGGGGCAATGATGTCGATAATGGGCCCGGCCAGCACAAACAGCAGCACCGACACCCCCATCAGCATTAGCCCCACCAGGGTGTTGATCGCCTCAATTAACCTAGCTATATCTTTACGCTCCTGCCGCGCTACCACGCTGATGATCGCGCTGTGAAACGGCCCGTTGATACCCCCCAGTAAAATCAGCAAAAAGCCAGGAATAATGTAGGCAAAGCTGTAGGCATCGGCCACCGGCCCCACCGCAAAGGCTGCCCCGATCGCCTGCTGGCGAAATAGCCCAGCAAACTTGCTGATGATGGTAGCTACAGCCACAATGCCTGCAATATTGGAAAGCGATCGAGAAGGTTTCGCGTCTGACACAGGGCCTCGCAGGGGGTAAACAGCGGAGCCACGACGGGTGTACAGTGACTCTTTATTTGTCGTGTAGACGCATTAGTGTCGTCAAATAAGCAAAGCCAAATTTGGCTTGCTTTTTCTGCCTTAAGCCAGCTTGACAGTGCCGATGGTTAGACGAGGAACGGCTGAGCAAACTCTCTACAATCCTGAAGTAGAGAAGGTTTCGTTCAACGATATGAATTTGTCTCTATGTCATTTAATCTGTCACTTTACACCAGCACAGGCAGCCATAGCTCCCTGATTCGGGAGTGTTGTAATAAGTATAGATACTCTGAGTACAGAGTTTACTACTCGTTTAGTTCGGCTGAAAAGTCGAGCACTTCTGAAAAAGGTTGGATAAAGTCAATTAATGCGTGCAGGCTATCTGGCTTTGTGACAACCAAAATCTTAGAGTTTGCTTCTAGAACTGTCGTGCCATTTGGAACAACTAAATCCATATGAGTATGCGGCTGATAACCAATAATCAACGAACTTTTGGGGAATCGTTCATCTTGAGCAATTTCGGAAATACTGTGATTGACTACGCTACAGTTTTCAGCGATGGTCAGTTTAAGCACTTCTATTTGCCCTTGTTCAAAATGCATGATTGACTCTATTTGTGGATATTCAGCTGCATTAACCATCGTCGATACGGCTAAATCTACAGTGCTAATAATTCGATTGGCACCCGCGTGGCGAAGGGGATGCTCAAAGTCGCGGTTTCGCAGGCGAGAGATAATATGAGGAACTCGGTAATGCCTAGCTAGGGAAACAATTGCGAGGTTAAGCGCGTCATGACGCAAGGCAGCACAGACAATATCTGCTTGGTGAATTCCAGCTTCAGTTAAAACTTCTGTGCTAACTGCACTACCTTCAAAGGTCATAACCCCTAGATGTTCTCTAGCATAGTTGCAAGCAATTGGGTTAATATCGATCACGGCAACGGTATGGCCGAGTTTGACCAAACGTTGAGCTAAAGTCGAGCCAATTAGTCCAGCCCCGCCAATGATTATATACATGCTGCTCTCGCGCTTATAGGATATTACTTTCGACATCAATCTGCTTGACCTTAGTCAATAGTTTTGCACAGCCTCTATCGCTAGTCGTCTTCCAAGGCTAGAAGCTTTTCATCTAAATTTTTAATGTATGATTTCACTAAATCATCTGGAACAATTCTTTTTCTAAGTGCCTCGTTCACTGCTCCTTTTTCTACCAAAAACAATTGTCGCCGAACAGCATCTAACCCTTTGTGATTGCGGCTTAGATCACCCGTCCGCCGTTGACTAAGCAGCGTACGAAGTTGCCTCTCAGACTCTGCAACGTGTGTCTGATATGAAGCCCAAAGTTCTTCATAAACAGCTTTGGTCAACACACCTGATTTCAATAAATTCCCCAGTTCCGACTGGGCTGCCTTAGAGGCGATCAATTGAATTTGTAGCTGCCCTGCTTTCTGTGTAAGATCGGAGCCATAGCTAATATTAAGCTTCTTAACCAGCCAAGGCAACGCCAATCCCTGGATCACCAAAGAAAATAGAACAGCACCAAATACTACTTCAATGATCACATCTCGACTGGTAAGAGTTAAAGGAATAGCAACGGCTAACGCCATTGAGAGTGATCCTTTAATATTTCCCAAAACTAATACGTGCTGCCAACGTAGAGGGATGGGGCGATCAAACCATCGCAGGCCCGCCAATAATAAATAGACCGAAATTATTCGCCCTAGTTGATAGGCCAAAATGACCAATAAAATAGATGGAAACATTTCCCACAGCGCTAGCGGATTAATTTCTATGCCGATGAGCAGAAAGATAAACGTATTAACACTAAAGCCAGCATATTCCCAGAAGCTCAGCAGTGTAATACGATCCGAAGCTGACGAGCTACGAGGCAGACCGAGGTTGCCAAAAACAAGCCCTGCTATTACCACAGCAACTGCGCCTGATACTCCGATAAATTGGCCGATTTGGAACGTTCCTAGTGCCAAGGCAACGGTCAATAGTAAACTACTGAGGGGGTCATTTAAGCGAACAAATATTGGCAAACTTAAGTAACCTAAAATACCTCCAACTAGTGCCCCACCCAAAGCGACTAAAAGCACTTCCTTTAAGCCTTGTACAGGGGTAAGAGAGCCTGTCGCATAAATAACCAATAGTAAATTAAACGAGACTAAAGCGGCTGCATCATTAAACAGCGTCTCTCCCTCGACGATAGTACTCAATCGAGAAGGTACGCGAATATCTTTAAATGTCGCAATTATTGATACAGTATCTGTATTTGCTAAAATAATTCCAACTAGTAAGGCTGGAATCCAGTCTAACCCTAGCCCAAATCTTATTAAAGTCGCAATAATTGCCGAAGAAAAAATAGAACCTGGACCAGCCAGCAGCGCAATTGGTTTAAACGTACTGCGGAGACGACTAATATCTGTGTTAATTGCTGCCTCAAAAATTAAAATTGGCAGAAAAAGATTTAATACTAATGATGGATCTAGCCCAACACGTCGAGAAAATACTTCTGTGATAGGAAGTCCTGCTAACACTAGTCCTGTCACATAAGAAATTCGCAATTTTTGGCTTATGAGAGCAACAATTGTTGCGATCAGGAGCAGAATAATTAAGATAATAACAAGCTCAGGAATGGTACCTGTGACTGGAGCTTCTGTAGCGGGATTAATATCTATCGATGGTTGTTGTGCCATGATCCATTCCATCTTAAATCCTGCTCTCATAAGGCGATCTTCTCAAATGCAAGAAATAGAAATAGGTAATATTTCTCAGATTCCAGAGCATTTTACCGTACTGGTGACATAATTACAGCACTGGTTTTTTACGGGTGATAGCTAAATATAGAGAGTAGCTATCTTGTAGCCAATGCGATGTCCCTATTTCCAGAGTGAGCGCACGGTAAAGAACGGTAGAGCACCCTGGATCTCCCTTAAAGGAGCAAAACGCTCTACAACGCTATCTATGTCGAGATTGCGGCAAACGATATAGCGAACGTGCCAATAGCCCGGTTGCGCACCCCTGTAAGAGTCGCTTCCGCTGTGCGTAGCGAGGGCTTGGACATATGTGCTACAGCCCACTCGCTTAGGCCGCCTCTCATGCCACGATATGAGTTGGGAGCGTCGCTAGGCGGCGTGCGTATCTCAATGGTCACTGTCTGCGCCCAAGGTTAGTGACTTAACCGTTTGTACAGTGCCAGATTAAGTGACATTGAGTCAAATTTGTGTTGTTGAACGAAACTTTCTCTACTTCAGGACTATAGAGAGTTTGCTCAGCTGTTCCTCGTCTAACCATCGGCACTGTCAAGCTGGCTAAAGGCAGAAAAAGCAAGCCAAATTTAGTTTGGCTTATTTGACGACACTAATGCATCTCTACGACAAATAAAGATTCACTGTGCAGCATACTGCTATAAATTTGCCAGAGAGATAGTGTAGATATGTTATTCAAATGTATCCTACTTCGAGTTCAAGATTTATCATAGATATGCCATGTCCGAATCCCCCAGTGTTTAAGGATAGGTTCAGCGATGAGAATCTCGTTTTCTATCGCCTCCATGGTGATTAAATAATCTCCTGAGTTGAATCTGTTGCTGTATTTTTTTGCTTGTTCCTCTGGCACAAGCCATCCTTGAAGAGCGCCATATAAACCACCAACAGTTGCAGCAATTCCACTTCCAAGAAAAGTTGTTAAAAGGCTTTCTACCGCTAATACCTGACCAATACCAGGAACTAGTAGGCTGGCGAGTCCCACGATCAGGGCAAGCGAACCTACTCCTATACTTCCTGCAATTGCGCCTGTTTTTGCACCTTCTAATCTTGTTATCGAAGGCTGCTTTACACTTTGGCTGTCTAAACTGTTGCTATCACCAGAAGATTTAGTGATCATCGAAAGCTTATGCATGGGGAAACCCTGCTTCTTTAGCTCAGCTAGCGCTTGTTCTGCGTTTTTGCGATTGGAGAATATCCCGATCGCCCGTTTGGTGTTATGAGAGTTCATGAGAAAAGATTAATTTCAACACACAATTTTTCTGATGTCAGCATAATCAAAATAACAGCTTTATCAAAGTTATTTATTTCAGCGGAGAAAATCGCTTCAGCAATGCAGCTAAAGCAATCATGGGAAGCCCAATGACAAAGCAGATTAAGCCTTGAGTTGGACTTAATGCTTCAGTGGCAAATAGCCCATTCATAATGCTCCATTGGCTAAACAGATATTGGAGTATTAGGACGCCTACAATACCGATTGCCACGGCGTAACCCAACGACTCATCTTTACCACGTAGTTTTGCAACGAGTGCCGGAATAAAGCGGCTGATTCCTAATAAGTAAAAAGCTTCTGCTGCAACCAATGCCTGAATTGCCATCGTTCGTCCTAGTTCCTCATCTCCAGTGGTTCGGACAATCCAGTTAAATGTCCCAAAAATTACAATCCAGTTAAATAGTGAAACGGTTAAAATTCGGATGATTAACCTACGAGACAATAGTGGTTCGTTAGCAGGACGAGGTGGATATTCCATCACATCCGGCGAGGGTGGCTCAAATGCCAGTGGTAGACTCAAGGCAACAGAACTGACCATATTTAGCCAAAGAATTTGCACGGGCAGAATTGGTAGTGGAGTTGCTAACATCACCGCAATTAAGATGGTCATGGATTCACCACCGTTCACAGGTAGGATGAAGGCGATCGCCCGCAATAGATTCTTATAAACGGTGCGTCCTTCTTCAACAGCGGCTTCAATCGAAGCAAAGTTGTCGTCTGTCAGAATCATGTCCGCCGCTTCTTTCGTGACTTCGGTGCCAGTGATACCCATGGCTACTCCAATGTCAGCTTGCTTCAAGGCAGGCGCATCATTGACTCCATCTCCTGTCATTGCCACAATCTCACCTTTGGATTGAAGTGCTTCTACAATCCGCAATTTTTGCTCAGGTGCAACTCGCGCAAACACATTGCTCTGTTCAACGGCGTTGGCTAATCCTTGCTCATCCAGTTGGGCAAGTTCTTGACCTGTGAAAACGGGTCTATCCTGAGTTTGACTTAGTCCCATCTGCTGAGCGATCGCTGCTGCTGTTTTGGCATGGTCGCCCGTGATCATCTTGACCTGAATTCCCGCAGACTTACAGGATTCAATGGCATGAATCGCTTCGGGACGAGGCGGATCGATCATGCCTTGCAATCCCAAAAATACTAAATCTTGTTCCAAATCGGCATGTTCGATCACAGCTTGAAAATTAGGGACAGCTTTCTTGGCAAGTGCGAGAACCCGCAGCCCTTTTTTTGCCATGTTCTCTACAGTTTGCTCAAGTTGGGTCGGGTTGAGGACAATCGCCTTTCCATTTTCATCCAGCATCTGACGACATCGCTTGAGGATGGCTTCAGCCGAACCTTTGACATAAATCAACCGTTCTGGGCGGTTGCGATGTAGTGTTGCCATGTATTGAAATTGAGATTCAAACGGTAGGATGTCAAGTCGAGGAATCGCCTGCTCCAGCTTGTCTGTAACGAGTCCAGCTTTGTGAGCAGCAGCAATCAGCGCTCCCTCTGTAGGGCTACCGACCACTATCCAATTTCCGTCCTGCATTTCTAGGTGAGCGTCGTTACACAACAGTCCAGCTTGTAGGCATTCATATAACGCTGGTGTCTTTGCCAGATCAATGGTGTGTCCATTCAGGGAAATCTCTCCATCCGGCGCATAACCTCCACCACTTACCCGGTAGCGCCTTCCACCTGCGTCAATTTCCTGAACCGTCATTTGATTCTCGGTCAGGGTTCCGGTTTTATCGGAACAAATTACGGTGGTACTGCCTAGAGTCTCGATCGCTGGTAATTTACGAATGATGGCGTGGTGTTTTGCCATCCGAGATACGCCGAGCGCCAATGTCACTGTAAGAATGGCAGGCAACCCTTCGGGAATCGCACTGACTGCTAGCGCTACCGCCGCCTTGAACACTTCAATCCAGGAAAACCCTTGAGCAATGCCAACAGCAAAGGTGAAGGTAGCGAGTCCCAAAATGATATAGAGCAAGGTTTTGCTGAATTTATCGATTTTGCGAGTTAGAGGCGTTTCTATGGCTGTACTTTGCTGCATCAGTTGGGAGAGGTGCCCGGTTTCGGTCATCTCTCCAATGCCCACCACAACTCCACGCGCCTGCCCAAAGGTGACAAGGCTGCCCGTGTACGTCATGTTGGTGCGTTCTGCCAGCGGAGCATCTGCTTCTAAGGGAGCGAGGCTTTTTTCGACTGGAACCGATTCTCCTGTAAGGGCTGATTCATCTACCTGTAAATCGCGAATTTCAAGCAGCCGCAGATCCGCAGGTACTTTGTCGCCAGAGGAGAGCAGGACGAGATCACCAGGAACCAGTTCGCTGGATGGAACGACTTGCTTTTGGCCATTACGAAAAATGGTTGCATCAGTTGTAACCGCTTCTGATAAAGCGGCGATCGCATCTTCTGCTTTAGACTCTTGGACAAAGCCAATAATGGCATTGAGCAGCGTCACCCCAAAAATCACGCCCGAATCGATCCATTCCCTCAGAAACGCTGTCACCAGCCCCGCAACTAGCAGAATATAGAGCAAGGGTTGATTGAACTGCTGAAGAAAACGTACCCATGCACTCTGGTTTTTCTGAGCTGCTAACTGATTTGGACCAAAGCGATCGCGTCGCTCTGCTACCTCATTAAAGGTCAAACCCTGCTCAAGATTAGTTTTGAGCAAACGGACAACTTGCTCTTGGGAAAGGTGATGCCATTGCTGATCTGTTGATTTGATGCTGTCCAGTACTACCATCTCATTTCCTCCCGCCTCCATACCATCTGGAACGGCATGGCAGCCGTATGCCAGCCTTGGCAGCTTTATTATTTCTCTAGTGTTCTTCAAGAAAGTGAGTGAAAAGTGAGCGCCAAATTTCTACTGCTCACTTTTGGATCACATTTGTGAATTAGGACTAAGAGAAACAGAGGTAGCTTATGGATCTGCAAGCTCTATTGCACTGGGCTTATGTGATTGCGATGGCGGTTGGCGCACTATATTTTATTTCACTTGGCACTAACCCGCGTGGCGTTCCTAAATATGAGTATTTGATTGCCACCTTATATTCCCATCTGGTCGGGTTTGGCTTATATGGCAATGGCACTCGGTCAAGGTAAGGTTGAAATTGCAGGGCAAATTACTCACTATGCTCGCTACGTCGACTGGATTGTCACAACCCCTTTACTCCTGCTATCACTTTCCTTGACAGCAATGTACTTCATTACCAAAGATTGGATATTAATTGCTTCACTCATGGGAACCCAAGCGATTGTCGTGGTATCAGGGCTGATCGCTGACCTATCCACAATCGGTGAAGCCAGATTTCTTTGGTACATCTGTGGTGTTGTTGCGTTTCTAGTCGTCCTTTGGGGAATTTGGAGGCCTTTGCGGACTAAAACTCGTGGGCAAGGTGTAGAGTTATCTAGGCTGTATGACAGACTTCTGAGCTACTTTACGGTGCTGTGGATTAGCTACCCGATCGCCTGGTTGATTGGTCCTTCTGGGTTGGGTTGGGTAAACCAGACGATTGAGACGTTATTGTTTTGTGTGCTGCCCTTTTTCTCCAAAGTTGGTTTTAGCTATTTAGATTTGAATGGTTTACGTCGCTTAAACCGGATCAAAAACAGTGTAAATACTGCGAGTCACGACGTAGCCTATTGACACAGGGGCCTCATTCAACAATTTCATAGCGAACGAGTTGCCGCACATCTTGAAGAGATAGCTGAAGTTCTTGCGCGATCGCCGCCTCGATTTGATTGGCGTCGGTCATTGGCAATTCTAGTTCTAATCGCTTCAAGATGGGTTCCGTTGTCTGTACCTCGACTTGCGTAACCCCCTGCTGTCGATTGACGGTTGCATTGATCAGCAAAATGTTGATGGATACAGTTGCCTTAAGCTGGGTGTCAGCCTGAAGTCTTGTTTCGGTCAGTTGGGGTTGCCGCAGCTCCTGAGCCATCAGAGTATTGGTGCCAAACCAAAAGGCGATCGCCACAAACGGCAGCGGCAGCCAGAACTCTGCTCCCGATGTTTGGAGACTATCTTTGATCACACGCCACCCACTACCCTTTTTCATCGGCTTATATTTTCCGTTATTTGCACTCTAGGACAGCCTGCTGTATCTCGAGATCTAGCTCCAAGGGGATGTGTACACTACCCTAAGTGCCTATCCTCAATCTTGCAAGCCGCAAAGGGGAGCAGCGAAGAAATGAGAGTTTTGCTGGTAGAAGATGACCCAAAACAACTGATGCCCCTGCAAATGGCACTATCCCAGGCAGGACACAGCGTGGATGGCGTTAAAGATGGTGAGACGGCTCAGTGGCTTCTGTCAGAAAAAGAATATGATTTGCTGGTTCTAGATTGGATGTTACCGTGTGTCAGTGGTGTAACCCTCTGTCGCCAATATCGAGCAGCCGGGAAAACCGCTCCAGTTTTGATGATCACGGCAAGAGACACCACACCTGAAAAAGTAACTGGGTTAGACGCAGGTGCAGATGACTACTTGGTGAAACCGATCGACCTAATAGAGTTTATGGCACGAGTCCGGGCATTAAGACGGCGATCGCCCCTCTGGCAGGGAGACATACTGAGCCTTGAGGATCTCCACCTCCACCTCGATACCCTGACTGTCGAGCGGCAAGGTGCCACTGTTTCTCTATCTAGCCGTGAGTTCCAACTGTTGGAGTACTTCATGCGCCACCCCCGGCAAGTGTTAACTCGCAGCCAAATTGAGCAGGCAGTATGGGAGTGGGGAACCGAACCCGAAAGCAACGCAATCACTGTTCTAGTTCGCAAACTGCGTCAACGCTTGCAGACTCTAGGAGCGGCTGATTGGCTTGAGAGCATCTATGGCATGGGTTATCGCCTAAATTCCCCTGAAACGCATAAATTTTGAAGGCAAGACGTGTTTAACCAAAGCCGCCGCAACTTGGCTCGTTGGTTCACCCTGTCGATGGGAGGCATTCTGGTGCTGTTTGCTGGGGTGATTTATCAGATCGAGGCCAAGGACAAAGTGGAAGCGCTCGATCGCCTGCTCCACGACAAGACTAGAGTGATGGCTGCCAGTGTGCATTATGAAGTGCGACAAGGCCAGAGCCAGGTCGATCTGAGCCATGTTCCGTTATTGGGCACTGGCTCCCATCCGCTTGCAGAAGATTTGATTTATGTGCGCTGGTATAACGCGCAAGGGCGGCTCGTTCGCTTTTTTGGAGCTTCTCCCCCAAGCCAGTTGGAGATGTCTCTTGGTTATCTCACCGTTCAATCGACTGATCCACTTTTGGAGAAAGGAATCTGGCTTCGGCAGGCGACATTACCGGTTGAGGGTAGAACCGGGACCTTGGGGTATCTGCAGGTTGCGACTCCCCTGGCAGAGACTCAACAGAGACTTCAGCAGCTTCAGGTGGCGTTGACTCTAGCAGTTCCGATCGCACTAGGACTCATTGCCCTCACCGGTTGGATTCTCAGCGGCTTTGCCATGCAACCAATTCGGCAAGCCTATCAACAACTTCAACGGTTCACAGCCGATGCGTCCCACGAGTTGCGATCGCCCATTTCTGCAATTTTGACCAATGCTCAACTGGGTTTACTCATTGCCGATGACAATTCTCGCTATCACGCTCCCTTAGAGAATATCGTGGATAGCGCGAAATCCATGGGTGCGCTCGTCAACAACCTGTTATTGCTCGCTCGCCATCAGGGACAGCTTGCACCGGAATCACTCAAGCTCACCAATCTCGGCGACTTGCTCAAAAATCTAGTCACCCAGTTTGTAACCTTAGCAGAACAGCAAGCCATCGACCTAACCTACGAACCGCCTGAGCAATTAATTGAACTGTGGGCTGACCCCGACCTGCTCCGACAGGCGATCGAAAATTTGCTCAACAATGCCTGCAAATATACCCCTGCTGGCGGCGTGATCCTGGTGCGCTTGATGCCCTACCCTGACTGGGCCGTGGTTCAGATAATTGACACGGGCGCTGGCATTCCAGAATCTGACTTACCCTATGTCTTCGATCGCTTCTACCGAGTAGACGCTCAACGTTCCCAGGACAGCGGTGGTTTTGGGCTCGGGTTGGCGATCGCTCGACAAATTGTCCATGCTCATAGTGGGCGCATCCATGTCGCAAGTGAAGTAGGAAAAGGCTCAAAGTTTCAAATTGAACTGCCCATCAAGCCCTACTAAGGTCTCAGCAGATTCAGGAGCCTAGAATGGGGAACTCCGGCTATCGGTGCAGGCGACCCAGAGAAGCCGTCTCTAACTCAAACTCAGGTTGAGTCAGATCAGCTAGTTGCACGATAGACAACTACTCAACTCCAAAAACCTTCAGCAGGTTAGCCGATCGGGCACTCGGCTTGATCAATAGTCACCTCAGCTACCTCCCTGCATTGTTATTCCGCCCATTCAAAGTCAATTTTTCAGACAGCCGGTTCATGACAAGCAATTCACTGTCAAAGCTGTGCGGCAGTAAGCAATTTTGAAACCTACCGATAGTCTTTGTTTCCTTGCACCAGCACAGTGTTAGCTGGCTGGTGCTTGAACCCTTCAACCCTGCTTTGTAGAGATGGTTATCTACATAGCTTACGGCTGATTTTTTTATTCCTGAAGTGGCTGCACCGATCGCATAAATCGCTGAAGTTGCCGACTTTCCAGTTCCAAAACTCGGCGGGCAAAATCAGGATCATGGTCGAGCCAATCATCAAAGGCATCCACAGAAATTGCCAGGATTCGGGTACTTTCGCTATCTGCAACGATCGTATTTTCTGAAGTGCTATGGGCCAAAACCTCTAGCTCATCGAGCGTTTGTCCGGGATGAAGCTGTTCTACCCGAACCCCAGATTTCGTTTGATAGTGAATGTTGGCATCGCCTTCGATCAACAGCAACAACTCTCGACAGGTATCTCCGGCTTCTGTGATCATGTCTCCTTGCTTGTAGGCTCTCACCTCCGCCCGATCTGCAAGAGCAATGAGTGTTTCACTCTGCATCCGGTGGAAGAAGTCGCTATTAAACAAATAGACCAACTTTTCTAGCGTAGGAAATTGGGTCAGCGATAAATTTGCTGTTGATGGCGAATGCCCAGACAGTAGCCGATCGATCGTTTCCTGGACGACCTGGGAATTGAACTCGTGACGACGATTTTGAGCGATTGCCTGACTGCGTTCTATATCCAACTGAGCCATGATATAGAGTGCTGTTGCCTGAATCATAGGATTTTGATCCTGAAGCAAAGCCTCTAGATGGGCCAGAATCGCTTCCGAGGAGAAATCTAGTGAGCAAAAAACAGGGGTTTCCCCAGGCTGGGTCAAACACTGTAGGATGGCAGGCGGCAGGCGATCGCTCCAGTTTTCCTGATCTAAAATCTCTCCTAAAATTGCCGGTGAAGCCTGCTGTAAAGACTGCGCCAGGTCTAAAGCTGCCGCGTCCGACTGAAGAATAGCCAGGGTTTCCAGAAGCGATCGCACAATCAGTTCTTTTTTGTGGAGAATATTTTCTCGAAGCAGGGTTAATACCGCTTGATGCTCCTGTAGCATCGGTTGATTCAGAGCGCGGTAGCAGTTAATCAGATCGGGTAACTGCGTGAGCAAAAACTCTGCTTTTTTCAAACTACTGGCATTAGTTGAAAACCCGCTCAAAATCCACTCTTCTTCCTGGGGCGTAATTGAGTACTCTCGCCTCAGAGAACGAATGGTAGCTGAGTCTTGAAAGTATACTTGCTCGATTGCCGGACGATCGATCTGTTTCTGTTGCAGCAACATGATCCGCTCCAGTGACTTACGGTAGCCATTCAGGCGAATCTGATTTTCTAAACTGCGCTTGCGATCAGGATTTAGCAACTGCGGATCTTCAATGCCCAATTCCTCTAGCACAAGGCGGTGCTCGTCATCCGTAATGCCTAACTCCTGACGCATTTGCTGTAACACTTCTAGGCTACTGGAGTAATTCACATAGCCTTCTTCCAGCGCTTCTCGCACCACTCCCTTGTAGGCCTGGTGTCGTTTCTCGCGGGTAAAACTAGGCAAAACCTTAGCTAATACATACACCTCATGGGTGTTTAGGTCATTGAGCGAGCGGCCTTCCAAAAACTGTGCAACATTCAACTGCAATTTCTCCAACTGCTTGCGGAAGCGGTTCGCGAGATTTTCGCGAGAATAGAGATCAGGACTCCGCCGCCAAGTTTTATAGAGCCAGAGGGTACTCAGCGCCACTAAACCCAGGTCATAGAGGTACTGCACCGGCAAAGGGAGAAGCTGAATCAGGGGGCGTCCCCCAAAGATAAAGAAGAAATTGAAGATACCAAAGGTACAGAGGGCAAAGATGCGATGCCGGATGGTTTCGACCGATAGATTTAGCTGTTTTCTCCGACTATAGGCTTTGGCGCGTTTTTCGATCCATCGTCCTCCCCAATAGGCGATCGCCGTGCAGCCACCCAGTACTAGGGGAACCGCAACCAATTTAGGAATATTGATGGCCTGCCCAAACAGGTAAAGGCCAGGGTCAAACAGCGAAGCGAGTTGATCGGTCTGCCGTAGCCATGCCCCAGAGAAGTAATAGTTCCAGTTGCCTGCATAGAGATAGTAATAGACAAAATAGCCAATTACTAAACCGACGTAGCCATAGCGCAGAAACGAGGTTTCAGATTGTTTCAAGCTGTTCCAGTAGGTACGCTCCGCATCAATGTCGATGCAGGGATTTTGACAGGCAACGCAAGCGCTCTGTTCTTTACCATCCGGTAGCACCGTGCGGCACATAGATTGTGTAATTGGTTGCTCACTCGTGTGGGCTCTACTGCTCAACAAGCCCCCCGGTTCACTGTAGATGCTCTGCACCGGAGCCATCGGACAAAAGTACTGACACCAAGACTTGCCGCCGTACCAGTAGCCCACGGCAATTGCCGCTGCCACCGTGAACAATAGCCAACCTGCTAACACTAGACGATCGGCATTGAAAAACAAAATCCGCCCACATAATCCGGCAAACAACCAGCCAAATTGCACATAGGGATAGTTGCGACCCAGCCATGAATTTGGGTCAACTTTGGCTAACTCGTAGCGCACCTTGCCAGTCTTTTTGTGCTCTCGCTTAAATTGTCGTTGCCACCCTAGCGCACGAGGAATTTGAGATAGAAACGAGAGCGGACAAATGCGTCGCCACAACTCATGGCCAAACACCAGCAAAATAAAGATGGCGGCTGGCACAATTGCTCCCCAGAAGAGGGTCGTTCCTAAGGGATAGGGTTGCTCAGATAAGCATTCCCCCTGCACCTGCACACAGGTATCCGGAAGCCGCAAGGGACTCCAGGGATGGTCAGACACGGTGAGTGCCGATGTCCAGGGATCATAAAATAGGGAAGCAATGATCAGGAGCCAACCCACGGTCACCATCCAGCGAATCCAGTGCATTCGCCGCTCTGGCAGTTGTGCAAACATAGACAAACCCTTCCTCTTCTGAGCATATATCTTAAAGCCATCACCAGCGGTAGCCTGAAAGCAATACTGCCTCACATGAAACTGATGTGAGCCGACAGAATACCAGTCCGTAACTTGGGTGGCCCCAAGCCGTCTGAACTGGAGCAGGCGGTGATGGCTAAGATCACGACGCCGCCAAGGCTGAATCCCGTGGCGTAGAAGCTTTCATAGGCGCTTTCGAGCTGAGTGAGCAAGCCGAGGACAAGACCGAGCAGAAGGGCCAAGAGGGCAGAACCCTGGAGGCTTTCCTTCACGATGGGCCAGATCTTAACTCGATTGCTTGGGGTGCCGCTCAGCCCGCTGGAGTAGCTGCCTGCGCCATTGCCCGACTCGATGGGATACCCGCCTGCGGCAACTGCGGGCAGGGGCTGAGTGATGGGAGCCCCAACTGCGGCAACCCGCTGCTTGCCTATATACTCCTCATTTTTGGGATACTTCTCGTTTTTAAGATACTTGTCGCGTTTCTGCTTGTTCGTATGGATGCTAGCGATGATGATTGCCGTCACCAGCGCTGGAATGTCCATAAAGGAATAGAGCGCACCAGCCCAGTTCTCATATTCAATACCTTGCCATTTTAGTACCGTGATGCCAGCGACCATGGTAAAACCACTCATGGCACCTGATAAACCCCCGGTCGCAACGGCATTCACGACTCTGATGTCTGGCAGCTTGGCGAACGTGTAGCGCACGATGAGAATCCCCGTTACCACGGCGAACAGCGTCGACAGCAGCATTTCTGCCAGGTTGGCATTGTAAGTGGCCATGCCGCCGGTCAGGCCGACCTTGATCAGCAGCAGGAAGACGATGAATTTATAGATCGCATCGGGAATTTGCAGCTTGCTACCAAGGGTGGCAATGACGATACCGCTAATCAAAAAGCCAAGGGTCGGGGACTGCCACTGCGTCCAAAAATCCGATAAGAACTCGGACAAAAAATCCACTAAAACCTCCTTCCGCCCCCTCTTACAAGGGGTGATTACTGGGATAAGTGAGCTTTAAAGTTTAAAGAGCAAGGGCGAAGCACTTCACCCCTACAGCACGGGTATTACATGAGCACGGTCGCTAAGGGGGGCAGAGACTGGCAATCTCTGTATTGGGCTGGAAGGGTGCTTCCTGCATCACCTTCAATAGATATAAATCTATTAAAAAAAAATAACCATGTGTTTAAGTCTATCGTGAGGTGCACAATTCTTTGCGCTCCCTAGCCATGAATTTGAAACGCAATATCCAAATCCAAACCATAAGTTTTTCTTTTGCCCATACTCTCCGGCATTCACTCGGTTAATGTAAATCACAATCCCAGAGTTTTCTCAATGCGACCTGTCGCTGGCTGTAACCGCATCCGCGCGCTGTTGCCCTTGGCTAATCTGAGACAGATCCAGAGTCTGTTTGTAGAGCAATCACCACTTGGGTTAGGACTTTTAACTGGGTATGGTTAGGAGGTGATTGCGAGCCAGGTCGTTGACCTAAGTTGCAGCAGCTGACTAATCACCATGGTTCTAAGCGGACTGGCCAAAGCTATATCTGACAAGGAACTTAGCCAAAGGTCGCACCGCTGAAACCTTTGGCTAAGCTGCGATTGCCTCGTTGGACAACGTCCGATCACGGATATTGCACCACTGATAAACCGAGGCGAACTCGAAGAGCTGCTGCTAATCAACCCACTTTTCAGGGGGAGTTGTTGCTGGCCCATAAGGTGTAGAGGGATTGTAACTGGCGAGGTTAAACCACCCCACCGCTAAAGGGACTAGCGACCAAGTCGTGTAGAGTTTTCGGAAGATGCAGGGCACCATACGTGCCTACACCAGTTACACACTCAATGCATTCAGGCAGATGACCAGGGCTAACGTCGACAAGGTGACGCTCGAATTTGGGGTGAAAGTAGCCGGGAAAGTTGGCGTGCCTTACGTCACCAAGGGCACAGCTGATGCGAATTTGAAGATCACACTGGAGTACTCATTCCGTAAGCAAAGCTGAAGCTCCAGCACTTGGGAGAAACCTCGATCAGGCCGCATAGTGGCCCGGTATAGCTGCCCGCGCCGCAACCCCTCCACAGCTGCACCTTATGCGAAAGTTCTGTCTACTCAGATCTTGCACCTTGGCAGCGGGGATGAGAGAAAAGGGCGTGAAACTTATACGTTGCAAGGACCATGAAGATTCTTGCCCACGCCCAAGAGCTAATTTACCAACTGTTGGATGGGATGCCGAGT
>NZ_JADEWR010000026.1 GCF_015207525.1 Nodosilinea sp. LEGE 06152
GCAAGCTGAAGGTGGCTCCCTCGATTCAGCCTCGCGCTCTGAGCATCACTCAGGGGCGGGCTGTGGGTGTGGCCCACTACCTCCTTGGCGGTATTGCCACGACCTGGGCCTTCTTCTTGGCAAGAATCATTTCGGTAGGATGACCCATTTGGTCATGGGACCTCTGTAGGGGCACAGC
The DNA here is from genome assembly GCF_015207525.1 of Nodosilinea sp. LEGE 06152. Classification (GTDB taxonomy): domain Bacteria; phylum Cyanobacteriota; class Cyanobacteriia; order Phormidesmidales; family Phormidesmidaceae; genus Nodosilinea. The sequence goes on from NZ_JADEWR010000026.1 coordinate 179, forward strand.
ATGCTGTGCCCCTACACCACAACCCAAACCACCGAATATCGACGAATTGTGTTTTCTGACCCTTTCGTACAGCAAACCTGTTTTGATTCATGGCAACTAAATTCCCTAAATTTAGCCAGGACCTGGCTGCCGATCCGACCACTAGGCGGATTTGGTACGGGATTGCCACCGCCCACGACTTTGAAAGCCACGACGGCATGACGGAGGAGAATCTTTACCAAAAGATTTTCGCCTCCCACTTTGGCCACCTGGCAATCATCTTTCTGTGGACGTCGGGCAACCTGTTCCACGTCGCCTGGCAAGGCAACTTTGAGCAGTGGGTAAAAGACCCGCTGGGCACTCGTCCCATCGCCCACGCGATCTGGGATCCGCAATTTGGCCAACCCGCCGTGGATGCCTTCACCCAGGCGGGGGCCAGCTATCCAGTTAACATTTCCTTTTCTGGGGTTTACCAATGGTGGTACACCATTGGCATGCGCACCAACACCGACCTCTATAGCGGGGCGCTGTTCCTGCTAGTGTTGTCGGCCATCTTCCTGTTCGCGGGCTGGCTGCACCTGCAACCTAAGTTTCGACCCAGCCTGGCCTGGTTCAAAAACGCCGAGTCTCGCCTCAACCACCACCTGGCTGGTTTATTTGGGGTTAGCTCGCTGGCCTGGGCCGGTCACCTGATTCACGTGGCCATTCCCGAAGCGCGGGGTCAGCATGTTGGCTGGAATAACTTCCTGTCGGTGCGGCCTCACCCAGAAGGGTTAAAGCCTTTCTTCACTGGCCAATGGGGTGTCTACGCCCAAAACCCCGATACCCCTAACCATCTCTTTGGTACGGCGACTGGGTCGGGCGATGCAATTCTTACCTTTCTGGGTGGGTTTCATCCTCAGACTCAGTCGCTCTGGCTGACGGATATGGCCCACCACCACCTGGCGATCGCGGTGATCTTCATCATCGCCGGGCACATGTACCGCACCAACTTTGGTATCGGTCATAGCATCAAGGAAATCTTGAATGCTCACCGCCCCCCCGAAGGCACGCCCTTTGGCGGTGCGATCGGGGAAGGCCACAAGGGCATTTACGACACCTACAACAACTCGCTGCACTTCCAGCTAGGGTTTCACCTGGCAGCGCTGGGGGTGGTCACCTCCCTAGTAGCGCAGCACATGTATTCATTGCCGCCCTACGCCTTCATGGCTAAGGACTACACCACCCAGGCGGCGCTCTATACCCACCACCAGTACATCGCTGGCTTCATTATGGTGGGGGCCTTTGCCCACGGCGCGATCTTCCTGGTGCGCGACTACGACCCGAAGGCCAACCACAACAACGTGCTCTACCGCATGTTGGAGCACAAAGAAGCGCTGATCTCTCACCTGAGCTGGGTGTCGCTGTTCTTGGGTTTCCATACCCTAGGGCTGTATGTGCACAACGATGTGGTGACCGCCTTTGGCACTCCCGAGAAGCAAATTCTGGTAGAACCCGTGTTTGCTCAGTGGATTCAAGCCGCCCACGGCAAGTTGATCTACGGGATGGATACTCTCCTATCCAACCCCGACAGCATTGCCACAACGGCCTGGCCTAACCACGGCAATGTGTGGCTCGGCGGCTGGCTCGATGCCATTAACAGCAGCACCAACTCGCTGTTCTTGAACATCGGCCCTGGTGACTTTTTGGTTCACCATGCGATCGCTCTGGGTCTGCACACCACCACCCTGATCTTGGTCAAGGGTGCGCTGGATGCCCGCGGCTCCAAGCTGATGCCCGACAAAAAAGACTTCGGCTACAGCTTCCCCTGCGACGGCCCCGGCCGCGGCGGCACCTGCGACATCTCCGCCTGGGATTCGTTCTACCTGGCCATGTTCTGGATGCTCAACACCATTGGTTGGGTGACCTTCTACTGGCACTGGAAACACCTGGCGCTGTGGTCGGGCAACGTGGCTCAGTTCAACGAAAACTCGACCTACCTGATGGGCTGGTTCCGAGATTACCTGTGGCTCAACAGCTCACAGCTCATCAACGGCTACAACCCCTATGGCATGAACAACCTTGCGGTTTGGGCCTGGATGTTCCTCTTTGGGCACCTGGTCTGGGCCACGGGCTTCATGTTCTTGATCTCCTGGCGGGGCTACTGGCAAGAGCTAATTGAAACTCTAGTCTGGGCCCACGAGCGCACTCCCCTGGCGAACCTGGTTCGCTGGAAGGACAAGCCCGTTGCCATGTCGATCATTCAGGGCCGAGTGGTGGGTCTGGCACACTTTACCGTGGGCTACATCCTCACCTACGCCGCCTTCCTGATCGCGTCCACCTCTAGCCGCTTTGGCTAGCGAGGCTAACGCCTCTGCCCGTAGGGTGGGCACTGCCCACCTTACACCCTGTACAAAGTCCCCTCGCCAGAGGGGCAGGGGGTGGGTTCCGCTAGTCTGGTTAAACCCACCCCACCCTAAAACCCTCTGCCTGAGAGAAGCAATTTTTAGTTGACCAACTTATTTGTAAAAGTCATAGTCCCTGGCGGGCATTGCCCACTCTACAGAAAAAATCAAAAATAATTTGAGATGGCAAGCAGCTCTCTACGATCGCTCGTTGCCATTTCCTAACCTTGAGACGGATGGAGACTCTCCGCTGCTCAAGAGTCCTGGTTCTTCGGGGTAGTTGAGCCAGGACTTTTATTATCTAGGCAGAGTACCCATAGCGCTACAGCGGACCTGGCTCAACTAATCTTGACCTAATCAGTCAAGATTTTGGCTTCGTTGACATGTCCTGCGGCATCAAATTTAATCACCAACCATTCGTAATCGATGCTGATGAAGCGGCGCTCTGGCCCCAAAACGTAGACCATATCGTAGTCTGAGAAGCTATTCTCGGGTTCTGGGGTACCCAACAGATCAACAACTCCAGCCTGGGGCCTGCCCAACAAAATATATTTAGCCACCAGATCATCCGCCATGCAGAGCCGAGCGTAGGTTGGACTGGCGCTGAGAGTGAGGTCATTCCACTGGGTAAAGTTGAACTGGGTATAGCCCCGGCACTGTTGCCACTCCTCCCAGCGGGTCTTGGCCAGCAGACCGCCAACCACCAAAAACGGAAAGCTAGTCACAAACACACCGCCAATAATCAAGGCGATCAGCAGACGGCGACGTTTTGGTCTTGGCTTCTGGGTGATGGGCAGCATTGTGAATTGAGGAGACGGCACGGGTCTATCGAGACATACTACCCATGCCAACTAAAAACTACCGGGCGAGGCCCAAAACTGGATGCGATCGCGGCTTTCTTACAGACAGTGCAACACCCTTGACCCCAGCCCATGCCCCAGCTGAAGCCGCTGATTTTTGGGAACACAGTATTTGTAGAGAGGCCCGCAGGAAGGTCGCCAGCCTCGCAGCACAGGGCTGGCGCTAGGAACAGTTACCGTAGGGTCAAACGCAGCGATCGCGCGATCGCCAACCTCACCCACCGCCGATCGCCTACACAGCTACGCTTACTTTCCCGCCCCAAGCCATTTTGTTTAACGGTCAACTAGAGGCTGACCACACATGCGGGCAAAACCTGTTTTCACCCATAGCCCTAACCGTTCTTCACAGAAAATCTGAGATAAACAAGATTTCATAAACCCCGCTCAAACACTGCTCAAGGCAAAAAAGCCATGATACAGTTATGTCAAATAATTGCTAGTTCAAAGTTTCGAAACCAAATCTTATGCCGAAGAACTGAGAAACAAAGGTTTTGCCAAAACTACTGCCATAACTTACACAGACATTTTGGCAAGAACATTCCTTATCTCACAAATTTCTCAAGTATCACATAAGATTTCGGTACCAGCAAAAGTCGTTTCGAATGTTAAGCAGCTCAAAGGCTCCTCTCCAAAAAGCCTCAATTACAGCGAGTCTTCTCGAACTAAAGCTTATTCTCCTATTGCTCATCTAGGCTCAAATCAAAGAAATCGCTCTAATCATTCTCGCCATGCTTTTATTAAGTCCACCATAAATCAGTCAGAGACTTAGAATCAGCATTTGATTCCTGGGCAAATAGATGTGACTTCGATCGCTTCTACTGCCTAAGAATTACTTATGTGTTGAGCGTAAAACAAGCTATCCAGCTTGGTTGTAACGCGGCTCAAGCCGAGGTCGGCCTTAGATATTTTAGGCGAAGCTTAAACAGGGCCTTTGCTCAAGCCAAACTTCACTAGCTATCTCCACAATCACTTAAACCATAACCATTAAAAGCCTACTCAGAGCTTTTAGTGATCAAGCTTAAATCTGCTGAGTTGTTTTGGAGAGTTAAAGCTGACTTCCAAGAAACTCAGCCAAAATCAATTCAAGATTAAAAAGGATGTGTAGAATGGGCCTGCAATCGAAATTTGGCTTAATCAAAGACTATGCCTTAGGTTATGCAGTCACAGGTATTTTTGGAGGGATACCCAGCCCCATTGGTACAGCGTTACGAAGCATTGCTTATTATCCTATTTTAGAATCAAGTAAGCTTCCCATATTTATTCAGCCCGACGTGCGACTTTTTGGTGCAGGTAACATTCAAATTGGCAAAGGGGTTCGCATACGCAAGGGAACCTGTATCGATAGCAGGGGCAACAAAATTATTCTGAAGGACAATGTTTCAATAGATCGCTATGTCGATATCAGAATATTTTCTGGTTTTGACGGATTTGTTGAAATTGGCGAAAACTCTTATATTGCCCCTTTCGTGTTTATCGGTGGCCCTGGAAAGGTTCAGATAGATCGCGATTGCATGATTGCCTCACATTCTACAATAATTGCCAATAATCACAATTTTGATGATGTCGATATGCCAATCAATATCCAAGGGTTTACCTGCAAAGGTATTCACATTGAGGAGGGGTGCTGGCTTGGTTCTGGCGTTAGAGTTTTAGATGGCGTAACGATTGGTCGCGGCAGCGTTGTTGGTGCAGGTGCCGTTGTCACCAAAGATATTCCACCTTTTTCCGTTGTAGCAGGTGTGCCAGCCAAAGTCATTCGCAAACGAGGTGCAAAGCACCAGCTTGAAGTTGAATCCAGTTTTGCTTAGTCAACTCGGCTAAGTGAATCTTTAATGCCTTAAAAACTTGGCTCTACCGAGATTTTGTTCAGGTCAATGGATTGGGATATAAGGCTATAGCCCGATGGGCGAGCTAGAGCATCGCTGGAATCAGCACTAAATTGGTGAAATAGGGTTGTAATGCTCAAGAAGCAAGCTCAGAAGCATTACAACGAGGGAATCCTATAGAAGCAATCGGTATCCGCGTCGTACCACCTCTCTCGCTATATTCGCACCACCAGCGATCGCGCCACCTCAAAAAACTAAGGCCTAGCGCTGCGCTGCGCCGTCACGCTTCAAGCGCAGAGGAATGGTTCTGGTCTGTTCAATAAGCCATGACCGAGTTCGATTATGCAGTTAAATGGGGGATGATTCTGGATGCCCACCGTGGCTCCGCTGTTTACCCCCTGCGAGGCCCTGTGTCAGACGCGAAACCTTCTCGATCGCTTGCCAATATTGCAGGCATTGTGGCCGTGGCCACCATAATCAGCAAGTTTGTGGGGCTGTTTCGTCAGCAGGCGATTGGGGCGGCCTTTGCGGTGGGGCCGGTGGCCGACGCCTACAGCTTTGCCTATATTATTCCTGGCTTTTTGCTGATTCTGCTGGGGGGCATCAACGGGCCGTTTCATAGCGCGATCGTCAGCGTGGTGGCGCGGCAGGACCGCAAAGACACCGCCAAGCTGATTGAGGCGGTAAATACCCTGGTGGGGCTGATTTTAATTGGGGTGTCGGTGCTGCTGTTTGCGCTGGCGGGGGGGATCATTGATGCGATCGCCCCTGGTCTTTCCCAGACCGACACCATTGCCCGCGACATCGCCGTGCTCCAGCTGCGGATTATGTCGCCGATGGCGCTGCTGGCGGGGCTGATTGGCATTGGCTTTGGGGCACTGAATGCCGACAGCCAGTTCTGGCTGCCGTCGATTAGCCCAATTTTCTCCAGCGGGGCGGTGCTGGTGGGGCTGGGGCTGCTCTACGCCGCCATTGGCAGCGACATCACAAATCCAGAGTTTTATTTGCTGGGCGGTGCGGTGCTGGCGGTCAGCACCCTGGGCGGCGCGGTGCTGCAGTGGCTAGCGCAGATCCCAGCGTTGTGGAAGTCGGGGCTGGGGCGACCGCGCCTGCGGTTTGATTGGTCAATTCCGGGGGTGCGCGAGGTGATGCGGGTGCTGGTGCCTGCCACCCTGTCGTCGGGGATGCTGCAAATCAACCTGTTTACCGACTTATTCTTTGCCTCGTTTATTCCCGGTACGGCAGCGGCACTGAGCTACGCGAATTTGCTGGTGCAAACGCCCTTGGGCATTATCTCGAACGTGATTTTGGTGCCGTTTTTGCCGATGTTTGCTCGGCTGGCCGCGCCCGAAAACTGGCCCGAGCTAAAGACCCGCATTCGCCAGAGTTTGTTGTTCACGGCGCTGACCATGCTGCCCCTGGGGGCGCTGTTTGTGGTACTGGCGCTGCCCATTGTGCGGGTGATCTACGAGCGGGGCGCTTTTGATGAGGATGCCTCCAACCTGGTGACTTCGGTGCTGATGGTCTATGGCATTGGCATGTTTGTGTACCTGGCTCGCGACGTGCTGGTGCGGGTGTTCTACGCCTTGGGGGATGGGCAAACGCCCTTTCGCATCAGCTTGATCAATATCGTGTTAAATGGCGTGCTCGACTTTTTTTTCATTCGCTGGCTGGGGGCACCGGGGCTGGTGCTGGCCACGGTGGGGGTAAATGTGTTTTCAACCCTGGCGCTGACGGTGATTTTGCATCGCAGGCTGCGGGGGCTGCCGCTGCGGGAATGGGGAGGGGCGATCGCGCTCCTCACCCTGCTCAGCTTTGTATCTGGCACCGCCGCCTGGGGCACCCTCCAATGGCTCGAAACCCAGCTTGGCACCCAGGGCATTGGCGTACTGGTGCTGCAGCTGCTGATTCCAGGCGGGATAGGGCTGCTGATCTTTGTAGTTGGCGCATTCCTGCTGCCGATACCGGAGACGAAGCAGCTTGCCGCACGGATTCGCGAGCGGGTGAGGCGGTAGGTGAGCGGTTGAGTAGATGGGTCGATGGAACTGACGGAACTGAGCGGCGGTCTAAGGCTGGCGCATAATGGAAGTAAGCATGCAACGGCAGGATGCAAACGGTGGCCGATCCAATCACCCTTGACGACATTTACGCCCTATTCCGCACTTCTCAGGCTGAAGCCGACCGACGGTTCGCTGAAGCTGACCGCCGTGCTGCGGAATCTAAGGCTGAAGCTGACCGCCGTGCTGCGGAATTGGACCTTCAGATGGCTGAATCTAGGGCCGCAGACGAGCGACGTGCTGCCGAAGCGGCCCGCTCAATGGCAGAACTCAGACGATTGGTTGACAATACCACCCGTGCAGTGGACGGGCTTACTACCCGCTGGGGTCAGTTTGTCGAAAACTTAGTAGAACCTGCTGTGCTGCGCTTATTTCAGGAGCGGGGCATTGATGTACAGGAGGTTACTCGCCGCATGCGATCGCAACGCCCTAGAGCTGAGATGGAAATCGACATTTTTGCAGTGAATGGCGATAGTGCCGTTGCAGTGGAGGTCAAGTCGCGGCTGTCTCGCCAAGACGTGGAGTACTTTCTAGAACGTCTAGAGCGGTTCAAGCAGTCATTCCCCCACTATGCCGACTATGCCATTTACGGTGCCGTAGCTGGTATTGAAGTCGACGAAGGGGTAGACCGCTTCGCCTACCAGCGGAGACTGTTTGTAATTAAGCAAACTGGCGACACAGTGACAATTGTCAATAACTCAACCTTTCAGCCCACGGCCTGGTAAACACTATGGTGGCAGCTACACCAGTCGATCGAGAGGCGGCGCTACAGGAAATTCGCGCCGGGCTGCGGCGGGGGCAGCAGGCGCTGGCCGATTGGGAAGGCGGACGGCTGGCGGTGTCGGCGGTGCCTGGCTCGGGCAAATCGACGGGTATGGCGGCGGCGGCGGCGATCGCGATCGCCCGCCATCAGCTGCACCTCAACCGGCAGCTGGTGCTGGTCACCTTTACGCGATCGGCGGCGGCCAACCTCAAGGCCAAGGTGCGCGGCCACTTAAAGACGCTCGGACTGCCCCAAACCAGCTTTACCGTCTCCACCCTGCACGGGCTGGCGCTCACCATTGCCACCCGCAACCCAGAACTATCTAATTTGAACCTGGAAACCCTGACGCTGGTTTCTCCCGCCCAGAACAACCGCCTGCTGCGGGCCTGCGTGGAACAGTGGATCGTCGCCAACCCCGACCTCTACCACCACCTGATTGAGGGCCGACAGTTTGACGGCGAAGAAACCGAGCAGCTCAGGCGACAGTCGGTGCTGCGCACAGAGGTGCTGCCCAGCCTGGCGCACACCGTAATTCGTGAAGCTAAAAGTTCGGGGCTGATGCCCGCTGACTTGCTAGAGCTGGCTCAACAGGTCAACCACAATTTACCCGGCGATGTGGAAGACTACGATGTGCTGACCATTGCGGCGGGGCTGTACGATCGCTACCAGGCTCTGCTCTCGCAACGGGGCTGGATCGACTACGACGACATGATCTTGGGTGCCCTGCGCACGCTGAATGACCCCGACAGCCGCCGATTTTGGCAAGGACGCACCTTCGCCGTGTTTGAAGATGAAGCCCAGGATTCGTCACCGCTGCAGACTCGGTTATTAACCCTGCTGGCGGCTAATCCTGACGATCCGGACGGGGAGCCCAACCTGGTGCGAGTGGGCGATCCCAACCAGGCGATCAACTCGACGTTCACCCCGGCAGATCCGGTATTCTTCAACCAGTTTTGCGACGACTGCCGCCGTCAGAATCGCCTGGTGACGATGGATCAGGCCGGGCGCAGCAGCGGGATCATTATGGCGGCGGCCAACCGAATGCTGGCCTGGGTCAACCAGGCGCGGGTAGCGGGGCCAGAGACCCCCTTTCGCGACCAGGCGATCGCTCCCGTCCCCCCCAATGATCCCCAGCTGGGGGCAAACCCGGAACCGCTGGGGGTGGGCCTAGACATTCTCTCGCCGCCCACTACGCAAGACTCTGTGCGGCTTATAGCCCAGCGGGTGCGCGACATCTACGCCGAGAACCCCGATACTAGCTTCGCCATTTTGGTGCGGGAGGGCCGCCAGAGTCAGTTTGTTGGCAGCCTGCTGCGCGACCCCGACCAGGTGGGTGGGGTAGACCTGGCCGCCATGGGGCTGAAGTTTTATGACGTGGGTGAGCAAGACCGGCAAACCAAAGTGCCCGAAGAAATGCTCGCCCTGCTGAAGTTTATCGAGCGCCCCCACTCGCCCGACACCCTCAAGGGGGCACTGCGGGTGCTGGTCGATCGCAAGCGCATCCCCACCCAGGATCTCAACGCTCTGGCCCAGGCACCCGAGCAGTTTCTCTACCCCGGCCCCCTCGATGCTCCGCCCGATACGGAGGCGGCGCGAACAGCGCGGCGCTACTGTGCAGGGCTGCTGCGATCGCGCCTCGAACTGCCCCCCTACAGTCTGTTCTCGTTCATTGGCCTGACGCTGGGCTACAACCAGAGCGAGCTCGCCACCGCCGACAAGCTGGCCGTCCGCGTCAGCCAGCAAATTCGCAACGACAATACGCTGGGGGCTGCGATCGCCGTACTGCAAGACATCGTCGGCTCCGAACGCTTCACCGCCGTCGATACCGAAGACACCGACTCGCTCTACACCCGCCCCGGCCAGCTGACGCTAATCACCATGCACAAGGCCAAAGGGCTCGATTGGGACGTGGTATTTTTGCCCTTTTTGCACGACAAGACTATCCCCGGCACGCTCTGGGTGCCGCCCCAGGGGGAGTTTTTGGGCGATTTTACCCTGGCGGAGGTGGCCCGGGCTCAAATTCGCACCTATGCCCACGCTGGCGAACACGGGCAGGGCGACATTTCCGATATCATTGCCGCCTGGGAGCAGGCCAAACACCTCAAGGCCGCCGAAGAGTACCGTCTACTCTACGTCGCCATGACCCGCGCCAAGCGTCTGCTGTGGATGTCGGCAGCCCAGCAGGCCCCCTTCACCTGGAGTAAGCCTGAGAATGTTCAGCCCGCTAACCCCTGCCCCGTGGTGCCGGTGCTGCGGCAATGGCTATCAAATTCAAGCTTTTGACATTTTTGAACATTTCAGCACGCGCTGAAACGTCCAAAAATGTTTAATCAATGCGCTCGATTTGCCAAAGAATTTGGTTTCCTTCTCGCCGCACCCGCGATACAGACCAGTTGCGCCAGGCCCAAAACTCACCTCTGCTAGTAACGGCACTAGCGTTCACATCCATTAAATCGGCAAGTTCTGAACTGGTGATCAAATATCCCTGCTTAGCAATTTCGTCGGCTATTTGCAAGGTTTCAAGCACGTTGCGGAGATTATCAACCCTAACCTCACGGGGTAGAGAATCAAAGTTTTCACTAATTGGAGAAGTTCCAGAGTCTGCCATGATACATAATGCCATCCAAAGCTAAAATCAAGCTAAATTCTACCTTTAGACCTTCAGCTTCAGGGAAATTTAGCTCATAAATTATCTATGCTTTGCATTAGGAATACTTATGACAAGTATTGATTTTCCTTGGCGCGATTAAAAGCTTGGGTCAGACGCAGGGGAGGAATAGTTAGCAGTCGGGGGGTCGCAACTATTCCTCCTGGTCTCTACACGCTGCTGGCCGTGGGGCGACGACGCTCCTGCTGAATGAGCAAGTAGCCCATTGCAAGCCAGAAAATCAGCAGCCCGCCGGTAATTGCCAGCACGGGCAGCAGGCCCAAACGGACAATCAGGGCCGGAGCCGCCGCTGTGAATAGCCCACCGCCGACGATCGGCTCAAAGAAGAGCTGTTTGTAGGCAAAGCCCTCAAAGGCACCGGTGCTGTTGTCAGGGTCGACCATGCGCAGCAGCAAAATACCCGTAGCGGTAACGCCCATCGACTGCCCCATGTCGCCAATGCCTTTCTCAAACCAGTAGCTAGGAAAAACACGCGGTGCCCACCACAAAAAGATCAGCACGTTCCACAAAATGCCGACAATGCTGAGGATGAGAAACACGCCCAGGTTACTGCCGATAACGCTGAGAGAGATGGTAGCGATCGCAGAGATCACCACTACATCTAGCGCTACTCCGGCGATATTCTGCACCATGGGCCGAATTACTAACGCGCCCAGCCCCAGTCGATTGAGAATTGTCTGGGTAATAATGCCGCCGATCAGCGCCAGCGGAAACAAGGGCACGTACTCAAACAGCGTAAAGCCGCCTTCGCCACCCCAGGTCACCGACTCGACCCACTGCATCGCTTCGAGAATTAGCCAGCCGATCGCGATCGCCAAACCGACAATGGCAAAATTAATCGACAGAGGGTCAACCAGCAGGTTGTGCAGCAGCCGCGCCCGCGCCTGACGCACCTCTGGGGTTTCGGCCACCACATTGAGGTCAGGAATTTCTGAAGGTTCAACCACCTGACGGGCAACGGCATCCACATGGCCCTTACGACGGCCCCAGTCGGCCAGGGCGGTGCCGCAGATAATGCCCGAGACAATGCCCACCGTGGCCAGACCCAGAGCCAGGTCGGCCCCATCGGCAAAGCCCAACTCAACCAGGGTGTCAGCCATGCCGCCAGCAGTGCCGTGCCCGCCCTCAAACCCAATTTCAATCAGCGCCGCCGAAATCGGGTTGACGTTGAATAGCGGAATCAAAATCAGCAGGGTGGCCAAGCAGCCCACCACGTATTGCCCCCATGCCAGGGTTTGGCCAAAGACCACTTGGGGGGCCGCCTTGCGCCAGATGTCGCGCGGGGCCGGTATCGTTTCGCCCAGAAACAGGGCTGCAAACACGACATTAATAAATACTCCTGGGGCCTGGGCCCACACAGCACGAATATCTTCAGCAAATAAGCCACCCGCCAGCAGCGAGTCAGGGCCAAACGCTGAGGTTGCGATCGCCCCTAGCGCCTCTGGCCCCAGCAGCAGCGCCAGCGCCCCGGCCACAATTGAGGCGGGTAGGTAGAGCCGCTGAAACCACCGAATCTGATGCTTGAGGTAGCGACCCAGCAGCAGCAGCAGCGCCAGTAAGACAAAAGCAAATAGAACAGTACGCAGGTTAAACACAAGGTTTCTCCAGGTAGGTGCAAGCGAGGGGCAGCAACACCTACCCCAGCTATTGCTATACACCCATTGATTGTAGGGACTTGCAGTAACCCTGGGCACATGTACTAAATTGTCTACAGAGGGAAAAACCCTGGCATGTCATTCAAGTCTGAATGGCCAGGGCAAACCCTCCGCCAATTCATGTTTTTCCTGTCGTTCCTACTCGAGGTATCTCCGTGGCCAGCAAAGATCAAATTAAGCAGCACCTTGCTCTTACCAGCAAAATCAACTTCAGCGGCGTGACCCCCGCTAAAAGCGAAGACCCCCGCAAGGCTCGCATTATGGCTCACGTCAAAAAGAGCCTAGGGTAGAAGTGTAGGCGGGTGGGTGAGAGCTAGGTGCAGCGCCCTCATCTGCGCCAAAACAGCCCACTCGCCCACCCGCCCACTCGCCTACAAATATCCCGCCGGATTCACCGGATTACCATTCTGGCGCACCTCAAAGTGCAGGTGGGGGCCGGTAGAGAGGCCGGTGGAGCCGACAGCGGCGATCGCCTGCCCCTGCTGCACCGCTTGCCCCTCGCTCACCAGCAAGCGGCTGGCGTGGGCGTAGAGGGTGCTTAGCCCACCGCCGTGGTCAACAATGACCGCCTGGCCATAGCCGCCGTACCAGCCCGAAAAAATGACGCGACCTGAGTCGGCGGCGTAGATCGGCGTGCCCTGGCTGGCAGAAAAGTCGATGCCTGCGTGGAACCGGCTGTAGCCAAGAATGGGATGCACCCGGTTGCCAAAACCGCTGGAGATACTGCCATTGGCGGGGAAGACAAACCGCCCCGTCCCGCGAATAACCCCCGTGCTGGCCGCAATTTTTTGGCGAATCAAACCGGCGATCTGTTCCGAGTCGCGAGCGAGCTGGGCTTCGGCCGCTTCTAGGGCACCGCGCTGGTCTTTAAGCCGCGAAATCAGCTGCTTTTCTTCGCTGGCTTCGGCTTCGTACTGCTGCTTTTGGGAGAGCAACTGCTGCCGCAGCAGGGCAACCTGGTTGCGCTTTTCTTCGACGGCAGCTTTTTGTTTTTGAATGGCTTCGGCCTTGGCCTTGAGGTCGGCTAACACCTGGCGATCGGCTGCATAAACTCGCTTGAGCTGATATTGACGGTCTAAAAACTCGTTAAAATTCTGGCTTTGCAGCAGCACTGCCCAGCCCTCGCTGCCCTGCTGCCGCTGCAAGTACTGAAGCCGGGCCACGGTGCCAGTGCGCACATTTTCGTAGTCGTCTTCGGCCTGTTTGAGCTGAGCCTCAAAGTCTTTTAGCTCTTTCTCGGCTTGGCTCAGGCGAAACTCGGTCTCGCTAATTTGGTTGGCGGTGTAGACAATATTTTTCTCCAGGCTTTGCAGATTTGACTCTGAGTCAGCCTGGCGATTTTGGATCTCATTTTGCTGCTGCTGCAGTTGGTTGCGCTGCTGCTCAAGGTTTTTTTGTTTATTTTGCAGGTCTTCTATCGACTGAGCCATCAGCTCGGGGGAAGCCGCCGGGGCGGACAGAACCGCCGTCAACCCCAACCAGATCACTAATACCAGGGCCATCACGAAGGCCAGCCGTCGGCCCCAGACAGACGCCACGGCCCCTCTAGCAGGGAGGCAAGATAGTGGATGAGTTCGCAGCATGGTCACAGGCAGTACCTGGAGTGTGAAGTCTGAAGCTTAACCTCTGAAGGCAAGCCCAATGGCGGCTACCCCAAAGGCAAAAATAGTCGCGCCGGCCAGCCGATTTAACCACTTCAGCCGGGCGGGTGTCAGCCTTTGGCTAAAAAGCGTTACACCCCAGCTCAGACATAGCCACCACAGGGCAGACCCCAAAAACACCCCCACAATCAGGGCCAGCGAGGCTCCCCACGACTGGCTACTGCCCACCAGGCCCAGCCCGGCAAAAATCGCAATGAAGGAAAGAATAGTCGCGGGGTTGGTCAACGTCAAGACCAGGGTTGAGGCGTAGGCTCCCCACAACCCTCGGCGGTCGATCTTGGCGGCCTCGCTGGCAGGGTCAGCCCGCAGAGTTGAAAACCCTAAATAACAGAGGAATAGCCCCCCAAACAGCTGCATAGTTTGGGTGTGGCTAACCAGCAGATCGGCGATCGCCGTCAAACCAAACCCCGCAATGCAGCCGTAAAGCCCATCGGCGGTGGCGGCCCCCAGCCCCGTAACTAGGCCCATCAGCCGCCCCTGGGTCAGCGATCGACGAATGCAGAGCAGCCCAATGGGGCCGACTGGGGCTGCGATCGCCAGCCCCAGCCCCATACCCTTTAACAATGCCCAACCCTCCATAGCCCCTCCTTAGGACTCTCTATTAGGACTCGCGCAAATGCTCTAGCGATGGCACCTGGGTCTCTTTCACCGTCGAAAGCACAATCAGGGTGCGGGTTTTGACCACGCCTTCGATCGCCTTGAGGCGATCAGTAATCAGCGCCTCTAGGGCGCGGGTGTGGCGGCAGCGCACCTTCAGCAGGTAGTCGTCATCGCCGGTAACGTGGTGGCACTCTAAAATTTCAGCCGTCCCCTGCACCGCCGCCAAGAACCCCTCTCGATGGCGCGGCTGGTCGAGGGTAACGGCAATAAACGCCGTCAGATCTAGCCCCAGCGCCTCCGCGTCGAGTAGGGCACTGTAGCCAGTGATAATGCCGCGTTCTTCCAGTTTTTTGACGCGATCGGCGGTCGCAGGAGCCGACAGCCCCAGCTGACCCGCCAGCTCGGCCCAGGTCATGCGCCCTCGCTGACAGAGCAGCGACAGAGTTTTGATATCAAGGTCATCAAGTTCCATTACCTAATATTAGTAGGTGTTTATTGATCCTGGTCTTTTAAAGCAGCACATTTTATGAATTTTGCAGAGTTAACGTAGGGGCATTGCAGTGCAATGCCCCTACAGGGGTATGCGCAGCAACGCCCCCACCCTCGCAATCCGCGCTCGTCCTCCTCCTTTCGGCAGAGAAATGTGGCACCTTAGGTATGGCGCTTTTCACTGCTCTGTTGGGAGAGGATCATGGTTTCTACAATTCGCGGCTATTTGCAGCCCATTGCCGACTTCTTTGCTGGGTTTGGCACCCCCGAACCGATTGTGCACTGGGGCCACCCGGCCATGATGGGCATCGTCATTTTTGTCATGGGCAGCTTTACCGCCTACATGGGCTGGAAGGGCCGCATCGGTGACGATGATGCTCAGAAAAAAGCCGAAAACCGCCACACCCACAAGCGTCTAGCCCTGTGGATGTTCACCTTTATCAGCCTGGGCTACACGGGCGGCGTACTGTCGCTGGTGATGCAAGAAAAAGACATCTTTCAAAGCCCCCACTTTTGGACGGGCAGCCTGGTGATTGCCCTGCTGGGGTTGAATGGGGCTATCTCCTTTAGCAAGTTTGGCGGCGGCAAAGACTCGCTGCGCACGGCCCACGCTTATCTAGGCAGCGTGGCCTTGGCAGTGATGTTTGTCCACGCCTTTTTGGGTCTGCGCCTGGGCATGTCAATTTAGTATTTAGTTATTCTTGATTATTCAAAAGCCCCGGAGCAAGTTTGCTCCGGGGCTTTTGAATGCTTACTCTACGGCTGGGGCGTAGCGGCGGGTGTGGATGGAGAGGTACTCGCCCTCGCGGCCTGTGGGTATGAGTTTAGACCAGCGATCGGGGTCGGCATAGCCAAGAGCACCAAGCTGGTGAATGGTGTCGCGCACGGCACCGTAGTCACCGATCGCAATCAGGCGCACCAGTTCTTGGTTGCGCACGGGCAGCTGAAATTCGTAAGTCATGGGTGTTCACCTTCGGTAAAGAAAACGGGGAACCGCCTAGGGCATCCCGCAAGGGTGCCGTACCGAAGGCTTGACCTAAAATAGGCTCAGGCATTTCGGCTTAGCTGAGATAAGTCCGGAATGATTAGGGTTGTGCGAGAGCTGGTACCTCTCGCACAACCCGCCTAAACCATTCCCCGCAAGAAACAATGTACTAGATGTGCCCCAAAAGCTCAACCGCATTGATAAGGAGCTATGACAAAGATGAATAAGCTACAAGCGGAACTCAGAGCTATAGATGCTAGCTACGATGCCTCGTCTAATCTAGTTGTAGTGCGATTAAATAGTGGAGCCATTTTTAGTTTTCCGCCCGACATTGCTCAAGGGTTAAGCAATGCTAAATCAGGAGATTTAGAGGCAGTAGAAGTTACTCCAAGCGGAACAGGCCTACACTGGGAAAAGCTAGATGCCGATTTTTCAGTATCAGGATTATCGAATGGAATCTTTGGCGCTCGTGCTCGGATGACAAGCCTTCAAGAGTGGACAAAAAGTCATCAATTCCCTTAAAATCCTAAATTCTCATGACTCACAGAGCAAGACCAATTACTAGGGAATGTTGACCCAAACATGAGAGAAGACCAAGCAATCAAAGAAGCACTTAAATTACTCGGAGTCAGCTCCTTTCCCAGCCTTGAAGATTTAATTGAGAAATTGTCAAAGCTTCGAAATATATATCATCCTGACCAGTATCAAGATGGAAAATGGAAGAAAGAAGCTGACACTAAATTCCAGAAAATTAACTCGTTGATCGATAGCCTTAAAAGTTTAGAAATACCAAAAGGATCTGAAATAGTCTTAAAGGAACCAGTTGATAATATTTCCGTGATCAATGACTTAAGGTCTATAGTTGTAAATCAGACAGCAGACATTGAAATATTTCGAAGAGAAAATGACGAACTGAGGAGAATAATCAAGATCGCAGAGTTTAATAACAGCGCCTTAGAACAGAAAATCGAGTCCGAAAGAAAGACTGATATAAGGGAAAAGATAAATGAAATCGAGAAAGCTTATGAGACTAGCAGAAGTAAGATTGTAGGGACAGGCATTACTGCGGCTATCATCCTAGCATCTGCTTTCACTAGCTTCGAGGTTATAGAAAAAGTTTCCGATCTAATAGAAGCTTCATTTCCCATACCTTCCAACATCATAAATTTATTGATTTTATTATCTTTAACAGGATTATTTTTTGCAGCCATCAAAGACATCTGGAAAGACTGTGAATTCCGATCTATGCTTGATGAAATTTCAAATGTAACCTTTATATCAAGACTTGCACAGGAAAATCACTATGGTTTCGGAGAGGTCGAATTAATGGAATTTATCAAGAGAGAACTAAGTGCTTCCAATCCAAGAACCTTAACACCAAGGCGATTCAAGCAGATATTTAGTTTAATTCCTTTTGCTTTTGTTGTCTATCCTTGCGAAAAACCCTTTATAAGGGAAAAATTGGGTTTACTGACGCCTAAGTCCCTTGACCTTCTCAAAGATTCGCTGATCCTTTATATGTTGGAGAGAGGAATCATTGAACACGAAGAAACGGATAACTGGGATCGAAGATATAGACCTGTTGAATGGAATATTTAGAGTTCTTTAGATCTAAATCTCAGCATTAAAATGCACCCGATTCAATGGTATTAAAAAATAACACCATAAAAATAGATGATTTTATGAATAATTAGCCTTGACAAATCAGTAGTTTTTCAAAGATTTTGCCTTGTCAAAAAGCGATCGAGCTGATTGGCAAATGCTTCGGTGTCGCGCTGGCTAAAGGGTCGCGGTCCGCCGGTTTCTACACCGCCGCTGCGGAGTTCGTCTAAAAAATTTCGCATCGACAGGCGTTCGCGGATGTTGCCCTGGTCGTAAAATTCACCACGTGGGTTGAGGGCGTAGGCTCCTTTAGCGATCGCATCAGCCGCCAGAGGAATATCTGCCGTAATCACCAAATCTCCGGGCTGTAGCTGCTGAGCAATGTAGTTATCGGCCACATCCAGGCCCGATCGCACCTGCACCGCCTCAATATAGTCAGATCCAGGGATCTGCAATTCTTGATTCGCAACCAGTGTGGTTTTGATCTGCACTCTTTTAGCGGCGCGAAACAAAACCTCTTTAATCACATTCGGGCAAGCATCGGCATCAACCCAGATCTGCATAACTAAACCGCTCGTGAACAGCTCAAGCTAACTCCCGTAATTGGCCCCATTCTATCGGGCAACCTCAAGGTTCACTGCTGATATCAATAATCTCTGAGGTCGGTACTAACAACCTCAGTCAATCGCACTGCAAGATTTCTTGGTAATCTTCGGCTTTGAGCTTGCGTTCCATCAGTGCTGCGACCGCTTCTTCAGCAGAGATATCGCCCTTGAGCAACAGGTACACCTGCTGCGAAATCGGCACCGAAATTTGCTCGCGCTGGGCAATGTCGTGGAGCACGTAGGCGGTGTTGACCCCCTCAGCGGTGCTGCCCAATTCCTCAAGAACTTGCTCTAGAGACTTGCCCTGGGCTAGTCCGTAGCCGACTCGGTAGTTGCGGCTGAGCACGCTAGTACAGGTGGCGAGCATGTCGCCCAGACCCGAGAGACCCAAAAACGTCTCGGGCTGACCGCCCAGGTGAGTGCCAATGCGCATTACCTCGGGCAGGGCGCGGGTGATCAGCGCCGATCGCGCGTTTGAGCCCAGTTCTAGCCCTTCGCACACGCCGACGGCGATCGCAATTACGTTCTTCAGCGTGCCCCCCAACTCGGCCCCCAAGGGGTCGGTGCTGCGGTAGGCGCGAAAGTTGTCGCCAGCAAATACGTGCTGCACCGCCTCGGCGGCGGTTTCGTTTTCGCAGGCGATTACGGTCGCGGCGGGCAAGCCAGCCTCAATTTCTTTAGAGAGGTTGGGGCCAGAGAGCACCGCTACGGCATGGTTTGGAAACGCCCGCCGAAAAATTACCGATGGCGTCAGGGTGGTGGCGGGGTCGAGACCCTTGGTCGCCGTCACCAGCACCGTGGTCTCGGGAATGTTTAACGCCTGCAACCGATTCACCAGCTCCGGCACCCCCTTCATAGGGATCGCCGACATGATCACCTCAGCCCCAGCAACGGCATCCTTTAGGGAAAGATCGCCGCTGCGCGACCACAGGCGCACGGCGTGGTTGTTGGTACTAGCAATGTGGGCCAGTGCCCTGCCCCAGGCCCCAGCACCGAGAATGGCGAGGGTGACCTGGCGGTGCTTGTAGTCTTCAAAGACTTGATCGAGAGTGGGGGTGGCGGTGAGCATGGTAGGTGGCGGGTGGGTGAATGAGTGGCAGTCCCTAAGCGGAGTCGTTCGCGCTAGCGTCTCTCGTAGGGAGAAAGGGAGCGGGTGGAGGGGTGAGGGGAATGAGGGGATAAATTCAAAGTTCAAGGTTCAAAATTTTGAATTCTCAATTTTGAACTTTGAACTCCCCCTCCTCACTATCCTCATTGTCTCAACTAGGCCGTTTGCAGCGAGGGTGACTCCTGGCCTAGCGCGTAGTCGGGGATGCAGTTTTCGGCCATGAACTGGTGGTAAGCGCGGATGTTGCGATCGCAGTCTGCTTCACTCCAGCCGCAGTGTTCGCGCAGCACTTCGGCCACTACAGGTAGCGCGTCAAAGCCGTAGTTGTGGTGCATGGCTACGGTGGTGCGACGGCGCAAAATATCCACAAAGGTATGGGCCATTTCGGCCTGCACGGCAAACACAATCTGGGCCCGAATATCGAGGGCGTAGTCTACAATCGGCTCGCCTAGGGCGGGGTGCTCGTCGACTAGGGCCAGCAGATTGGCGGTGCGAGCGCCGTAGATGCCAATCAGGTGGTCGAGCACGGCGGTGGGAATGCGATGGCGGTAGCGATCGTGCCATTGGCCTACCCTAGCGTCGTCGAGCAAAATGGCTCCGGGCAGCGATCGCCTGTGGGTGGGGCAGGGGGGCACCGCCTCGCCTCGCTTGCGGAAGGCCGCATCTACAAACTCTTCGCCCACCTGGCGATGGGTGGTGAGCTTGCCGCCAATCAGCGAAATCAGGTTTTCGGCCCCCTCCTGGCTGTGGTCGTGGAGAATATGGGCGCGGCTAATGCTGCCCGCCTTTTTACCCTCGGCGTAGGGCAGGGGCCGCACCCCGGCATAGGTAAAGCGCACGTCTTCGCGGGTGAGGTGGGCGGCGGGCAGCACAGCATTAGTCTCTTTGAGCAGGTAGTCAATTTCGGCATCGTCGGCCTTGACCCGATCGAGGGAGCCGCTGTAGCGCTCGTCGGTGGTGCCAATCAGGTACTGCCCCAGCCAGGGAATGATAAAAAAGGGCCGCCCGTCAGACTTGGCTTCCACGTACAGGGCCGTCTTCGGTGCGCCGGGGAAGGTATCTACAATGATGTGGCTGCCCTTAGTGCCGCCAATTTTTTGCCCCTGGCTCACGGGCGACTGGCTCAGGCCGCAGACCTCGTCTACCCAGGGGCCAGAGGTGTTGATCACAACCGTTTTGTTGTGGGTGGCCACCTCAAAGGTTTCGTTGCTCAGCAAATCGCGGCAGGTCAACCCGGTAATTCGTCGGTTTGCCAGCTGAATGTCTTCTACCTGAGCGTAGTTTAAGACCGTGGCCCCGGCCTGCTGGGCGTCGAGAATATTCTCAAAGCAGAGGCGCTCTGCGTGCTCAGCCTGGCCGTCGTAGTACTGGGCAGACCCGGCTAGTTCGTCGGCATCGATGGCGCGAAACAGCTGTCGGGTGCTCTGGCGCGGCAGCATACGGTGGTTGGGCAGCGTCTTGTCGTAGCTCAGCACGTCGTAGAGCACCATGCCCACCTGAATGATGCGGTAGCTGCGCGAGCCGCTGCGGTAAATCGGAATCGTCATTTGCAGGGGTTTAATCAGGTGCGGGGCGTTGCGCAGCAGCACCTCCCGCTCGTGCAGCGACTCCCGCACCAGATGGAACTCGAAATATTCTAGGTAGCGCAACCCGCCGTGAATCAGGCGACTCGACCAGCTGGTCGTGCCCCCGCCAAAGTCGCCCTTGTCGACCAGCAGGGTACGCAACCCGCGCAGGGCAGCATCCCGTGCTGTGGCTGCACCATTGATGCCGCCGCCGATCACGATCAGGTCGAAGGGTTGGGTGGTCAGGGTGGTGAGGTTGCGCATGGCTTTGGAGGTGTCAGGGTTGGCGGGGAGCAGGTATCGGGCGATCGCGTGAATGGTGGTAGGCATCGTAGGGTGGGCTATGCCCACCTGCCCATTGCGTAATCGGGCAAATGTTGTTGAGTTTTGGGGGATGGGGGGCGATCGCAGCTACCGATCCCACACAGCTACTGATCCCAGAGTTCTGCGATAGGCCGAGCTATAGACAACAAACCCGGGAAAGAACCCTAGGATCTGGCCCTAGCCTAGCCTATTGGTTTTGGGCAGAGGGGATGATGGGCAGTGCCTACCCTACAAGAACTTGTAGTGACGATCATTCTTCAAACCCCCTTCACAAGGGGACAGAGAGGATCATTACGAGAAATCTTCTAGCCGAGTGGCTTGCTCAAAAGAGCTTTAAATCCCCCTTTGGAAGGGGCGGGTGTGGGTCAGAATTGGCCATAACCCACACCTGCGGGTAGTGCATTGCAGGGGGCATGCACCTGACGATTACGCGATCGCCAGTTCCTTCTCAGGCTCAGGCTCAGGTTCGGTCATATCGACCGCATTCGCTTCGCGGAACATGTGATTGGCCCACTGCTGCACGTCATAACAGGTAATTGCCCTGTGCATGTTCGCCATCCGCCGCTTTTGCTCCTCAAGGGGCATGTCGAGGGCGACATCGATGCACTCGTCCATATTCTGGTCAGAATAGGGGTTGGTGAGCACGGCATCGGGCAGTTCCACCGCCGAGCCAGTGAATTCTGACAGCACCAGCACGCCATTTTCGCCGCCGTGGGCCGCAATGTATTCTTTAGCGACCAGGTTAAGCCCGTCGCGCAGGGGCGGAATCCAGGCGATGTCGGCGGTTTTGTACAGCGCCATCAGGTCGTCAAAGGGGATGGGCTCGGTAAAGAGCTGAATGGCGTTCCAGGTGAGGGTGGAGTATTTGCCGTTGATCTGGCCGACCAGCTGCTCGATTTCGCTCTGGGCGGTTTTGTAGACCCGCATGCCGGCGGCAGCTTTAACGGCGGTCATAATCAGATTCACTTTGCCGCGCAGCTCGGGACGGCGCTCCAGCAGCCGCTCGAAGCAGAGCAGCATTTCTTTCGCGCCCTTCACGTAGTCGACTCGGCCCGCCGAGACAATGATTTTGTTGTCGCCCAGGTCATTGCGAATTTCGGCCACGCGCTGCTGCACCGAGGGCTTGTTGACCATCTCGTGGATGTAGCCGGGGTTGGTGCCTACGGGGAAGGCGTCCACGTTCACTACGCGGCCTTTGTACTCCAGCTTGGCGGTCATCTCTGGTTCGGCCAGGGCGGTGCCGAAGGGGGTAAAGGCCTCGGGCACAGGCTTGCGCTCAAGAATGTTCACGTCGCGCAGGCTGCGAGCGGCGGAGACAAAGTTCTCAACGTAGCGGGGAATATGGAAACCGCACAGATCGCAGCACAGCAGGCTGTCGATGATCGCCTCGCGCCAGTGCAGAATGTTGAACACATCGGCGGCGGGGAAGGGGGTGTGGTGGAAGAAGGCGATCTTCACMTTGGGCATTTTTTGCCRAATGTAGAAGRGCGTTAGCCACAGGTTGTAGTCGTGAATCCAGATCAGGGCGTCGTCGGCAGCTTCTTCGCAGGCGGCTTCGGCGAACAGCTTGTTGATGTACTGAAAGTTTTCCCAGTCGGAGCTTTCGTAGGTGAAGTGCTCGGGGAAGGAGTGGAGGATGGGCCAGATCGACTCTTTGGCAGTGATGTAGTAAAAATCCTTGACCCGCTCGGCGGTGAGGGGGATGCGGCGGATGACGGCGCGATCGCTCCAGCCTTCCATTGTCACTCGGTCATCAAAGCTCTCTTGCTTGTCTTCGGCCACCTGCTTCCAGGCGACCCAGGTACTGCTATCGGCGTTGGCAAAAAAGCTTTTTAGGGTCGGCACAATGCCGTTGGGACTTTTTTTCTCGCGGTAGACGGTTTTGCCGTTTTCAACGACTTCGTCATAGGGTTCGCGGTGGTAAAGAATTACCAAAGAAGATTTCATCGTTTGTTGCTCCTGGCTTGTTTGCTTGTGGCAATGCGCGCGGGACGGCTGCTGTGTAAACTCCAACAGAGATCGTTACATTACGTAGCAATCGTATGTATACAGAGCTACGCTGGCATCTACCTAGGGGTACATCCCTATGTCTATGGGTAGAGACCATGACTGGATTCTATGATCTTTGTGAGTATTGCCCAAACCCCCGGCGCTATCTAAGGGCGTAGAAGCCATAATTTGGGTCCGCTGCTCAAACTCCGTCCAATTCTCTACAGGCCCCATCCCCTGGCGCTTTAGGGCGTTGATAAACTTGCCCGGTGAGGGCAGCAGACGCAGCACAATAAGAGTTTTTTAGCTCACTCAGCAGATACCCACAGTTCAAGGCGGCTTGGTAGGCTAGATCTGCTGCTGCTTCTAGCGTTTCGCCCCATGCCAGTTCTTTCTGCCCAACCGTCCGATCAAGTCACGACATCAGAGCCGTCGTCTAGCCAAACCGTGGTGCTCAACATCAGCGGCATGAAGTGTGCCGGGTGCGTACGGGCGGTCGAAAATCGGCTGAACCAGGTGGACGGGGTGCGATCGGCCACGGTCAACCTGGTAACTGAGGTAGCGGTAGTCGAAACCGAGGCCGGGGCCGTGACGGCGGAGCACCTGGCGGAGCAGGTATTCCAGGCGGGCTTTGGGGCGACGCCAAGAACCAGCGATGGCGACGGTGACGACCTCACCGCCTGGGTAGAAGCGAAGCGAGCCGAGCAAAAGCAGCAGGGGCAGCGGTTAGGAATTGCGATCGCCCTACTTATCCTCTCCACCATTGGCCACCTGAACCACTTTGGCTGGCTGACCATCCCCGTGCTCAGCGACCTGTGGTTTCACGCCCTGCTGGCCACGGTGACACTGGCGTTTCCGGCCCGAGAAATTCTGGTCGATGGCTGGGCCGGGCTGCGGCGACTGGCCCCAAATATGAACACCCTGGTGGCCCTGGGCAGCGTTAGCGCCTACCTGGCCAGCGTAGTGGCGCTGGTGTTCCCCGGCCTGGGCTGGGAGTGCTTTTTTGAAGAGCCGGTGATGCTGCTGGCCTTTATTTTGCTGGGCCGCACCCTAGAACGGCGAGCCAGATATCGGGCGGCCGATGCGCTGCGATCGCTGGTCGAACTCCAGCCCGCCGTAGCCCGACTGATCTCCAACCCCGCCACCGCTGGCACCGCCCAAACCGGGGTTGAGGTGCCCGCCCGCTGTGTGCAGGTGGGCGAGTGGGTGCAGGTGCTACCCGGCGAAAAAATCTCCGCCGACGGCACGGTGGTCTCAGGCCAGAGCACCGTGGATGAGTCGATGCTGACCGGCGAATCGATGCCCGTGCTGAAGCAGCCCGGCGATGGCGTGACGGCGGGCACGGTGAACCAGAGCGGCGCGATCGCCCTGCAAGTCACGGGCACCGGCCAAAACACCGTGCTGGCTCAAATGATTCGCCTGGTAGAAACCGCCCAGAGCCGCAAGGCCCCCATTCAGCGGCTGGCGGATGTGATCTCGGGCTACTTCACCTATGGGGTGATGTCTTTGGCCACCCTCACGTTTCTGTTTTGGTACTTCATCGGTCTGCACCACTGGCCCCAGGTGATGCACTCGGCCCTGGGTATGGCCCACATGGGTCACACCATGACCTACACCTCGTCCACCCTGCTGGTGAGCTTGAAACTGGCGATCGCGGTCATGGTGGTCGCTTGCCCCTGCGCCCTGGGACTGGCCACCCCCACCGCCATTCTGGTCGGCTCTGGTCTGGGGGCCGAGCGAGGTCTGCTGCTGCGCGGCGGCGATAGCCTGGAGACTATTGCTCACCTCGACACGGTGGTGTTCGACAAGACGGGCACCCTCACCCTGGGGCAGCCCGCCGTCACCGCAATCCACGCCGTTGACGATGCTCTAAGCGAGGCTGACATTTTGCAACTGGCCGCTACTGTGGAGAGCGGCACCCAGCACCCCCTGGCCAAGGCAATCCATCAGGCGGCCACCGAGCGAGAACTCGACCTGCTGCAAGCTGATGAGTTTGATACCCAGCCCGGCCTCGGCGTCACCGCCCAAATCACTTGGCAAGACACCGTACAACCCTGCGCCCTGGGCAACCAACAGTGGATGACCCAGCGAGAAATGGTGCTCGATGCTGACGTGCAGGACCGGGCGAAGGCATTGGCTGAGGCGGGGCAAACGGTGGTGTATGTGGCGTTAGGAGATTCTGTGGTGGGGTTAGTTGCGATCGCAGACCAACTGCGCCCCGATGCCGTAGCCGTGGTCAAAGATTTACAGGACCAGGGGCTCCAGGTGCGGGTGCTGACGGGGGATAGAAAGGAGGTGGCGGGTGCGATCGCCGCCCAACTCAACCTCAACCTCAGCCAGGTCACCGCCGAAGTTTCCCCCCAGGGCAAAGTAGACGCGATCCGCCAGCTTCAGGCCGAGGGGCACACCGTAGCGCTAATGGGCGACGGCATTAATGATGCCCCGGCCTTGGCCCAGGCCGATGTCGGCATCAGCCTCCACTCCGGCACCGACATCGCCATGGAAACCGCCGACGTAATTCTCATGGGCGACCACCTCTCCGCCCTACTCGAAACCCTCACCCTCAGCCGCGCCACCTTTAACAAAATTCGCCAAAACCTGGCCTGGGCCTTTGCCTACAACCTGGTGGCGGTCCCCCTTGCAGCAGGGGTGCTGCTACCCACCGTCGGAGTTAGCCTCAGCCCCGCCGCCGCAGGCGGCATGATGGCCTTTAGTTCCGTGGCAGTGGTGGTGAACTCGCTGCTATTGCGACAAGGGCGTACCTAAACTAGCTCTTAATTGATAACAGAATTACCCTTAGTCAGATTAGTTTTGGCATGAAACGGTCATCCTCACCAGTTCCAACTTTCGACTCAATGCTTCTGCCTACAATTCAAGCCCTACAGGTCTTAGGTGGTTCTGGCACAATCGAGGAAATTTATGAAAAAGTAGTTGAGTTGCTTGGCATCTCGGATAAAGTTCTTGAAATTACTCACGGAAACACGTCTCAGAGTGAAGTTGAATATCGCCTTGCGTGGAGCCGGACTTATTTAGGGAAGCATGGCCTTTTACCCAATCGATTTAATAGATGGCGAGCAGTTGGTCCAAGAATTGAAAGAGTTAGGGCTTGGGGTAAAAATAACAATGATAGAGTCAGTTGACATCGATATTGACTGGTTTAAGAAGATCTAGCTAGAGGGAGGTCACCATGGTTACAGCGCTTAGTAAGCCATCGTCTTTAATTCATGAAATTCAGCTTGAAAAGGTTGACAATTGGAACCTGTTCAAATTTAGTGAATCTCTTCAATTGCGAATGGAGAGCCTTTTAGAAAAGAAAAAGGCTGATCAACTCACAACTGATGAAATTGCTGAACTAGATGCAATTGGAGAGCTAGATCGCATTTTTACGCATATGAATGCCATGCTGGCAGCCCAAGATGTCAATTCGTGATGCAGCTAAGCAAGTCATTCGAGAGCGGGCTGGCTATCTGTGCGAGTATTGCCATTCTCCAGAACGGTTGAGTGCCAATCGGTTCACCGTCGAGCATGTCATTCCACAATCGTTAGGCGGCTCCGATGACTTGGAGAATCTTGCTCTAGCCTGCCGCCGCTGCAACGAAAGGCGTTACAACTTTGTTGCGGGTATTGATCCTGAGACTCAAGAAGTTGCGCCTATTTTCAACCCTCGTCAGCAATTATGGAAAGAGCACTTTGTCTGGCTAGGTCAAGGCATTGTCATAGAAGGCACTACATCCATTGGTCGCGCAACTTGCCTTCGCCTTGATCTAAACGATACCCGTTATCCAGAGAACGATTCTATTCGAGAAACCAGACGGTTTTGGATCAAAACCGGAATACACCCACCAGCCGATGATCCATGTCAAGACGAAAATCCATAGTGGATTGCGAAGCCCCAGATCGTCGGCACTCTTAGCATTGAAGTCATGACCTATCGGTTACCTCTCACCGCAGTAGCTGGTCGATCATGCGGTTGGCCTGCGACTCGTAGCTGCCGCCAAACAGGGTGAAGTGGTTGAGGATGTGGTACAGGTTGTAGAGCGTTTTGCGGATCTTGTAACCTGCATCGAGCGGATAGGCCGCATTGTACGCCTCATAAAACGCGGCAGGAAAGCGGCCAAATAGCTCCGTCATGGCGATGTCTACCTCGCGATCGCCGTAATAAGTCGCCGGGTCCAAAATCACTGGCTCGCCATCCTTCGTCACCGCCGCATTGCCCGACCACAGATCGCCGTGTACCAGAGCCGGGGCTGGCTCATGGCCCGCCAGCAAGTCCGGTAGCGCCATCAGCAGCTCGTGCTGGCGCGGAAACCGTCCGCCTCGGCGACCCGCCAGGCGAAACTGGTGGCGCAGCCGGTGTTCGCGATAAAACTCTAGCCAGGTGGCCGTCCAGGGGTTGGGCTGAGGGGTGGCACCAATGGTGTTGCTTTGGTGCCAGCCAAAACCTTGCTCGCTGGTGACGCGGTGCATCGCCGCCAGCGCCTCGCCCATACGGCTCCAGGCGTCGCCGCCGCCGCTGCCTAGATCCAGCCACTCCATAGCGATGTAGGCCGAGCCATCCACCGTGCCCCAGCAGATCGGCTTGGGCACCCGAATGGTGTGGCTGTCATACATGTCCTTCAGGCCCAGGGCCTCGGCCTCAAACATCGCCACCTGCGACGCCTGGTTGAGCTTGATAAAAAACGACTGGCTGCCATCGCTGACCTGATAGGCCTGGTTGATGCAGCCGCCCCCCACCGATCGCCGATCGACAATGGTGAAGGCGGTGCCAGTTTTAGCCGCAATGTGCTGAGCGATCGCAGTCCACATGAGCGACCCGTCCTATGCTGCTGGCTGTAGGGCAACCACCCCGTAGGCCTGGCTGGAGAGATAGCTCTGGGCCGCCTGTAGTACCTCCTCTACGCCTAGCTTTTGAATGTAGGTCGGGTAGTTGAGCCCGTCGGCAATGTCGCCCGTCAGCGTGTGGTAGTAGCCGTAGAGGCCAGCGCGATCGCTGGGGGTTTCGTTGGCAAAAATAAATCGATTGGCCACCTGGGTCTGCACCCGGCGCAGCTCTGCGGTGCTTACAGGCTCTGCCATGATGGTGGCAATGTGCTGGGCGATCGCGGCCTCCACCACAGCCAAATTCTCAGGCGGCAGCTGGGCCGACACCATAAACACCCCCTGGTGAGCCAGGGTCATATTGCTGCAGCTAATGCCGGTCACCAGCTTGCGGTCTTCTCGCAGGTCACGCACCAGGCGCGAAGTCAACCCCCGACCCAAAATCGAGGCCACAATATCCAGGCCGTAGGTGTCGTCGAGCTGGGCTACCCCTGGCACCCGCCAGGCCATCACCAGCCGCGCCTGGGCCAGGGCTGCATCGTGGTGTACCGCTCGCCGCACCTCAGCAAAGGGAGACTCCAGATCGCCAGGCATGAGGGGCTTAAACCGCTCCATCAAATCGGCGGCGTCTAGCGCCGTACGTTGGGCCATTGCTCGCTCAAACCCCTCAGCTACAGTCGCAATCAGGGTTTCTACCGGCAGGTTGCCCACCGCCACCGCCGTCATGCTCTGGGGCTGGTACCAGGTGCCGTGAAACGTCCGCATCTGCGCAGGGGTCAAGTTTTCAACCACGGCGGTCGGCCCCAGCACGGGCCGCCGGTAGGGCAGACGGTCAAACACCAGCTCCATGGTGCGAGCGTAGGTGCGGCGGCGGGGGTTATCATCGGCGCGGCGAATTTCTTCTAAAATTACCGGGCGCTCGCGCTCAAAATCGTCGTCGCTGAGGCGCGGAGCCATCACCATCTGAATTTGCAGCGGGGCCAGCGCAACGAAGTCTTGGGGAGCTGTGGTGATGTAGTACTTGGTATAGTCCTGGCTGGTGGCGGCGTTGGTAAAGGCCCCGCGCTCTTCTACCCGGCGCTCAAACTCACCGCACTGTAGCTGCTGGGTGCCCTTAAAAATCATGTGCTCTAGAAAGTGGGCCATGCCGTTGATGGCGTCGCTTTCGACTGCCGAGCCCACCCGCAGCCAGAGGCTCAAGTTGACCACCTCTAGGGGCATTTGCTCAGCAATGACCGTCAGGCCGTTGGGCAGGCGACGAATGGTGGGCGACACCAGGCGAGAAGGCAGATCAGCGGTCGCTGAGAGCAAAGCCATAGCAAAAACTTGCAACCCGAAAAAACATTAAGCCCGAAAAGCGCGAACCTTTGAATATCTTAACGACTGAACCGTCTGCCTGGGACATTCGCCCACCAATGCCCTAAACCAGTTACCAACAACATTACCGGCAAAAACTTATCGAAGCGTATAGCGTATTAACCCAAGTTTACAGAAAGCCAGCCTCCGGGGGTACTTTTAGGCCTAGGGGTCAAAATGGCGGAACTCACTGTCCCATTCTGGCGAAAGTATTGTAAATTCCTGGTATGCGGCCTGTTCCGGGGAGATTCCATGGGCACCTGGATTAAAGAGACAGACATTGCGATTTATCTAATGCAGGGAGGCTACTGGATCTCCCGAATCACCAAGTACCCATCCAGCAACAATCCCAAAGAGCAGGTGGTGAACATTGGCAGCGTCAAGTCGTGGTTCTCGCGCAGCGACTATCCCCGCGCCATGACGGTGTCGATCGGCACAGGTGCTCCAGAACCTCAGCCCATGCCGCCACCGCCGCCACCACCGCCGCCACCCACCGGTACCATCAATGCCGCTGGTCTAGAGATTGTCAAAGGGTTTGAGGGGCTGGGTCTAGCCGCCTACCCCGACCCCGGTACCGGCGGTGAACCCTGGACCATTGGCTACGGCCATACTTCTGCAGCCGGGCCACCGCAGGTGTATAAGGGTCTTACTATTACTCGTGCCGAGGCCGAGGAAATTCTCAAGCGCGATCTGGCCAAATACGAGAAGGCCGTGGCCAGCGCGGTCACCCGTACCCCTACCAGCGACCAGTTTTCGGCCATGGTGTCGTTTACCTTCAACGTTGGCCCCGGCAATTTTCAAACCTCTACCCTGCTGAAGAAACACAACGCGGGCGACTTCGCCGGAGCTTCGGAGGAGTTTGGCCGCTGGGTCTACGCGGGGGGCAACGTGATGCCCGGTTTGCAGCGGCGACGCCGAGCCGAGCGCGCCCTCTACCGCAGCGAAAACTGGCAGCAGTTTATGTAGGCCCCGGCCTCAGCCTCAAGGGTTGTACCGAAATTTTGGCGCTGGCGCGATCGCACCAGCGCCTGTTTCGTTTGGGGGGGCACGGCACCACCCGCTCTATGGCTTAGCTGGGTCCGTTACCATAGAAAGCATTAAGAGCTGTGAATTGCTACCTCAGTGATCGGTACCAGGTGGGGAAAATAAGCTGAAAAGAACGGCTTGCCCGACTGGTAAGAACTGTTGCCACACAGGCTGTCTTGGGCCGTTGGCAGGCCAAGACAGCTAGCCACGGCGACACCCTGCTACGGATATCGTTTAGGTGCCATTGCGTCTTTGGATGGAGAGCTAAGCCACTTTTGCCCCTAAGAGCTTAATGTATGACCGGTGATGGGATGTCGACTAGGCCCAACCACAGAACGCCTGACGGACGTGAGCAGACTGCGGCTGGCCAACCTGGTGTGCTAGGGGCCTCTGAGCAGCATTTTAGGGCCATGCTTGAAACCATGGCGCTAGCGGGGCTAGTAGTCGATACCCAGGGCTGCATTGTGCTCTGCAATGACTACTTGCTCACCCTAACGGGATGGCAGCGCCAGGAGGTCATGGGTCGCAGCTGGTCTGAACTGTTTATTCCGGCCGAGCAGCGGCAGGCGCACCAGACCCTGTTTGAAGGAGCGATCGCCCGCGGGCACTGCCCCACCCACTACGCCAGTGAGATTTTGACCCGCAGCGGCGATCGCCGCCTGATCGCCTGGAACAACACTTTCTTTGTCAGCCCCGATGGCCGTATCCAAAGCATCACCAGCATTGGTCAAGACATTACCGACCAGCATCAGCGCGATCAGCGCCTCAAAGAAAGCGAACGCCGTTTTCAAAAAGTAGCGGCTAGCCTGCCAGGGGTAGCGCTGCGCTATGTTTTAGCGGCCTCAGGAGCCGAGACAATTATGTACATTAGCCAGGGCTGCACCCAAATTTGGGAGCTAGAGCCCACTCAAATTCAGCAGCAGCCAGCTCTCCTGTGGCAGACCATTCACCCCGGCGATCGCGAGGCGGTGCAGTACCTGATTCAGCATTCTGGCCAAACCCTGACCCCCTGGTTTTGCGAGTGGCGCATGTTAACGCCCTCCGGCCAGGACAAGTGGCTGCAGGGCATGGGTCGCCCTGAGCGCCAAGCCAATGGCGATATGGCCTGGGATACGGTTGTGCTCGACATCAGCGATCGCAAACAGACTGAGCAGGCGCTCATCGATGCCAATCAGCAAATGCAGGCCTTTATCGACAACACCCCTGCCCTGGTCAATTTGTTCAATGCTGATGGGCGCTACCTGCGAGTCAACCAGGCCACTGCCGCCCAGTTTGGCCTCAGCCCCCAAGACGTAGCCGGTAAACGTTTTGCCGATCTGCTGCCGGCTGCGGTGGTCAACACCTTTATGGAGCGAGTTGGGCAGATGGTGGCCACCCAAGCGCCCCTCACCGTCGAAGATACCCTACTGCTCAACCACAGGCAAAAGGTGTATCGTTCAGTGCTCTTTCCGGTCAGCACCAGCGGTGACGACGGCCCCACCTTTGGCTCGGTAGCGACCGACATTACCCCCCTTGTAGAAGCCCAGCAGGCCCTGCACCGTCAGGCCGAGGAAGAACGCCTGGTTCGCACCATTACCCAACACATTCATCAATCGCTGGATGTCAACGAGATTCTGCAAACTACCGTGACCGAAGTGCGACAGTTTTTGCAGACCGACCGGGTGCTGATTTACCGCTTTAACCCTGACCTCAGCGGCACCATGGTGGTCGAGGCGGTGTTGCCCCCCTGGCAGCCCACCCTGGGCCTCACCATAGAAGACACCTGCTTTCTCACCACCCCTGAACTGGTCAACCAATACCGCCGGGGCCGCACCCACCACATCGACCATCTTGAGCAGGCCGATATCGCCCCCTGCTACCGCAGTTTGCTGGCTCGCTTTCAGGTGCAGGCCAATCTGGTCGTCCCAATTAACTGCGGCAGTGAGCTTTGGGGGCTGCTGTGTGTTCACCACTGTCAAGCCCCGCGCCAGTGGCAGCCTAGAGAGCGGGCCCTGCTGGCTCAGCTCGCCGACCAGGTCGCTATTGCCCTGCAGCAGAGCCAGCTGCTGGCCCATACCGCCGCCCTGGCCCGCCAGGAAAAGCTGCTGAATAATATTATTAGTGCCATCAGCGACAGTTTGGAGCTGAACACGCTGCTGCAGCGGGCAGCCACCGAAATGCTGCACACCTTCCATGCCAGCCGCGCTCTGGTCATTCTCTGCCAGGCCACCGACTCGTATTTAGTGCATACCAACACCGCCAGCGAGCCCGGCTGCGATGACTTAAAGGACCAGGTTATCCCCATCGAGGGCAACCCCCACGCCCAAAAAGTGCTGAACCAAGAAGATCCGGTCGTCGTTGACGATGTCATCCAGGAGCCTACCCTCATTCCCAAACTGGAACTGGCCCTGGAGCTTAAAATTGGGGCTATACTGGCGGTTTCGATTCGCTACCGGGGGGTAGTAAAAGGAATTCTCAGCATACATCAGTGCCCCAACCCGCGCCGGTGGAATCAGGATGAAGTCAAACTGATCAAGCGGCTGGCCGACCACCTGGCGATCGCCATTCACCAGGCTGAGCTATACGCCCAGGCCCAGAGCGAGCTGGCCGAGCGCAAGCGGCTAGAGGCCCAGCTCCGCTACGACGCCTCCCACGATCGCCTCACCGGATTGCCCAACCGCACGCTGTTTTTAGAGCAGCTAGCCCAGGCGCTTGACCACCTTCACCGCCATTGCCCGCACCCGGCCGCCCTGGCCTGCCCAACGCCAGATGGCTCCTCGCCCCCCTGCTGCGATCGCCAGTTTGCCCTGCTGTTTCTCGACCTCGATCGCTTTAAAGTCATCAACGACAGCCTGGGCCACACCATGGGCGATCACCTGCTGCAGATTGTGGCTCAGCGTCTGAAAGATGGCCTGCGCCCAGTCGATTTGGCTGCCCGCTTGGGGGGCGACGAGTTTGTGGTGCTGCTGAACGACCTCAGCGATGCCGCCATCGCCATCAGTATGGCCCAGCGCATTCACGCCATGCTCGAAGCTCCGGTACTGCTTGAGGGGCATGAGGTCTTCATCCACGCCAGCATTGGCATTGCGCTGAGCTCTAAGACCTATACCGACCCCAACCAGGTGCTGCGCGACGCCGATATCGCCATGTACAAAGCCAAGGGCAGCAACCGCGAGTACGCCATTTTTGACGCCCCCATGCACACCCTGGTCATGCAGCAGATGCAGCTCGAAAACGACCTGCGCCGCGCTTTAGAGCATGGAGAACTGCGGCTGTACTATCAGCCCATTGTCAATTTAGCCACAGGTGAGATGCAAGGGTTTGAGGCGCTGGTGCGCTGGCAGCATCCCCGCCGCGGGCTGGTGCCTCCCCTAGACTTCATCCCCATTGCCGAAAACACTGGGCTAATTACCGGCCTTGACCTCTGGACCCTAAACGAAGCCTGCCGCCAGATCAGCCAGTGGCAACAGACATTTGCCATCAGCCAGCAGCTTACCGTCAGCGTCAACTTGTCGGGCAAACAGTTTGTGCGCCCCGATCTAATTCAGCAGATCGACGATGCCCTCGATCGCAACGGCCTGCAGGGGCGGCAGCTCAAGATTGAAATTACCGAGAGCGTGCTGATTCAAAACGCTCAGCTGGCCATTGATCTGCTCAAACAGCTGCGCCAGCGCCACATTCAGGTTTGTATGGATGACTTTGGCACCGGCTATTCATCGTTGAGCTACCTGCATCGCTTTCCCATTGACGTACTCAAAATTGACAAGTCGTTTATTACCACCCTGCACAACCCAGAGCCCTGCCAGGGCGACTACGAAATTGTCAAAGCCATTATTAGCCTGGCCACCAACCTCAACCTGACGGTGGTGGCTGAGGGCATCGAAACGGCCGATCAAGCCCGTTACCTCAAGGCGCACCAGTGCCAGGGCGGGCAGGGCTACTATTTTTCTAAACCCCTGCCGGTGGAGTCGGCCACGGCTTTGATAGAGCAGCTCAACAGCTCATCCGCCGCTAGAACGGAAACGGCTTGTAGGGAATCCACTGGGCCCACAGCTTCGCCAGAGTGCCACTGACAATGAGCTGGTTGAGGGCTTGGTTGAGCGCCTCCAGCAGCTCGCGGTTGCCGGGCAGTACCCCAATGCCAAAGGGATGCTGGGTGGGCAGCTGAAAGGCGACCCGCAGGGTGTTGGTATCGGCTTCAGCGGTCAGCAGGGGCAGGGCATCACCCACCAGGGCATCGATCTCGTTTTGAGCCAGGGCGCGCAATAGAGCAGAGCGGGTCTGATCTGACACCGTAAACGGCACCCACTCCAGGTCGGGCAGAGCCTCAGCGAGCCCCATTGAGGTGCCACCGGCCAGGGCGGCCAGTCGCTTGCCCGCCAGGTCTGAAACCGTATGAATAGGGCTATCTTCGCGCACTAAAACGGCCTCATCAAACCGACCGTAGGGACGGGTAAAGTCAGCCCAGGCGCGGCGGTCTTGGGTGATGGCCTGGCTAAACCACACCACGTCGTAGTTGCCTGTGCTCAGGGCCGGATAGAACTTTGTCGGCTCAATGTCAAACCACACCGGCTCTAGCCCTAGCACCTCTCCCACCGCCCGCGCTACGGCAGGCTCAAACCCCAGGCGATCGCCCTCCTGAATGAAGCTCATTGGGCGAGCGTCAAAATCGCTGGCAATAATGGCAAGTTGACCGGGGCGAACGGTGGTGAAATCCATAAACTAGGCAAAGACCTTATGTTTTAAGAGTATTGTGACACCAAACCCGGTCTCCCTAGGGGGGCTGTCTCCCCCCAGATCACCCTTCAGACTGGAGCCATCCCTTGAGTCGAGATGGAAGCCCAAACGATGCCTCCCATTTGGGCTCCTATTTCTCCCTTGAAATCGCCCTCCTTTCATGGAATGGTGAAGAGAGTATTGCAAGCATGCCCGAGAGCCGAATGACTGTTGGTAACCCTGCTTCTGACCCGGCCTTTGCCCCCCTGCGCGACTTTCGACCGCTGTTGCTCAAGGCCCACAAGATTTTGATGGATGCTGAGAAAGACCGCTACGAGGCCAACCACGGCGCGATCGCGACCAAGGGCGACTACCTGCGTCTGGTGCTCAGCCATGAGCAATTCAGCTGGCTGCGGCCTATTTCTCAGCTGATTGTTCAGATCGACGAAGTGCTGATGTCAAAACAGCCCCAGCCCGTGGAGCGGGGCCCCGAGCTGCTCAACCAGGCCCGCCACCTGCTGCACGACACCGAAATTGGCCAGGTCTTTCAAGACCGCACCGAGCTGGTGGCCCGCAGCAACCCAGAAATGGCTGCCATGGCCCAGCGCATGGACGAACTAATGCAGCCCTACGGCCCTGAGGGGGGAAACAGCCCCACCTGATCGACAGCGCCTACGTGCAGGCGACCATCCTATGCAAAGATAAGAGGATTGCAAAAAGAAAGTTCCCACCTGGGTGCCAGGCGCTAGGGAGGATTGAGTAAGAGCGAGTGTGTGTTATGAACGTTGGCGATCGCGTCCGAATCAAAGAATCCGTGATTTTTTATCACCACCCGCTGCACCGCAACGAAGCCTTCGATGCCAAGGGCCTAGAGGGTGTGATTATCAATATTCTCACCGACTACAAGG
The DNA here is from genome assembly GCF_015207525.1 of Nodosilinea sp. LEGE 06152. Taxonomy (GTDB): domain Bacteria; phylum Cyanobacteriota; class Cyanobacteriia; order Phormidesmidales; family Phormidesmidaceae; genus Nodosilinea. The sequence goes on from NZ_JADEWR010000026.1 coordinate 36,102, forward strand.
GCCGACCCATCAGCCCTAACTTTCCGGTTCAGGTCGAATTTGACGTTGAGGGAGCCAAGCGACCCATGCGCGCTCACCTTAAGCGCGACGAGCTAGAGAGCCTCTAAAAAGCAAGGGTTTTTGGGATGTTTGTAGGATAGCTGTCTCGGCTGTCCACAGTTGGGCAGAAGCTGTTGATGCCAACGTTCTCAGACCAGACGACGGTTGAACCAGCCCAATAGGTTCAGCTCCGATCGCATCTGTTCAAGATCGCGCTGGTTTTCGGCGGCCACCTGGTAATACCACTGGCAGTACTCCTCCAGGCTGGCCCGGTGCTCTAGCTCCAGGCGAAACTCCTGGGCCGCCTGATGCAGCTCCAGGTACTCGATCACCTCCTGAGGGGTCTCGAGCGATCGCGGCCTTAGGTATTCAAACATAGCCATCTGAAGCACCACAGGCTCATCATAGCTTGCTGGCAGAAGGGTGAGGGGTGGATGGGTGGATGGGTAGGCGGGTAGGCGGGTGGATGGGTAGGCGGGTGGGTGGGTAGGCTAGCCACACACATCCACGACCCACGCGCTAACGAACCCACTTGGCAACGCGCCCACGCGCCCACGCGCCTACTCGMCNMCCYCANNAKSWRAKCSRSTACCNYSRARCWGCMYCAGNSCRGCNYCAGSANYKKCRCCKSSARCYRGRGCNACYGNGSCCAGCNWGGWKSWGYMCWGYYAGKGSYAKKRCSWRGWGRCYGCCNGAAAACACAACGGTACCGGCGACAAATGCCCAGCCCGCTGCCGTCAGTAAGACCGGCGCACCCAACCCCTGGGCCAGCACCAGGGCGACCAGCAGCAGGGCCAGGGCGTGGTACATCTGGTAGCGAGCGCCGGTTTCAAAAATGGTCAGCAGGCGATCGCTGAGCTGAGCCCTGAGGGCGTGGGTGGCAAAGGCCCCTGCCGCCACCGCTGTACCGCCTAGCAGGGCTGCGATCGCCACAAACAGTCGAGCTGTCGTCATGGTTGCCCCTTCATTTAGCTAGCTGAAGGTTCTCGCACCGCTTCTACCATACGGGAGAAGTAAAACTGCGTTTTAGTCATCGCCCGTCGCTCAATCCGCCAGCCGTTCGCCTCCAGAGCCTTCACAATATCGGCCTCCCGATGTAAATAGGCCCGAGTCGCTTTGCTTGGCCCCGGAAAAAAGTCGCCTACCTTCTTCAACAAAGTGTAGAAAACTGTTTTGGGCGCAAAGCTCATGATCAAACGCGACTCTGCCAAAGAACTCAGGTGGCTAATCATGGCCTGCACCTTGTCCTGGGGGTAGTGAATTAGCACATCTAGACAAATCACCGTGTGATAGCTTCCAGCTAGCTCCTCCAGGTCTTTGACCTCAAAAGTGGGCAGGTTTTCGCCCCCCAGGGCCACTTCAGCCCGCTGCCGCGCCTCTTCTACCATTTTGGCGGAGATGTCGCTAGCGTAGACCTTAGCCCCCGCTTTGGCCAAAGGAATCGAGAGACTGCCCACGCCACACCCTGCGTCGCAGCAGGTTAGTCCGGCTAGGTTACCGTCAGCTTCTAGCCAGCCCATCAGGGTGTCTACGGTGCGCTGGTGGCCTTTGCGAATGTCGAGCTGTACCTTGTTGACCTCGCCATCGCCGTAGATGCGCTGCCAGCGGTCAAATCCAGTGGCATTAAAGTACTCACGAACTACGGTCTTATCGTCAATGGCAGCCATGGGTAAGCTTTAGGATTTGCTAACTTCTGTAAAATTCTATGATGTTTTGCTGCGTCAAAACGCTCCGCAACGAAACTCAATCTTCCTAAACACCCCTGAAGAAATCCCCTTGGAAAGCGTGGCTAGAACTCGCCAGTGGCATGATGGGAAAGCACTTTCTGACAGCAAAGACCATGGCTACTCCCTCAGTTGCGCCCGAAATTGGCATCATCATGGGCAGCGACTCAGACCTGCCCACCATGACGGCGGCCATTGAGGTCTGCGCCGAGTTTGGGGTAGCCCATGAAGTGGCCATTGTGTCGGCCCATCGCACCCCAGAGCGCATGGTCACCTACGCACAAACAGCCCGCGATCGCGGCCTTAAGGTCATTATTGCTGGGGCGGGCGGGGCTGCCCATCTGCCCGGTATGGTCGCTGCCCTCACCCCCCTGCCGGTCATTGGCGTGCCCGTGGTCAGCCGCACCATGCAGGGGCTTGACTCGCTCTACTCGATTGTGCAAATGCCAGCCGGCATTCCGGTCGCCACGGTAGCCATTGGCAACGCCAAGAATGCTGGGCTGCTGGCGGTGCAGATCTTAGCCACCGATCGCCCCACCCTCCTCGACCAGGTAGCCCAGTATCGCCGTGACCTGGAAGCTTCAGTACTGGCTAAGCAGCAAAAGCTTGAGCACCTCGGCCCCCGAGGCTATCTGCAAAATCAGGGCTAGAGGTCATGGCTCCTCTCCACGTGCAATGTTCCTTTAAGAATTTCTTGGCAAACATTTAATTTGCCACCAATAAACCCTGCGTTTTGAGGGCAAAACGGGGAATGTCGCCCCTTCGCAGGACGCTATGTATCGCTTGATACAGATTGACGGCCTCAGAATTGATGGAATCAATTTGTTCCGTCTATAGGCGAATTCCTCTGCCTGACTAGTGTTAGAAATGCCCAGGCAGATTGGCGTAGGTTTCTAGAGGTGTTTAGCTAGCGTTAGCACCTGCAGAGACTTACAGCTTTTGCGCATCAGTTCGCAGAAATCATCCTTTCTGTGGGCTTTAGCTCCCATACTGGTCTGTCTCGCCGCCCTGGGGCTGAGGGTTCAGGTCTAGAAACGGTAGGCCGTGTTCACTGTCTGATTGTGTTGAAGGAACGTCTGTTGAGATGTCTAATCTAGTGTTGCGTAATCGTTCTAGGTTCCGAAAGCGGTCTAAAACCGGCTTCTGGAGTACCAGCGTGCCGCCCTTCGATAAGGCGATTAAGCGTCTGTTTGGCCGCGTGGGCGGCTGGGCTTGGGTAGCCTGCATCCCTCTAACGCTGGTTATTCTGGCCACCTGGGGAGTTGCTGCTCAGGCGCAAGATGAATTGGCCGCAGCGGATGTGCAAACCACCCTTGACAATATCTGGGTGCTGATTGCCGCTTTTCTAGTCATTTTCATGAATGCCGGTTTCGGCATGTTAGAAACGGGCTTTTGTCGGCAAAAAAATGCCGTCAACGTACTGACCAAAAACCTAATTGTCTTTGCCCTGGCTACCCTTTCCTTCTGGTTCATCGGCTTTTCGCTGATGTTCGGGGCCAACGGCAACGGTTGGGTGGGCTGGGGGAGCTTCTTCCTCGGTGGTGCTCCTGAGCTTTATGGTCTAGGCCCCGACGGGCTCAACCTATCGAAAGATACGTTCTTTTTGTTCCAAGCCGCCTTCGCCGGTACCGCCGCCACCATTGTGTCGGGGGCTGTGGCCGAGCGCATTAAACTGGTTGACTTTATTATCTTTAGCCTGCTGCTCACCGCTATTGCCTACCCCATCACTGGCCATTGGCTCTGGGGCGGCGGCTGGCTGGCTGAGCTAGGGTTCCACGACTTCGCAGGCTCTACCATTGTGCACTCAGTTGGTGGCTGGGCGGCCCTCATGGGTGCCGCGTTTCTTGGCCCCCGCATGGGCAAGTACACCGCCGATGGGCAGGTTAGCGCGCTGCCGGGTCACAACTTGAGCATTGCGACTCTGGGCTGTCTGATCCTCTGGCTGGGCTGGTTTGGGTTCAACCCCGGTTCTCAACTCGCTGCGGATTTGGCTGTACCGTACATTGCGGTAACCACCAACCTGGCGGCAGCGGCCGGTGGCGTAGCGGCTACCGCTACTTCCTGGGCACTGAGCGGTAAGCCTGACCTGTCGATGACCATTAACGGCATTCTGGCTGGCCTAGTTGGTATCACGGCTGGTTGCTATGTGGTCGGCTACGCTGGAGCCTTTTGGATTGGTCTGATCTCGGGCATCCTGGTAGTGTTTGCAGTAGGCTTCTTCGACAGCATCAAAATCGATGACCCCGTGGGCGCAACCTCCGTGCACCTCGTGTGCGGTATTTGGGGCACCCTGGCCGTTGGCTTGTTTGCTAACCCCAACAACTTTACCCAGGGTGGCGAAGGCATTGCTGGCCTACTCTACGGCGGCGGTCTGGCCCAGCTAGGGGTTCAAATCTTGGGTGTTTTGACCATTGGCTTGTTCACGGTAGTGCTGTCGTCCATTTTCTGGCTCATTCTCAAGTCAGTGCTAGGCCTCCGGGTTAGCGCTGAGGAGGAGATGAAAGGTTTGGATATTGGTGAGCACGGCATGGAAGCCTACAGCGGCTTTCTGAAAGACACCACTGACATGACCGGCGTGATGTAATCCTTCCATTTAGGTTGGAGGATAGCTTCAACGCCAGGGCCTAGTTCCTAACCGTTTGTTTGGGAAAATACGGACCTTACTAAGCGCCCGAGTACCACACTCAGGCGCTTGGTTTTTAGATCATTTAAATCTCAAGCAAGATCGGCATGGACCAGACTGCATGCCGACTTTGGCAAATGGTTACAATCTGCTTTCGGCACAGGAGGCACCTGGTAGGCTAGGTGGGAGTAACTGCTGCCGATGCCAACAGGTTCCCATTGGGTTCATTGTTGAACGCCCATTCACCTCGAATGCCCGTTCACCGACACTATTAGGGAATCTGATCAATCGGCGGTTTCCCATCTTGCACCATGAGCAATTCCACGTCTGTAGTGGAAGAATTGCTAAGCGCAATTCCTCAGCTTAGACCCAGTCTCTACTTCAAAACCTCGCTAACCGCGTTGTCCCACGCGATGGAGGATCACGTATTGGCGGGAACAACGAAGTTTTTGGTAATCGCCAGCTTTCAGCAGGAGCGGTTTTATCTGCAAGAGGCCAACCGTTACCTGCGCATTGCCGAACTCACCGACCAAATCTACGTGTTGTCGGCCCTGGGCACTAGCTTTGTCAGCCGCTCAGAAAACTACGAGACGGTCGCCTTTGAAGCTGATGACACCCTGACCCAGGAGTGGCACTTGGTGGTGGTTGGAGCTGACTATAGTGCCTGCTTGATCTGTCGGGAGCGATCGCCCGTACCGTCCACCGATGGCCCACCCCTCGACCAAACCCGTCGGTTTGAAGGCATTTGGACCCAGGATCGCTATGTCACCCAGACAGCGGCAGGGCTATTGCTCGATCGCATTGTGGGGTATCGCCCCGATTTAACTGACAAAGTTGCGATCGCTCGCCAGCGCTACCTTGACCCGACCCTCACCCCTCCCGAGCACCTGGGCGGTAGCGGTGGCCCCGACCCCTTTACCCAGCGCCTGGTGACCTACCTGCAGGCGGGGCAGTACAAGCTGCTCAAGGCCTACAAAGCCATCACGGCCCAGGAGCGGCGCGAACGACTGGTCAACTCAATTACTTCGGTCGTGCGTCAGTCGCTAAACGCCGACGAGATCTTTGCCAAAGCTGCTCAAGAGCTGGGCCAGGCGTTACAGGTCTGCCGCTGCCTGATCTACCCCTGCAGCGCTACCGATGCCGCCGTAGCGATCGCCCACCAGCACCTCAACAACACCGTAGACTCGCTGCTGGGTGAAACCTGGCCCCTGGCCACCAACCCGCTGTTTGACTATGTTCAAGACACCAAAGAGACTATCGCCATCGCCGATACCCAGGCCCGCGACTCACCCTTTCGCCAGGAGCTAGAGGCTATTCGTCCGCTGCTCGAACGGTGGCAGATTCGCGCCTGGCTGATTGTACCGCTCACCTACCAGGGTCGCCTGGTGGGCATGATCGAACTGCACCAATGCCAGCCTGAGCCCTACGAATGGAGCGAAGACGATACGGCGCTGGTCGATGCGATCGCCACCCAGCTCAGCGTGGCCATTATTCAGGCCGAGGCCTATACCAACCTGCAGGACCTGAACCAGCAGCTGGCCGCCCTCGATCGCACCCGAGCCAACCTGATCGCCATTACTGGCCACGAGTTGCGCACGCCGCTGTCCACCATTCAGGTCTGCCTCGAGAGCCTGGCCACCGAACCCGATATGCCCAACGAGCTGCGGCAGATTATGCTGCAGTCGGCCCTCGAAGACGCCGAGCGCATGCGCAAGCTGGTGCAAGACTTTCTCACCCTCTCACGGCTGGAGAGCGGTCGAGTTGAGTGGAACCTAGAATCGCTTTCGATTCAGGAATGCGTCGATCTAGCCCTCAGCAGCATCCACGGTAGCCAGGACAACGCCGAGACCCCCAGCATTACCGTCAAAATTCCGAAGCAGGTGCCGCTGGTGCGGGCCGATGGCGAGTGGCTGGTCGAAGTGCTGGCCAAGCTGCTCGACAACGCTCAAAAATTCACGCCCGCCACCGGCAAAATTACCATTCAGGTCACCCGCTCTAGCCCGACCCACCTCCAGGTCACCGTGGCCGATACCGGGCGCGGTATTGAACCCAGCCGTCTGAATGTCGTGTTTGACCGCTTTTATCAAGAAGAAGGGGCGCTGCGTCGCACCACCGGCGGCACCGGCCTGGGCTTAGCTATGTGTCGCCAAATTGTGGAGGGGCTGGGCGGCACCATCTGGGCCGAGTCGGCCGGCAAAAACAAAGGCAGCCAGTTTCACTTTACGATTCCCATTGCCCAGGGCAAGCTAGACGGGCGCAGCAGTCGGTCTAGCCGATCGGGAACCAAGCAGCCGGTTACCCTACCCGGCAACCCCTCGGTGCTCCTAGACGACTAGCCTAGCCAATTGCCCCGCTCAGCAGCGGCAAGCTCTGGCGCTAGCATGGGGACATGGCATGATATGAGCCATAGTCGGTTAAGCCGTAGCAAAGGATGGGCATGGGCGATCGCCAACCACATCAGTCTCCGTCGTGGGCTACTCCGCTAACGGAGTTTTGGCAACAACTGCGCGATCGCGCCGGCCAGCTGCAACCCACTCAACAGCTCAGCCGCTGGTTCAATGTTGACGATGACAGAGTAGCCGAGATTTTGGCTGCGGTGCGTGAGCAGTTGCCCACCACCGAGGCCCTGCTGATTGGCAAGCCCCAGGCGGGCAAAAGCTCAATTGTGCGGGGGCTAACCGGGGTATCTGCCGAAATTGTGGGCCAGGGGTTTAAGCCCCATACCCAGCACACCCAGCGCTACGCCTACCCCTCCGAAGACCTGCCCCTGCTAATTTTTACCGATACCGTAGGTCTGGGCGATATTGTCCAGGCCACCAATGCGATCGTGGCCGAGTTGGTAGAGGATCTCAACAGCAGCAGCAAAGCACGCATTCTGATTTTGACCATCAAAATTAACGACTTTGCTACCGACACGCTGCGGCAGGTCGCCGCGCAGCTACGGCGGCAGTTTCCAACCGTGCCCTGCCTGCTGGTCGTCACCTCGGCCCACGAGGTCTACCCGCCGACCCAGACCGACCACCCTTCCTACCCACCCGACTTAGAAGCGGTACAGCGACCCTTTGAAGCTATTCAGGCTAATTTCGAAGCGCTGGTCGATCGCACGGTGCTGATCGACTTCACCCTCGACGAAGATGGGTTTGACCCGGTGTTTTACGGCCTAGAGGCCCTGCGCGACGCTCTAGCCGATCTGCTGCCCGCCGCCGAAGCTCAGGCATTGTACCAACTGCTCGACGAGCAAGCCGGGGCTGCCGATCAGCTGGGCAACCTGTATCGCGACGTGGGGCGACACTACATCTCCGCCTTTGCGGTAATGGCCGCCACCCTGGCTGCTGTGCCCCTACCCTTTGCCACCATGCCCGTGTTAACGGCGCTCCAGATATCCATGGTGGGGCTGTTGGGCAAGCTCTACGGCCAAACCCTCAGCCCTTCCCAAGCAGGGGGGCTGATCAGTGCGATCGCGGGCGGCTTCTTTGCCCAGGCCGTTGGGCGCGAGTTGGTCAAGTTTATCCCCGGTTTTGGCAGCGTGATCGCCGCCTCCTGGGCTGCCGCCTACACCTGGGCCCTGGGCGAAGGGGCCTGCGTCTACTTTGGCGACTTGATGGGCGGCAAAAAACCCGATCCGCAAAAAATTCAGGCAGCGATGCAAGAGGCGTTTACCCTGGCCAAAGATCGCTTCAAAGGCGGTGCGATTGACACGGGGACTTCTAACCATCAAGCCCCTTAATCCCTACGGTTAATCTGCCTGATTGTCGTCATTCTGCCGCTTACGCAGCACCGCTAACCCCATGCCCACCAGCCCAGGCAGCAACGCTGGAGTCGGGACAGGGGTAGGCTCGTCTATCATCAGATCAATTCTGAAGTCTAAACTTCCTTTTGGAATTAAGGCTAAATCTTGAGCAAATCCTACAGGAAACACGACCTCCAGCTTGTTACCTGTCAGTGTGTTGATCGATGGATTCCGAATAAAGGCAGAACTTCCCAGCGGCACAAATTTAAACCCGGCTAAAGAGTTTTGTCCCAGAGCGCCAAAATTTGGCGCTAAAAAGCTATAAACATCATCTCCAGAGGTGACGTTGTTAAACTGCACCTGGTTGGTAAGGGTAAATCGAATGGAGGCTTGATCCAAGTCAATGTCCCAAAGGCCACCGAATTGAGTTAGTTCGCGGCCTGATCCAACTACGACATTGCTAGGGCCACGGTTAAAGATGACTTCTCCTGTATAGGGAATCTCGTTTTGGGTTCCAGCTTCTCTAAGAATATTCTTAACGCTGACAGCGCTATTGAGGGAAAATGCCTGGGCAGCGTCTGTCCACACGATACCCAAAGTCAATGCGGCACCGACCCCAAGGCCGACGCTTATGAATCTCTCCTTCATCTGCTTCTCCAAACGGGGGCTTTAACTACTTACGAGAGGCAGATGCACAGTCCGGGTAACTCGCGGGCAAACTTGCAGCGTAGGTGCAGTTCACACTCCGCTCACGTTCTAACAAATAATACGTAAATTTAGCCAACACCTGGTTCGAAAGTTTACCGAGTCTTGACACAACCATCAGTATTTGGCTGCGATCGCCTCAGGTAGGAAACCAGGGGGGTTAACCGAACCGTCAACAACATAGCCAGGCACGTTGGCCCAAAATCCTGCAGCCGTGTTGAGCGATACAGAGTATTCACTCAATTCAATTCACTCTAGAGGCAGAGAAATGTCAGGAGACCTCGTGAGAGCTGCTCCCGCAGGTGTGGATAGCCCTAGCGCTGATTTGCCCAACCAGGCCCGACTGCTGCTCGATTTGCAGCGGGTGAATAAAATTGCCCAGCGGCTGTCAGGATGTCTTGAGATTGAGACCATTGCCCGCATCGTCACCGATGGTCTAGTGCACCAGTTTGGCTGCGCCTTTGCCCGCATTTGGGTGGTAGAACCCGATGCAACTATGCTGCGCCTGGTCGCGTCGTCAGGGTTATACACCCACACCAACGGGTCCTTTGCACGGGTGCCCATGGGGGCCTATAAGGTAGGTAAAATTGCCCAAAATCGGGTGCCCTTTCTCAGCAACCGCTTAGCTGAAGAGGCCTGGGTCAAAGACCGGGATTGGGCCATTGCCAACAATATTCAGGGATTTGCGGGCTACCCACTGATGACGGGCGATCGCGTAATTGGTGTACTGGCCACCTTTAGCCACAGCCCGATGGCCGCAGAATTTCTAGAAGTGCTGCAAGTGCTCTGCATGACAGCGACTATCGCCCTCGATGCCGCCCTTCAGGTCGACGTTCAGCCAGCGAGGCGCAAAACCAGTCCGACCGACCCACCCACCCTATCCGACCAGCTGGCTCCTCTGCTAACCACGACCACCATGGCCCTCGTCGGTACCGAAACGCCGTTGCTCGACTCGGTGAGCTACATTTTTCTGCGCCTGGGTGAGCTGCTAAATGAGTTTCACTGTGACTATGCCCGGCTGGTGTACGGGGCCACCGACGTTACCCTAGAGGCGATCGTAGCCCTACCAGCCCAAGGCAGTGCTGCCCAGTCTGAACAGGGGACGAGTCAACTGCGAGATTCGGTGGCGCACTGGCGATCGCGCTGCCACCAGCTCAGGTTTATGGCTACCTGCTTGGGGGGCAGTCTGCAGACGGAACCCGGCCCTCAGCAGCAAATGGTGCAGGTCAGGCTGAACGCACCCTACAGTAGGGGTGAATCTGGCGACAGCGTGAGCATTCAGTGCCGCGAGGCCCTGGTGCAGACGGCGCTCACCTGCCTGGCCTATCGCGCCGGGCTAACGGTGTGCGCTGCCTCTGAGCCTGAGGCAGTCGTAATCACTGACAGCGAGACCGTGGCCAGGGCCGCCGATCGCGTGCTCTGGGTACGGGTCAAAACCTCCCGCCCACCCCCGGCTCAGGTTACCGCCACCATCGACTGGGCTGTAGATGCCGACCAGCTGCGGCAGGTCGTGCATCAGTTGCGCCTAGGCCTGCCGGTCGAGCCTGCCAGTACCTCAGGCCCCCCTCGCCCCTCGGAGCGCGAGCGCGAAATTATGGCGCTGTTGGCCCAGGGGCTGCGCGATCGCGACATTGCCAATCGACTTTACATCAGCGAAAGTACAGTAAAGTTTCACATCAACAACAGTTTGGCCAAGCTGCAAGCCAAAAATCGCTATCAGGCCGTCTACCAGGCTGCCATTCACGGCTGGATTTAACCTCCCTTACCCGTGGTCTGTCTCAGCCCTCCCCCACGATGGGTACAGTAAGCCTACAACACGCGCTCCATCGTCCTATCAGGAGTCTAAACCCAGTGGATGATCTGATTAGCCTGCTCGTTCAAGTCTTAATTGCTATGGCCTGCGCCTTTGCGGCCAACCTGCTCATTCCCCGGCGAGTGCCCGGCAAACTTTTGGGACTGATGCTCATTGGCCTGGTGGGCGTTTTGGTTGGCCAATGGGTTGCCAACTACCTACTGCAGCAGTACAACTTCACCCTGCCCTGGCTCACCTGGAGTTTTCAAGGTGTGCCCCTGGTGCCGTCAATTATTGGCTCCGCCATTGTGCTTTACGTGGTGACAGCGTTTCTCAGCTGGGGCCGCTACGGCAACCGTTAAGCGGCCCCCTGCAGGTCATTTCAAAGTTAGCATCCCAGAGTTAGCTGCTGTAGCGCTCTTCAGCCCAGGGCTCACCCCGATGATGGTAGCCGTTGCGCTCCCAAAAACCGAGCGCGGGCTGCGCTAAAAACTCAACACCGTTAACCCACTTCGCGCTTTTCCAGGCATAGAGGTGGGGCACCACCAGCCGCATGGGGCCGCCGTGGTCTGGGGGCAGCGGCTCTCCGTCTAGAATGTGAGCAAAAAAGTTTTCCGGTCGGGCGAAGTCATCGAGGGCAAGGTTGGTGGTGTAGCCGCCATAGCAGTGCAGCATCACGTGAGTTGCTGCGGCATCAACCTCAAGCTGCGGCATCAGGTCAGTTACGCGAATCCCCCGCCAGGTCACATCGAGCTTTGACCAGGTGGTGACGCAGTGGAAATCGGCGGTGAAGTCAGTTTGGGGCAGCGCCATCATCTCCTCCCAGGTGAAGGTTTTAGGCGCGGCCAATCCCGTAATGGTCAAAGACCAGTGGGTCTGATCGACATGGGGAGTGTCGCCATAGGTCAGGACCGGAAAACCCTTGGCCAGGTGCTGCCCTGGTGGTACGCGATCGGCCAATTCTGGCCCTGGTTTTTGAAAAAACTTACCGGCCATGGAGTACCTCGCGACTTAGGGCAACTCCATTGTCGCGCAACTCAGGCTAACCAAGAGTGCCTGTTGAGAAGGTTGAGGATACGTAAGGACAGCCCTAAGCGGCTAAATCGCGAATGAAGCGCTTGAGCCAGTGGCGCGATCGCACATCGACAAAGGCTTTGCAGCGCGAGCACTGACGAATGCCCCGCACCCCAATGCGAAGCAGGTGCTGATTGTTGCAGTGAGGACAGTGGTGGCGTTGAGTCATAACTATTTCAGGAGGAACCTGCACCGAAAGATTCAATGTGGTCTTGGGTGAGATCAACTTGGGGGTTGAGTCATCTCGATACAATTGTTATTGTGGCGCGCTGCGCCTGCCTGTAAGAGTGCCCAAAGACAGTGTTTTAATTGTCTCTAGAGTTAGAACTCACCCAAATTAAGCTCCCAGTTGCCAAGCTGGACTTGGTGGAGGCCCTAAAAACAACTGCACTCTGGCCCGTAAGCCAGAGTGCAGTCAATACCAGATGCACCAGCTTGTTTTGCTCTAGTCGATCTCTGCCCCAGCTGCAGTGGCCAGTTCAGCCACTGTCACCCGAGGGGCCACCATGATGTGGGCGTAGAGCGGCGATGATTGCCCTGCAGCCAGCACGGTTGTCTGCACCTGGCTAGCAACCGCCACCGTTTTCGCATCGTAGACCTGAGTAGCCAGCTTGGGATACAGGCCAATACCAATGATAGGCACCAGCAGGCAGGCAGCTACAAAAGCTTCGCGAGGACGAATATCAAGGATATTAGGCACCTTGGCAACCACCTGACCCGCGTCACCGTAGAAAACACGGCGCAGCATAGAGAGCAGATAGATGGGCGACAGCACGACTCCCACCGCAGAGCCGATGATAATAACGGTCTTAAAAGCAGTGCTGTAAACGTCGCTAGTAGCCATGCCCAAAAACACAGCAATCTCGCTCACAAACCCGCTCATGCCAGGTAGAGCCAGCGACCCCATGGAAGCCGCAGTGAAGAAAGCAAACGTGGTGGGCATTTTGCGTGCCATCCCGCCCATGGCTTCCATATCGAGGGTGTGAGTGCGCTCGTAGGTCACCCCAGACAGGAAGAACATAACCGCCGCAATCAGGCCGTGGGAAATCATTTGCAGCATCGCGCCGCTCATGCCCAAGGTGGTGAACGCCGAGCAGCCAATCAGCACAAAGCCCATGTGAGCTACCGACGAGTAGGCCATACGACGCTTGAGATTGTCTTGGCCAAAGGCAGTCATAGACGCGTAGATGACATTAACTACGCCCAGAATGGCCAGGAACGGCGCAAAGTAAAGATGGGCATCGGGCAGCATCTCAATGTTCATGCGGATGAGGCCATAGCCCGCCATTTTAAGCAGCACCCCAGCCAAAATCATCGATACAGCCGCAGGAGCTTCGCTGTGAGCGTCGGGGAGCCAGGTGTGCAGCGGAAAGATGGGCAGCTTGACCGCAAAGGCGACCAAGAAAGCCGCATACATGAGCAGCTGGAAGGTAAGGGAATAGTCTTTCTGAGCCAGTTCAGTCAGGTTGAAGGTGACAGTATCGCCGTAGAAGGCCATCCCTAGGGCGGCGACCAGAATGAAGATAGAGCCGATCGCGGTGTAAAGAATGAACTTGGTGGCAGCGTAGTGGCGCTTTTGACCACCCCAAATGGAGATCAGCAGGTACACAGGCACCAGCTCAAGCTCCCACATCAGGAAAAACATCACCAGGTCCTGGGCCAAAAACACCCCAACCTGAGCACTGTACATAACCAGCAGCAGGCTGAAGTAAAGGCGAGGGCGGCGAGTCACATTCCACGACGCCAGAATAGCTAGCGTTGTCACCAGACCACTCAATATGACCAGAGGCATAGCCAGGCCGTCGGCCCCCAGCGACCAGGTCAGGCCCACCTGGGGCACCCAGTCGTAGCGCTCAACCAGCTGTAAACCAGACTGATTGAGATCGTAGAAATTGACAAAGGTATAAAGAATTAGCGAAAACTCGATGAAGCCAATCCCTAGGGCATACCAGCGCAGGGTTTGCCCATTGCGATCGGGCAGTACGGGTATGGGCAAGAGTGCCAGCAAGGGCAGAATCACTAGGGTCGTCAGCCACGGAAATTGCTCGGTCAGCATGAGAATTTGCGTGAGTAATACTACAAAACAGCCAGTGCATTGGGGTTCCGGTTTTGGTGTCTGACGTGAGGCGGACACATATCCCTTGGAGGAGCCATTGGTTTGCAACGGCTTACCCTCTGCTGTTCGCGGCGGCCTGCCCAGGTTGGAGGTCTTCAGCGAGCGAGTCGTAGCCTAAAGGGCACGACGAAGGAACCGGAGTGCAAGATCGATAGAGAGATATACCTATCTTTGCGCCCGTCCCCAGTATAGGAAACTTAATAAACATTTGATAAGTAATTTCCGGCAAAAATCGCGAAAGATTGACACTCAAATGGCTGGCATAAAGACGGCGCAAGCATTTGAGGCCCCTCTCGCCTCTGAATTAATTAAAATGAGTACTCACATTTATGTATGTCAATGCATCAAAATCTTAATTATTGCAACAGTTCAACCCCAAACCCGTGTTTGGTGGCATCGGCCGACGGGTTCCCCTGGTTTCGGGTCTGCCCCAGCGATCGCGCTCGCTTAGCACAACCAAAGGTGACAGCTTAGGGAGCAAGGTTTCAGGTCACGTATAGAAATAAACAGACCCAGAACCGGATACCTTCAACCCAGACCGTTGGAGTTTGCACAGTCCGATTGGTCAGGTACTACTGGTCTGTTGCTAAGGAAACTCTGGCTCCCTCAGTCTCTAGGGCCAGCACTTGGGCCGTTACCGTTTGCCCAGCCTGCTGCCAGGTGGTAACCATAGCGTCACGTACCTGAGCGGCCGCCTGTGCTGGAGCCAGCGCCAGCAGGGTAGGACCAGCGCCACTGATGACTAAGCCGTAGGCCCCCGCCTCGATCGCGGCGGTAGCCACGGGTTCGTAGCCAGCAATCAGCGTTTGGCGGTAGGGCTGATGAATGCGATCGCCCATCGCTACCCGCAGCCAGTCGCCCCGGCCCGTCTCTAGCCCCCGCAGCAGCAGCCCCAGATGGGCGGTATTAAAAATTGCGTCGGCGCGGCTGTAGGTAGCGGGCAGCACTTGGCGGGCCGCAGCGGTAGACAGCTCAAAATCTGGGATGGCAACAACAGGCGTAATCTCCCCGTGCCAGGGAATAGGGCAGAGGGTGGAGGACCCGTCGTCGTTGGCGACGGCTAGCTGACAGCCGCCCACCAAAGCAGGAACAACATTGTCGGGATGGCCCTCAATATCGATCGCCATCGCCACCAGCGCCGCCTGATCGAGCGGAGAATCGCACAGCGCATTGGCCCCCAGTAGACCCCCGACAATGGCGGTTGAGGAGCTGCCCAAGCCCCGCGCCAGAGGAACATTGAGGTCGATTGCGATCGCCACGGTTGGCACAGCCAGCTCTCGCCGATGGAAGTAGCTGGCAAACGCTTTGTAGGCCAGGTTAGAGCTATCGGTCACAACCCGGTCGGCCTCTAAGCCCCGCACCTCAATCGCCACCTCCCCCGCTGCCGGGTCAAGCGTGAAACGGAAGCGGTTGTAAAGGGTAAGCGCCGCGCCTAAACAATCGAAGCCGGGGCCAATGTTGGCGGTAGTGGCAGGCACAGTCACAGACACGGATGTAGGCACCGCAAAAGCCTCCAGCGGTTGTAGAACCATCAGGCCCAGGATACTATCACTTTTTGAGGTCGCCCTAGGGACACTGGTCTAGAGATATCTTGCAAGACACCCTCTTAGAGACACAATTTAAGGCGACACAACCCGAGCGACATCATTAAATCCCGTCTCTACAATAGGAACAGGGAAGATTTTGGGAGACGTAGCATGAACCTTCAGCCATTGATTCGCGCTGCCCTGGGAATAGGTCTAGGAGCCGGGATGGGCGTTTTAGCGGCGATCGCCCCGGCCAGCGCCGAGCCGGATTCTGCCAACTCTGCTCCTGAGCCCGTAGCTCAGGGGGCTGTAACCCAGGGAGATGGGGGCAGGCTAGTGCTGCCCTTCACCGACGTACCGCCCGATCACTGGGCCTACGAGGCCTTGCTCAACCTGGCTGGCACCTATGGCTGCGTTAGCGGCTATCCAGACGGCACTTTTCGGGGCGAAGATGCGGTCACCCGCTACGAATTTGCCGCCGGAATGGATGCCTGTCTGAGCGTAATCTCGGGCCTGGCCCAGCAGCAACAGGCAGAGCAGGGGCAAGCCGTGCGCGATCTAATCGACGACATGGAGCAGTCCTTGCAGGAGCTGCGCCAGCTTGAAACCGAGCTGCCAGAGACGCCCTAGGGCTAGAAGTCTTCACGAGCGGCGATCGCCCCAGCCACCCGTTCTACCACCTCAGTCACGGGCAGCGCCCCCAGTTCACCCTGGGCGCGGGTGCGAATGTTGAGGGCATTAGCCTCCAGTTCCTTCGCACCGACTACGGCCATGATGGGCACTTTGGCCTTTTCGGCATTGCGCACCATCTTACCGAGGCGATCGCCGCTGGCATCTACCTCCACCCGCACGCCCTGGGCCAAGAGCTGATCCGCCACCGATTGGGCAAAGCCCAGCTGCTCCTCAGTCACCGGCAGCAGGCGCATCTGCACCGGAGCCAGCCACAGCGGAAAATCACCGGCATACTCCTCAATCAAAATCCCAATTAGCCGCTCCAGCGAACCAAAGGGAGCGCGGTGAATCATCACCGGGCGCTGACGCGAGCCGTCCTCGGCCACGTACTCCAGATCAAAGCGCTCGGGCAAGTTGTAGTCAACCTGTACCGTGCCCAGCTGCCATTCGCGCTCCAGAGCATCCCGAAAAATGAAGTCCAGCTTGGGGCCATAGAAAGCCGCTTCTCCCGGCGCTTCAAAATACTCCATGCCCAAGGTTTGCACAGCCCGACGAATAGCCGTTTGAGACGCTTCCCACACCTCATCACCGCCAATATACTTGGTTGATTCTGGGTCTCGGAAGCTCAGTCGAGCTTTAAAGTTCTTGAGCTTCAGGCTGCGAAACACGGAGAGAATTAAATCCACCACCTTAAGAAACTCGTCGTCGAGCTGCTCTGGGCGCACGAACAGGTGAGAATCGTCCACCGTAAAGCCTCGCACTCGGGTCAGCCCGCCCAGCTCTCCCGACTGCTCGTAGCGATACACCGTGCCAAACTCCGCCAGCCGCAGCGGCAGTTCTCGGTACGACCTGAGCTCACTCTTATAGATCTGGATATGAAAAGGGCAGTTCATGGGTTTCATGACAAAGCCCTCCTCCGCCAAACGAGCCGCATCGTCGTCGGCCATCAGCGGAAACATGTCTTCTCGGTAGTTCTGCCAGTGGCCCGAGATCTTAAAGAGATCTACTCGAGCAATGTGAGGGGTGACAACCCCAAGATAGCCCCGCTTGGTCTGCTCTTCCTTCAGGAATGTTTCTAGCGTAGAGCGCAGCACCGTGCCCTTAGGCGTCCACAGTGGCAGGCCGGGCCCTACCTCGTCAGCGAAGATAAACAAGCCCAGTTCTTTGCCCAGCTTGCGGTGGTCGCGACGCTTGGCCTCTTCGCGACGGCGCTTGTATTCCTGGAGTTGCTCCGGAGTCTCCCAGGCGGTACCGTAGATGCGCTGGAGTTGGGCGCGGTTCTCGTCACCGCGCCAGTAGGCCCCAGCTACACTCTCTAGCTCAAATGCCTTGGGGTTGAGGTCGGCGGTGCTAGCGACATGGGGGCCAGCGCATAAATCCCACCACTGATCACCCAGGTGATAGAGCGTGATCGGATCTTTCAAATCTTGCAGAATTTCGAGCTTATAGGGCTCTCCCAGGGCCTCAATGCGGCGCTGAGCCTCGTCACGGGTAACGGTTTCTTCAACGACCGGCAGCCCCTTGTTAATAATTTTGATCATCTCTTTTTTAATCGCCTTCAGGTCCTGCTCGGTAAAAGGCTCAGGGCTGTCGAAGTCGTAGTAGAAGCCATAGTCGATCGAGGGGCCAATTGTGACTTGAGCCTTGGGGAATAGAACCTGCACCGCCATCGCCATCACGTGGGAGAAGGTGTGGCGAATGCGCTTGAGACCCTCTGACTCACTGGTGCGAGGCAGGGCAATAGGAGCGCTCGATTGAGGAGCAGACAAGTCAGTTTGAGCCATTGTCAACGCTGAAGGCAAGATAAGGAATTGACATCTAGTTTAGCGACTATTGGGTAAACCCAAAGTCGAGCTAGCGCCCAGGAGTACGGTTATCTACCCTTTGGCTAGGGGAATATCTGACTCAATTGGCCGCTCGCTTAGGTACACTAGGGGAGTGATGACCAGGTGCAGCGTTCCAAGGTCATCATGTGCAGGACGAGTACAGACAGAATTGCGCCTTTGCATTCTTGTGCTATGCTGTGTTCCTGAATCTAGGGGTTGATGCCTGCGCAAGTTTCAAGGGTGTGCAGATTCTCCCGGTTCAACGTTCTGAAGAGCTTTTTACATCGAAAATATGACTGAAGCAATTGCCGACTTAGTTGTCGCTCACCCAATGGTGAAATTTCAGCGCCAAGTTGAGTCTCTAGTTAAGAAATCCAAAGTTGTAAGCCCCAGCGACCCCATTTGGAAAATCGCTTTCCTGTTTGGCGATGACTGGGCCCATTGGAAGCAAGAGCTAGAAGAATTCGACTTCTCAACTCAAGATCCAATCCAAGAACTGCTGGCGGTGCAGTCTTGGGAAGAGGACTAATGCAGGGCATCGCGATCGCTGATTAGCCCAGGTTACAAACTCGTTTTACTAGCGAGTCTCCGCTAACCGCCGTGACCAACTAACCCGTGACTAATCAACCATTGACGTTAAATCGGGTTGCAGCTTAATACGCACAAGAATGGTCGTGATATTGTCATGGCCATTTTTTTCGTTGGCTAAGTCGATGAGATGGGTGGCACCGCTGGCGAGGTTAGCCTTCGAGCTCAGGAGAGCAGCAAGGTGGGAATCGCTATGGCGCTCTAGCAGATCGTTGTCGCTCAGCCCATCCGAACACAAAACCAGCAGGGTATCTTCGGTAATTTCGTGGTACGCAATGCTGGGTGTTAAGTCTTCCTTGCTTCTTGGCCCCAAGGCTTGAGTCAATTGATAGGCATCGGGGCGGGCATAGGCTAGCGCTGGCTCTACCCCTCGATTGATTTCCCGCTGACCCACTTCATGGTCAAGAGTCAGCTGCCGCAGACCCAGACGTTTGCCATAGCTATACAGGCGGCTATCGCCCACGTGCACCACCGCCATATCCAGGTTGTGCACCAGAACCATCACCAGGGTAGTACCCATTCGGCCAACCCCGGAGGTTGCGTTTGACTGATTGATATCAAAAATAGTCTGGTTGGCGGTGACCACGGCCTGAGCTAGGGTGTCTTGGTCAGGCAGGCGATCGCCGCTCCAGTGCTGGGTTAAATACTCCCGCAGCGTGCGTACCGCCAGCTGGCTGGCCACTTCTCCCGAGGCGTGACCGCCCATGCCGTCACAAAGGATGTAGAGCCCCTTAGCCCGCAGTATGGTGCCCTGGGGACCGCTCACCTTATGGAGCTGAGTTTGGGTGAAGAACCAGTCTTCGTTGTGGTGGCGCTGCTGACCCACGTGGCTTTGGCCGGCATCATCGAGGTGGGCCAGCTTCATGGGCAATATCATGGTTGAGGCTTCGATTAGCCCAGTACCATCGTCCTCTGGCAACTCTTGTGTATCGAACACCGTGTCAGCGTCTAGGTCACTGTCGTCGGCAACCGCTGCGCTGGCGGTCGTCAGCTCAGACTCATCCGCCTCAACCAGGTTGCTAGCTTCAGCGTCGTCGGTGTCGTCGACCCACTGTAGGGCAGTACCTTCAGCCCCGGGCAGCGGATAGGCTTGGGCGGCTTCGGCCAGGGTATCTTGCACGCGCTTGATGTCGGTAACAGTGCCCTCTACCAGGTCGTTGATCAGGGTCTGTACCTTGAGAGGCAGACCCTGGCCGCGGCTGAGCATGGTTTGCCACATCTGCCCCAAAACCTGCAATGGCAGGGGCGACTGATGAGGGCCGGAGTCGATCTGCGTGAGGCAGAGCAGGCTGTTTTCGTTTAGGGTTAGCCGCTGGGGGTTAAGCAGAGTAGCCTGCCCCTGCCACGGGGCCAAAGCCTGCCAGAGCAGCGTCGTTTCAAACAGCCAATGAATGTGCTGCAGCGGTTCATCAATAGCTATCCAGCCCATTGAGAGGGGAAGCCAGATGGTTCGATCTTCAATCAGTAAGAGGGTGCGCTGGGGCGTTTGCCAAGCATGGTGTAGCTCAGGAATAGCCGGAAAATGGTCGGCTTGGAGGGCCAGGTAGGGATAGGCCTGAGGCGGCACCCCAGCCGCTAGAGGATGGGTAGTGGGATTTAGGTTAGGTGTTTCTAGCCAGGCCGACTGTAGGGCTTGTAGCGGAGAGTCGGCATTGGGCTGACAGTCAAGGACCACCAGGGGAGCAGGGCTGTCTATCCCGAGTGGGGTAGGTGAGGCAACTAGCCGATAGCGGCGATCGCAGTCGAGGTAGCCTTCGGCCTCCAGGTCATCGGCGGCGATCGCCGCCGTCCCTGGACCGGGAATATCAATTACTCGCCAGCGCTGAAGTGGCTGGCCACACTGCTCGCAGGACCGCTGTGAATCGGGGTTTTCAAACTCACAAAAAGGGCAGGTTAGCATCCTAGCGATGATCCAAAAGTAGGCCAGTCAGCCAGCGTATCGAGGCCATCACCCTGAGTAAGGTCACAATCGAGCATTATGCTGGAGGCTAAGACAGGCTTTCACACAACCGTTTGATACACCCTACTGGCAAAACCGCTGGGGTACGGCATGTTTAAGTATGGCATGGGTACATGCCAAAGCTGCCCTACCGCAAGCTCATGGTAACTTACTACCCCTGCCGTAACATGCTTAAACCAGCGATTCTTGACTTAAACCAAAGCCAGGCTCAGCGCGCCGGGTGGCCGAGGGCACACCTTTAAAGTTGCAGTAACTTCTGGCGTTCGTCGGCCGTAGCCAGCCGCCACTGACCGGGCTTTAGGGTACCCAGCTGCAGGTGGGCGATCGCAACGCGCACCAGCCGCAGGGTAGGGTGCCCCACCGCAGCCGTCATGCGACGCACCTGGCGGTTTTTGCCCTCTTCCAGGGTCATTTCTAACCACGCCGTTGGAATGCTCTGGCGGAAGCGAATGGGCGGGTCTCGCGGCGGCAGCACCGGGGCGGCAGCGAGCGGTTTAACGTGACAGGGCCGAGTGCGATAGCCCTTAATCGTAACTCCCTGGCGGAGCTGGGCCAGGGCGGCGGCGGTTGGTACCTGCTCGACCTGCACCCAGTAGGTGCGGGGGTGGGCAAAGCGCGGATCGCTGAGCCGATGCTGCACCCGACCGTGGTTGGTCAGCAGCATTAGCCCTTCGCTATCGCGATCGAGACGCCCCACCGGGTAGACATCCGCCACCGGAATAAAGTCTTTGAGAGTAGGGCGGGGCTCAGCGGTAGAGGCTGGGGGAGTATTGCCCTCGCTAAACTGGCTGAGCACGTTGTAGGGCTTGTAAAACAAAATGTACTGATACGCCATGGTGGCTACGGGCCACAGATAAGCGAAGCATTATAGCTGCCGTAGATTGGCCGATCGCAGCCCGGGAGAAAACACTGGCTGCGATCGCAGCATGAATCACGGCTTAAGGGCTGCAACATTTCATTGCAACTCTTGTGGAAATGTTGAGAAACCACAGCGGTCAAGGTCAGACCGATATGCTGAACTCTATAGGACTGATTGTGGCAGGACAACACCATGGAATTCGGGAATAAGTATCGTTTCGCTTGCACCCTCACCTTTGGCGACATCTATGGCCAAATTATTGCCTGGCTAGTGATTTTGTTCATTAGCCTAGCGGCATCTCTGGCCCTGATGGGTGCTCGGCAGCCCGTGGTCGCCCTGGCTACCGTCGGGCTCATTCTGGTGCTGTCGCTGCCTTTTCTACTATTTGCCTTTGTGACCACGCTGTTTAACCACATTGAGGTTGAGCCGGTAGAGTCTAGCCAAACTGCCCCTAACCGTCCGGAAAGAACGGTTAGTTCTACCTCTCCGGCCCGAGCTTAACTGGCCTACTCCGCCGACTCTTCTGCGGCAGGGGCCGGTTCCACAACGTCTGTGGTCTCGCTACTGGCCCCTGGCGCTGCCTGACCCTGGGCAGACATCAGCTCAATTTGGTCTTTGAACTGAGCCGGGGCCAGAGCCGTGGCTTGGGTAAAGAGAGCTTGGGCGGTATCAGTGTCTCCCTGCTCCTGCAGCACCAGGGCCTTAGCCAGCACCGGGCGAAAGTCTTCTGGAGCAGCTGCGATCGTCTCGTCATAGAGCGCAATGGCCTGGTCGGGATTGTTGGCCTCCACGTGCACCTGGGCCAGCAGCAGCTTCACGGAGGTCGTGTCAATGTCGGTTGCTGTGCCGTCTGACTGCAGCTGGTCGGCGGTTTTAAGGGTATCTTGCAACAGCCCGATCGCGGCCTGGGGGCGTTGTTGCTGCACCAGCAGCACGGTTAACCCCTGTAGCGCGTTCATATTGCCAGGCTGCTGATCGAGCACCTGGCGATAGGTTTGAGCCGCTCCTTCTAGATCGCCCAGCTGCTGTTTGGTTTGGGCCAGCAGCACAGCGTAGTCGGGCACGCCTGGGTTAAGCTCTACCAGCTTTTCTAGGGGACCGACTACCCCGTTGATATCGCCTAGCTGAATGCGCGCGTCTACCAGGCCCTGCAGGGCTGTTTGGTTGTCGGGCTCGCGCTCTAGCACTAGCTCATAGCCTCGGGCCTGAGCTTCTAGCTCGGCCTGCATGGCGGCGGGGTCGGCGGCGGGGCTGGCATCGGGGGTACTGCTAGCCCGGCGGTTGTCGTTACTGCCCAAAATTGGCAGCAGCGACAGCGACAAAAAGGCCGCCAAAGCCAGGGTCAAAACAGTACCAACGAGCCAACGATTACGGTTTGCGGTCACGGGTTTACCTCATCAGGGAGCGGCGGGAACGCGATACCCGGGTTGGGGGGCGATCGCGAACGTTATACAGTTTCAAACTAGCTGCAGGTAAATGATTCTAACGCTTTGGTCTGGGGCTGGAGCCGAGTTTGGAGCCAGCCCCAGGATCCAGGGTTACAGTAGCAAAGAAGTTGCCAAAAAGCTCAGAAACAATACGGATTGCTAACCGTCAGCGATGGAAACTTAAGATAGCTGCTTCGACCGTTGAGGTAACTGTCTGCGAGCTGTACTGACCTAGACGTAAAGCTCCCGACAAGTTGCGTAAACCGCTTAAATATTTGCCCCGACCATGCATATGAGAAGGCGAATGTTACGCTAGGCTTACAGGCTAAGTCATGCGCGAAGTTACCGTTGCGCCGGGTGGCTAGTTCATGTTGAGAGGGAGATCGGTGGTGTCATGGGTTCTACAGAGCAAGACGCTTCTAAGAGCGACTTTAAAGCTAAAGATGGCCTCGACCAGGGGACGGCATCTGCCGCCGATCGGCCATCGTTAATGTCTCCTCCCCAGCGTCCGGTGCGCCCGGTACGCCCTGCTGCTGCCCCAGAAGCTAAGACCAGTGTAGCCAAGACCAGCGCGGTCGGCGTTAAAGTAGCGCCCAAGGCCCCAGCAGCTGAGCCGGCCAACAAAGTTGCCGTGGCCGAACCCCCTGCACCCGACCCCGCCGCCTATCGGTATCAGCCCATTGCGCCACCCAGTGAACCCATGCAGTACCGGGCGATTGGTCTGGTGCGAGGCACCTACGAACCCAGCGAGGCCGACCAGCTCAACCGGGGCAACCTCACCACCGAAGACGGCCACGTGATCGATTCGGTATTGCTGGGGCGCATTACCAGCCTGGTGAAAAAGCATATTGACCTGGCGGTGCCCCACCTGTGGGTGGTGTACCCTCGCACCCGCCGCGAACTGGATAATGACGACCAGGATTTGCACCTGCAGATCGTCGGCGTATGGGAGCCCGAAACCTTAGGCCTGCCGGGGGAAGCACCCGCCAATGCCGATGACGACACCGACGAAGCCGCTGCCGACGCGGACAAACCAGACCTTAAAGATCTGCCCCCCGTGGACGACAACTTCTTCTCCATCCGCGGCGAAGTGGTGAAGTACACCCCAGAAGATCAGTGCATTGCGGTCAAAATTTTGCAGGGGGTAAAGCGCACTCCCGGCTCCTCAAAACCGTTTAAGCTGCTGCTGCACGGCACCATTGAGGGCCGCACGGTGGGCTATTTTTGGGATTTTAAGGTCAGGCGTGAGGCCAAAGTTTTGGTGGTGAGCGAGGCGACGATGGTGGGCATTGTGCCCCCCAAGAAGCGCGCTAAGGGCAGCGGTGGCGGTGGCGGCCCTCGACGGGGCGGCGGCAGACCGAGCATGCGCAGTGGCCCGGGCGGCAGCAGACCTCCTATGCCCAACCGTCGCCCTACGGGGGTCAAAGGCAGCGATGCTGGAGCGGGTCGCCCTGCGAGTCGCCCTAAAAAGCGTGACGAGAATCTCGAGAGCAGCCCCGAATAGTCAGCTCAAATAGCGGCCCTAGCCACCCAGCGCATCCTGAGGTAAAAACGCCCGATCTTGAGGCAGAGGGGCTACGGGTGCCGTCAGCTCAAACTGTCCTGTCTCTATCCAGGTTTTAAGTTCGTTGGCGACCTGACGGGCTAAAAACACGCTGGCCAGCGGTGCCGTGCGCACGGGCTGCCCTTCGATAGTGATACTGCCTGACTTGAGCTGGGCATAGCTGACCAGGCCAAAGGTGGGCCGCACCCGGCGAGGAATCGAGAAATCCATCACTGGAGCCACGATCTCGACGTCCTGGATGGCGCAGTGGGCCGCCACCTGCTCGTTGAGTATGGGAATGGGCACCCCCACCCCCAGCATGAGCGAGGGGCCATAACCCTTGAAGTAGCAGCCCCGCACCCACTCGGCCCGCATCTGCTTGGCATCGCCAATGAGGGCCAGGGTGGCGGCGGGGCCAATGGGGGTGCGGTTGGGCAGCCGTCGCTGGAGCGGGAAGTGCTGGGTGCCCTCCCAGGCCACATAGCCCACGCCGCSGCCANMWSRRMRKKCRSSYRCCRMWGMYKRTCGMSKCNRGGTYKGGGYCNTNSRGYWGCGGTGAGAGGGCACCGGGATTGGCGTAGACGGCATTACCCAGGCGCGGCTGCAGCGGACCGAGATAGGTGGAAAGGGTGCGATCGCCCCCATTCACTCCGACAATAAAGTTTTGGTATAGCCCTCGGGGGCTGAACAGGTAAAACTGGTTGATCGTATCGCGGGTGATGGTGGTTTCGAGGGCGGTACGGGGGTAGCAGTCGGTGCCGTGGCCGGTGGCCTGTAGGGGCACGCTGCGCCCGGCGATCAGGTCGGCGATCACGTGGCCGCCGCCGTGCTCGCGTACCGCTTCGGCATCGCCCAGGTCGGCCCCGCCACGCCCGGCCACGGCGGGCTGACTCGCTCCCAGGCAGACATCCACCGCGCCAAAGCCCGCGTAGGCAGGCACGCCATCGAGATAGCACTCCAGCAGCTTGATAGGCGGGTCGGTGTGGCCCAGGTTGAGCATTGCCCCCGACGACTCCATGGGCTCAAAGGTGCCTGTGACCACGACATCTACCGCGGCGGCGGCGGCGGTAATACCCTGTTCTTTGGCGTAGCCCTTGAAGGCCTCGGCGGTCTGCACCACCGCTTTGCCCTGGCGAATTTTTTCGTTAATGCCGTCGATGGTGCGCATGGGCCAAGCCTAGGAGTTAGAGCTACGCCGCAACCAGAATAGGCTGCCCATCAGCGCTGAGGGGGCTAGCAGCAGGGCTATTACTAGACCCAGAGTTGGGCTGTTCTGCCCTGCCTGAGAATTAGCAAGCAGCACTGGTACTCCGTATTTAACCGCCGCGCTCAACACCCCCGACAGCGCCACCACTTTAGCCACAAAGCTGATGTCAGAAGAATTCATAGGCCTAGCTCAGGGGATCGCCGCACGTTGAGACAACACCACTCCTGTCGTCGCCAGAGGGTGGCCACCACCCAGCCGTGCTGCTCGAGGGTATCGGCCACCAGCTTCGACTGGTCAAGCAAAATACCGCTGAGAATGCCCCAGCCATCGGCGGTAACAATGGTGTGCATCTGAGGGATGAGGTCCATAATCACCTCGGCCAGAATGTTGCAGACGATACCGTCGACCGGGGCATCGATCGCCTGGGCAATAGTGTCCAGGCTGCCATGCAGCAGCGGTAGCTGCTCCTCCGTCAGACCGTTCAGGGTGCGGTTGCCGCTGGCTGAATGAATGGCTAAGTCGTCGGTGTCGGCGGCGTAGGCTCGCCTAGCCCCCAGCAGCAGCGCTCCGATCGAGAGAATGCCAGACCCACAGCCAATGTCGGCGATCGTCACATCGGTTTTTTCGTAGGTGAGTCGCATTTCGAGCGACTCCAGGCAGAGCTGGGTGGTGGGGTGGTTGCCGGTACCAAAGGCCACCCCTGGATCGAGGCGCAGCACCAGCCGATCGTTGTCGGCGGGCGGTTCTAGCCAGGCGGGAGTGATCAAGAAGCGATCGCCAATCGGTTCCGGCTGCCAGTGGTCTTTCCAGCTTTTTGACCAGTCTTCTTCGTCGATTAGCTGCCAGCTAATTCGGGGCAGCACTTGGTCGTTGCACAGGGCATCCTGCTTGATCAGCAGCGCCAGGGCTGACAAATCCAGCAGTTCCATCCGGTGCTGCGGAAAATAAGCCTGCACCAGACAGGACGATCCCCGCTTTTGGGTTGAAGTGCCCTGGCTGCCAAAGCTGTCAAACCGCCAGAAGACCGTATCTTCTAGGGCCGGATCGCACAGTACTTTTACTTCCCACCAGGTGTTGACCACAGCCATTCTAGAGATTGCCTCGCAATTATCAAGATTGGGCTTTCACCCTATTTGAGCTAAAATCTCAAATTTTTGGCCGTAGGGTGGGCACTGCCCACCACCAACTCACCGCCTGTCGCGTTAGAAACCGCAGCTGAAGCACCCTCCGCTTTGCCCATCCTACAAGTTGACGGTGTAGGCATCGCGAATGCCGGGCACCTTGAGAATCTCTTCTAAAATGCCCTCGGGCAGCGGATCGTCGAGGCTGAGCGCCATGACCGCGTCGCCGCGCACGATTTTGCGGCCCACCTGCATACTGGCGATGTTGACGTTAAAGCTGCCCAGCAGCGAGCCAATTTTGCCGATAATGCCCGGCATGTCGCGGTGCAGGGTAAACAGCATGTGCTGAGTCGGCGGCACGTTGATGGGGAACTCGTCGATGTCAGTAACGCGGATTTCGCTGCCGCCCAGCAGCACCCCGGTAACCGAGTGTTCGCCCAGGCTGCCCTTGGCCGACAGGTTCAGCGACCCTGTGTAGTCGCGGATGTCGGCATCGCGGGTCTCGATCACATGGATACCCCGCTCCTTGGCCTCGATTGAGGCGTTGACGTAGTTGACCCGCTCTTGCAGGGCGTGGGAGAGCAGCCCCTTCAGCGCCGCCACCATGATTGGCTGGGTGTCGCCCCCGGCAATGTCGCCCTGGAGCCGCACCGTGAGTTCTTCAACCCGGCCCCCAGCTAATTGACCCACCAGGTTGCCTAGGGTTTCGGCCAGCTGCAGGTAGGGGCGCAGCTTTTGCATTACCTCAGGGCGCAGACCGGGGATATTCACCGCCGATCGCGCCGGTAGACCGAGCAGCACGTCGCGAATTTGCTCAGCCACGTCAATGGCCACATTCACCTGGGCCTCTTCGGTAGAAGCCCCTAGGTGGGGGGTGAGAATGATCTCTTTGCCCAGCTCCCGCAGTTCCGACTCGCCCAGGGGTTCAGATTCGTACACATCTAGCGCTGCACCGCCGATGGTGCCCTCCCGCAGGGCCTTAGCTAGGGCGGTTTCGTCGATGATGCCGCCGCGGGCGCAGTTGATGATGCGCACCGTGGGCTTCATGGTGGCCAGGGCTTTTTCGTCAACCAGGTGGGTGGTTTCGGGGGTCTTGGGCAGGTGCAGGGTGATGTAGTCGGCCTCGCGGAACAGCAGGTCTAGCTCCACCAGGCGGCAGCCGAGCTGTTCGGCGCGATCGGCGGAGATGAAGGGGTCGTAGGCCAGCAGCTTCATGCCCATGGCCCGCGCCACCGTGGCCACGTGGGAGCCAATTTTGCCCAGACCTACAACACCCAGGGTTTTCTTGTAGATTTCGACCCCGGTGAAGTCTTTGCGCTTCCACTCGCCCGCCTTGACGGAGCGATCGGCGCTGGGAATGTAGCGCGACATCGACATCATCATCGCCAGGGCGTGCTCTGCGGCGGCAATGGTATTGCCCTCGGGGGAGTTGACCACCACAATGCCGCGCCGGGTGGCCTCAGGCACATCGACGTTATCGACCCCGACCCCGGCCCGACCAATGATTTTAAGGCTGTTGCCCGCCTCAATCACCGCCTTGGTTACCTTGGTGCCAGAGCGAATCATCAGCGCGTCATACTCGCCAATGGCCGCCACCAGTTCTTCAGGCGAAAGGCTGGTGTTGACGTCAACCTGGGCGACTTGGGAGAGAATATCGAGGCCCGCCTGATCAATGGGGTCGGAAACTAGAACCTTGGGCATGGGTCAGCCATAAAATGTCACAGGGATCTACTTTACTGCAAAGGCGGAGCGGGGCATTAGTGTAGAGAGTACTTTTGACGCGGGTAGGGGGGATGGGTGGGCGGGCGGGTGCATCTGCGGGGCGATGCGCTATTTCAAGGAGCTTAATCTTGCAAGGCTTGGGAGTAGCGATTATCTTGATTGT
>NZ_JADEWR010000027.1 GCF_015207525.1 Nodosilinea sp. LEGE 06152
GCTTGGTTCAGGATTATGAGCAGTTGCCTGAAAACGCTGAGGCCATGCTCCAAATTGCCATGATTCGCATCATGCTTAGGCGCTTGGTCTAATTGGCTACACTCCTACCCCTTTTCAAACGTCCTCTCAAAGGAGGTAGCTTCTGAAACTCCTGGTCATTCCACATCCTTAACAGATCTTGCTGATACATTTCGGCCCAGTCGATCACCATCTTCTGAGCACGTCCCAGGAGATCGCCCTCTATGATCTCTAGGGATTCGATACTTACTAAAGCGTTGTACTCGCCGTAGATTGCATGGAAGTAAGGTGGTGGATGATCACCAAAGAAAACCTTGATGATTCCGTAGAACCTTTGTAATCTCTGGCATTGCTAATTGATATCTCTTGCTAGGTCTGTGTCCATGCCTTTGAGAAAGCCCCTGAGTGCCTGTAGTCGGCGAATGGAAATTAGCTCAATGCGGTCTTGATACCGCACCACCTGAAAGCGCTGCCCCTCAGATAGCCCCAATGACTTACCTACCGCACCTGGAATAGTAATCTGAAGATCAGCCGATACAGTGACAGCAGCGCCAGTAAAAGGATCTTGACTCATAGCTCCCATTCTAATCCCATCCACCCCCTACCCATCCACCCACCCACTCCACTCCCCCTTAACCAACTCTTACCGAATAAAACTTCACAG
The DNA here is from genome assembly GCF_015207525.1 of Nodosilinea sp. LEGE 06152. Lineage (GTDB taxonomy): Bacteria > Cyanobacteriota > Cyanobacteriia > Phormidesmidales > Phormidesmidaceae > Nodosilinea. The sequence goes on from NZ_JADEWR010000027.1 coordinate 683, forward strand.
CCTTGCCAGAGTATTGAATGATGGAGGTAGTGGATTTTTGCTATCCAAACTTGAGCGGTGGACTTGCTCGCTATAAAAAAACTCGCTTTGCTCCACGCTTCCCTGTCACCAGCCTATAGGACGAAACACTATGACAAGCTTTCCCATTGACCTAGGCGCATACCAGCGAATTTCGTTAGACGCGTCTAACCCCACCCTCACCGACGAGCAGCGCAGTGCCCTCAAGGCCAACATTCAGCTGTGTCGGGATGCGATCGTGTTCTTTACCGCCACGGGCGCAGCGCGGGGTGTGGGCGGTCACACCGGCGGCCCCTACGACACCGTGCCCGAGGTGATGATTCTCGACGCGCTGTTTCGCGGTGCGGGCGACAAGTACGTGCCCATTTTCTTTGACGAAGCCGGGCACCGGGTGGCTACCCAGTACCTAATGTCGGTGCTCAACGGCGACATGCCCGCCGAGCAGCTAATGCAGTACCGCGCCGCCAACGAAAAGCTGCCCGGTCACCCCGAGCTAGGGCTCACCCCCGGCGTCAAGTTTAGCTCGGGTCGTCTCGGCCACATGTGGCCCTACGTCAACGGTGTGGCCCTAGCCAACCCCGGCAAAGTTGCATTCTGCCTGGGCTCTGACGGTGCCCAGCAAGAGGGTGACGACGCCGAGGCGGCGCGCTTTGCGGTGGCCAACCACGTTAACGTCAAAATTCTCGTTGACGACAACGATGTCACCATTGCCGGTCACCCCTCCCAGTACATGGGCGGCTACAGCGTCAAGAAAACCCTGGAGGGCCACGGCCTGACGGTGCTCGAAGGCGACGGCGAAGACCTCGACGGCCTCTACGCCAATATCTGCAAGGCGATCAACACCCCCGGCCCGGTGGCGGTGATCAACAAGCGGGCCATGGCGGTGGGCATTGAGGGCATTGAGGGCAGTACCCACGGCCACGATGTGATCTCGGTGAAGGCGGCGATCGCATACCTCACCGCCAAAGGCCACACCGCTGCGGTTGAAATTCTTGAAGCCATCGAGACCCCCAAGAACACCTATGAGTTCATGGGCTCTAGCAAGAACGTGGGCGCGAACCGCAACGTGTTTGGCGACGCGATGGTCGAAGTGCTGGGCGAGATGGATGAAATGGCCCGCAAAGAGAGCGTGCTGGTGGTCGATAGCGACCTGGAAGGCTCCTGCGGCCTGGCTCAGATTCGCAAGGCCTACCCTGAGATCTTCATCAGCGGCGGCATTATGGAGCGGGGCAACCTGTCGGCGGCGGCGGGCTTTGGTATGGCCGAGGGCAAGCAGGGCGTGTTCGCCACCTTCGCGGCTTTCCTGGAGATGTGTATTTCTGAGATCACCATGGCCCGGTTGAACTACTCCAACCTGCTGTGCCACTTCTCCCACTCGGGCATCGACGATATGGCCGACAACACCTGTCACTTCGGCCTCAACAACTTCTTTGCCGACAACGGTCTCAACGACGGCTACGACACCAAACTCTACTTCCCCGCCGACCCCAACCAGATGAAGGCCTGCGTTAAGAAGGTGTTCCACGACCCCGGCCTGCGCTTTATCTTCTCGACTCGCTCGAAGGTGCCGATGATTCTCGATGCCGACGGCAACGAGATGTTTGGCGGCGACTACACCTTTACCCCCGGTAAAGACGAGGTGATTCGCGAGGGCACGGCGGGCTATATCGTCACCTTTGGCGACTCGCTCTATCGGGCGCTGGATGCCGTAGAGCGGCTGAAGCAGGAGGGCATCGACGTAGGCCTGATCAACAAGGCCACCCTCAACGTGATCGACGAGGAGACTATGGCCAAGGTGGGCAAGGCTCCCTTTGTGCTGGTGACTGAGGCCTTTAACCGCAAGACGGGTCTGGGCAGCCGCTTTGGCTCCTGGCTGCTGGAGCGGGGCTACACGCCCAAGTTTGCCTTCATGGGCACCAATCACGAGGGCAGCGGCGGCCTGTGGGAGCAGTTCATTCACCAGGGCATTGACCCCGACGGCATCATGGCCAAGGTGAAGGAACTGGTGGGCTAGATCCGCTTTGATACCTCCAGATCCCCGAGTTCTTGAAGAACTCGGGGATCTTTTGCTGTAGGAGATTCTCGAGATGACCAAAACTGAGCGGGAGAAGATGCTCGCGGGAGAACTGTACCTAGGATTCGATCCGGAGCTGGTGGCGCTACGGCGACAGACCCAGGAGCAGCTGTACGAGTTCAACCACGCTCGGCCAGCAGAGCTGGAGGTGCGGCGGTCGGTGGTGCGATCGCTCTTTCACACCATCGGTCCCAACTTCGAGATTACGCCCCCCTTCTTCTGCGACTATGGTAGCCACATTCGGGCGGGTAAGAACCTCTACCTCAACGCCAACTGCACTATTCTCGACTGCAACTGGGTGACCCTGGGTGATAACGTACTACTCGCGCCCAACGTGCAGATCTATGCGGCCTACCATCCCACCGACCCGGCGGTACGGCTGACGGGCTTAGAACTGGCGGCCCCGATTACCATTGGCAGCAATGTGTGGATTGGCGGCGGCGCGATTGTTTGCCCTGGGGTAACGATTGGCGACAACACCACCATTGGCGCGGGCAGCGTAGTGACAAAATCGATCCCTGCCAACGTTGTGGCGGTGGGCAACCCTTGCCGAGTGATTCGCAATATTTAGCGACGTTAAAAATTTACGGGTTTGTATCGTGGTTTAGCGAGCTATTTGGGTCTACTTCCATCACGCGAGTTTTCCTGAGCCAATTCAACTAAAATCTGCGCCATATAGCTTAACCTGTGGCTCTCCCTATACCGAGCGGGGAATACTGAATCCACGCGTCGATGATTGTGGAATTGAGCTATGGGAATCCCCGCCTCTAAAACATGTGCTTGTCATAACGTTAGTCGATGTCGAGCAGGAGAAGCAGGGCGGCTGTTTCTCTGGTTTCCGGTTCCTCATACCTTAGCAAAAGTAGTTCCTTTCCTAAAGCAAGCGTCTTTTGAGTTTGAGCTAATGCAGGAGCGACCCGGTTTGAGCGTGGCCTGCAAAGCCGGGCAAGCTCAAGAGGTGGCTCGCCGCTTAGCTCAGCTCGTGGCTCCTAGAGAGTTAAAAGAAACCCAAGTTCTATTTGTGCGCGGTGCTGTTCAGCCACAGCTGCAAGATTTCAGCGACATTGCTTCGCTACAGCGATTTATTAAGGTGAGTCAATCCGATTGGCTGGTAGATATGTTGGCGAGCGATCGCTTTACCAGTCATTTTCAGCCCATTGTTTCTATTCAAGATACCTCTCAGATTTACGGCTACGAGTCACTTTTGCGAGGGCTAGACGAGCACGGCAATTTAGTCATGCCTGGGACAATCTTTGAGCTGGCCACCGAAGCCGGCCTGCTGCCGCAGCTCGATCGGGCGGCGCGGCTGAGCACGATCGCTCAGGCCAGCCAGCATCAGCTAGATGGGCGTATTTTCATCAACTTTACCCCTACAGCTCTGTATGATCCGGTGTCCTGCCTGCGCAGCACCGTAGAGGCCATCGACAAAGCCGGAATTTCCCATGCTCAGGTGGTGTTTGAAGTTGTAGAGTCAGACAATCCGCAGGATTTAGACCACCTGAAAACGGTGCTGAACTATTACCGGGAGGCTGGCTTTGGGGTAGCGCTAGACGATTTAGGATCAGGCTATTCTGGTCTAAATTTACTGCACCAGCTGCGTCCCGATTTCGTCAAGCTAGACATGGAGCTGATTCGGAATGTGCATCTCGATGTCTATAAAGCCTCTATCACCGAAAAGCTTTTAGAGATTGCTCAAAAGCTGAATGTTCAAACCGTTGCAGAAGGGATTGAGTGTGTTGAAGAACTGAACTGGCTTCAGGAGCGGGGCACCAACTTTGCCCAGGGCTATTTGATTGCTAAACCCAGCGCAGTACCGACCAAGACAACCCCCCACTTTGCCCCCAAACCGGTAACCCTAGACCTGGAGCCCTGGCAGCCAGGAGCACCGCAGGTACAACACCAAAGTGAGTCCGAACGCATTGTCGCGGCCGTCACCCAGCGCATTCGGCAGTCGCTAGATCTAAACGAAATTCTTCAAACCACAGCCGATGAAGTGCGGCAGCTGTTTGAGGTAGACCGAGTGGTCATCTATCGCTTTGAACCCGACTGGAGTGGGCTAGTGGCGGTAGAGTCTTTGGCGGCGGGAAGTCCATCCATTTTGGGTTTTCACGTAATGGATACCTGCTTTCAAACCACCCATGCAGCTTACTATCAGCAGGGCAATACGCGGGCAATCGAAAATATCGAAACCGTCGGGCTGAAGCCGTGCCATATTGACCTGCTGAAGAGCTTAAGAATTCAAGCCAATTTGATTGTGCCGATTTTGCAAAAGGAGCGGTTGTGGGGGCTATTGATTGCCCATCAGTGCAGTCATCCGCGGCAGTGGCAGCAGTCTGAGGTGAATTTGTTCTATCAGCTGGCCAGTCAGGCGGCGATCGCCATTCAGCAGTCCGAGCTTTACCACCAGCTGCAAACGGCCAACCAAGAGCTTCAGCGCCTCGCCTCGGTGGATGGCCTAACCCAGGTGGCCAATCGGCGCTGCTTCGACCATAGATTGAGCACCGAGTGGCAGCGACTGGCCCGCGAACAAGCGCCCCTATCCCTAATTTTGTGTGATGTTGACTGTTTCAAACTTTACAACGATACCTACGGACACCTAGCCGGAGACGATGTGCTGCGGCAGGTGGCCATGGCCATTGCGCAGGCCTGTAAGCGCCCTTCCGATCTAGTAGCGCGCTACGGGGGCGAAGAATTTGCGGTTATTTTGCCGAATACCACAACCGACGGGGCCATCGTCGTTGTTGAAGCCATTCAGACGAGTATCGAAGCGCTTCAACTTCCCCACACCAACTCTCAGACCAGTCGCTTGATTACGCTCAGCTTTGGGATCGCAACGACTATTCCCCATCAGCAGTCGTCGCCTGAAACGCTAATTGCCGCTGCGGATCAGGGGCTCTACCAGGCGAAGGCCCAGGGGAAAAACGGTATGGTGACGGTCAGGGTTCTTGATAGCTGACGACGCGCACCGTAGCGCTCGAAGGGTCTTGGCTAAAGATCAGTACGCCTTCGGCATCGGAGCGGGCGGGAACGAAATCGAAGGTGGTGGTGGCGACTTCCTCGGGGCTGGTAGTGTCTAGCGTGCCTTCGACGGTGACCTCGGCAGCGGTGGCATCGCCTTCGTTTTTGATGGTCACAGGCAGGTAGTAGTGGTTGTTGGCGGCTCTAACTTTGCCAGGTTCTACCGTAAACTCGGCGGGTTTGAGCGACGGGTTGAGCCACAGCGACGCTACCGTGGCAATCACCGCCGACAGCAGCGTGAGGGAAATGCCAAGGGAAAACCATTCGGCTGGATTGCGGATGGGTTGTTCAGACATTAAACGTTTAAGGGTTATACAGCTAGGCGGCCGGCCGCACCACCAATGGTACAGGGCAGGCCCAATACGATGATATAGCTCACCCACTGGTTAACTGGGTCACCTACGCGAATCACCTGAAACAGCCACAGCATGAGCGTTGCAGCGGCTAGCGCAATTAGGTAAGCGGCCACGGTCTCGCTGATTGGGCCCTGGAACAAACCGGACTGCGATCGCCGCTGCCGCTGAGCGCCAAAATTGGCCTCGAATACAATGACGTACGACAGCAGCAGCGAACTAGCCATAATCAGCAGCAGGCGAGCGGGCTCCAGCGAACTGGAGATCATGGGAATTTCATCGGTAGGCGCGATCGAGGATCCGACGACGATTGCACCCAGGAGGGCAGCACCAGCATCTGACAGCGTGCTTCGCCAAGGATGGCCGCGCTTTTTGGCGGAGTCGGCAGCGTTGTCATCGGGGGTTTTCAGCAAAATGTTGTTGGCAATGCCGACCCCGATCGAGAAGGGCAGCGACAGGGTGATCAGTCGGCCCATAATGGCATCTATGCCGGTCTCAACGTGAAGAATGTCGAGCAATATCAGACTGAGGGTGGCGGTGAAGAGGGCGATCGCCAGCCCCTCAGCACTTTCGACTAAAATTTGGGTGCGGCTGCGGGGCTGCTGAGCCCGAAACCCGCCTTTAATATTTAGCAGCACCAGGGCCAGGTAAGCCATGCTCAAAATCAGCATCATTCGAGGCGGTGAGGTAAAGTTGCCCTTCCACCAGACCTCCATAGTGTAGAGAAAGGGCGCACCAAACAAAAATGCCCCAGCAATTCCGCGCATGAGGTCATCCAGTTCTGTCCGCCATTCATGGGCTTTGGGTCGTGCCATTGATCACCTAAGTTGTACCCAATTTTAGCTAATTGTCAGCGATCGCCCTAGAGGTGCTTGAAGCCAATTTGCAGGGCTGCTACCCGCGATCGCGCGGGCATCGACGCCTGCGCCCCCGTTGCCATCACCGAGGCAGCGGCAACGGCACTGGCAAACTCCACGGCGGCGTCCAGGGCCATCCCCTCCGCCAGGGCCACAGCCAAACCGCCATTAAAGGCATCCCCCGCCGCTACGGTATCAACCACTTTCACAGGCAGGGCTGGCTGATGAAACGTGCGCTGGCGATCGGCCACCACCACGCCCAGCTCCCCCAGCTTGACAATCGCGATCGCGACCCCGCGCTGCACTAGCTGGTAGGCAGCTTCGCTGGCGGTGGCGATGTCGGTAACGTTCAGCCCCGTCAGCTGACTCGCCTCGACTTGGTTGGGCGTGAGGATGTCCAATGCCCTAAAAAACTCAGCGGGCAGGTCGGCTCGAGCGGGGGCCGGGTCTACGATCACGGTTACATTCTGGGCCTTAGCGGCGTTGGCGGCGGCTATAACCGTGGGCAGCGGTACCTCGAACTGCATTAGAAGACTGTCTCCCGGCCGCAGCCGGGCCACCAGTCGGTCGACATCTCGATCGTCAACGCGACCATTGGCCCCCGGCACCACCACGATGGTGTTGTGGCCAGAGTCGTTGACGGCGATCGCCGCCACCCCAGTCGGTGCCTCCGCATCCACCGCCACACCGCTGACATCGATTTCAGCCTGCTGCAAGCCGTCCAGTAGCTGCTGGCCAAAGGCATCGTTTCCCACCCGCCCCACCATCGCCACAGCGGCCCCCAGGCGAGCCGCCGCCACCGCCTGGTTCGCCCCCTTACCGCCGGGGCAGGTTTCAAAGTGGGTGCCTAAAACCGTTTCCCCCGGCTGGGGCAGACGAGGAGTGCGGCAGACCAGGTCCATATTCAGGCTGCCGAAAACGTAAAGGGTTTTGGGTTGAGGGGTGGCGGTCATAGGTAGCGACATGGCTAAAACAGATCGCCGTCGTCGTCAAGGCTGCCGTAGGGGGAAGGGGGGCGATCGCTGCTCCAGGCCCACCAGGGGGTTGCGCACTCGCCGCAGTGGTAAAATTCCTGCCACTTGCGCCGATGATCGGCCCCAAAGACCGGCGATCGCCGATTGATCCAGACCGCCTTGGCCTGGCGGCTCTCGGCCCCGCACTGGGGACAGCAAAACTGAGTGGCGTGGGTAGCGGACTGCGCCCAATCGGGCGGAAAAGGGGAAAAAGCTTCCATAGCGTGAGGCGGGGGGTCAGTTCCATTATGGAATGCATTAGCTTAGTTAAGTTCTAGAACGGCATGATTCGCAGCGAGCGTTCTTCGGCATAATCGGTGACAGGCTCGTGTTTTGGGCCAAAAGGAGAATGGGCAAGCGATGGCACTGCGTTTAATTTCGCTGCTGGGAATTTTTGGTCTTTGCTTCATTGCTTGGCTCGGTTCAGAAGATCGGCGGCGGGTGCCGTGGAAGGTGATTCAGTGGGGGATTGGCATTCAGCTGTTGGTAGGGCTGCTGGTGTTTCTGCTGCCCTTTACCCGTGAGGTGGTGGTCTGGCTCAGCGCGCTGCTCAATGCGCTGATTGACGCGTCAGATGCCGGGGCGCGATTTTTGTTTGGCCCCATTTTTGTGCCCGACTTCAACCAATCGGTTGGCCCTGCTGGAGCCGGTCGCTGGATTGCCCGCGCTCTGACGCCGCCGTTTACCGCTGTACCCGGCGATCGCCTGGGGGCCGACAACCTCAATCTGGGCTACATCTTTGCCTTTCGCTCGCTGCCCCAGGTGGTGTTTTTTGCCTCTATTTTTGCGCTGCTGTACAACCTGGGGGTGGTGCAGCCCGTCGTGCGACTGTTTGCCCGCTTCTTTCGCTGGGCCATGACGATCAGCGGAGCCGAGGCGCTGGCGGGGGCGGCGAATATTTTTGTCGGCATTGAGTCTGCGATCGCCATCAAGCCCTTTTTAGAGCGCATGACCCGCAGCGAGCTGTGCGCCATTCTAGCCTCCTGCTTTGGCTCGATTGCCTCCACGGTGCTGGGGCTCTACGCGGGCTACCTGCGGCCCATCTTTCCCTCCATCGCCGGGCACCTGATGTCGGCCTCGGTGCTGACGATTCCGGCCTGTTTTGTGCTGGCCAAAATTTTGGTGCCCGAAACGGAAACCCCCGAAACCCTGGGCAAAGTGCCCGCGATTGCCCTGGCCGATGACGAACGCCAAAGCCCGATGGATAGCCTGATTATCGGTGCTCTCGACGGGGTCAGAATGGCCGTGGGTATTGTGGCCGCCCTGATCGCAATTTTGGGCCTGATTGCCCTGCTCAACCTGGTGTTTGCCAATTTGGCTAACCTTGCCACCAGCGAGTTTGCGCTGTGGCGAACCGTTGGTCAGGTGTTTAGCGTCATTACCCTGCAAAACATCATGGGAGCGCTGTTTTTGCCCCTCACCTTTCTCACCGGGGTTTCGCTCGACTGGCAAGAGCTGTGGCTGTCGTCGCAGCTGATTGGTCGACGGTTCTTAGAAACGGCCATACCGCCCTACATTGGGTTGGCCAACGCGGCGGCGGCAGGAACCCTGAGCGATCGCGCCCTGGTGATCGTCAGCTACGCCCTCTGCGGCTTTGCCCACCTGCCCTCGGTCGGCATCTTTGTCGGCGGCTTGTCAAACCTGGTGCCCTCCCGCCGCAAAGACATCAGCGATGTGGCCTGGAAAGCCCTCTGGGCTGGCACCCTCGCCACGCTGATGACGGGCTGTGTAGCCGGCATCTTTTTCTACGAAGGGGCCGCCGTGCTGGGTCGATAGCCACGGTCGGGAACCTGCTGCATCTATCAACAAATAGAGCATTTGGCCGCAATGGCGAGTCTGTAGACGGGCTAACCGCTGCGGCACTGGTCAGTAGTATCCTGCGATCGCTAATCAACGCTGCGTAGACTCACCGATGCAAACCGAATCAGACGGTGTTATACACCGAAGGACAGCCCATCGCCGAGAGATTTTTTGCAAATGAAGAAAAATCCTCCAATTTGGCTTGATACGGCTATTTATTAAGGATTTGCAAAGCTTGAATAGACCTTGCGTAAAGGGGCTAAAACCCTGCAACACCAGCAGTTCTAGTACGTCTCTGGAGATCAGCAATCAGCAGCACCGTGATTTTGGCCGATAAAGCGGGAAAACTGCGAAAGCCGCCCACTGAGCGGTGCTGCGGGAGTGGCTATCTACCATTTATCACCACACTCCGAACGACTCTACAGGAATGAACGAGAATGACTCAAACTAACTGGGCTAAGCTGCTGCGTTTAGCACCTCTTTCGGCTGTCCTTGCGACCCTAACCCTCGGCAGCGGGGCCGCGATCGCGCTGGCCGGTGAGCTATCCAGCGGCCCTATTCAAAACTTTGACTGGCTCAAAGACGAAGCTTTACTAGACCAGGCCGTAGATGCTGCCCACACCAAGGACGACGACGATGACGACGACGACGACGATGTAGAATCGGGCGAAGTTATCTATCAGCGCCGCACCACCACCACTACGACCACCGTCAACCAGGTCAGCTTTAGCGATATTTCTACTAATTATTGGGCTAGTGGTTTTGTCTATCGCCTGTCTGCCCTTAACGTAGTCAGCGGGTTTCCCAACGGCTCTTTTTTACCTGCCAATAACCTCACCAAAGCCCAGTACGCGGCTATGATTGCCCAGGCCTTTGATCGGCCTGCCACTCGCCAACTGGTCACCCTGCGCAACGTATCTAGAAGCTACTGGGCCTATAGCGCTATTCAAAAAGCCTACACCATGGGCTTTTTAGACGTATCCAACGGGGTTTTTGATACCAACGGCACCATGACCCGCCTGGATATGCTGGTGCTACTGGCCCGCGGGTTGAATATTACCGAAGTTACCTCGGGCCAGTCGGTCGATAGTCTGCTCAGCATCTTTAGCGACGCCAACCAAATTCCGAGCCAGTATCGGGTTGTGATTGCGGCTCTGGTAGAACGGGGCATTTTGGTGAACTACCCCACCGTCACCGAGCTCAACCTGTTCCAAGTGGTTTCGCGCTCCGAAGCCTGTAGCTTTGTCTATCAGGCATTGGCCTACCTGGGCAAGGTTGAAACCATCGAGTCAGCCTACATTGTTAACAGCAGCAACTTCTCCAGTTTGAGCGAGACCATCACCACCACTGAAACTACCACCACCGAAACCACCGAAACCAGCGGCGGCGAAGTGGACGACGATGACGACGACGACGATGACGACGACGGCGGCCGTAGGCAAGCCTGTAACCAGGGCATTGGCAACGGTGCCGAGGGCTGTGATCCCGGCAACTCGCGTCCCCACGGCGGCAGCAATGACGAGGGTGGCCGCACCCCCGGCAACCGCTAGACCCCTGTTTCAGTCCTTTTGAGCGATAACCAAGGCGTCCTGCGGGGCGTCTTTTTTTTGCTTCACAGCCATCGCCAAAACGGTTAGGACATGACTTATACCCTCCGAAGCGATGGCTCTACGCCACGGCGCTGTCCCAGCTTTTGCCACTGGAAGAGGCCGATGTCCTAGGCGCGATGGCCATCGCTACATATACCCATCGTCCATGCTGACAATGCGGCACGGACGATAGGTATAACTCCTGCTGGTGCGATCGCCCCAACCAGTTCAGGGTTGAGTCTAGGCCCCCGGCCAGTAGCTCGCTTCCCCAGGCTGTGTTACACCAAAAGTGCGAAGCAGAATACCCGTGCAGCCCATGCGAAGCCCACTGCCCTGGGGCTTAACCAGCTACCACATCAAGCTTATAGCGGCGCTAACCATGCTGGTAGACCACATCGGCGTGGTGTTTTTCCCCGATGCCATCGGGTTTCGTATCTTTGGGCGAATTAGCTTTCCGCTGTTTATCTGGCTGCTCGTTCAAGGGGAAACCCACACCCGAGACATCGGCCGCTATGGCCTCAGGCTGGCGATCTTGGGCCTAGTATCTCAACCGATCTATCAGCTGATTTTTGATACAACGCGGCTGAATATTTTATTTGAGCTGCTGCTGGGGCTGGGGTGTTTACGCTTAGACCGCAAGTTTCCCCAGTTTCGGCTCTTCATCTGGTTAGGCGGTGCCGGGCTGAGCGAATTGCTCAGCATGGGCTACAGCAGCTACGGCATCGTGCTGATCTTCCTCACCCGGTACTTTCGCCCCAGGCTGTCGTGGGTAGTAGCCTGGGTTGGGTTTCACCTGGTTTGGTCTGCGATATCGGGGCCATTTCAGCTGCCGGCGATCGCCGTGCCGTTAGTGTTTTGGCTAGCCGATGGCAAACGCGGGCCAAAGGCCCGCTGGTTCTATGCCTTTTACCCCGGCCACCTGGCTCTACTGTGGCTGATTCAACTGTGGCTGACGCAGGCGACTTAGACGCTGGGCTAGCATCACAGGGGGCAAAAAGCCTCTTAGGCCCTACAGAAAATGGTCAATCGCTACGGCTGAAACCGCAGCAAAGGCGGTGATTGCGAGGCCTACCAGCGGGTTTTGCCCCTGGGCTACCGCAAACGAGGTGATAATGCCAGCGCCCAGGGCCGCGATCGCAACAGAGCCAATCCAGTCTTTTTGTAGGTTATGCATGGGGTTTTAAAGGCAGGATATAACGCAGAAGAATGAGTTTGTAGCCTTTAAGGAACACAGCCCTTAAAGAACGCAGCTCCTAGGGAAACCACGTATCTACCCCAAGGGGTAGGTTACTTTTCAGACCTCACGCTACCACCCTGCCCTCAGCCAAAACAGACCGTTTTGAAGAACTGATACCAAGCTTAAGGCTTAGTTAGATTAGTTAACATTTTCCCCAGGAAAAAGGTAGCGCCTACAGGAAAATCAGTTCCAAATCAGGGGTTGGAGTTATTCTGTGCGACGAGTATTGCCCGCTTTAACCCAGCCTTCCTGGCCGTTAGACACCACCCGCACCTTGACCCAATCCTGGTCAGCGGGCTCTTCTAGCACCACTACCGCTTCATTGTCGTCTACGCCACCCACCTGAGGAAATTCAACCCCAGGCCCTTCGCGCATAACCAGGCCAATGGGCTGAGCTACCACTGCCTCATAGGCACCGGGTTCAAGGGCTGGCTCAGGTGGTGGTGCTGGCGCTGCGGCTGCCTCTGGGGCTGCTTCTGGGGCGGTTTCTGGCACTACTTCTGGCGCTGCGGCTGGGGCCGTAGGCATCTCATCGCCGTAAAGCGGTTTAGGCGGCAGCACCGAGAGGCGACCCATGAAGTAGCGGGCCGTGGCTACCCCGGCCATCGACAGCAAAATCAGGGCGATCGCAACGCCCAAAATCAACTTAGATAGGCCAAGGAAAAATCCTTTCATGGGCGGAACAGGCCAAACATCATCTACAGCTTGCTAATGGTACAGCACCCCCGGCCAATCGGCATCGACCTGGCTAATCGGTATCGGGCAAAGTCGGGCGCAGCCTGGGGTCTAGGCCGCTGCGAGAGGCCATTCGGGCTTTACCCGCCGCCGCCCAGGCCTGTAGGGCCTCAATTTGCTCCTGGGCGGTACGAGCCAAAGGAACCATTTCGCTGGCGGCGGTGAGAATATCGTCGGTGGTAAAGTCGCGGTTTTGGCTAAAGCCCAGGTGCATGGCCTCGACAATCGCCTGCTCAATCTCTGCCCCAGAAAAATCGGGAGTTTCGTAGGCTAGCCGGGGCAGGTCAAAGCTCTTGAGGGTGTGGGGCCGCAGGCGCGAGAGATGCACCTCAAAAATAGCCTGGCGATCGCTTTGAGTAGGCAGCCCAACAAAGAAAATCTCGTCAAAGCGTCCCCGCCGCAGCATCTCGGGCGGCAGCGCCTGAATGTTGTTGGCGGTAGCGACCACAAACACCGGCGAGGTTTTCTCGGCCATCCAGGTAATAAACGTGCCAAAGACCCGGCTGGCGGTGCCTGAGTCCCCCCGGCCGTCCATACCCGCAAAGGCTTTGTCGATCTCGTCAATCCACAGCACGCAGGGAGCCAGGGCTTCGGCCAGCTGAATCATCTGGCGGGTGCGGGCCTCAGACTCGCCCACCAGACCGCCAAACAGTCGTCCCACGTCGAGCCGCAGCAGGGGCAGGTGCCAGTGGTGGGCGATCGCTTTGGCGGTCAGCGACTTGCCTGTGCCCTGAATGCCCAGCAGCAGCAGCCCGCGCGGGTGGGGCAGACCGTACTGGCGCGCCTTTTCTGAGAACGCTGCCCCCCGCTTAAGCAGCCAGTCCTTGAGGTTGTCCAGGCCGCCGATGTCGGAAATTTGCTCTTTGGCAGGGTAGTAATCCAAAATTTGGGTCTGACGAATGCTCTGGCGCTTTTCGTCGAGAATCAGGTCGAGGTCGTTGGGGTCGAAGGCCCCGTGGTAAGCGATCGCCCGGGCCAGCACCCGCCGAATTCGCTCCAGCGATAGCCCCTGACAGGTGCGCACGACTTCCTCTAGCATGTTTGACGGCAGGTTGGTGCTGGTGGCGCTCAAGAGCTGCTGCACCTCCTGGCGAATGGCGGCGGCATCGGGCAGGGTAAACTCCAGCACCGTCACCGTTTCGCTCAGCTCGTCGGGAATGGTGAGCTGAGCCGAGAGAATCACCAGGGTCTTGGGCTGGGCCTTGAGCCGGCGAGCCAGATTGCGCAGCTTGCGCGAAATGGCCACGTCGTCTAAGAAGCGATGAAAGTCGCGCAGCACAAACACCGCCGGGGCGGTAGCGGGCAGCTTTTCCACCAGTTCCAGCGCCTGCAGCGGGTTGCGCTTGCCAAAGCCAGCGTCGTTGAGGTTGCCCTGGTAGCCATCGACAAAATCCCAGGTGTAGAGGGCGCGATTGCCCTGGGCCGCTGCACAGGCAGCAATGTCGGTCTCGGCTCGCTCCTCCTCGGCGGTGGCAATGTAAACAATCGGGTAGCGGGCTCGAATTAACAGCCCCAGTTCTTCGGTGAAACCCATGTCAGCACAACTCAGTTATTCCACAGTGCTTGGTTATGCTTCCAGCCTATCGAATTTTTCGATCTACAAAACTTCTACAGTAAAGTCCTCAGTCTCTTTTTACCTAAATCAGGCCATGGTATTTGCGCCCCAAACCACTTGGGCAATCACCTGGGAAAAACCACCTGACGACTTTGTCTTGCCCGATGCCCCTGTAGACAACGTCAACCAGCCTGCGATCGCCGCTGCGAGCAACTGGCAGAACAGCTGAGGGGGGCGGGTATTGATCCAGTGGAGTAGGCGCAGCGGCTCTAGACTTCTGGTGGGTTGAACTGCTGCTGCAGCTGGGCCAGGGCTGACCAGCGATGGTCTACAGGTTTGGCCGGGGCCGACTCACCCATGTCGATGCCGGGGCAGTCTTCGTCGCAGATTTGGGGCTGGGGTAAGGCCAGACAAATCTGCTCGTAGAGCCAGGTTTCGGGGTAGAAGTGGCCGTTGGGGGGCAGGGTTTCGACCAGGTCGTCTACGGCTACCTCGCGCTCTAGGGGTAAGGTAGCGGGGTCGGGCTCATGCTCTAGCCAGATCAGCTCTTGGGGAGCAATGACCACCCGGTGATTGTAGGTCTTTAGGCAGCGATCGCAGGTGAGGGTCACGATAGTGTTGGCCCTGGCCTTGATTTCCAGATAGGTGCCCTGGTGGGTAACGCTTAGCTCGCCCCGCACGGGGGTCAGGGTTTCCAGATCGCCCAAGTGAGTGTCTAGATCAACGGCGAGGGTTTTCTCAGGCCGCTGCAGCAGGTGAGGTATATACACTTTGTCCATAGCTCATCCCTCCCATGACTCGCATCTCAATCGCTTTGCAGCGGCTACTCAGGGGCTTGGCCCGCCAGACACACAACCAACCGACGGTCGGGCTCGCGGCCTCGACTGAACGTAGCTAAACCCTCGTGGGCCGACAAAAAGTGGTGCATCTGGCGGCGTTCGGCAGAAGATAGCCCCTGCATTTCGTACTCTTCACCACTAGCCAGCACCCGCTCAGCGGCGTCTGCCGCCATAGCTTTGAGTTCTTCTAGGCGTTTGGCCCGGTAGCCCGCCAGCTCAATCGTAAAGGCCTGCTGCTCATCCTGGCCCTTACCCAGATTTAGGGTGGTATTGGCCAGGTACTGAATCGAGTCGAGCACCGCACCGCCCTCGCCAATCAGCGCCTGTACCTGCTCTTGCGTCAGCGACTCTTCGGCGATCGTGAGCCAGCAGCTTTCCCCAGACTCATCCTCGACCGGATGGGCGGTGACGGTAGAGGTCAACCCCTGCATCGTCAGCAAGTTGGTTAACCAGTTCACGCCAGCGGTAGCAGCATCAGTGACCATAGGTTACGCCTTTTTCTTTTTGCTGCGCCCGGGCTCAAAGGGCAGGGTCTTTCTGTCGTCTTCGGCCTTGGTTTTAGTCTCGGCATCAACAATTTTTTGCAGGTTCTCAGGCAGCGGCTCCCGAGACAAAATGAAGGTCTGCAGGGTCTGAAAGATGTTGGCAATCAGCATGTACATCAGCACCCCGGCGGGCAGCGGAAAGAAGAGAAACATGCCGGAGAAGATGATCGGCGTGAATTTATTCACCGCCGCCTGCTGGGGATTGTCGCCGGAGGTAGACCCCTGACCTGAGAGCACCTGGTTGAGGTAAAGGCTGGCTCCAAAGCCCAGGATCATAATCAAAATGTCCCAGTGGATAGCGCCGTCGTCGCCGGTCACACCGATGCGGCCCAGGGCTTTGATAAAGAGAAAGCCCTTGTTAGCGGCCAGACCGGGAGCCTGTACCCGTACTGTTGCTTCGCCAGGAGCTAGAGCGGTAATGTGGCCCGCTTCGTCTACCGAAATGACTTCGTCGCCTTTGGTGACTTCCCAGCGGGGCTTGAAGCTGTCGATGTCGTCGTTGTATTGGGTGACTAAAGATTCAATTGTTTCGCCCTCGGCGGTTTGCAGGCGCACGTCGGTTTTCTCGCCAACCACGAGCTTGTTGCCGCCGGGCACAACCGCAGAGATAGGAAAGTGCGAGCCGTCAGAGACATAGATTGCCTTAGGCGGGGTGCTAAACACCTGAGGCTGAATCTGCTCGATTTTCTCCTGAGGGAAAACCTGAACGTTGACGTCGTAGTTGATGTCGGCGAACGGCGACCCCCGCAGGGTGGCAAACAGGGCAAAGAGAATAGGCATTTGCAGCAGCACCGGGAAGCAGCCCGCCAGCGGGTTGCCAAACTCTTTGTAGACCCCGCTCATCTCCTCCTGGAGTTTGGTGGGGTTGTCCTTATAGCGCTCCTGGATTTCTTTGACGCGCTTTTGCATCAGGGGCTGCGCCACCTTCATCCGCCGCATGTTGCGAATAGAGCCCGCGTTGAGGGGATACAGCGCAAACCGAATCACCAGGGTGAGGGCCACAATGGCCAACCCATAGCTGGGCACGATCCCGTAGAAAAAATCTAGGATCGGCAACATGATGTTGTTGGTCAGAAATCCAATTCCAAAATCCATGGGCACCAAAACCCTGCTACAGGGGATACGACGTTAACTGCTCAGTTACCTAATCTACCCCATAGTCGGGGAGGCAAGCCGCCCGGTTGTTGGCGGATTGCCGTAGTTTCAAACTAGCCTTAAACTTCGCCGACGGCACCGCTGACGGCCTTAGCCGAGGGGGAAATGCGCTCGTTGATATATTCGTAAACCTCACGAAAGCGAGGCATAGAGCGCAGTTCTAGGCGGCTGCCGTCTTTGAGGGTAACCACCATGTCACCCCAAAGGCCAATACCCCGGGGCACTGTGACGATTTTACTGATTTCGTTGTAAATCAAATCGGTGCGATCGCGCCCCATCCAGCCGCCAGTCACCGAGATGCGTCGATTCGTGATGCGGTAGCGCAGCCATAGGGCACGGGTAATTGCCCCAACCGTGAGGGGAAGGCAAATAATGGTGAAGCCCAGCAGCAGGTTGATGATTAAATCGCCGATGTGGGGGCCGCCCTCGTAGAATACATCCTCACGAATGCCCATGAATTACCTCTAGCTTGGTGAACAACTGCTCTAATTCTCGCAAAAATTCACCATATTCGCACTGGGTAGCCTCGGGCTTGAGGTTGATCACGATCCAGAGGGAGGGGCTGAGCTGGGGCAGCAGGGTTCTGAGGGCCGCGCGCACCTGGCGCTTGAGACGGTTGCGCACCACCGCCCGCTTGTGCACCTTTTGACTGATGACAATACCGATGCAGGGGCCACCGCCAGTCTCGCTGGCAGCAGCAGGCAGCGACCAAACCCGCATGATCAAGTGGGCCGAAACGGCTTTTTTGCCCTGCCGATAGACCTGGGAGAACTGCCGCGATCGCCGCAGTCGATTGTGTTTGGGTAGCATTTATTGCCCTGCCTACAGCAATAGCCCTGGAGCTTGAGCCCCAGGGCTAAGAATGCCTACATCGATGGTCTACACCAACCCGCTTTGGGCTAAACGGCGAGCTTAGCCCGCCCCTTACGGCGACGAGCCTTGATCACATTTTGGCCGGTGTGGGAGCGCATACGAGCGCGAAACCCGGAAGTTCGCTTTTGCTTGCGGTTGGTGCCCTCTAGGGTGCGCTTACTCATGGCGTTGCCTGTTGCTGGTAAAAAGTCACAGTCTACAATAATAGCACTAGCTGGCGACTAGCGAGTGCGCTGATTGTTGTCGGTAGCAATTTCCAGAGGCCAGGTGCCGGTGTACTGGTTAATCACATCGCCCTGGTACATCATGCGCAGGTTGAAGTAGTGGTAGCCGTAGCGACGGGGGTTGCGCACGTCGGAGAGTACCACCACCAGGCTAGTGTTGGCCGGGATAGGCTCTTCGGGGATAATTTCAATCCGGTTTTCATCTGGGTAAAGATCGACCACCTTCAGCGGAATGGCCTCTCCGCCGCGCCAGTCGCCGCTGCGAAGTTCAATTTTATCGGGATTGATGCGGCCGCCAATTTCATTAAAGGTGTCGGGGTAGTCAATTTCGAGGGAAATAACATCGCGGGGCAGCTTGGTCCGCATGATGTTGAGGTAGTAGCGGGCGTTGGTGCTGTACGGGGTGTTGAAATCAATCAGGTAGCCGAGGCGGTACTCGGGTTCAACGCCACCAAAGATAGTCAGCCCAGTTTGGGCCTGGGTGGGCTGGGGTAGAGCCGTGCTGAGACCCACGGCAGCAGCCACGGCGGCTAGCCCTAGGGCGGCAAATTTCAGCGATTGCTTTAGGGATGTCATGGTGTACCTCCAATGAAAACTATCTGGCCGGGTAGCTTGGGGTAACCAATCTAGGCCACCCACTACGATACTCCCGGCGACCCAGCGTAGCACTGTGATCTGTGCCAGTGGTGCAACCGGGTTGTCCGATACGGTTGGCGATCGCGCCGCTAGTAGCGGCTTGGGGGATCATTCGTCGCTGCCGGCTTGATCCTACCACTTGGCCTTTTCTAACCTGACGAGAGCTACTCACCATCGTCGTCGATGATGGCGTTGCGATCGAGCAGCAGCAGGTTGCGCAGCTGGTCAGTGTCGAACTCGGTCAGCCAGCCTTCGCCCGCGCTGACCACCTGTTCGGAGAGGGCCTTTTTGCCCTCAATCATCTCGTGGATGCGCTCCTCCAGGGTGCCGGTGGTGACAAACTTGTGCACCTGCACGTTGCGGGTCTGGCCGATGCGAAAGGCGCGGTCAGTAGCCTGGTTTTCGATCGCCGGGTTCCACCAGCGATCGTAGTGGAAGACGTGGTTGGCGCGGGTGAGGTTGAGGCCCACGCCCCCTGCCTTCAGCGACAGAATGAACAGACGCGGCGCAGCGGGGTCATTCTGAAAGCGATCGACCATGGCCTCGCGCTGGTTTTTGGTGGTGCTGCCGTAGAGAAACAGCGCCTCTTGCCCCAGGTACGACCTTAGGTGCCGCTGGAGCAGTTTGCCCCACTCGGCGAACTGGGTAAAAATCAGAGCGCGATCGTCTTCGGCAATTACCTCCTCCAGCATTTCGTCGAGCCGCTGCAGCTTGCCCGATCGCCCCTTCAGCCCCAGGCTGGGCTCCTGCAAAAACTGGGCCGGGTGGTTGCAGATCTGCTTTAGCTTAGTTAGCAGGGCGAGAATTTGGCCCTTGCGCTGCACCCCGGTGGCCTCATCAAGGGTTTCGAGCGCCCGATCGACGGTCTGCTGGTAGAGATTGGCCTGCTCCGCCGAAAGGCCGCAGTACACGCTCATTTCCTGCTTCTCGGGCAGGTCTTGAATGATGCTGCGATCGGTTTTGAGCCGCCGGAGAATGAATGGCTGCACCAGCCCCTTGAGCGCCCGCAGCGAGGCCGTGTCGCCATAGCGCTCGATGGGGGTGGCAAAGCGGCGCTGAAAGAAATTCTTTGGCCCCAGGTAGCCGGGGTTGAGAAAATCCATGATTGACCACAGCTCGCCGAGGCGGTTTTCCACTGGAGTGCCGGTGAGAGCAACGCGAAACTGGGCCTCAATCTGGCGGGCCGCTCTCGACTGTTTGGCGTCGGAGTTTTTGATGTTCTGAGCTTCGTCAAGCACCAGGCATTGCCAGTTCACCGACTGCAAAGGTTTAAGATCGCGGTAGATCAGGGCGTAGCTGGTGATCACCAGCTGTTTATCCTGCACGGCTTTGGCCAGAGCGCTGCCGCGAGGCCTGCGATCGCCGTGGTGCACCAGGGTTTTAAGCTTAGGCGCAAACCGCTTGACTTCCTTCTCCCAGTTGCCCAACACGGAGGTGGGGCAGACTAGCAGCACCGGAGACTCCAGCCAGCCGTGGTCTTGCAGGTGGAGCAAAAAAGCAATCAGCTGAATCGTTTTGCCCAGGCCCATATCGTCGGCTAGGCAGGCCCCCAGGCCCCACTGTTCTAAAAAGGCCAGCCACGAGACCCCGCGCGCCTGGTAGGGTCGCAGAGTCCCTTTAAAGCCGCTGGGGGCCTCAATTTCCTCTAGGGTTTGGTTGCCTGTCGTCAGGGTTTCGATCAGGGTTTGCAGCGCTCCGGTGGCCTCAAAGCTGACCACCGGCAGCTTGTCGATCAGCTGGGTGTCGCCCGTGCTGATCCGCAGAGCGTCTTCCACTGAGAGGGGGGTAGCGGTTTTTTGACCCGCCAAAAACTGTCGGGCCGCCTTCACATCCTGGGGCTTGAGTTCGACCCAGCGGCCGTTGATTTCGACCAGCGGCGAGCCCTGGTTGATCAACTGCTCAAACTCAGCGGCGGAAAGGGTTTCCCCCGCGATCGATAGCTCCCAGCGAAAGTTGAGCAGACTCTTGAGGCCGAGGCGCTGCCGTTGGTTCTGGGGTGGCACTTCAGCCTGCACCTTGAGGCCCAGCCGCCCGCTGCCACTCTCAGCGGTTTGAGCTAGGCCGGGGGGCAGCTCGACCTCAACGCCGTTGTCTTGCAGCTGCCAGGCCGAGGCCTTGATGAATTGGTAGGCTTGGATGGGGTCGAGGTCGCAGTGGGTGGGGTGCTGCTGGCGCAGGCTCTCGCGGATTGGGTCGTAGAGTCGTGCGGCGCGACCCAGGGCACCCAGCAGGGTTTCTTGCGGAGCTTTGAGAATGGCCTCCTGGTGGTGTAGCTCGGCCACCGGATGCTGCCAGATCAGGTCGGCCCCCAGCCGCCAGTCGGGATTGGCCGCCGATTGAAGCTGGTAGCTCAATTGCCAGGGCTGGTCGAGATCCGGAGGGGGCTGCAGCACCAGCCGCAGGCGAAACTGGCGGGACGGGTCTTCGGCCAGGGTTTGCAGCGGCGTGGTCCAGGTAGTCAGCGCTTCCTGGAGGCGGGCGGCACTGGCGACGCTGGCGTCTAAAGTACCTACCGGCTGGCTGAGAGCCTGAAGCCAGGGCTGCAGCGGCAGTTCCTTGCCCAGGTTGGCCAGGCCGTTGGCGGGTTGCGCCTGGGCTACCTGGCGCACCTGATCGTCAATTAAAGCGGTCAAAAACTGCAGCAGCAGCGGTTGGGGGTCGAGCAGGGGAAACCCGCAGGCCAGCGGTAGCGATCCCTTAGGGACGGCGGGCAAATGGGTCCGACAGGCTGGCGGCATGGCCAGGGCAAAGTGGCGCAGACGCTCCTGGTCAGGGGCGCTGTCGAGCAGGGGGTGCCAGCCTGCCGCCAGGGTTTGGCTGGTGAGTTCTAGAGCGGGTAAAAACTTGCCTCGGGCCAGCAAATTCAGACCCCAGCGGGCAATGTGGCCCCAGTAGCGCAGGTCGGCCCCAATATCGCCGGGGCCAGTGGGGGTGTGCTGCCCCAGGGGCAGGGCCAGCAAAATGGGCAAAAAATCGGCCATGCCTAAATGCCAACCCTGCAACCGCCAGGGATGCAGCACGGTTTCGGCGTCGGGTTCAGACTCTGCCTGAGCATCTAGCTTGGCCGAATGCACAGGCGCTAGCGCGGTGGCTAGCAGGCGAGCCGGTAGCGGCAGGGTAATCTCACCCCAGACCGGGCCAGCGGCCCCGCGAGCTGATTTTGCAGCGCGCGATCGCCGACTTCCCCCGGCTGCCTTGGTTGCACTCTTACCTGCAGCGATCGCGGCCTCAGTCAGCACCGCTGGAAACATATCCCCCGCTGAGCTAGCCCGTCCCGCCAGCTGTTTTTGCATGCCGGCTAGCACCTGAGCCAAATCGGCCTGCCCCAGGGCGTAGGGGTGGAGATGCAGCCCCTCCCACGGGGCTAACCCCTCCGCTGGCAGCGGTTGCCAGGCCTCAGCCCAGAGAAAAAACTGCTGCGCCTGAGGAACCCAACTGACGTGTAGTATTGCCATTGCCCTATATCTACGACTCGCTCAAAGGATTGGGTGCGCTGGGAGCAGGTATAGGGCCTTGTCACACCTGGACCTCGGGTAAAACTTCAGGCATGCCCCAGTGGGTAAACCCTTACCCGAAGCCCCAACCCCGGTTACTCCTGGTGTGCAGAAAACCTGCTTAATGTGCCTATCTTACTCCCTTAGGAAGGCTCTAGCAGGGGATTTGCCCTAAAGCCTTACGCGTACTCTATGGTAACGGGGGTATGGTCGCTGGGTTTTTCCCAGCGGCGGGGTTCGAGGTCGATGGTGCAGCTGAGGGCGCGATCGCCGAGGGCCTCTGATAGGTAGTGGTGGTCAATGCGCCAGCCCATATTGCGTTGAAAGGCGGCGGTGCGGTAGTCCCACCAGCTGAAGTGCCCACCCTCATCGTTAAACAGGCGAAAGCCGTCCCTGAGTCCGACAGACAGTACTGTCCGCAACGCCTCCCGCTCCGTTGGGGAAGACATAATGTGTTTCTCTTTGCCCTCAGGGTTATAGATGTCTTTGTCTTCTAGGGCAATGTTGAAGTCGCCGCAGACGTTGAGGTTGGGATACTCCGCCAGCAGTGCCGTTAGATACTCCCTAAGGCAGGCCAGCCAGCGCAGCTTGTACGCGTACTTCTCGCTGCCGATGGCGCTGCCGTTGGGCACGTAGAGATTCACAATATAGATGTCGCCCCACAGCCCGGCAATCACCCGCTTTTGGTCGTCTAGATCGCCAACGCGATCTTCTCCCAGCACCGCAGCAAAACCGTACTGCACCTCCTCTAGGGGCTGCCGACTGAGCAACGCCACCCCGTTGTAAGACTTTTGCCCGTGGATGTAAGCGGTGTAGCCCAGCTCCGCAAAGGCCGCAGCAGGAAAGGACTCATCTACCACCTTGGTCTCTTGCAGACACAGCACGTCCACGGGGTTGGTTTGTAGCCACTGAGTCGCGTGGTCGAGGCGTGATCGAATGGAGTTGACGTTCCAGGTAGCGATTTTCATCGGCGGCGGCGAAGGCAGTCACAATGGTTTAGCTTAAAGAGTGTACCGCCTCTGCGTTTCCGCAGGGTGGCCAACAGCCAATTGCTCTCCCATGTCAGATCAACCCCCGGAAGGCAAAGCCTTAGTCAAAGAAGTCTGTCGCCGCATTCGCCTCGCCCGCAGCTACTGGGATGCCCACAACAACGCCGCCTGTCGGGGTGAGCGAGAAAAAGCGCTGGCCCTTTACAACACCCTAACGAAAGAGCAAAAAGACCAAATCCCCCAAACCCTGCGGGTGTGGCTGCGCTACCGCAGCGAAAAGTATTTTGGTGCCCATCAAACGCCACCGGGAAATAAGGGGCGATCGGCCAAAGGGCGAAAGCGATAGGAGACGGTCGGTTTTTGGTAAGATACTGGCAGTTCTTAGGAGGATTAGCTAGTTAGTAGAGCCCTGCGTTCTCGCAGGTGGCCGAAGGCCAATCGCACCGCAACGGTGCATCGCATACAAAGTAAGGGGAATTAGCTCAGTTGGTAGAGCGCTGCGATCGCACCGCAGAGGTCAGGAGTTCGAATCTCCTATTCTCCATTCCCAAAAACACCTCAAACCACCACACAGCAGGGATTGTAGCCTTTGTTGCTGTTGTTATACTTTGGCCATTTTTGGATCGATTTAGGCGTTTTTAGGGGAAGGAGATGGTGCGCCGTTCGCCCTCAATGGTGAGCACAGTATCGCCGTGGGCCTCAACCAGACTGGCCCCAGCGCTCACTGACTGGTATATGCACCAATGCCTCAGCCTATAAGGGCCAGCACGGCATGAACCGTCAGGTGGGCGATCATGGCGGTCTCTAGCCCGTAGCGCCAGAATAAATACCCCGCAACCACTGCAACCAAAGAATTTTGGATCAGCAAGAACCCCAAGAGAGGTGGGGTTAACGGCAGTCCTAGGGCGATCGCATAGGGTAAGTGGGCCATAGCAAACATCAGGGAGGAGACGGCAATGGCGACGACCACCCATCGGGTCTGAGGTTTACCCTGGCGCTGCTGCCCCAATCGCCAGCCCAGCCAGACCAGCAGCGTCATCAGTCCCCAGCGGATCAGAATTTCTTCGGTGATACCGCCGTAGAGAAATCGCACTAGCAGCGGGGTGGGCTCAGCCGCCCCATAGGCTGGTGGCAGCAGCGGGCGAGACAGCAGGGCGATCGCCGTCAGTAGTCCGCCGCTGATTAACCCACCCACCACACCGGGCAACAGTTGAGGAACCATGGCTTGCCGCCACGATCGCCCATCGGCCAGCGCCTCTGCCCCCGGTGCCATTAGCCCTAGCTGGTGAGCTAGGAGCACACCTGTCAGCACCGCTACCGACACCAAAATCGTGGGCTGCACCAGCATCAGTAGCCTGACCACGGCGGCAGGTGGGGCGCCCTCTGGGAGCAAGGGTAAGGGCAGCAACACCAGAGTCATCACCCCAGCCATGCCCGCCAACCACAGCAGCCCAAACAGTCGCAGCCGAGTGTTTTTATGCTTAACCATGACTCTGTCCTCAACGTCATTCTAGAATTGTTATCAAGCGTCCGCGAACTTATCGTCATAGGGTGCAGGTCGTCCCTTCGTCGGGCAGATTGATATTGATTAGGTAGTCGTCGATGCAGGCGTTTCCGGCGACGAAGACCACACCGTGCTGTTTGCCCTCGACGGTGAGCAAGCAAACATGGTTTTCCTCCTCGTGGAACTATTGGCGCTAGGTCGTGCGTACTGCACAACCCAGCATAGGATGTGGGTCAGCGGTCTCCCGTCGGCAGGGTGAAGCTCGGAGTGCCGGGGGACAGCTGCTTCGCGTAGAGCCGCCGGTAGGTGTCCAGCCATGTGGCCGGGTCGCCAGGTGTCGGTGTGTCGTTGGCCGGGTCGTCCAGGGCGATCTCGAGCCGCACGTCGCTGACGGTGATTGTTTCAAACGACGGTGTATCGATCCAGTCATTGTCGAAGGCTAGCGAGGGCTGAATGGTGCCAATCTCGATGGCCAACGCGTGACCAGCCAGCAGCGTCCAGTCGGTTGATCTGAGGTCGAAGCTGGTCGTGCCGGGGGGCAGCACCGCCACCTGCTGATCGAACATAACGGCGCTGCCATCGGGGGCAACGTCGTAGAGTGCGACCATGACGTTGCCGTAGCCCTCGATCTCAAGCGATACCCGCGGCGCGCCAGTAATGCGAACTGGCTGCTCAAGCGGCTCAGACCAGACGAAGAAGCTGTTGGATGCCTTGGCTGCGGGGTCGGCGACCGCGCCGTCGTCGAGGTACGACCCGCCGCCGAGCGCGATGGTGGCGGCGTATTCCACGACCGGCCAGGCGTCCTGGGCGCGCCAGGTGCCGGTGCTGCCCTGAACCGCGTAGGCCGGGTAGGCCACCACCGGTTCGATACCCTTGAGATACTGGTCATAGAAGGACATAACTTCTTCAAACCAGCCTTCGCGGCCCATCTTCAGTTTCCCATCGTCAGTACGCTCATTGCCCCGTACGTGGTCCCACGGGCCGAGCCAGCCGCGCTGCGGCCCCTGGTGGTTCGTGAGAAACTCCTCGATCGCCTCGGCTTCGGTGTTCCACTCGAGGAAGCCCTGCGTGACGAACAGCGGCGTGTCGGTGCCCTTAGCCTGTTCCGCCAGGTCACGGGTCATCCAGTGATCGGACTCGGGATCGGCGATCTGGTACTTGAGCAGATTGTCAAATTGGCATACTAAGCCTGGGGTCGTCTTCTCGTACTCGGCATTCGTCCGGTAACGCTCGTCGTCGTCCGGCATCTGGGGCAACGTCGCAAGGGTGTTATAGAAGCTGGGGATGCTGACAATTGTTGCGCGGGGGACGCCGTTCGACCAGAAGTTGCGGTACACATCCCAGATGGGTTCCTGCGCGACGACCGCCTTGAGTGCGTCGTGGTTGAGGTTGTTGCCGATCAGGCCGGTGATGGCGTCGGCGGACTTGCCGTACATCCCGACGGCACCCGTTGACCAAGGCTGCGTCGCGGCCCAGTCGATTGCGGCCCTGACATCGGCCTGAGCACCCGGCCCCACAAAGTCCATGCATCCGGTCGAGCCGCCGAAGCCGCGCAGGTCCACCATGACCAAGGCGTAGCCGCGCTCGAACAGGTCGGCCCCTTCGATCAAGTCATTGAAGCGGTTGGAGGGGCCGGTGTGCGCGTGGTTTTCTAGTTTCTCTTGGCCGGAGTGCCCCAAGTATGGCCCGACCACCAGAATCACCGGCACCTGCTCGTCTGGGGCCAGTCCTTCGGGCAGGAGCACATCGGCGTGTAGTTCAACGTCGGAGCCATCCGAGGACGGAAAGTAGTGCTGCGTCCAGGCCGCGCCTTCCGGGACGCGGTCATTCTCGGCGTGCGTGACCGCTCTGTCGGCGGTGGCAACCGCAGCAGTCGCGATTACCTCTGGCCTGGGTGGCGGCGTGGCTGTGGGTTGCCGCGCGGGGGCAGGTTGCTCTGCCGGAACGCTCCCCGGCGCGGGCTGCTGCGCGGCTGCGAACTGGCCGCAGGCGCTAAAGACAAGCAGCAGTGCCCCAAGCAGGGGCAGGCTTCGGACGTAGGTCGTTCCTTTGTGCATGGGTTTCCTCCAGGCGCGTGCGGTTGGCGCGGGGTTGTGTGTGCGTTCCACGGAATTGGGCAGATGGCTCGAAAACAAGCGAGTCATGGGTAGACACTCCTTTCGCACGATGGTGATTATTCAGGCCGCTTTGGTGAGCACCAACACGAAGACCGTGGGCAGGTTGTTGGACAGCGTGGGCGATGACACTAGGCCGGCCGACCCACTGCGGCGATGTAGCTCGGCAAAGACAAGACCCACCACCACCGCCACAACAAAAATGACATTGAGGCCGTGAGCGAGAGCGAAGATCAGGGTGCTGCCACAACGCCAATCAACGGGCCGTAGCGCAGCAGCGCGTTATTGATAACACCCCGAAAGATCAGTTCCTCGACGAGGGGCACGAGAAGACCGATAAACAGCGTGGCCAGAACCAGCGACAGCACCCCGCCGCTGCCACCCTCTAGCAGGGTAGGAATCCAGCGTCCTTCTCCCCCTGTGGCCGCAATTAGCTCCTTCAGCGGTCTGTCAACCGGCGCGTCGCTAGGGGCAGCGCACCGAGCGGGGTTTCCATCTCGATGGTGCGCCCGTCAGCACCCTCGATAAACCTGAACACATAACCAATCAGCGGCTGGGTGGTCGCGATAAAGCGGTTCTCGCCCAGAGGAAGCAGTTCTGCTGAGAAGCGAATCGATTGAAAGCCGGACTCGAGCATCAGGGTGCGGCCACCAACCACGCTCACCTGGGTCGGCTGAGGATCCGCGAGGCCCTCGTACGTGCCTGCCAAAGGCACAAACTCGTCCGGTTCGGGCTGGTAGCTGCGCGCCGCCTCCAGATCAGCCTTACGGCTGGCGTTGTCTTGACCTAACACCTTGAGTTGCGCCTGTAAGGTGGCGTTCACGTCGGGGCTGGAGCGACCGAGCAAGAGTTGGGCAACGTGCAGGCGCACGGTCTCCATAAAGATGTTGGCCCCTTCGGCGTTGGCGAAGACGACCACGCCCGAACGGCTTTCGGGCAGGAGGGTCACGTTAGCCGTAAGGCCGTCCACGTTGCCGCTGTGCTGCACCAGCTTCTCCCCCAGAAAGCGTTCAACGCCCCAATAGAAGCCGTACTCGGCGTCCGTGACGAGCGCGGGCGGCACGTCCTCCGGGCGCGCGGCTACCGCACGTGCTCGGGCGGCGGAGGTGCCCGGCAGGCTGAAGTCGGGGGCGGCAACCTGGCCCTTGTGCATCTCCGTTAGGCTCGCTTGAGTCACGAGTGGTGCGCCGTCGCCGAGCTGGAAACGCACGTAACGGGCCATCTCGGCGGCGCTTGCGTTAATCGCTCCCGCCGGGGCGTCGGCCCCATAGTTCAGGAAGTCGGCAGTTTGCAGGCCGTTCAGCACGTCAAGTACGTGCGGTAGGGCGATGTTATCCTGCCGTTTAAGCTCCTCTACAGAGAGCGTCGCCGTGCTCATGCCTAAGGGCTCGAGTATGCGCTCGCGGGTGAAGTCTTCCCACGACCTTCCCGTGGTCCGTTCGATGATCTCCCCGGCGATGATGGTGTTGACGTTGCTGTACACGAACACTTCACCTGGTTTACCGACCAGCGGAGTGGTGGCGGCGGCCTTGATGACGTCCGCGGCGGTGACGCTCGTGTCGAAAGTAGAGGCGTCGGTCCGCACCAGGCCGGTGGTGTGGCTGAGCAGGTGTCGGACCGTCGCCGTGCGGGTGGACTCCGGGTCGGAGAGCTTAAACTCGGGCAGGTAGGTCTTGACAGGCGTGTCGAGGTCCACGCGGTTCTCCTCAACGAGCAGCATCATGCCAAGCGCCGTGAACGACTTGGTGGTCGAACCGATGGCGAACTGGGTGTCGGGCGTGACGGGTGCTCCAGTGGTCACGTCACGGACCCCGTAACCCCGGACGTAGCTAATTTCGCCGTCTTCGACGACCGCGAGCCCGACGCCGGGAACGTCGTAGGCGCTCATCATCTCCTTGACGAAGGTGTCGAGCTGAGCCGTGTCGAACGAAGGCTGGGCGAGGAGGGGAAAGCTTACAACTGAACTGACGAGGACCGCGACGATAGTGAGCATCAAGTATCGAAACGTTCCGCGGGAGAGCGCGTATATGTGCATGACAAACCTTATTTAAACTTTGAATATGGTGCGGTGGGCGGGGTGTTTAAGGTGCTGCAGACCGACTAGTCGTAAGCGGAGTGTAGTCAACGCCTCCTTAGACAGCCTTTCCTACCTCAGCCGCTGATTATCATCAGCAAAATTGCTTCCGACTATTAACTCTATGCTGTCGATTTCATCATCAGCTTGTGCTGAATAGGATTGTTTCAGCAACTCAGCGACTTCCTGCGCGATCGCAATCAAGGCGTAATTAACGTTAGAGTCATGGAGAGAATCAGTCTGAGATATATCCCCATGCTCAAAACCATTCTTGTGCTGTAATCCTGAATGCATCATCGGACTACTCTCAATGAAATGCTGATTTTTCATCAACTGGCTTATTCGATACCGTCAGCGCAGAACGCCAAAAATCCTTCATGGTTGCCTAAGTGCGATCGCCGCGTCTGCCGCTTCTAAGATGGCTTTAATTCTGCTTCGGTAGCCAGCGCGGTACGCACACCGGCATCAAGATTCATCCGGTCTATAACAACTCAAGCTCAGCGACCCGGCCAACAGTGACAGCGTGGATTGCAACCGGAGCGCGAGAGCCGGGTTCGCTGCAGTGCCTTGTTAGGCAGCAAAATCACCGCGCACCCCGGCTGACGCGACGAAACCAGGCCCCACTTGCTGCTCCTGCTAAAGCGATTGTGGAGTAAGCCGCTACAAAAGCGACTCCAACAAGAATGAACGAACTGCCGGGCAGAACTGGAATAAAAAGCATATACGTCAGTTGACCAAGCATAATACCGGCATAGTGTGACCAAACATGTTTAGGCCGAGCAAAGCCAACGGTAAGGCCAACAATAAGAAGTGCTGCAGAATAATAAAAACCTTCCGCATCCCACGGCTCGACCTGCTCGGATAAAGATGGTGACAAGGCCCAGATCATTGCGCCGCCCACAAACGAGAACAAAAAGTTTATCGCTAACTCTCTTTTCATTGGACTTTCTCGGTAATAAAGTACTCAGAATCTCAATGGACAAATAGGCTACAAGAAGATTTGGAATCGGCTTAAGAATTGATTGCTTTTCTTAGTTCCGATCAAGTCTATTTTTCACCCTCGCTGCCTAACGACCAAGCTCACCGGACGCAGATAACCTTGAAAACTCAACTGATCAAGTTGTAGCGTTCCGGTGCAGCGCATGATTAGGCGTCGTAGGCTGCTATTACAATCGACTATTGCGCTACATACCCGCCATCTACCATCAACGTCTCACCTGTTGTGAACGATGCCAGGTCAGATGATAAAAACAGGACTGCATTTGCAACTTCAAGCGGTGTTCCAATTCGCCCGATCGGGTGAAGTCCTGCCATGTAAGCTCTAACTTCATCCTGCCCACCTGTCGCTGCTTCAAACATATCTGTTTCGATTACCGCTGGTGCAACGACATTGATGCGAATCCCCGCTTTGGCATATTGAAGCGCAGCCGCTTTTGTTAAGCCTATTACTGCACTTTTACTCGCGGTGTAGAGGGGGAAGGTAAGAAATGCAACGACTCCATTTGCAGATGCCGTATTGACGATCGCACCACTTCCCTGTTTCAACATCTGAGCGATTTCATATTTCATCGACAGCCAAATGCCCTTGACATTGACGTTCATCGTGCGATCGTATTCCGCTTCTGTTTGCTCAATCAGTGAAGGGTTTTCGCCGATCATTCCTGCATTGTTAGAAGCAATGTCCAACCGACCAAAAACGTCAACCGCTTTATCAACCATTGCTTTAACATCGGCTTCTTTCGTGACATCTGTTTGCACAAAGATAGCCTCTCCGTCAGCTTCCTTGATCAATCGAACCGTTTCTTCACCTTCATCAATTCGACGGCCAACAACAACAACCTTTGCTTGTTGCTGGGCGAAAGCGATCGCAGTTGCTCTGCCAATGCCCGATGTGCCACCAGTCACTAAAGCCACTTTATCTTGCAGTATCATTCTGTTTCTCCTGTTTCAATCAACATTGACTTTCAAAAATTGAACTTCGATCGCATCTCAGCCCATACCAGCGATTGCCATCACCGGGATAGTGAGCAAGTTGAAAACGACGTGAACGACGACGGCGGGTCAGACCGAGGTTTTGATGACGAAAGCCCTTAACTCGACCATCTTGTCGCCGCGAAAGCGCCAGACATCGCAGTACGAGTAATGAGCCGCCTTCCCGTCTTCGTCCTTCAGTGTGATGTCGCCGAGTGCCGTGACAAAATCACCCTCAGCGATTAAATTGGTGACTGTAAACTTTGGCGGTTCTATGTATGTCTCTGCCATATATTGGCGAACGGCTTCTTTTCCGTTGAGGGTCCTGTCGCCTACAAACGTCCATTGCGTGTCGTCGGTGCAGAATGACAAGAATTCTTCATAGTTGCCTGCTGCGTTCGCCGCATTTGCCGCTTCTAAGACAGCTTTATTGTTCTCTGACATCTAAATCTCTCCTCTGTTCAAGTGGATGCTTTAACGGAACGGTCTCTCTACCAGCTATTCTTCTCCTCAGCGTAGTGAGCGATCGCCCATCATCATCTGCCGCTAGCAACCTTTCGTACTCAACTAACTATCTTTGTATGGTTGGCGTGCAACGGGGTTGTTATACGAGTTCCAATCAATGTTGACCTTCAGCATAAAATCAAACTCCGATCCGTTTAGAAATTACCTGAACTGATAGGGCTGTGGTCAATCAGTACTAGAATTCTATCTTCTGGGCGAAGCAGTCCTCCTAAGCCGATTTTTGAATTTTCAGACATAGCTATAGATTTCCTTATAAAAATCGATGGTTGCAGAATTTTCTCGGCTGATAGTAACGTAAAGCAATGAAAGCTCCCACGAATGCCGCTTCAGATTCTTGCCTAACTTAACTTCAATATAATGATTTCCAAGACTCGATTCTTTCAGATTCTTATGGTGTTTGCAAATCTGCTTGGGGGTCTTTCCCGTGAATCGCTTGAAGTGCTGCGTCAAATGGCTTTAACTGGAGAAGTCTATTTGTAGGGCAACATCTGCGCTAAGCGAAGCTATCTAGGAGGGTTATCGCTAAAATCCGTTTTTACCCATTCAGCCAAACTTGCAGAACCAATTTCATACCCGTTTTCTCTGTCTTGTTACCCTAGCAAGACTTAAGTTGAACCATGCCCGCATATTTCAATTGTTTAGGAGTGGCGACATTTGCATTCCAACCAGTTCAATGGAGCGTATCAGTTGGGCGTGGTTCATCCGCGCATTGTCCATTTGAAACGTTACTCTCGAAATGCCGCCGATTGCTTACAGGATTTCGGCTTCAGTGTTCATCACAAAAGGACCATAGCGCACCACAGGTTCATTCAGCGGCACTCCAGCAATCAGCAATAGATCAAGGGGCTGGGTGGCATCCGCAGGATTGGCGATCGCCACTTTCTCACCATCAGGTGCAAAAATCACCATTTGCCCATCCTCACCCCGTTCCTGCTCAGTACCAAACAAACCAGACCCATCGAGGACATAGGTAAAGGCGTTGTACTTTTTCGGCACCGATTGAGCAATGCTTGCTCCCGCCTGTAGCGTGAAGTGCAGGTAGATAATCAGGGTGCGGGTTTCAATCACCGCTTTCGCCCCCAACGCTTTTTCCGCAATCACGCGCACCGTCACGGACCCATCCTTGGTCTGAGCTACCGGAATCTGCGCTGATGGAATTTCCTGATAGCGAGGAGCAATCATCTTGTCTCGCTGCGGCAAGTTGACCCACAGTTGAATGCCGTGCAGTCGCCCACCCGTGCGGGTAAACTCAGCTTCTGGCAATTCGGGATGCACTACGCCTGCCCCAGCGGTCATCCACTCCACATCACTGGGATTGAGCAGTCCGGCATGACCGACCGAGCCCTTGTGTTCCAGCCGTCCATCCAGGACGTAGCTGACGGTTTCGGTTTGACAGCATTCGAGAGAGCGATCGCTCAATGCCCGAACTGGAGTCGATGTGTAGGATATAGGACATGATCATCCTCCGTGTTTGTTGGTTAGCGAATAGGTAATTGAGTTCGTTTTAGGTGAAAGCGATGCCTAGCTGAAGAAAATCTTTTACGCATTCTCTATGATTAGCTTCCGAGTCAAACCAGGCTTTTCATGCAGCCTGTGTGCTTCTGCCGTTTGAGCTAATGAGAATGTCTGCTCAATTCGAGGAGATAAAATACCAAGATTCAACCATTCAACTAGCTTAGACAAGTCAGCTTGATTGGGTTTATTTTCTACCACGATTGGTTTGATGACTCGATCTTCAGTGTAAGGACCTCCTGGCTTCCACCATTCTGGAAGTACGGTTGTATAAGCTCCACCATTCTTCACGGCACTGAAAGTCTGATGGGCAATGTCTGCTCCAACCAGATCGATCGCCCCATCAACGCCTTCAGGTACTACTTCACGAACAGCATTGTTCAAGCTTTGGTCAACTGGAACCGCCCATTCAACCCCTTGGGTACGTGCTTCTTCTACTAAGTGAGGTGATACAGGGGAAATCACTTTTAATCCTAGCTGCCGTGCTATCTGACTAGCAAAGCCGCCCACTGCACCCAGTGGATTATTAATCAGAATCAGTTGTCCAGGTGATAGCGAGAGGGCTTTAACGGCTTGAAGAGCTGTAATACCGGCTAGAGGAATGGCAGCGGCAGTTACAAAGTTGATGGTTTCAGGCAGTTTTACAATCTGTGTTGACGGAACCGCAACGAGTTCTGCATGAGTACCTCTGCCGCTGGAAGGCTGCTCTGAAATCAGTACGACGCGATCGCCTCTAACAAAATCAGTCACACCATCTCCTACATCTTCAACAATTCCTGCGGCATCCCACCCCAAAATCATGGGAAAACGATGTGGTTCACTTGATAAAATACGCCCTTGTCGAACGCCAATATCAACAGGGTTCACGCTGGATGCATAGACTCGTACCAATACTTCGTTAGTACCAGGTACTGGATCAGGCATTTCAGTCAGATATAGAACATCAGGTGTTCCATAATGGTCAAGAACAATAGCTTTCATTGCTTTTTTAGGAATGAGGTGAACGAAGCTTGAGGTAGATAAATACTGACCGTTGAGAGTTGCTTGTTTGTGATGCAGAGTTTATCTGCGGTGGATGATAGACAATGCTATTGGGGAGAAAGGGTTTTAGCAACTCGCCAAGGTCACCAGAACTTCGCGCCGCTCATGGCGGCCATGAACGCCATCGGGTTCCAGTATTCGCGGTAGTTGACAATCAATCCATTCTTGAAAGTCATAAACGTGGCGTAGCTCACTTCATAGGGTATGGTTCAGTCCGGTTGTGTTGCTGTCGCTGATCGGGTGCTCCGCTCAAGCCACCCATGCAGGTATTCATCACATAGGGACCAACGCCCAGCGGCTTCACAGTCGTGAAACCCGATGCGCTTATGGCCCGCAGCCAGGGCCATAAGCGATGAAGTTTCGATGCTCGTCGGAGACTTCTTCTGCGCGATCAGATCTTGATGAAGTTGTGCGCAGCCAATGAACCAAACGGCAAAGACGCAATCGTGCCGCCAGCTTCCAGAGTGCCTAGATCTACAGGGAAGAAACCCGTGCCGTCAATGATTTTTCGCACTTGGGTTTTGGCATCGACGTCGTCACCTGAGTAGAACAGCACCCGCTGTCCACCAGATACTTTAGGCTCCTGCAATAGGTTCACCTCCAGATGATTAAAGGCTTTCACTACGCGTGCACCCGGTACGTATTGCTTGAACACCTCGCTGGAGAACTTGCCGCCTAGATCAACAGCCCTAATACCGTAGGCTGCCAGCGGATTTCTGGGGTCTTTGGCATCAGGTGAATCGGGGTCGAGGAATTCAACTGAGTTGGTGCTGTCAATAACGATGCGACCATTCCATGCAGGCAGGGCACTAAATACCTTCTCTGCATCGACCCAGCGCACAGCCGCAATGACGATGTCGGCGCTGGCGGCTTCGGCAACAGTGCCAGCCTTTATGGAGGGGCCCACTTCGGCCACAAAGTCAGCCAGCGATTCCGGTCCGCGTCTGTTGGCTATGGTGGCTGCAATGCCATTTTTTGCCAACATGCGCGCTAGGTTCGAGCCGAGGGCTCCTGAACCAATAATTCCGATACTCATATCGATGTTTGCAGAGTTTTCTTGACCAAGGGTACTGTCAGACATGGGAGGTTTCTCCTTTGTAAATCGATTTAGCAATTACTATTTTTCAATTGTTTAAGAGTGGCGACATTTGCGTGCCAATCAGTTCAATGGAGCGCATCAGTTGAGCGTGATTCATCTGCGCGTTGTCCATTTGAAACGTTACCCTCGAAATGCCGCCGAGCGATTCGCTGTGACGGCGAATTTTCTCCGCCACTTCTTCGGGACTGCCAACCAATAACGCGCCGGTCGCACTGCGCTGCGCGTCAAAAGCAGCGCGCGTAACCGGCGGCCAGCCTCTCTCTTTGCCGATTTTAGTGAAGGTTTCGGCGTAGCCCGGAAAGAACTCTTCAACGGCTTGCTCGGTCGTATCGGCGACGTAACCGATTGAATGCAATGAAACTTTCAATGTTTCGGGCGCGTGTCCGGCGTACTCTCCGGCATTGCGGTATAAATCTATGAGCGGGCGAAAGCGGTGCGTTTCGCCGCCGATAATGGCGACTACGAGCGGCAGTCCAAGCATTCCGGCGCGGCGGAAGGATTGCGGCGTACCGCCGACCCCGAGCCAGATGGGAAACGGCTTTTGCAGCGGACGCGGATAAATTGCCTGGTTTTCTAGCGCGGGGCGAAATTTGCCCGACCAATCAACCGTTTCGTTGTCCCGAATTTTGAGCAAGAGTTCGAGCTTTTCAGCGAAAATCTCGTCGTAATCGCCGAGACTAAATCCGAATAGCGGAAAGGCTTCGGTGAACGAGCCGCGCCCGACCACCATTTCGGCGCGACCTTTTGAAATCAAATCGAGCGTGGCGAATTGTTGAAACACGCGCACCGGGTCAGCCGCGCTCAGCACCGTAACCGCGCTGGTTAGACGGATGCGCTCGGTGCGTGCGGCAGCAGCGGCGAGAATAACCGCGTTTGCCGAATCTAAAAATTCATGCCGATGATGCTCGCCGATACCGAAGATATCCAAGCCGGAACGATCCGCCTGCTCTATTCTCTCCAGCAGTTCGGCGACAGACTGCGCGGCATCTGCTGCTTCACCATTTTCACTCGTTCCAACCGAGGCAAAACTGTCGATTCCAACTTCCATGTCATTTCCCATGCGTTTTGCGAATGAAACTATATTTGGGACAATTCCTGTGGGATAGCCGTCCCGGCTGTTCAATCTCCAGCAATCGCGATCACTGGATGCGCTGAATCGAGCTGATGTTGTCTTGCAAGCCTAGACCGCTCAGGTCGCTGTAGCTGCCGGTGCCTAGGGTACGGCAGTTGCCTCGGTAGCGGACGTCTGAACACAGTCGCCAGGTGCCGCTTTGAATGCGCACCGAGGAGATCTGATCGTTAAGCCC
Organism: Nodosilinea sp. LEGE 06152; assembly: GCF_015207525.1. Taxonomy (GTDB): domain Bacteria; phylum Cyanobacteriota; class Cyanobacteriia; order Phormidesmidales; family Phormidesmidaceae; genus Nodosilinea. The sequence goes on from NZ_JADEWR010000027.1 coordinate 36,834, forward strand.
CCGAGGGATCAGGTTGTAGATTGAGTCAGAGACCGTGATGCTGCTACCACCGTAGTTAACGTCGAGGTACACCGTGATCAAGCTACCGCTAGACCCACTGCTGCCCGAGCTATCGCTGCTGACTAGCTGCATTGAGCTGATGGTGTCTTGCAGCCCCAGGGCGCTGAGGTTGCTGTAGCTGCCGGGACCTAAGGTTTGGCACCTGCCCCGGTAGTTTACGTCGGCGCACAGCTGCCAGTTGCCACCATCGATTTGGATCGACGAAATGGTGTCGTTGAGCCCACGGGGGATGAGATTGTTAATGGAAGTAGTAAAGACGGTATTGTTACCGCTAAAGCCAGGGTCTGAATAGACGGTAATGCGGGGGCTAGCGCCGCCACCGACCGACGGCGTAGTGGTGGTCTCGGGCTGCATGGAGGTAATGGCATTGGCTAGCCCAAAGGAACCCAACGACGAGTAGTTGCCCGGGCTAAAGGTTGTGCAGTTGCCTCGGGAGCCAAAGTCAGAGCAGACTTGCCAGGTGCCCGAGACCACAACCATTGATTCGGCGCGATCGTTAAAGCCCTGGTTGTTTAAGTCACGCACCCCAAAGGAAAACGATCGCTGTTCACCACTAAAGTCAGGCCCGTCAAATAGAATAATTTGGGTCGTTTGGGCGATCGCGCCGGGCTGAGCCAATAGGGCACCCAGTATGCCAACCACTATCCACAGCCAAAATGTTTTTTTCATACTTGTATTTATCAACACTCCGAACAGTTTTTGGGAGCCAACGGCAGAATGGGAGTTTCAGCCCTCTTCCACAGTGGTTTAGTCAACGAGAGATCAGGGGTTTCAGCGCTTGCCCAGACAAATGTCCGGACTATTGATGAAATAGACTTAATCCGAAATAGTAGAAAGCCTTGCTGTACGAGTTAAGTGTGGCTGTTCTCTCGCCCAGCAAAGACGCCTAACCATCGTCAACTCAGAGGGGTCACGCTAATATCGCGATCTGAATCATCAGGGAGCGGAATGAATTCAGTTTCATCGGGAACTGCCGGGAAGCGGCGGTCTTGCCAATCTCGTTTTGCCTGCTCGATACGCGCTGAGCGGCTCGACACAAAGTTCCAGTACTTTGTGCGATCGCCCACGGGTGCCCCGCCGATAATCATTGCTTTTGCCTCAGCCTCCGCCCGGATATCTACTGATTCATCCGGCGTTAAAACGGCTAAACGATATGGCTCTAACGGCTCTCCATTGACGAACAGGCCGGATGTGACGCTATAAACGGCCCTTTCTAAACCTTCTATTGGCTCTAGCTGAAATTCACTACCCTTTGTGAAAACGAGCGCTAGATAAAGAGTAGCCGAGTAGGTTTTGACGGGTGATTGGTGAGACTGGTAGCTACCGGCGATCAAGGTCGCGCTGGTGCCTGTTTGAGTCCACCTCGGCAAATCAGTCGCCGGATAATGTGAAAAGCTGGGTTCAACTTCTTCAGCGGTTTCGGGAAGGGCAACCCAGGTCTGAATGCCATGAAGAGTAGATTCTTTCTCTCTAAAGCTCTCGGGCGATCGCTCAGAATGAACAATACCTTTGCCCGCTGTCATCCAGTTCACCTCGCCCGGAAAGATCTCTTGTACTGTGCCTAGACTATCTCTATGCAGAAGGCTTCCCTCAAACAAATAGGTAACCGTCGCTAAGTTGATATGTGGATGAGGTCTAACATCGACGCCTTTTCCAGGCGGGAAAATAGATGGGCCTAAGTGATCAAAGAAGATGAAAGGGCCAACCATTTTTAGGGTTTCACTCGGTAAGATGCGCTGTACGCTGAATCCACCTAGGTCGTGCTTTTCAGGCGTGATTAATTGCTGAATACTCATTTTTGTAGGATCCATTCTTAGTTGACGTTGTGGACAAAGGTACAATCTTAATTCTGTTGCTGCCTCAGACTTTTGCCTAACTTAACTTCAATGTAATGAGTTCCAAGGCTCGATTTCTTTCAGATTCCTATGGTGCTAACGAATCTGCTTGAGGGTCTTTCCTGTGGAGCGCTTGAAGTGCTGCGTCAAATGGCTTTGACTAAAGAAGCCAACTTGTAGGGCAATGTCTGCGTTGGCGTGGCCTGTGCGTAGCACGTATCGCCAAATCTGTTTTCGATAATATCAATTTCGACTGTTACACGCGCTGTTGCATCACGTACTGACAAGGAGACATTCCCATTGCTTGCTTAAACAAACTCGCAAAGTAAGTCGGGCTAATATTGATTACTTCTGCAAGCTCAGTCAGTGACAAATCTCGATCGCGTAGCGTCAGCTCTGCCGAATCAGGGTGAGTACGAACATAGCCAAGTACTTGCTGTAATCGAGCGTGCGTTAAGCCTTTGCGCTTGGCTTCAAGGGTTGGCGTTGTAATGGTTTAGCATAGTTCAAAGATTGAAAACTTGCTCAACAAAACAGACAAAAGCTAGTTATTGCGCACTCGATCACTGCAATATTTTGCATTGCCGATCGACTACTGCGCTGCATACCCACCATCTACCATCAATGTTGTACCTGTTGTGAACGATGCCAGGTCAGACGATAAAAACAGGACTGTATTTGCAACTTCAAGCGGTGTTCCAACTCGTCCGATCGGGTGAAGTCCTGTCAAGTAAGCTTTGGCATCATCTGTAACTGCATCAAACATATCTGTTTGGATTGCCCCTGGTGCCACGCTATTGATGCGAATACCCGCTTTGGCATATTGGAGCGCAGCAGCTTTGGTTAAGCCTACTACCGCATGTTTACTCGCGGTGTAGAGGGGTATGTTAGGCAGTGCAACGACTCCAACCACAGATGCCATATTGACGATCGCACCACTTCCCTGTTTCAACATCTGAGCAATTTCATATTTCATCGACAACCAAACGCCTTTGACATTGACGTTCATCGTGCGGTCATATTCCGCTTCTGTTTGCTCAATCAATGAGGGATTTTCGCCGCCCATTCCTGCATTATTAAAGGCAATATCCAACCGACCAAAAACGCCAACCGCTTTATCAACCATTGCTTCAACATCGGCTTCTTTCGTGACATCTGCTTGCACAAAAATAGCCTCTCCACCAGCTTCCTTGATCAATCGAACCGTTTCTTCACCTTCATCCATGCGACGACCTACCACCACCACCTTTGCTTGTTGTTGGGCATAAGCGATCGCGGTTGCACGACCAATTCCTGAAGTTCCGCCAGTGACAAGCGCGACTTTTCCTGAAAGTTTTTGTGACATAATGTTCTACTGGATACGTGATTACTAATGTGATCGTCAAATCGGCAATTTACTTACCAGTAAGCCCGCGAATTGCTTCGCCCTGATGACAATGCTGGGTCGGTCGAGTGCAGTGTCGGATTGTCCCGTCGCCCGCTCCGCCTGATGAATTCAGCCTGGAATAAGTAGGTGCGCCTAATTAAACGTAGTCCTGGATCGCTGTAAGCCTTGCTGTACCGTGGCCAACATGCCGATGAATTAGGTCTACCTACTTACGGGCGATGACCTTGATCTCGAAGTCGAACCCCCCGAGCCAGTTGACGCCGATCGCCGTCCAATTCGGATAAGGCGCTTCCGGGAAGACTTCGCTTTTAACGGTCATGACCGTGCCAAACTGATTCTCGGGATTGGTATGAAAGGTCGTCACGTCGACGATATCGTCAAGCCCGCATCCACCCGCTTGCAGGGTCGCCTCGAGATTGGAGAATGCCAGGCGAACCTGAGCCTCAAAGTCCGGCTCGGGCGAGCCATCGCTGCGACTGCCGACCTGGCCGGACACAAACAGGAGGTCACCTGATCTGATCGCTGCGGAATAGGTTTGTGACGTGTAGAGGTCATGCCGACCGGCGGGGAAAACGGCGTCACGCTGGGCCATGTGGAATGCTCCTGTTGTGGGTCGCTGAAAATCTGAGAGTTTTTGTGACATGGTGTTTTCCTGGTCGAGTTTACGGAAAACGTAAGGCATGGTGATTAAGGCTTATACGTCAATCAGGCATTCTTGTGACTGTTCATCCAAGTACGAAAGTGGAATGGATGATTGCGTTTAGATGTGCGCGATAACCTTCAGGACGCAGCGCTGATCAATTCCTCGCTTTTTGCCCAAAGCTGCTTAGCCTTGTTAGCGTCGAGCGCATACGACCTGACACCGTCGGCAAACGGATTGGGCGTGTCATTAATCGGCGCGATCGCGCAATCTTCGAGATAATGTCCACCGATTTCGTCTTTATTCGCCACGACTGCTGCCCAGACCGATGTCGCGGCTGCCTGCGGGATTTCTTTCAACTCTTTCGGCGGCAGACCCGCTTCGGTGCGCGCTGCGTCAACGGTCTGCAAAAGCCCCTGCAACTCCTCTGGCGAGAAATGGCGGGGTAGGTCCGTGAGACTGTTTCCGGGCATCACCGAAGCAGCCCGAATGCCGCGATCGCGATGCCGCCTGTCAAACTCCACAGCGAACAGAGAATTGGCGGTTTTCGATCGGCTATAAGCGACCCATGGATCGTATGCCTGCTGCTCAAAATTTGGATCGTCCAAGTCGATATCGGCACCGCGATGTGAGAGCGACGACAGGACTACCAGCCGTCCATTATCGACGAGCAGCGACTCGATCCCATTGATCAGGGCGAAGTGGCCAAGATGGTTGGTTCCGAACTGGACTTCAAAGCCATCGATCGTCCGACCGAACGGAGTTGCCATAACGCCAGCGTTGGCAACGATAGCATCGAACGGTTGACCGTCAGCCAACAGTTTATCCGCACAGGCACGAATGCTTTGCAAGGATGCCAGATCGAGATTGATCAACTCCAGGCTGCCGCCCTGCGACGCGGCATCACGAACCGATGCAGTGGCTGGCTCAGCTTTAGCGAGGTTCCTGACCGCGCCGACGACGCTAGCGCCGTGAGAGACCAGTGAGCGGGCGGTTTCAAGCCCAATGCCTGATGATGCACCCGTAATGAGAAATCGCTTTCCCTTGAGATTAATGCCCGTAAGCACCTCGTCGGCGGTCGATTTTGCACCAAATTTTTCAGCCATTTCTTTTCCTTTCGTTAATTGTGAATGTAAAAGTTTTGATCTTTCGCCTACCCTACGATCAGCGTTCTTAAACCGCGACAACCACCCGTTACCAGTGCAACTTTGCCTGCAAGTATTGTCGTCATGATGGACTCATTTAGATGTATTACTGCTCAATCAAACACTGCGTACTACCTGGATACTCTTGAGGAACCAACGGTATGGAGAGTGATCGAGCGGATGATGCAGGTCGATCGCCACTTGGCCGCAACATTTTGCACTGCCGATCGACTACTGCGCTACATACCCACCATCTACCATCAACGTTTCACCTGTTACGAACGATGCCAGATCAGATGATAAGAACAGGACTACATTTGCAACTTCAAGCGGTGTTCCAATTCGTCCGATCGGGTGAAGTCCTGTTACGTAAGCTTTGGCTTCATCCTGTCCACCTGTCGCTGCTTCAAACATATCTGTTTCGATGGCTGCTGGTGCAACGACATTGATGCGAATACCCGCTTTGGCATACTGGAGCGCAGCAGCTTTTGTTAAGCCTACTACTGCATGTTTACTCGCGGTGTAAAGGAGTTGGCTAGGAACGGCAACGACTCCAGCCCCAGATGATGTATTGACGATCGCACCACTTCCCTGTTTCAACATTTGAGCAATTTCATACTTCATCGACAACCAAACGCCTTTGACATTGACGTTCATAATGCGATCGTATTCCGCTTCTGTTTGCTCAGTCAATGAGGGATTTTCGCCGACTGTTCCTGCATTGTTAAAGGCAATATCTAATCGACCAAAAACGCCAACCGCTTTATCAACCATTGCTTCAACATCGACTTCCTTCGTGACATCTGCTTGCACATAAATCGCCTCTCCGCCAGCTTCCTTGATCAATCGAACCGTTTCTTCCCCTTCATCCATTCGACGGCCAACAACAACAACCTTTGCTTGTTGTTGGGCATAAGCGATCGCCGTTGCTCTGCCAATGCCCGATGTTCCTCCGGTCACTAAAGCAACCTTGTCTTTCAGCATCATAGTAGTTACCTCTTGTTGTGAATGGTTATGTTACTTTGTCAAAAACTTAATAAGCAATACGTGTAGGAGCCAGCAATAAGAAGCACCTCCCACAACCAGGATGAGTACGATCCTGGCTGTGTGCCCCATAAATTCAGTCTCGCCAGTTCCATGCCGATCAATACTGACCTACGGCGATCGGCAACTCACGTTCAATGGTTCGCAATCGTTGCGAAAAATCATTCAAGATACGTTGACGAACTGCATCTGTTTGGCGAACGGGGGCATAAACAATCTGCGGAGCAAGAACGTCAAAACCAACGAATTGCAGCATCCCTCGCTGAATTGGGCGCAGAATAGCATGGATATCACCGTTCAAACCGCCCGCAAGATAGTCTTCTTCTGTGCTACCTGTGGTCAACGAGAGCATTGCTTGCTTACCTCGAAATCTGCCCGTTTCATAAATATGTTCATTACCGTAAACACGCCCCATAACAAAGACGCGATCGACCCATCCCTTCAAAATTGCAGGGACACTGAACCACCACAAGGGGAATTGCCAAATCATCAGATCGCACCATTCCAGTTTTTGGATCTCAGCCTCAATTTCTGGAATGAATCCTCCAACTTCAATTGCATACATCTCTTCAAGTTGCTGCTTAAAGTAGTCAGGATCTTTGACAGACGTAAAGTTGCGGCGATCGGATGCAGGGTCAAATCTCATGGTATGGAGATTTGAATATTGAACGTCATGCCCAGAGTCTTTGAACGTGTCAATTGCTGTCTGAAACATTGCTCCGTTAAAGCTTTTCGACTCTGGGTGTGCAAGAACAATCAAAACCTTCATGTGAGTTATCTCGTTTTCTAAGTTTCTAAACTTTTGCTAGGGCTGGATAATCCAGATAGCCTTTTTCACCACGGGTATAGAACGTAGCTGGGCCAGGCGAGTTGCGATCCTGGTTGCAAAACGGCGGGTTTAGGCGTTGATATTTGCTGGCTCCTACACTTAGTCGCGATCGATTAGTGTGTTTGAAGGCAAGTTGGGATCGATTACCTTACGCGCACTGTCAACGCCCACGACGGGAAGTGTACTCGGATCGAGCAAGCCGACTTGAACCAATACACTTGCCTGATCCCAGTAAATGTGTTGGTGGACTATTTTGCCGTCACGAAACCGAATAATCGCAACTACTGGCACTTCCACCCGTTTTTCGGTGGGAGCAACGCCAGGTAGCATCCAGTCAATCTGGATCGTATGAGTGAACTTAGCCACCATTTCATCCACGAGTTGATCTGTCCCGATCGTGCGCGAGATTGGGGTCAATTCCATGTCCGGCGGCATCTGTGGAATGAGGTATTTGGAGTAAAACTCGCGCAGTGCTGGTTTCCCGACTCCCCCAATCAGTACCGGGATGTGGTTAACGTAAGCATCTTCAACCATCATAGCGAGGGCATCTTCAGTACTGTGAGTGCCAAACTCGTACTGTAAATGCTCTTCCCAAAGTGTTTGCAAAGACTCCTGGGCTGGTGTCAACTTGGTAGTTGCTTGTAAATTTGCTTGTCCGTCTACAGTTTTCTCTTTGACCATGATTAAATACTCCTGGTTTTATTTATCTAAAGTGCCTTGAATTCCAATGCTTGACTGCTTTCAGATTCTTAAAATGATTTGTCAGTTTCTTGTGGTGTTAGTGAACTTGTTTCAATGGACGTATAAGCATTCAGCGTCTGTTTCGCGAATTGGTTTGGCGGTTTTTTCACCTTCTGCGTCGCGTCTACCGGAGAACACGTCTTTTGCTTCAGCAGCACCGAGCGCGCGCTGCTTCGCTGATACCGTAAGGGTTGCAGTTGCACGACCAATTCCTGAAGTTCCACCAGTGACTAACGCCACTTTATCTTGAAATATCATTGTGCTTTTCCTAGCATTAATTTTGTTGCATTGATCTGAAGTGTACTAAGCTCCAATGCTTAATTTCTTTCAGATTCTTAGGGTGAAGAGCAAGTTCGTTTCAGGATCTTCTGATTTAGACACTAACGTTCAGAATTCATTTGCCATGTAATCACAATGATTTCTACAAACAGTAAGACAGCTATTAGCCGTGAAAGCGCTTGTAAAATGGCTTCCATCGTCCAGTTCTGACTCTGAACTTCCCAGATCATCCAAACAATATTGAACCCAATCACCAACCAGGGTAAAATTACCGCTGAATTCCGTCCGCGATAGAGGCGGATCGTCGTCTCGCGCCAAAATGGGAAAGTGCTGAGGAGACAAGAAATGTAGGAAGCTCCTGCACTGATGAATAAGCTAGTTTGAAGACCCGAGGGCAGATTTGGGTATCCAAGCGCGATCGCCGTCAGACAAACTCCGAGCGCCAGATACAGGAAGGTAAACAAGGTAAAACGTTTCATTCTTTCTCCAATAGAGCTTATTCTCTGTACCAGACACGTACACATTGAAAGCAATTGATCGTAACGCCTTGACTGATTGTCACTGGGTGGGAACTATTACTGACCGTCAATCCGTAGTCGCCATTCCTTGTGCCTTCTATCCGATCGGGTAAAACGACAGTTTCAACATTGATCACCTGTATCGTTGTACTTTCGATCCACCGATTGATAGCACTCACAACCTCAGAGAAGGATTCATAATCAGAAGCTCCGCCGAAGGGTCCCCGTTCAGTAATGCGAGGCACAAAATCTTTGTACTGAATCATTTTTCCACCACCTTAAAACTGTAGAGTTGGCTTAGAGTCTCCGTGGATAGTCGCTCCCGCCCTGCGGAGTTCATTCAAAAACCATTCGGTATCCGAGAGCAGTTCGGGTAGGTAAAGTCCAGGGCGGGCAGGAGCGCGGTCGTTCAGTCCTAATACCGACACGAGAGAAAGAACGACGCTCAGACCCGTTAGTGAGGCTGCGCCATACTTGAACTCCAGCATCGATCGCGAACGCTGCGTTCGACCATCGACTTCGCCCTCAATTTCGACGACGATCTCGGTCGCGGCCTCACCGCCCCGGTGGCGACTGGATGATTTGTCAGTCACTAGGTCGAAACGTACATTTGGTGCCCCAGTGGCAGCATGGAGGCTAGCGATATCGAACGTGGAAAATGCGGTGGCATCAAGTGAGCGACCGTCAATTGATTCGATCTTGCCCTTTGCTGCGTCGCCGGACAGCCATACGCGCCGCCCACCCTCGAATACCATTGCGGAGGGAGCAGCCCCGTGTACCCGTTCCATATCTTCGAGCGATGCTGGACCTGCTGGATCATTCTCGTCGAGAATTGCTCCGATCTGGATGGAGTGAATAACCTCGAAGCCTTTGACACTGTTGAGTGCCAGAAACACAGCCGCACCAGCCATCCAGTGACTGGCGAGCACGACGGGTGCTGCGGCCGCACGATGCGCGAACATCGCCAACTCAGGTCCGATTTCGGTGAGGGCAGCGTTGATGTTCAGGTAAGGGATGCCCAAATCCTGCGCGTAGCTCAATCCTTTGAGCCCGGCTTCGGGAGCCAACATGACCACAGCAGCTACTGTGACATCATCACCGAGACCCAAGTGGGGCTTATCGAGATCTATGGCAACGGCTTCGGCAGTGCCCACTTCCTGGGCGACTTCACCTGCCGATTGCAGGTTCCGTCCTCCGACGAGCACTCGAACGCTGGGGTGGCTCTCGCGGAACCACCTGACGGCATTGCGCCCCACGAAGCCCGATCCTCCGGCAAAAAGTACCTGTCCTAAAGCCACCTGATTCTCAAGTATCATGATTTTTACCTCTTGTTATGAAACCAGTTTCATTTACTTGAGTGTGATGACTTCCAACACTCAGTTTCTTTCGGATTCTGATGGCGCTTCTTTCAGCAATAGTGAATCTGTGTCGGGGTCATTTCAGCAAATCGCTTAGAAACCACCTATTCAGAACTGCGATCGCAATAAAGATATCTGAAGGCAAATCGCGATTTAGCCTGCTGTACGTCCACCATCGATCGCGCTTGGGTTGCCCAGTGATATAGCTAGCAGCATCAGAGCAGAGAAACACAACCGCTTGAGCAATTTTCGTTGAGTTTACGGGTTGTTTACTACTCGCTAATTACAGGTTTCATATACAAGCGTGTCTACTTGATCTGATCCGCTTGTACACCAACAATACTCACGCCGCGCATACCAAACTGCGTACCATTACGATGGGTGCCGAACCAGTACCACTCAGCCCAAGCCGTGTCACTCTCTACTACTGAACGAAGCAACTCTGAGTGAAAGTCTGGAATGGTTCGTATCTGTTGAAACGGGTGCAGTGAGTCTTCTGTCGATTCATGATTTGGAAAGGAGGCTAACCCACACTCGCTTTTACTTCTTCAAACGCTGTATTCATCGACACGTCTTTCCATGCCTCTAATTCAGCTTTCATCGATTCAAGTTTTTGAGTAATTAAATTCACCGAATCTTCGCCTAATGCTAAGCGCAAGGGTGGATTGTCACTCTCAACCACTTGAATCATTGCTGCTGCTGCCTTCGCCGGATCATTAGGTTGTTTGCCATCCCTTTCCTGAAGCCGTTGGACGATTTTGCCGCTTGTTTGAGCATAATCATCAATTTGATGGGGTAGTGTGGAAAGCGCTCGACTACTAAAATTCGTTCGAGAGGAGCCAGGCTCAATAATTGTGACTTTAATCCCTAAGGGCTTCACTTCTTGTGCCAGCGCTTCAGAAATTGCTTCTAAAGCAAACTTTGTTGCACTATAGATTCCCACTCCTGCAAACGCGCTAATCCCATTCGCCGAAGAAACGTTGAGGATGTGACCACTTCGTTGTTCACGCAGGGTTGGCAAAATTGCCCGAGTCACATTAATTGCACCAAATAGGTTCGTGTCGAACTGCCGTCTGATATCATTGTCGTTCACTTCTTCTATTGCGCCTACTGTACCGTAACCCGCATTGTTGACGAGTACATCAATGCGATTGTAAGCGTTCAATGCAGCTTCTACAGCTTGCTGAATCGATTGAGCATTAGTGACATCAAGCGCGATCGTCGTGACCCGATCCGGATAGCGATCGCTCAGTTCTTTTAATTGTTCAGGCTGACGGGCAGTTGCAACTAAATGATATCCACGCTCTAGCACGGCTTGCGCCAAAGCACGCCCCAATCCCGTGGAACTGCCAGTAATCAACCAAACTTTATCAGTATTGTTCATTTGCTTCTTTTCCGTTGATAACTTGTAATCTAGATCTACACCGCTCTAAACTATGGTCTATTGGAGGTTAGCGAATCTGTTTTGGGGTCATTCCCGTAATGCGCTTGAATTGTTGGGTCAGATGGCTTTGGCTGGAGAAGCCGACTTGTAGAGCAATGTCTGCGATCGCAAAATCCGTCTTCTTCAACATTACTTTTGCTCGTTCCACGCGCTGTTTAATCACGTACTGATGGGGCGAAATTCCCATTGTTTGTTTAAACAAACTCGCAAAATAAGTCGAACTAACGTTGATCACTTCTGCAAGTTCAGCCAGTGATAATTCTCGATCGAGATGGGTCTGAATGTAGTCAAGTACTTGCTGCAATCGGGTGTGCGTTAAGCCTTTATAATTGGCTTCGATAGTTGGCGTTGTAGTTGTTATCATGGTTCAAAAAATGGCAAGCTATTAAACAAAACAGGCAAAAACTAGCGATCGCGCATTCGATCGCTGACTAGCACTAACCAACAAGTCAGATATAAATTGGGATTAGGGATCGGGGAGCTTAACGACTTGCAGCAATCATGGCCGCCATCAACTCCGTCGTGTTCCAGTGCCCGGTATACCGAATTCCATTGATAAATAGGGCTGGGGCAGTCGTTACTCCGCTCTGTATTCCGCCTTCAATGTCTTCATTGATGCGATCGACATGCACTTGTTTGGACAACTCTTTGAGAAATTGAGGCATGTCAAGCCCTAAATCATTGGCGTACTCGATCAGATAACCGTTCTCCAACCTTTGTTGATGGTCAAATAAAGTGTCGCTCATCAACCAAAACTTTCCTTGGGCGGCGGCGGCAACGGCGGCTTGGGCTGCTCGTTGAGCACGAGTATGAATCTGCGTTTGCGGAAAATGGCGGAAGATAAAACATAAATAATCTTTTCCAAAAGAAGTACTAAGCTCTCGTTGGATCGCTTTAATCAGCTTGTAAACGTCTGCACTTCTGGGGTCTTGATAGTCTCCGTACATGACCAGCACTACCTTGGCATTCAAAATACCTTGAATCCAATCTTGAGTTGAGGGTGGTACAAGTAAGGATCTGTAGCTAGGATCGTCGCTCATCTTTTTACATTTACATCAAGCATCGAACCGTGCAATTTACTTGCTCGATTCATTTGCATGACTGTTTGCATAAATTCAATATAGGTGATCGCTCTCAAGCTGTCGCCTATAGCAAGTCAAATTTTTTGTAGTGCAAATTGATAGACTAACCGTGCCATCGTGAAGTAGAAGGCTGGCTCTAACTTAAGTTAGAATCCGAACTTGAACGAAAGTACATCTTACAAACTGACAATGCCGCGCTTAACGGCAACAATCACGGCTTGGGTGCGATCGCTGACATCTAGCTTATTCAAAATCCGGTTGACATGAGATTTAACCGTGCCTTCGCCAATACTCAAAGCAGCCGCAATATCGGCATTGCTCATCCCCTGTGCTAGTGAGCGGAGTACCGCCAGTTCTCGTTCACTCAGTTCGGGATTGCTGAGCCGTTGAACTAACTTTGCTCCCACATCTGGCGGAATATACTGCTGACCCCGATGAACGGTACGAATGGCATTCAGAAGCTCGTCCGGTTCAGTTTCTTTCAACAGGTATCCCTTTGCGCCTGCCTGCAATCCCCGGTAGATATCCTCGTCACTATCATAGGTGGTCAGTACAATAATCCGAGCCGATTTAGCCGTCGCATAAATTGCACCAATGGCAGCAACTCCTTCTACTTCGGGCATTCGGAGATCCATGAGCGTGACATCCGGTTGGTGTTCCTCAAATAGAGCGATCGCCTGTTCCCCATTTTCGGCTTGTGCAATCACTTGCATATCAGGGTCACGGTTAATAATCGTGGCTAATCCTTGCCGAAAAATAGCATGATCGTCTGCAATCAGAACCCGAATGGTCGTGGCTTGGCTCATCGTGATGCTACTCCCGGTTGACGGTGACAATAATTTCTGTTCCCTGTCCAGGTTGGCTCCGAATCGTGAGTTGTGCACCGATGCGCTCTGCCCGTTCGCTCATGCCGAGTAAGCCAAACCCCTCAGAGGCCGGGATACTTCCAACTCCAAAGCCCTGTCCATTGTCTTTCACGCGCAAGCAAACCTGATCGCGATCGTAGGCTAGCTGCACTCGAATTTCGTCAGCATTGGCATGTTTAATCGCATTGGTTAATGCCTCCTGCCCCATCCGTAGGAGGTTGTTCTCGACTTCAGTGGGTAAAGCATATACCGCACCCTCGATCTCGTAGTGCAAAGTGGTATCCATTGCGGCAGCTCTAGTCTGAGTGACGAGACGATGGAGAGCGCTCTGTAGACTGCCCTCCTCCAAAAGCTGAGGCCGGAGCGCGACGACCGAGCGCCGCGCTTCAGTCAGTCCAGTGCGTGCCAATTCTTTGATCAGGTCCAGGTGCGCCTGAGTTGCTTCTACATCATCGGTTAGCACCTGTTTTGCCGCTCCCACCTGAGCCAGAATGCCTGTAAACGACTGAGCAAGTGTGTCGTGAATTTCGCGTGCCATGCGGTTGCGCTCCTCTAAAATTGAGGCTTCTTCTGCTTGCTTCTGCGCCGTAATATCTCGCGCCAGCCAAATCACCTGATCGTGGTCGATTGGGGCAATGCGAGCCGAAAACCAGGCTTCTCGTCCATTTAGAAACACACTGTACTCGACCGTGAGGGTTTGTTGGGTTCTCAGCACCTGCTGAATATAACCTAGAAATTCATCAGCTTGTTCCTTTCCGATTTGATGCATGGTTTTACCAATCATCTCCTCATAGGGTTGCCACAGCAGATCGGGTTCCATTACCATTATTTCAAGGAGTCGCCCTTCAGCAGACAGTACAAACAATGGATCGGGAATTGCCTCAATTAGATTCCGGAGTTTTGTCTCTGAGACTTGTAAGGCTGCTTCTGCTTGCTTGCGATCGCTAATATCTGCGACCACCCCTTCGACGTATCCATCGGCTGCATTCAGATAGGAAGAGGTAAGTCCCCAGAACAGTGTCCCATCCCGTTTTCGCATCTGGACTTCATAGCTTCGCAGTTCCCCATCACGCTTCATCACCTCAATGGCGTGTTGGCGATCGCTGGGATCTACAAAATAGTTGGCGCTGTGTTCTAGCCCAATGATCTCCTCTGGTGAATCAAAGCCCAACAGGTTGGCAAGGCGTTGGTTGGCATTGAGAATTAATCCATCCGAGAGGCGGGTTCGGTAGATGCCGACCTGCGAGTTTTCAAAGATAGTTCGGAACTTAGCTTCACTGCGTTGTAATGCCTCTTCTGCTTGTTTACGCTGGGTGGTGTCACTGCCCACCGATAAGATTTCAACGACATCTCCCTGGTCATTAAAGATGGCTTGATTCGACCAAGCCATCCAGACCCGCCGACCGTCTCGACATAGGTTTTCACCCTCGCCTTGCGGGTACGATTGAGGATTACGAAGTAAATCGTGAACCATGGGTCTCATATCGCGTCCAGAGAGTTCGGCTTCTGGAATGATGGTTTCAAATAAGGTTCGCCCTACAATCTCATGTTCTTCATAACCTAGGAGTTTTACCCCATAATCGTTGATGTATCGAATCCGTCCTTGCGTGTCATAGCGAATGATGACGGAATTCGCGGTTTGTAGCAGGTTGCGGTAATTGGCCTCACTTTGTCGTAACGCAGCAGTTCGTTCTGCAACCTGTTGCTCTAAAGTGCAGTTGTAGTCGGCTAGGAGTTTCTCGGCTTGCTTGCGCTCTGTAATGTCCTGAAAGGTTGCGATCGCATGAGTGATATTGCCCTGTTGATCAAAAACTGGTGTTCCCCGCGCCTCAACTAGAATCGTGACATTATCTCGACGAATTTCTATATCTTCAGTCCTGATGCGTTCGCCCCTTAATGCCCGCACATTGGGCAGGCTCTCCGGTGGATAGATTTGATCCGTTCCCGCTACATAAAGTTGATAAACCTCTGAGAGCTGCTCCGGTGCTACGGAAGGATCAGTTTCTTTGCCTAGGAGTTGATTGCTGCATTGGTTGGCATAGTAAGGGCAACCCGCCGCATCTACGATCGCAATTCCCACCGGAATCGCTTCGAGAAACTGGGTGATCTTGCTTTCCTTAGCCTGTAGTTCTGAATAAAGGTTGGCATTTTCGATGGCGATCGCGGCTTGAGTCGACAATAGCTGCAGGACCTGCGATCGCTCTGGTGTAAATACTCCAGTTGCCAACCGATTTTCTAAATACAATACACCAACCAGCTTGGCTTGATTTAGCAGCGGCAAACAGAAAACAGATTGAGGCTGGTTCTGTTGAATGTATGGCTCATTAATAAAATCACCTTCACGAGTCGCATCATTCAAGGTGACAGGCTTCAGAGTCCGAATCACGTATTGAATGATTGATTCTGGCAATTGATTGGCAATTGGAATAGACTGTAACACCTGAGTCGCACAAGCATCCTCATCGGCATTGAGTTCACAAGCCGCTTCAATCGACCATTCTCCTGAGTTTTCTAAGATCAGATATCCGGCTTGTGCGCCAGCATTCTCAATTAAAGTTTGCATCAGTAATCGCAGCAGTTGCTTCAGTTCAATTTCACGAGAAATCGCCTGTGAAGCTTTCATCACTGCTGCTAGATCGAAAGC
The DNA here is from genome assembly GCF_015207525.1 of Nodosilinea sp. LEGE 06152. Classification (GTDB taxonomy): domain Bacteria; phylum Cyanobacteriota; class Cyanobacteriia; order Phormidesmidales; family Phormidesmidaceae; genus Nodosilinea. The sequence continues at coordinate 52,706 of NZ_JADEWR010000027.1, forward strand.
AGTATGGGACGGATTAGAGATAGTTTCAGCAGTAATAGGAATTGATGTGGAAGCGGCTCTAGACGACTGAGAAAAGAACTGTGGATAGCGAGTTTCTAAGTCTTTAACTTTAGCAGTTGCGCCCCATCTTTCATAGCAGTAGTGTGCTTCTTTCATGTAGAGCTGAGCAAATTTTTCCAGACCTCGCGCTAGATAATGTTTTGCAGCCAATTCGTATGCTAACGCCTCTTCCTGAATATATTCATTTTCTCTGGCTCCTTGAATAGCCCGTTCATAAAACTCTTCAGCCTCAAGAAACTGCCCTAAAGCTCGCGCCTTCTCTGCCTCGATTAAATGGTATTTATGCAAAAAGTTCATGGGGGCGTGGTATGCCCATTTCTGCATCTTCTCCTGATTGGCATTAACGCGATTCAACCAGGATGTTTTTTCAGAGTTTGCAGCATTTGCCAACACCTTCAGAACGATTAGGGAGTCATAGAAACGAAATACAGCAACAGACATTAATCCTGTGGCTGTGTTCAAATACGGTTCTACCAAGGTAGCCGTTTTTTCAGCTTGCTCATACTCTCCGAACAGGTAGCATAAAATCAGCTTATTTAAGTAAAATAAGTGAAGGCCAGTTCCATCCTTTGCCGCGATCGTCCATGACAGTGCTTGCTCTTCGTTGTAGAGACTACCCACTAAGCGACCTGGGGTTTCAGACTGACCTCGCAGGTTCAGGATCGTTTGTTGCAACATTGCCAGCCAGGTGGCAGGAGTCTCTCGTCTAATTTGATGGGTGGCTTTCCGATAAATCGCGGTTTGTTGTTCCAGTTCTGTCAGTTCTTGTCCTGCATAAAAGGGGTAATAACATAGGCCAATCGCGGAATAACCCGCAAATTCAAACTCTCCACTTTCTATACCGCTTTGCCAAGCTTCAGCAAAGCCAGGGAACGTCTCTCTAAGGTGGTCTTTCCAGGGAATGATATGGAAACTCACCATCATCAATGCTTTACAATTACCTCTCTTGTTATTTGATTGTTTCGCTAAATTTAAGGATAATTTGCCAAATTGATAGCCCAGTTCAAAGTCTTGTTCAACGCCACATAGGATCATGCCATAGCCAACATAACCAAGCAGCGACCAGATCGCGTTTCCATGGGCGATCGATAAATTCACTATCTTGCATATAATCAGCACCATCAGAGCGGGTGTCGAAATAAAAGCCGGAGTATATATGCCTGCTAAAATGTAGATTGCTGCCAGTGACACAGGTTCAGTCATCTCTGGCAAATCAATCAAATCTTCGATTTCCCGCCCAGCCAATCGTGAAGCGGTTTCCTCTAATCCTGCTTGAACATCTAACTGACTTGGAGCTTCCACTAAACGAATTCCCAAGCGTTGCAGCACTTCCAAGCCAGTTTTAAGAGCTTCTTTAGGGTCTCCCTGCGACAGCCATGCTTGAATCCTGCTATCGTAAACTTTCACGGTATCGAGCACCGTCTTCGCACAGTTAAGCACTGCTTCTACAAGCCGCTCCATTTCGTCAAAGTGACCGCTGAGGTAGGCTGCCTCTGCTGCCTCTGAATGCAACACTAAAGTTAGGTCATACTCACGCTGCCAACTTTCCCCATCAAGCAGTTTAAGCCCTGTAGTGAAATACTTAAAAGCTGCTTCATAAGCCGTTGCTGTCTTTGCTTTCTGACCTGCCACTAAATTCAATCTGGCAATTTCAGTTCGTTCTGATCGAGCAGTGACTAGCTCAAGTCCTTGATTTAGATGATCAATGATTTCAAACAACCGCTCAGATCGTTGCTCTGGTAAAGTTTTTTCGAGCAAATTGCGGCCGATTTGGAGATGAACAACCTGTTTCTGCGATTCATCAATTAGGGCATAAGCCGCTTGCTGGACGCGATCGTGCAGAAACTTATACTCTTGAACTAACAGATCTTCGTCCAATTCAGACAGAGGCTGAATTAATCCTACTTGTATTGCTGTAAGTAGATCCTGGAAAATTGCTTTCGGTGATTTTTCGCAAACGATCGCTAACGTCTCTAAATCAAATTCAGCCCCGACACAAGCCGCGATGCAGAGAGTTTGCTGTGTTGCTCCTGGTAATTTTTGCAACTGACGCAGCAGCAACTCCACTACATTAGCCGTGATACCTTGAGCTTCAATCTCAGCTAGGTTCCACTGCCAGCTCAACTGTTGGGCATCAAAGGCCAACAGGTTTTCGCTATGCAGCAGCTTCAAAAATTCACCAACAAAGAAAGGGTTGCCCTCGGTTTTACGCAACACGACTTGGGCTAAGGAACGAACGGTATCAGGATTGTGATGTAATGTCTCAGCCACCAGTTGAGTCAACGGCTCCAGCGTTAAAGGAGTCAGGGCGATTTCCTGAAGTACTGCTCCCTGGTTTCGCATGCGCCCTAACGTTAAGACCAACGGATGCGTTGGAGTCAATTCGTTATCTCGGTAGGCTCCGATCAAAAACAGATACTGGATTTGCTCATCAAGTAAGATGAGTTCGATTAACTTCAACGTCGCAGAATCGATCCACTGTAGATCGTCTAAGAAAATGACTAGGGGATGCTCTTTTGCACAAAACGCTCGCACAAATCTTTGAAACGTGAGATTGAAGCGATTCTGCGCTTCTGTTGCTCCAACTTCGGGCACAGGTGGCTGCTTGCCAATGATTAACTCGACTTCTGGGATGACATCAATGATAATTTGTCCGTTGCTTCCCAAAGCAGTGAGTAGACGCGATCGCCATACTTCCACCTGTTCATTGGGTTCACCCAAGAGTTGCTGCACCAACTTTTGCAGGGCATCGACGATCGCGCTGTAGGGAATATTGCGCCCAAATTGGTCAAATTTGCCAGAGATAAAGTAGCCGTGCTTTGCGGTGATTGGTTTATGGAGTTCCTGCACCAAGGCCGTTTTACCGATGCCAGAATAACCGGAGACCAGTATCATTTCGCTGCATGAGGGTGTAGGGTGTAGGGTGTAGGGTGTGGGGTGTTTTTTCCGATTCCCGGCTCCCGATTCCCGATTCCCCGTCACTCTGTCAAACGCTACCCATAATGCTTCAATCTCCGCTTCTCGCCCATACAGTTTTTGAGGAATGCGGAACTGCTCGGAAACATCTTGCTGTCCCAACGATATGGCGTTAATCTGACCCCTTTCCGTCAGTTGTTGGGCACAGCGCTCTAGATCCAATTTGATGCCCCAAGCACTTTGATAACGATCCTCCGCATTCTTTGCCATCAGTTTCAAAATCAGGTTTGAAATAGGTTGGGGAATTGTTGCGTTCAATTCATGCGGGGGAGTCGGCGGTCTGGCAATGTGGCAGTGGACTAGCTCTAGGAGATCTTTAGTGGGAAATGGTAATTGTCCCGTCAACAGTTCGTAGAAGGTTACGCCCAGTGAGTAAAAGTCGGTGCGATAGTCGAGCATCCGGTTCATTCGCCCGGTTTGCTCTGGCGATAGGTATGGGGGGGTTCCTTCTAGAAGATGGAGGCTTTTGAATGTGGGATTGGTGCGACTGAAGCGAGTGGCAATGCCAAAATCAACGATTTTGACAACGCCAGTCTTTGGATTAAAGACAATGTTGCCAGGATTAATGTCTTTATGGATGACATGAGCCGCATGAATTTTGCCTAGAGTATCCGTAATGGCGATCGCTAGCCGCAGAAAAGTAGGTAAGGGCATAGGCGAGAAACCCGGTTGCTGCCGCATCCAGTATTCTAAAGACTCTCCACCAAAGTCTTCCGAAAGAAGGACCAGCGTGCGCTGGTAGTCTTGTTGGCTGTATGCCTTGACTACGCCTTCAATGTTGAGCGAGCAAGTAATTTCATACTCCTGCCGATAGCGAGTTAATTCTTGAGAAGAGGGATAATCCTGCTTGAGAACTTTGGCAATCACGGCACAGTTATCTTGCTCCCTGACGCCCCGGTATACCAAAGAAGCTAAGCTCTCATAGATTTTGCTGTGGATAGTAATTCCAGGCAGGGTAATCATTGAGTGCTCCCTTGATAAAGGATTGTCATCCGTTTCCCAAAGTATATCGCTCACAAACCAACGACCGCACCTGAGCAAACAACTCCGCACCCCAATCGGAGCAAAAGCCATGGGTGACATCGAGAGCCGTATTGCTGAAGCATTGAGACAGTCATGGTCTGTCATCGTCGGTTACGGCAATAGCTCGTAGTGACAACCATGTCATCCGGGGGGCAAACAGGTCGTCGCTCGCATCAAGGGTGTAGGACATCGCTACCGGATTTTGCATTCAGACATTTATGGTTGATCGGTTGTATGAATGTACTTTCGATCAAATTTGGAGTCTAACTTAAGTTAGAGCCAGCCTTCTACTCCGCGATAGCATGGTTGATCTATCAATTTGTACTGTAAAAAATTCAACTTGCTATAGGCGACAGCTTGAAGGCGACCACCTATATTGAACCTGTGCAAACAGTCATGCAAAGGGATCGAGCAAGTAAATTGCACGGTTCTATGCTTGAAGGCATGAATATTCAAGGTGAAACTGAATTAACGCACGCTCAAGCAGTGACGTTGAGAGCATTAGGAGCGATCGCGCAGTGAAGCGAATGCTTTTCGGGCACGCGACGCGAACGCCTTAACTCTGTGCTTAACTCGCGGATCTTAAGTAACGCTTAGCTGTACACACTGTTGGGTCAGCGCTAACCCGTCGGTTGCCCATTCGCCTCTGCTACATTTTTCATTCACAATCTGAGATTTATCCTATGACCCACATTCTTCATTTAGATGCAAGTCCGCGTGGCGATCGCTCCATCTCCCGCACACTCTCTAAAGAGTTCATTAACCAGTGGAAAACCATTCATCCCAACGACACCATCACCTACCGTGATATTGGGCATCACCCTGTTCCCTTTGTAAGCGAAGACTGGATCGCGGCGGCATTTACTCCATCCGATCAACATACCCCTGAGTTAGCTGCTGCAATTCAGATTTCCGATGAGTTGATCGATGAATTCTTAGCAGCCGATCGCTATGTTTTCAGTATTCCCATGTATAACTTCAGCATTCCTGCCAATTTCAAAGCCTATCTTGACCAAATTGTGCGTGTAGGCCGTACATTTTCTGTAGATGAAACAGGTTACAAGGGACTGGTTCATAATAAGAAGATGACGATCATTATAGCTCAAGGCGGAGCTTACCCCGAAGGTAGCCCGACCCATGCCTACGATCTACAAACACCCTATCTAAAACTCATCTTTGGGTTTATTGGGATAACGGATATTGAGTTTGTCTATGCCGATAGCTTGAATATGGGGGATGAAGCTCGTAATTTGGCGATCGCAAACGCTCAGTCTGCTTTAAGAACAGCGATCGCACATTAGCACCCATCGCGTTCCTTGAAACCAAGTTTTTCTGAGGTTATCCCTCATCCTAGAGCCAGGGGTAGTGAGTACAGATGCAGAAACTCACTAGGTAACCGCTATCATTTCTCACCTCGTCCGACCAGGGCGAGAACAGGGGTATGAGGAGTGGTTAGACGGAATTGCGATAGTTGCTCACCAATCTAAGGGACATTTAGGGGTGAGTGTAATCCGTCCCTGTGAGCACGCTCATCCTGAATATGTGGCAATCGTCAAATTTAATCATTACTTGATCAAATTCATATCTTGTACGTTCACAGGAGTCTTCTATGTCTTGTCCACACCTGAACGAACTGACGCTAGAGACTATGATTCCAAAAGCCAATTACCCGGTTTTCCGCTGTGAGGAATGCCTGCGAGTTGGCGGTCGTTGGGTACATTTAAGAATTTGCCAGACCTGCGGCAAAATGCTGTGCTGCGACTCCTCTAAAAATCAGCACGCCCGCCGTCATTACGAAGAAAGTGGACACGCAGTGATCAGTTCAGCCGAACTGGGAGAACAATGGCTGTGGTGTTTTGCCGATGAACAACGGAAGACCTATTAATCACGCACCCCTTTTTTACTCACGAGGAAACCATGATGTCAAATCAGCCTGCCCCAACAGATATTTGGCCGAGTTTACCCCTAGATGCATGGCAAGATACCTACACCACCCTACATATGTGGACTCAAATCATCGGCAAAATCCGATTGACCCAAACTCCGTGGATTAACCATTCCTGGCATACTCCTCTCTATTTAACCGTTCGGGGACTGACCACGTCCACGATTCCCTATGGTAGCCGGATCTTTCAAATCGACTTCGATTTCATTGATCATGAGCTGCTGATTCAAACCAGCGAAGGGGCAAGACGGGCGATCGCACTCTACCCTCGTTCAGTTGCTGATTTTTATCAGACTGTGATGGAAACTTTAAGAGAATTAGATTTTCACATCACGATTAACACTAAACCAAATGAAGTCCTTGAGCCAATTCGATTTGAGCAGGATGAAACTCATGCCGCTTACGATGCAGACTATGCCAATCGATTCTGGCGAGTGCTGCTCCAGTGCGATCGCGTCTTTCGAGAATTTCGCTCCCATTTTTCTGGCAAGGTCAGTCCGGTTCATTTTTTCTGGGGAAGTTTTGATTTAGCCGTGACTCGCTTTTCGGGGCGGTCGGCTCCGGAGCATCCGGGAGGGGTGCCGAACTTGCCGGACGTAGTGGCCAAGGAAGCCTACTCTCAGGAAGTCAGTAGTGCTGGATTCTGGCCCGGAGTCGGATTATCATACCCAGCGTTTTTTTCCTACACTTACCCAGAACCCGATGGGTTTAAGCAGGCTGAGGTTCGTCCCGATGCTGCGTTTTACAGTAAAGAGTTGGGCGAGTTTATCTTGCCCTATGACGCTGTCCGCGAGGCAGAATCACCCGATCAGATGTTGTTAGAGTTCTTGCAAAGCACCTACGAAGCTGGTGCCAGATTAGGCAATTGGAATCAGGAGGAACTCAAGCAATTGATGTTCAAGTGAACCCTTGAATTTAGGTAGAAGAATGAAGAAACCGTCACCTCTGCCGACTATCGCTCGATGCTGAGGGCAGAGTAAAGGCGGTTTTGTCCCCAAATTGTCAAATCACTCTATTGGCTGATCGTAAGTTTAGCTATGCTAACCAAAGACTTCCTTTACCAAGGGAAAACATTTACCTCGATCCAATCCACTGCCTGCTTGTACTTCTCTTAAGAAGCACAAGCAGGCTTCATTCATGCGTATAGAAACTATTAAGGTTACCGTATTCTAAGCTCTTCAGTCCCTTTCAGTTTTCTGCATCACCGGCTCATAGGGGTAACGAGATTTTGCGAACTAATACCAAATTCGAGTTACACAACCCCGATTCGAAACCGGTACCTCGTAGGGGCACAACCTTACAGCGCGTGACACACTGCAATGCCCCTACAAATCTGGGGTATACAGATAGGGTTTGGTATAAGAGGACGTTTGAAAAGTTGACTGGGCAGTAAAAAAGCTCACACGGTCTAGGCTGAGATTACGAACACTACAGCCCCGTGAGAGCGATGAGTAAAGCCTACACCAGCAATTTGACCCATGACCAGTTTGAGTTGATTGAGCCTTTGCTGCCAGCAGCGAAGCCGGGAGGGCGCCCCCGAACGGTCTGTCTGTGGGCCGTGCTCAACGCAATCTTCTATCTGGTGGCTCAAGGGTGTAGTTGGCGGGATTTGCCCGGCGACTTTCCGGCTTGGCAAACGGTGTACACCTACTACCGTAACTGGGTCAAAGACGGCACCTGGGACACTCTCCATGAGCGGTTGCGAGGGTGGACTCGCGCGGCTCATGACCGTCCCGAGAGCCCATCGGAAGTCATTTTGGACAGTCAAAGCGTGGCCACTGCACCGATGGTGCATCGCTCGGTGGACTATGACGTAGCAAAAGCGACTAAAGGACGAAAGCGGCATCTCGTGGTCGATACTCTGGGCTTGATGATGGCCGTTGTGGTCACCGCCGCCAGTGTTCCTGAACGGGCGGGTGGTCAACAGGTACTGCACAAGCTCCATCAGCTGGGTAAAACCGTGGCGCGGGTCTATCTAGTCTGGGTTGACGGCGGCGGCGTTGCATAATTGAGAGATGAGTTAGGGTGATCTGCGATGCAATGTCCAGAATGTGGAGCCACTCACATCCGTAAGAATGGCAAGCGGAAAGGTAAACAAAACCACATCTGTGTAGCCTGCGGTCGTCAGTTTATTGAGGCCTATGAGCCTCACCGAGGGTACTCGGATGAGGTCAGACGCGAATGCCTCAAGATGTACGTTAACGGCGCTGGGTTTCGAGCGATAGAGCGAGTCAAAGGGGTGCACCATACGACGGTCATTACTTGGGTGAAGCAAGTGGGCGAACGCCTCCCCGATGCTTACGCCCCTGAAACGACGCCAGAGGTCGGCGAACTCGACGAGTTGGAAACCTTTGTAGGCTCAAAAAAACAAGATTTGGCTGTGGACAGCCGTTGACCACTTCAAAAAAGGAATCTTGGGTTGGGTCTTAGGCGACCATAGTGCCGAGACGTTTCAACCGCTTTGGACCCTGGTTGGCAGCTGGCAGTGTTACTTCTATGTCACCGATGGATGGACGGTGTATCCCAGCTTTATTCCAGCAGGCGATCAGATTGTCAGCAAAACCTATATGACTCGGGTTGAAGGAGAGAACACTCGATTACGGCACTATCTAGCCCGTCTGCACCGCAAAACGCTCTGCTACTCCAAGACCGTAGAAATGCTGGCTCACTCTGTTCGCTTGTTACTTCACTACCTCAAGTTCGGCGATGTGCCAGTCCCGTCAAGGTTCATCTCTTGATTCAGCAACGCCGACGGCGGCTACAGCGGCCCCAACTTTCTGCAATGGGCGATGGATACCTTGGGTTTGATCGTTCACGTTGTATTGCGACCTCAGGAATCAAAGGGCTTCGTTCTGCTCAAAAAACGCTGGGTGGTCGAGCGCACCTTTGGCTGGTGGCGTTGGTCGCGTCGCTTGGTTCAGGATTATGAGCAGTTGCCTGAAAACGCTGAGGCCATGCTCCAAATTGCCATGATTCGCATCATGCTTAGGCGCTTGGCCTAATGGGCTACACCCCTACCCCTTTTCAAACGTCCTCTAAGACACTTGTAGCGTCTTGAATTTCATTCCTGTAGAACCTTCATCAACAGAGAGCATTAACAAATAAAGGTGTCGAGATCTTTGTGAGGTATGCTAAATATAAGTATGAAGACGGCATGGCCCTCACCCCAGAGACAAAAGTTCCAGCTCGGGGATGAGGGCAAATTATCTATCGATTCAGCAACGCCTAGAAAACTATCCCTGTTAGCGTTTATGCTCGGGATTTTTGAAGTTTGTCTTACAACCTGCATCCCAAACGTCAGGTTGATTCCCGTGAGGAGGAATACCTCCATTATCTTTGAGTAGTCTGGCTATATGCATACAGTTCCAAGCTAAAAAGGTGGTATTGCGATTGGTAAATTCGTTTTCCGGTCCTCCAGACCCTGGATCTAGATAGGAAGGGCCAGGGCCTACTTCGCCTAGCCAGCCTGCATCCGCTTGTGGAGGAATCGTATAGCCAATATGCGATAGGGAAAACAAAATATTCATAGCGCAATGTTTAACACCATCTTCATTCCCGGTGATCAGCGTTGCCCCAACCTTTCCGTAATCTCTGTACTGACCTTTCTCATTTAAAAGATGAGTATATCCATACATTCGCTCTAAAACTCGATTACAAACAGAGCTTTTTTCACCTAGCCATACTGAAGTACAGAGCACTAAGATGTCAGTGGCATCAATTTCTTTCTGGATCTGGGGCCATTCATCTATCTGCCACTCATCGGTTTGTGACATATCTAACCCTAGCCCAGCCGCTATCTCATAATCTACAGGTCGAATGACTTGAGTGGTTACCCCATTGGCCTCGAAAATAGCTTTGGCAATATCGATAACCCCTTGTGTATGGGATAACACTGGCGTTCTATTGAGTGTGCAGTTTAAAAAAAGAGCCTTTAAATCGCTATACTGCGCAGGGGCATTTTGGCACTGACGATCTGTGATTGTTTTGAGCTGTTGTGACATGGCTTCGGGTTCTATGTAAAACAACGATGGCTTTGTTGCATGAAGAGGTGCTGCGGAAGAGTAGGGAGATGGCAAGTTTCAGTTACCACACAAAACCGACGCCATGAAACCTCAGTACCACATCCGCAACTGGTCTGAGTATAAGGCTGGACTGAAGCAGAGGAGAAGCTTGACTTTCTGAATCGAGGAGTCCGTGCTGGAGACATGGGTTGCTGAAAATCTCAGTGGTAAACCTGGAAGAGGTATACAAGTTACCTCTAAGCAGAAGAACGACACGTCATAACGCCTTCCTTCGGGCCACTGGCATTGGGATTACTTCCCATTGCTCGAACAGCGATCGTGGGTTCATAGCCGGGATAACAGCGGATTAGAACGGTGTCTTCGGTTCTGGTTACATTCAGTACGTAAACAGGTTTGCCTCCTAAAACAGCCTGAACAAGGTCAGGGGGAAGAGCAGCAGTTGCAACAAGCGTTGACTGGTTTAGAGAGGCTACAGACGTTTCAGATAGCGCAGGTTTTGCCCCAAAAGATTGTAAACAAACCAGCACCAACGCTGTAATCGTAACTAACAAGACAGAGATTTTAGAGGATAGCTTGAACATGGTTAATATTTCACCTGTAGGTAAGGGCAACGGCACGTCCGATATTTGCGGCGCAGACCACCGGAATCTTGCGCTCAAGCGGCGGGTAGAAACTAGTCAGACATGCGCCGAGTCACTGATTATTCCTGCTGCAGAAAGTTCAGCAACGCGGGATTGACTTGGTCGGCGTGAGTCCAGTTGATGGCGTGCGGCCCGCCAGGAATTACTACAAGCTCACTGTTTTTAATTAGCTTTGGCAGTCTTGCTGCGGTAGACTCCAGCGGTAAAATGCGATCGGCATCGCCATGGATAATCAGAGTTGGTACGTCAATGCGGGGCAAATCATCACGGAAATCGGTGAGCCAGGACGGTACACAATCTAAAGTCCCTTTAGCAGAAGCCCCTGCTGCCACATTCCAGCTTGCCTGAATTGCCTCATTGCTGATGCGATCGCCCAGCAGCACATCCCCATTAAAGAATTCTCTGAAAAATGCAGAAAAGTAGGCCGGACGGTCTTCAACGATCGCTTTCATAATGCCATCGAAAACGCTTTGGTCAACGCCTTCAGGATTATCATCGGTCTTCAGTAAAAAAGGCGGTACGGGAGCCATCAGCACGGCTTTTTGCACCCGCTCTGAGCCATACTTGCCAAGATAGCGCGTGACTTCGCCTGTTCCCATTGAGAAGCCAACCAGCACAGCATCTTGCAGGTCAAGCTTGGTCATCAGCACGTTCAGATCGGCTGCAAAGGTATCGTAGTCATAGCCTAACGAAGGCTGGCTAGAAGCACCAAATCCTCGGCGATCGTAGGTAATCACCCGATAGCCCGCATCCAGCAGCACCAAAACCTGCTTCTCCCAGGAATGCCCGTTGAGGGGAAATCCATGAATGAGAACAATCGGTTGACCTGTCCCAAGATCTTCGTAGTAGAGGTCGATAGTTGCAGAATTTTCTTGACCGACAGTAACGTAGGGCATTGCAATCTCCTATGGATAACGCATTAAATTCCTGTCTGACTCGACCTGAGTGTAGTAAGTTCTAATGCTCGGTTTCTTTCAGATTCTTAGGGTGTTTTCTCAAATTCTTGCGCAATAAGTTTCTCAGCCGCCGCCGCCAAGTCAATGGCCAATGCACTAATCCCCTCGCTGATCGCCATGCCCCCACTGGTCAGCTCCAAGATCAACCGGTTAAGGGTAGGAGTTTGCAGAGGCTCCACAACGGTTGTAGCAACGACGCAGGCGATTTCGGTGAAGATCTTGGCAAGGCCCAACCCAGACTCGTTTGTCAGCGCAGACGGGCGTACGATCAACCAGTCGAGGTCGGTCAGAACCAGTTGCGGCTTAGCCTTCTGCTTCTCGACCATATAGTGGTTGTGCCGCCACTTGGCGACCGATGCCACCAGCGTGTAATACCAAATCCTGTCTGTATACCTCCGATTTGTAGGGGCATTGCAGTGCAATGCTCCCTACGAGGTACCGATTACGAATCGGGGTTGTGTGACTCGGATTTGGTATGACACAACAAAAGAGCGCCCCCCAAGGGGAGCGCTCTTTTCCTAATCAATCAATGGATTAGTCAGTCAAGACTAGCCGATGATTTCAGGAGCCTCAGCCGTAGCCAGGTCGAGGGGGAAGTTGTGAGCATTGCGCTCGTGCATCACTTCCATACCCAGGTTCGCACGGTTGATCACGTCAGCCCAGGTGCCAATCACTCGACCCTGAGAGTCAAGGATCGACTGGTTGAAGTTGAACCCGTTCAGGTTGAACGCCATCGTGCTGATGCCCAGCGCCGTGAACCAGATGCCAATCACAGGCCATGCACCCAAGAAGAAGTGCAGTGAACGAGAGTTGTTGAAGCTGGCATATTGGAAGATGAGACGACCGAAGTAGCCGTGGGCCGCAACGATGTTGTAGGTCTCTTCTTCCTGGCCAAACTTGTAGCCGTAGTTCTGCGACTCGGTCTCGGTGGTCTCACGCACCAGAGACGAGGTCACCAGCGAACCGTGCATGGCAGAGAACAACGAACCACCGAACACACCAGCCACACCCAGCATGTGGAAGGGGTGCATCAGAATGTTGTGCTCAGCCTGGAACACCAGCATGAAGTTGAAGGTGCCCGAGATGCCCAGGGGCATGCCGTCGGAGAAGGAACCCTGACCCAAGGGGTAGATCAGAAACACTGCAGAGGCCGCCGCCACAGGGGCAGAGTAGGCCACGCAGATCCAGGGGCGCATGCCCAGGCGGTAACTCAGTTCCCACTCACGTCCCATGTAGCAGAAGACGCCAATGAGGAAGTGGAAAATTACCAGCTGGTAGGGGCCACCGTTGTACAGCCACTCATCGAGGGAAGCGGCTTCCCAGATGGGGTAGAAGTGCAGACCGATAGCATTAGACGAAGGCACAACCGCACCGGAGATGATGTTGTTGCCGTACATCAGAGAGCCAGCAACGGGCTCACGGATGCCGTCGATGTCAACGGGAGGAGCGGCGATAAACGCAACGATGAAGCAGGCGGTCGCAGCGAGCAAGGTGGGGATCATCAGTACGCCGAACCAGCCCACATACAGGCGGTTCTCGGTGCTGGTCACCCACTGGCAAAACTGCTCCCACAGGGAGGCAGATTGTTGTCTTTGTAACGTCGTAGTCATGATGAAATAAGTGCAGTTAGGTTTGCTGAATGCCCGTCCCAAGGGACAAGCGGGGTATGTATGTCATTACATTAACGGAAATGTTGCAGATTGTAAACACCCTGGGGTAGATAACCCTCCGAAATGAGTCGGCAATTGCCCATCAGATAGTTTGCTCAATTGGTTACGGGGCTTTCGTTTTGGCTCAAACGCTTGGCCCAGGCTCGCTTGGCTCTAGCGACCTGGTGGGGAGCTGGGATAGATTCAAATAGATCCAGAGCGTTACAAAGGTGTGTCTGAGCTTCACAAAGGTACATGGGTAGGTCGGCTAACGTGAGGGCGCACTGCAGATGGGCTAACGCCAAATCGCCGTGGGCACCCACTTCATCGAGCAGGGCGATCGCACTTTGACAATCCTCCACCGCCTCAGCCAAATTCCCTCGCTGCCCCTTCAGTCGCCCCTGCCCGACCAGCGCATTGGCCTTAATTTGTGGGTAGTGTCCTGACTCTGCGGCCTGAATGGCTTGATTAAAAAGGGATGCAGCCGTATCGAGATCGCCTAGGTTGAGATAGGTGTGACCCAAAAGCTGCACGAAGAAGGCGTGGCGGCCGCTCTGGCCTCGACCTCGAACCTGCCCAATTACTGAGTTAGCCAGGGTTTTCGCAGATTCTTTCCCGCCCTGGTAGGAACGCACTAGGGCCAAACAGGTGGTGGCTTTGTCGGCCCAGGGCTGGTGTCGGGTGCCGGTGGCGGTGACGATCACCTGTTCAAACCAGGTAGCGGCTGCCTGTAGATCCCACAGGTCTAAATGGTAGAGACCGAGGCTGAGCTGGGAGTCGACCACGAGCATGGTGAGGTAGTAGCAGCGGTGGGTAGCGGGAGCGGGGGTTTCGGCTTGCAGACAGGTTTGGGCGATCGCCATGGCATTCTGCTGACAGGCGATCGCATCCCCCAGTCGCCCCTGTATCCAGTACAGGTCGCCTAAAATATTGGCTAGCTCGCTAGCGTCGGCATTTCCTGTCGGAATGTGGTCGAGAATGGCGGTGATCGCCTCGGTGACAGGCTGCACTAGGCCCATGCGGTAGAGGGTGCTGCCTAGGGGCAAAAACTGCTGCCACTGGTTATCGCGGCTGTGGAGAATCACCCTTGCCGCTGCGCCGTAGTCCTGAATCGCAACGTAGTGGTAGTAAGCTTCCAGCGCTTGAATGGCATCATCAAGGGTGCAGATGCGCTGGATGCGATCGCTCCAGCATCGAGCGGCGGCACGATGGGCCGATTCCCACTCGTTAGAGTCTTCAACATCGGCGGTGAGATGGGCTAAGGCCCCGGCTCGCACTACCGGATGCAGCCCGTAGCAACCCTGGCGGCACTCCAGCAGCGAGCGGTTGCGCAGGGAGGTGACGATCGCCTGGTGGCGCGCGGCAGGAATGTTGGTCATTAGACACTGCACCGATTCCCAAGGAATAGTCGGCACATCCTGATAGCGGTAGACGCCCAGACGGCAGAACAAGCGATAGGCATCTGGGTCGAGGGCTTGCAGGCGATGGATTTGGCTCTCGACCAGGTTTTTAAGATCTACGGGGCCGAGTAAATCTTGACTATGGGCTTGCCAGTAAAGTGTGAGGCTGCCCTCGAAGTCGGCCTGGACAGCACCAGCGAGGATTTCCATGGCCTTGGCGTTGCCGCCGTAGGCACCGTGCATCGCGGCCAACACATCCCCATTCTCAGGAATGCCCCGGTGGGCGAAGTAGGTGGCCCAAGCGGCGAGGCCCAACCCTGGCAGACGGTAGTGAGCGATGGGAAGGCCAGGTTCGCAGAGGCGATCGCGACTGGTCATCAGGGTCAGCGTTTGCCCGCGATGATCGGCCAGCACCCGCAGCAGTTCCCCATAGCGGCGGTGAGCGGTGATGAATTTACCCTGGGCATCGAGGGCAGGTTCCAGGTTGTCTATTAGTATGGCAACGTTTTGCTGGCGCAGTTGGCGGCGCAGGCGATCGAGCGTCACCCCAAACTCGCGCCCCGGCTCAACGCCAAAATCCTGCCGCAGCCATTCCTCGACCACCCACTCCACGGGGGTGATGTCGGCGGGGTCTTTGGCCATCAGCAGTTCCAGGGTGAGATCTACCGGCTGCCGCGCCAAAAAGTGCTGAGCCAGGGTGGTTTTGCCGAGGCCGCCTTCGCCCTGGATCACGATAGTGCGATCGCCCTGGGCGATCAGGGTGGTGAGGTGAGCGATCGCCTCCTGCCGCCCCACAAAGCTGGGGTTTGTGGGGGTGGTCGAAGTAGTTTGTTCCCCATCGCAAGGGGCCAAAGGCAGCACCTCCTGCTGCCCCGCCGAATTTGTAAAGCCGAGGGCAGCACTGGCCCCCGATACATCGATGCCCATCTTGAGCAGCGATCGCTTCAGGGCCGACTTGAGGGTAGATTTGGTTACCTTCTCCCCGGTTACCTTTGAGAGCAGCCGCCACATTTGGTAGGCCACATCTTTTATATGGCCCTCGGTGTATCCGGCGGTGTTGGCGATGTCGAGGTACTTTTGCCCCTGCCACACCTGGCGCAGAATGGTGCGCTGCAAATCGTTCAGATGCCGTCCGGTGACGGTGAAGACAAGCCGGTCTGCCAGTTCTACCGCATCTGATGCCATGGCCGTGTGTATCCTCCACGGCCACAACTCTAGCCGAGATTTAGATTTCTTTCATCCTCGGTAGACAGTTTCCGCCTTTTTCCGCCATTGGATCGTTGGGCTGTAGCGCGATCGCCGACTCTGGCCGACCGACGATGGCAGTCCCCAAGGCTATGGTGAACGTACCCAACCATAGCCCATGCAAAGGGTATCAAATATGACTGCTACACGTTTGTCACCACCAACAGTCCTTGAGGATGATTTGGCTGGCCCCTGGCAGGTTTGCCCCAATCCTGGGTTGGCAAAACAGCGAATTGCGGCTCTAACCCAGCGGTATGTAACGGTGGAGTGTTTGGGCGATCGCCTTGCCGACCTGCCCCATCAGTTCCACCATCCCCAGCCCCGCCGCTGGAACCCGGTGAATTGGGCCGATATTTCTCCCGAGCAGGTCAGCGGCATCTCCCTAGACACCTTCTGCGCCATTCTGCTGGGCACCATTAACACCGAGGCCCCCATTCGCGGCTACACCCAAGCCAGCCGCCAGTACCTAGAGCAGTTCTACCCTCAAATGGCCCAGTTCGTCGGGGGCATCGTGGATAGGGACGGGCAGGTTGTCGCCCCAGGCCTGTGGGAGCGAGAAGAAAAGCGCCACACCCCGGCGCTGATTACCCTGTACAAAAAGCTGACGGGGAAGGCTCCAGATCCTGTGCCCCATTCAGCCCGGCCCTACACCCCCAGTGGAAATCCCCGCGCCGACCTCTACCGCCACGGGCTGCACCGCATCGCCACCGAGTACGGAGCCGCCTGCCTCTACCTGTGGATGATGGCCTACACCACCGGCCCACTCCAGGCGGTGCTGGGCGAACTGCTGATCGACGAAATCAACCACATGACCAAGTTTTGGGGCTTTGGCCGCTGGGCCTATCCTGAAACCAGCTTGGGGATGATTGTCGGTACCCTATTTCAAGCGATGGTGCAAAAGTGGCGACAGCCCAATCTTCAGGGCAGCCTGATTCATACCCTGCGCCGCATGACAACAGAATTGGCCTGGGAACAATGGAATTTCAGCCATCGGCTCACCCTGCTCTACACCTTTGACCAGGTGATGCGGGTGCTATGGCGGTGGGAGCGATCGTTAACGCCCGCCTATCTAACCGCTTTATTTGGCCCCAACCCCACCCATGCGTAGGGTGAGGCACGGCTCCGCCTACGCGCGCCCAAAAAGCCCATGCCTTCTACCACCCAATAATCGAGCCGCAATGCACCGCCCACGAACAACATCTCTCAGACGGTGCATGTGGCCCCAAGGCAAATTCTGGAGCGACCTGCAGAGGTGCTTGAACCCTAACCCACCTTTAAGCCTTTGAGGAGTTTAAATCCCATGATTCAACCCGTCAATTATTCAACCCTGCCCACTGACCTCCATCCCAAAGCCCTGCCCAACCATGTAGCGGTAATTATGGATGGCAACGGGCGCTGGGCCACGCAACGGGGTATGCCTCGCATCGCGGGTCATCGCCAGGGGGCCAAAACGGTGAAAGACCTGCTGCGCTGCTGCAAGGACTGGGGTATTGGGGCGCTGACGGTCTATGCCTTTTCGACTGAGAACTGGCGGCGACCGATGGAAGAAGTCACCTTTTTGCTGCGCCTGTTTGACCGGCTGCTGCGCCGCGAACTGGCTGAAATGCAGCGCGAGGGCGTGCGAATTCAGTTTTTGGGCGACCTGTCGCCGCTGCCGGAGCGGCTGCAAGACCTGATGCAGGAGGCGATGACTGTGACCCACGCCAATCAGCGCGTGCAGTTTAATGTGGCAGTCAACTATGGCGGACGCCAGGAGTTGGTAGCGGCTACTCGCCACATTGCTCAGCAGGTGGCCTGCGGTGCCCTATCCCTGGAGCAGGTGGATGAGGAGTCCCTAAGCCGTGCACTGCTGACGTACCCGCTACCTGACCCCGATCTGCTGATTCGCACGAGCGGCGAACAGCGGCTGAGCAACTTTTTGCCCTGGCAGTTGGCCTACACGGAGCTGTACTTTACTGACTTACTCTGGCCAGAGTTCGATCGCGCGGCTTTTCACCAGGCGTTGCAGTGGTACCAACGACGGCAAAGACGCTTTGGTGGCCTCGCGCCGACACCGCTAGCGCAGGGTTCTTAGGGGGGAAACCCTGCCTAAACCCTAGAACCGGGCGCACTGGTCTTCCTTGTTGCCACGCACCACGTTGCCGTTGCCGCTGGGAACCGGGCTGTTTTCCTTGCACTGCAGGTTGCCGTTGATGCGGTTGCTAAATACGCGCAGGCCGCCTGCGTTCTCAAAGGCCTGGAGGTTGCCGCCGATGGTGTTGCCCTGGCTAAGCAGCGATCGCGTATTCTCCTCAAACTGCAGGTTGCCGCCAATGCGGCTGTCAGCCACCATCGCCGCACCCGACTGCTTGATCTGAATGTTGCCTGTCACCAGAGAGCGGGTATTAACCGTCACCTGGTTGGCGTTTTCAGCCTGAATGTTGCCCCCGACGCGCACGCTGCGAGCGACCAGCACCGCCCCCGACTCGACGGTAATATTGCCCTCCACGCGAGTGCCGTTGAGGGTGCAGGTAGCGCCATCGGGTACCCGCAGGTTTTCGACGGTGGTGTTGCCCAGGTTGCCTCGGCAAGTAAACTCATCGGCCCGGCTGGGGGCAGAGAAGGCGATCGCACTAGACAGCCCAACCATACCCGCCAAAAGAATTCTTGCCGCTCTCATCGGTGCGCTTCCTCTCAGTAGTTTCATGCAAACTACACCGAAAGACGTACACGTTGAACTATTTGTTGCTGAGCCAATTGCTCAGCCGAAGGTGGACCAAGTCTTGTGAAAACCTGGTCCACCGCCAATGAGAGCGGCGGTTTGCGCTTCAGCCCTAGGCCACCTCTACCAGCGCAGGATAGTCGATGTACCCTTCGGCCCCGCCGCCGTAGAAGGTGTCGGGGTTGGGCTCATTGAGGGGAGCCTGCTTGGCAAAGCGCTCGGGCAGGTCGGGGTTGGCGATAAACAGCTTGCCGTAGGAGACCAGATCGGCGTCACCACTGGCGATCGCCGCATTCCCCGACTCCTGATCGTAGTCCCAGTTCACCATGAGATTGCCGTCGTATAGCGGGCGAAATTCTTTGGTGGGGATGGGGGTGCCGCTGTAGCGCAGGTCGGCCTCACTGGGTTCGAGCAGGTGCAGGTAGGCCAGGTTGAACTGATTCAGCGATTGAACGGCGTAGCCAAAGGTGGCTCTGGGGTCAGAGTCGGTCATGTCGTTGAAGGTGCTGCTGGGCGATAGGCGCACGCCGACGCGTTGGCCGCCAAACACTTCCGACACAGCCTCAGTTACCTCGAGCAGCAGGCGGGCGCGGTTTTCGACCGGGCCACCGTAGGCATCGGTGCGGTGGTTGCTGCCATCGCGCAAAAACTGGTCGAGCAGGTAGCCGTTGGCCCCGTGCACTTCCACCCCGTCGAAACCCGCCTCTAGAGCATTCTTGGCCGCCTGGCGATACTGGTCCACAATGCCGGGAATTTCCTCTAGCTCAAGCGCCCTGGGGGTGACAAAGCGCTGCATACCCTCGTAGGTCATGGCCTCCCCCTTGGGCTGAAGGGCGCTGGGAGCCACGGGCGTTGCCCCATCGGGCTGAAGCGACGGGTGCGAGATGCGGCCCACGTGCCACAACTGCAGGAAAATGCGCCCGCCCTTAGCGTGAACAGCCTCGGTCACCTGTTGCCACCCGGCAATCTGTTCGGCACTGTGGATGCCGGGGGTGGCGGGGTAACCCATGCCCTGGGGCGAAATCTGACTGGCTTCAGTGATGATCAGCCCAGCGGAAGCCCGCTGCTCGTAGTAGGTAACGTTTAATGGCTGCGGCACGTTGCCTTCCCCAGCCCGGTTGCGGGTGAGAGGAGCCATCACAATGCGGTTGGGCAGTTCGTAGGCACCGAGCTTGATCGGGGTAAACAGGTTCTTTTCAGTAGCCATGAGAGTTTCCTTCAGAATGGTTAGCACTCAAGAATTCTGCAAGTTCGTACGAATCATGTAGGGGCAAGTGGCGTTTGCCCCAGCAAGAATCGGGGCCTAAGCGGGACAACGGCCTAAAGACGTTCCAGGTCAGGCAAGCGGCGATCGCTCTTATTGGATTGGGGCCAAAAGAGGTCCAATAGCGGCACAGGCGAGGAAGGGCAAACAACCGTTTGCCCCTACGGGTGGCTACGGCTCACTAGCTCAAAAACGGCTCAACAGCCTGAGAAAGAGCGGCCTTAGACACAGCCCCGACCACCTGCTCCATCTTTTCGCCGCCCATAAACACCATCAGCGTGGGAATGCTGCGAATGCCGTAGTGGGAAGCAATGCCGGGCTGCTCGTCGGTGTTGACTTTGACCACCTTAAGCTGCCCCTCGTACTGCTGGGCCACCTCATCGACCACACGGGCTACCATGCGGCAGGGACCGCACCACGGAGCCCAAAAATCAACCAGCACAGGCACGTCGCTTTTTAGCACTTCAGCTTGAAACGTCTCTTGGGTAATACTTGCAACTGCGGACATTGGCACACCTCCGCCGATTGGGCGAATTTCAATTATTCGAAAACTTCGAACAATCAAACTATAGCCTCTCCCGTGGCATAATGCAACTATGCGACCTATTCATCATCCCAACTGCCAAGACATTGCCCTGGAAGGAGTTTTGTACGCTCTGGGCGACCCGGTGCGGCTCGAAATTGTGCAGCGGCTGGCTAGCAATGACGAGCTGTCTTGCTCGGATCTCGATTTGGGGGTAGCCAAGTCAACCCTCTCCCACCACTTCAAAATTTTGCGCGAGGCTGGGGTGCTGCACTGCCGCAAGCAGGGCACCCAGCACATGAATTCCCTGCGCCGTGACGATCTAGAGGCGGCATTCCCCGGTTTGCTAGATACAATTCTGCAGGCAGCTCGGGGAAAGGTTGAACGCTAAGGCTGAGGGGCAAACAGCCAGGACGGCTATTCCACCAGAGTTCTCCCAAAGCACCGGCACAGTCGTTGGGGTCGATAAGATGGGAGGGCTCGCCACTGTCTGAGGAGCGATCGCTGTATGGGAAAAAATAGGATTGCGCTGCTTGTCACGGTGGGCGGGCTGGTAGCTGCCTGCATTAGCGTGCCACCAGACTGGTTCTTCAACCTCGTCAACTATCGCGACATGAGTATTCCTAGCTGGTCTCGGCTATGGTTAATTGCACAACCCGTACTATACGGTTTCGGTTCTTACATGACGGCCCTGGTGATTCAGCAAACGTCACGCCAAGAAACAGCAATTGAGCCAGCTTTTCTGTCATTGGGCGGCACGACTGGTTTGCTAGCAGGTGTAGGGATCATAATTCTATTGCTATCGCTTCAGCCATCAATTCAAGTGCCATATCCGCTTAGTTTGGTGGTGTTCGTTGCAACTGCACTTTTTTCCATTTTGCTTTCTTTTTTTGCAACTCGATTTGCTTGCCGATTCAAACGACGCAGATCTAATTCAAATTTGAAGGTCTTATTGCTAAGGGCTTTAGTTCCATTTGTATTTATCCTGACACTGATCTGGCTGCACTATGGCAGCTTTCCTGGTGCCCTTGCTTCTGCTGAGACGCGGCAGCAATGGGCCTATCAAGAATTTGGGAATTACAAGGAAGTTGTAGAATCAGTCAGCAGCTGTAAATTTATTCTAGAACGTGTCGGCAGCGTTGAATTTGTTGCCCCAACCTCTGGCAAGAACTATGTAATTTCTGATTCTGGAAGCTCCGGGCATAATGGAAAACTGACTTTAGAAGTGGTGGGTGAGGCAGGTACTGGTGTTGCAAGTTTTGGCTTTCATATCGACACTCATGCTTCAGCTGGTCAATTCACCTATCAAAATAAAACAGAAACAATAACCTGCCCAAGGTAGTTAAAAGTTTTAGGTGTCTCTAAAGTGGCTTAGACTCCAGAACACCGCTTTGGGGAAGCTCTATCTGCGGCTGGCGAACGGCATCGGCAACCTTTTTAATGAAGCTGGCGGTGGGTACGGCCAGCAGCAGGCCCAAAAACCCGGCAAACTTGGCCCCAATCAGCAGCACCAGGATGATAATCGCAGGATTTAACCCAGTGATACCCCCCATCAGACGTGGTGCCACCAGGTTGTCGTTAACTTGGCCCAGCACGATCGCGACGCCCAGCACCTTGAGGCCCAGCCAAATATCCTGAAACGCCAGCAGCGTACTTACCCCCAGCACCGCCGCTGTACCCCCAAAGGGAATGATGCTGACCAGGCCAATCACTAAGCCAAACAGCAGACCAAAGGGCACATTGAGCAAGATTAGGGCCGTTGACTGAGCCACCGCTAAGATCAGCGCCAGGGTAGCCTGCCCCGAAAAATAGCCCTGAAAGCTGGGTCTTAGCGAACTGCGAATCTGCGATCGCCAGGCGGTTGGCAGCCAGCTCAGCAGACCCTCCCACAGCGGGTCGCCGTTGATGACCAGCAGAATGGCCAGGACCACGGTGATCAGCAAGTTGAGCGCGCTGTCGAGGGTGCTGAGGGTAACGCTAATCGCCTGGGTGGTGGTGGCTTGTAGGGCGTTGGTGAGCTGGTTGGCAGCCTCTACCGTCAGCTGATCGAGGTTGACGGGCAGGTTTTGAAAGATAGTCCGATCTTCTAACAGCAGCAGTTGCGTTGTAGCCTGATCGATCCAGCCAGGCAGTCGTTCGGCAAAGTCGTTGAGCTGCTGCCACACCTGTGGCCCCAAAAAGACGACCAAAACCGTGGTCACCACGACAGCTAGCAGCACCACCAACGCCACCGCCAGGCTTCTGGCCAGGCCTCGATGTTCTAGCCAGTCGATGGGGTAGTCGAGCAGAAAAGCGATCACGCTGGCGGTAATCACAATGCTGGTGGCGGGTTGTAGCAGCCCACCGATCCAGTACAGCAGCCAGCCATTGAGGCAGATTAAGGGGAATGCTAGGCCCGCGATCGCCCACTTGGGCAAGTTTGAAAAATTCACCATAGGTACCGCCTACCGTTCTAAAGCCGAAATATCCAGGTTTGCCAGAGTTGCCAGGAATGCTTGCAGGCGATCGCCAATCTGAGCCACCCCGTCCACCACGTTCGATTCAATATTTAGCACCATCACCGGGTCGTGGAGCGACATGCGCACCATAAACCAGCCGTTTTCTGCGGGCGACTGGCAAGCGACGCGCACCCCTTCGTAGGTGTTGGGCACCACCGCCCAGTCAGCCTGGGTAGCGACAAAGGCCTTCAGCTGGGCCATCACCTCCGCGCCGTAGGCCTGGGGCTCGGGAGCCAAAACCTTGAGCCGATACTCCTGGCTGTCGTGGGGGTCTTGCAGGGTGGCGATCAGGTCGGTGAGGCGCTGGCCCGCCAGGCGGGCTTTGGCCAGTTCGACCAGCAGCTTGCTGACCAAGTAAGCGCCATCGTCTAAAAAGTAGTTTTCTTTCATCGCGCCGTGGCCTGAGGCCTCGATCGCAAGCCAGCTGGGCTGGCCCGCCTCATTTAGCCGGATGGCTTCGTTGATCACATTTTTGTAGCCCCGGCGAAAGCGATGGTGAATACCCCCCAGGTCACCCTCAATGAATTGGGTTAACCCATCAGAGGTAGTGGAGTCGGTGACGATGGTGGTACCGGGGTGCTCCTGCAGCACAATCGCCGAGATCAGCGCGATTAGCCGGTTGCGGTTGAGTTCGCGGCCTTCAGCGTCGACCGCCGCGCCGCGATCGACATCGGTATCGAAAATCAGGCCAAAGTCGGCTCCCTGGGCAACTACGGCCTGGCAAATTGAGGCGATCGCCGCCGCATCTTCCGGGTTGGGCACGTGGTTAGGGAAGGTGCCATCGGGGTCTAAAAACTGGCTACCGGTGGTGTCTGCCCCCAGCGGTTCGAGCACGCGGCTGGCGAAAAAACCACCCGCCCCATTGCCCGCGTCAACGATAATTTTGAGCCCTTGCAGCGGTTGATCAAAGTGCTCGGGGTGGTTGACCGACTGGCGAATCTGCTGCACCAGACCCGCCGCATAGGCCCCAATTAAATCGCGGCTTTCTACCAGGCCGGGGGCTGTCGCAGTCGAAAAATTGCCCTGCTCCGCCAGCTCTAAAATGCGCGAGATATCGCCTTTGCCAAGGCCGCCCTGGCGGGTGAAAAACTTGAGGCCGTTGCGGTTAAAGGGCAGGTGGCTGGCGGTCATCATAATCGCACCGTGGCAGGCAAACTCGGGCAGTACGGTGGCCATAAACATGGCCGGGGTCGAGGCCATAGCCACGTCCAGCACCCGACAGCCAAGGGAGGTCATACCGGCGATCGCCGCCCCCATCAGCTCAGGCCCAGACAACCGACTGTCGCGCCCGATCGCAATGGTCAACTTGTCTAAAGGATGCTCTAGTTCTGCTGACAGCCAGGTGGCAAAGGCTTTGCCCAAGGTGGCGACCACTTCAGGGGTGAGGTTGACGGTTTGACCGGCAACTCCCTCTAGGGCGACGCCGCGAATGTCGGAGCCGTTTTGCAATGTGGCCCAGTGGGTAGTTAGGGTGGATGGGGGCATAGGGGGCGATCGCTCCTGCTGTCGTCCCCTTCACCATAGAAGCCACTCCAGGCTTCTGCCGATTTCTTCAGCTTTTTTGCACCTGAGAGCGCTAAATTTCAGTCCTTGGTAGCAGCGTGCCTTGAGGAAGCCACTAAACTGGAAACAAGCCCATTGGTAACTGCTATGGTCGCCTACTCCCAACCCTGGACTACTCGCGATCTGGCCGCCATGCCTGACGACGGCGGCTGGAAGCGTTACGAAATTATTGACGGAGAACTCTACGTGACCCGTGCCCCACACATTCGCCACCAGGGTGCAGCCGGAAAGCTGCACGTACGTTTAGAAAACTGGTCTGAGCAGACAGGGTTGGGCTCTGCATTCCAGGCTCCAGGGGTGATTTTTACCCCTACAGACGCCGTGACTCCCGATGTGGTGTGGATTAGTCAGGCGCGCTTAGCTGACGGCGTAGACGATGCGGGGCACCTGATTGTGGCCCCAGAACTGATGGTAGAGGTGCTGTCTCCCGGCGACCTCAACGAGCAGCGTGATAAGGAGGTCAAGCTCAAGCTCTACTCGCGCTACGGGGTGCAGGAATATTGGATCGTCAACTGGCAGCTCAAAACTTTGGAAGTCTATCGTCGCGCTGAAGCCCAACTTCAGTTGGTCGGTACGCTCTTAGTTGACGACATGCTATCGTCTCCGCTACTAGAGGGGTTGAGCGTTCCCTTAATCGAAGTCTTTAGATGACTATGCTTAGTGGCATTTTGCTAAAAGACCTTTAGGCACAGTAGCAGTTTTACAAGCTTATCTTTTCCCTAAACTTTATGTGTAGAAAGCTGGGAAACTAATCTTTAAAGTTAGATGTTTTCCTCTAACTCAAGTTTTTCCAAGCAACTGACGATATGGAGCTGAAAATCTGACAACTTTCCCCAAGCTTTCCTAAAGGTTAAGAAGTTAGGACTTTGTAGGGCATGGGTATTGCCATCAGCATATCTTGGACTAAAGCCTAAAATTTCCTTTTGATGGGGAAGTCTGTACCAATCTTGCTGAGTGGGCATCCAAACAACCTTAACCTGACGAAAATAGCCAGAATCTGTTTCACGAATCTGCTCGTCTAAAAACTCAACGAGATGAGTTACCTTCGCTCGTTGATGCAAAATCATTACATCTCCAGCTTTAGGCAAGTCAACTCCATGAGCGCTAAGTCGCCACATCAATTCAAAGCTAGGTTCTTGAATGACTGCAAAATTACGTCGCTGCAAGAAGTCTTCAGATTCATCTCCCGATTTGGATTGTAATCGATAAGCCCATTCGCTTAGTGGATTTTTTACATTTTTAATGAAAAGAATTTTTTCGGAATTGTATTTTTTCGCTAGTCCTTCTAGGTTAGAAATCTCATTTGCTAAACTGTGCTCTTTGAAGGATGAAGACTTGGGTGAGGTCTGTTGTATGTTGGTTGTTGAGTATGGGGGGTTGGCCATTACTACCTGCAAGTTCTCAATCTTCCTTTGAGGCTTTTTTCCAGTGATGCCCCATTCCAGAGAAAATAGGGCCTTCTCATCTTCGATTCCGTCCCGAAAGAAAACAGAATGAAATTCTTGAAGAAAAATCAGTTCTTCAGGAATTTCTTCAACTCCTGGGAGCATTACAGGAATGACAGGAATATCTCGTCTAACACACTGAGTGATAAAAGCTTTTAGCTCTAAAGCTTGCCAACGGCCTAACCCGTCTTGTCCAAAAAAGATGGCTACTGTCTTGATGCGTCCGATCGCCTGCTGAATTTCATCTTGAAACTTGGTGCCAGGTGCAATCTCCTCTTCATCAAGCCAGGGACGAACTCCCAGATCTATAAGCTTGTGGTAAATACAGCGGATCAGCGGTTTATCTTTGCTGCTGTGGGCCAGAAAAACATCAAACTGCTGATCCGTCATTTGTCTTGTGCCCCGGTTGACTCCATCCTTTGCTCAATCAGAGTTTAACCTGAATTATCTGGGCTGCTAGTGCCTCCAACAATAGACATAGGTTGATCCCCAATCGGTTAAGGTGTTATTTTGCCTTAGCTTCCAGGGTTTCGAGGCGGCTCTTGAGTTCCTGGTTAGATTTTTTCAGATCGTCTAGCTCCTGACGCAGTTTTTCCACCGCTTTGTCTTTGCCGATCGCTTTCTGAACCTGCTGCACGGCCTCCTGGGCGCGACGACGCACACGACCATCGGGGGTGTGGTCAGCGAGGCTTTGCAAAATGCCGATCGCCCGCCCGGTCTCAATGCCGCTCAGGCCCACCACCGCAGAGACTTGGGTGAGGAAGAACGACTCGCTGGCAATGGTCTCTAACCTGTCTAAAATGCGCTCCACGTTGGGCTTGCTCTGGGCTTTGGAGATCGCGCCGAGGGAGCGGATCGCCGCCAGTCGCAGGGCCTGGGGAGTACCGGGTTCGGTGTACTGAAGCAGTAAATCGAGCGCGTCTTCGGAGGATTTGAACTGGCTGAGGGCGGCGATCGCCCCCGATCGCACCATCTCATTCCACCCCTGGCGCTCTTGGAGAATGCTCTCCAAGAGCCGGAGGGTTTTCTTGGCCTTCTTTTTGCCCTCCAGGTCGGCAGATCCGACTTTGCCGAGGGAGCGAATGGCGGCGGCTTCGACGTAGTAGCTGGGGTCGCCCTGTTCTGCGATCGCCTTTAGCGCTCGGTAGCTCTCAATGGTTTTGATGTCGCCGAGGGATTCAACCACGGCGCGGCGGACGCGGGCTTCGGGGTCTTGGAGACCGAGCAGCAAGCCTTCTACGGCTTGATCCAACTTCACAGAGGCCAGCTGTTCGGCGACTTCGGCCCGCACCCCCCAGAAGGGTTCGTCGATGAGGGCTTCGCTGAGGGCGGTGACGGCTTCAAGGTTGCCTTTTTTAGCAAGGGCGATCGCGGCCTCAATGCGCGAGAGGGGGTCGGGGTCGTGCTTGAGCTGGGCCTTGAGTTCCGCCACGGGATACTCTAGCTCGACGGTTTTTAGGTAGTGGTTGCCCACGTCAAAGCTAATGAAGTCAGGCTTTTTCTCCAGCGGGAAAAACAGCGCCTGCTCCCGCTCGTGGATGCGCACGGTGAAGGCTTTGACCTCAGGCGGGGAAGATTTTTCTGCACCCATATAGCCAAAACCGATGGGGATACGCAGGTCAAACAGGCCGCTGGTGCTGCTGGTATCGCCGTCTTTGGCCTGGGTTTGGGTGATGGTGACTTTGGCCAGGTTGCTGTCGCCATCCCAGCTGTAGGCGACTTTGTAGTCGGGGTGGCCGCCGCGCAGCACGTATTGGTCAAATAGGGGCCGCAGGTTGCGCCCAGTGGCCTTGTCGATCGCCCGCAGCAGGTCGATGGTTTCGACGGTGCTATGGGCGTGGTCTTGCACAAAGGTGTGGATGGCTTTCCAGAACAGGCCGTCGCCCAGCTCGGCGCGAATCATGTGGTAGACGCAGGCCCCTTTTTCGTAGATGTGGCGATCGTAGAGTTCGATTGCCTCCCGATACACATGGGTGACCATGGGGCGGCGGTAGCGGCTCTTGTCTTCGTTCAGGTAGCTGCGGGCCTCGCCCAGGCGGTAGTAGGCGGCCTCGTCTGCACCGTACTCCTGCTCGGTCCACATCACTTCGGAATAGGTGGCCATGCCCTCTTTCACCCAGGCGTGGCTCCAGTGGTTGATCACCAGCAAATCGCCAAACCACTGGTGGGCCAGCTCGTGCACTACCAAGGACTCAGAGCCGCGATTGTCGATCGCCGCCCGTTCATCCAGCAGGCAGCGATCGGTCAAGATCGTTACTGAGGTGTTCTCCATGCCGCCAAAGATAAAGTCGGCGGCGCACACCTGGGCATATTTAGGAAAGGCGTAGCGGTAGCCGTACTTTTCGCTTAAAAATTCCACCATGCGCGGCGTTTTGCCCATGGTGATCTGGCCCTGGTCCTGGCGGCCTTTCTCAACGTAATAGGTAACGGGAATGTCTTGCCACTGGTCTTGGATCACGTCGAACTCGCCCACGGCCAGGGCCATTAGGTAGGTGGGATGCACCTGCTTTTGGTGCCAGTGGTAGACCTTGTGGCCGTTGTCTTCGCGGGCATCGATCAGCTCGCCATTGGAGACCACCTGGTACTGGGCGGGCACCCGCACCTTAATTTCTGAGGTGGAGAGCATGCCCGGATAGTCGAAGCAGGGAAACCAAAAGCGGGAGTCTTCGTCTTCGCCCTGGGTCCAGACCTGGACGGGTTTATCGGGGTAGTGCTGGTCGGGTCCAATGAAATAGATGCCGCGCTCGGGCTGCACCAGGCGGTAGGCGATCGCCACCGTAAAGCTCTCCCCAGCCACAGTCGGATTTTTTAGGCGAATGTGAAGCTGCTCGCCGTCGTAGTCAAAGTCTTGCCCGGCGGTGCCCACCGTCACCGACTCAATCTGCTGGTTCACCGCGTCTAGCGTCAAGTTACTAACGCCGTCGCGCACGGGGTTGATGCGAATTTCGCAGGTGCCCTCGCAGGTTTTAGCGTCCAAGTCTAGCTTCAAGTCCAGCGCGATGTGCTCGACCTGGCCAGGGCGATCGGGGTTGTAGTGGGGTTTGGCCCCCGGCATTTCAAACGATTTATGCCCATTGTTGTCGTCGTACAGGCCTTCGATCTGAAATGTGCGGTGAGCGGTGGACATGGGTGCAATAAACCTTTTGGTGACGTTGAAGCTTCAGGGTCAAGGGGCGCTGCTACCGAGCCGCAGATACCCCGGCCAAACAGTCTACCCTGACTGCTATAAAGCCATCGTACTCTGTAACACCTAAACCGTAGTCAGAGTGACATTGTCTAAGCAAGGCCAATCAACCATTCGGCACAGAAGGTGGCTCTGCCCAAGGTGAGATTTATGTCATGAACCGCCATCATCGCTGACAAAGTTTCCTACTATCAAAGAGCCAGACTTTCAAATTAAGAACCTTGATCTAAGCAGGGCCGCAGGTTGTGTTTTAGAAGTGGCCCAATGCGCCATCGGGGTTGGCTTTAGTGCGTCAGGCTGCTTACAAAAGCACCCTGCGATCGCCCTCATTTCAGTACTGTTTACATCTTAATAATCATGCCTAATTTAAACCCTCAACAAGAAAAAACGCTGACCGCTTTTATTACCGCCCTGGGTCGACAAGACAGCGCATTGCCGGAGGGGCTGCAAAAACAGCTCCACGCCATTGGTCAGAGCCTAGAAACTCGAATTTTAGAACTGCCTGCGATCGCGGCCAGTCTACCGAACTTGAACCAGGCCTACCAGACAGCGCTATCTGATACCCAGGCCGAGGCACCGGCTGCCACCTTTGCGTCCAGCACCAATCGATCTGACAGCGACAAACAGTTCGATCGCGCCGTTGACATTCTCACCGCTGACGACCCGGTGCAGGCAGCCAAGCGCAGCCGCACCCCCATTGGGCAAATTGCCTCAAACCCGCTGAAGCGGCTCTTTGGCCGGGGCTAAGGCAACCTTTAACAAACAGTTTCCCCAACGGTGGGCAGTGCCCACCCTACAACTGCCCCGCAATCGCCCTTCCCCAGCGATAGACTCAACCTATTGATGGGTAACTACCATGGCTCACCTCACCGCCCGCCGCCCCCAAAACGTAGAGGGAGATATCTACGTCGATAGCTCCTGCATCGACTGCGACACCTGCCGCTGGATGGCCCCCGATATTTTTACTCGCGACGACGAGCAGTCGGCGGTCTTTCACCAGCCCAAAACGGAGGCCGAACGGCTGGCCGCGCTGCAAGCGGTGCTGGCCTGCCCCACGGCCTCCATCGGTACCGTCACGCCGCCTAAAGATATGAAGGCGGCCCAGGCCAGCTTTCCGATCGCCATTACCGAGGACGTCTACCACTGCGGCTACCACTCCGAGAAGTCTTACGGGGCGGCCAGCTATTTAATTCAGCGGCCTGAGGGAAACGTGCTGGTTGACTCACCCCGTTTTGCCGCGCCCCTGGTCAAGCAGCTCGAAACCCTGGGCGGCGTGCGCTACCTCTACCTCACCCACCAGGATGATGTGGCCGATCACCAGCAGTTTCATGAGCGGTTTGGCTGCACGCGCATTCTCCACACCGACGACATTAGCCGTGACACCGCAGCCGTCGAAATTCAGCTCCAGGGCACCGACCCGGTGGATCTAGCGCCCGACCTCACTATCATTCCGGTGCCGGGCCACACCAAGGGGCACACGGTGCTACTGTACGACAACCGCGCCCTGTTTACTGGCGATCACCTGGCCTGGTCAGAACGGCTGCATCAGCTCCACGCCTTTCGCTCCGTCTGCTGGTATTCCTGGCCTGAGCAAGTTAAATCGATGGAAAGGCTCGCCGCCTACGACTTTGAGTGGGTGCTGCCGGGCCACGGTCGCCGCCACCACGCCGACAAAGCCACCATGCGCCAGCACATGCAAAAGTGCATTGACTGGATGAAGGCGCAGTAGGGTTGGGGAGTGCTGACCCAGGGTACGAATCAGAAATTCAACGCCTCTCGTAGGGGCATAGGCGCAGCCAAGCCAAAGGCTTTACGGTTGTTTGCCCTTACCCAAGTTCACGCCTCAATTCAGCAACGCCGAACTGGGGATAGGGAATGAGCCATCGCCGTCTCTACACATCAAACACGTAGCGTACCGCTCCAGAATCTGGATCGTTGGTGATATCGGCATAGCCGCAGCGCAGCGCCTCCCGAACTAAGGCCTCTACCCGATCAGTGCTCAGTCCGGTGTGCAGGGCTACCTGCGCCTTAGAGAGCCTACCCCCGTTGGCGTGAGCTGCCCTTAGCAGCTGCTGCATCGAGTCGTTTTGAGTCTGTGGAATGCTCTGGGCCGCGACCAGGTTTCGTTCTATCGGCACTGGCATCACCAGGCCCTCGTCGCCCCACTCTGCCAGGTATCGCCGCCGCAGTTGCTCGTTGCGGGTTTTGACCATACCGGGCACCAGCACCAGGTCGATGAGTTGGCCAAAGCCAAACAATCCAAAGGTACACAGGTAGACGAGCCCCAATACAACCTGCCCGGTATAAAACCGATGTAGCCCGCAGAACCCCAAAAAACCTAGCGTCCAGAGCATGTAGGCTGTCTCGGTTTTTGCTCGTGCCATGATGGGTTGGTCCTTGAAGGTGCTAGGGGCTGCAAACCTAAAATCAACCTGCAGCAGTACCTAGAGCCATTATAGACAGCCGATTTTTTGGCGTGCGGTCCCTGTAACCGACCCGTAATGCCGTCGATTAAGTTGTAGGGCAGCTTTACTGGCCAGCCCCAAAGATGGCCTGAGCCGTTAGCGATAGGTCTGGGAATAGCTCAGAGCGAATAGGCTCATTGCCGCGAAACTGGCTGACCTGGTACTCATCTTCGACCAAGCGATAGATCGAAAGCGTTGGTCGCTTGGGGTTGCCAATATAGCGGCGTCCGCCCAGGCCCAGATAATCGACGATCCAATATTCGGCAATGCCCAGGCTTTCGTAATCCACAAGCTTTTTGCCGTAATCGTCGCGCCAGTTGGTGCTCACGACTTCTACGACCAGCGGTACTGAAGTCCCTAGCGTAACGGTTGAAGCCTTCTTCCAGAGGGCTCCTGAGGTAGGGCGTCACGGTTGAGCAGCAAAACATCGGGTAGGTAGGCGGTGTCTTCCCCCGGCAGTTTGACTAGCGCCTGCTTGGGCAGCATAAAAGGCTGCTGTAGCCGATGCACTTCTAGCACCAGCACCGCGTTCAAAAAGGAAATAATCTCCCCATGTTCACCAGTAGGTTGCATTTCAATCGGGGTGCCGTGGTGAAGTTCATACCGGCGGTTGTCGGGTTTCCAGTCAATGAACTCGGCAAAGGTCATCAACTGAGCATCGGGGAGGGGAACAGTGACCATGGGTATATGGCGTATGCAGACGAGCGCGGATACTTATGGGCTAGGGAGAGCACAGGGTTGAAGTACCTATAGTTTGATGTATTGAGACTTAGCAGACAAGCGCTGTAGCGCTGTAGGGTGGGCACTGCCCACCATCCCACCCAGCTATCACCAACCCATCGGGAACACTACCTTAGAGTATCTTCCCCTACCCCCAAATGCCCGATTATCAACGCGCCTACACTCTCGGCGGGGCAATCTTTCTCACCCTGGTCACCTTTAACCGCAGACCAAGCATTGGAGTGGTAGTCAGTATCCATCCTCCTGACTAGAATAAAGCCATCGCAGAGTTGTCACTGGTGAATTGCTGTATGGCGGAAGTCGTTGAGATCCCCGTTGAACTCACCCAGTTTCGATTACCTCAAGCGGTACAAGAACGATTACAGCTTTTGCTTGATCGTCAAGATGAGGGGCAGGAGCTTTCTCAAGCGGAACGCCAGGAAGCAGAAGGGCTTGTAGAGTTGGCGGAGTTTTTATCGTTGCTGCGGCTCCGGTCCCATCATGTTACCAAGCAAGCGTAGATGACTAAGATTCCAGCGTCTCTGCGTGAACTGGTTATCAAGCGAGCTGATAACCGCTGCGAATATTGCGGAATCTCTCAACTGGGGCAGGTCGCCACCTTTCATATTGATCACGTTATTCCTATCATTGCTGGTGGCAAAACGACCGCTGAGAACCTTGCTTTGGCTTGTGTGTCTTGCTCTCTAAGGAAGGGCGCACGGCAAGAGTTGCAAGATTCAGAAACAGGGTTGACAGTTCTGGTTTTTAGTCCTCGTCAGCAAGTTTGGAAAGAGCATTTTGCTTGGGAGGGCTTTCGCATAGTCGGCTTGACTCCCACAGGTCGGGCAACTGTTGAAGCTTTAGATTTGAACCGTGCGATTATGTTGGCTATTAGGACAGAAGAGGAACTGCTAGGACGTCATCCGCCGTCTTGAGCGTTTGTAGCAAAAGAACGACGTTTTTTGAAGCACACCATTCGCGATGAAACTGTTTGGGTGGGGCACATCAATTATTTGCATTACAACCCGGTGAAGCATGGGTTGGTAGAGTGCCCCCACCAGTGGAAGTTTTCGAGTTTTCGACGGTTTGTTGGGGATGGTTCTTATGGAGAGGATTGGGGATGCTGGTGCGGAGGGAAGGAGACAGCTGTTGAGTTTGAGGGGAAGGAGCTGGTGGTGGGTGAGTAAATAGGGTGGTGGGCAGTGCTCACTCTACTCGGCTAGAAATAGAAATATTGGCTAAAATTCAGTGAGCAATAAGGCTACAGTAAAAAGTCGAAAACAATGATGGAAAGCTCAAGTGCCTTGCAAAGGCTCACTCTAATACTGAAAGAAGCAGTAGAAGAATGCCAAGGGGACACATTAATGGGTCCGATCTTATTGAAAGTCATGGGATGCGATCAAAATCAATCCGATAAACTTTCTCTATTTTTCACGTTACTTGATTCAGCAGAAAGAGAAGCAGAAAGAGAAGCAGAAAGGCTAAAAAATATAAGAAAGAATGAAGATTTTCTAGGAGTTATAAAAGACATAAAGACTGTTTTTGTAAATAATCACGTTTGGGCAAGTAAGTGTAGCGTGTTTGCAAGTCACTTGAGAAAAAAGAACTCTCTGACCGTGCTCAATTTATTGGTTTCCTTCTATTCAAATCAATATCCTAAGTTGCAAATAGAAAAAGAATACTTAGATAGTTTCAAGTCAATATTTGAAAATCTTCAAAGAGAAGTTGGAAGCTCAGGTCTTTCACGAGAGTTAAGAAATTTTATCTTGGATAAAATTGAAGAAGTCTTGGCAGCAATCGGAAGATATAACACAGACGGAACTGAAGGGCTAGAGAGAGCAACAAAGGACTTTATAGGCGATTGGATAATTATTGAGAACAAGATCAGCCAAGAAGACAGAAAAACCCGATTGTTGAAAAGGTTAAAACCCATTTTGGAACCTTGAACGGATTTATCGGATTCAGTGTTTTTGGTTTGATAGGATTAGCGCCTGATATATACAATTTCTGGATACCTTCAATTGATGATTGGAAATCTACTCAAGAGAGTATTGAGTTAAAGAGCATCAGTCAGCCAATGACAATCCAAGAAATTTTAGAAGAAGCATCAGCACAGCTTGTCCTAAAAGAGATGAAAGCGATAGAGGGGAAAGAAGAACCTAAGAGATTATTACCTGCCTTGGAAGAAGAAAAAGCTGACTAATTTTTTCGGACAGTAATTGTAGGGTGGGCACTGCCCACCTTCCCATCCAGCTATCACCAACCCATCGGGAGCCTACCTTAGATTATCTTCCCCTACCCCCGATGCTCGATTGTCGACGCGCCTACACTTCCGGCGGGGCAATCTTTCTCCCCCTGGCCACCTTCAATCGCAGACTCATCTTTGCAGAATCCAACAACGTAAAACGCCTGCGTCAGGCTGCGATCGCCGTTAAAGCTGAAATGCCCTTGAGTTTGAGGGGGAGGAGTTGATGGTGGGTGAATTAATGGGGTGGTGGGCAGTGCCCACCCTACTTAGCGCCTGAGTAAGAGAGGCTAAGCGGCGTCTTTGGTGCCTGCCAAGAGTTCGGCCACTAGCGGCGTTGATTGAGCCAAGTGGCTCACCGCCAAGATCGAAAACCCCAACAGATTGCCGTCTTGGTCTACCCGCTCCATAACCGCATCATTAGCGGTTTCTCTCATATACCCAGGTGCATCAGAAAACGTAACCTCTAAAAAATCGGCTTCCCGGTCAAACCAAACCTTCACGTGCTTTGCCATAGAGTGTTTCCTCGTTTGGGTTTATCGGTAAAGTAAGCCGTCACGATAAAGGCATCACCTTGCAGGTACTTGACCACTACGCATAGCCACTTGTCTCCAATTGTAGTTTGAGTATAAAAGCGGTAGTACAATTCTGCGGTTTCGTCACTACGAGATTGGCGCACAAGTTGCGGGTTCCGCAAGGTTTCTGCAATCAGAGTTTCCATCCCCGTCATTTCAGGATGGGCCAAAATATGCTCCAATCGCTCGTTGGTTAGGCGAACCTGTCTATCCTAATAATCAATTAACACAAACCAGTTGTCTCTCATGGTCTAATCCTTACTTCCCGGCCTAACGAAGCAAGCTCTGTCCAGTACCGTAGGGCATTGCCCACCTTCCTACCCGGCTGTCATCAACCCATCGGAAACACTACCTAGAGTATCTTCCAAACCCCCCAAATACCTGATGCTCGACGGGCCTAGACTTGTGGCAGGGCAATCTTTCTCACTCTGGTCACATTCAACCACAGACCCATCTTTGCAGAACCCGGACAACGTAAATCTGGGCCAGGCTGCGATCGCCGTTAAAGCTGAAATGCCCTTGAATTTGAGGGGTTGGTGGTGGGTGGGCGTTGCTGAATCAAGAGATGAACCTTGACGGGACTGGCACATCGCCGAACTTGAGGTAGTGAAGTAACAAGCGAACAGAGTGAGCCAGCATTTCTACGGTCTTGGAGCTGTCTCTTATACACA
>NZ_JADEWR010000028.1 GCF_015207525.1 Nodosilinea sp. LEGE 06152
ACCCCCAACGATAAAAACAGCCACAGCCGGTCCCTGAGCGAAGTCGAAGGGATGGCTATTTATAGAGCAAGTCCGAACTCCAAAAACCCTGGATCAACATAGGTATCCCGTAGGGGCAAACGGTTGTTTGCCCTGAACCAGTTGGGGGTTAGGCAACCAGGATTTAGGGCAAGGGTGCGAGGGGGTCAGGTGGCTTTCTCTAGGACGACGAGTAGGCGGGTGGCGAAGATTTGGGGCAGGTGGTCGCAGAGGCGATCGATTGCGGTCATCAGCGGCAGCCAGGCGGTGGGGTAGAGCTGGGGCTTAGAGTAGCCGCCGGAGGCGACGTAGGACAAGGCGGCGTAGCGCTGGGTGGTGACGACGCGAAACCCGTGTAAGTCTTGCTTGCCGGACTTTAGAAACAGGCGGCTGGCGTTGCCCTGGGCAGCGTAGTAGTCGATTTGGGTCGGTTTCCACCCTTGAGGAGCGTGCCACTGAATGGGCTGGTTTAGGGCCAGGGGTTCGGGGTGGAGCGCGCCGTAGACCAGCAGGCCCAGCAGGCTAGCGCAGGGCTCAAACAAAATTACCCGGCCACCGGGGGCCAGCACGCGATCGAACTCCTGCAGGGCAGTGCCGGGGTAGCGCAGGTGGTGAAACACGTCAAAAAGGATCAGATTTGAGAGGCTACCGGAGGCAAATGAGAGGGCGTAGGCATTCTCAACCCGATCGATCCAGGGGTTAGGAAAAATATCGGTGCGAATGCAGCCGGGGATCACCCGCTGAATATCGGCAACTCCAGACCCTAGCTCAACGGTGGGCTGGGGCAGCGGGGCCAGATGGCGGGCGATAGTTTGGTGAAAGGCTTTGTAAATGGCCCGCAGAGCCGGTTTCTTTTTCCAGGCGTCGGCATTTTTGAGATTTTTTTGATTGTGTCGATCGATGCTTTCCAGCGCCATTCCGTCGTCTGCCTCTCCCTTGAGCTTGGGGCTAGGCACCATCATAGGCGCTTATCTCTACTAGCCAAAGCGGTTGACTAACCCACTGGACTAACCCAGCCCTCCTAATGCCTCTATCTATAGTAGGGTGGGCAATGCCCACCACCTACCTCTGGCCCTTCACTCCCAGGTCTTCTTCGTAATAAAGCACCAGATTCGCCATGCCATTGTCCTCTAGCCCCGCCGCCCAACGATTTAGCCCCAGCAAATCCTCCCTTGCTCCCTACCTGGGGCTGAGCCTGTGGGTGGGCATTCTGCTGCTGTTGCGCAGCCCGCTGCAAAGCCTGATGCCCCACGACGAGGGCTGGTACGCCCAGCAGGCCCGGTGGATTGTGGAAACCGGCGACTGGATCACCCAGCCGTGGTGGGGTGCCCCAGTGCACGATCGCATGATGGGCATCCAGTGGCTGATTGCCGCTTCTTACAAGCTGTTTGGGGTGAGTGAGTGGTCGGCGCGGCTG
Organism: Nodosilinea sp. LEGE 06152; assembly: GCF_015207525.1. Lineage (GTDB taxonomy): Bacteria > Cyanobacteriota > Cyanobacteriia > Phormidesmidales > Phormidesmidaceae > Nodosilinea. Next base: position 1,436 of record NZ_JADEWR010000028.1, read on the forward strand.
CCGGGGGCGATCGCCTCTTGGGGCGCGGTCATGCTCACCTATGCGATCGGCCTGCGGTGTTTGACCCCGGCGATCGCCCTCTGGGGCGCGGCCATTCTGGCGGCCACCCCGATCTGGATGCAGGCCTCGCGGCTGGCCATTCAAGATGTACCCCTAACGGCGCTGGAGCTGCTGGGCATCTGGGCGCTGCTACAGGCCGAAACTCAGCCTAGGCGGTGGGGTTGGGGGTTTTTGGCGGGCAGCACGGTGGGCCTGGGCTTTATGCTCAAGAGCATTATGGTGATTCCGGTGGTGATGGCCCTGGGGCCGTACCTGGTGCTGGAGCACCGTCGCCACCGTCACCTGCTGAATCCAGGCCTCTATCTGGGCCTGGTGGCGGGCATGGTGCCCGCGATCGCCTGGATAGCCCTCAGCGTGCAGCGCTATGGCACCCTGCCGCTGGAGCGCACCTTTGGCCTGCTGGCCAACCTGGCCCAGGAAGACTTTCACAACGTTGGCCCCCTCTACTATTTTTGGAACATTCCCCTCAATGCTTTTCCCTGGCCGCTGCTGGCGGTGCCGGGGCTGTGGCTGGGGTGGCAGTCACCCTACCCGCGCAAGGCGCTGTGGTTGGGGTATCCGCTGGTGCTGTTTACCCTGCTAGCCCTCTTTAAAACCCGCACCTGGTACTATCCGCTGCAACTGCTGCCCTTTGTGGCGCTGCTAGCGGCTCTCACCCTAAGAACCCTAGGAACGGTCTACCGCACGGGACGACGACGGCGGCTGGTGGCGGGCTTGACCTGGGTTCTCGCCGGGATTGGGGCCGTGCTRGYSGSKGCGGKKRWMGYMGCSMTNNGCNTSCWWSMSNCWGWSSAWWSGKKTRRWKSNGGCTKTGGYKCWACSMTSNNTRGTGRCGRWNGMGGYKGRRSTSGRNTGNNGCTRNTGMYSSYAGGGGTTNACTGGCGCTCTAGAACCCAGTCGCGGCAGGCTGACTCAGCCCCGCTGTGGCAGGCCGGCTGGCTGCTGGGGCCGTGGCTGGCGATCGCGCTACTCTACGCTACGGGCCTATGGGGCAACTACAACCCCGATGTCAAGCTAGCGCTAACTACGCCTCCCCTTCAAGAAATCGTGGCCAATAACCCAGTTCACGCCATTGTCAACAGTATCAGCCTGGGTGATGAAGACGCGGTGTTGATCACCTTCTATACGCCTCAACCTGGTGTCGCGACCGACAATTGGCAAGCCCTAGCGCCGGGTAGCTACGCCTGGGTTGCCGTTCCAGACCTAGGGACGCTACCCGCCGAAACGATTCGCCTGGGCCAGGTGCGCGACTGGGTGCTGGTGCAAATTACTTAATCATTGGTTGAAGTATCCGTAGAGCTGGCAAAACCTAGTGTTGTATTAGATACCACTAGGGCAGTCTAGGGGTGAGGTCAATCGCTGGTCACAGGCCGGGCGCTGACCTGCATTTTTTATCACATTGGAGCACGAAATCATGGCTAAGTTTGGAGTGAAGATGACGGCAACGGTGGCCTTGGGCGCGATCGCCGTTGCGACGACGGCCACCATTGCCCAGGCGCAATCTCGCGTAGACTGGCTGCACCACGGCGAAACCATTACCTACGACGGTTACCTGCTAGCCGATGAGGCCGTCTTTGCCGCCTGCGATAACGACTGTGCCGACCTGGATATGTTTCTTTACGATGCTGCTACGGGTGAACTGGTAGCCTCAGACACCCTGGTCGATGCTGTGCCCGTGGTGGTGGCCCCCTACGAGGGCGATTTCTTGATTGAGGTGGTAATGGCCAGCTGCAGCCTCGAACCCTGCGAAACCTGGACAGATTCGGACGCTGGCTTTTAGGGAAGAGCTGAATTTCTCTCAAACCTAATTAAATGAAGAAAAAAGGCAGGGGCGATCGCCCCTGCTCTTTTGTTTGAGAAATTCCGTTGGGTTCACTGGGAAAAGTTGGGCCTCTATCCCCCATGAGGGAACGCTGGCAGGGGCAATCCGTTGAGACGCAAAAACGTCAGCTTGTCCCAATAGCCGCGCTGAAAGACGATTTTTCCGTCCAGAATGTGAAAAAAGCCACATCCTTGTAGACCCAAAGGATCGCGCCATTCGAGAATTGCCCACTCCCCGTCCTGGAAAATTTGCTCAACGATGCAGACCATGTCGGCCTGGGCAAACTCCGCCGAAAACATGTCGCGAATGGCATCGCGACCAACAACGGGCACATTGGCGACTTGATGGTTAACGGCATCGTCGCTGTAGAAAGCTGCTAAACCATCCGCATCGTGACGGTTAAACGTATCAACCCAAAGCTTGATGAGATCTCGCGGTTCCATGGCCGTCTATGGGTGCAGGTGTCTCCTAGTCGGTGTTGCCTAAGATACCGATGCCGCTTTATCCACAGCAGGGTGCTGCTCTAGCACCTTGGCCAGGTACTTGCCGGTGTAGGAGCCGGGCACCTGAGCCACCTCTTCGGGTGTGCCCACCGCGATTAGCTCGCCGCCGCGATCGCCCCCTTCCGGGCCCAGGTCAATGATCCAGTCAGAGCAGCGAATTACATCTAGGTTGTGCTCAATGGTGAGCACCGAGTTGCCCTTATCCACCAGGCGCTGCACCACGTCCAGCAGCTTGTGCACGTCGTAGAACGACAGCCCCGTGGTCGGCTCATCGATCAGGTACAGGGTTTTGCCGGTCGAGCGGCGGGCCAGCTCTGAGGCCAGCTTCATGCGCTGGGCCTCGCCACCGGAGAGGGTGGGGGCGGTCTGCCCCAGGCGAATGTAGCCCAGGCCCACGTCCACCATCGTTTGCAGGCGGCTGGCGGCCTGGGGAATATTCTCGAAAAAGGCCAGGGCTTCTTCGGCGGTCATGTTCAGCACGTCGGAGATATTTTTGCCCTTGTAGGTGACCTGCAGGGTGTCGCGGTTGTAGCGCGCCCCCTTGCACACCTCGCACTGCACGTACACGTCGGGCAAAAAGTTCATCTCAATGACGTTGACGCCCTGGCCGCCGCAGGCCTCGCAGCGCCCGCCCTTAACATTGAAAGAAAACTGGCCCGCCTTGTAGCCCCGCGCCTTGGCCTCGATGGTTTCGGTGAACAAGTTGCGGATCACGTCGAACACGCCGGTGTAGGTGGCGGGGTTAGAGCGGGGTGTGCGGCCAATCGGCGACTGGTCGATCACAATTACTTTGTCCAGCGCCTTCAGCCCGTCGAGCTTGTCCATGTGCTTGGGGAAGGGTACCTTGCTGCCAAAGTGGTGCTGCAGCGCGGGGTAGAGAAGCTCGTTGATCAGGGTCGATTTGCCAGAACCCGAGACGCCAGTAACGCACACTAGCGCCCCCAAGGGAATGTCGATATCCAGGTGCTTGAGGTTGTTGCGGTGGGCATTTTTGAGGGTTAGCGATCGCCCGTTGCCCGGTCGCCGCGACCCTGGGGTAGGGATAGAAACTCGCCCCGATAGGTAGGCCCCGGTGAGGGAATCCTTGGCGGTCATCAGGGTTTTGAGATCGCCCTCGGCGACGATCGCCCCGCCGTGAATACCCGCTCCAGGACCAATATCGACTAAGTGATCGGCGGCCCTAATCGTGTCTTCGTCGTGCTCGACCACGATCAGAGTATTGCCCAGGTCGCGCAGGCGGGTGAGGGTGTTGAGCAGGCGATCGTTGTCGCGCTGGTGCAGACCAATGCTGGGCTCGTCGAGCACGTAGAGTACGCCCGTGAGGCCCGAGCCAATCTGGGTGGCCAGGCGAATGCGCTGGGCCTCGCCACCGGAGAGGGTCATCGCCGTGCGGTGCAGGGTGAGGTAGTCGAGGCCGACATCCATCATGAACTGGAGGCGGGCGCGAATTTCGCGCAGTACCAGCGCCCCGATCTGGAGCTGCCGGGCCGAGAGCTTAGGCGAATTGCCCTCTTCGCCCACCACCTCTTCGCCTACCAAAATGCGAATGCGCTTGAGGCACTCGCGAATGGAGACGTTGGTGAGGTCGCTGATCGAGTGAGGGCCAATGCGTACCGCGTTGGACTCGGGTTTGAGTCGGGTGCCCCGGCAGACCTCGCAGGTCTGGTCGATCAGGTACTTTTCGAGCTTTTGCTTGTGCAGCTCGGAGGTGCTGTCTTTGTACTGGCGATCGAGGATGGGCAGCACGCCCTCGTACTGGCGGTGGTAGCCCTTGCGATCGCGGTAGCGCGAGTCGGACTCAATGTAGATTTTCTCATCGCTGCCGTGGAGCACAATGTGCTGCTGCTCGGGGGTGAGCTGGTCCCAGCGGCTCTGGATTTCAAAGCCGAAGGCCTGGCCGACGCTGTAGAGCAGGGAGAAGTAGTAGGTGTTGTCTTTCTCTGACCAGGGGGCGATCGCAGCATACACCGGCAAGGATGGATCCGGCACCACCAGCTCGGCGGAAAACGTCCGCAGGCTGCCTAAGCCGTGGCAGTTGGGGCAGGCCCCGTAGGGCGAGTTAAAGGAGAACAGCCGGGGCGACAGCTCTTCCATGACTGCACCGTGCTCGGGGCAGGCGAAGTTTTCCGAAAAGACAAGCTCTTTGGGCAACCCGTAGCTGCCCTCGGCCTCAGCCGCCTGGGGCAGACGATCTGAGATTGACACCACATTGCTGCCGGGAGCCGGGGCCTCGGCGGTTTGGGGCTTGTCCGACAAGATCTCAATTACCGCGATCCCCTCCGATCGCTTCAGACAGGTACGCAGCGAATCGGCCAGTCGGTCCTCCAGCCCTTCTTTTTTAACCAGGCGATCGACCACCACCTCGACATTGTGGCTGTAGTTTTTGTCCAGCTCGATATTGTCAGTCAGCTCCCGCAGCTCCCCATTCACCCGCACCCGCACAAAGCCCTCGGAAGCCAGGCTGGAGAGCAGCTTTTTGTGGGTGCCCTTTTTGCCCCGCACCACCGGGGCGAGAATCTGGAAGCGGGTGCGATCGGGCAGTTCCATAATCCGATCGATCATCTGGTCGATGGACTGGGGGGAAATGCTGCGATCGCAGTGGGGGCAGTGAGGGTCGCCCGCCCGCCCGTAGAGCAAACGCAGGTAGTCATAGATCTCAGTAACCGTGCCCACGGTGGAGCGGGGGTTGTGGGAGGTCGATTTTTGGTCGATGGAAATGGCCGGGCTCAGCCCCTCGATCGCATCCACATCAGGCTTATCCACCTGGCCTAAAAACTGGCGGGCGTAGGCGCTGAGTGACTCCACGTAGCGGCGCTGCCCCTCGGCAAAAATGGTGTCAAAGGCCAAAGACGACTTGCCCGATCCCGACACCCCCGTAAACACAATCAGCTGATTGCGGGGAATCTCTAGATCCAGGTTCTTGAGGTTGTGCTGGCGCGCCCCGCGAATGCGAATCACATTGTCGTCGATGGCGGCGTGGTGGTGGGCCAGACCTGGGGTGGAGCTATCGGTTCGGGCGCTGTTGCCATTTTGAGAATGAGCACCATCCTTGCTGGACGCTTGGCCTTTTTTAGCGGCGGCGGTTTTCTTAGCAGAAGCGTCCGATTTGGGCATGTCTGGGGGCTTGGTGACAACGCATGTACCAATTTAACATTTTTCAATACTTGTCAAGGTTTGAACAACCTAGCGGGCAGGGCAAACGCATACTCGGCGAGTAGGGATACTAATGGATAAGTTTGACATCGAGGCTATCCATGTCCCCTTCAGTGCCACCGACCGATTCACTGTTAAGCCACTTTGGGGGTCTAGAGGATCCTCTAGACCCCCAAAGTGGCTTAACAGTGAATCGGTCGGTGGCACTGAAGGGGACATGGATAGCCTCGATGTCAAACTTATCCATTAGTATCCCTACTCGCCGAGTATGCGTTTGCCCTGTGGTACAACCGTGGAGGTATGGCCAGGGTAGCCGTTCTAGGGGCAGCCGGGATGAAGACAGCTATGTCAATTCCTGATGGGGTGTTTGAGGCGGCGGCAATCGCTCAGCAGTTGGGGGTGTCGCGCAGTGAGTTGTATACCAATCGTCCATGCCGCTAGCGCGGCACCCCCAACGATAAAAACAGCGATAGCCGATCCCTGAGCGAAGTCGAAGGGACGGCTATTTATAGAGCAAATCCCTCCAGGCATATTTAAAGAAATACAGCCGGAAGCAAAGGCTGCAACAGCTGAATCAGGTCTATTCCGAAGAATCGTCTGAGCTTGACCCCGTGCTGGCGAAAATGCAGACCATGACGCTGGCCCACGAGTTGTAATGCCCTATCTCAAGCCCGACTGCACCCGCCATAGGCTGGCGTAGATGCCGTTCATTTCTAGCAACTCCTCATGGCGGCCCCGCTCAACGATCTCGCCGTAGGCCATTACGTAGATGCAGTGGCAGTGGCGAATGGTGGAGAGGCGGTGAGCGATCGCCAGCGTAGTCCGGCCCTGGGTAATTACCGCCAGCGATCGCTGGATCGCTGCCTCGGTCTCGTTATCTACCGCTGAGGTGGCCTCATCCAGCACTAAGATGGGCGGGTCTTTGAGAATGGCGCGGGCGATCGCCAGGCGCTGCCGCTGTCCCCCCGAGAGCTTCTGCCCCCGCTCGCCCACAATGGTGTTGTAGCCCTCGGGCATTTGAACGATAAACTCGTGGGCCTCCGCCAGCTTAGCGGCGTGAAGAATTTCGTCGGGGGTGGCGTCAAAGCTGCCGTAGGCGATATTCTCGGCCACGGTGCCCGAAAACAAAAACACGTCCTGGCTGACCAGGCCGATACAGCGGCGCAGATCCTGGGGCAGCAGGTCTTGAATCTCTTGGCCATCAACCAAAATGCGGCCCTGCTGAGGCTGATAAAAGCGCAACAGCAGCTTGACCAGGGTGCTCTTGCCCGAGCCGGTAGCTCCCACCACACCAATACTCTGCCCGGCAGGGATGTGCAGCGACAGATTTTTCAGCACCGGCTGGCGACTGGCGTAGGCAAAGCTGACATTCTCGTAGCGCACGTCGCCCTTCACTTGCTCCACCGGCAGCGGATTGCGCCCCGGCACCAGCTCAATCGGCTCATCCAGCAGGCCCAGCACTCGGCGCACCGAAGCCATCGCCCGCTGGTACTCATCCATAATTTCGCTCAGCTGGGTAAAGGGCCACAGCAGCCGCTGCACAATAAATACCAAAAAGCCGTAGGTACCTGCCGACAGACTGCCGTTGGCCACCGCCATACCACCCAAATACAGCATGGCGGTAAAGCCCACCAGAATTACAATGCGAATTAGCGGCACAAAGGCGGCACTGAGGGCGATCGCCCGGCGGTTGCTGCGGCGGTAGGCATCGCTATCCTGGGAGACGCGATCGCGCTCGTACCCCTCCGCCGTAAAGCTCTTGATGGTGGCAATGCCCGATAGGTTGTTGGCCAACCGCCCGCTGATCAGCCCCGCCTTGTCGCGCACCTGGGCGTAGCGCGGAGCCAGCCGCCGCTGAAACGCGATCGACCCCCCCAGCACAAAGGGAATCGGCAGCATCGCCATCCACGACACCTCTGGGGCCAAGATCAAAAACGTCGCCCCCACCCAAATCACTGTGGTAAAAAACCGCAGTAGGTTGTGCGCCCCAGTATTCAAAAACCGCTCCAGCTGGTTGATGTCGTCGTTAAGAATCGACAGCAGACCGCCTGTGCTGCGGTCTTCAAAGTAGCTGAGATCTTGCGCTTGCAGGTGGCTATAGGTGTCAACGCGCAGGTCATGCTGGAGGTTCTGGGCCAGGTTGCGCCACAGCCAGGCATAGATATACTCGCTCAGCGACTCCAGACTCCAGATCAAAAACGTCAGCGCCGACAACACCCCCAGCTGCCCCGCAATGCTGGTGATCCCCACCTGGGCAATCAGCGAGTTTTCGGTGTTTGTCACCACATCAATGGCAATACCAATCAGGTAGGGCGGAGCCAGGTCAAAGATGGTGTTGAGAATGGAATTGGCGATCGCACCCCAAATCTGCGGCCGGTAGTTGCGCCCGTAGCGCAACAGCCGTTGTAGCGGGTGCCTTGCTGCTTGAATACTGGCCATAGATGCCCTAACTGCAAAGGCTAATAGTGTAACCAACCCAAGATCGGTTTTGGATTTTGGATTGGCGATTTTGGATTTGCCCCAAGTCAGAATGACCACCGTCGTAATGTAGAAGGTGGGCATTGCCCACCCTACGATCAGCCAGTTCATTGCATCAAAGCTGCCAATCGGTCAATTTGCAAAACAGACGTTTAAACCGATGATCGGTCAATCCTTTCCGTGAGGTGCAGGACGACGGAACGTCCTGCTCGATGGGGGTCTGGGGCCAGCGAAATGGCCCCAGCAGTAGATTTGGCTTTTGCCCCCAATTGTGCACCGCTCAGCCAGCAAGATACCCGACACCGTAGGCGGTGCATTGCGGCCCTTAAATCTTGAACAACGCTCCTAGGTAGGGTCTGGCCGCGAATGCACCCTACAGCACCCGCAGCACGCTCGCCACGCTGTGGATCTCCCCATACTCCCGCAGCTCATTCAGCGCCGTCTGAAAATTCGCCTCCGTCACCTCGTGACTCACAATCACAATCTCCGCCCGCGTCTCGTGCTGCCCAATCTGCACAATCGACTCCAAACTCACCTGGTGACGACCAAAACAGGTGCCCAGCTTACCAATCACCCCTGGCGCATCCTCCGCCAGCAGCCGCACATAAAAGCGGCTGACAATATCCGCCATCGGGCTGACCTTGCAGTAGTGCTGATGACTACAGGCCAGCAGCGGGTTGGTCGCTTGAGGCGTCGTCCCCGCCCGCAGGTTCGCCGCCAGGTTCAGCAGATCAGACACCACCGCACTGGCCGTCGGTCCTTCCCCCGCCCCCGGCCCAAAAAACATCACCTGCCCAATCGGCTCTCCCTCAATCAGAATCGCGTTATACACATCGTTCACCGAAGCCAGCGGGTGGGCTACCGGCACCAGCGTCGGATGCACTCGCAGCTGCAGCTGATCCATCGCTTGCTCTGAGGTTTCGTCAAACTCGCCGTCGCGGCGGGCGATCGCCAGCAGCTTAATCACAAACCCCAGCCGCTCAGCGTAGGCAATATCCGCCGCCGTCACCTGGCGAATGCCCTCGCTGTACACCTCCGACAGCTTAATGCGCCCCCCAAAAGCCAGCGACGCCAGAATCGCAATTTTGTCGGCGGCGTCCAGCCCGTCCACATCCGCCGTGGGGTCGGCCTCCGCGTAGCCCAACCGCTGGGCATCGGCCAAAATTGGCTCAAAGTCGCCCCCCTCCCGCTGCATGCGAGTGAGGATATAGTTGGTGGTGCCGTTGATAATCCCCGTCACCGCCCGAATGCGGTTCACCCCCAGCGCCTGCTTCAGCGGCTGAATCACCGGAATGCCGCCCGCAACCGCCGCCTCCAGCAGCACGTACACCCCCGCCTGATTAGCGGCGGTAAAAATCTCATCGCCGTAGCGGGCGATTACCGCCTTGTTGGCCGTCACCACATGCTTGCCGTGGGCGATCGCCTTGAGTATCAGCGATCGCGCCGGTTCCAGCCCCCCCATCACCTCTACCACCGCGTCGATGGTGGGGTCAGCCACAATGCTCTCTAGGTCAGTGGTGAGGCGATCGCCCTCAATCGCCACCGATCGCGGCTTATCCAAACTCCGCACGCCCACTCTAGCCAGCTCTATCTGCCCCACCAGCGGGTGGCGATGGGCCGGGTCGAGCAAAATCTTGGCCGTTCCCGACCCCACCGTTCCCAGCCCCAGCAAACCGACACGCATAGCCTGACTTCCTTAACCGCGATCGCCATGCCCAATTGTAAAGGGATTGCTGCTAGGCAAAAAAAAGAAGGACCGAATTGGCCCTTCTTTTTTTTGCCTAGCGCGCGACCTAGTAGGTTTCCACGTGCCAGCGGTGCTCTTTCTTCATCTGCTTGCGGAACTCGATCCAGTCAACGCCGTGCTTGGTGGCTTCAGACGACATCGCATCATCGATACCGTCTTCCATCCCTTTTAGACCACACATGTAGGTGTGGGTATTGGGCTTCTGCATCAGCTCCCACAGTTCAGCGGCGTGTTCGCCTACCCGGTGCTGAATGTACATGCGGCCCCCCTCAGCATTTTGCTGCTCACGGCTGATAGCGTAGGTGAGCTTAAGGTTGTCAGGGTACTGCTCCTGCATCTGCTCCAGCTCCTCTTTGTAGAGGACATTGCCGGTATAGGCTACGCCAAAGATCAGCCAGGCCAGGCCCTTGAACTGGTATTCAGGGTTCTTCTGGCGCTCAGCTTCCTTAAACATGCGCCACAGGTAGGCGCGGAAGGGGGCAATACCGGTGCCCGTCGCCAGCATGATAATAGTGGCCTCCGGGTCGTCGGGCAGCAGCATCTCTTTACCGACTGGCCCGGTGATTTTCACATCGGCCCCAGGCTCAATGCCACACAGAAACGTTGAGCAGGTGCCGTAGACAGTTTCGCCCGACTCAGGGTGCTTGTACTCGAGCTGGCGCACACAGAGCGACACGGTTTTATCGTCCATGTGGTCGCCGTGGCGAGTTGAAGCAATGGAGTACAGGCGCAGCTTGTGGGGCTTGCCCTTGTCGTCGGTGCCATCGGGAATAATGCCAATACTTTGGCCTTCCACGTAGTGCAGGTCGCCCTGAGACAGATCAAAGGTAATGTGCTGCACAATACCCGTTCCGCCTTCTCGAACTAGCGGCTCATTCGACAACACCTTGCCGACGTAGGGGCTGTTGGGCTTGTAGAGGTTAATGGGCACGCTGGCAGCGGCCTTGGGTGCGGCTTGAGTCATGGGCTTGTTGTTAGTTTGGGTTGGCGCGGTCTCTGCTGGGGCAGCAGCTTCGGCGGGCGCAACCACGGGAGCCGTAATGGGCGTAGGCTCAGCAGCGTTAACGGTACCCACCTCTTCAATGGGTCGAATGCTGACAATCTTGCCGCCCATGCGGGTAATGCGCTGCATTTCCTGGTTCATACGGTCGTAGGGCACTGTGATGAAAACACTGCCACTCTTGCGAATGGGGTTATTCATCTGGTCGGTTTCTGCGTTTTGACGCAGGCCCTGCACCTCGTATAAAAACAAACGGCTTCCGGCCACAGTACTGGCGTTGCCGCCGCTCACACTTGGATTGTACATATCTAAAATTCAGTGACTCTCTAGACCCAACTAAGTGCGACGGAGGCACACCGTCATGACCCGTCGCATACCTTCTAATGCGCCTGCTCGACCAGCCATAGGGCCAACCCAGAGACGGTGACATCAGAAATGCTTTTAGCTTAGGGTATCACTGTAAGACGGTGTAATACTGAGGGTTGAGAGATATAGCAGACCGGGGGCCTGCATTTAGCTCCGCATCCAGCCAATGCCCCAGTGAATGGTTGCACTCTAATAACATCCTGCGGGAAAGATTGTGTTCTTTGCAGCAGTGAGCGTTAAGTTAATCTAAAAATCTCTCTTCAGGCTAAAACCCTCAGCTGCTGCTGCTCAGCCGATCCCCCGCTAAAAACTGTTGTGAAGGATACTGGCTTCTGATAGGATGAACCTAATCGCGGTAGAAATACTTATCCGCTGGGCCGGCTCCATGCCATTGGCGGTTTAGCTGGTTTAGGGAGGGTAGGAAGTGTCGACGCTTAGGCTAGGAGCTTTTTAGTTTTAGCTGCATGGGCGACGGTGCTTGGCCCCTAGGGGGAAGGCTAGCTTCTCTGGTCAAGCCGCTTGGGCTTCACGACCGCGACATTTACAGGTAATGTGCCGCTTGGGGCGATCGCCCTAGAGCATGGGGTGTGAGAACCAGGCCAGAGCCACCTCTGGGGTTGGTGAATCCTTTGCTATGTTGCAACGCTGGGTTCTATTTTTATAGAAGGTTGTTTAGAGGGAACTTATGATCAGCAAGCCAGACAAAGTAGTTCTAATTGGTGTCGCCGGCGACTCTGGATGCGGCAAGTCTACGTTTCTACGACGACTGAGCGATTTGTTCGGCGCTGAATTCATGACCGTCATCTGCCTAGATGACTATCACAGCCTCGATCGCAAGCAGCGCAAGGCGGCTGGCGTTACCGCCCTCAACCCTGAGGCCAACAACTTTGACCTCATGTATGAGCAGATCAAAGCGCTGAAAGAAGGCAAGAGCATTGATAAGCCCATTTACAACCACGAAACCGGCGAACTCGACCCCCCCGAGCGGGTCGACCCCAACCGCATTGTCGTAATCGAAGGACTACACCCCCTCTACGACGAGCGCGTGCGTGAGCTGCTTGACTTCAGCGTCTACCTCGACATCAGCGATGAAGTCAAAATCGCCTGGAAAATTCAGCGCGATATGGCCGAGCGTGGCCACACCTACGAAGACGTGCTGGCCTCCATCAATGCCCGTCGCCCCGACTTCGAAGCCTATATCGACATTCAAAAGCAGTATGCCGACGTAGTGATTCAAATCCTGCCCACCCAGCTAATTCCCAACGATGAGGAGAAGAAGGTGCTGCGGGTGCGCCTCATGCAGCGCGAAGGTATTGAGGGCTTCGACCCCGTCTACCTGTTTGATGAAGGTTCCACCATCGACTGGATTCCCTGCGGGCGCAAGCTCACCTGCTCCTACCCGGGCATTCGCATGCACTACGGTCCCGACTCCTATTACGGGCACGAGGTGTCGGTGCTAGAGGTGGACGGTCAGTTCGATCGCCTTGAGGAGATGATCTACATCGAGAGCCATCTCAGCAACACCTCTACCAAGTACTACGGCGAAATGACCGAGCTGCTGCTCAAGCACCGCGAGTACCCCGGTTCTACCAACGGTAGCGGCCTGTTCCAGGTGCTGGTGGGTCTCAAAATGCGCGCCACCTATGAGCGCCTGACCGCCGCTAACCGCGAAGTCGCCACCACCGCATAACCGCTACGTCAAGCTATCTTGATGTGGTTGTCTGGCTTGCCGGTTTAACTTCATCTGTCTGGCCTAACTAAGAGAGGATATCCATGGGGATGTCCTCTCTTTTTGGTTGTTATGGAACTTACGACTCCGGCCCTGCTGTTTCCAGCTATTTCGCTGCTGCTGCTGGCCTACACCAACCGCTTTTTGGTGCTGGCTCAGCTCATTCGTCAACTGCACAGCTCTGAGCGCGACTATTTTCAAAGCATGGTGCAGCGCCAGATCTCAAATCTGCGCCAGCGCATCGCCCTGATTCGTCTGATGCAGGCGCTGGGAGTGTCGAGTTTTATTGTTTGCACCCTGTCCATGCTGGGGTTGTTTATCAACCAGCAGCGGCTGGCGGAAGCCCTGTTTGGCCTGAGCCTGCTGCTGCTGGTAGCTTCGCTGCTGACCTCGCTCTACGAAATTGCAATCAGCACCCGCGCGATCGAGGCAGAGCTGGCCGATATCGACGCCAAATGCCGCTACCCTAAAGCCTAAATCGATGGGATAGTGGCACTATCTCTTGCCGGTTGAGCCAAACCCGGCAGTCGAGCACCGTCAAAACCCGATAGTTGAGCGGAGTCGAAACCCGCTGACTGAGCGGAGTCGAAGTCAGCAGGTTTCGAAACTACTGGGTCTTCAGCGTCAGGGTTTGGTTGGGCTCAACTACGACCACCCGCTGGGCGGTCGTGTTGCCAATGATGGCCCCAGCCGCAGCCCCACCAAGAATACTGCCGATGGATACCCGACCGCTGAGAATGCCGCCAACGGCAGCCCCGCCTGCGGCCCCAATGCCGGCATCGGTCAGAATAGCCCCAGTGCTGGTTTCCCTGGGGTCTTTGATGTCGCGCAGCAGCTCAGAGGCGGCGTTGACGGGGTAGACCTGGTTGCCGACTTCAACGGCGGTAGCGACGTAGCGCACCCCGCCCTCGGCAGGCTCAAACCGACCGCGAACGATCGCACCCGCTGGAATACTGCGGCCGTTTAGGCTGGTGGCTGCCCCCACCCGCAGGGTTTGCTCGACGGTGGCATTGGTGTTGAGATAGAGCGTTTCGCTGTTGGGGGTCACCGCTTGAATGGGCGACGACACAAACAGCTGCGCCTGGGTAATAGGGGCCTGAGCCAGAGTGCCGACGGGCATTACCGCTAAGGTTAGAGCCGCTAGGTGACTTACTTTCATCACAATCTCCAGAAACGGAATTGAGGTTATAGGGGTGCCTTGTTCGTGAAGCGGGCACAGAGACAGCGGGAATGATAGGTTAGTTAGGCCGATAAGGCCCGCGATCGCTCAAAGATTACCTCTGAATGTGAAGACGGCCCGCTAATTCAAATGTTCCTACCCAACCGCGATCTTCCTGCTGTCTATGCAATCTACCGCTGAGTATATCTGTGCCTTTTGCGGCGAGCCTAACACCACGTTTGTCGATCTCTCCGCTGGGCTGACCCAGACCTACATTGAAGATTGCCAGGTGTGCTGTCGGCCCAACCAGCTCTACGTCACGGTAGACGATGTTTCGCTAGATATCGATATTGCCACAGACTTCGTGGAATAGCGCTGAGAGTTTGGATATCAAAGCATTTCTGTTGCGCCTGGGCAGCTAGCCGGGCTGGCCTTGGGTATGCTGGGCGGTGGTAGCGATCGCGCAGCGATTAAGACATCGACGCCCGCACGGTGCTAGCCGCCCTCACCATTGAAAAACTCAACCCGGCGATCTATACCTGTGCCCAGATGCTCGATCGCATCAACGACATCGAGCTCAAGGCCGCTGGTGTAGACGATGTGATCGTGGCCGACGAAATCACCAGCCACATTATTGCCACCTCGGCCCGCGCCCAGGGGTCTGTGGAGGTGCTGGCAGAACTGCTGACGGTGCAGGTGGGCAACCAAATTTACAAAGTTCCGGTGCCCCCCAGCTGAGTCGATTTACCGTTTTGGCAAGCCGTAGACCGCATGAAACACCGGCAAGATGCGCTGCCTATCGCCGTCGAGGTGAGTCAACCCAAGCGCCGCACCCTGGTCAACCCTCCCGCCAACTACCGACTGGCCGACAGCGATCAGCTGGTGGTGATTGCCCGCAAAATGCCGGCAATGGCTAAAGACTAAAAAAAGCCCCACCAGTTAATTGATGGGGCAAAGGCACGGTTTACTGTCTGTTGAAGGCTCTATCTTTAGCAGCACGGCGAAGCTTAGAAGAGAAGCTGCGCCTGCATATTGAAGATGAAAATATCAGGATTGGTGCTGAAATTGTTGGCGTCCATAATCCAGATGGCGGAGGGCATAAGGTAGAGGTTTCGGTTCACCGGATAGCGGTAGACCAGCTCTAGCTCCTGCTGACGACCGCCGTTGCCCCCGCCGGAAACCAGAAACTGACGACCGCTGATGACGCTAAAGGGCACCAGGTAGGAGATCGTCGCCTGCGCCCCTTCCTTAAACAGGTTGGGGAAGGCCACGCCAAACTGAAAGGATTGAGCATCGATGCTGCCCAGGGAGGCACGGGTAGTGGCCGAGGTCAGGTCAACGCTGCCGTAGGTGTAGCGGCCAAATAGACCGAGCCAGTTCAGCGGTGTCCAGTCGAAGTTCACCAAAAAGGTGTCGGCGGGGGCGTTGGTCAGCGCTCCGCCAGCCCCATCGTCGGCCAGACCATAGATCGGTTCACCAAAGGTGCCGCCGACTCGGCCCAGGGCGTCGGGGGTCAGGTTAGAGCGGGTGTACAAAAATCGCAGGTTGAAGTTGTTGAAGGGCCTGATCCCAACCTGCCCCGTGAGGGTGCTGGTGCCGCCAAACAGGCCAATGCTGGGGTCGCTGGGGGCCTTGTTCCCGCCGATAAACTCGGTGTTTTCTGCCAGGTAGCCCACCCGCACATCGAGCCAGTCGGTCACATTCCACACAGCGATCGCCCCTGTGCCCCGGTCTACGGCGTTGACCTGGGTGCCGCCGCTGGAGTTAAAGCTGTTGGCTCCGGTTAAAAAGAAGGTGTAGCGGTTGTTGTCGAAGTAGCTGTACCAGTTGACGCGGGGGCCAACGTCGACGGTAATGCTGTTGCCCACCGGAAAGGCGTAGCTCAGCTCGCGGATATAGACATCGAAGTTGTTGCCGGGCACCCCGCCCTGAAACTGAATAGGGGTGCCAAAGGTATTAAACAGCCCCGATGAGGTCCAAAAGTTGCCGACGCCGGTGCCGCTGCCGCTGACCAGCTGGAGCTTGAGGCGATCGGCCCCGCTGAAGGAGGTGTCTAGGTTGAGCCAGAGATAGTTGGCGACGGTAATACCGGGGTCGCCAACCACGGTGCGTGTTGCCGGTACACCGCCCACCCGCGTGCCGGTTTCGGCCAGCACGTTGCCATTGGAGAAGCCGCCGCCGATGTTAGAAAATACCTGACCCCGCAGCTTGGTGACGGTGGAAAACTGCTGGGCTCGCAGTTCTGCCGTTTCGGCCTCTAGCTGATCGACTCGACCACCCAGGGAGGCCAGTTCAGCGGCAAACTCTTCCTGAAGGCGGCGGATGACAGCTAGATCCTCCTCTGAAACGCCCGTGCCCAGGGTGCTGACAATGACATCTAGGCAAGCATTGAGGCCAGCGGCAAACTCAAACCGGGTGAGGGATCGCTGCCCCCAGAAGGTGCTGTCGGGGTAGCCCTGAATGCAGCCGTAGCTTTCGACCAGGTTGCTCAGCGCCTGGAAGGCCCAGTCGGAGGGCAGCACGTCTGAAAAATCGCTGACCTGGGTGACCTGAGCCAGGCCGTCAGCGGCTACCGGCTGTACCGTGGCGTCGTCGGCTAAACTGGCTTCGAGATCGTCAACTCGAAACATGCCGGTGGCACTCGGCTCGATCGCTGGCAGGGGGTCAGCCGCCAGCAGAGCACCTGCCGTATCGGGAGCGTGGGGCGCAGTTTCAGCAATCGCTAGCCCTGCATCTGCCTCTCCCGCATTCTCGAACGCGACAGGTTCAAAAGCAGCGGCGATCGCCGCCTCACTGCTTTCCAGCGGTTCAGCCGCAGGCTCACCGGCGATCGCCGCCGTCGCTGACAGCAGCAGCACCGCAGTCGCCACCAAACTGCGCCCGCAGCTCTCCAAACAGAGGCGCGCCGCAGCCCGCCCAAACAGAACGTTCACCATCAATTTTCCTCACACCTAAACACATCCACACGTTCGTCGGCCCTTGGGAACTATTTGGGCGGAAAACCGTCAAAACCTTTAGGCCCAAAAGCTCCAAGGTGATGAGAAACGGAGTCAAAAAACCAGGCAATTCTCCAGTTCACCCGGTCTGCCCTGCCGTCGCCGACCTCTCAAACTCGTCCACAACTGAGACGCCATCGGGTGCGCCATCGGTTTGGTAAAGCCGACGCTGGCTACCCACAGCGGCTCGGTGATTCACCGCCATTCGGCGCAGAATCCAAAAAAATTATGGTTTCTGTCACCAAAGCAGTTTGAAAGCCCCTTTGATGACAGAACGAAACATTCCCTAGGCCTCAGAAAGCTCTGGGCTGGTTTTCGTTGCTACTCTGGGCCGCCCAGGCAGCAAAATGTTCAGCAGAATAGCCGTTAGACCACCGGTAGAAATACCCGAGGAAAACACGTTTTTGATTAGGGCGGGTTTATCGGCAAAGATATCGGGGGAGTAGACCACCCCCAGCCCCAGTGCCAAAGAGACCGCCACAATCACGGCAGAGCGGCGATCGAGCCCGGTAGAGGCCACAATGTTTAGGCCTGCTGTCGCGATCGAGCCAAACATAACCAGCGTGGCTCCGCCTAGAACCGACTGCGGAATGACCTGAAAAACACCGCCAACAATGGGAATCAGGCCCAGGATGGCGAAGATACCCGCCACGTAGAAACCCACATAGCGGCTGCCGACCCCAGTCATTTGAATCACGCCGTTGTTTTGGCTAAAGGTGGTGTTGGGGAAAGTATTGAACACCGCCGCAATGGCCGAGTTGACCCCGTCACCCAGCACCCCGCCCTTGATGCGTCGGAAGTAGAGCGGGCCAGAAACCGGTTCGCCCGACACCGCCGAGGTCGCCGTCAGGTCGCCAATGGTTTCAATAGCGGTGATGACGTAGAGAATAACAAAGGGTGCAAAGGCTGCGAAGTTAAAGTCTAGGCCGTAGCGCAGGGGCAGCGGTAGACGAATCAGCGGCAGGGTGCTGAGGGAGCTAAAGTCAACCAGGCCCAAAACGATCGCGATCACGTAGCCGACCACCAGACCAATGGCGATCGCCCCCATGCGCAAGAAGCGGTTTTGCGACAGGGTGAGGGATACTACAATTGCCAAAACGAGACCGCCCAAAGCCAGGTTTTGGGTACTGCCAAAGGTCTCACTCGCGATCGCAGGGGCACCGCCCGCCAGGCTAAAGAAGCCGGTCTTGATCAGGCTAAGGCCAATGATCATGACCACCGTACCGGTCACTACCGGAGTAATAATCTGCTGCAGCAGGTGCAAAAATCGGCTCAGAATGATCTCAATCGCGGAGCCAAAAAAGCAAACGCCAAAAATTAGCGCCAGCGCCTGCTCAGGGGTGCTGCCGCTGGCGATCGCTGCCGTACCGACGCCAATTACTGGCCCTAAAAACGCAAAGCTGGTGCCCTGCAGGCTCAGCAGACCAGACCCAACTGGTCCAAACCGGCGACACTGAATGAATGTACAGATGCCGCTGGCAAACAAGGACATGCTAACAATAATGCCGGTGTCGGCAGGGCTTACCCCCAGGGCCCCACAGATCAACAGCCCTGGAGTAATAATGCCGACAAAGGACGCCAGCACGTGCTGAATGGCCACAAAAATGGATTCTCCAACCGGCGGCTTATCGTTCAAACCGTAGATCAATTCAGACTGAAAACTAATTCTGTCGCCGTCCATCTCCTGCGCGATGGTGCTTTCGCGGTCTGCCTGTGCCATGTACCCTCCCAAATTGTTTTTGTAAAATGCAAAATGCTGGGCTTTGCGACCTAACAAAGAATTACAACCAAAAATGCGTTTGTTTGTTCACTGAGATACAAATGAAAGGGCTTTGCAGCCGTGCTTAACCGAACTTAAGCAAACCCGCTAATTTTCCCTCCTGGCAGCTAACCTCCTTTTCAAGACAAAAGAGCCGATACTCAAGACCACGGCCTGAATACGGTGTACTGTATACAAATGCTCTAGGATGTTATAGAAGTAAAGACCTGGTGTGTTCTGTAGTTAAGAGCACAGGACGTCATAACTCTGTCTGATGCAGGATGGCGTGTAGGCCAAAAATCTTCCCTAGGGAGGGTGTGCTCTAAATTTATGCCTTCAAAAGATATTAAAAACGGTGTGGACGCTAACAAAACACCCCTGCCTCTGCCATATAGGATGGGGTGTTAAGTCGGTCATCAGGATCCTAAACTGCGCCCGGCCGCTTCTTAGAAGGTTTTAAGAAAGATTCTGAAAGGTTTTCAAGATTCATGACCAAAGGTTTGAAAGCACTACTGGAAGCCTGCCTGCTGGGCCTATTGCTGCTGCCCGGTGCCCCAACGTGGGCTGACAAGGTCGCTGAGCCTCTGGTCTTTAAGGCTGGTGAGGGTGCGATCGCAGTGCTCTCAATTTACGAAACTGACCCCACGACCCAGGTCGACGCGGTCAAATCGTTCTACAAAACTACCAAGCCGTTCTACAAAACCATTCCCGGCTTCTACGGGCTGGCGCTTTTCTCTAGCGTGGATGGGTTGCGGGCGCTAGAGCTGAGCCAGTGGGCCGACCAGGCTAGCTACGACGCCTTTCAAAGCTCACTGATCAGCGGCGATGGCGGTGGCGACAGCAAAGACTACAAAAAGTACTACGAACAGTACGTCGAGGGTGGCTCCAGCGGCTACAAAGATGAAGGCCAGGGCAAAGCAAGCGTCAGCCTAGGAGCCCCCAGTCTGACCACCGTGTTTACCATTGACCAAGCGGTATCGCCGCCGGGTATGGTGTCGGCAATTCCGGGCAGCACGGCTCTGGTGCAGATCAGCGACTTTGCCACCAACACCCCTGAGCAGCAGACCAGCCTGATGGCGGCGGCCCAGGCGGCTCTGGCAACCATTCCCCAACTTTACCCCGCTCCGCGCACCGCCATTTTGCTCAGGGGTATCGATGCGCCGCACATTGCCCTCCTAACCCACTGGGGCAGCGCCGCTGAGTTTAGCGACCCCAGCCAGGTACCTCAGCTAGTTCTACCGACGGCTCAGCCCAACGGGGAAGAGGCTGCGGCGATCGCGTTTACAACCGACAGCCGCCTGTACCAGGCAATTAAGATCATTACTCCCAAAGCTGACTATGGCAAGAGGTAATACCGTTATGTCTGCTACCGACGGCGGGCAGGCAACGGCCCATGATAGCCCTAGAGTTAGAACTTTGTTGTGTTACCGCTGCACAGTTTAGATAGTTACCATGGTTGCGAGTTCTCCGACTAAATCTGAGTTTAGCCTTGGCGGCTACCTGCTCAGCGATGGCCCAGCCGGGTTTATGCTGAGCTGGGTGGCGGGCTTTGTAGATACCTCGGCCTTTATTATTTTGTTTGGCATTTTTACTGCTCACGTGACCGGCAATATTGCCCTGGCTGGGTACGAGTTTGTGCAGTCCGATGAGGAATCCACCATTACTCACCTGTTAATGTTTCCGGCTTTTATGGTGGCGGTGGCAGGCACATCTCTGCTGGCGCGGTACGCCCGCAAGAAAAACTGGCCTGTATTCGCAGTTTTGCTAACGGCTGAGGCGATCGCCCTGACTGTTTTTTTGATTGTGGGAGTCAACCTTTCCCCGGCGTTAATGTTCAATATCCAGGAGGAATACATTCTGCCAATTGGCATTGCGGGGGTGATTGCGATGGCGATTCAAAATGCTCTAATGAAAGAGGCAAAAGGGGTGTTCAAAAGCTACATTCCTACCACCGTCATGACCGGCAACACAACCCAGCTCACCATTGATTTGGTGCAGGTGGCCGTCTCCAAGTTTGCCCCTGCCGGGGATGAAAAAGCGGCCCTAGCAGCCGCTGAATCGGTTGAGCGAATGGGTCGTATTTTGCCCATTCTGGTAGGTTTTGCTCTGGGAGGCTTGGGGGCTACTTACTTTGTGTTAATTTCTGAAACCTGGTGGAGTCTGGTCATTCCGGTGATTGTGATATCGTTTATGGCAGTTATAGCCTTCTCAGAGCATTTTAAGCGTGTTGCTGAAGATCGCTAGTCGCTTTACTCCAGACTTATTTAATGGCGGGCACAGCTCATGCTTGCCCCAGCGTTGTATTTACTAGTACGGAGATTGTTTCAGCATGTTACGAAAGCTTTTAGCTGCTGCGCTATGCCCATTGCTGTGTACGCTATTGTCAGTAACCCTGATCGCTAGCCCGGTTAGCGCTAAGCCGTTTCCATTTGCGCTGCCGCTCTTTGAAAATGTTGATTTGACCACGGAGCAGGAAACTCTAGTTGAGGAGCTACGCTCTAAGTACGTGCCCCAAATTGAAAGTATTCTTTTCCCCGAACAGCGAGAGAAGTTTGAGCAGGCCGTTCAAAACGGCTCCAGCCTGCGCAAAGCATTTAAGACAATGGCGCTGACCACGGAGCAAAAAACCGAGCTGGCCGCCACCTTGAAAACCGTCCCCAAGGGGAATTTGTTTGCAGCCCTCACGCCCGAGCAGAAGAAAGAGGTCTTTCTAAATAAGAAAGACATGTTTATGCCGACTCCCGACGAAATCGCTGCGCGCATCAAGGCCGGTATGGAGAGTAAAGCCTCCTTCGCCCCCGACGCGACGGGGTCTGACATGTCTCCCACCCCAGACGAAATTGCCGAAAAAATAAAGCTGGGCTTTGAAAAAAAGAAAGAGTTTATGCCCAGCCTTGAGGACATTAAGGAGAAAATTTCTGCCCAGATGGAAGCTATGGTCGAGTAGGTTTGGTCGGGCAACAGCACCGCCCCTAACGTCCCTAAGTTTTCTTTTGCAGAGGCCGTTTAAGCCTCTGCTTTTTTGTCGCTAGGTTTTTTATCAATCGCGGGCGCGGGCTGGCGCGGACGAGAAATACCTCGGCTTAGCAGGAGCCCCTCGATTTGGCGTAGCAGGCCGAAATCGGCATTGGGCAGGCTTTGATTGGCCTCTGCGACCGGCCCGGCGTACAAGAACTGGAACGCCGCCAAAAACTGCTCTGGAGTCGCGCTGATGGGCGCTGCCAAGTGGGCTGGAATGATGCGCTCAAACTGCCAGCTAGCCACCCTTTTGGCCCAGTCTAGAACGTCCTGGGGGCCACGGTTAAAGATCAGCGTTTGCAGAATGGGGGCCACCTGGAGCTGACCGTGGTTGTGCAGGGCCTGAAACGACTGGGGCCAGTCGGGCCGCCAGCGAAAGGGGTAAAAACCAAAGTAGTGCTGGCGCGATCGCACGGGTGCCTGCTTGGCCTCTTTCAACATCTCCCCAGTGGTTGCCACCTCTAGCGTGCTGGGGCAAAAGTAAAAGGCAAACAGGGCAATGCGCTGCCATCCCTTGCGTCGATTGGCTGGGGTATCGACAATGGCATCGGTGGCGCTGTCGCGAGCATGGAACAACAGCGGAAAGGGGTTGACTTGCACGATCGCGGGAGGCTCTTCTGGCACCGCCACGATCGCATCGGTCAGCAGCAGGGTGCGGCTGGCCCGGTGAAAGCAGGCGGTTTCTCCAAACGGCCCCAGGCCTAGGTCGATAGGGGGCAGCACGGCGTAGTCGACCTGGTCGGCAAAGGGAGCCTGGGAGCTGTCGGCGGGCAGCATGTGGGTGCGATCGCGCGGCAGCCCCAGCCAGGGCAGCGGCAGATTGAGCGGGAAGCTCCACTGGTTGGGGGTGACATAGACCTGGGCCTGGGGAAATCGCCGGGCAAAGGGGCCGACAAAGACCTTGTGCTCAATGCCCGTCACCGTGGACATAATGATGTACTTAACCGGACCGAAGCGCTCCTCTAGCTCACGCAGCAGGGCGATGCACTCTGGGGTGGGGGCCACCGGGGAGTACACCAGCAAACCCGTCGGCTCTAGCCGCACCACCGTCATGCGAATGGGCACCACGACGTAGAAAATGCCCTGAAACTGCTCAAAGGTCCAGACGGTGTCTTTGACCACCTCGACCCGCAGCGTTGGGCGCTGGCCGTAGGGGTAAAGCGGTACCACTGGCCAAAACGGCCAGGTGTGATCGCGGCGTTTAGAGGGGGCAGAAGCGATAGCTGACATAGAGGCGGAGCGGCAATCCCTGGGGGTATCACTGATAGTCATAGCGTACTAAAGAACCGAGGGTTCAGGGGATTTGGGGCAAATTCTCACGGGGTTATCAGCGTTGCCTGGGGCAGATACGTTAAGTTAAATAAAACGAGCCGCTGGGCGATTGCCCGCCTCACGTTACCTAACCCACCGATGGTTTGACCTCGACATGAAGCGACGCAAGCTCCTGGAAGCCGGGACCGCCGTGGTTGGCGGCACCTGGCTGTTGAATAACTTCACCGCCGAAATTTTTTCCAAGCAAGTCAATTCCCAATCAGTAGACACCATGGCAACCTCCAACGAGCAATTTACCGTCAACAAAACCGAAGAGCAGTGGCGCGAACAGCTCACCCCCGAGCAGTTTCGGGTGCTGCGTCAGCACGGCACCGAGCGGGCCGGGTCTAGCCCCCTCGACAAGATCTATGAACCCGGCGTGTTCAAGTGCTCAGCCTGCGGCACACCGCTGTTTACCTCCGACACCAAGTTCAACAGCGGCACCGGCTGGCCTAGCTTCTACGCGCCGATCGAGGGTGCGATCGCAACCACCGTCGATCGCTCCTTCTTTATGACCCGCGTTGAGGTGCACTGCGCCACCTGTGGCGGCCACCTGGGCCACGTGTTTCCCGATGGGCCTGCCCCCACCGGCCAGCGCTACTGTATGAACGGTGTTTCCCTAGAGTTTGTGCCCGAACAGGCCTAGTACAGCGTCAATCCTAAACATTAGGGTTCTCGTAGGTGGGGTGCGCGGTGTAAGGTGTACGGTCCACGGCAGTCCTTGAACCGTACACCTTGTATCCTGCACCCTTAGACCGTTAGAGCCTGTCACAATCAGGTTGGTCAAGTACTAGGTCGCCGTTCTGTGTTTTAGGTGCTGTAGCCCCCTGCCTTAACTTGCTGGTTGAGGTGGGGGGCTTTCTGTTGCAAATCTCGTAACCCCCAGTCGTAGGCACAGGCTCGCTCCCTAAAATGGCAACAGTTAGTTAGCTATAGAAGGAGACGATGATGAATAGGCAATCTTTGTGGCAGCGGTGGTCTGGCCTAGCCGCTGGCGTCAGCTTACTGGTTGTGGGTGTGGCCTGGATGCCTGCCGTCGATGCCGATACCGCCGGGAGCAACCTGGCCCAGAGCGAAGCCAGCTCTGCGCTACCCGAGATCTGGCAACCGGCTAGCGCAGAGGATGAGGCGCTGGTTTGGCAGTTTGTGCTGCAAAGCCCACTGGGGGTGGCTGCGCTAAACCAGCTGGCGATCGAAGGGTTTATCAGCCCTGTTTGCGAAAAAACGCTGTATACCCACGTAGAATATGGGTCGTTTCAAACCCTATTGCAGGTGCAGTGCCCCACGCCGGGCGGCGTTTCTACGGCCCGCGCCTACGACGAAATGCGCGTTACGTTTAACCGATTTGAAGACACAATTAACGACTTCTCGGTTGAGCGTATCTATGTAGATTGATTCGGTATGGCTGGATCAGCCGTAGGGGCCAGGGGCTGGGCCAGCGGCGAGGGAGCAACTTTTCAGCCGTTGATCGGGCGGAATGCTGTGGGGAAACAAACCTTGGGAACGAAGGATTAACATCGCAAATGGCTGTCTCGGGCTACCTAGGGGATAGGCAGAACGCCTAGCCCGCGCGGATTAAACAAAATCCCTATTCCTTAGTGATACCTTGGTGCCATGACTTTACCCCTCACGGATCTCCGGGCAGCACAACCTGCCGACTACTGGCTCTGCAACGCCCGCATTCCCCTGGCCTGCCTGGATGGGGCAGGTCCCCCGCTGACCCCGATCGCCGAGCTGGCTGCCCCGCCCCGCTCAGAAAACCTGGTTGCGGTTCACCTGCAGGTGCAGGCGGGGGCGATCGCAGCGTTAGCCCCCGCCGCCTCACCTCCAGACGATGGCCTGCCCCGCTACGACCTGAGCCAGGGCCTGGTGTGGCCCTGCTTTGCCGACTGCCACACCCACCTCGACAAGGGCCACACCTGGTTGCGTAGCCCCAACCCCAATGGCACCTTCGAGGCGGCTCTCGAGGCCGCCGCCGCCGACCACCGCCACTGGAGCGCCGCCGACCTCTACCCCCGCATGTCGTTTGGGCTGCGGTGCAGCTATGCCCACGGCACCCAGGCGGTGAGAACCCACCTCGACTGCCTGGATGGCCAGGAAAAGATTAGCTTTGCGGTATTCAATCGGCTGCGGCAGGAGTGGGCCGACCGGCTGACGCTGCAGGCTGTTAGCCTGGTGCCGATGGATTACTACGATCGCCCCGAGGCCGAGGGGCTAGCCGATACCGTCGCCCAGTACGGCGGCATTTTGGGCGGCGTGATCTATCCGCAACCAGGCCTGGAGGCGCAGATCGATCGCGCCTTTGCCCTAGCCGAGGCGCGCGGGCTAGACCTCGATTTTCACGCCGATGAGAGCCTGAACTCCGAGGCGGAGGGGCTGCGAATTGTGGCTGAAACCAAGCTGCGCCGCCGCTTTGCGGGTAACGTTAACTGCGGCCACTGCTGCAGCCTCTCGGTGCAGACCAGCGATCGCGCCCAAGCCACCCTAGCCCTGCTCAAAACCGCCGGGGTGAGTGTCGTCAGCCTGCCCATGTGCAACCTCTACCTGCAAGATCGTCAGCAGGGTCGCATGCCGCGCTACCGGGGGGTTACCCTGCTGCCCGAACTGCGCCAGTTTGAGGTGGCGGTGGCTTTGGCCAGCGACAACTGCCGCGACGCCTTTTTTGCCTACGGCGACCACGACATGGTGGAGGTGTTTACCCAATCGGTACGCATTGGCCAGCTCGATCGCCCGATTGGCGACTGGCCCCAGGCGGTAACGCGTACCCCGGCCCAAATCATGGGCCTCGATGCCGGCATTATTGGCGTGGGTCGCCCCGCTGATTTGGTCGTGTTTAAGGCCCGCGGCTTTGGCGAGATGCTGTCGCGGCCCCAGAGCGATCGCGTCGTCATTCGCCGGGGCATCGCCATCGATACTACCCTGCCCGACTACGCCGAACTCGATGCCGTCGTCGGAATTTGCTAGCGCGATCAGCTACCCATACCGGTTTTGACCTGGAAAACCGAACTTCTCTAGGGCAGTGGGTTTGCTAGGCTAAATCCAAAGGTGGTCGACCCAAAGGTTGGCAGGGCTGAGGCAAACGTGACAATGCCACTCCCCAGGCCCAGAGTTGACTACAATAAAATCGCCTTCGGGGCGATGGTCGAAGACAGGCCCCTCAGGGCCAACGCAGGCGCGGGTTTTTAGGAGGATTGGAATGGCTGCTACGGGCTTTAAAGACTACTATGCGGTGCTTGGCGTCAGCCGTACGGCGAGTGCTGATGAGATTAAACAGTCATTTCGCAAGCTGGCCCGCAAGTACCACCCCGACGTTAACCCCAACGACAAAGCCGCTGAGGCCAAGTTTAAAGAGGTCAGCGAAGCCTACGAAGTGCTCTCTGACGACGACAAGCGCAAAAAATATGACCAGTACGGCCAGTACTGGCAGCAGGCCAGCCGGGCCGGGGCGGGCGGAGCCTACGGCAGCCCCTTTGGTGGAGCCTATGGCAGCCCTGGCGATGGTGGCTTTGACTTCAGCAATTACGGTAGCTTCGACGAGTTTATCAACGAGCTGCTGGGTCGCTTTTCGACCCCTGGCAGCGGCGGGCGATCGTACTCCTACGGTACCCCTGGCGGCGGTGCTGGCCCTGGCTTTGGCTACGACACAGCCGGAGCTGGTCAGTCTTTTGACCAGGAGGCCAGCATTCGCCTCAGCTTTAGCGAAGCGTTCCACGGGGCGCAAAAGCGCCTGCGCATTGGCAACGACAGCGTTGAGGTGCGCATTCCGCCGGGGGCGAAACAGGGCAGCAAAATTCGCCTCAAGGGCAAAGGGCCAATGAACCCCTACAGCAAGCAGCCCGCCGACATTTACCTGGTGGTGCAGCTCGATACTCACAGCTTCTTTAAGCTGGAGGGCGACAGCCTCACCGCCGAGGTGCCGATTACCCCCGACGAAGCGGTGCTGGGCGGCAAAATTGACGTGCCCACCCCCGACGGCAGCGTCACGATGAACTTACCGGCGGGCATACGCTCTGGCCAGAGCCTGCGGCTGCGAGGCAAAGGCTGGCCGAACCCCAAGGGCGATCGCGGCGACCTGCTGATCAAAGTTGTGATCATGCCGCCCAGCACCCTAAGCGATGCCGAACGCCAGCTCTACGAGCAAATTCGCGCCAGCCGCACCACCGACCCTCGTCAAAATCTGGCCAATACGCGGCTGTAGTTGCTTTAAACCTACCCACCTGACTCTATCTGCGATTAATAAAGCCTCCGGTCAAAGCGACTTGGAGGCTTTATTAATCGCATTTCTGTCTCTATGGGATGTGAATTGAACGAACGAGGTTGCCCCTAACGCCAAACTCTATGTACGGTGGATGGCAGTCGCTCATAACTGGTGGGCACTGCCCACCCTACGATGCTGATGGGACAAGGATTGTAGCGAGAATTGATGATACGCCCTAGTATTTGAGCAGTGTTTAGGCCAGGCTGGCGAATTACCCTGTGAACAACGCATCAAAATTTACGGCTATTTCCCCCACCGCCTACGCCGATACTCTGGGGCGTACCCAGGTAATGGATATGGGTATACGAGAACTGTGGCCCCGCATTCCTCGGCTGGCTGGCCCCGCCTACACCGTGCGATGCCCAGCCGGCGATAACCTGATGCTGCACGCCGCCATCTACCGGGCGACCCCCGGTTCTGTGATCGTGGTGCAGGCGGGCGATGTTGACTACGCAGTGGCGGGGGGCAATGTCTGTGCGATCGCCCAAAACCGGGGCATTGCTGGCTTTGTGGTCGATGGTGTTATTCGCGACGTGGCCGAAGTGCGCGAAGCTCGGTTTCCGGTGTTTGCCCGCGGGGTAATGCCGGTGCCGGGTCAAAAAAAGCAGTTGGGCACACTGAATCAGCCGATTGTCTGCGGCGGTGTGCAGGTTAGCCCTGGGGATATGGTGGTGGCCGATGAAGAGGGTATTGCTGTAATTCCTGCCGCTCAGCAGGAGGCCGTTTGGCAGGCGGCCCAGCAGCGTAGCGATGCCGATGCCGCCCAGTCGCTCACCGACTGGGAAGCTAGCCACCGAGCCAAGGTAGCGCAGGCGCTGCAGTCGTTAGGCTTTACGGAAGCGGATAGCGCTCTGTGAAAGTTTATGTCTTTACGGTGGCCCAGAACGGCCCCGATGACCTGAGCGGGCTGGGCGGCTCGACCCCAACACTGTGGCAGTGATGGGCAAAACCGATGGCCTAACGGAGCCAGCTCAGCCCGCCTTAGCGCTTGACATACCCCCTAGTCGGGCTGAAACATCACCTTGATGCACTGGTCTTGCTTGTGCTTGAACATTTCAAAGCCCTGCTTTGCTTCGGTTAGGGGCAGGCGGTGGGTTAGCACCACGGAGGGGTCAACGTCGCCGTTCAGCACGTGCTCCACTAGCTTGGGAATATACTTTGGACCAAACATTTGCCCCATTCTAAAGGTCAGGCCTTTGTTCATTGCTGCGCCCATCGGCATTTTGTCTACAAAGCCGCCATAGACCCCCATGATGGACAAGGTGCCACCCTTGCGACAGGCCAAAATCATTTGCCGGAGCACGTGCGGGCGATCGGTTTCTAAGCGGATGGCTTGTTTGGCTTTGTCGTACAACCCCTCCGGTCCCTGGCCGTGGGCTTCCATGCCAACCGCATCAATACAGGCATCAGGACCCCGTCCTCCCGTCATTTCTTTGAGCGCTTCGAGCACATCTACCTCTTCGTAGTTGAGCGTTTCAGCCTTGGCAAAGTCTCTGGCAAGCTGCAGGCGCTCAGGAAAGCGATCGATGCCAATGACGCGCTCTGCGCCCAGTAAATAGGCACTTAGCATGGCAAATTGACCCACCGGCCCACAGCCCCAGACCGCAACAATGTCGCCTGGTTGAATGTGGCACAGGTCTGCTCCCATATACCCGGTCGGAAAGGCATCAGAAACAGGCAGCAGCTTCTCATCGGGAATGCCTTTGGGCACAGCGGTGGCGGTGTAATCGGCAAAGGGGATGCGGATGTACTCAGCAAACGAACCCGCATAACCGCCAAAGGCGTGGGAGTAGCCGAAAATTCCTGCGGTGCCATGGCCGTAAATTTTTTCCAGCATCCAGCTGTTTGGGTTGGAGTTATCGCACAGGGACCACTGCTGCTGGTTGCAATGCCAGCAGTGACCACAGCCAATAATCGAAGAGACTACCGTGCGATCGCCCTTCTTCAGACGCTTTACCTCAGCCCCAACTTCAACAATTTCTCCCATAAACTCGTGCCCAAGAATATCACCGGGCTCCATAGTAGGGATAAACCCATCGTAAATGTGTAAATCGGAACCGCAGATGGTTGTAGAGGTCACTTTGAGAATGGCATCCCGCGGATTGAGGATGGTGGGATCGGGCACTGTCTCCACTCGCACATCTTCCGCACCGTGCCAACAAACTGCTTTCATTGTGATTAATCCTTTGAGTGAGAATGTCCCGATGGCTGACCATCGTTTGTAGCAATTTCGCCTGCTTCCATGAGCATTTTGAAACGGGCCAGGTCGTCGCCGATTTGCTGTTCGGGCGATTCACCAAACAGCTTTGCCAGCATGTTTCCAATTACCCCACCAGGCGGGTTATAAACTGTGACCACTTTGACCTCGGTGCCACGATTACCCGGAGCGGCTTTAAATTGAACAGAGCCAGCGTTGTCAACGTCTGCTCCAGGAACCGACTTCCAGGCAATTAATTCGTTGGGGCGATCGTCAACAATTTCTGCATCCCACTCAACCGTTCCATCTAAAGGTCCAGTTATGACCCAGTGTGATCGGTTGTCGCTGATCACTCTCACGTCTTTGAGGTGCCTTGTAAAGCGAGGCAAATTCTCAAATTGACGCCAAAAGCTGTAGAGTTCTGCGGCGGGTTTATCAATCGTTACTGTCTTTTCAACCTTAATGCTTTGACTCACAATAGTTGCTTCCTAAGCGTACTTCGGTCTTAAAACCGCGTTGACTCTGACATGCGCAGGTACCATTAAAAGAATGAGTTCAGAGCGCTGGGGCTTCAAACATGTTCAACGCATATACCAGGCGCTACATCTCTCGCTAGACCTATATTGAAAGGCTGTCCACCTGTGCGCAGTCAGCGGATATTCTGTACCGTTTTTGTAGTGACCAGCTCATAAAAAAGCGTGTAATTGCTTGAAATTTATGAGGCTTTACCAAGGAAAACTAACTTTCCAATTCACCTATTCGGCTTCCTGTTTAAAGTCCAACTTCGAGATCAATCACACCCGCGCGGCCAGGGCGCTGGTGCTGCGATCGCCTCCGCTGGACAACATTCCATGCTTCGTATGTCGGGAAGCGACAAGTACCAGGGGCCACCAGGGGGCAGCCCGACCGCTGTGATCAGTCGTGAGCTGCCGTGACTAGTCGTGATTAGCTAGTGGGCAAGCCTAGCTGCGTAGCACAAGCCGATCTCGAACAATCCCGGCAATGGGTAATAGTACGGACAAACTATATTAGACTGAACCAAGAGGACGGACCTTGGTTTCGGGA
Source organism: Nodosilinea sp. LEGE 06152 (assembly GCF_015207525.1). Taxonomy (GTDB): domain Bacteria; phylum Cyanobacteriota; class Cyanobacteriia; order Phormidesmidales; family Phormidesmidaceae; genus Nodosilinea. The sequence continues at coordinate 32,057 of NZ_JADEWR010000028.1, forward strand.
TCATGCCCTATGAACGAGTCCAATTCGGTGCAGAGGCAGGTGGATGCCGTTTACCGCGCCGAGTCGCGGCGAGTGTTTGCCACGCTGATTCGGCTGCTGGGCGACTTTGACCTGGCCGAAGAAGCTCTACATGAAGCCTTTGCCGTCGCTATGGAGCAGTGGCCCCGAGATGGTGCTCCGAACAACCCACGCGCCTGGCTGGTTTCGGTGGGTCGGTTTAGAGCCATTGATACGATTCGGCGGCGCACCCGTTTCGACGCTTCCCTGGCCGAACTGGCCGAGCGGATCGATGCCGCTGAACCCGATGTCAGAGCCGATGAAGATGTCGAGGACGATCGCCTGCGGCTGATCTTTACCTGCTGCCATCCTTCGCTGCCCCAGGATGCCCAGGTAGCGCTCACCCTGCGGGAAGTTTGCGGCCTCAAAACCGAAGAGATTGCCAGCGCCTTTTTGGTTGCGCCCCCTACCCTGGCCCAGCGGATTGTGCGGGCCAAGGCCAAAATTCGCGCGGCGGGCATTCCCTACCAGGTGCCGTCGATAGAGGATCTGCCCGATCGCTTAGATACCGTCCTGCAGGTTATCTACCTGGTGTTTAACGAGGGCTACGCGGCCTCCTCTGGCCCATCGCTAACCCGCGCCGACCTATCGGGCGAGGCGATTCGGCTGGGGCGACTGGTGATGGAGCTGCTGCCCAACCCAGAGGTAATGGGGCTGCTGGCGCTGATGCTGCTGCAGGAGTCGCGGCGGGCGGCTCGCACTTCCCCCGAGGGTGACTTAATTTTGCTGGCCGACCAGGACCGCAGCCGGTGGAACCAGGCCCAAATTGCCGAGGGGCGAGCCCTGGTGCAGCAGGCGCTGTCGTCGCAGCAGGTTGGCCCCTACGCACTGCAGGCCGCGATCGCCGCCGTTCATGCCGAGGCCCCTAGCCCCGCCACCACCGACTGGACACAGATTGTCGGTCTCTATGGTTTGCTGGCTCAAATCGAACCCTCCCCCGTGGTGCAGCTCAATCGAGCTGTCGCCGTCGCTATGCGCGATGGACCGCAGGCGGGGTTGCAACTGCTGGATGAGATTTTGGCCGAGGGTGATCTGGCCAACTACCACCTGGCCCACGCGGCCCGGGCCGACCTGTGCCGACGGCTAGGGGAAACCGCTGCTGCCAGAGCCTCTTACCAGCGGGCGTTAGAACTGGTTAAGCAAGAGCCTGAGCGTCGATTTTTAGAAAGCCGTCTGCGCGAGCTGGTCTGAGAAGGTAGCCCTCTCAGAGGTGTATCGATTTGTCAATGAGCCTCGTAGGTTAAGCATCCTGCTTAACTGTGTACAGCCGAAACGGCTATCCCACCTGATTGAATTCTGATCCTGAGGTCAGTGCCTCCGCAATTTAAAAGTTTTTTTGTAGCCCTGTCGATTTGCGGTCTCGCCGAACGACTACTCCACAAAGGTGACCAATTCAGACCCACTTTTGGAGGCAACCATGAAATTTATCTGTCTGGGCTACTTCGACGAAGCGCAGTGGGACAGGCTTTCTGAAGCCGAACAGGCGGCTCTGATGGCTGACTGTTTTGCCTACGACGATGAACTAAAGCGCAGCGGCCATTTCATTGGTGGAGAAGCGTTGCAAAGCGTCAAAAACGCGGCCACGCTGCGCTACCAAAACGGCAAAGTGACCGTCACCGATGGCCCCTTTGCCGAGACCAAAGAGCAGCTCGGCGGCATCTTAATGCTGGAGGCCCGCGATCTCAACCACGCCATTCAGCTGATGTCGCATCATCCCGGCGTTCGCAGCGGCCCCTTTGAGATTCGCCCAGCCGATGAGGAGATTAACGCCCAGGTTAACCAGAGCAAAACCTTGGAGACCAATGTGTACTAAAGACCTGTCTTTTTGTAAGGAGAACCCGTCATGACCACCAATACTCGCGCACATCCCCCGGTGGTATCGCCAGAAACCTGGCTGGCCGATCGCAAGGCGCTGCTAGCCGAGGAAAAAGAGCTGACCAAACAGCGCGATCGCGTCAATGCCAAGCGCCGCCGTCTGCCAATGGTCAAGCTAGAGAAAACCTACCGCTTTGAAGGCCCTGATGGTGAAACCAGCCTGCTCGATCTGTTTGAGGGTCGCCCTCAACTGATTGTCTACCACTTTATGTTTGCCCCTGAGTGGGACAACGGCTGCTCGGGCTGTACTGGCCTGGTCAACGCCCTGGGCAACCTGAGCTTGCTGGGCGATCGCGACACCACATTCGCGCTCATTTCCCGCGCGCCGCTAGCCAAGCTTGAGGCCTACAAAGCTCGCCACCAGTGGACTTTGCCCTGGGTTTCCTCCTTTGGCCGCGACTTCAACTACGACTTCCACGTCTCGCTAGATGCATCGGTTGCCCCGGTGCAGTACAACTACCGCGACCAGTCGAGTTCGAACGGTCAGGACCAGCAGTCTACCGCTGGCGAACGCCACGGTATGAGCGTGTTCTTTCGCATCGACGACGACGTTTTTCACACCTATTCGACCTATGCGCGGGGGTGCGAAGGCCTGACCGACGCCTACAGCCTGCTCGACTTGACCCCCTACGGCCGTCAGGAAGACTTTGAAGATTCTCCCCCCGGCTGGCCGCAGCGGCCTACCTACGGGTAAGCACATCGGTAAGCGGGGTAGGGCCGGGTTACAGAACCCATTTGCTCGCTCCGTGCAACCACTCGTTCAACCACCTTTTCAACAACTTTAGGAGAAACATTATGCAGATTGAACCGCAGGCAGAACACCGCTGGCTCGACAAACTCGTGGGCAAATGGGTCAGCGAATGTGAGTGCAGCATGGGACCCGACCAGCCCCCCTCAAAAACTCGCGGTACTGAGGTGGTGCGCAGCCTGGACGGGCTCTGGGTGGTAGCCGAAGGCGAAGGCGAAATGCCGGATGGCGACACCGGGACGACCATCATGACCCTCGGCTACGACCCTCAAACCCAGCGCTACACCGGCACCTTTGTCGGCTCGATGATGACCCACCTCTGGATCTACAGCGGCGCGCTCAATGAGGCCAAAACAACCCTTACCTTAGAAACTGAGGGGCCTAATTTTGGTGAAACCGCTATGGCTCCCTACAAAGACATTATTAAGTTTGTTGACGACAACCACCGCATCATGACCTCACAAATTTTGACCGACGATGGCCAGTGGCACCAGTTTATGACGGCCCACTACCATCGACAGTAGCCGCTCTTACCCATGAACGTTGGAGGCCAAACCATGAAATACATGCTGCTGATTTACAGCGACGAAAATGCCTGGACCGACGATGAGCAGCAGCGCTGCTACCAAGAGTCGGTGCAGCTGACCCAAGACCTGCACGCCAGCGGCAAATACCTGGGGGCTTCCCCCCTGCACTCGGTCACTACGGCTACCAGCGTGCGGGTGCGCGACGGCAAACGACTGGTGACCGATGGCCCCTTTGCCGAAACCCGAGAACAGCTAGGCGGCTACTTTTTAATTGATGCGCAGGACCTCGATGACGCGATCGCGATCGCCGGACGCATTCCCTCGGTGTATAAAGGCACCGTCGAAATTCGCCCCATTCTAGAGCTGACTGGCCTACCCACCGACCAGTAGGAGCGGGCAAAACCTGCACCCAGGGCTTGCCAATTTTTCTAAACAAGCTGGTTTTAACCCGTCGATTTTGCCCACTTCCATTCGACTAGAAGACAAAGCCCGACTTTAATAGCTCAGATCGCCAGCGCAAAACCGCAGCGAAACCCTTCTAACCTTACCAAGGAGCCCCCATGGGACGTAAAATTTTCGTTAATTTGCCCATCAAAAACCTCGACCAGTCGGTTGAGTTCTTTACCCAGCTTGGCTTCTCGTTTAATCCTCAATTCACGGACGAAACAGCTACCTGTATGGTGGTCAGCGACGACATCTTCGTCATGCTTCTGACTGAAGAAAAGTTCAAAATGTTTACGCCCAAAGCAATTTGCGACGCTACCAAAAGTACGGAAGTGCTGGTGTGCCTATCTTGCGATAACCGCGAAGAGGTCGATACGATGGTGAGCAAAGCCCTCGATGCCGGTGGCACCACCTACAGCGACCCACAGAACCACGGGTTTATGTATGCCCACGGGTTTCAAGATCCAGACGGCCATATTTGGGAACTTATGTATATGGACCCCAGTACCGTAGACCAGTAGGCGGCCGCAACGCTATAGGTCATGTCATCGCTTCGCGTGGGGCGGATTGGGCCAACTAGCCTAAATCGCCCCACACCCCTAGCCTGTTCTTTGGGTCGGGCGTGGCAACACGCCAATGCAATAAGGACTGTAGCGGGAATTGATTACACACCCTAGCGGCGCTGCACCGGAATCTGAATGTCGCTCCGCTTGATCGGGTCGGGAACGTAAGGCCCATCGTAGAAAAACCGTCGGGGTAACCCCGCTACGGCGTAGTCGGGATTGGCCAACAGCCAGGCCCGAAGCCGTGCGATGCTGCGGGCATAAATATCGTAGTCGTAGCCACCCCTGACGCCAATGCTGACCACCGTCATCGGTGGAACGTCGTCTACCTGTACATCTTGGGCCACCGCCTGGGGCACGATATCTAAGCTGCGGTATAAAAACGAAACAGCGGCCTCTCCCTGCGCCACCGCTGCCCCCTCCTGGAGCGTTGCCGCAGGGTACCGCGTCTCGACCGGAGCCGTCATCGAGATATCGTTGCTGCTAATGTGGCGAAACAGGGGCGAGAACCCTCGGGAGGAGGCATTGGCCAGATCGCCCGTGACCTGCACTGTCGCGGCTCGGTAGGCTGGATACTGCTTAAGCTCAATCTCACCCTCGGCTGTGGGCGGCGGAAAGCCCTCCGGCAAAGGGGCAGAAGCCGCACTGTAGGCCCAAAAAGCCAAAACCCCCACCCCCACAACAACAACCCCTAACATCAGCAAGCTCTGACCCAATTTCATGGCAGATTGTCCTGTACATTGCGACCGATCTTTTCTAGCGGCCATTACTGGCCATTACTGTTAGTGTAGCGACTGATTAAACGGTATAAATCCTAACAGTTTGGGTTGACTAAAATTTGGCTACCCCTGGCGCGATCGCTCTTCGCAGTGTTTCATTAATCTGTTGTTAACTTGGCCATAAAAGGTATCCCTCCAAAAGCAGATCAAGCCGCTGCTCTAAACCATCTTGATCTGTCTCTATGGAAGGATGGTTCTTTTATTTAGCATTGTTAAGTTGTTGTCAGTGACGTCAACCAAGGTAATTCAAATGCAAAACGTTAAAGAGCGCTCGACTGTAACTGAAGACGTGAAACAGCCTTACTTCTATCCTGGTACCCACTGGAACTGGGGCTTCGTTCCCAGTGCCGAAATTTGGAACGGTCGCCTGGCGATGATTGGCTTTCTTTCGGCCATTCTTATCGAACTCTTCTCCGGGCAGGGCGTGCTCCATTTTTGGGGAATCATGTAGGAGTCCAGTCAAAGTTCTGATCACGTGTGAGCAAGCGGCATTGATTTAGTTTCAATGCCGCTTTTTTATTTTGCTACTCTGGATAAAGGAAAAGAATTAAAGAAAAAAATAATTTTATCGCAATAACCGGTTAGCTCAGGCATGGGCAATCGGCCATTGCGATAATTGAGGTAGCGAACTGACGTATAGCCAGCGTTCCTAAAATGCTACCTGTCCTAACCGTTTTAATAGTGACTAGAGAATAGTTTTTTTACTATGCACTTACTTAGTTATTCATTTCTAAGCGCCTAGAAGGTCGTAAAACCATCTAGTTAACAACCAAACGGAGTACGAATAAAGGACTGATGGCTCGGCCTGCAAGTCTATCTATCTACAGAGCATGGTTATGGCTGAGGTTGTCATTATAAAAGGTGAATCTTGGGCCAGGTTCGAGGCTGAGCCATACGCCCTGCTCAAGGTTTAAACAGTATTTAGCATTTAAGGAATTTATCCTATGACAGCCCAAACAATGCAAACCAGGCAAAACAGTGAAGTCATTGCGGTCTACGGCAGCCGTCGTGAAGCTGACCAGGCTAAAAAAGCTATTCAAGACGCCGGCATCATGGGGCAGCGAGTCTACGTTGACGACCATGTTTCCCCCACTACCCAAGTGTACGCTCAGGGTACAACCGTAGGCGGGCAGGCAGGTTTCTTTGCGGGCGGATTCTTGGGTGGCGCGCTGGGCGTGTTTGCCACCATCATTATCGTCTTTCAAATGACTGGAGACTATCCCCATTCAAACCTTAGCCGCCTCATGGTGCTTGGCTTCGCGCTTGCAGGTGCAATATTTGGTGCACTAGTGGGCAAAGGGGTGCGAGATAGCCAGCCGGTGAGCGAAAAAATCAAGGGTGATCCCGACCTGTCTCGTCAGTTTCGCCTGGTTGTTGAAGGCAACAGCGATGAACTGCGCCAAGCTCGGCAAGCGCTCAACCAACCGCCCACCAGCTAGGTTCGAACATCAGCCAGGGCTGTACAGCCCTGGCTGAACTGTTGCGAATCGTAAGTAGGTAGAAATAGTCTTTTTTTTGCTAGCTAAACCAAAAAGCAGGGAGACCGGTTGGGACCCCTGCTTTTTGGTTTGGTTTGGTTTGCACCGCGGCTAGACCACCGATTTAGTAACGCTGGCTGTAGTCAGAAGTCGTACCAACGCGATCGGTTGTGGTAGTTGTATGGCGATCGCGCCCCTTCAAGCCAGCCAGACCTAGCAGACCCAGCAGACCTAGCCAGCCCCAGTCAAAGCCATCATCTTCGGTAGCAACGTTTTGAGTGGGTGCTACTGGGTCATTTGCGGTGGCTTGAGCAGGCATGTTGAGAGAGGGCAGAACGGCCATGCTAACCGCAAGGGCACTGGCCCCGATCCATTTCGACAAAGCATTAATTTTCATAGTTTGGGTTCCTGAGAACAAACAACACTGTCTATCTATACGGGAAAACTGGTTTGGCAAACTAAAAAAATTAGAGTGCTAATCAACCCGCTTTGTCTTACAGGTTAGAGTTTTTTTGGTAGCCTGTTATTCGTCGTTAGTCAGAGACTTTTTTAACTCAGCCTCTAGCAAAAGATTCACCTGTGCTTAGCGAGGAAATGGGCAAAAGGTACCGTTGTATCATTTATTTAATCAGTGAAATATGCTGCCCCGCAAACTATAGCTTTACCAGTTTTTTAGCATAGATTTATCTATATCTTACCCATTAAAACCTCGCCCCTTTAAAGTGAAGAAATGCCGTCGTGCGCTATGAACAACCCTACATCTGTGCAAATGATTGAACACCTGCAGCGAGCTAACCAAATCGCCCAGGTGGCCATGGCTGAGGGGCACCATCCCTTTGGGGCAATTTTGGTAGCCCCTGACCATGCCACCGTGCTGTTGGAGCAGGGCAACGTAGATGCGGTCAACCACGCCGAATTGACCCTGATGCAGCGCGCCTACGCCGAGTTTGAGCCCGCTTTTTTGTGGGACTGCACTCTCTACACCACGGTTGAACCCTGCGTTATGTGTGCTGGGGCGCAGTACTGGGCCAATGTGGGGCGGTTGGTCTACGGCATTTCAGAGCTGCTGCTGCTGAGAATTACAGGCGACCACGCGGCAAACCCAACGCTGAATGTGCCCTGCCGCTACGTATTTGACCACGGCCAAAAAGCCATTCGCGTCTGGGGACCGATCGCGGCGGTAGAGGCGGAGATTTTGGCGCTGCACCAGGGGTTTTGGCGTCAGCCTACCTAGCAACCTTCTGAGCATTGCCCAAGCCGCACAGGCCAATAAGTCATGGTTTGTGAACTTATCTAGCGCGATCGCGGCACATTTGTGCGCATTCTGTAAAAATAGATACAGAAATGCTCGACTAGCCCTCTTCACCTTTGCCAAAGAGGGTGCCGTCGCCAGCAGTGAACTTAGAAAGGCGACCTATGACCCCGCAACTTCAGTCTCAAGCCGACGCTCAACTTACTTCGGGCTGGCCCCCGGTTTGCCACATTGCCTATACCCGTGACACCTGGGTAACGCTGGCCGACCGGCCCAACGAGTACGCCGCCGCCGAGGCCAAACTGCTTTGCCAGGCATCGCCCGACACCTGGGTCGCCTGGGTGCCCGACCACGGCGAAACGCTGCTGCACAAGAGCCACTTTTACGTCTGATGCATCCCGATTCATTAACCGACCTAGCGCCAGACTTAGCACCAGACTCGCCCATCGCCTGGGACGAGCTGTTTGAATACCTGCCCGGCACCCTGGTCGAGCGGGTTGACGAACCTGGCATCCTTTACGCCATCGAGGGCTATGAGGCCACGATGGTACCACCCATCTGGCTTGTGGATGATCCGCGCCCGCGCTACCCCCACGAGCTGCGAATTGTGTCTCGACAACCGGCGCAGGTCTGTAACCTGGCTCAGCCCGAAACCCTGGCTAGGACGGCGCACCCCGCTTGAGCAGTTTTTCCTGCCAGTTGCGCGAGAGTAGGGGGCACCGGGCTAGCTCAGCCGCCGCCGCTCGATCGCTCAGGTCGTGGTGCATGATGTGGTTGGCTCGGGCTACGGTCCACTGGGGGTAGGGGCGATCGCACAGGGTTATCGCCAGCCCCGCCTGTACCGCGCCCTCCTGCAGCACCCGAAAATACCAGCCGCTGCGACCGTTGGCTTTCACCTGAAGGGCCAGATCGGCGATGCGCCAGCGGCGGGAGAGCTTCCAGCAGGGCTGTCGAGGCTGCGAAACCTGCACCCTGGCGTTGCCGATCGCATAGATGTCGCCGATGCAGACGTCCGCTTCGGTTTGCCCTACCACCGTAAAGTTTTCGCCAAAACCGCCGTAGGGCAGCTCGGGGTGGTTGAGGTGCGATCGCCAGTCAGGGTAGTGCTCGGCGCTGTAGGCCAACACCGCCTTATCAATGCCGCCGTGGTTCTTTAAATCGGCCTGACCGTCGCCTGCCAGGTTAGTCGTGCTCAGCCACACCTCCCCCTCAACTGGCTGCTTAAAAAAACCGGTGGTCCAGCGCTGATCCATGGGGTTAGGGGCGGCATCGGTGCCCAGGGTTTGGGGCAGGCCCACCTGAATGCTGACAAGCTCAGGCATAGTAGTCAAACGATAAGCGACAAAAAAAGAGCGTGTCTTGATAACGACACGCTCTCTCTAGGATACGCGCAATGGCTCACGAACTTCCGCTGGGGCTGAGGCGCGGCCGCATCGGCGTCCTGCGACCTGATCCCAGATCTGCCCACGGCCTCTGGGCATTCAGCCAGGTTCCTTAGTAGCGAATCTGTAGGGTCACCTGAGCCTGGACCGTTTGCTCGCCCCCTACTACTGGAGTTGAGGCATCGTTCTGCATGGCTCCGTACTCGGCCCGGCGCATCATGGGCACCGGCACAGGCGGTGCCGCTCCGTTAATTTGAACGCCGACAATCTCCTGCGATCGCAGGCTCAGGCTCCCCAGCACCACGCCCGCCTGAGTCTGGGCATCTTCTACGGCTTCGCGCAGCGCCTGCTGACGAGCCGCCTCCAGTGCAGCCTCGTCGGCCACAAAGCTGACGCCGCGAATTTGGTTAGCCCCGGCATTCACCGCATCGTCGATCAGCGACCCAACGCTCTCGGTGGGCATACGAAAGCTAACGGTGTTGCTGCCGGTGTAGCCAATCACATCCTGGCGACCGTTCTCGTAGTTGTAGCGGGGGCTGAGCTGAATGCCTGTGGTCTCAAGCTTTTCGACCGAGCGCGATCGCAGTAGCTCAACCACCGCTGAGGTGCGCTGGGCCACCTCGCGCTGAACGGCGGCCGCATCGGTACCCTGCACATCGACCCCGAGTTCGACCCGAGTTTTGGTTGTCTGCACCGACTCCTCACCCTGGCCAGTTACGGTTAGCGTTCTCATGGCAGCCTCCTGGGCGATCGCGGTGGGAGTAAAGACAGGCACAAAACCGAGCCCCGAGACCAGGGTTGCAGACATCACCGCCGCCGCCGCCATTCGTCTGGGGGTAAAAGACTTAATTTTCATGGGCCTCACACTCATCTATAGAAGCTAGTCCATTCACTGTGCCACGGCGATCTCCGGCCAATGGCGTTGTTACCGATTTCGATACAGAGTGCCGAGACCAATCGAGCAGACTCAGCCAAGAGGTTATGATTTTTTATGTAAGCCCCCAGAGTCGCCGTTGCCTACCGCCCCGTCTGCTTAGGCAGCCTAGGAATAAACACCTGAGAGCGCTGTTATGCCAATACACCCGACCAATTTTGCCGTTAGAGAGCAGGTACTGAGCCGACTCCAGGCGATTAAGCCTCAGCTAGTAAAGCAGTATTCAATCAGCAGAATCGGCATTTTTGGTTCAGTAGCTAGAAACGAAGCCTATGGTGATAGCGATATTGATGTAGTTGTCCATATGCGTCCAGACATGCTAAAACGAGCACGGCTGAAGGCCGTGCTTGAGGAAGTATTTGGCCGGGAGGTGGATCTCATTCGATACAGAGAGTCAATGAATCCTTTTCTTAAAGCCAGAATCAATCAAGATGCTATCTATGTATGATCGCTCTCTTCTCTTGGAGTTGCTGCTTGAAGTAGAAGAAGCGATTCGTAGAATTGAACGCCGCTTTGCAACCATCAATCATGCCGACGATTTGTGTCCAGCGACGAAGGCCTCGACCGGCTAGATGCTAATTGCCATTAGCGAAAATATTAGAAGAATTCACAAAATTGTTGGTGACGCTTGGTTTGCTCGCTATCCTGATGTCAACTGGTCAGATATTAAAGGCATTAGAAATATCCTAGCCCACGATTATTTTGATATCGACCCAGAGGAGGTTTACCAAATTTGCTCTACGGATATTGAAGTTCTCAAGCGCGAACTTGAAAAAATGCGCTACGACATTTTTCAGTCGTAACCAGAGACCTACAATCAGGCGAGATTTTGAACAAACCCCTACCCTCTACAAATAGGCCACCGTGACCCCAGTGCCGCCGTCGGCCTGGGCCGCAGGCTCAAACCGCTGAATCTGCGGATGGCGCTTGAGGTACTCGTGCACTCCCGCTTTGAGCTTGCCGGTACCGTGGCCGTGGATAATCCACAGGGCACCGCTGCCTTTGGCAATCGCCTCCTCGAGCACCGCCTCCGACTCGGCCACCCGCATACCGCGCAGGTCGATGGTGTTGCGGCTGGTACGAATGGCCGGGGCCGGGGGCGCGGCTTGGGCGGCGGGTACGGTATCGACGGGCTTTGTCTTAACGGGCACCTCGGCCTTTTCACCCCGCAGCGACTCGATATCGGCCAGGCTGACGGTGGTTTTCATCAGCCCAAAGCGCACGGTAATGCGGTGGTCGTCGTCGGGGGCGGTGAGCACCTCGGCGGTTTGGCCCAGGCTGGGGATGCGCACGCGATCGCCTACCCCTGGCCGGTAGCCCGGTTTCGCTGGCGCTGGCGCTGCCGCAGGCAGACGGGATTGGGCGATCGCATCGATCGCCGCCGTGGCCCGCTGCGCATCCTGGGCCGTAGCATCGCCCTGCTGCAAGCGACGAATCACCTTAGCGATGTCGCGCTTGGCGTCGGCGATCGCCTGCTGCACCGCCGCCTGCTGCTGGAGTTTGAGTTCCTGCTCGCGATCGCGCAGCAGGTCGGCCCGGCGCTGCACCTCATCGTGGAGCTTCTCGGTGGCCGCCAGCAGGTCCGCCGCCGCCTGCGATCGATTCTCCTGGTCGCGGCGCTGAGCCTCCAGTCCGGCAATCACCTGGTTAACATCCTCTCGGGCACCGGTCGCCATTAGGGTCGTAGCCGCGTCGATCACCCCGGCGTTGAGCCCCAGACGCCGCGCGATCGCCAGCGCATTCGATCGCCCTGGAATGCCCCACAGCAGCCGGTAGGTCGGCGACAGCGTTGCCTCATCAAACTCCACCGAGGCGTTCTCAAACCGCGCATCTTGATACTTCAGCGCCTTCAGCTCGCCGTAGTGGGTAGTCGCCATCGTCAACCGCGCCCGATTGGCCAGGTGCTTCAGCAGCGCGATCGCCAGCGCCGTACCCTCGCTGGGGTCGGTGCCCGCGCCAACTTCGTCGAGCAGAACGAGGGCGTTGGTGGGTGGGTGGGTAGGCGGGGGGGATGGGGGATGGGGGGATGNNTANNNTAAGWSWYRRTCCTGTAGCAAGGCAGAATTTGCTGTGGATTCTGCAGAGGCTGACGCGAAACTCGCCTCACCTACCTCATCTCCCTCGCCTCCATTCCCCAATGCGGCCAAGATGCGGCCAATGCGGCGAATGTGGCCCGAAAACGTCGACAGGCTTTGCTCAATCGACTGCTCGTCGCCGATGTCGGCTAGCACCTGCCCAAACCAGGGCAGCTCTACCGGCTCGCGGGCGGGTATGTAAAGACCAGCGCGGGCCATCAGCGCCGCCAGCCCCAGGGTTTTGAGGGTAACGGTTTTGCCGCCGGTATTGGGGCCGGTAATGGCCACTACCCGCAGGTCGGGGCGAATCAGCAGGTTGATCGGCACCACCTCTGGGCCTTGCTCGTGGCGCTGCTGCCACACCAGCAGGGGGTGACGCAGCTGGCGCAGGGTGGTCTGCTCATGGGGTTCGGTAAAGCGGGGCGGGTTGGCCCCCAACCACAGCGAGTAGCGGGCGCGGGCGTGGGCCAAATCTAGCTCGGTGACAATGGCCAGCAGCGCAGACAGATCGTCGTAAACCAACGCCACCGCATCGCTGAGCTGGCGCAGAATGATCTCTTCCTCGGTTTTTTCCTGGCGCTGCAGCTGGCGCAGGCGGTTGCCCAACTCGACCACCGCCTGGGGCTCAATGTAAAGGGTGGCCCCACTGGCCGAGGCATCGTGCACAATGCCGGGTACGGCATCTTTTTGGGGTGCTTTGACGGGCAGCACAAAGCGATCGCCCCGCTGGGTAATCAGAGGCTCCTGCATGGCTCCGGCCTGGCGCTGCAAAATGCGCTGCAGCCGCTGCTGAATATCCTGGCGGGTCGATTTGATGCGATCGCGAATGCCCCCCAGCTTGGCGCTGGCCCGGTCGGTCACATCGCCGCGATCGTCGATGCAGTGGTAGATCTGCTGCTCTAGGTCGGGGTGGGTACTGAGGTCGGCCACCAGATCCTGCAGCACCGGCAAGTCTTCCGGCGGCTGGCTGTCGATGGTGCGGCGCAGCTGGCGGGCTCCGTTGAGGGTGGTTGCGATCGCCAGCAGCTCCTCGCCGCTCAGCAACCCCTGACGGTAGGCCCGCTCTACCGCTGCACCAACATCACGAATGCCGCCAAAGTTGAGGCCATTGTTGTGTTCCTCTAGCCAATAGGCCTCCTGGGTCTGGGCCAGCAGCGCCTGACTGCCCGCCTGGCTAGCCGGGGCCGCCAGGGCCTGAGCCGCCAGCGTACCCATTTTGGTCGCCGCAAAGGTAGATAGGTGCTGGCATAGCCGAGGCCATTCCAGCAGGTTCAGAGTCTCTTGGTGAATCAACGGCAGCTCAGACAGAAGAATACGCTCAATTTAGGACAAATACATCCTTCTAGTATAGAGAATTCGGCCTAGAGAACTCCCCCTCGCCAACCCGAAGAGCCCATCCCACTGCCCTGTCTACTTCCGTGATTTAACTGATTTGCCCTGTAGCGTAGGCCAGTAAAATCTGAATCCCAATTTCGGTAGAGACACGCAGCCCCTTCCCCCAGCCAGTTGTTAAGCCCTCCTCAATAATGACCCACCTGCAGCGAGCGACGGGCATTCTAGATCCTAAGTGTGTGCACTGTGGTATGCATTACAACCACAACAGCCATCACCGCTGACATCACAAGCCGTTGCGGCATCATCCCGTACCCACCAACCCTACCTCCACTGCCCCTCGCCTTTCCACTCTCTCAACATTAATGACCTATCCCGGCTCCCGAATCTGTGCTTGAAAACGACCTGGTCAGCGCCGCTGCCTTAACAGCAACCATTGATTCCTCGCCCCTTAGCGTGGAGGCAGAGGACACCCTGCAGCGGGTCATCAAAGCGATGGGTCAAGCCGCCAAAACCTATGCTCTGGTCTACCGCAGTGGGGCGTTGTCGGGGGTGTTTAGCTACGACAACGCCGCTCAGGCCGCTACTTACCAGGTCAACTTTAGCCAAACTTCGGTCGCCCTCTGGATGACCCCCATCGACTGGCTGCGACCCCTCAACACCTCCCCGCCCTGGCCCCAAGGCTTTAGCCGCCTCCATCCCGAACAGCCCTACCTGCCCGTAGTCGATCAAGCCCACCACTGGCTGGGTCTGCTGACCCCAAACGGCTTCTGTACCCTGCCCGACGATGCCGAAATGGTATCGTCGGGCAGGGCCGAACTCACGGCCTGCCACTACGCCGCCGCCCTATTTCAGCAGCAGCAAGAGCGGCTAGCGCTGGCTCTCCAGGGAGCCCAAATGGGTACCTGGGACTGGGATTTGGCCCAGGGAACCATTGTGATTTCTGATGAGCAGGAGCGGCTTTTGGGGCTAGCTCCGGGCGAGTTTGACGGTAGCTATGACACTCTCTTTACCTACCTACACAAAGACGATCAGGCTGCCATACACCAGGCCCTACAGCGGTCAATTCAGCTCAAACAGCGCTACGGAGTCGAGTTTCGCGTGCTGCACCGCGACGGTCAGACTCGCTGGCTGTCGGCTCGGGGGCAGGTATTTGACGACGGCGAACACGCCCCCCGACTGGCTGGGGTCACCCTCGATGTATCCGATCAAAAGCGGGCCGAGGCTGAAATCAAGCTCCAGTCTCAACGGGAGCGGCTGGTCGCCGAAATTGCCCAGCGCATTCGGCACCTGCTCGATTTAGACAGCATTTTGGCGCAGACTGTGACCTCGGTGCAGGCGTTTATCGAAGCCGATCGCGTCATTGTGATCCAGTGTGGGGCCGATATGAGTGGTGAGGTCATTCAAGAATCGTGTGCGGAGGCCTACCCACCCATGCTGGGCTGGTCGCTGCGCGACCCCTGGTCGGTGGGCGAAAAGTTTTTGGCTCACTATCGGGCCGGACGGGGGCTGGCCGTCGAAAACATTTACACCCAAAACTTGCCCCCCAGCCAGCTAGCGTTTCTAGAATACTTTCAAATTCAGGCCGAAATAGTGGTGCCCCTGCTGGAAGATCAAACCCTGTGGGGGCTGCTGATTGCCCACCAGTGCCGATCGCCGCGAGCCTGGCGCACCCCCGATGTGCGGCTGCTGCAAAACCTGGCCACCCAGGTCGGCATCGCTATCCAGCAGGCCAAAATGCACCGCGAGCTAACGCTGGCCAACCAGCGGCTCAAGCGCATGGCCTACCTGGATGGCCTCACCCAGGTCGCCAATCGCCGTCGCTTCGAGCAATACCTCGACCGAGAGTGGCGGCGCATGAGCCGCGAAAACGGCCCACTGTCGCTGATTATGGCAGATATTGACAGTTTTAAGGGGTTCAACGATCGCTACGGTCATCAGGCGGGCGACAACTGCCTGCGGCTAGTGGCCCGCCTGCTCACCCGAGCCGCCAAGCGCCCCGGCGACCTGGTGGCTCGCTACGGCGGCGAGGAGTTTGTGCTGGTGCTGCCCAACACCGACCTAAAAGGTGCCGAAACCGTAGCCGAAGACATTCGCCTGCTGGTTCGCAGTCACCGGATTGCCCATGAGGGGTCGGCGGTGGCTAAGATCGTTACCATGAGTTTTGGGGTGGCCAGCGCCCTACCCGCCAGCGACGGCAGCCCCGCCCAGCTAGTTAAGCGGGCCGACGATGCCCTCTATAGCGCTAAACATCAGGGCCGCGACCAGGTTAGGGTAGACGGAGAGCGGCTGCCAATCCAGGGCGGCCGTGAGGCCGACTAGCAAACGGGAGCCAACATTTGTACCCCCAAGTCGTGGCCCGACAGAATTGAGCCTGGCAGAATGGAGAAGCGCAGTAGAGCCGTTCTCAGGCTGTTCTCAGCCCTTTGGGTTCTAATGCCAAAAGCTGCCTTCGACCGTCGGCACGCCCGGCTGTTATCCAAGCCGACTGGGTAATCGTATTACCAATGCTGTTTTACTGACATAGTTTTCATGGTTCAGTCTCCCCCCTCTCCTGTCGCTACCGTTACCCCCTTTGACCAGCGGCTCGATCAGCCCCTGACTAAACTGCCGATTGGCGTGCTGCAAATCAATCTGGGCCGCAAGTGCAATCTGGCCTGTACCCACTGCCACGTCGAGGCTGGCCCCAACCGCACCGA
The DNA here is from genome assembly GCF_015207525.1 of Nodosilinea sp. LEGE 06152. GTDB lineage: Bacteria > Cyanobacteriota > Cyanobacteriia > Phormidesmidales > Phormidesmidaceae > Nodosilinea. Next base: position 48,202 of record NZ_JADEWR010000028.1, read on the forward strand.
AGAGCTTTCCCCAGCTGTGACCGACCAGCTGATCGAGCTAATGCGGCGGTTTCCGCAAATTACCACCGTCGATTTGACCGGCGGTGCCCCCGAGATGAACTACGGCTTTCGCCCTCTGGTCGAGGCAGCGCGAGGGCTAGGAAAAACGGTCATGGTGCGATCGAATCTGACGATCTTTTTTGCGCCAGGCTTTGAGGATTTGCCCGACTACTTTGCCCGCCACCAGGTGCAGGTGGTGGCTTCGCTACCCTGCTATCTCGAAGACAATGTCGACAAGCAGCGAGGAGCTGGAGTCTATAGCGAGTCAATTCGGGCCTTGCAGCGGCTCAACCAGCTGGGCTACGGCCACGACCCGGCCCTGGGCCTAGACCTGGTTTACAACCCGCCCGTGCCCCGCAGCGCTGAGTTTTCGCTGACTCCCAGCCAGGTGGGGCTGCAGAGCGATTATGAGGAATATTTGCGATCGCACTTTGGCATCGTCTTTAACCACCTCTACACCATTACCAACCTGCCCATCGGTCGAGTCAAGCAGTATTTGCAGGGCAAAGACCTCTACTGGCCCTACCTGCGCTTTTTAGCCGACCACCACAACCCCGCCACCGTACCCAACCTAATGTGCCGCAACCAGCTCTCGGTCGACTACGAGGGTGTTCTCTACGACTGCGACTTTAACCAAATGGAGTCGGTGCCCTCCCTATCGCCCAGCGGTCAGCCCCTAACTGTGGCCGACCTGCTGACCGCCAACTCGCTCGACCTGATCACAGAGATACAGACGCGCCCCTTCTGCTACGGCTGCACGGCTGGGGCCGGGTCGAGCTGCGGTGGGGCGTTGACTTAGCCTGTTTATTGAGTCGGGCGTGGCAGCGCTGATGGGAGTTCTGGAAAATAGTTTCCCCAATGGTGGGCAGTGCCCACCCTTGTATCTTAAAAAGTGTGGCAGACCGTCCCACCCTAGGTTAAGCAAACCGCGTGTAGCTTGGGTCGCCGCACCTTTAAGGATAAAACTCGAAAAATCGCCAGGAGCCTGTGACTCCGTA
>NZ_JADEWR010000029.1 GCF_015207525.1 Nodosilinea sp. LEGE 06152
GTCTATCGTTTTTTGGAATTCCAAAAAACGATAGACTGCAACCGCTATACCCCTATAAAGCATTCTTATATCTTTATATCTTATCTTTTTATACCCTTTCCTGCGATCCCCCTTGTGCGATCGTGCGGGGATCAACCCTATCCCAAAACCCTGAAACCCTTATACAACAAGGCTTTTGGCCCTTTTGTCTCCCACTGCGATCCCCAGCGATCCCCAGACTTACATAAAAAATCCCTATGTTTATAACTGCTATTATATTAATTTCTCATATATATACCTGCGTGAAATGTGGAGACATAAGATATTTATATCAATCAAGGTGAACGAGGTTTCAATGCTTTCAGCCTCTTAGATCTGCGATCGCCCCCTCGATCCTGTGTAGTGAGATCCATGGGAAAACCACAAGAAGCCCTGAAACCCTTGTATAACAAAGGCTTTAGACTGCTTCATAACTGGTTGCGTAATACCTTGACTGCTATTGCATATTTATTGCAGTCAAGGTATTATGTAGTAGTCAGAGTTCAGGCAACGCCCCATGTTTGCTACCTCCGCTACCTCCAATCCAGAAGTGAAGCGCCACCTGGCCCTGGGGCTAGACCCCAAAGATTTGCAATTCCTCGGCCCCCAGCAGCCCCCTCAACCCCCTGCTGAAACCTACATGGGCTTCTCCATCGAATAGCGGCTACACGTCCCCTCATCCTTCCGGTACTCTCCATGAACACCTTAAACGCCCTACTGCACTCTCTTCGTCCCTTTGCGATCGCAGCATCGATCGCCTTTGACTCGGCCATCGCCATCGCCCAACTCACCCGCAATACCGTCCGCACCGTTCTCACCGCCCTCACCTCGGAGGGTGCGATCGCTACCTACCGCACGGCCTGGATCGGCCTACAACTGGCTTTCTGTCTGACCGTCGCCGCTGGCCTGCTCACCGTCCAAGCCGGTCGCCGTTTCCGCGCCTACTACGAGGCCGAATGGGCGGCTGATGTGCAGTGGCTCATTGACTACCCCGATCGCTGCATTACCGCCCCCGTGGGGAGCGTAGAGGCCGTTGTCGAAGCGTTTCTAGATGACACCCTCGACCTCAAAACCGCTGCTACAGCCATCGGCCTCAACCCCGACCACGTACAGAGCGTGATCAATGGTTCTGGCACAGCGACTAAGAAACTGCGCGGCCTCGCCTCCCTCGCTGGCATCCCCTGGCGCAATGCCAGAGGCAAAGGCAAGCACATGAGCAACGCCAACATTCGCTCAGCTATGGCCCCCTTCCTGGCCGCTGAGGTGCTGGCTCAACTCGGTTAACCGTCTCGCCGGAGGGAGTGCGATCGCACTCCCTCGACTCACTACAGCACCTTGCGATCGCCCTCTGCTCAACCGCTCCAGAGACAGCAGACACCCCTATCCCCAAAGCACCATGAACACCACCTTTGAAGCGACGAACAGCCAGTATTACGCCCTAGAGATGGCCAGAGAGACCTTTGGGCGGCAGTGGAAAGCCAAGCTGAGAGTTTGTTGGGAAACCGGGGTGTACCCCCGTTCCCTGAGCCAGTACAAGGCTGAGCTTCAGCAAGTCAGAAATGGCGGCGGGCCTAACTGGTTGACCCAGTCAGATTCGACGGCTAATCCCCTGGGGGCTGCTGTAGGCCCCCTCTGCCGGGTTGCGATCGCACTCTCCCCGCCGTCGCACTCTCCCCGCCTCTGGAGCACCTCATCCAGGGGCATCTCGCAGACTCCCCTATCCCGTTCTCCGGCTCAAGCCATGCCCTCAACAACAGCCAGTCTGCAACTTAGCTTTTTCCCCATGGTGCAACCTGAGAAGGAAGGGCTCTATCTCCCCCCAGTGATTCGGCAGGCCATGGATATGGGCGCTGCCCTGGTGGTCTCGGTGAGCGGCGGCAAGGACTCCGACGCCATGCTGGTGGCTACCGTGAAAGCATACCGAGCCATGGGCTGGAATGGGCCTATCTTCGCTCTCTTCTGTGACCTGGGCCGCATCGAATGGGCTGGGGCATTGGAGCACATTCGCAGCCGCTGCGATCGCCTGGGGGTACGCCTGGTCGTGGTAAAACGGCCCCAGGGTGGACTCGTCGATCGCTGGCGGCAACGGTTTGAGGCGATCGCGGCCAAACAAGACAGCGACGGCAGCGGCGGCGGTGGTGAAAAAGTCGGGGATACCCCTCTGTGGAGTTCGTCGCAAAATCGCTACTGTACGAGCCACCTCAAGGAGCAGCAGGCCGATAAGGTACTCAGGAAAATTGGGAATGCCCCCCTGTGGAGTTCGTCCCAACACCGCTACTGCACCTCTGAACTGAAGGAGGGCCAAGCCGATAAGGCGTTGCGATCGCACTCGCTGGTCGTCTGCGCCCTGGGCATCAGGAAGGAGGAATCGAGCAATCGGGCCAAGAAGCCGGGGGTTTGGGTGCGTCCTGGGCCGACCACGAAGGCGCTCAAGGAACCAGCTGGAATGTCGTTGGCCGCTGAGCGGGAGCAATGGGCCGCTGATGCACTCTCTAGTTGGGTGGAGACGGGCCGCAAGGGGCGGTTGGCGCTCAACTGGCTACCGATCTTCCGGTGGCCCCTACGGCGGGTCTGGGAGGAGCTGGGGGTGTCCCTCGATGAGCTGGAGCGGCGACAGCAGCTCTTTGGGAAGGGGCAATACGTTGAAGCCCTCGATGGCTTCCCCGGTCATTGGGTCTATGTTTCGGGCAACTCCAGGATGAGTTGTTCGATGTGTGTTTTGGCCAGTGGTGCAGACATTCGCAATGGCGCGATTCTCAATCCGCTCACCTGGCTGGAGTTAGCTCTACTGGAACTGGAGTCGGGTTGGAGTTTCAAGGCCGATCTGTGGTTGGCATCCCTGGCTGAGCTGGTGTCCCAATTCCCCCTAGAAAGGCGTAGACAGCTCCTCCATGCCCTCTATACCCTCAACCGGGTACGGCGCTGGCCACCCTCCTACTCTCTGCACCTGCTGGCCGCTCTCGCCCCAGCCATGACGATGTTTTGGTCTGAGACGTTCTTGATCTTCCTGAAGGACTGAACCCCCTGGGGGCCTCTCATCCCCCGTGGCCCAGGGATGCTGCTGGGGCAGCTGCCCCCGCCCCCCTGTGGGTTTCCTCCGCTCAGAGACTTTTGTCGCCTCAGTCAAGTGATTGAGTTCATCTGTACTACACTGCTCTAACGAGTTCCTCTTCAAGGTTCAAATCCTTAGCACACGCGGCTTTTACAGGTGCTCTACCGCTGTTGCGCTGAAGGACGTTTTGCATTGTTTATCGTCACTGTCCCCGCTGGGTTCCCTTCCCCAGCGGAAGATTATGCTGAGGGGCCTCTCGACCTAAACCGCTACCTCATCCACCATCCTGCTGCGACTTTCTTTGTGCGGGTCAAGGGCGACTCGATGATCGGGGCAGGGATCTTCTGTGGGGATCTGCTGATTGTGGATCGGGCGCTGATGCCTAACCACGGCAACGTGGTCATTGCTGTGGTCAATGGCGACCTGACGGTGAAGCGTTTTCATCAAGAGTCCGGGCAGATCCTGCTAATGCCTGAGAATCCAGACTATGCCCCTATCGTGATTGACTGCAATACTGACTTCGCGATCTGGGGTGTGGTCACCAGGGCCATTCACTTCCTGGGGGGCTCATGATCGCTTTGACAGACGCGAACAATTTCTATGTGTCTTGTGAACGAGTGTTCAATCCCAGGCTAGAGGGCAAGCCGGTGGTGGTGCTCTCGAACAACGATGCCTGTGTCGTGGCTCGCTCCAATGAGGTCAAAGCCTTGGGGGTGAAAATGGGTACTCCGCTCTTTCAGATACGATCGCTGATCCAGCAGCACCAGGTTCAGGTGCTTTCGAGCAACTATGCCCTCTATGGCGACCTATCGCGGCGAGTGATGGAGGTGCTTGGACAGTTCACTCCCGCTGTGGAGGTCTATTCGATTGATGAGGCTTTCCTGGGTCTCGCGGGACAGTCCTATGAAATAGTGGCTCACCACCTGCGGCTGATGGTGAAGCAGTGGACGGGCATTCCGGTTTCGGTCGGGGTGGCCACTACCAAAACCTTGGCTAAGATCGCTAACCACCAGGCCAAGCGGATGGGGGGGTCTGTGTGCTGGCCGATCCAGGGCCGGTGCTGGCCCAATTGCCGGTGGCGGAGGTATGGGGCATTGGGCGGCGGCTCTCTCAACGACTGGAAGCCCAGGGCATCACCACTGCTCTACAGCTGCAACAGGCTGACCTGGCTATGGTTCGGCAGCTGCTGAGTATCGTCGGGGTCAGGACGGTGCTGGAGTTGCGTGGGGTGGCCTGTCTACCTCTGGAGTTGTGTCCCCAGCCGAGAAAGAGCTGTTGTGTCTCTAGGGGGTTTGGGCGGCCTGTGGTGTCGCTCGCTGAGCTGAAGCAGGCGATCGCTTCCTATACAGCCACAGCAGCGGCTAAGCTCAGGCGCGATCAACGGGTGGCACAATCCTTGCAGGTGTTTATTAACACCAACCGCTTTCGGCCCCGAGAGCCGCAGTATGCCAATTCAGAGACTCTGGTGTTGCCTTACCCTACCAACGACTCCTCTTCGCTGGTGCGGGCGGCGCTGGGGGCCACTGAGCGGCTATACCGGCCTGGGTATACCTATCACAAGGCCGGGGTGTTGCTGTTGGATCTCAGCCCGGATGGCATTGCTCAGGGCTGTTTGTTCGCAGATGAGTCGAAGAGAGAACGGGCGGGGCGGTTGATGGTGGCGGTGGACGCGCTCAATCGGCGGTTTGGGGCAGGCACGGTGCGCTGGGCGGCGGAAGGGTTACAGCAAGGGTGGCAAATGCGGGCAGAGTGGCGATCGCCCAGGTTCACAACTCGGTGGGATGAACTGCTGGTAGTGAGGTAGTAGAAGGGGATTGAGGGCGATCGCGTCGAAGATGCAGTAAAAAGCCCCCGGCACAGACCAGGGGCTGAGGTGAAATTCCATGGCGCTATTCTATCCAACGCTGACCGATATAGTTTACTGACTGCTATAATTAAGCCTAGTAGATGATGCCGCTCTCTCTCGTTCCGTTTACCGCCTGTAGCTATGGCCTCTCTATCCCAAACCTTCGATACGACCCGCGCCGAAATTGTCGCGGCCATGGAGCAGCGCATCGATAAGGGCGATCGCACTAAGCTGACGAAGAAAGAACTGGAGGAGTTGATCGCTATCCTCGTCGCCAAGCTGGTGGAGATGAATACTCTCGGCACCGACACGAAGACAGCCATCGATAGTCTCTGTGCAGCAGAACAAATGCTATTAGAGAGGGCCTATCCCCGTAGCAGTATCAATTCGGTCTATTTCCCGCGTTACACGAAGGCAATTAAGGCGGCGATTGACGCGGGGCGTATTACCCTCAATGGCAAAAACTCGTACCCTCGGCGGTGGACGAAGCGCAATCCGCTGCCGGGGGAGCCCAGCAGCGGCTCCGAGAATCGTCACTACGCTTTAGACGGGTTCACCTACCCCATTGAGGTGCAGGCGCAGCTCAGAGCCGCTACCACCCAAAATGCCAATGCTCGTCAGGACGATCGCCAGCCCGTCGACCTCGATGCCTATATGGGCAAAATCAATCTCCTGCTGGCCTCGAATGACCCCATCGACTTAATCATCGCGATCGCCGCTGTCACCGGACGACGCCATACGGAGGTCGTCAGCCTCGGGCAGCTCCAACCCCAGGTCGGGGAGATGGCTCAGTTGATTCCCCAGGGGCATCCCTATCTGCTGCACTTTACCGGGCAGCAGAAGGCCGCGAAGCCTGCCTATGACGTGCTGACGCTGGTACCGGCCCAGGATGTCTTGCTGGCGGTGGAGAAGCTCAGGGCGACGGCTGACATTCATGATTTAGACGGGGTCGCCTCCGATGACCCCAGGATGGAGGCGCTGAACGCTCGGGTGAATCGTCGGGTGATTAAGGTGCTCGATGACGTACTGCCGACGCCGAAGGGGTTTACTAATATCTCCATTCATCGCTGCCGGGCGGTCTATGTGCCGATCTCCCTCCACTACTTCTGCCCTCCCAATATGGCGGAACAGCGTCTGGCTCAGCATCTCCTCGGTCATGTGCTACTCGATGACACCACCACTGGAAATGCGTCGGTGACAGGCCATTACTACCAGTACTATCTGACGCGCAATGGGAAACCCCTCACGGCGCGGGGGGTAAAACTGGCCGCGAGTGGCCCCATTCCTCTGCCGCCCGATGAGCTTGACGCACCAGAGATTGAACAACCTTTTATAGACACTGAAGGAGCACTGGCCGTGGTTGATTCTCTTCCCGCTAAGACAACACCGAGTCCGCAGGGTGATGGGGCTGGGGAGGGTGACCCGGTTTGGGCGACGATCTCCACTCAGGCGGCGACAATCTCGACTCAGGCTCAAACCATCTCGGCTCAGGCGGCAACCATCGATCGCCTGGCTCGCTCAGGGGGTGGGCAGAGCGACGATTCAGAACTCAAGGCGTTGAAGGTTGAACATGCTCGACTGGTAGCGATGCTCGATGAGTTGAGGGCGATCGCTGATGACCCCAATCAGCTTCAGGCTGCTCAGCGCTTCTTTGCTTTCAACTTTGACCGGGAGAGCGAGGGGCTCGATGGCGAGGGGGATGAGCTACCGGCAGAGTCACCGGCTGCGCCACTGGCTGCACCTAGACCGGCTCGGCCTAAGGATGAGGATGGCGGCGACCACGATAAGGCCCAAGGCACTAAGCCTTATCAACGTGGGGTGCGGCTCCTTGAGCTCGCCAAGCTATGGGCTCAAGAACATCCTGAGGCAACCGTCAAGTTCTCGGGGGCGTTGCTCAAGGCCGTCGGCGTTCATGCGGCGGCCATTAAGGCCATTACCTCTGATCTTGAAGATGACATTGAGACCTTCAATAAGTCTCTCGGAAGTGACTCCCTCAAAACCCATAACAAGGGTAGAACCGAGCCCTTCCTCAAATTCGCTGCCGAAAAACTCCAAAATGAAGGTCTCTATCACCCTAGAAGCTAAAATAAAGCTTCGCTCTAATTAGGCGTCGTCTTCATTGCCCTCATCGTCAAGTTTAACTAAGTGGATGTGTTTATAGCCCAGCTTAATTTTGAACTCGTCGCCAGTCTTCAGCCCCATCTCTTGCGTATAGGCCGCACCAATCACAATCTGTCCATTCTTGTGAACAGTTAGGGTGTAAGATGCTTCTCGGCCTCGACTCTCTGCACTCTTTTGGGGTTCAAGCTGAATCCCTTTGGCCGCCAGTAACGCATCGTAGAACTCGGCTAAAGCGACACGGGTCTGTCCATCTTTGCTGACGGTGTAATACCCGCATTCCCGAGCTAGTTCTCGCTTGCTCAGGCCATCATTCTCTTTCACCTTGGCCAGAAGCGCTTTGCCTGTCAGTGCTTCTCTCTCTTTTACTGCCATAATTTAGAACGCCCAAAAAATACAGGTCAAAATTCTAAACAATCCATATAAAATTAGTCTAGAGTTGTTTAGAATTCCTTCCCTACTCTATCTAAAAATTTGAATAAAAAGACAAATTTCTAGGGGTAATGAGCATTAATCATGATTTTTAGGTATGAGTCTGACGACTTAATTTAGCTCGAAAATGCCACCATAAATCGCTCTGATGACTCAGTTGCTCGGTTCATCCTCTACGATTCCCAGCCAAATTTCAATTCGCTCTAGACGGCGATCTACCGTCCCTCCGCTGGCACGCACTTCGGTCAGGGCAGCCTGAAACCCGCTGCCTCGGAAGATCAGGTACTGAAGCACTCCCATCACCGCTGTACCCATCAACAACCACACCACCGCCGCTCGCCACTGCGCGAGTTCAGTCCAGATCGACGTTCCGCTTCCGCTTCGCTGTATCGATCGACGCAGCGCCTGCAATTCCGCCTTGACCTCGGTTGCCCTCTGCGGATCGTTGTTCAACTGGTGCACCTGGCTCCCGAGTTTCTCCATCTCCACAATCAAGGTGGGCAGTGATGTGGCCAAGTTCGAGAATGGCCCTTCCGCCCGCTTCAACATCACTTCTGATGACACCAAGTATTGACTGAACCTGACCAAGTGTTCTCCGAGTGTCCTGTAGCCGCTGCTCACTTCGGCTGTCTCTTGGGTGCGCACCTCCAACAGCCGCGATAGGCTCTGGGTGATCTCCTGCCATTGGTCTAAACTCACACGAATGTGGGCAACGTCCTGCTGGTGAACTCGCTCTAGGGACTCCATCCGCAGCAGCAGCTCATGCAGAACGGTTTCAATGCTGGCGATATCCTCAACGCTTGGCTGCCCCATTTACGCCGCTCCTGCTACAGGAACCGGTAGACCGAGAAACTGTCCGGCTGTCTCTATCTGGGCACTTCCACGTCGAACAAACGACCGAGCCAAAAGCTTATCGCCTAAGGGCAGGCTGTCGAGTGCAGTAAATGCAGTGTAGTTGGCTTGCATGGCCTTAAAGGTGGTATCGGCCAATCGTGGCAGCTCAATCTCGACTCCCCCATACTTCTTAACTCGCTTGCGTTCTTTTGACTCGTCCCATAACGAGAATGAGTCTTTCTGGCCTTCAGCGGCAAAATACTGGTTCTTAACCACCACCCAGCGAACGGCGTCGCCGCAGAAGTCTAGCATTCGGCTAATCGACTCAATCGGCGCGTAGCTGGTGCTAATCACGCTGATGATCGTCACGCCATATCCCATCTCGCCACAGGCTGGGATCAGGTCAAAGACATCAATTTGCTCCCGCAATCGGGTGCTTGAGGCGGCGGGCATATCCAAAATCACCACGTCAGCGGGGCAACGACGGGCCAACGCTGGAAGCCGACTAGCAACTGAGGGCGCTACCTCCCCCGACAGCATTGTCACCAAGTTTTTACCGCCATCCAACGACAGGCAATCCATCGTCGGCACCGCAAATCGCTCTGGGTCAGCGTGGAACGATGAAAATTCTGGGTTCTCTTGATCTGAGTCAATGCCAATTACTTTCGACCCAGTTTGATCTAAGGTCGCGTAGAGCAACCGGGCAAACAGTGTTTTACCCGTTCCACCCTTCGCACCATTAATAATATTGACAGTTTTATTCGACATGGGACAATCCCTCTAAACGGCACGTTGAACATCTAGCTTTGTCTAACCATCCCAGTGGGTGGGTGGTCTAATGCCAGGCCGCCGTGGCACCTGAAACCCCGAATCTCCTCCATTAGCCGCTTTTTTTCGGCCTCTACCGGGGGTGGGAGTTGAATCTTTTGGCATGACAGCAGCAGCCTTTGATTCACCCTTATTAGCACCAACCTCCTCACCTACCCCAACAGGCTCAACCTCAATCGGCATCCTGTCTACATTAGGCTTGCTCTTGCTTTTGCTCTTCTTCTTTTTCTTGCCACTAGAGCTAGCCTTAATTGCATAGTAGTAACACCTCAGAGTAGATGAACTAATAGAAATCTTTTGTCCTGTAACAGCCTCAAATGAACTCATCACTTGTTTTGCAGTAACAGCCCAATCCTTCTCTTTTGACCTAAAAAGGGTGATTGAATCAAAACATGATTTGACAACATCATAGGCCGTTATAGACCCACTTCTGACGATTGACGCCTGCGGAGAATGGGCAGCCATATGATCACTGATTTTGCCTCCAACAGACTTGTCTAGAACCATAAATAACTACCTTAACTTACTTGACGATCATTCACGCTTCCTATCGACTCTCCTAGTCTTTTCCTATTGACTCCTCTTATCGACTCTCCCAAACCTCTCTCATCGACCTCCGTTTAAATTTATTTTATCGATTTTATTGGACTCCTACTAGCCTTTTACGTTGACTCTTCTTATCGACTCTCCTATTGACTTTTCTTAGACTTCTACTAGCCTTTTCCTATGGACTCTTTCTAAACTTGTCTTATCAACTTCTCTAGCCTTTTCACGTTTTCTCCTTTTATCGACTCTTCGATTGACTTCCCCTTAGACTTCTCTTATTGACTTCTCCTAGCTTTTCCCATTGATTCCTCATATTGACCTTCCTAGACTTCTTTTCTAGACTTTTTAATTGACTCCATCTAGACTTTTCTAGACTTTTCTAAGATCTTCTTATCGACTCTCTTGACAGCATTTTTTCAATGGCAAGTTGTGGCTACCCTAGCACCTTGTCATTGACTTATACTGGCAACTACAACAGAGAAGATTTCCTATATTCTTTCTGTTCATAACCTGGAAGCACTCCCCTAAACTCACCTTGGATAGTAGCCTTCGAATATCTCCCCCATATCGCAAATCGACCTTTTGGGGCAAAGAATTGTTAAGTATTCCCTGAGCCAATCATGACTACCTCTCGTAATACCCGCATCGTGGTCAACGTTTCTGAGGCTGAGGCGAAAGCCATTCAGCGGGCGGCCAATCCAGCACACCCAGCAACTTTTCTCCGCAACCTGGGACTATGCCCGCCACCGGCTACGGTCACGCATCGAGAGGTGTATGCCCATCTCAGTCGGTGGAACCAAAAAGTAGATGAGTTGGGGCGACGTTACGCCACGGCAGCACCCCCCTCTCTTCTCCAAGACTTGAGAGACCTGCGGCAGTCGATCTTAGACACACAGCGCAGCTTAATCACACCTATCTCTAAGGGCGATCATGCTGATCAAGATCGTTAAAGGCAGCAACGCCCATGGGCTTTGTTCTTATCTACTGAACCCGGCCAAGCAAACGGCAGTCAGTAGCGTTAACCCAATCATTGCCACCAATATGGCGTGGAGTAATCCAGAGGGCTTGGCTCATGAATTTGACTGGGTAACCTCTCGCCCTCGGCAACGTCCTGTGAAACACACCATGGCTCACTTGATGGTCAGCCTCTCACCGGGGGAATGCGTTGATCCAACTCAGATGGCCGATATCTCTTTGAAAATTTTAGACAGCATGGGCTACGGGGATTGCCCTTTTTTTGTCACCCAGCATCACGACAAGGAGTCTGCCAATGGGGTGCAGCATTGGCACATTGCCACCACCACCATTGATGTAGAGGGAGTGTGGGTCAAGGACAGCTTTAGCAAACTCAAACTTCAAAATCTGGCTCGACAGCTAGAGCACGATATGGCCCTCACGCCCCTCACTGTTGCCTCACCATGGCAGCGGCAAAACCTCACCACGGGTGAATATCGGCGTAAGGAACGCACGGGCGAAATCCTGCCCAAGGAGACGCTTTGGGATGAGATTGACCGCGCTACAAACGACCACCCTACCTTGTTTATGCTGGTGACCCGGCTCAAGGCTAGCGGGATTGAGGTACACCTGCGACAGGCACTATCCCCAGACAAAGATCCTATCTTTACGGGCATTTCCTATTCTGTTGATGGTCATTCGTTTGCCGGTCGTCGATTAGGGCCTGCCTATTCCCTGGGGGGGCTTCAGATGCACCGACAGATTGATTATCGCCCCGACCAGGATGCCGTGCTGACTCAATTAATGGAGATGACTCAGGCCCAGTGTCAGCAGCATCTCGACGATTACGAGGCGCTTCAGCAGCTTTGGAGGGAACGCTACGCGCTTTATGCTAGAGCCGTCCAAGGCAGCTCTGGTGAGCTCCAGGGGGGACAATTAGATGTCGCGGTTGCCCGGCTTGCTGTCTCAGATGGAGAACCCACAAAAGACATTGTGGGCATCCTCCGGCAAGGGCCAACGGCGCAAGCCCAACGCCTGAACCAGGGGCACTATGCGGCGCTGGAATACTGCCAACACATCGCCAATCATCTCACCTACCGCCAGAGTGGCCCAGGTCTTCAGCCAACTCAGAAAGCTCTAGATATAGAGCTTTAGCTAAAGCTTTATTTTTTGGCAGCACGCTGCACAGCTTCCTCAATCCGAAGCATCGGCTATGAGCACTTATACTCTGTGCCAGTAGCGCTAAAACGTGGACTAGCTTCGGACTAGGCGGCCTTGTGCCAGTTGTTCAATGCCTGGTTTTCCCGCTCTTCCTAAAAGTTGCAGCTAAAGCTCTCGATTGGCCTGGATGCTTTGCGTAGACTCAGATCTTGCACCTGGTAATCTGAACGTCAATCCCCTGCTGTAGTAACAAGGGGCGTTTTCGCTCGATGTCGGCCAATAACAGGGAAACTACCACATCTGCCAGGGCAACTTCCAGCACAACAGCGGCGGCTTCTGCCCAGTCTGGTAACGCCTCGCTTTCCAACGAGAGGTAGCCCCAGTGGGCCAGGATAAAGGCGACCAGTGATAGGACGAACCAACGGTACATCCCTAGCAAGGTCTGCTGACCGAAGCGATGCAGACCAAAGCGGTGCTTGGCGGTTTTGAAAAACCCTTCAATTTGCCACCGATGCCGCCCCCACCAAACAATCGTGCTGGCTTTGAGAGGTTCGGTCGAGAGCACATAGCGTTTGGAGCGTTTCTTCGCACCGTCACGTTTCAAGTAGAACCAGGCGATGGTGACGGGATAACTCAGCCCTTGGAGATGGACGCGCTGCCCCGGTTTGTGCAATTCAAAGAGGTGCCGTCCATTAGTAAGTTTGCGGTCATAGCGCACCCCAGTAATCGCGTGCAACTTCAACTGGCGGATGCCCTGGAGGAAGTCCACACTGCCGAAGGCGGTATCGGCCAGCACTCTGGCTTTGAACGCTCGTTTGAGCCACTTGGGCAACTGCCGCACCAGGGTCAACCCCAGTTGGGCGGCAGATGGTTGGCCTTTGCCTCGGTAGACGCGAAAGCTCCAGGGCACCCGCCAGGGGCCAACAACCAAGTAGAGCACCACCAGATGCACCCCTCGTTTGCCATGGAACACGCTGATGAGATCCGAGAAGGCTTTGAACTTGCCTCGTTTCTCCAGCGTTGTCATGTCCAGAATCACTTGCAGATGGGGCCGACGGCCCCGAGGTCGATAGCGCTTTAGTTCTTGACGAACCGCCTGGCGCATGTGGCGAATGACCTGGCGCACTGACCAGGTATACACCGTGAGGAACCGGCTCAGGGCGCTGGCAGACTTCAGGTCACTATGCTCAGGCAGCGGTGCCCCTTGTGCTCTGAAAAACAGTTCTAGGAGGGCTTTCAGGCTTTGGCGCTGATAGGCACTCGGCATCCCATCCAACAGTTGGTAAATTAGCTCTTGGGCGTGGGCAAGAATCTTCATGGTCCTTGCAACGTATAAGTTTCACGCCCTTTTCTCTCATCCCCGCTGCCAAGGTGCAAGATCTGAGCATAAAAACCTGACCAAAAGTAAGTGAACAGGTTTTCAGGCTTTCGGATTGTAATGGCCATTACCTAAAATGCAGCAAAATACGGCATTAGCTCTGGTATTGGCGCTAGAAGCGAGCGTTAAGCCCGTTAGACTATAGCTGCAGCCGCCCCTTGAGCACTTCGTACATGACGCGGGAGAGTTCGCGGCGCTGGAGGTTTTGGCGATCGATGGGGGTGCGGCCAAAGGCTTTGTCGTAGACCTCGGGCATGGCCCGCTTGACCAAAAACGAGAGCTGTTCACGGGTAATGGGGGCATCGGGGGCAAAGCGGCTTTTGCCGACTCCGGCAATCATGCCGTGGGCGTAGAGCGTTTCGATCGGAATGTAGGCCCAGTGCTTGCCCGGCAGCACATCGCTAAAGGTAGGTCCAGTGGCCTGGTCGGGCAGGGTCGTGGGCAGTTTGAGCGCATTGACGAGAGCTGTAGCGACGACAGCCCGGTTAACCGGCGCGTAGGGCTTAAAGCTCAGGCTTTTGGGGTCGTCGCTGCGCACAACCCCTGCTGCTGCCAGCACCTGAATCGCTTCAAAGTCGGGGTCGTCGTGGCCAATGTCGTTGAACCAGAAGATGGGCATGCCGTTGCGGGCCATAAAGCCCTGAATTTTGCGAATGTGCGGTTCTTCGGTGGCCAGCACTCTAGGATCTAACCCTGTCCACACCGCAAACACGGCCAGAAAGCCACTGGCCTCGCCGATCGCCCATTCCATCGGGTGCATGCGGTAGGCGGCGTTGGTAATGTGGGTGGTGCCAATGCTCTTGGCCGACAGCACCAGACCGTCGGTATCCTTAGGCACTAGAGCGCCCAGGGGCAGGCTAAAGGGCCGGGCGACCACGTCTTTGCCGCGCGGGCTAACGTGGCCTTTGGCATCGTTGCCGTGCAGATCGAGGTAGTGGTACTGGCCAATGCCCACCGAGTCATTGAAGCAGCGGGCGCGCGCTTGGTCGGGAAAGAAGGTTTCGGCCACATCTTCGTGGCGAATGGTGGTGAGGGCAATGCCTCGGCGGGCTTCGCGAATGTAGGGCTCGAGGGCAATGCCGTCGCTGGTCCAGGTGAGGTCACCGCGCGGTTTGAGGTCGGCGGCCCCGTGGGTTTGCAGGTAGTGGACGTAGGCCTGGGCCCGCTGCCGCGCCCGCTGAATGTGCAGCTGCCGTTCTTCGCGGCTGACCCCTACCAGCCGACCGGGGCGGTAGTCGTTGCCGCAGCAAAAGGCGCGATCGGGTTCGCTAGAGGTGCCCCAGTTGAGCACGGCGACATCGCCGGGGGCAACTTTTTTGTCGTGGGGGTGCGACCTGAACAACCGCCGATAGCGAAAGATGCCGAAGTCGCTAAAGAAATCCCACTTCTGCCATTTGTCGGGCTGGGCCTTGGTCCAGAAGTTGCTGGTGAATTCCTTCAGGCCAATCCAGCCCTCGGTTTCAAAGCCGTTGGGTTTGCCGATCGCGACTCCTTTGCCCCGCGCCGTGTGCTCGACCACCACATCAAAGGTGATCGACTGCTGGCACTGGGGTCGGGCATCTTCGGGCAGAATGGCTTCGCCCGTCTCGTGGCGAGCCTCTTGCCCCACGCGGGAGGGAATGTTGCCCACCTCTAGCAGGTCGCCCAGATCGGTAGCTTCGACGGTGACCTTGGCTCTGACGGTGAAGGTGTAGCCTTGCTGGGTATCGCGACAGATTACTCCCCGAACCCGCGATCGCCCATTTCCCCCTTCTAGAGCTACTTGCACGGGTTCTGCAAAGGGGATGAGCGTGAGGCGACCGTCCCGTAGATAGGGCAGCAGCGCCTCGTTCATTGCTGTCGCGGCAACCACGGGCGTTGTCGCCAATGGGCTGACCCAGCCGCCGCCGGGGTTGGCCACCTTTTTGCCGCCGACGGGCTGTAGCTCGCGCTGGCGATCGCGAAACGCCTTCTGAGCCTTAGAAATTGCAAACTGCTCACCATCCACCGTGTACAGCCCCGCCTTGGCCTGGAGCAGGTCGCCATCGTCGGAGGCGGGCAGCGCCTGGGCGGTAAACTGGCCACCCACCACCCGGTGGGGTTGTACCAGGCACACGTCTAGATTGAGCCTTAACGCGGTGAGCGTGGTGGTGTAAGCGGCAGTCGATCCACCCACCACCAAAATTGAGCAGGTGAGTTCGGCCCCGGCAGGTGGGCGGGTAAACGCCCCATCGGCAAACACCCCGTTGCGCTGAGTAATGGCATTAGACATAGCGGCGGATAGTCTCTAGAGTGCAATGATTTTAGGCCACGCCAGCGGGCGGTGCGCTAGGGAGAGTTCCCCAGTTACATGAATATTTATTCACCCCCAAGGTAGGCCAAAGGTAAGAGATCAGCCCGAGGTCAAATCGGTCTAAATAGTCAGCTTAGGTCTGCCTGCTGAGCGATGCGGTGGCGCGACTGCTCGGTCTATAACTGGGCAAGACCACCACTTATGACTTACCGATAAGTGTGACTTCTTTCAGGAGATTTTTATGACTGTTAATGCGATCGCAGCTAAGCTTCAGCGCATTCTTTGCGTTGGCCTCGCTACTCTTGTGATTGGCTCTGGCCTGCTGTTTGGCTTTAGCACCCCAGCCACAGCCCTGGGTAACGAAGCCGGAGACATTGTGCAAGGACGGGCCGAGCGTGAATTTGACCGCATCACTAAAGATGGCGACACGGTTAACGAGGTCAAGCTCCGGCTTCAAGAAGGTCGGGGTGGTGTACCCGCTGGCGTAGACAAAGGCACCAACGCCACGCTCGGCAGCGGTGCTCAAGAGGTAGGTCGTAAGGCTCAAAGAAGCTTAGATCGTGGCGAGGACGCTATGGAAGACGTCGGCAACGCTGCTCGTGACTCTGCTGAGGACGTTGTGGATTCCGTAAAAGGTTTCTTCAACCGATAGAGTTGTTGCCTCGGCAAGACTTCTCCTAACTTTTCCGTGATTATTGCTGATTTGCTTGTAGCAGCTTCAATTTTGGAGCTGCTTTTTTTCGTTGGCTCAGCAACGCCCCCGCTGCCTGTGGTCCTATTGCCTGTGGTCTTATTGCCTGTGGTTGAAGGAGTTTGGATTTAGACTGAAACTATAGTCGCCGCTCGTCTGGTTGAGACATTGTCCAGTTCTACGTTTGAACGTTCATCTGAAGGGTTTGATGCCCTAGACGGCGCGACTATGGCGATAAATTCTCTGACCCCTCAACGCATTCCATGACCCTGACTGAACAGATGCTCTCTGGCCTACCAGGTCACCCTTTAGCAGGGCTTCAGCGGGCTGACGACCTGTGGCAGCGCTATCGCACCGGCAACTTGCCCACACAGCAGGTCATACACCAGGCCGAAACACCGCTGGAATCGGTAGAGTGGGATGTGGTGATCTGCGGCGGCACCCTGGGCGTGCTGGTGGGAGCGGGGCTGGCGCAGCGGGGCTGGCGCGTGGCTATTCTTGAGCGCGGCCTGTTGCAGGGGCGCGAGCAAGAGTGGAACATTTCGCGGCGAGAACTGGCGGCGCTGACGGAGCTGGGCCTGCTAACGGCAGAGGAATTAGAATCTGCGATCGCCTCGGAGTACAACCCCGCCCGCATTCAGTTTGGCGAGGGCGACCCGCTCTGGGTCGAGGATGTGCTCAACGTTGGGGTTGACCCCAGAGGGCTGCTGGAGCGGCTCAAGGCCAAGTTTCTAGCAGCCGGGGGCAAGCTGTTTGAGCACACCGCCTTCGACTCGGCCTCGGTGCACCCCAACGGCGTGCGGGTCAAGGCCGACCAGCCTTTCACAACCCGGTTGCTGATCGATGCCATGGGCCACTTTTCGCCCCTGGTAAGTCAGGCGCGAGGCGCGAGTAAGCCCGATGCGGTGTGCCTGGTGGTGGGCACCTGTGCCGAGGGCTATCCCAAAAACGACACGGGCGATTTGCTGGTGTCATTTACGCCGCTGCGGCACCAGTGCCAGTACTTTTGGGAGGCGTTTCCGGCCCGAGATGGGCGCACTACCTACATGTTTAGCTATATGGATGCCGACCCCCGGCGACTGAGCCTGAGCGAATTTTTTGAAGAGTACTGGACCCTGCTGCCAGAGTATCAGCAGGTGAACCGGTCGGATCTGCGGGTGCAGCGGGCGCTGTTTGGCTTCTTCCCTTGCTATAAGCAAAGCCCGCTGCGCTACCCCTGGGGGCGCACCCTGGCGGTGGGCGACAGCAGCGGCAGCCAGTCGCCGCTGAGTTTTGGCGGCTTTGGGGCGATGATTCGCCACCTGGAGCGGTTGGTGAATGGCATTGATGGGGCACTGGGATGCGATCGCCTCGGTGCCACCGCCCTGGGTGCCCTCCAGCCCTACCAGCCCAACCTGTCGGTGACCTGGCTGTTCCAAAAATCCATGAGCGTAGGCGTGGATCAAAACCTCTCTGAGCAGCACATCAATATCCTGCTAACATCCATTTTTGCGGCGATGGCCAAGCTAGGCGAACCCACCCTCAAACCTTTTTTGCAGGATGTGGTGCAGTTTTCGGCCCTGGCCAAAACCCTGGCTGTAACATCGATTAACTATCCGGAATTGGTGGCCAAGATTATTCCTCAGGTGGGGGTGGGGGCGTTGGTGAGCTGGCTGGGGCACTACGGCAGCCTGGCCGGGTACAGCGCTCTGGAACCTCTGGTTCGGGCCTTGGGTCCAGTGTTTGAGTCACTACCCCCGGTTCAGCGATACTATAGCCTTCGTTGGCGAGACAGCCTGTTCTATGGCAGCGGTAAGGACTACGACGCCTAAATGACCAATTCTGCACTACCCCGAGAGCGCCTGTATCAAGAGCTGCAGCAGCCGATCGATCAGGTGAGTTTGTCCAGGGCAGCCCTATACATTGCCCAAGAAGACTACCCCTACCTGGTGGTTGACGACTACCTGGCCATGCTCGATCGCATGGCCGATACCCTGAGCCAGCGCCTGCCTGAGGCCCCCTACCCGCTCAAAATTATTCGCGCCATCAACGACTACCTGTTTAGTGAGCTAAATTTTCGTGGCAACAGTGTTGACTACTACGACCCGCGCAACAGCTTTCTCAACGAGGTGCTGGAGCGCCGGGTGGGCATTCCTATTACCCTGTCGCTGGTGTATCTGGAGCTGGCCCGCCGAATTGGCTTCCCCATGGTGGGGGTGAGCATGCCGGGGCATTTTCTCATTCGCCCCACGGTGGATGACATGGATATTTTTGTTGACCCCTTTCACCGGGGCGAGATTTTGTTTGAGCAAGACTGCCGCGATCGCCTCAAGCAAATGTTTGGCGATGCCGCCCAGCTCGAACCGCAGCACCTGGCCCCGATCACCCCGGCCACCTTTCTGGTGCGGATGCTGACCAACCTAAAGATGATTTACTTGCAAAATAGAGATGTACCCAAGGCGCTCGATGCCATTAACCGCATTTTGCTGATTCACCCCAAAGCGGCAAACGAATGGCGCGATCGCGGCCTGATTCACTACCAGCAGGGGCAGCTTGACAACGCCCAGCGCGACCTGGAGCGCTACCTATTTGAGCACCCCGATGCCCCCGATGCCTTTGAAATTCGCCGGGTCATCGAACAAATCGAGAGCGTGCAGGATGAACCATGACCAACACCCTTAAAGCCCCTAACAACCAGGCCGAAACTCCGCCGCCCTCGGCCTCACCGCTGCTGACGTTCTATCGCTCGTCGATCGGCAAAAAACTGATCACCGGATTCACGGGGCTGGCGCTGGTGACGTTTGTGCTGGTGCATATGGCGGGTAATCTGCTGCTGTTTGTGGGCCGAGATGCCTACAATGCCTACGCCCTGCTGGTGAGTAACTTTCACGTTGTCTACTACGCCTTTGAGCTGGCGCTAGCGGCGATCGTGCTGCTGCACGCCTGGGTTGGCATCGAGATTTTTTGGCGGCGGCGGCAGGCCCGCCCCGAGGGCTACAGCGCCTACCAGTCGGCGGGGGGGGCCAGCTATCAAACGCTCAGCTCGCGCACGATGATCATCACTGGCCTGGCGCTGGCGGTATTTTTAGTCATTCACCTACGAACGTTTAGGTTTGGCACCTACTACCCGACTGAGCTAGGCGGCGATACCGTGCGCGACCTGGCCCGGTTGGTGATTGAAAAGTTTAATGAGTGGCCCTACGTGGTGGGCTATACGGTTATTTTGGGGCTGCTGGCCTCTCACCTGCGCCACGGGTTTTGGAGTGCGCTGCAATCGATCGGGCTATTAAATCGAGAGATTCGGCCTCTGGCCTACGGCACGAGTGCGGTGGTGGGTGTTGGCATTGCGGCAGGCTTTTTGCTGCTGCCCTGGGCGATCTATTTAGGTTGGGTGGGCTAGGGGCGATCGCACCTGAACCAGCGCAAGTAGGTTGGCTGAAGCGTTAGCAGAACCCAGAAATCCCCATACTGCTGTGCCAGTTTGATGAATTGAGGGCTGTATTTAATAAGTTGAAGGTGCTGTAAGCTTCACAGCTATGCCAGTTTGCAATTAGAAACCGGGTGTCTGCTGCTTGTAGCCCAATATTGGGACAAGCAATAGGCACCCGGTTTCTTGCAGAGAACCTACTCAATCAGCAGGATCTTGGTCAGTATCGCCATCCACTGGTTGGGCTGGTCGGTGGGCATGGGCTCTGACCAGTCGTTGGGGTCGGCGTAGCCCAGGGCGTGGAGGATTTTGATGGTGCGATCGATGCCTGCTAGGCTGCCGTAGAGCATGTGACGCACCCGCTCTTGACGCGGTTGGGGCTTGCTGAAATTGGCAGGTGGAAGATTTGACGCACCAGATGCGTCAGGCTCAAGATATTCAAACATCGGCTCTGTTTCCTTGTAGTGGGTACGGAAGAAACAGAACGCGAAAACCCTAGCCACCCGCGCTTGCCGTGCAAACTGAGGGGGCTAGGGTACCATGAGCCTAGCCTCGCAATCTGCTGGTTAGATTTGCGGGGTTAGCTGTCGGTTGGTGTTGCGAGCACCTTCCGGCAGCGCCAAAGTTTTCGAGTTCTGTGCAAACACCGCTCGGGCCGAACGGCTTAATGGATGAGTGTATTGGTACAAAAGCTCCCTGTCAAGCGTGGAGAATAGTACGCTGCTTCGACATATAGACAGACTAGTTCTGCCTATCTACCCTCTAAGAGGGATTAAACTGCGGATAATTTGCCTATCTACCCTTTAGAGGAAATTAGACAAACAGGAGCGATCGATTAACTTGTTAGCTAGACAGAACTTACATAGGATGCTTGATATGGCAATTGGCATAGGTAAATTCTGGGCTGCTATTAATACCATTTATAAAGCCGCACTTGATCGTAAAGAGGAAGAGAAAAATGCAGCGCTTTTGCCACTTGCGAGAGTACTAATATCATTCTCTTTGTCAGAGTTGGAAGAATTTGAGCAGCATTTACACGAAGTCTTGTTTGCTATTGATGGTGAAGATTTTTTCGACACATCTGGACAAACAAGTGGTGATGGATTTCTTTACTGTCGGTGCTATGTTGTCGCAAAGGGACTTGAGTTCTACAATCATGTTCTTCAAAATCCCTCTTTGATGCCTGACCAAGAATATGAGCCTCTCCTTTACGTAGCAAGCAATGCGTGGGCAGTGAAAACTGGCAACAAAGCAGATGATTGGCCATTTGTGTCTAGCATAAGTTATGAAACTGGTTGTAATTCAGCACGTTGGTCAGAATTGAACCCTGTTGAGTTGACACTAGAACAAGTTGCAGAGCAACATGAGCTAAACTATCAGCGAGCTTTGTCTTCAGTTGTACATGCTTATCGGAAAGGGTACTTCGAGCAAGTCGTGAAGCTCCTGAAACAATACAGAAGTAGGCTTTCAGAGCAATTCTCAGATATGTTGCAAGATGCCCAATCACAGCTTAGAACCTAGCTAACAATTCGCTGCACTCGACCAAGGCTACGCTGAATCAGGTTCGTCCAAAGCCGATCTTGGTAGGTGATCTCAAGGCCGTTATGCTGTAAACGTCCCTGGCACTACGTTGGCTGAGCGGAGTCGAAGCCAAAGCCCCTCCAATATGTCCCCTTCGGCTCCGCTCAGGGGGCAGTTACGTCATACTTTGCTCCTACAGTGCCTAAATGAGCATTATTCGAGAACCAATTATCTTAGACGGTGATGGCGGTGCTGATGTGTTTCGGACGAAGGAGGAAGCCGAACGCTTCACTGAGCCAATTGATATTAAGAATGGTGACTATATCGCGTATGACGCCGCAGGACGCCTGCTGCACCTTAGCATCAGCCCTGATGGTTTCCGGGGTCAACTCGTGCTACCAGACTCGCCCGAAAACCGAAGCACTGAGCTAGCTGAGGCGCTGAGGACAAAGCTCCGGCACATTGCGGCGGTACGCGATGTGCCGTTCAACTCGACGCGATTGGATGACTATTCGCTAGACCAACTCGTTCAGATCAGCATGAACTACTACACTCGGTGAACTGCGCGGTATGGCAGCTTTAGCCGCAGTGCGATTGCCCGCCCCGTAGATTGGGTTGAGTTTGCGAAACCCAACATTTATAGACTTGGCAAAGATCAGTGATCGTATGAATAGGAGCGAAATTATACAGTTGAATCATTCTCTTTTGGGTAGTTGGTAATGTTGGGTTTCCTATCGTCAACCTAACCTACCAAAGAGCAGCGATCGCACTTTATTCGCATTAAGATCTCCAACCCACGGTCATAAGCAAACGCCCCGTTGGAGTTCATTGAAGCTAAAATTGAGAAGCAAATAACTTGCAAGGCTTATGACTCTGAACTTAGATTTGCCACCCGAACTAGAGCAGTACCTCTTGCAAGAAGCCGAGCAGCAAGGTCTATCGGTTGAAGCCATGACCCTACAGCTTTTGGCTAACTCGCTTCAACTCAGGCAAAAACACACTGAAGCCGTTGATATGCTCCAGTCCTGGCTTGACGATGAGGATGTTGAAGAGCAACAGGAGACAGGTGAGTACTTGGTTCAGGTGCTGGACGAAGATCGGCTCTCTGACCGCAAGTTATTCCCGCTTGAGATGAAAGGGGTTACATGGTAAGGCGCTTAATTGTATTGGATACAGGACCAATCGGCCTGGTTACCAATCCTAAGCTCTCTTCCCAAGGTATTGCTTGTAACCAGTGGCTTCAGTCTCATCTCAAGTTGGATAATCACATAATCGTTCCGGAAATTGCTGATTATGAGGTGCGCCGCGAGTTATTGCGAGCCAACAAAAAGAAGGGCCTTACTCGCCTAGATAGCTTGTGTCAACGACTTGAGTATTTGCCGATTACTACGGCCTCAATGCGGCAGGCAGCTGAACTGTGGGCACAGGCGCGACAACAGGGACAGCCAACGGCAGGGGACAAAACCATTGATGGTGACATGATTCTGATTGCTCAAGCTAAGGCTCTGGGAGGCTCAGATGTGGTGATTGCTACAACTAACGTGGGGCATCTGTCGAGGTTTATTGCAGCCGACTTATGGCAAAACATTCTTCCGACTTAATCGCTACTTAATACCTCTTAGGAAATGCAGTATGGAGCAATTCACTGGCGGTTGCCTGTGCGGCAACGTCCGACTTGTGGCTACAGGGCCGCCAAATCGGGTTGGCCTTTGTCACTGTCTTGACTGCCGCAAGCATCATGGAGCCCTTTTTTACGCTGCCGCGATCTTTCCTCAAGATGCAGTCACCATCAGTGGCGAAACCCGCGACTATAACGGGCGGTTTTTCTGCCCTCGCTGTGGCTCATCCGTTTTTGCGCGTGCCGCAGACGAAATCGAAGTGCACCTGGGCTGCCTAGATGCCCCTGACCAACTGATGCCAACCTACGAAAACTGGACTATCCGTCGCGAGTCTTGGCTGCCGCCGTTTCCGCTGGCAAAGCGATATGAGCGCGATCGCGACGCCACTAGCCCGATTGAAACGTAGGTTGCACGATAAGACCTCCATCTCCAAAGGCCCAGCGGCGGTCATCGAGCCGCTGACCGGCAGCCTATAATCAATGCCATAGAACGGCTTTGGTGCAGAGGTATGATTGCGATCGCGCCTGTCAAGTCTTTACCCAATGGCTCAGTGGCGACTATCCCAATGAGTTGGGCAGAGTACCAGCAGCTAGCAGCGAGCAGGGATGTCTACAGTACTCCGCGACTTAAATATGCCAACAGATACCTGACTCTCAAGATGCCAACCTTTGAGCACGGCCAGCTAGATGCCATTGTTGCCGATCTAATTGTTGCTATTCTCAACCAGCAGCTGCGCGATTACGTTCGAACGACGCCCCTCACCCTGCAAATTCCTGAACGAATGTTTATAAATCCTGGTACGTCAACTCTGGGTTTGCCCAACGGGTTTCTTCTAAAAAATCAGCAAACGTAGTTAGCAGGCCAGGAAACTCTGCTCTCAAAGCAGAAACATCCGCCTGATAGCCCTGCTTGCGATACCACTGAATTAAATCAAACAGCGACTTGCGAAACAAAAGCAAGAAAATCCAGGGCGGTACTTCTTTGTAAGCCACAGAGCTTCCCTGGGCATTAGCAAATGCTGCCGCCATTTGTTTGGGGGTTAACACATCTCCAGCCAGCTCAATATCTTTGCCGACATACTCCGAACGGTGCTGCATCACATACGCAGCCACTCGTCCCATATCTTTTGTTGTAATTAAATGGAGTGGCCTATCGGGTTGAACCGCGAAAGAAAAAGACCCTTTGAGAATAGACGGGCGAGTGTAAGGCTTCCAGAATTCCTCCATAAATAAACAAGCACGCAGCATCGTTGTGGGCAAATTTGCCTGTTTGAGAATTTGCTCTACTCGATACTTTTGCTCAATGTGAGCAATACCAGACTTGCGATCGGCTCCTCCCGCAGAATTATAGACAACGTGGTTAACGTTGGCTTGCTTAGCGGCTTGGGCAATTCGCTGTGCCCTTACCACTTCCTGGGGGTCAGGCTTAGCCAAATCTGGAGCCAATGCGTGACAGTAAACAGCCGAAACACCTGCAAAAGCGGCTTTCAGTGAAGACTCATCGTCAAGATCGGCTTCAACTAGCTCGACACCGCTGTTATGTAGTTTGGATAGGGAAGGACGCTCAAGGTCGATTTTGCGGGTAATGGCACGAAGGTCAGTTACCTTTTGTTCGAGCAACCCTTTAACAGCATTGCTGCCCGTTCCTCCAGTTACACCGATGAGTAGCACTTTACCGATCGCTATTTCTGCACTACCCATAGTCCTTGCTCCACAACGCGCGAATCAGCTGATCTGCTAGCTCTGCCCCAAAAATCTGCGTGGCCGTAGCATTGCCTGGATCACGTTCGGCAACGGTTTTTCGCATCAATAAATCCCGTTTTGCCAATGCAGATTGGCGCTCTACGGGGACGGATTCTGCCTGCTTAACCCAGCTGAGCCAGCGAGAACACATTTCTTGAGCGGTATGTTCAATCAATGAGAGAGAGTCCTGGGTTGCAGGGCACGTAAAGCAAAGCGGCGTTGGGGACTGTAGCTGTCTAATATATAGCGCCTTGCTTACAAACAAAGACAAATTAGGGTTCTCCCGCAACGTCATATAAGTTGCATTCAACGGTTCATAGTAGTGTTCTGTGTAGCTTAATTCAGCCCACAAATCAACTCTAGGGATATAGTCGATGTAAAAGAAGAGCTCGGGCTTGGTGCCAAATTCAACGGCCAGGTGAGGCACCTGAATCGATGGACCTAGCCAAAGGGTAAGGCGCACAGTGCCAAATTTCATTTGAGCGGCATTAAACCACGAGTAGACCAGCCAATCTAGCTCTTCTCCCGTGAAGGTCAGAAGTGAGCCTGTCACCTTGCCGTCAGCGCTGCTAAAGCTTTGCAGTGGTTGATGTGGCTGAGAAAAAGCTGCCAGTTCTTGGGTTACTTCTGTTTGTAAGCCACTCAAAATACCTTGCAGTTGTGCAAATAGGGCAGCATGGTCTAGATCTACTTGAGAAGTCATTCCTGCTTTAGAGGGTTAACTACTTGTCAAATTGTGGTTTTGCAGGTCAGGTATTGAGCAAATTTGTAATGCAAATCTACAAACTAAGCTTTTCTGGGTTTAGGCTTGCAAAAGAGGGCGCGATCGCCGCTGCATAATATTTTCTAGGCGAAGATTTTCTAGACGCAAGACATAACAGAATAATTAGAACTTGCGTTCAGTTAGTCTGCGCTGCACAACGGTGAACTGTCAGACGCAGCTGCGGCAAAGCGTGAATGAGCTGACAGATCTAAAATAGAGGCACACACCGCGCCTCATCTTCCCCATGCTTGACCCCCGCATTCCCGCTGGTCCGCTGAACCAAAAATGGAGCGACTTCAAAGACCACTGTCGCCTGGTCAGTCCCAAAAACAAGGCCAAGCACACCGTTCTCGTCGTCGGCACCGGGCTAGCGGGGGCCTCGGCGGCGGCGACCCTGGCCGAGCTGGGCTACAACGTCAAAAGCTTTTGCATTCAAGACTCGCCGCGCCGCGCCCATAGCATTGCCGCCCAGGGGGGCATCAACGCGACGAAGAATTACCCCAACGATGGCGACAGCGTATGGCGGTTGTTTTACGACACGATCAAAGGCGGCGACTACCGCTCGCGCGAGGCCAATGTGCATCGGCTAGCGGAAATCAGCAGCAGCATTATCGACCAGTGTGTGGCCCAGGGCGTGCCCTTCGCGCGGGAATATGGCGGACTGCTCGACAACCGCTCCTTTGGCGGGGCCCAGGTGTCGCGCACGTTCTACGCCAGGGGGCAGACGGGGCAGCAGCTGCTGCTCGGGGCCTACAGCGCCATGATGCGTATGGTGCAGACGGGCAAGATTGAAGTCTATGCTCGCCGCGAAATGCTGGAGCTGGTGGTGGCTGACGGCAAGGCGCGGGGCATTGTGGTGCGCAACCTGGTGACAGGGGAGCTGGAGCGCTACGCCGGGGATGCGGTGCTGCTGTGCACCGGGGGCTACGGCAATGTGTATTACCTCTCGACCAATGCGAAGAACTCTAACGTGACGGCGGCCTGGCGTTGCCATCGGCGGGGAGCCTACTTTGCCAACCCCTGCTATACGCAGATTCACCCCACCTGCATTCCGGTGTCGGGCGATTATCAGTCGAAGCTGACGCTGATGAGTGAGGGCCTGCGCAACGATGGGCGGGTGTGGGTGCCGCTGAAACCAGGGGATACTCGCCATTCCGACGACATTCCCGATGGGGAGCGCGACTATTACTTAGAAACCCGCTACCCAGCCTTTGGCAACCTGGTACCCCGCGATGTAGCCTCGCGCAATGCCAAGGCGATGACCGATGAGGGTCGCGGCGTAGGCGAAACGGGGCTGGCGGTGTATTTAGATTTTCGGGATGCGATCGCCCAGCAGGGCCGCGATACCATTGCCGCCCGCTACGGCAACCTGTTCGACATGTACCAGCGGATATCGGGCGAGAACCCCTACGAAACGCCGATGCGCATCTACCCCGCTGTGCACTACACCATGGGTGGCCTCTGGGTTGACTACCACCTGATGAGCACAATCCCCGGTTTGTTTGTGCTGGGCGAGGCGAATTTCTCTGACCACGGTGCGAATCGGTTAGGGGCCAGCGCGCTGATGCAGGGCCTGGCGGATGGCTACTTTGTGATTCCCTACACGCTGGGCGACTACATTGCGGGGCAGTCTTTGCCCACCGTGACCACCGACGACGATGCCTTTGGAGAGGCAGAGGCCACTGCTAAGGCCCGGATCACCAAGCTGCTGAGCATTGGGGGCAGCAAGACGGTAATGGAGTTTCACCGCGAGCTGGGCCGCATTGTATGGGATTACGTGGGGATGGCGCGGAACCGGGAGGGGTTGGAGAGTGCGATCGCCCAAATTCAGGACCTGCGGACCGAGTTCTGGCAAAACCTCAAACTTCCCGGCGAGGCCAATACCCTGAACAAAAACCTGGAGTTCGCCGGGCGTGTGTCCGACTTTATCGACCTGGGTGAGCTGATGGCACGAGACGCCCTGCAGCGCGAAGAGTCCTGCGGCGGGCACTTTCGCGAAGAGTATCAAACCCCCGACGGCGAAGCCAAGCGCGACGATAAGCACTTCGCCTTTGTCGCAGCGTGGGAGTACGGGGGAGATAGGCGATCGCCCCAGCTGCACCGCGAAACTCTCGACTTTGAAAACGTGCAGCTCACCCAGCGGAGCTATAAATGAGTCATACCACAGCCCTTGGAAGCAATGATTCCAAGGGCTTTAGCTTTAGTCAGCAGCGTGTACATAGTGCCGGACGAATAGATAGATTTCTATAAATTTCACATACCAAGATTCCGAAGCTTTCTCCTGAGCTCTTGATCTTTATCTTGCATGATTATTTTTCTCATCCTTGCCTCTAATTTACCCTCTATTTGTTGCGCCTGCAAAGTCTGAAGCTCTTCAATATTTTTATATTCCCCTTTATTATTAAGCCAGGAAGCCAACTTTATTCCAAGCAAGCTTAATCGAAAAATATCAGAATTATTAGCATCTAGAACACGACTTTGCTTCAGGCCCTCACATGCCAATTGAACATCTTGCATGTCCATGCCTGGAAGCGCTTCCCGAATAAACTCTTGTCCAAAAGCTAGTACATTTTCCTTCCAAGCGTTTTGCACTATCGCAAAAACTTGTAACTCTTCATCTGACATTTGTGAAACTATACGAACAAATGCGAGCTTTCCATTCAATTTGCTTGTGTGACATAAGGTAGAGTTGATCAGTCCTTTAGCAAACGCCTCTTGCTTCAGTGAAGACTCCGTCAAAACAGATTCATTCCAGATACGCAGAACTATCTCCTTAAACTCAGAAGATTGAAGTGCTTCTTTATCTAATTTTTCCTGATCCAGTTGAGAAAGCTCTTGCTCAATGCGCTTCTGAAAGCTTTTCTGATTCTCTGTTTGCCAAGCACTAAGTAAAACCGTGCCACCTGCACCGAAAGCCGTAAGTGCAATGCCCGAAGGTCCACTAGCAACGGCTGCTAAAAGACTTAAAATTTGTAACACTCCCGATGCAGCTATTTCGCCTGAATTACCTAGTTCTCCAGCTTTCCCTGAGGATTTTGACTCGTAATGATCAAGATTTGACATAAAGGTTAAGTTGTTGAAAAAGGCCATTAATTAGAGCTAACGGAATTTATCAGTTTCGTTAGCTCACGGTAGAGTATTCCAAGAATAGTGACTTGTCCATAAAGCTGAGCTAAAAGCTGTAAGTGTTGGATAGCTGCCAGATTAGTGATGACAGATGTGTGACTAATAACAATCACAGCCGACCTAATGCCCTCAAATTTTTCAAATCTAGGTTAAAATCCTCAACATCGTAGACGTAGAGTGGAATCTTTCGTTGCTTGAGCAGTTGACGAAATGCGTTAAGCGGCATCTCTGCAAGCTGGCTAGCATAGCCTATGGTTAAACGCCCAGTTTGAAATAGGTGCAGAGCAATTTCTTGGCGAAATTCGCTTGGAGTCAGTTGAGAAGCTTTTACCAACTTATCTAAAATAACAACGCTCATAGCAAAACAACCCTTCTAACGCATACTACAGGCTTTAAAGAATCAAGTGGCGTAGGTTTACTACAACATCTGGCAATAGCAGTGGTGCAATCTGATCGTTTTCAGTGAAGGTTTGTTCAGACTGATACGAACCGTCTTGGAGGTCTTGCAATACAACGAGCTGCTGCCTTTTGATGTCAACAATCCAATATTCGCCAATGCCAGCGTTGGCGTAGATTCGGGCCTTGTGGGTGCGGTCGCGCTTCATCGTCGAATCGGCCACTTCAATCAACAGCAGCACATCCTGCGGCTGAGGGTGGCGATCGCGATAGCGATTTTCGTCAATGCGAACAATGGCAAAATCAGGCTCCGGCTCCGACCCTGGGGCTAGGGTGATGGGTAGCTGCACCCGCACCTTAGCTCGGTTGGCAAAGAGAGTCTTGAGATAATCGCCCCCGTCATCAATACGAGAGGCGTGGGGCGGGTCTTGTGGTGCCATTTCAACAATTTGACCATCCAACAGCTCCACCCGATCGTCTGGCGTTAAAATTCCAGCAGAAATCATGCGGTGGTAATCATCAACCGTCCATCGCTTTAGGAAAAGGTCAGCGCTAGTTAGAGAAGACGCTTGCACCATACCGACTTAAGTATCCTCTGTTTGGGAACTAGCGGCATTAAGCAGGGCTTGAGCTGTTATATTCAGCGGACCCAGTTGGAGCGATCGCAGCTCGTCTCCACCGCTAAACGTCACCGCTTCGCAATACACCCCATCCCTCAGCTCCAGAACCAGAACGGTAGCTGTCTGCGGATCCACAATCCAGTATTCAGGTATGCCCAAGTCTTGATACTGGCTGCGCTTGGCTATATAGTCTCGGTTGCGCTGCACTTCCCCAGGGCTCACGATCTCTACCACCAGCATCGGTGGCCCCATCAAAATCCGCAGTGTGTTGCGTCGCCTAAGCGGCTCGATCTGATTCTCATAAATGACCGACAAATCTGGGTAGCGATTTCTTGGCTCACCGCGCACCTCCAGTTCTAGGCCATGTCCTCTAAGGCGACGATGGCCAACTAGAGGCAGCAATACTGCAAAAAGGAAGTTCGCCGTTTCAACATTGAACCCAGACTCTGGCGGCACCTCAATTAATTCTCCGTTGAATAACTCATAGAGATTTTCTGTCCCATCGTCGTAGGCCAGGTAGTCCTCAAAGCTCTGAAAGCGTTGCTTGAGCTGAACCATAGTGCAGACTGACAAATGGAAGCGCAGCGTGCCGTGCGGAGATGAATCTATTTTAGGGGGTTGAGGCTGAGTGTTACCGATGTGCTTGAGGAGGCAGGGGCAGCTACGGGCGGGAGCCTTTGGAGGGTAGTAGAGCCTGTAGCGTTTGCCAGGGCCGACCTCGCCTTGGTCCCACCAGTACCCCATGCTGGGGGCTGAGCAAAAATGACAGGGCAAACAGCGCCGACACCACCATCACGATCGCTGGCCCCGAGGGCAGATTGACGTAGTAGCTCAGGTACATGCCGCTGACGCTAGAGAATACACCGATCGTGGCCCCCAGCAGCATGACCTGGTGCAGGCGCGGCACCAGCAGGTAGGCTGTCGCCCCCGGCGCAATCAGTAGCGACAGTACCAAAATCACCCCCACCACCTTCATGCTGGCCACCACGGTGAGGGCAATCAGCACCATCAGCCCAGCGTTGAGCAGGCCCGTGGGTAGGCCGCCCGCCTGGGCACCGAGGGGGTCAAAGCTGTAGAACAGCAGCTCTTTGTAGAGCAAAAAAACAGCAATCAGCACCAGAACGGCAATAATAGCCGTGTCGCGCACGTCCCCAGGGGTAACGCCCAAAATATTGCCAAACAGAAAGTGGTTGAGGTCGATTTTGTTGTCCTTTTGAATGGTGGTAATTAGCGTAATGCCCAGCGCAAAGAAGGCCGAAAACACAATGCCCATGGCGGCATCTTCTTTAATCGGCGATCGCGTGTGAATCCAGCCAATAATCACCGTGCTGATCACCCCGGCGATAAAGGCCCCCACAAAAATGTTGACCCCCAGCCAAAAGGCGATCGCCAGCCCCGGCAGCACCGAGTGGCTGATGGCGTCGCCTAATAGCGCTAACCGCTGCACCATCAGGTAGCTGCCCACCACCGAGCAAATAATGCCCACCATGACCGCGACCGCCAGCGATCGCTGCATAAAGGCAAACTGTAGGGGTTCAAAGAACCAGTCAAGCACAGCTAACTCAAGCGACATGGCCAAAGAAGCCCACGTGGCCGCCGTAGGCGCGGGTCATGTTGTCGCGGGTGAGCACCCAGTCGCGGGGGCCAGCGGCGATCAGCTCCTTGTTGAGCAGAATTAGCTGATCAAAGTTGGTGATCGACTCGCCTAAGTCGTGGTTGATGACCATCACAATTTTGCCGGCTTGGGCCAGTTCGCGAAAAATGTTGAACAGCACCGTCTCAGTCTTTTGGTCAACGCCCACAAAGGGTTCGTCAAAGCAAAAAATCTCCGCCTCCTGGGCCAGGGCGCGGGCCAAAAACACCCGCTGCTGTTGACCGCCCGAGAGGGCACCAATGGGGCGATCGCGAAACTCCAGCATTCCCACCCGTTCCAGTGCTGCTGTGGCAATCTGGCGACTGCTGGCCGAAAAGCGGTTAAACCAGCCGGTCTTCTTCACCCGGCCCATCATCACCACGTCCCACACGGTGGCGGGAAAGGTCCAGTCAATCTGCGATCGCTGAGGCACGTAGGCAACGCGATCGAGCTGATGGGCCAGGGTGTTGTCGCCATAGGTTACACGCCCAGTCACCACCGGCATAAGCCCCAGCATAGCTTTGATGAGCGTGCTCTTGCCCGCCCCATTGGGGCCAAAAATGCCCACCAGCTTACCCGGCCGAACGGTGAGATTGACGTTTCGCAGAGCCTGTACGTCGCGATAGTTGACGCTGAGGTGGTCAACAACGATTTTAGGAGAAGTCGCCATAGCAGTAGTTCCAGCGCGATCTAAGTTTTAGGTCTCAGGGCTTCCACTATCCCTGCATGAGGAAGATGTTCCGGGTCAGCAGGAATTGTAGAGTCTAGTCTTAAGCCATTCCAAACCAGTGGGGCAGGAACGACTAAGTGCAAAAATGAAATGATTATGAAATGTATTGTATCGTAAAAATGAAAGGAATATGAAATGCAGTCTATGCAACGGATTACTATAGTTCCAAGGTATGCAAGCCTAGCAGCTGTGGTATTTGCCGCAGGGTTAGGATTAGCGGGCTGCAATGCGACCGGAAGAGAGACATCTGCTCCCGATAGTGCCAATGCCCCAGACGATCGCCCCGCCGTCGTCGCCACCAGCACCCTGATTGCTGACTGGGCTACCGAAGTGGGCGGTGACCAAATTGAGCTGACCAGCATTTTGCAGCCCGGTGCCGATCCCCACGTTTACGAACCCGTACCCGCCGACAGCATTGCCTTTGAACAAGCCGATCTGATTCTCTACAACGGCTACAATCTAGAGCCCAATTTGATTCGTTTGCTCAATGCTGCTGGGGTCAACGCCCGCCAGTTTGCCGTTGGCGAAGTAGTACCACCCTTAGATTTAGAAACAGGCAATAGCACCGTACCCGACCCCCACGTATGGGGCGATGTGAGCAATGCGGTGCCTATGGTCGAAGCCATTCGCGATCAGCTGATTGAGGTGGCCCCCGAGCAGGAGGCCCTGTTTACCCAAAACGCCGCCGCCTATATTGACGAACTGAACCAACTGCACGCCTGGATTGAGGCACAAACGGCCACCATTCCTGCCGACCAGCGGCAGCTGGTGACTACCCACGACGCCTTTCAGTACTACGCCCGTGCCTACGGTCTGACGGTGGTAGGCACCCTAATCGGTCTCAGCACCGAGGAGCAGCCCAGCGCCCGCACCGTGCAGGAGCTAGTGACGTCTATTCAGGGGCTGAGAGTGCCCGCTATTTTTGCCGAAACCACCATTAACCCCCGGCTGATTACTACGGTGGCCAACGAAGCCGGTGTTACTCTGGCTCCGGCTCAGCTCTATTCTGACTCCATTGGCGCGCCCGGCAGCGACGGTGATACCTATCTAAAAATGATGGCCGCCAACACTCGGGCCATTGTCGAAAGTCTGGGTGGCACAGTAGCGGAGCCAGAATTCTAAGGCCCAGATTCGCCTGGGATTTTAGGAGCCGTTATCAATTAGCCGCTGATGCTTCAAAAATCAGGAGTTATAGCCCTGAGCCCACTGTTTGAGTCGGGCGTGGCAATGCTGATGGCCTCAGGACTTTAGCCGAAATTGATAACAGCCCTAAGGCTTAGGTGCCGAGGGGGGCAGGCCTTCTAGCACGACCAGGGCTTCAGTCACCTTTTTCACCAGGGGAGCCGCTACGGTCGAGCCGTAGGCGTCATCGCCCTGGGGTTCGTCGATTACGGCCAGCACCACGTAGCGGGGCGCGTCAATGGGCAGAATGCCGACAAAGCTGGTTACTCGGCCCCGGCCATAGCCGCCGGAAGCCGCCGCCTTTTGCGCGGTCCCGGTCTTGCCCCCCACACGATAGCCAGGCAGCTTGGCCGGGCTGCCGGTGCCGGTATCCACCACGGCTTCCATCATGTCGAGTACCTGCTGCGTGGTTTGGGGCGAAAAAATCGTCTTGGGCTCGGGCAGGCCTGGAGCCCAAACCTCTTCTCCCTCGGCGGTGACCATCCCGCTGACCAGATGGGGGGTAACGAGCTTACCGCCGTTTGCTAGGGTGGCCTGCAGCTGCATCATTTTAATGGGCGACAGCGAGAAGCCCTGACCAAAAGCCGTCGTTGCCGACTCTACTTTGCTTTTGACAAATTGCTCGCGATCCTTCATTTGCCCAGCGGCTTCGGCGGGCAAATCGATGCCGCTGGGTTGGTCGAGGCCAAGGCGCTGGAGCCAGGTATAGTAGTCGGCGGCGGGCATTTTTTGCATAATCCGCACCATACCGACGTTGCTGGAATACTTCAGCACGTCAGTGATCGAAATTGGCCCACGCCCGCCCGCGGTGGCGTAGTCGTGGTTTCTGATTTTCCACTCGCCAAACTGCATCTGGCCACTGTCGTTGACCACTTCGCCGGGCGTAATTAGCTCAGCTTCGAGGGCGATCGCAATATTAATCGGTTTAAAGGTTGACCCCGGTTCGTAGAGATCGCTGATTACCCAGCTTCTGAGGTCGCTGAGATCGGCTTTGTAGTACTGGTTAGGGTCGTAGGTTGGAACGCTAGCCAGAGCTAGCATTTCGCCGCTGTGGGCATCCATCACCATGACGGTGCCTCGCTTGGCCCTGTGGCGATCGACTACGGCCTGCAGCTCCTGCTGAGCCGCTCGCTGGAGGCGACTATCGAGGGTGAGGCGCAGACTGACATTGCCAGTCAGTGAGGGATCGTTGAGAACAGCGTTAGCTTCTGAGCCATTGACCTCTGGACTAATAGCCTCTAAACCATTGGCCTCTGAGTCAGCAACCTCCGTTGATGCTGCTGTTAATAGTTCTAATGGGGGGCCGTAAACCTCTGCAGCGCCGGTTTCGCTCTCAGCGCCAGTCTCGTTCTGCGGCGCTTTTGCCACGGAGGGAGCCAGGGAGAGTTGCTCCTGATAGACAATTTCTAGTCCGGCCTGGGGCTGCCCTTCAACGTTGACAAACCCTACAACGGGAGCAAACAACTGCTGCTGAGGGTAAAACCGCTGCTGCTGGGGTTCTAGCTCTATCCCATTCAAACGCAGGGCGCGAATGTGGTCAACGGTGGCTTCGCTCAGCCCATCTACAAGACGAATGCCCGTCGGCTGGCGACTGAACTGGCTGAGTAGCTTAGATTCTGCTGTGTCAAGGAGGGGACTGAGAACGGCAGCCACCTCCTGCATCGTTAGATTAAAGAGGCGGGGGTGGGCGTAGAGGGTGTAAACCACCTGGTCAACAGCCAGCACATTGCCCTGGCGATCGATCATTGAGTGGCGCACCTGTCGTTGCACGGAGGGTAAAAGCCGCTGCTGCTGCGCCAAATTGGTGAGATTGTCGCTCTGGGCTAGCTGTAGCCATGCCAGTCGCCCTGCGATCGCCACTAGCGAAAGCACCAGCAACCCCCACACTATGAGCACCCGCACTCGGGTCGTCGTCGGGTTAAAGGCGACGACAGCGGGGGGGCGAGTTCGTTTGCGACGGCGACGGCGAGCAGAGTAGGCAGAACTAGCCATGGATCAAGCAGTAGGTAAAGAATGGGCTAGCGCTTAGTAACCCAGGGGCACGTCTACCTTGGGTAGGGCAAATCGATTGACTACCGAAGCCGGCCCCTGAGCTGAAGCGGCTGCCTGGGGCGTGGGCTTCAAAAAAATAACGCTCCCCGGCTGAGGGGGTTGAAATCCCATTTCGGGGGCTTCAACTTGATGAGCTAAGTGATTTTTGAGCACTTCATTGGCGGTGGTAAGCTGCTGCTCACTGCGCTGCAGTCGATTGAGCCGTTGATTGGCCTGGTTGAGCTGGCGGTTGATATAGACCGACGTGCCGTAGCTGAGTAGGGTGAGGGACACCAGCGACACCGCCAGCGCCGACGAGACCAGGTGCAGCTGAGACAGCCGCCGCACCACAGGGCTAGGAGAGTCTAGCCCTGGTGCCGTCGGCAGTATTGCGGGCGCAGAAACCCCGGGTCTGGTTTCTGCGGGTAGAGCGGCAGAACTCTGGCGCGCTGAGGTGGGGGCTGTTGCTGCCCGAGTCCGAGATGGCAACGGACGTGGCACATAGGATTTCAGCGCAGCAGACATAGACGACCCACACCAGTAGTGAAACTGAAGTCAGGATACTGCATTCTGAAAAATTTGGGCCATTGCCCGGCAAAACTGCCTCAGCCTATGCAATCTATAGCTTAGTACCGCATTCTGAGCAGAAATTGCTGGTCGAAGTATTTTGGTGACCGCAGCTGACACAGGGATCCGCTCCGTTGCTCATACCAATGCCGTGCACTTCGGGTAAGCCGATCATTTGGTGGTTGCCCTTGCCGGGGGCGACCATGGGGTAGCAGTTCTCATCGCGGCGCACGCGCACGTCTAGCAGCACGGGGCCACTGTGGGCCAGCATGGTAGCGACGGTGGTGCTGAGATCGCTGCGATCGCGCACCACCATGCCCTTAATGCCGTAGGCCTGAGCTAGCAGCTCAAAATCGGGCATGCCCACCTCCATGTTGGAGGACGAATAGCGCTCGCCGTGGAAGGCCTGCTGCCACTGGCGCACCATGCCCTGCCAGCCGTTGTTGATGACGACGGTTTTGACCGGAATGTTGTACTGGGCCAGGGTACCTAGCTCTTGCAGGTTCATCTGGA
Source organism: Nodosilinea sp. LEGE 06152 (assembly GCF_015207525.1). Lineage (GTDB taxonomy): Bacteria > Cyanobacteriota > Cyanobacteriia > Phormidesmidales > Phormidesmidaceae > Nodosilinea. The sequence continues at coordinate 35,980 of NZ_JADEWR010000029.1, forward strand.
AGCTGGCGTCGCCGCTGATGCAAATCACTGTTTCGTTGGGCAGCGCCACCTGCACCCCCATCGCGGCTGGCATCCCAAAGCCCATTGTGCCAAGCCCAGCGCTCGATACCCACTGGCGGGGGCCATTCTTTAAGAACTGGGCCGACCACATCTGGTGCTGCCCCACATCGGTGGTGTAGTAGGCATTGGGGGCCTGGGTAGCTAGCTCGGAGATCACTTCCTGGGGCGACAGCACGTCGGGGTAGGTGGGCACCACCAGGGGGTAGTCGCGCTTCCAGCGATCGATGCGATCGCGCCAGGCGGCAGTTTGGTTGGGGGGCGGTGGCTGGTTCTCTTCCTCTAGGCGGTTGAGCATGGTGGCCAGCACCTGCTTCACATCGCCCACAATAGGCACCTGGGGAGCACGGTTTTTGCCCACCTCCGCCGGGTCAATATCGATATGAATGACCTGGGCGCGGGAGGCAAACTCGTCAAGCTTACCGGTAACGCGATCGTCAAAGCGGGCACCGACCGCGATGAGCAGGTCGCACTCGCTGACGGCAAAGTTGGCGTAGGCGGTGCCGTGCATACCCAGCATACCCAGGGCCAGGGGATGGTGCTCGTTGAAGGCACCTTTGCCCATCAGCGTAGTCGTCACCGGAATTTGGAAGTACTCGGCCAGCTGGCGAATCTCGGCGTGGGCTCCAGCGGTAATCGCGCCGCCGCCCACGTACAACAGCGGGCGCTCACTCTGGCGCAGCAGCCGCAGGGCCGGGTTGACCTGACGAGGGTTACCCTTAACCGTAGGTTTGTAGCCGGGCAAGTTGATCTGCCCAGGCTCTACCGGCACATAGTCAAACTCTGCCAGTCCAATGTCTTTGGGAATGTCGATCAGTACCGGACCAGGGCGACCGGTCTGAGCAATATAGAAGGCCTCTGCCACCATTCGAGGAATTTGGTCGGGGGTGCGAGCCACGTAGGAATGCTTGACCAGCGGCAGGGTAATGCCAAAAATATCGGTTTCCTGAAAGGCATCGCTGCCGATCGCATGGCTAGGTACCTGGCCAGTGATGACCACCATCGGCACCGAGTCCATCTGGGCGGTGGCAATACCCGTGACCAGATTGGTAGCACCGGGGCCAGAGGTGCCAAAGCAAACGCCTACCTTGCCGGTGGCGCGAGCGTAGCCATCGGCGGCGTGGGCTCCACCCTGCTCATGGCGCACCAGAATGTGGCTAATGCCCCCTACCGCCTCAGCCCGGTACAGCTCATCGTAAATAGGCAGAATCGCCCCGCCAGGATACCCAAAAATATGTTCTACCCCGTGCCGTCTGAGGCTATCGATCAGGGCAAAGGCACCGGAGGCGCGGCGCACGAGAACACTGTTAGGAGCGGCAATGGGAGTCGTCATAGCGGCGGGTGCTTGGGTTTGGCTAGGGTGCATTGCTTAAGAGAAAACCAAATCAGAACATTTTCTCCTTCGGGCCACACGGGCAGTGAAAGGCTCACCGCCGCTGCTTTACAGGAATGGTGCTGCTAAATGCTGTTAAATGAAGAACATTTCTCCTCATATTAGCAGCAGAGGCTGGGGTCTTTAATAGCCACAGGGTCTACATTGTAGGTCGCTAGTTATGAGCTGTTGATATTCAGCTACTGGTTAAGCCCTAGCAACTGGTGCTGTAGCGGTGGATGGCCGCACGCGATCGCCGACATAGAAAGTCGGCAGCAGTCAGCCTTTCGCTCGGCTTGCCTTTTTCTACTGCCCAGCCTGCGACTGCCTGGGGCTGACGCCACAGGGTTAAATGCGGCACCGCTGGATCCGCGTAAAAATCGACATCGCCTGCACCCAGCCAGCGAGAGGTGTAGTGGGTTGTAGCGTCATGGCTGAGCCGATAGGTTGGCACCTCTGGGTCGCGGGGTACTCCCCACCCATCCACCATAAACAGCGCCAGCACAGGTCCCCGCTGCCGTTGCCAGTAGGTTGCCAGAGCCGCCGCCCCCACACAGCCCGCGCTAAACGCCCACAGTACCAACGCTGGAGGTTCTGCTTCCAGCGCTGGGCCGGCCAGAGTAACGCCGGTCTTGATGCTATTTATGTGGGCCGCAAGAGTTTGGCGCAGGGCAAAGGGTGAGAGTACTTCTAGAGAACCGTGGGGCGCGCAGACAACACTACTAAGCTGCAGCACCTCATCTTGGGCGATGGTAGCGAGCATTTGGCCCGTATAGCTGGGGGGGTGCATGCCGCCACAAATCATCAAAACAACCTGCTGTAGTGCCAATTTCACCTCCAAAACGCACGCTAAGCACAATCTTCAGCCATCATCCAGGCGGTTGTCCTACCTTAGCCAGCTCTATCGAGAACGGTACATCAATGCCTGCGGCGCTCTAGAACGACCTTCACCCGAAAATATTGCCCAGAAAATTACTTTACGTAACAACCAGGAGACCAACACTCCTGCTAGAAACAACAACGATTGAGAAACGATTCACTTTACGTAGTTTTTATAAACGTCTGAAAGAGAATAATTATTTTTTTCTAAAACTTAAGTAGGACCATCATCACTGTCGCGTTTATTTAGGGAATACCTGATGGAGGTGGGACGTGTTTCGCTTCAGTGCTTTAAGACTTTTTCAGTTGCTGCCTTTGGCCGCCGCCTCAAAACGATTCTTGAGCTGACTATGCCTGATTCGAAAAATTAATTTTTCGGCGTTTCAATTTTGCTTGCCCCCTTTCTTCGGTTGTTTAGTCTGATCTCTGCCCTAAACAGTCGTCGATCCAATGTCTGACCTTGCTACAAGCTTTCCTGGAGTTTCAACCCAATGACCCAAACGATTGTCAACTTAACTTTACCGATCGTAACGGATAAGATCGATGACATTTTAGCTGCCTACCCGCTCTACGAATATCGTCAGGTTTTTGCCGTTCCTGAGCTGCGTCAAAAACTAACGGCCTACGTTTTGGCGCGGCTGCCAGTAGTGTACGTGACTATGGATAGCGGTGTTGCCTGCGACATGACCTCAACCGGGCACTGCTATTCCTCTGAGCAGCACGACCAAATTAAGCAGCTAATTCATCAAGGCATTGATGCTCTGCTGGGTCGGCCTGAAACTTGGCAGCGACGTCCCAGCGCTGAGCGGGCCGAGGCCGAATCGGTTCCATCCAGCTGGTTTGGCTAGCTAGTTTAGCTCAGACTGTTTCAGCTAAATACTGACTCAGGGTTGCACCGCGATCGCTCGATGGGTTGAATTGGCATCCTTTGGAAGGCGTTGTAGCAAAACATCATAAAGATGTTTCGACGCATAACTTCTCTAAAACGCTTGTCTTCAACCCCGCCGGATCAGTCTAACTGCTCTGCTGACTGGCCTCTTGGCTAAACAGGTGTGCGATTGAAGACTCTAGGGAATGGCCGGGTTTCCGTTCGGTTCTACCCATAGCTCAATGGGTGGCTAAGGGCGTAGTCTCGTAATAGATGGCGAGTTGGCTGAAGTGGCTAACCTGCCAACTGTGGCTTGGGTGCTGCAGTTAGTCTATCGCAGAGACAGGTGACGCCTTGGTGCAGCAGTTTCTACCGCTTAGTGCATTACTTAACGAGCAGCAGGCTCCTGCGGTCGCTGGGGCAGAGGGTGCCCATTGGCAGCCTGGCGAGGCTTTAGACTCGTTTGGCGGTAGCGACCCTTTGCCTCAGGCTCACCTACAGGCTGAGCACGAGTGGCTAGGCGGCTTGACAGCCCTGATTAAGCTGCTGCTCGAACTGCCTTCGGATTCGGATTTACCCGCAACAGGCGCAACGATACCGTCGACGGGGCCGCTGATGGGAGGAGTGCTGTCAGGGCCGTTTCCAGTGCTGCCCGATCGCCTGATGGGGCAGCGACTCTCCCACTGGCTGCTGGTGCCAGAACCGCTGGAGCAAATTTTTGCGGTAACGCGCCCCCTACTGCCAGGTCGTGGCTATGGGGAGGCTAAAGGCCCGGCCTGCGATCTGCAGATGGTGCCTTTAGTTAACCATGACCCTTTGATTGGCGAGCGGTTTTGTCTGCTGCTAACCCGCCGGTTTAGCCTGCTGCTGGTGTTGGGGTATGCCGCCAATGGACTACCCCTGTTTCAGTTCTCCTTTGACCCAGAGGTTGTGGGACAGGGGTGCCAGCAGCTGCGCGATCGCGTTTCTGCCACCCGTCCTCCCCTGGTAGACTCGCTCGATCGCCTACTTGCTCAGTTTCCCCCGGTTGCCCCCGACTATCGGCTGGTCACCCGCTACAGCCAGTTGCTCCTGGCCCAGCTGCGCCAGCGGTCCCAGCCAGAGGTAAGCGCCGATTTTCGGCCGCCACTGGGCATTATGCCTGCCTTGGCGCTGCCCGGTCGCCCCACGCTGGCGGCGTTTCAAACCGAGCCTAGCCCCCACGTTAGGGTCGGTCTAAATCAGGCGGCCTTTGCTGAGCCATCGCCTCCCCCAGCGGCGGAAGACAGCCCCGACACTGAGCTGCTGAAGGCGATGGCTCACGAAATTCGCACCCCCCTAACCACCATTCGCACCCTGACGCGATCGCTACTCAAACGCAAGGATATCGGTGGCGAGGTCGCTAAGCGCCTGCAGCTCATCGATCGGGAATGCACCCAGCAGATCGATCGCTTCAGCCTAATCTTTCGCGCTGTAGAGCTTGAGACGGACCACAGCCCCAGGCCGCGATCGCCCCTGTCTGCAATTTCCCTCAACCAGCTTTTTGACGACGCCATTCCCCGCTGGCAGCAGCAGGCTAGTCGCCGCAACCTTGACTTGACTGTGAATGTGCCTCCCTGCCTACCGATGGTCAACAGTGACCCGGCCATGTTGACCCAGGTTTTGACTGGGCTAATCGACCGCTTTACCCACAGTCTGCCTCCCTACAGCCACATTGAGCTAGCGGTGACGCTGGCGGGCCATCAGCTCAAGCTTCAGTTTCAGTCACAGCCCCCCGGCGGCGATGACGCCCAAGCTCAAACTCAGAGTGACCCCTTAACGTCGCCCTTTAAGGCGCTGGGGCAGCTCCTCATGTTTCAGCCCGAAACTGGCGGGCTGAGTCTAAACCTCAACGCTACCAAGAATCTGTTTCAAGCCCTAGGCGGCAAGCTAATCGTGCGGCAGCGCCCCCAAGCTGGAGAAGTGCTAACCGTATTTTTGCCCTTAGAAACCAAAACGCTCTGACGAGCTAGCGCGATACGCTTTCGAACTGGGCTGCCCGCAACCGCGATTCCACTGCATTGAGGGGTCCGTAGATACCCGTAGATGGTTATGGGGGTAGCTGAGTTTCGCTGCATATATCTAGGGGTTATTCGCTAAATCACTGGTTTTGCTCCTAAAGTCGCAATTTTGGGAGTATCTCTGGGCAATCTCAAACCAAGCTTTTGTGTAGACCCAGTTTGCTTCCATCGGTACGCCTGGCCGTAGGCGTAGTGATGGTGAAACGCGGTTGCCCAACCCCCAGGAGACTCCCGATGCTCAAGAATTTTTGGTACGCCGTTGAGTTTAGCGCTGCCATCACTAGCGCACCGACGCCCGTGCGGCTGATGGGCGAAAGCTATGTCCTCTACCGGGGAGAGGATGGTCAGGTCGTGGCCATGGCCGATCGCTGCATTCACCGGGGGGCATCGCTAGCAGGAGGCTGGGTCGAAGGCAACTGCATTCGCTGCCCTTACCACGGCTGGCGCTATGAGGCCGATGGCACCTGCGTTCACATTCCGGCCGACCAGGCGGGCACCCCCATCCCCAAACGGGCAAGAATTGCATCATTTCCGGTCGAAGAACACTACGGCATGGTGTGGCTGTTTGTGGGCGACCTGCCCGCCGAGCAGCGTCCGCCGATTCCGGCCCTGCCCGAGTATGGTGACCCGGCCTGGCGCGTCATTACGGGTGAATACACCTGGAACGCCCACTACACGCGGGTGGTCGAAAGCGGTCTAGACAGCTCCCACGCCCCCTTTGTGCATTCCGTCTTTTTTAACCTGCGGGATGATGCCCAAGTGCCGCCCTACGAAGTGCAGATGGATGACTGGAGCGCTACGGCCCGCACCGTCTCGAAGCCACCCAAGCGGGCCGGGCTGCTGAAGCTGATCGTAAAGCGCGATCGCCCCTTTTCCAGCGCCACGCTCACCGCCCACATGCCCAACATCAACCGCATTCACCTCGACTTCAACTTTCGCGGCTACCAGTACATCTACTTCGCCAGCAACATTCCGGTCGACGAAAACACCACCCTGACCAAGTGGATTGGTCTGCGCAACTTCTTGCCCCAGGCCTGGGCCGACTGGAACTCGCGCAAAAACACCAACGACACCTATCTCGAAGACAAAGCCGTGATCGAGAGCCAAGTGCCCCGCGTGGTGCCCCTGACTGGGGAGATTCTGCTGGCCTCCGACAGCCTGCAGCTGGCCTACCGCAAGCTGATTCGTCAGTGCGTCGAGCGCGGCTGGGCCGTGGGCAGTGACTACGGCATTCTGCCAGTCCCTGTCTCAGCCAATGGCAAAGCCCCTGTCGAAGTGAGCGTCGGGTAGATTACTTTTTCCTAAATTTCTGGTGGGCACTGCCCACCCTACGCAGATCTATTGCCCTTACAAGGGGGTGGAGGGGATCCCTTTCCAGTCATCTGCACCCGTCATTCGACCCGCTGAACTGGAATCATACCGCCATGCTGGAGAATTTTTGGTACGCCGTAGAACTCAGTCATGAGGTTGGCACCAGGCCCACACCGCTGAGGCTGCTGGGCAAGGACTATGTACTCTACCGCAATAGCCAGGGCCAAATCGTTGCCCTCGACAACCAGTGCGCTCACCGGGGGGCCAGTCTAGCCCTGGGCTGGGTTGAAGGCAACTGCCTGCGCTGCCCCTACCACGGCTGGAGCTACGAAACCGATGGTCAGTGTAGCCACATTCCTGCCGATGCCGCCGGTACGTCTATTCCTAAGCGGGCACGGGTGCAGTCGTACCCGGTGCAGGAAAAGTACGGCCTAGTTTGGGTTTTCATCGGCAGTTTAGATCTACCAGCGGATCGCCGTCCGCCAATCCCAGATTTCCCGCAGTTTGAGGCACCCGTGCGGCCCGCTACCTACAGCCGCCACGAGTTCGCTGCCCACTTTACCCGCACGATGGAAAATGCCATCGACACCTCCCACGCGCTGTTTATGCACAAGGGTGCGATCGGGGCCAGTAACGCCCCCCAGAACACCGAAATCGACGACTACGAGGTGACGGTGAGCGACTATGAACTAGCCGCCAGTCTGCCCATCAAGGTCAATCGTCTCAATGGCGTAATGCGATTTGTGCTGCAGCAGGATGACCCCGAAGCCCACAAGAGCTATCGCTTTGCCCTGCCCAACGTCACCTATTCGGCGGTCCAGTTTGGCCGCTACAAAATCGAGAGCATCATGGTTCACATTCCAGTGGATGACGAGACCACGGTGGTCAAGTCGGTGAACCTTCGCAACTTCCTTAACCAGGTGCCGGGCTTGGGCCACTGGCTTGACGGAAACACCGCCCAAGTAGGCAACAAAATTATGCAGGAAGACGATGTGGTAGTCAAAACCCAGGTGCCCCAGGTTGCTCCCTACGGTGACATGCGCCAAGAGCTGCTGGTGGCCTCTGACGCCACCTTAATTGCCTACCGCAAGCTGCTGAAGCGCTACTCAGTGCCATCGGTACTACCTGAGGCGGTTTTGCCTGCGCAGCAAACCGCAGGTTAAAGCATGCGGTGGGCGCTGCCCACCCTTGTATCTTAAAAAGTGTGGCAGACCGTCCCACCCTAGGTTAAGCAAACCGCGTGTAGCTTGGGTCGCCGCACCTTTAAGGATAAAACTCGAAAAATCGCCAGGAGCCTGTGACTCCGTA